>JAAVWC010000001.1 GCA_023910675.1 Gemmatimonas sp.
TCAAGCCGTAGAAAGAACCGCAGTTCCCCCGCGCCTGCCGTCTGAGTGGCTGCCGTCTGCCGTCTCAGCGCGAAACCCGCCGCATCGCGCCGAGACGGCAGACGGCAGCCACTCAGATGGCAGGGACGGAGGAGAACCGCCCTCGCAGGAGAATGGTGCGCGCTGCGCGCTGCTCGTATTTTCGCTGCATGCGACTACCCACCAATTTGTTCTCGGCGATCGCGCTGCTCGCAACCGTTCCCGCGTGGGCCACGGCACAATCACTGCAGCCGGTCGGCACGATCTCCGGCGGCAACGCCGTCGCGCTCGAGACGCGCACGGTCAAGCGCGCGGCCAAGGAAATCACGGCGACGCTGCGCACCACGTTCCTCAAGCCCGCCAAGGCGCCGGGCGGCGACTGGTACGGGTCGCGCACCAACGTCGCGGTGCGATGCGCCGAGGGTACGGTGGCCGTGCTCGAAAATCGCTACTACGGCGACGATAAGTTCACGAAGATCGCCAACGAACGTATCGTCAAAATTCCTGGCTACGCAGCCCCCGTGCCGGGCTCCGTACCGGCACTCGCTCTCAAGCAGCTCTGCCCCGCGAAATGAACGTCAGGGCGTACCGGCGGCGCGCACGGCGTTCATGAACGCGTGAAGCTTTGCCACGTCCAGGCGTCCATGACTTCGCACACCACTGCATAGATCGAGACCGTATGGGCGGACCGTGGCAATCGCGTCCCCCACGTTGTCGGCATTGAGGCCGCCGGCGAGATAGACCGGCACGGCGACGGCATCGCGAATACGCCGGCTCAGTTGCCAATCGTGGGTGCGGCCGGTGCCGCCCAATTCCTGTACTGCCAATGCGGGGTTGCCGGAGTCGAGCAACAGCGCATCCACGGCCCCGGCGCATTCGCGGGCATACGCCACGGAATGCTCGTCGAGGACATGAACGACCTGTACGAGGCGTACGCCAGGCAGCAACGTCCGCAGCCGCTCATGCATCTCCACCGGAAGATGGTCCACCAGTTGGAGCGTCGTCGTGCCACACCGGGCGTGCTGCGCGGCAATGTGCTCAGTGTCCCGCAGAGACGTCAGGAGAAACGTCTCGATGCCCGCGGGAACACTCGGCACGATACGGGCAATCTCCGCGTCATCAATGACGCCGGGCCCGCTGGGCATATGCGATACCAGCCCAAGCGCTGACGCTCCAGACACTATAGCGGTTGCCGCTTCGCGCTCGGACATGATGCAGCAGATCTTGACCCGCGGCGTGTCCATGATGTCTGCGGCTTACGCGCGCAGCTGATCGCGTACAACCAGCAACGCTCCCAGCGCCGTCGCCGATCCGCCGTCGTGCGGAATCTTGATGCTCGCGCGGTAGTACTGCCCCACCAGCTCGAAGGTGCGGCGAATGCACGGGAGGTCGGTAAGGTGCCCCACGATGACCGTGTCGTCCATCTGCTCGGCACGGGCCGCGTTGATGGCGATGACCGCGATGACCTGCCCCACCATGTTCACGAGCGCGGCCGCCGTGTCTTCGCGCGACGCCTCTACGGCATGACGGGCCACTCGGCCGAAGTTCACCGCCGTCGTTTCCGGCGGCAGCGACCCGATGGCCTGACCGAGAATTTCGCCGATGGTGAGGTTGAGCGACGTGTCCTTGCCTTGGAGCGCCAGCGCGTCGATCTCGCGCGGATCGACGGTGCCGAGCAACAGACGCGAGAGCCCCACGAGCGTGCCGCCGCCCACGCCCGTGCCGCTCACGTGCTTCGCGATGCCTGGGCCGGCCGCGACGACCGCCGTACCCGACCCCGCACTCGCCACCACCGCGCGCTCGAGCCCCGTGAGGGCAAGACCGCCGCGCCCGATCGCCTGCACTTCGGGCACGTGATGAATGGCGCGCCCGTCGAGTGCCGCAGCCAGTTCCGTGCGGTTACCACCGGTCACCGCAATCCAACTCACCTCGGCGGGCGTCAGCTGCCCCTGTGCCAAGGCATATCGCACGCGCTCGTCACTGGGCTGCCCTTCGCTGGGCAAGCGCCAGTGACGCGAGGTCGTGCCGTCGTGGATCACGACATCCGTGTTGCTCGCGCCGAAGTCGATTGCCGCTGTCGGCAGGGGCGCACTCACGGTTACTGCCCGGGCTGGTACGTGCGCACCGCGTGCTTTTCGACATCTTCGCGGTAGAAACTCACGTCTTTGAATTGCCCCGTGGCGTAGCGCTCGCCTTGATTGAAGAAGTACGGCGAGTTGGGATCAGCGTTCACGCCGCCCGCCAGCACGCTCTTGGCACGAATGCGCGGGCCGAACTCCACCGCCGCCACGAAGCTGTTGCCGCGGTTTCCGTAGTACTTCTTGGTGGTGCGCTGGCCCGTCTGTCCGTAGGCAGCAAGCGAGCCCCAGTTGGCCGAGGCAAACGCCACCGGCAAGCTCGGCTTGCTATCGTCGAAGGTGCCGTTGATATCGCCGTTGAGTCGCTGAAAACGATTCACGTCGCCCCAGGGCGTCTGCCACGAACCGAAGTCGCGATCGAGACGCTCCGACGCGGCAGCGAGCGCCGTGAGCACGGCGGCTGGCTGCGCCTTGGTGGCGATGTAGTCGAGCACCGGGACGCCCGCCTCTCGCGCCGCCGCCGCCGACGACATGGTCACCTGCTCGCCGTAGGCGTTGGCCAATGTCATGGCGACACTCGCAACGCCGAACCGGTAATCCCATGCACGCAGCGTTCGCACCTGTACAGCGAGCTTCGCGCGCAGCGGGTCGTCGGACGGCAGCGCATCGTACGCCGCGATGACCGGTGGAATGAGCTGCTCCATGGCCGGCAAATAGCTGTCGTATGCCGCTCCAATGAGTCCTTCGACGGTAAAGTCCTTGCGGTTCTGCAGCACACGCACCGCGTGCACGCCGCGCGCGTTGTCTTCGCGCTGCGCCGACATATACACCGGCCACTCACTCGCCTTGGGGCTGCTCGCGCCCGATGCCGTGAACGGCCAGTTGTTCGTGTTCACGAGCCACCCGGTCGCCGGGTTCTTGAGCGTGATCATCTCGTCGAGCGCGTGCAGCCCCTGCCACTCCGTACGCGGGTCACTGCCGTCCACCGGCTTGGTGAAATCGATTCCGGCGTTGCGCTTGGGGATGAAATTGCCGTGGAAGTACGCAATCACGCCATCGGCGTCGGCATACACTGTGTTGTTCGACGAATTCGTACGCAGCGCCATCACCTGCTTGAACGTTTCGTAGTTCGTCGCCTTGGTGCGGCCGTAGCTCTGCTGAATGGCGTCGAGCGGATTGTTCATCATCTTCACCGCCACCCACTGCGCCCCGTCCATGCGAATGACGGGGCCATGGTGCGTGAAGTACGCCGTGATCACCTTCTCCGCCATGCCGGTGGCCGTCTTGTACGGCAAACGAATGACCTTCGACGTCACCGCACGCGTGCCGGTGCCGTACTTGTACGTCCACTGCTTCCCCTTCGGCGTGACGGTCTCGAGATACTCGTCGATGACGTCGCCACCACCTGAGGTGTTCATCCACCCCAACCGGCTGTTGAAGCCCTGATAGATGAAGAACTGCCCCCACGTCACCGCGCCGTAGGCATTGAGTCCCTCTTCGCTCACCATGTGGATCTCGGGGCGAAAGTAGAAGGACGTGTGCGGATTGATCATGAGCAGCGCACGGCCGTTCACGGTGTTCTGCGGCGCGACGGCGAAGCCGTTGGACCCGCCGGGCTCTTCGCCGAAAGGCGCCGGCGTCGCGTCGTCGTTGCGCGAGGGCGCTGGCGTGGCACTGCGGGGGCCATAGAACTGTTCGAGACCACGCAAGTTCACGCTCTCGATGTCACCACCAATCGAGCCTTCACTGAACGCAAGCGCCATCCACGGTGCGAACGTCGTGATCAAGCGCGGCTTCACCTGCGGATGCGTGCTGAGATAGTAGTTGAGTCCATCGGACCACCCCACCATCAACGCCTGGAGCCACGCCGGGCTGCTCACGTACAGCTTCTTGAGCTCGAGCGTGTCGATGAACAGCTTCATGCGCAGGTCGCGCCAGACCTCACGCTCCCCTTCGACTTCGGCCAGTCGCCCCAGCGCGTTGATGTAGTTCGTCTCCACACGGTTGAAGTCGTCTTCCGCCTGCGCGTAGATCATGCCGAACACGGCATCGGCGTCGGACTTTCCGTACACATGCGCGACGCCCCATTGGTCGCGCATGATCGTCACGCGCTTGGCCTGCTCGGCCCACTTGGCCGGCTGGGCATGGAGAATGGTGCTCGCCAGCAGAACAGTCGCAGCGGCAACAGCGCGAAGCCGGAGGGTCATGGCTCGGTGGGTGAGTCGGTCGGTGGGAGAATCGGCGAAACAACCGTATCGGACACGGGCGCGACTTCTGGGACGATGATGGGCGCGCGATACACCGAAATCGAAGTGTCTTCGAGGACGTGAATCCTGGCGCCCTTGGGGAGCACGTGGGTTTTGAGATGTTCCGCTACGAGCACGCGCGACCACGGCGCCCGCTGCCATCGCTCGATGAGTCGGTCGAGCATGCGTGACTCGTACGGCGGATCGACGAACGCGATGTCGTACCGGTCGGGCGTGAGCATATCGGCAAAGGGCAATGCGTCTTTCTTGTACACGCGGCACT
Organism: Gemmatimonas sp.; assembly: GCA_023910675.1. Classification (GTDB taxonomy): domain Bacteria; phylum Gemmatimonadota; class Gemmatimonadetes; order Gemmatimonadales; family Gemmatimonadaceae; genus Gemmatimonas. The sequence goes on from JAAVWC010000001.1 coordinate 4,626, forward strand.
TGGTCGACACGCGGAGCGCGGCAATGTTCGCCTTCAGCGCGTGCAGGCTCGACGGACGGAACTCGACGAAGTCGACGTACTTGGCACCGCGCGACAACGCTTCGAGTCCCAACGCGCCCGTTCCGGCAAAGAGATCGGCAACGCGGGCGCCGGCGAGATCCTCCGCGAGCAGCTTCATGATCTGCACGCGCACCGCTTCCGCCGTGGGGCGTACGCGAAAATCCTTGGGTGACGTCAGGCTGCGGCCACCAAACTTCCCACCGACAATTCGCACCGATTACTCCGGCTGGTTGCGCATGTGATCCGCCAGCTGCTGCAGCCGCTGGCGAAGTAAGGTCTTGAGCTCGTCCGGCGCCTCGTGCTCGGCGAGCGCGCGGTCCATGCACCACAGCCACTCGTCGCGCTCTTGCGCGCCGATGGCAAACGGGAAGTGTCGCATGCGCAGGCGCGGATGGCCGTACTTCTCGGTGTAGTGCTGGGGACCACCGGTCCAGCCGCACATGAAGAGGAACAGCTTCTCCCGCGACACCTTGAGATTGGCGGCGTGCAACGCGCGAATCGTCGCGGCCTCAGGCGCGGTGTCCATGAGGTCGTAAAAGCGGTCTACCAGCGTCCGGATGCCGGCTTCACCGCCAAGCTGTTCGAAGTGCGTGTTCACTCGCGGAAGCCTAGCGCAGCACCGGAGGGGGGAGCAAGCAGTTTGGCCGAGGTGGGCGGCGAAATTCGATTACGCGGGAGGCAATACGCCGTCAGCGCGCCCTGTCATTTGACAAGACGCGCTGATGACGCTCGATCTCGAACCCGACGGCGCGCCGGCCAGCGCTCAGCGCGGGAACGTGGGGCGAACGATGCCGCCGCCGTTGGCAATGACACCGCCCATGGGGCCCATGCCACCGCCCACCATGATGATCCCGCCGCCGCCGCGGCGGCCGTTGCGGCCTGCGCGCCGGCGATCGTGCTCTTCGCAGTTGTCGATCCCGGCGGCCCCGCCACGAATGATCACCCCAATAATGCCGCCCCAGCCGCCGCCGCGTCGGCCGGTGCCGGTCCCCATGTCACCGTGTCCTTCTGCCTCACCGCTGCCCGCCGAGGGACCGCGAGATGTCGCCGTGCCCACGACGGGCTCGGGCTCTGGGTACTGAATGCCGGGTTGCGGCGCCGGCGCCGGCGTGGGCTCGACCGTCTCGGTCACCGCCACCGCCGGGGCCGTGGCCTCCTCGGGGAGGTCGGAGACCGCAACCTCCTGCACCTCCGCCTGCGGACGAGGGCGAGGGGTTCGACGCGGCGTGTTGACCGCATCACGCGCCCCGCGTTCGGTACCGGTTGGCGCATTGCGCGGGCCGCCCTCGATCGCCGAGACGACGGCCGTTTGCGGCGCACGCGCGTTCGCGGCCAATTGCAGATCACGCTCCAAGTCGGCGGTCATCCCCCCCTGCTCCCGATCACCACCACAGGCGAGCATCCCGACGGTGACCACCATCCCTGCGGCCACCCTGGCGCTCCGTCTACGCACGTTGCTCTGTCGCACAGCCCCTCCACTCACCGCGGCGTGCGCGTCCGACCCCCTGCCGGCGTGCCACCGATATGGTTGGGCAGGGCAATTGCTGGGCCATATCGCCGTTGCGGACCGTTCCGAGTGATCGCGAGCACGTTCAGTCTCGCGCGCGTCTCTTTTCGGGGACAGGTTCGCTCAGAAAGTGTCCGCGCCGCGAGACCCACCCGTCCCCACACTACCCGGTATGATGCGCGCCCTGCCCCCCACTGTTCGAACGATCGTGCTCGCTCTGACGCTTTCCGGCACCGTTGCGCTCGGGTCCGCCTGCCGGAATCCCGAACAGATTGCCCCCGAGGAACGCCGGGCGATTGCCGATTCGCTGAGCGCGCTGGTCGTGCAGGCCTACGACTTTTCGCAGCCCGACGCCCCCGACCGGTTGCTGGCGCTCTACCCCGAATCCGGTCGCGTCATTTCGGCCGTGGCGGGACGGGTGACCACGACGCGCGACACCCTCGCGGGCGAAACTCGCGGCTTCTGGCAGCGCGTAGGACAGAACATGCGCGACCCCAAGTTCGTGCTGGGCTCCACGTACGTCGACCTCATCACCCGCGACGCCGCCGTGGTAACCCTCACCTATAGCATTCCCCACCTCACCCCACGCAACACCTCCCACGTCGTGAGCGGGGCGTGGACGATGCTCTGGCGACGGCAAGGTGGGCAGTGGCGCATCGTGCAGGAGCACCTGTCGGACTCGCCCGAGAGTACGGCACCAGGGGCGCCGGCATCGGTGGCCGACAGCACACACGACCATTCCCACTGAGCCCCCGCGCCTGCGGTCTGGGCTCCTGCCGTCCGCCGTCTCGGCGCGATGCGGCGGGTTCGCGCCGAGAATGCAGACGGCAGCCACACAGACAGCAGGGGCGCAGGAGTCTCCGCCGTTCCCCCCGCGCCTGCGGTCTGGGCTCCTGCCGTCCGCCGTCTCGGCGCGATGCGGCGGGTTCGCGCCGAGAATGCAGACGGCAGCCACACAGACAGCAGGGGCACAGGAGTCTCCGCCGTTCCCCCGCGCCTGCGGTCTGGGCTCCTGCCGTCCGCCGTCTCGGCGCGATGCCGCGGGATCACGCCGAGAATGCAGACGGCAGCCACACAGACGGCAGGGGCGCAGGAGTCTCCGTCGTTCCCCCGCCCCTGCGGTCTGGGCTCCTGCCGTCCGCCGTCTCGGCGCGATGCCGCGGGATCACGCCGAGCACGCAGACGGCAGCCACACAGACAGCAGGGGCACAGGAGTCTCCGCCGTTCCCCCGCCCCTGCGGTCTGGGCTCCTGCCGTCTGCCGTCTCGGCGCGGTGCGGCGGGATCACGCCGAGTACGCAGACGGCAGCCACACAGACCGCAGGGGCGCAGGAGTCTCCGCCGTTCCCCCGCGCCTGCCGTCTGGGCTCCTGCCGTCCGCCGTCTCGGCGCGGTGCCGCGGGATCACGCCGAGCACGCAGACGGCAGCCACACAGACGGCAGGGGCACAGGAGTCTCCGCCGTTCCCCCGCGCCTGCGGTCTGGGCTCCTGCCGTCTGCCGTCTCGGCGCGATGCGGCGGGTTCGCGCCGAGTACGCAGACGGCAGCCACACAGACGGCAGGGGCGCAGGAGTCTCCGCCGTTCCCCCGCGCCTGCGGTCTGGGCTCCTGCCGTCTGCCGTCTCGGCGCGATGCGGCGGGATCACGCCGAGCACGCAGACCGCAGCCACACAGACAGCAGGGGCGCAGGAGTCTCCGCCGTTCCCCCGCGCCTGCCGTCTGGGCTCCTGCCGTCTGCCGTCTCGGCGCGGTGCCGCGGGATCACGCCGAGCACGCAGACGGCAGCCACACAGACGGCAGGGGCGCAGGATCCGCCCCACCCGCGCGAAGTTTTCCGTGCGTTTCCAGCCGATTGGCCGTAACGTATCCCGTCCCCTGCTGCCCCGGATCGTTCCCGACCTTTCGCCTGCGGAGCCTGTCATGACCACGCGCGCCTTCAATCCGCTCTCCCGCCGTCAGTGGCTCAAGTCTTCCGGCCTCGTGGCGGGTGGCGCGATTGCCACGCAGTCGCTGTCACCGGCGTTGCTTCCGGCGCTCGAGGCCCCTGCCGCACCGGCGGTCGTCAACGGACAGACGACGCTCGACGGGTTCCTCGCCCTCGAACGGGAAATCGAAGCGATGCGTCGCGCCGACGGCCCCATTCGGCTGGCGTCGAACGAAAACCCGTACGGCATGGCGCCGTCGGCCAAGCAGGCCATCAACGACATGTGGAAGGAGCACGCCTGGTATGGGGCGGCGGCCGTACCCGAGTTGCGCAAGATCTACGCGAAGCAGATGGGCGTGCCCGAAGACTATGTGCTCGTCACCGCCGGCTCGGGCGATGTGCTCTCGATCGTGGCGCTCGCCTACGCCATGCAGGGCGGCGAAGTGCTCACGCCGTGGCCCACGTACGAAGGACTGCCGCGCTACGCGGAGGCCCTCGGCGCGCGCGTCCACAAGGTGGCGCTCGACGGCGATCTCGCGCATGACCTTGAAGCGATGGAGCGCCGGCACGTGCAGTCGGTCGATCTCGTGTTCGTGTGCAATCCGAACAACCCCACCGGGACGCTCACCGATTCGGCGAAGCTGCGCGCGTTCGTGAGCAACGCGTCGCGCAAATCGGTGGTGCTGGTGGACGAGGCGTATCATGACTTCGTGATCGACCCGGGCTACACGAGCATGATCGATCTCGTGAAGGCGGGTGAGAACGTCATCATTTCGCGCACCGCCTCAAAGATTCACGGGCTCGCCGGACTGCGTACGGGCTTCGCGATTGCGCGCCCCGACATCATCGCGCGCCTGCAGCCGTGCGTCACGAGTTTCCCCGGGGTGTTCGGTGCACGCGCGGCGGCCGCGTCATTGCAGGACACGGCGTATCAGAACATGTGCCGCGATCGCAACAGCGAAGGGCGCGCCATCATGCAGACGGCGGTCAAGGCGCTGGGGCGTCGCATGACATCGTCGCACACGAACTTCGTCTTTTTCGACACGGGCATGCCGGTGGAGAAGGTGCAGGAAGCGATGCTCACCAAGGGCTTCCTCATTGGCCGCGCGTTCCCGCCGTACACCACGTGGGCGCGTATCAGCATTGGCACACCCGACGAGATGAAGCGCGTGGCGGCGGTGCTGCCGGAAATCGTGAAGCCCGCAACCACGGGACAGTAAGCACCGTGGCGATGGAGCGTTCGTGAGCATGCGGGCGCTGACGGCGCTCCTCGCCGTGGTGATGGCACCGACGGTGGTCGGTGTCTCGATGCAACCGCCGGTCATCCGGCACGCCGTGTGGCAGCAGCAGGCACCGCTGGGCCACGCGGCCGATGCCGTGCGCCGGAACATTCGTGCGGGTGACACGCTCGTGTTCAAGTCGCTGCAGCTCGTTGTGGAGCGCACGGCGGTGGAAGCGCGCAACGGCAAGAACACCGACGTCGTGCGATTGCAGCTGCGCCAGGGCGGCCTCACCGACGTCCGCGACGTCGCGGAGGGGCAAGCGTTCAATTGGGGCGGTATGCACACGGCGGTGGTCGCCGTGTACGGCCCAGGTGAGTTGGGCGCCGGACTCGTAGCGCTCGAAATGGCCACCGTGCAGTCGCTACCGCCGGAAATCGCGCGCAGCGATTCCGCTGGCGGTGCGGCCATGCGTGTACGTGTTCCGCACACCATTGCGCACGTCACGCTGCATCACACCGGCGATGCGCGGGTGTTGTCCCCGACCGAAGACCCCGCGCAGCGGCTGCGCAACCTGCAGGCGTGGGGCGCGCGCGAGCGTAATTGGTGGGATGTCCCGTATCACTTTCTCCTCGACCTCGAGGGGGACGTGTACGAAGGTCGTGATTGGCATTTCATGGGCGAGACCAACACGACGTACGATCCCGGCGGGCATTTCCTGATCAGCATGATCGGGAACTACGACCTGCAGGAGCCGTCGACGGCGCAGCTGAATGCCATTGCCGACCTCATGGCATGGGCGATCCGCGAGAACGGCCTGACGGTCGACGCCATCGGCGGTCATTACCACTACGCCCAGACGGGCTGCCCCGGGAAATACCTGCGCCCGTATCTCGAAGACGGTTCGCTGAAGCGCATGGTCGCAGAGCGGCTTGCGAGGCGTTGACCGGGAAGCCATCGGCTCCTGCACCACGCGCCACCAGCATTCACGCGTGACGCGATAGCCGATCGTACACCTGACTGCCCAGCCACTTCGCAACGAGCTCCTGCATGTCCAGCTTCCCCATGTAGCTGGCGAAGAGCTCCTCGTTCAGCTCCATGCGCTCGACGAACAGCGTTTCGAGCACCTGGCGGAAAACCAGTTGGAGTTTGTCCAATGAATTGACCGCGGCCGACATCTTCAAGGATTCGTTCTGGCTCGCCGCCTCCGCGATCTGATCGAAGAACAATTGGCTCTTCAGGAAATCGAGTGGGTGGGTAGCCTCTGGCGAGGGGCTTCAGCCGGGAGGCGAGGTGGACGATCGGGCGCTGTATCAGGCGATTCTGGGGCTGCAGGCCCCGTGGCAGGTCGAGCGGGTTGAGCTCCGGATGGAGCCGGGCGAGGTGGAGGTGTGGGTCGCGGCGGAGCTGTGCGCGCGGGTCCCGCGCGTGCACTGTGCCCGCATGGGGTCCGCACGACGCGCGTGCCGTGGGGCGAGCCGGGCTCACGCTTTACGCTCCTGTTCGAGCGCTTGGAGATCGCGTGGTTGCGCGAGGCCACGCCGACGGCCGTCGCGCGGCGCCTGGGGCTGACGTGGGACGAAACTCGGGGGATCATGGCGCGGGCGGTGCGGCGCGGCCTCGCCCGTCGGCAGCCGGCGGTGGTGCCGCCTCTCGGCATCGACGAGACGCGTTTCTTGAAGCGCCATCAGTATGTGAGCGTCGTGGTCGATCTCGACGCAGCTCGCATCCTGCCCGTCGCCGATGATCGGCACGCGGTCAGTCTGGCGCCCTTCTTCGAGGGGCTGAGCGAGGCGCAACGCACCGGTATCACCGCCCTCGCGATGGATATGTGGGAGCCCTATCGCAAGACGCTTCGCGTTCACGTGCCGGAGGCGGATCGCAAGATCGTGTTCGACGCGTTCCATGTGATGCAGCATGTGCTCCCCACCGTCGATACGGTGCGCAAGCAGGAGCACCGGGCGTTGGCGGCGGCGGGGACGTCCCCGCTCACGCGCACCGAGGATGCCTGGCTCAACAACCCGACCACCTGCTCGGCAAAGGCCTGGCGCGAGTTCGCTGCGCTGCGCGACAGCCCCCTGCAGACCGCTCGCGCCTGGGCCATGAAGGAACGTCTCCGCCACTTATGGGACTACACCGACGTGGGCGCCGCGCGCACGTGCTCTCGCCGCTGGTATGGCTGGGCGATGCGGTCGCGCCTCGAGCCCATGAAAAAGTTTGCCCGCATGCGGCAGCGCCCGCTCGAGCACATCCTGACGTACCTGAAGCACCGGATCACCAACGCGGTGACCGAGGGGCCGAATGCGAAGATCCCGTGGATCAAGTACAGCGCCCGCGGCTACCGCGACCGGGAGACGTTCAAGATGGCGATCTACTTTCACTGCGGGGGGCTGGACCTCGAGCCCCACGTCGGCTGAGGGAACCCACTACAAACCCAGAAGAGCCCAATTTCCTATCCGGCCGTATGGGCCCGTCAGCATTGACGAGCGGGGGCGGCTCCGGTATTGGACGACGCCAACCGGCCGGGGCCAAGGGCGACCTCGGCCCGACAAGACGGCGGGCGGCGATGCCCCCAGATGCCATGCTGCCGGCATCGCGAGGGCGCGACGCCGGCGGCATGGCAATCCATCGGGCGGTCGTCAGGCTCGGCGCCGGCGGCGCTGGGCAGCGAGCGCGAACCCGACCATCCCCGCGCCTACCAAGGCAAGCGACGCGGGCTCAGGGACGACGTTGAGCTGCGTGGGGGCGGAGAACACAACCTGATTGTCCCCCACCCCGTTGAGCGCAAAGCCCGTGCTGGGGCCAAAGGCGCCGATGCCGGTGAAGTTCACATTCTTGCCGGATGGATTCGGGCTACCAACCCCGTACAGCGTCTGCATCGCGTTGAGGTCGAAGAACATCTGGTAGCTGCCCGACTGCGCGAAGGCGCGGAAGGGCCAGTCGTAGCTTACCCCCGACCCGTTGCTGCCGACGATCTGCTGCGGATTGCTGGTGCCAACGTAGCCGGCACCAACGCCGGCCTGCATGGTCAGAATACCGCCCCGCCAGGCGTCGGTCGGTTCAAACTGGACGGTGAAGTCGCGGAATTTCGACCACTGCGAGAAGTTCACCCGCCCGTCGCTACCGCCCACCGACGACGCGGCCGCGTAGCTGTCGTTGTCGAGGTCGAATTTGATCGTCGGCTTCGACAGCGTGCACGGCCCCACACACTCGATCCCGATGCCGAGGACGGTGTTGCCGTTCGCGAACGCACCACTACTGAATGTGCCGGTGCCGAACCCCGTGGCCCCGCCCGTGGGTCCACCACCCGTCGGGCTGCCGGAGACCCCGTTGTTCATGAAGCTGAAGAGCGTCCGGTAAACCTTATAAACGGTTGCGGTCGAGCCGGCGCCGTAGACGCCGAGCTGGTCCGACCGGCCGACCAAGTTCCAGCCACTCCAGCTGGAGCCACCGTTGATGTCCTGGGCGCGGGCCTGCGGGGCCAGGCTCAGCAGGGCGGCGAGGCCGGTAATGGCGAGGTGTCGGGGGGAACTGGGGAAGTACAGACGCATACACTTTTCCTTGTTGAAGAACGCGGGACGAACTACTCTCTTGCTAGCAGACTTAGCAATACGCGTACCAGTGGCGACCGGCAGGGCGCCACGTCGACGAGAGCGAGAGATGCTGATCTGCCTCGCTCCCACCGGCGCATTCTCCAGCAGCTCGCTCGCGACACGCCCCGCGCCGGTCTCGCTGTGATCGGTTGGCCCCACCGAGACGCGAGCTCGCCTTGGTGTTGCTGGCGGGCCTCAGGTTGTCGCGCCCGATCGACGAAATGGTCCACAACGGCGTGACATCCATCGCGCGCCAGTGCTGCGCGATGGATGTCACGCACGAAAGCCTCGCTGACGTTTGCGCCGCAGCCTGCTGCGCCGCAGCCTGCGCGCGACTGCGACCGCCCCTTGTTCCTCGCCGTTTCGTGGCGGTATGCTCTTCCGCCGGTACGTGGCCGAGCACGATACTGGCCACCATCGGGACGGGCTTGCCCATGCTGGGCTATGCGAGCTTCAGCGCGTGGACCCGCGGCGGGATCAGCTCCCGCAGGCCGCGCAACGCCGCGAGCAGCGCGTGACGCAGGGGCTCGTCGCGGCGACACTGGACGGTTCGCTTGCGCGCGTGCGTGGTCACCCGCGCAGGCAGGGTTATCACCCAGCGCCGCAGCCGTGCTGGCTGGGCGCGGCGCCACGCGCCAATCAGGGCCGTGGTGCGAATCACGTGCAGGACCTGATAGGCCAGCGTGGTCAACGGGCGAGCAGCGCATTGCCGCCGAGGTCATCGATGGCGGTCGCGCCGAAGCCCAGCTGGTAGAGCTCCTTGATGCGCTGCTCGACAAGCGTGCCCGCGAGGTAGGTGCGCCACGCCGTGAGCGCGTGCCAGTCCTCGCGATTGGTGAGCACGTGCGCGACGTGCGCCGGCGTGGGCGCGTCGGCCTCGCGATGTTCGACCGAGCGCAGCGTCGATCCGAATAGCGTACCGCTCGCGGTCCAGTAGCCCGCGGCCTTCTCGGAAGCGCGCCATGGCCCGAGCGCGCGACGCACATACGCGTGATCGGGCACCTTGAGCACGAAGTCCACGCGGAGCCGCTGCAGGAGCCTCACCATCGCCTCGGAGAAGAAGCCCTTGTCGAGCCGCACGGTGATGCGCTCGACGCCCGCGTGGCGCAGCCGGGTCATGAACTCGGGGATCCACTACAGCGCGCCGGCGGCCGTATGCGCGGCGCCGGGGCGCCACTGCACGCCGAGGCAGTCGCCCGTGTCGAGAGACGCGAGCAGGGGATGATGACTGGGCCGGCCCTTGCGCTTGGGACTGTTGCCGGCGGTGGCCCCGGCCTGCTGCGTGCCGTACCGCTGCACCACCGTCGAGTCGAGCAGCAGGGTGACCGCGTTCGGGACGCCCGTCTGGCGCCACCGCGCGCGTACAAGCCACCACGTCAGCGGGTCGACGTGATCGGCCATCGCCGTGCCGCCGCGACGCAGCCAGCGGCCCATCGTCGTGGGATCCGGGACGCGGGTCCAGCCGAACAACGGCGCGACGCCGCGCGACGCGAGGAACCGCAGGTCGTCGAGATGCTCGAAGACGTAGAGCAGCCCGGCGACCCAGGTCTCGAGCATCGTCGAGGCCCGATATCGGCCGCCAACTGCGGGCGCGTGCTGATCGATTCGCCCCGAGAGCGCGAAGCGATCCCAGAGCTGGCGGACCAAGAGCAAGCCCACGCCGTCCGGGTGCCTCAGAAAGTGGGAGGAACTTCTTGCGAGGAAGTGCCGCCAACCTAAGGAAACCGACGATGCTTTCTATTGCGGCCCAACGAACGCATTGCAGGATTCAGGGTGAAAGAACGTTGAATAGTGCAGCTCCTTAATGACGGAATTGGCGCTTTGTTTTGCTAAGTTCCGTCGAAGTGCCGGTTACTCGAAGCAAGGATGTGGCCCCCACGGGCGCAGGAAGGAGGAAGCAGCAACTGCCCACTCCTCCCGGATCCCCTCCCTCCTGCTTTCATGTGGTTCAGATAAGCCGCCATCCAGCCACTTACGCCAACGTCAGCACCTGCCCCGTCACATTCCGCGCCAGCGGACTGGCCAGAAACGCCACCACGTCGGCCACTGAGTCACGCTCTACGTAGTCCGTCTTGTCGCCCATGTCCGCCACGTTGCTCGCCGTGCGAATGGCCGTCGGCGCCACCGCATTCGCGCGTACGCCGTGCGCCTTTTCGTCGAGCGCCACGGTGCGCATGAGGCTCAGTACCCCGCTCTTGGCGGCCGCATAGGCGGCCATCCCCCCGGGCGATCCGCCGGGGGTGGCGGCCACGCTGCCGAAGTACACGAAGCTGCCGCGGACGGCGCGCTCGCTCGGAAGAAACGCGCGCGTGGTCGCGAACGCCGTCTCGAGGTTGATGGTGAACTGCTTCGTCCACGCCGCCGGGTCGGCCTCGCTCAGCGGGCCGGTCATGCCGAAATCGCCGGCCACGCAGATCACCGCGTCCACCTTGCCGGCGTGATGTCGCTGGTGCGCGGCGAGCACGTCGGCGGCCAGCCGCTCGGCGGTCAGGGCAAAGGCGCGGTCGGTAACCTGCTCGAGCGCGAGATCGATGAGGGCCAGCGAGGCGCCGCATGTACAGCAGAAAGAGCAAGGCGCCGTCATAGATGCGCGGCAGCTTGCCACCGGAGCCATGGAAGTTGGGCCACCGGTCGATGACCTTCTTCTCGGCCTTCCAGTCCACACCAAAAGGCGGGTTGGCCAACAGGTAATCGAAACGGTGCTCCGGAAACGGATCGTCGGTCAGGGTGTTCCCCAGAACGACCTGACCGTCTTTGTGCCCCTTAATCAGCAAGTCGGAGGCGGCCACGGCGTACGAACGCGGGTTGTAGTCCTGCCCGAAGACCTTCACCGTAGCCTTGTCATTGTGCGCACGAATCCAGTTCTGCGCTTCCGCGAGCATACCGCCCGTCCCGCAGGCTGGATCGCAGACCGTGACGATGATGCCGTCTTGGGTGAGCACGCCCGTATCGGGCTCCAGCAGCAGGTTCACCATCAGCTGAATGACTTCACGTGGCGTGAAGTAATCACCGGCGGTTTCGTTCGCCGCTTCGTTGAACCGGCGAATCAGATCTTCGAACACCAACCCCATGGTGATGTTGTCGACCCTGGTGGGGTGCAGATCAATCTCCGCAAACTGGGCCACCACCTGATAGAGTCGGTTGGACTCTTCGAGCTTGTCAATTTCCTGACTGAACTCGAACCGATCGAAAATCTTGCGGATATTCTCAGAGAAGCCGGCGATGTAATCGGCCAAGTGGCGGCCGATGTTGTCGGGATCGCCCTTGAGCTTATGGAAGTCAAGCTGGCTGTGATTGTGGAAGCCGAGCGGGGTACCATCCTCATTCTTGGCCAGATTGTTCAGGATCGCATCGGTGTTCGCTATCCCTTTTGCGCTCAGCTCGGCATGCTTTTTCAGTACCGCTGCCTTGGTAGGCGCCAGTACTGCGTGGCGCGACAGCAATCCGTCAGTTTCTCAAACCTTACAACTGCCCCGTACTCCCCCACTGCGCGAGCTTCGCGCGATACGACGCATCATCGTAGCGCGACAACGCAAACGCCGACTCGTACGACGGACGCGATGCGCCGGTTATCTGCTGCGCCAACAACTCCGCGGCGGCGGGCGCCGCCATGAGGCCAAAGCCGGAAAAGGCTGCGCACACGTACGCCCCATCGATGCCGGCCGGCCCGATCAACGGCCGGTTCTCTTCCGTCTTGGTATAGTAGCCGCCGTCGACGTACGCGTGCGGCAGCCGCTCGAGATACGTCGCCAATCCCGGCACTAATCGCGTCATGCCACGCAGCACCACCTCGGGATAGAACGGATCCTCCGGCAACGGAAACGTGGGCGCGTCAAAGCGGTGGGCGCTGTGATAATCCCACAACATCAACACCGTCTTCGCGCTGCCGTATCCCTCCGGACGCAGATGAATGCCCGCCGGCAATGGTTCCGTGAGCCAGCGCGTGTCCGCATCGGCGGCCAACTCCTGCCGCTCGTCGTCGCTCCACGCGAGCGACTGCGCATCGTCGAGAATGACCAGCCCCGTGTCGCGATGCACCGCCCCGTGCACGTCTTCGATGGCAATCTTGTAGTGCGCCTCACTGAACAGCGGCAGCGTCACGCCCATCATCTGCCCCACCTCAGCCGCGTACGGTCCCGCCGCGTTGACGAACACGGGCGTATCGATGCGCAGCTCGCGGCCGTCTGCGGTCGCCACCTGCACACCCTGTACGCGCGATCGTTCGTGGTGCACCGCGCGGACGTGACCACTCACGAAAGTCGTCCCCGCGCCCTTGGCCTCCTCGAGCAGCATCATGCCGAGTTGCTGTCCGCTGAACCACCCGCAGCGACGTGCGTGCAGCACGGCACAGATATCCGGTGACAGCCACGGGAAGTGCTCGCGAATGGCCTCGCGATCGAGGAATAGATCGGCGCCCTCGGGATGCTCCCGCCAGCCACTGTGCGCCGACGGCACATAGGAGGCCGCGTCGGCGCGCGACCTGTACGTGCGCACCGGTCCAGCACCCTGCGCCGTAGCCAGCGCGGCATCCTCCACGAACTGTACGGCGCGTTCGGCGCGCGTCGTGGTGTACAGATAGCCGCGCCGATTGAGCAGCATGCGGTTGTCCGTCGCATCGGCCCACTGCTCGAGCAGATCGATACTGCGATTGATGAGCCGCACCATGGCATCATCGGGACCGGGCCACCAGTTGCGATACGCTTCCGTGCTCTTGTCACTCGTGAGCGACAGCGGCGACTGCGCATCGACGAGCACCACGTGGCGCACCCCATGCGACACCGACAGCGCGTCCGCCACCGCAATTCCGGCTATGCCGGCCCCGCAAATCACCACATCAGCGCGCATCGCCGATGTGTGGTGACTCATACACGGGCTCCGGCATTCACACCATGTGCCCAGAGGGCGCGCTCCACCATCGTGGCGTCCCACTCCGCGCCGAGCGTCGTCGCGCGCTGAATGAGCGCGATGGCGTACTTGCGATAGTACACGGCGGTCCACGCGATCTTGCCCATCCCCTCTTCGTGCGGCGCAACCTGTCCCGTCACGATCTCATCGAAGAACGGAAAGCGCGCCGGCATCATGACGGCCAGCACCGCCGACGCCGTGGCCGGCCCCACCCCGCCCAACTCGACAACGGCGGCGAGCGCACGCGGTGGCGTGTCGAGCAATGCCGCCGCGTTCGACGTGGCCGCCCCGACGGCCCCCAGCGCATTGTTCTTCACCAACACCAAATTGGGGGCACGCCACACGCCGCGCAGCATCTTCCACTCCGTGATGCGCACCATCTCGTCGTGCGTGACGTGCATGGGCGCGCGCGACGCCACCAGCGCCGGCAGCTCATGGCGATACCACTGGTCATGGTCGGGCAACTTGCGGTTGCCGAGCGCCGCGATGGCCGCATCGTAGCCATCGAGTGCATCGTGCCACGCGCGAACGGTAGTCGAGCGCCAAAGCGGAAGTGCGGCGAGGTCAGTCATGACGTGAAGCTACTGGGATACACGGCGGAGTGGGAATCCGCGTCGCCTCCCCTCCGCCCCTGCCGTCTGAGTGGCTGCCGTCTGCCGTCTCGGCGCGATGCCGCAAGTCCGCGCCGAGACGGCAGACGGCAGCCACACAGACAGCAGGGACGGAGGAACGCCACCCTGACTACTTGGGCAACTTCAGCACGTCCACCCGCGCCACCGTCCACGCCTCACCATTGCGCGCCAACGTCACGCGCCAGGCCGTGCGGCATATCTCGCCACACGCACGCCCGACGATGACCACGGCCGAGTCGTCGGCAATCTTCGGCGTGGCGACTTCCACGATACCCGCGTTGCCCGGGTGGGCTTCGAACCACGCATCCCACCCCTTGGGGTTCGCGCGGAAGAAGCGCTCCATGTCGCCCAGCGTGATGCGCTCCACGCGAAACGGCAGTCCCAGCCCCGTGCTGTCCACAATTTGCAGCGCCAGCGTGTCGTGATGGTCCCACGGGCCGCCAAACGCCGACAACGTCGGCGACTGCTGACGCGGGTCCTGCCATACGCTGATCACCTGTGCGCGCTCGCGCGTGGCGAACAGCTCGACCAACGTGGCGCGCAACACGGCGCGTTCGGCGCGATAGTTCTTGCCGGGACCGCACGCCGCCAACAGCATGACGGCCAGCAGCAACAACGGACGGCAGTGTTTCACTTGGCCGCCTGCTGGGTGCGCGGAAACTGATCGGTCGTCGGCTGAAAGGTTTGCCAACTGTGCCAGAACTCCTGACTGGCAATGATCGGCATCAAGACACCATCCGTGCCTTTGCCGTTGAACGCGTACCGCTTGGCGGTTGCCCCTGCACCGGCCACGAGCGAGTCGCCATCCATGGTGAACATGATCGATGCATCGGGACGCTCAAAGGCAAAGAAACTCACGCTGTCGCTCGCCAGTGCAATGACGATCGGCGTTTTGCCCACCACGTCGTTGATCACGCGCTCGCGCTCCAGATGGTTCCAGTCGTAGGCACGACTCACGCCACCGAGCGACACACCAACTACCCACGACTTCTCGCGCCACGACGCGGTGTCGGTACCCGTCAACTTCTTGCGGCTGGTACCACGTTCGAAGGCGTAGTCCTTGGTATATTCCGCGGTGAACGCGCTGTCACCCTGAAATACCAACGAGTTCGGATACAGCGCGAGCCACTGCTTGAGCGACACCTGACGGCTCGGGACTTCCGCCATGATCGCCCCCATGAGCGGCCCCGCGACGGCCTGGCCGTTCGCCTGTCGCCACCAGCTGCCCGTACGTACGTCCTCCAGCATGGCGTTGAAGTGGTCCATGCCCACGAGTCGGAACTGCATCACCTCGCCCTTCACGACGGGGCGAAACACCCGTCCGGTTCGGCAGACCGTGCAGTAACTCACCAGCACTTCCGTGTTGGCGATGGTATCACGGAGCTGATGATGGTAGCCAATGAACTGCAGCGGATAGGCGCGCGCTTCACCGTTTTGTTCCACGCCCACCACCAGGCGGTCCAACGCGACCGTATTCCGGCTCGCCGGCTCCATGCGCACCGTCGTGGGCGGAAGAAACATCGCGTCGGCGGCCATGCGGAAGTTGAAAGCGTATGACACACCGCTCACCACCAGCAGTGTGATCGCTGCGGCAATACGTGTGCGGTTGCCAGCCCGCAGCACCGGCCACACGCCCACCAGCATCAGTACCGCCGCTGCCGCGCGAATGGTCCAGCGCGCGCTGTACAGCGCATACGCGAGTTCGAGACTGCGCGTGCGTTGACTGCCCGGCAACGGCATGATGAAATACACGTTGGCCACTTCGAAGAGCGCGAGTAACGCTGCGCCCAAAAAGAACAGGAGCCGTGCAAATCCCACACGGTTCAGCATAGATCGTTCAGGATATAGGTGGGGCCATGCGCTCCGGCCTGCAGCGCCTGCGCTTCGGTCGTGACGCCGGTGAGCACGATCGCACTCGCAATACCGACCGCGGCCGCACCAGCCACATCGGTGTGCAGCGTATCGCCCAGCATGACGGCATTGCGGGTACCAACCACCTCGAGCGCGGTCTCGAAGTGGCGACGCGCCGGTTTGCCCAACACCTCGAAGCGCGGCGCATCATCTCCAATCAGCAGCTGCAACGCGCGCTCGAGCATGCCCGCCAGCGACCCCGCGGTGAAGCCGAACGTCCCCTCGCCAGAGGGATACACGAGGTCCGGGTTGGCGAGCAGCAACGTGGTCGAACGCCCCTGCGCGTGAGCTGCCACGATCATGCTCAGCGTGTCATCCATGGCGTCGAGGGTGTCGAACCCTCCTTCGTCGGCAATGACCACCGCGTCTGCCGGATGCGCCACGCTCGGCGCCACCACCTCGGCACCGATCTGCCGCGCGTAGTTCGCCGAATCGCCGGTGCCGAGGACCACGACGCGCTTGCCCTGCATGCCATGCTCCCGCAGCGCCGGCGCGATGAGCATGCCCGAGCTCAGCACATGCTCCGGGCGAACCGGAATACCCAGCGATGCAAAGCGTGCCGCCGCGCGTTCGGGCGAGCGCGAGGCATCGTTGGTGACGACGAGAAACGTTTGCTGTCGGGCGATAAGTCGCGCAACGGCTTGGGCCGCTCCCGGCAGCACGCCGCTGGCGTTGACCAGGACGCCGTACGCATCGAAGAGAATGGCGTCGCATCGCTCTATGAGCTCAGCGTAGCGTAGCCGTTCGGGGGAGGGCCAAGGAGTTGCCCGGGGATTCGGAGCGCGGCTGCTGTCACGTGGGGGCATACCCAGAGCTAGACGATGGAGAGAGCCGGGGCAAGCTTTGGGAGATGCACCCTTTCCGTATTCGTCTCGCGGCGACCGTCGTGTCGCCTCTGCTGCTCTTCGGTGCCGCGACAGCGACCATCGCGCAATCCGCGCCGCCGGCCGCCACGCCCGCCCTCGCCGAACCAAGCCTGTCCCCCGATGGGCGCGAAATCGCCTTCGCGAGCGGCGGTGATATCTGGACGGTGCCCGCCACCGGCGGCGATGCACGATTGCTCATTGCCCACCCCGCCAACGACGCGCGGCCGCTGTACTCCCCAGACGGCGCCACATTGGCGTTCACGAGCAGCCGCACCGGCAACGGCGACATCTACCTGTTCGACCTCCGGAACGGTGCATTGCGGCGCCTCACCTTCGACGACGCCAACGAGGCGCTGTCGGCATGGTCGCGGGACGGCAAATGGCTCTATTTCCACAGCAACACCGGCGACATCTCCGGCATGCAGGATGTCTATCGGGTACCGGCCAGCGGCGGGACCCCCATGGCCGTGGCCGGTGACCGCTATGCGAGTGAGTTCTTCGCCGCGCCGTCTCCCGACGGCACCACCATCGCCATCTCGGCACGCGGCACCGCCAGCGGCCAGTGGTGGCGCCGCGGTCGTTCGCACCTCGACGAAGCGGAGCTGTGGCTGGTGAAGCTTGGCGCGACGCCGGTGTACTCCCGTCTTTCGGAAGACGGCGGCAGCAAGGATCTGTGGCCCATGTGGTCCCCCGATGGTGCGACGGTGTTCTGCATGAGCGATCGAACGGGACCGGAGAACCTCTGGTCGCGCCCCGCGGCGGGCGGCACGGCGACACGCCTGACGAACTTCACCAACGGGCGCGTGCTCTGGCCGCAGATGGCCGCGAACGGTAGCGCCATCGTGTTCGAGCGCGACTTCGGCATTTGGCAGTACGAGGTGCGCACGACGCAGGTGCGGCAGCTCCCCATCACGCTGCGCGGTGTGAGCGCCTCGCGTGGCGTGGAGCGGCAGACGATCACGCAGGGTTTTTCCGCCGACCTGTCGAGCGATGGCAAGAAGCTGGCGCTGATCGGCCGCGGCGAACTGTGGGCCAGCGATGCACGGGACGGGGGTGAAGCCGTGCGCCTCTCGCGTACCCCGGCGCTGGAGAAGCAGGCGAAGTGGTTGCGTGATCGGGCGGGCGACCGGCGCGTGGTCTACGTGGCGTGGAGTGCCGATGGCGGGCGCGTCATGCTGCACGATGTCGTTGCCAACAACACGAGGGCGCTGACCACCAGCGGTGATGCCACGCAGCCCACGCCGTCGCGCGACGGGACGCGCATTGCCTATCTGCGTGACGGGAACGCGCTGCACGTGGTGAACGCCGACGGCACGGGCGACCGCAAGTTGGCGAGCGGCCTCTTTGGACGCGCCCCCTTCGACGGCGGGCGCGTGATTGCGTGGAGCCCCGACAACCAGTGGGTGGCGTTCCTGTCACGCGGCGCCCGCGGCTTCACCAACGCCTATGTCGTACCGTTGGCCGGCGGCGAGGCACGCCCGGTGAGCTTTCTGGGTAGCTCCAACAGCAGCGGCCTCGAGTGGAGCCCCGACGGCACGTTCCTGCTCTTCGTCACCGCGCAGCGTACCGAAGCGGCGCGCCTCATTCGCGTGGATCTGGTGCCACGCACGCCGCGGTTCCGCGAGGATCGATTCCGCGATCTGTTCACCACGCCGGTGCGCGACACCGCGCGGCGCGATCCTGCGCGTCCGGACACGGCCCGGGTGGCCGCCCGCCCGGACAGCAACGCTGCCACACGCCCCACCACGGCCCCGGGCACGCGCATCGTATTCGAGGGCATCCGCGAACGCGTGCAGGTGCTGTCGCCCGGCATCGATATTGGCAGCGTGGCGCTCACCCCCGACGGCAAGACGCTCATCATCAGTAGCGCTGGTGGTGGGCAGCCCAATCTCTACGCCTGGTCGCTCGACGAGCTGGCGCGCGAACCGGCGACGCCGCGCCAGATCACCACGACGAGCGGTGGCAAACAGGTCATCGGCTTCTCCGCCGATTCGCGCGAGTTGTGGTACACCGACGGCGGGCGCATCGCGATCGTCCCCGTCGCCGGCGGGGCGTCGCGCCCAATTGGCGTGAGCGCGTCGCTCGACGTGGACTTCCAGAGCGACAAGCTGGTGGCGTTCGAGCAGGCGTGGGCCACGCAGCGCGATCAGTTCTACGACCCTGCCATGCACGGCGCCGACTGGGATGGCGTCCGCGCGCGGTTTGCGCCGGTCGTGCGCGCGGCGCAGAGCCCCGACGAGTTCCGTCGACTGCTCTCGCTCATGGTGGGAGAACTCAACGCGTCGCATAGCGGGGCGAGTGGGCCGAGTGGGTTTCCTGCGGCCCCGGTGGGAAAGCTGGGGGTGCGCTTCGATCGCGACGCGTACGAACGCGACGGGTCGTTGCGCGTGGTGGAGGTGGTACAGCTGAGTCCCGCCGCGGTCGCCGGCGTGGCGCTCACCGATCGCCTGGTGGCCATTGATGGGCGGCCCATGGTGCGGGGCGAGAATCTCGACTCGCTGCTGGCCAACAGTGTGGAGCGGAAAGTGGAGCTCACGCTGGCCAGTGCCACCGGCGCGCAACGCACGGTAGTGATTCGCCCGGTGGACACCGGGGCCATCAAGCAGCTGCTCTATCTGCAGTGGGTGGCGGAGCGTCGCGCGTACGTGGCGAAAGCCTCCAACGGCCGGCTCGGCTACGTGCACATGTTCGACATGGGCGAGGAGTCGTTGAACAAGCTGTACCTCGATCTCGACGCCGAGAATTTCGGGCGCGAGGGGGTCGTGGTCGACATGCGCAACAACAACGGCGGCTTCGTGAATGCGTACGCCCTCGACGTGTTTGCGCGGAAGCCGTACATGACGATGACCAACCGGGGCGCGACGCCGGTGCCGGCGCGCACGCAGCTCGGCCAGCGTTCACTGGAGAAGCCCACGGTGCTGGTGACCAACCAGCACACGCTCTCCGATGGCGAGGACTTCACGCAGGGCTATCGCACACTCGAGTTGGGGAAGGTGGTGGGGGAGCCGACGGCCGGGTGGATCATCTATACCTCGAACATCTCGCTCGTGGACGGGACCTCGCTGCGGCTGCCGTTCATCAAGGTGGAGGACCACGAGGGGAAGGACATGGAGCTGGTGCCGCGGAAGGTGGATGTTCCGGTCACGCGGGCGGTCGGCGAATCGTACCGGGGGGTGGACACGCAGCTGGACGCGGCGGTGAAGGTGTTGTTGGGGCAGCTCGGCAACCGGTGAGCATGCCGGAGCGCTGTCCTTCCATAAACGGGAAGGTATTGTAATTGAGAGAGATAGCGCGGTCGCCGTGGGGCCCGTCCCGCCCACGGCACCTATTTCGGAGAATCTGCAGTGACCGCATTGCCTTGCGCGCCTGATGCTGGTACTTTTACTACAGCGATGCACGCACTGTAGCTGATACAACTGCGTGGACAAGTTCCGACTGACACGGGCCTGCCAAAGCGAGCGGGCCCGTTGGTGTTTGCATCGTAGCCATAATGTTATGGCGACCGTCGTGAGGGCGATCACGAGCACGTGGAAGTCGGTATCGTTTTGCATGCGGGTCCTTCGGGACCTTGTGCTCCGACAGATCCAGCACCGATCCAGCTTTTAGGAGTACAACAGTATGCGCACGACCGGCACCGTGAAGTGGTTCAACGACGCGAAGGGCTTTGGTTTCATCACGCCCTCGAACGGCCAGAAGGACTGCTTCGTTCACCACTCGGCCATCCAGGGCCAGGGCTTCAAGTCGCTGACCGAAGGCGAGACCGTCGAATTCGATATCGTGCAGGGCCAGAAGGGCCCCGCGGCCGAAAACGTCACGCGCGCGCGCTAAGCCTCACCGGCACAGCAGCGTAGCACCGTCTCGCGGGTGGGAGTGGCTAGTCCATTCCCACCCGATGCTGTCTCTACTCAGTTCGGAGGTCATGTGATCGACCACGCAACCCCAGTGGCCCCGTCGGATATCCGATTTGGCCCCGACCGCACGAACTTCCTGACGTCCCACCGTGCCCAGTCCGTCGCGGCACGTGAGTTTTCCCGCCTGACCGACGCCGTGGTTGCGCTCACCAAGCGCGCGGCGACCCTCGGTGCCTGCGAGCCGCCAACGACGCGGCTCTCCCCCGATCGCTGCATCGTGCAGCTCGGCCCCGTGGCGCTTACCGTCGCCCACATTCGCACCGGCAACGACGTGCCCCCCGGTGGTCAGCTCCTGTGCATCATCTGGAAGGGGATCATTGCCGCCCGTGGTGACCATGTGCCCGAGCGCTCCGGCGCCCGGCGCGTACCGCCGCCGCCCGTGTCGGTCTGGGAAGAGTCCATGGTCGTCTCCGCTGCCAGCGAAACGACGTGGCATTGGCACCCCAACGGTATCGAGTCCACCGGCTATACTTCACCGGAACTCGCCGAACGGTGCGTGGAGCAGCTGCAGGCCGCGTTCGACACCGCTCAACGCGACGACCTGCCAACGGCTCCGCTGTCCTGACCCGCCCAAAGGAGGGCGCATGAAGCAAGATATGATCGAATTCGAAGGAACCGTCACCGACGTCCTTCCGAGCACCATGTTCCGCGTAAATCTCGAAAATGGCCACGAAATCCTGGCCACCGTCGCCGGAAAAATGCGCAAGTTCCGCATTCGTATTCTGGCTGGTGACAAAGTCACCGTCGAAGTCTCTCCGTACGATCTCAATCGTGGTCGCATCACGTTCCGACATAAGTAGTCGCGCGTAAACATTTGTCGGGTTGCATTGACGAAGGAGCGTAGGGCGCGTGTAATTCCGCCCATGCGCTCCTCTTTCATTTTCGGCCGGCCGTTGCCGGCGCGATTGCGCGGGCGAGGTGACCAGCTTCAGGGCGGTGACGGCACGTTGCGTAACGCTGGCATCTGCTCGAGCAGGTGCTGAATGGGCAGGAAGAGTGGCAATGGCAACGCATCCCATGTGCACCAGCGCCACTCGTCGCACTTGTCCGGTTCGCATCGCTGTGGTTCACCGGCGTCGCTGCGGGCCAGCACGAAGAGGGTGACGTAGTGCTTCCCTTCGGCCTCGAAGACGTCGTTCGTGTACGGCCCCTGCCCCTCGACCGCCACCACGAGCCCGGTCTCCTCGAGCACCTCACGGCGCGCGCAGTCGAACACCGACTCGCCCCATTCGAGATGACCGCCGGGAAACTGCCACACGCCATCGCCGTGTGAGGTGCTGCGCCGCTTGCCCAGCAAGACGGTGTTGCCGCGTCGCACGATGACGGCGACGCCAACGCGGGGAGGCTGGGCGAGAGTCACGACGGCAGCACCACATCCTGAAGGAAAAAGGCCGCGAGCTCCGAACGCCCCTGGAGATTGGCTTTGCGATACACATCCACCGCTTGCTGACGCACGGTGCGTTCGGAGCGGCCAAGCTGCGCCGCCACCTGCTTGTGTCCCAACCCCTTGAGTAGCAGGAGCGCGACCTCACGCTCGGCGCGGGTGAGCTGCCAGGCACCGAATTGCCGGTCGATGGCCGCGCCGAACCCGGCCAGCGCCTGCTCCGCGCTGGTGCGCCAGGCATCGCGCTCGGCTTGCCGTTCGGTGAGTTGCTGAGCGGTCACGGCAAGTGACGCGCGCGCCTGGTCCAGTGCCGCCGTGGAGCGTCGCCAGCGTGTAAAAATGAGGATGGCGAAGGTCAGACTGACGAACACCATCCCCACTTCGAGCAGGATGTGCATTGACCACCACGATTGCGGACGGTCGAGGGCGATATCGAGAATGCCGCCGGTAACGACCAGCAACAGAAAGAACACCAGCAGCGGCGGCCATTTACCGGTCAGCGTGTCCGATTCATCGTTCATGGGGTGCACATTCTGGAGATGTGAAGAGGATATACGACAAATGTCGGATACGTCGCGGGGTGTGGCGAGACACATGCCGTATAGGCGGCGAGTGCCTATCCTCCGAAGTTGACTGGCGAGGCACCTGCTGCGGTGCCCCTTCGTCCTCAACTGGAGTAACCATGCTGAATAATCTGCCGCTGCACGCCCTCATCGTGCACATGCCCATCGCGCTCACCGTGCTGGTGCCGATATTCGTGGTCATCGCGCTGTTGCTGGGGCGCCGCTACATGAAGCCGACCCACGCCTGGGCGCTTCCCGTGGGGATGCTGGCGCTGCTGATGGCGAGCGCCTTCGCCGCCGACCAGACCGGCGAGGATCAGGAAGAAAAGGTGGAGCGCATTGTGCCCGAGTCCGCACTCGAGGCGCACGAAGAAGCCGCCGAACTGTTTCTGCTGGTGACCGGTGGGGTCTTGGTACTCGCCGCCGGTGGCCTGATGAGCAACCGGTTGGGGTCCACCCTGCGCGTGGTGGGGGCCGTGGGATCGCTGGCCGTACTCGCTGCGGGCTGGAACGTGGGGCACAGCGGGGGCGCACTCGTATACCAACACAACGCGGGCGCGGCGTACTCGCCGCAGAAGTGAGATCTGAGTTCTGAGAATCGCGAGATCAGAATTCAGAGCCGAGTCCCGGATAGGCGCGAGAGTTCAGTAACGCAGCCGTGAGAGGCGAGGACCAGCGGCCGCTGGTCCTGTCTTCTCACGGCTGCGTTACTGGATTCTCACACCGATCCGGGCTGGCCGCTCGACTCTCAACCTCTCGCTGCTGACGCTGAGGACTCAGATCTGAGTGGGCGGCAAAGCCCCTATGCGCTGGCCAAGTTTCACCGTCGCTCCCAAGGTAAGCGGTTCGATCGTGCCGCACTCGCGCGAGCACACCAGTACCACCGTGGAGCCGAACTCGAAGTGCCCCAACTCATCGCCGGCAGACATTGCGATGGGGGTGTCGTACCGCCGCGGCTGCACCTCGCGACGGCGCGCGTTGGTGTGCAGGTCGTCAAAGACGAGGCGCGTCATTCCCACCATGGTCGCGCCCACGGGCACGACGGCCATGCACCCGCCGCGCGCGCCGTCGAGCATGACGACAATGCGCTCGTTGACCGCAAAGAGGTCGGCGACGTGCGTGACCGCGGCGACGTTCACGGGCCACAGTTCCCCCGGGATGTACGTGGCTTCGGTGATGCGGCCGTCCACCGGCACGTGAATGCGGTGATAATCCTTGGGGGAGAGATAGAGCGTCGTGTACGTCCCTCCCTCGAAGGTGTGCGCAAGTTCGGCGTTGCCCAACAAGGCCGCGAGCGAGTAGTGGCGCCCCTTGGCCTGCACGAGCGTGTCCTGCTGCACGATGCCGTAGGCGCCCACGGCGGCATCGACGGGACTCACGATAGCGTTGGGGGCCAACGGACGGAGCCCGGGCTTGAGCGCGCGCGTGAAGAACGCATTGACGCTCGGGTATGCCTCGAGCGGCAGTGCGGCTTCTTCGGGCTTCGCGCCGAAAATGCGGCTGTAGCCACGATACACCGCACCACGCCAACGCACGGGCACGGTACGGTTGGCGAGCCAACCGGCGATGCGGCTCATGCCGTGCTTGGGGAGCACCGACAACAGCAGAATGAGCAGACGGCCGCTCATGCGTCGGCGATGGGCGATTGGACCGGCGACGGTACCGACGGCTGCGCGGCCTGCTGTTTTCGGGGGTGCGCCACCGAATGCCGGTACAACGACTCGACCTTCGCGCGCGCCCACGGCGTCTTGCGCAGGAACTTGAGCGACGAATTCACCGTCGGATCGTGCGTGAAGCAGCGAATCGTGATGCGGTCACCCAAGCCGTCCCAGCCATACCGCTCGGCGAGATGCTCGACCATGTCCTTGAGCGTCACGCCGTGCAGCGGATCCGTCGACTTGGGCTTGGGCGAAGGGGCCTGATCGGTCATGGCCACAATCTAGTCGGGCCACCTGCGGGTGCAGAGCGCGCGGCAAAATCGCTATCTTTCAATGGTCCCGGCAGGGCGAAGGGCGCTGCCGGTGCACAGGCATCCCGGACCGGAGTACCTATGTCGATGGCGTTTCTGCGGGATGATGCGGAAGGGGAAAAGCCCCGCCGTGATTACGGCTTGCCGGACAAGAGCGATCCCGATTTCGACCGCGTCGCGGCGCGCGCCCTGCTCGAGGCGGCTCGCGTTGGAGAGACCGAACTCGCCGAGCGTGCGACCGGGTATTACTGGGGCGAGCCCGGGCTGCGACCGTATGTGGAAGTCATGCTGGCCGAAGCGGAGAAAGCTGGCGACGACCGCCTCGAACAAGTGGCGCGCCGGTTCCTGCGGTAACGACAGCGCCCGCGGACAACGGTCCGCGGGCGCTGGTTGCAGCAGGCAGTGCTTACGCGTGGATGTACTTCTCGAACACCGTGCTGAAGTCGCGGCGCGTGTGACGCTCGAGTACCGCGTCGTTCAGTTCCTCGATCAGCGAGCGGTACTGCGCGGCCACGGTGGTCACATCGGCCCCGTTGTTGATCTTGAACATCGAACCCAGCACGGACGCCGCGGAGAGGGCGTGCGAGCGGCCAATTTCATCCTTGCGCTGCAGTTTGCCAATGGTATGCAGCGCCTTGTAGATGTCCTTGAGCTGTTCGAGGAAATCCTTGCGCACATCGATGCTGAACAGTTTCTCGCCGATCGTGAACTTGAGTTCGATGTCGAGGTCGATCGTGCCGGCCGTTTCGATCGTGACACCATTGATGGCGTAGTGCGCGTAGTCGTAGCGCTTGATCGTGCGCTTCGCGGAAATGGCGGACTCACCGTCGACATGAATAAGCGCGAGGTTCGTGAAGCAGTACTCGTCCTTCTTGGACTTGATCAGGAAGTAGATCTTCTCGTGATCTTCGTGAAAGAGGTAGTCGTCGGCGTCGACTTTGTCGTAGTCCTTGGGGGAGACGATGATGCCGATGTCGCTGAGCCCGAGCGCTTCAGCAGCGAACTTCTTGAACATGGAGTGGCCTCGCGAAGGGGGTTCTGAGGAGCCGGCTTTGCGAGGGGCCGGCGGGTACGCCTTGAATATGTGGTGGTGTGGCCCGCGGGAGCATCGGCTGTTCCCACGTTCCCCCGTTCCCACGTTCCCACGTTCCCCCGTTCCCCCGTTCCCCCGTTCCTGCCGTCTGGGCTCCTGCCGTCTGCCGTCTCGGCGTGACCCCAGCGCATCGCGCCGAGACGGCAGACCGCAGCCACACAGACCGCAGGAACGCAGAGGCACGCAGAGGCACGCAGAGGAACGCCGTGGCCCCCGCTTGTCCCCGTTCCATCACGCCGGTAGCGTTCGGCGTTGCACAACCCTCCTACCTCCCAATCGCGGCCATGACTCCTGCCCGCTACGCGGCCATCACCGGCTGGGGCGAAGGGCTCCCGCCCGCCGTCCTCACGAACGACGACCTCTCCACGTTCCTCGAGACCTCCGACGAGTGGATCACGCAGCGCACCGGCATGAAGGAGCGTCGCATTTCCCACGTCTCGGCAATCGAGATGGCGACGCTCGCCAGCAAGCGGGCCCTCGCCTGCGCGGCACTCGACGCGAGCGCGCTCGAGCTGATCGTTTACGGCAGCTGCTCCCCCGACGAACAGGTCCCCAACTGCGCTTCCGGCGTGCAGGTCGCGCTCGGCGCCACGCGCGCCGCGGCGATGGACGTCAACACGGCCTGCACCAGCTTTCTGTACGGGCTTTCCAGCGCCACCGCGATGATCCAGAGCGGCATGGTGCAGAACGCGCTGGTGATTGGCGTGGAATACATCAGCCCCTTCATGGACTGGACCAACCGCAACGTCGCCGTGCTCTTCGGTGACGGCGCGGCGGCGGTGGTACTGCAGGCGAGCGATACGCCGAGTGGCGTGATCGGCACCGTGTTGGGGTGCGACGCCGAAGCACGGCAGACGTTGCGCGTACGCGGCATGGGCTGCTCATACGTGAAGGGCGATCTCCACTACGGCGACACGCTGTGGGACTTCGACGGACAGGCCATCTTCAAGCGCGCGGTGCACGGCATGAGCGACGCGTGCGGCCGCGTCATGTCGGCGGCTGGCGTCTCGGCCGACGACATCGACCTCGTGGTGCCGCATCAGGCCAACCTGCGCATCATCGAGGCGGTGGCCAAGTATGCCAACGTCCCCATGGAGCGCGTGATGCTCACCGTGCAGCGCTACGGCAACATGAGCGCGGCCACGGTCCCCGTCTCGCTGGTAGACGCGCTCACGGAAGGGCGCGTCAAGCCCGGCAGTCTCGTACTCATGCCCGGCTTCGGTGGCGGACTCACGTACGGCGCGCTGCTGGTGCGATGGGGACATCGCGTAACGCCGCTCGGCGAAAGTGATGCGCAGCATCCGCCGGTGGAGCAGACGGCGCTCGAGATGGTGAACGGCATTCGCGCACGGCAGGATCCGCATGGACGGTCGAAGCAGGCGCTGACGGAGACGAAGTTCGTGGAGGAGGGGGTGGGAGCGGCGTAGTCCTGCGGCGGACTGCGGCGGACTGCGGTTGAACTACGGGTGGTCCGGCGGCCAATTGGCCGACGAATCGATCCCTCAGGGAAAAGAAAGCAAGAGCACAGGAAACAGCACGGTACCGTCCACTGGACACCTGCAGTTTGTGTCCAGTGGACGGTACCGTGCTCTCCCCTGTGCTCTTGCTTTCTTTTCCCTGAGGGCTCGATTCGTAGCGCGTAAACCGCCGGACCACCCGTAGTTCCACCGCCTTGCACGCGCTTAACTTGCCCCATGTCCAACTGGTTCAACCCCGACGACCGCGTCGTACTTCGCAAGATCCCGCTCGCAACCGTGGTAGCGGCAGCAGGCAGCACGGTGTGCAACCTCGGCGTGTACTACGGCGCGCTACGCTATGGCCGCATGACGATCGGGCCCGTCGAAACGGTCGTGGCGAGCGTGATTGGTGCGGTACTCGCAGGACTCGTGTACTGGCTGCTGGCGCGATACACCGAACATGCAGTGCGCTGGTTCACCGTGATCGCGACGATCGTGATTGGCGTGTACGGTGTGGGCCCGGTGGCGGCGGCCTACGAGCCGTACATGGAGGGCGCCGAGCTGTTCACCGTAACGACCGTGCTCGCGACAGAGCTCATGCACATCGTCAGCGGCGTCTGGGTGCTGTGGGCCATGCTGCGGTTGGCGCGCGAGGTGCGGTAGGGCGCACTGCGGCTGCTGTGGTGCGGGCGGCGAGTTGGTGCAACTGCCTGCCACGGAAAAAACAGATGGGGCGGATGGCCACGGAGTCTATTGAGTTATCCGTGCCATCCGCCCCATCTGTTTTTATCCGTGGCCCACTGCTGTTGCTGTTACCGCGTTTACGGCCACGGCAGCGTGATCACCGGGAAGCGCGGACGCTTGGCCGGTACGTCGTCGCCGGCAAAGAAGCGCTCGAGGTCTACCCGTGCCGCCACACTGTGCGCCCGCTGCGCACCGTCGGCCGTGATGGCCTTTGCCAGTCGCGCCTCGATCTGCTTGAGCGCCTGCACAGCTCCCGCACGCACATCGGGCAGGGCGCGGGCGTCACCACCCAGATCGAGCAGGATGTCGAGCGCCGCGCGCTGTGACGCGCGAAGCATTGCGCGCTCCGACGGATTCGCCGGTAGCGTGGCGCCCCACGTGCGCTGCACGATGGCATCGGTGACTTCGGTGAGCGTCAATGCTTTCGCATCGGAGGCCGCTGTGTGCACCAGTCGTGCGGCGCGATCACGATCGAGGATGTAGCCGATCACTTCGGTCGCGAGCCCGCCGCCGAGGGTGATCGCGTCGAACATCGTATCGCCACTTCCCGAAATCCACGTCTGATCGGTGTTGAAGCCCGGCGGCGGCGGCGGAATGAGGCGCTGCACCTTCTCGGGCACCGTCAGTTCTTTCGGCGCGATGGCATCGAGCAACATCCCCAGTGCCTTCCGCTGATCGGCGGCAGGGATGATGGTGGTGGGCGCCTGCGTGTCTCCGCGCATCGCAAACGTAAAGTCCATCCCGCCGATGTACTTCGACAGCGCTTCGAGCGAGTACCGGTGATGCAGATACACGTGGGCGAAACGCATGTTGAGCAGATGCATCGGCTCACCGGGCTTGATGGCGCGCTCGTCGAAATTGTCGATGAGCACACGGCGTACACCGGCCGTGCGCTGCACGCCTTCGAACGGCGTGGCGCCTTCTTCCCAGCGCGTCACGAAGGGGTTGGAGCCGTTGGCGTTCGCGTAGCGATCGTTGATGTACCGGACGTTCTTCGCGATGCCCTCGCGCATCATGCTCGCGAGCCCAGTTCGCTCGGCGTTGGCATCGGGATACCACGTGTACCCGAGCCGAATGGCGAGCGTGTCCCACGCGCCCGGACCGTTTCGGAAGGCGTTGCGCAGGTCGGGGCGTCCGTTCGCATCGAGGGTGATGTACGGGAACGGATACTCCATCACACTCGCACGGTTCTGCGTGGACGCGATGTAGTTGTGCTGCAGCCCGAGCGAGTGGCCGATTTCGTGCGCCGTATGCTGCCGGCGACGCGCCATGGCGAATGTTTCCGCATCGACATTCGGTCCGATCGGGCCCGACGCCGGCACCGTGCCGGCCCAGATGTTGTAATCCACCAGCGAGCGCCACGTGTCCATCGCGATCATCGCGCGAATGATTTCGCCGGTGCGGGGATCCTCGAGGCTTCCCGCGTAGCTGGGCCCGGTACCGGTACGATGGACCCAGTTCAGGACGCTGTAGCGCACATCGCGCGGATCGGCATCGGGCGGAAGGTCGAGCACGCGGAAGGCGTTCTTGAACCCCGCGGCTTCGTACACCTTGGCCCACCAGTTGCCCCCCTCGCGGAACGCTTCGCGATAGGGCGCGGGGATGGCCGGATCGAGATAGTAGGTGATGGGGGTGATCGGCTCCACCAGCTCGCCACGGGCATACGCCGCCGGATCCTTCGGCACCAGACGCCAGCGATTGATGAAGCCGCCGCGGTAGTTGCCGTCGAGCCCTTGCGAGAGGTCGAAGAAGCTCACCCCGCCGTACCCGAACCGCGGATCGTAGTCGCGCGGGCGATACCCCGCGGTATCTGGCAGCATCACCAGCGAGTGGTGCTCTTCGAAGGTGAGGGCGCGCGCATCCGGTGCCATGACGCCACGGCCACGCGATGGCTGGTCGGTGACGAACGTGAGCACGGCGTGCACTTCCGAGTTGCGGGGAAACGCTTTCGTGCGGGTGCCGTCGATGTAGCTGCGTGACGCGTCGACCCGGTAGGCACCCACGCCGGCGCCGGCCGCCGTGCCTCCGACACTTCCGCCGGCGCGGAGCACGTCGGCCACCCCGTAGGCATCGGCGAGAAACAGCGAGGTCGCATCGACGGTGAGCACACCGGCCGTATCCTTTTCGATCGGGAGCGACCCCACGATCGAGCGGGGGTAGGCCTCGGTGGCGGCCCGCTGATTGGCCGCATCGCCGCGCGGGGCACGGACGCCGAAGTTGTCGCGCACCATGAGCACCCGGTTGCCACGCCGTTCGAGGCGGACAATACCATCAGGCCCCGACTGCGCCCGATCGAGTGCGCCATTACCGAGTCCGGTACTCAGGGAGACCTGGTGCAGAAAGTCCCGGTTCATTTGGCTGGCCGGAATCTCGAGCAGTGCGCGGTTCCGCGCCTCGTCGATGCGGACCCGCAGAAACGGCTGCTCGCCCTGGGCATGTGCCGCGAGGGGCAGGAAGGCCTGAAGCGCCAGCAGCGTGGCAGCCGTGCGGCGCGGCGCCCTCAAGGCGCCCGGAAACGGAAAGGTCATGGCGACAGTGGAACCAGTGAAGGAACACCCGGCGGCGCACAGGGGAACGGCCGTCGGCACGAGGCGTTGATCCTGAGGAGATCTGGC
Source organism: Gemmatimonas sp. (assembly GCA_023910675.1). Lineage (GTDB taxonomy): Bacteria > Gemmatimonadota > Gemmatimonadetes > Gemmatimonadales > Gemmatimonadaceae > Gemmatimonas. The sequence continues at coordinate 34,979 of JAAVWC010000001.1, forward strand.
GTCGAAGGTATCGTCGGATGACCAGCAGCGCTAATGTATTGAAGCCGATGCCGGCCCGGTGCACTCCGCCTGCTTTGCAGCCCCGACCTGCGGCCATAACCTAAATGTCCAACATTGCACAGCCGTCGTCCGATGGCGACGCGGTTTCCTCGCCGCCGGTCGCACCGGCGGCTACAGAGGCAGTGCTCGAACAGTTGCAGCGGCAGCTCGAAGAGGCGCAGCGTCTCGCGGGCATCGGCAGCTGGAGCTGGGATCTGCGCACAGGCGCCGTGGCGTGGTCGCGGGAGACCTACCGCATTCTGAGGTTCGCGCAGGGCACCCCACCATCTTTCGAGCGCGTGCTCGCCCTAGCGGTCGATGAAGCGCACCAGGCGGAGTTCCTCGAAGTCGTACACGCCGCGCTACGCGGCGAACGCGAATACGACCTTGAAATTCCCACGCGCCTTGCCGACGGCGCCCTGATCACCATTCACACGCGAGGCGTCGTCGAGCGCGCCGACGATGGTACGCCGCTGCGCATGCTCGGCACCATGCAGGACGTCACCGCCATGCGGGCGGCAGAGGCCGCGCTGCGGGAACGCGAGGCGCAATTTCGCACGCTGGCCGAATCCTCGCCGGCGGGCGTCTTTCAGACGTCGCGTGAGGGCTACGCCGTGTACGCCAACCAGCGCGTGCTCGATTGGTTCGACATGGACTTCGAATCGTTCGCCGGCGGGGCATGGGTCACACGCGTGCACCCCGATGATGCGCTCGTGGTGCAGCGCAATCGAGTGCAGGCCCGTGAGCAGCTGCAGCCCATCGACATGGCCTACCGCATTGTCGTGAAGGACCGAACGCGCTGGCTGCGCGTGCGCTCAGAACCGTTCTTCGACAGCGACGGTGTTACGGTCCTCGGACATATCGGCTATGTGATCGACACCAGCGCCGAGCGCTTTGCCTCCGAAGAGCGCGCCCGACTGCAATCGCAGTTGCAACAGGCGCGCCGTCTCGAATCCCTGGGACTATTGGCCGGCGGCGTCGCGCACGATTTCAACAATCTGCTGGTCGGCATGCTCGCCAATGCCTCGCTCGCACGCGACGAACTGGACCCATCACACCCTGCGCGCGAGGCCCTCGACGACATCACACATGCAGCGCAGCGCGCCGCCGACCTCACGCGTCAGCTGTTGTCGTACGCGGGACGTGCACGCCTGGAGCGACGTCAGGTCCCGCTGCCGTCGCTCGTGCTCGATATCCCCAAGGTGCTCGGCGCCCGTATTCCCCCGCACATCACGCTCACCGTTGACGCACCGCTTGGGCCGGTTGTCGACGGCGACGAGACGCAGCTGCGACAGGTGGTGCTGAACCTCATCACCAACGCCGTCGACGCGGTGGGAATGCGCAACGGCAGCGTATCGCTGACGGTGTCCGAAGGTGATTACTCCGCAGACACTCTGGCGCAGTGCCTGCTGGGGCGCGAGCGGTCACCGGGGCGCTTCGCCGTCATCTGTGTGAAGGACACGGGCTCCGGCATGAGCCACGACGTGCAGGAGCGCATGTTCGACCCGTTCTTCACCACCAAGGTAAGTGGACGCGGGCTCGGGCTCGCAGCCACACTCGGCATTCTCAACAGCCACGGTGGCGCCATCAAGGTGAACTCCACTGAAGGCGTGGGGACGACCATCTGTGTGCTGTTGCCCGTCAGCCTCAACCGTCCGACCCCGCCGAGTGTGACGGCGGTGCCCAGCGGTGTGCTGAACGGCAGCGGCGTCGTGCTCCTGGTGGACGACGATGTGAATGCGCGCTCCGCCGCGCGCCGCATTCTCACCCGCGCCGGATACGACGTGCGCGAAGCGGAGAACGGTGCCGACGCGATCGCCCGCCTGGATGCCATGGAAACGACGCCACGCTGCATCGTGCTCGACCTCTCCATGCCCATCATGAGTGGCGACGAGTGTCTACGCACGTTGCGGGCGCGCGGCTCCACGATTCCCGTGCTCATGTCGAGTGGCTACGATGCCGATGACGTCGCCGCCCACCTCATCGCACCAGGCTCCGTGCATTTTTTGCAGAAGCCGTACACCTCCACGTCGCTGCTGCAGGCCATTCACGAGCTCGTCGGGGCGTAGCGCAGCCGATCGACCAGCCCCGAGGCGCGCGCGACGGTGCGCGATGTCGCGAGGCGAACCATGGCCGCGGTGCCAACGATCGTCACCCGCTCACGGGCGCGCGTGATGCCGGTGTAGAGCAGCTCACGCGTGAGAATGCGGGTGTCGGCGTCGGGGAGCACCAGGCGCACGTGATCGAACTCCGACCCCTGCGATTTGTGCACCGTCATGGCCCACGCCGTCTCGTGCGCCGGCAGCCGCGATGGGGCGATGGCACGCGAGCCGCCATCGGCGAGGGGGAAATGCACGTACGGCACACCGTCCACGGCGAGTGTGCTTCCCACGTCACCATTGAAGAGTCGCAGCGACGGCTCGTTGGCGGTAATGAGCACCGGGCGGTGATCATACCAGCCGTTCACCACGTACCCCTGCTGCGACAGCCATCGTTCGATCGCGCTGTTGACGCCGGCGACGCCCGTCTCGCCGTCACGCAGCGCACAGAGGACGCGGAAGCGGGCGAGTGCGCCGAGCGCCGCCGCGGGGCTGGTGGCGTGGAGGTATTCCGTGAGCTGCGGAAGTATGGGCGCCAGCAACGACGCGACGGAGCCGGGCGCATCGAGCGCCACGTCGCCGAATGTGGCGTCGTCGAGCACGCGCAAGGCTTCGTCGGCATCGCCCGCCTGCGTAGCCGTTGCCAACGCGCCAATGCCCGGACGCTGACCAAAGCGATAGGACACACGCAAGCGCACCACGGCATCGCGTAATGGCGGAACACTTGTTTGCGACGGAATGAGCGACGCGGCGCCACCGCTCAGCGCGGCATAATCGGCGGCAAATGACGTCGAGTGCAACGCCGACAGTGCGTCGTGCGCAGGCTGCGCTGCGCGGGCCACGTCGCCCAGTACGAAGCCGGTGTCGACGCTGGCCAACTGATCCGGGTCGCCGAGCACGATGACGCGCGCGTCAGCTTTTGCTGCCGAGAACAGTGCATCCATCATGAGCACGTCCACCATGCTCGCTTCGTCCACGATGATCACATCGTGGGGAAGCGGGTTGCCCGCGTGGTGCCGAAACTGATCGTTCCACGGGGTATAGCCGAGCAGGCGATGCAACGTGTTCCCCGACGTCGGCAGTTGGGCGCCGACGAATGCGTGCAGCTGCTCGCGCTGCACGGCTCCGCCAATCGCCTCCGACAAGCGAGCGGCGGCTCGGCCCGTAGGTGCGGCAACGGCAACGGTGACCGACGGATCACGCGCAATGAGCAACGCCAGCAACCGCGCGGCCACAGTGGTCTTTCCCGTACCCGGGCCGCCGGTGATGAACACCAGTGATGAGCGCAGCGCGGCGACGGCAGCGGCGGCTTGCCAGTCGGTGCTCATGGCCGCGTGTGGGAAGAGCGTCCTGAACAGCTCCGCCGATATGGACAGATCGTTGGCCCGTGGCTGTTGCACGCGTTCGATGATGGTACGGGCGACACGCCGCTCCGCCTCATGGAAGCGGCGCAGATACAACCGGGGTCCGTCGAGCACGAGCGGCGTTACCTGCGCGTCTGCCGTAGCTTCAAGTGCTAGTGCGGCACCGCAGCAGCGTAGCTGGAGCAGCTGCGCGCACCATACGTCGACTGGTGGAAACAGGTACGACGCGTCATCTGGTGCCGATTGCAACGCGAACGATGTGAGGTCGACACAGCCGTTCCCCAAGGCGCGTTCAGCACTCACTAGGAGCGCGCTGTGGTAGGCCAGGGCCGCGGCTTCGTTGGCGGTATCGCACCCCACCGTGCGCGCCACATAGCGCGCAAAGGCGCGATCGAGTGCGGAGATGTCGAGCGCCGCCGGAGTGTATGGTGTGCTGCTCATTCCGCTCTCCCCGCCGACCGACGATCCATGATGGCACTGAGTGCTTCGATGAGCGTGCGCGAGGGCCGGTCGGTAAACCAGCCATGCCCCTGCGCCGAAGCGTCTGGCGCGAAGCCCCGCAGGAACGCGTACGCGGCTCCACCTATGTGCTGATCGAAGTCGTACGACGGCAACCGGGCAGCCAAGAAGCGATGCAGCGCGACCAGATAGAGATGGTACTGCAGCGTGTAGTGCTGTGCATCCATGACGTCTCGCAACGCCTCGTGCGCGTACGCCGGGGGCTCTGCCCCCAACTGATTGGACTTCCAGTCGACGACGTACCACCGATCTTGGTGCACGAAGACGAGGTCCACGAAGCCGGTGAGGAACCCGTGAATGCGCGCGCCGCCGAGCTGACGGAGCTGAGCGGCATAGCGCTGACCACTTGCGCCACCATGCTGTTCGAAGGCCGCCGCGATGGCTTGCCGTGTAAACGCGTGGTCCGCGTCGGCGAACGGCAACAGGAACTCCCACTCGTGTCGCGCCTGTGCGGGCGCGACGTCCCGGAGGGCGACCTGCAACGCCGCCATCGGCGCACGGAAAACGGCATCCATCATCTGTACGACACCGCCAATACGCGGATCGTCGGGAGTCGCGGCAATATCGTTGCGAAGCAGCTGCGAAGTCACGCGCTCACGCAGCACGTCGGCACTGTCGTCGAATCGTGAATGCTCGAAGAGCGTGTGCAGCAGCGTCCCCGGACGCCGTCCAGCCGGAAACGTCCGGAAATCGGAGGGTGGGAGATCCCGCACGCTCACGGTGGTGTTTACCCGTACATCATCCACGTCGCGCGTGGCGTGCGTAACGACCTCGTGCGCGCCCGCCGTCAGTCCGGTAAAGCTGGTGACCGCATACGTGTCAAAACGCGTGCGCAGCGGCACGTCGGCGGGGAGCGTCCGGGCAGTGAAGGTCGGCGTTTCCAACGTCGCCGCAGGCTGCACCCGCTCGCCCGGCGTCACGGTGTCGACGACTTCGATGGCCATGAGCGTGGGATGCTGCGCCACCAGGGCACGAACATCCTGTTCGTACCGAAGGCAATCGCTCTTGAACCAGTCCGCGACCGCCGCCGGACGGTCCGCCACCGGAAGCTCGTCGAGACCGGGGTGCGTCGACACGAGATACGCGAGCGCCGAATTCCAGGCGCCAGCAGCCTTACCGGACGTCGTGCCAATGGCCCCCCAGCCGACGTACGTGCGGAAGCGCGCGCGCGTGAGCGCGACGTACGTCAACCGGCAGTCCTCCGCGAGGCGCTCCACCTCTGCTTGCTGCAAGCGCACGTCGCGCTGCGACGATCCCTGATCGAACACCACGCCGTCGCCTTCGTGGACCAGCAGCGACTGCTTGGGATTGGTGGGATACGCCCGAAACATGCTCGGGCAGTACACGAGATCGAACTGCAACCCCTTGCTCTTGTGGATGGTGAGAATCTGCACGGCGTCGGCATCGGTCTCGAGCCGAAGCTCGCTCACCTCACGTTCGCGGGCGCTGTCTGCCCGCCGTGACGCGACCCATCGCAGGAGGCCCTCGATGTTGAGCGACTGCGAAACAGTCGCGTGGTGCAGCAGCTCCACCGCGTGCCGCAGGTTGGTGAGGCGACGGTCGCCATCATCATACGCCATCAGACGCTCGGCGACACGACGCTGCAGAAACAGTGTCTGCACCATCTGCAGAAAGCCGTGCGAGACCCACAGGTCACGCAGTTCGGTGAGCATGGCAATCGCCGCATCCCACTCGGCCTCGTGCCCGGGCGAAGAGATGCGCAGTACGTCGTCGGCCGTGCTCCCCCACAGGTGCGTGGCCATCGCGCCGCGTACGCGCGCATCGTGACGCGGTGAGGCTATTGCTTCGAGCATGGCGTGCAGCTCCGTCAGCTCTTCGGACTGCAGTACGTTGCCCATTCCCGACACGACCGCGGGAATGCCGCACTCCCGCAACGCATCGGCCATGACGACGCCTTCGCGCGTCGTGCGAACCAGCACGGCGATGCTGCGCGGCTTCCATCCGTTCGTGATCTGTTTCGCGATATGCCGCACGCACGCGGACATCAGCAGCTGCGCACTCTGACGTGTGCCGGTCACCCCCATCTTGCCTTTGCGCTCTTCGGGCTCGACGAACAACCACTGCAGGGCGTGTGTCCCCTCGAGGGTCATAGGCGTGCCCTCGTTGCTCGCCGCCGTGGCTGGCGCGAACCCAATGGCGGGCTCGACGAATGGTTCCGTACGCTGCGCAAAGATGGCGTTGACCGCATTGACCATGCGCGGCGTACTGCGGAAGTTCTCGCCCAACGTGAACTGCGGGTTGGCCCGGTGGACCGCAGCGAGATAGGCGTGCACGTCGGCACCGCGGAATGCGTAGATGGCCTGCTTGGGATCACCAATGAGAAAGAGTGGTTTACCGGCAAACGCCGTATCGAAGATCCGGAACTGATGCAGGTCCGTATCCTGAAACTCGTCGATGAGTGCGGCGTGGAACTGTGAGCGGATAGCCGTGGCCAACAGGCCGTTTGGCCCCTGCACCTGCAACGCGCGACTGAGTCGCTCCAGCAGGTCATCGAACCCCAACGCATTGCGGCGCCGCTTCTCCTCCTGCATGGCGTGGCGCACCTGCGCGAAGCAGTCCATGCGCACCGCCTGCTCGAATGTCGTCAACGCCACCGCCAGACTCGAGGCGGCCATGGCGATGGGCCACTCCGTAATGGCCGCCCGCTTGGCTTTGTCAGCGTTGCTGCGCTTTCCGGCGACCTCCTGCAGCGCCTCGACGCCGAGTGAGCGGCCAATCATCTCCGCCGCACCAAGGTCGCCGGCGACGGCGGCTGTTGCCTGCCGCATGAGATCGGCGAGCGCGTCGGCGTTGCCGCAGGGCGCGTCCTTGGTCCACTGGATGTCGGCAACGAGCGCGCGGAAGGTGTCCTCGTTCCACACGGCGGCGAAATCAGCGACCGCGTGCTGCACCGCGTCGCGCGCCGAATCGATGGAGGGCGCCGGGTCGACGGTCACGTCTGGGAAGCGCGACCAAAGCGCAAAATCTTCGGCAAAGGTCGTGGGACCCCACCCATGCGTGACCGCGTAACCGGCCAGCGCCGCATCGTCGTAGAAACGGCGTCGCCACCAATCCTGCATGGCGCCCACCAGCAGCTCCTGATCGTCCTCCAGCAGTGCCGCACCAAAGGCGGTGCCGCTCTCGAGCGCAAATTCGTCGAGAATGCGCTTGCAGAAGCCGTGAATGGTGAAGACCGCCAGCGTATCGAGCTCGGCGAGTGCTGCGGTGATGCGTGCCTTGGCCAGCGCCTCACGTCCTGCCGCGAGCTGACGGAGCAACTGCCCCGTGGCGTACGGCGCGCCGGTGGGACGCCCCTGATACACCTCGTCGGCCCACCGCAGCATCGTACGAATGCGCGCCACCAGTTCATCGGTAGCCGCCACCGTGAAGGTGACGACGAGGATGTTTCCGACGCGGTCCACCAATGGCACGTTCGGCGCACGCTCCTCGAGCAGCAACCGGATGACGCTCATGGCAATGTTGAACGTCTTGCCCGTACCAGCGCTGGCCTCCACCAACGATACGCCTTCCGCGAACGGACTGTGGACGACGTTGAAATGCTGCCGTGTGGGTGACGTCCCGACGCTCATACGGCACGCTCGGTAGACGACGTCAGCGCGTGGTAGCCCGACCAGAAGCCATCGGCGAGCGCCATGAAGTCGTCGGCCAACTCTTCTACCGGCTGCGTACCGCGCCACAGGAGCTGCACGTACGGGTCGGCACTATCCCCTCGACCAAAGTCATCGTTCTTCTCGTACATGGCGATCGCGGCGTCGAGTCCGGGCTCTCCCTTGTGCGCCTTGGCGCTGAACACGCAGGCCGCTTCGGGAAAGTACGGCAGCGGAGACTGCCGGACTGCCCGCACCCCCTGCACGAGCAGATCGAGTTGGGGCATGGCGTTCTCCACTGGTGGAAGCAACAGCTCCTGGTCGCGGGCAATGATCCGCGTTGCCACGGGCGCTGCGGTCGCGCAGCGTACGACGTGAGCAATCCACGCGCGCGTTTTGTCTCTGGTGTTGAGCTTCCCGGCGCGTGCCCGCCACTGTTCACCAGGGAGCTGTTGCCCCAGCTGACCACGGAGCACCCAGTCGGCGCCGTGCACCTCGACCGACAACGGCGCCAGAAAGGCCGGAGTGCCCACACGGGTGAGCATCGGCGTCATTTCGCGCCGCAGGCGATCATGCCACTGCGCCCCAAGGGCGCCCACGGGCAACTCGCCGGTCGCGACGTCGAGTGCCCGCTCGCGTGCGGCGTTGCCGCGCCCCAACAGCGAGCGATCGAGCATGCGCTGCTGCACACGATGGCGCAGCAGTGGGTCCATATCTGTTGGCTCCACGTCGTCAATCAGCGTTTCGTCGGCCGCGACGCTCAGCTGCAGCACACGCCGGCAGTATACGCGGGCGGGGTTGAGCCACATGTCGACGAGGTCATCGATGGTGAGCTCGAGCATCGGCTCACCGCCGGCGTGCCAGTCGCGCTGCAACGACGGGACTGGCGGTAGTGACGACAGGAAGGCCGGTACGGGATGCCGCTGCAGCGATGCCTGCACCGTCGCCGCCATCTGCTGATCGAAGCTGAAGAGCCGATGATCGCGGGTGCTGTCGTCGGTGAAGTAGGCCGTACTGAATGGCTGCAGCGGGTGCTCCACACGCAGGGTTTGCGAGAGCGGCGTGGGGCCACCGTGCATGGCATCGAGGCGATCGAGCAGCTCGGTGACGACGATGGACGGCGCAATGTGGGTGTTGTTCGTCTGCGAGCGCCCCACGTAGGAGAGCATGAGCCGGTCGCCCGCACTCATGAGCGTGTCGAGCACCAGCTGCCGATCGTCGGCGCGCGGATCGCGGTCACCAACATGCGGGTCGCTCGAGAGAACGTCGAAGGCAGGACGCCTAATGCGACGCGGATACGCGCGATCGTCGAGACCGAGCATGACGATGATCCGGTGCGGGATGGCGCGCATGGGCTTCATGGCGCAGATCGTGAGTCCGCCCGTAAGGAACCCACTGGCGGGTTCGTCTTCGGCCAACGTGTCGGCTACCCAATCGCGCACCACGTCGAACGACACGGGATACGCTGCTTCCGAGCGGGTCCCTTGCGCGCTTGCGCGAGTGTCGGTGAGTTCGGCCAAACGCCCGAGGTCACGCGACAACCGGTCGATCACCGCGCGCTCGTCCACGTCGTCGGAGCGAACGAGCCAGTCGAGTGTGTCCTGCAGCACGCGGGTCCATTCGTCGAGCGGGCGCTCCGTCCGCAAGACATCGAGACGCGTACACAGGCCTTCCACCCACTCCACGAACTGCCCCAACAGCTCGGCGTTGCCCATGAGATCACCAGCCACCGGAAGCACACCGCCAGACAATGCCTCCACACGCCCCGTGGCGTAGCCGGCAAGCAACCGGTCGAGCCCGCGGCGCCAGCTGTTCTCTTCGAAGCCGGGGACGTCCTGCAACGCGGCGCGGGCGGCACCGTCGTAGCCCCAGCGAATGGCAGCGTCTTCGATCCACGTGGTGATCTGATCGACGTCTGACGGGGCAATCCCCACCGCCTGCCGCACGAGCGGCTGAGTCAGCAGCTCGAGCACCTCGCTCGCGGTCAACCGCGACGAGACCAACCCGAGCATGGTGCTCAGGGCGCGCGCCGGAGCCGACTCGCGCGACATGGTGCGATCCGCCACGCGATACGGAATATGCGGACGCTGCTCGTCGCCTCGGGTGCGCGCGTGGCCGAAGATCGCTTCCGCCAACGGCGCGTACTGCTCCACGTCGGGCGCCATGACGAGCACGTCGTGGGGGCGCAGCGTGGGGTCGGCGGCAAATGCGTCGAGCAACTGATCGCGCAAGACCTCGAGCTCTCGCATGGGAGAGTGACACACCTGCACCGAGAGCGAGCGGTCACCACCCGTCACCGACAGCGGGGCGACGGCACCCATACGCAGCGACTGCTGCAACTGCGCGAGCACGCTGTCCGCGCCGCCCGCGGCGGCCGTCGGGATGTGCTCGATGACGGGAAGTACACCACGCACATCGGGATGCATGAGCAGCCCGAGAAAATCGCGCGACGATTGACCGAAGGCTTCGAAGAACGGATGCCGCACTGCGCCCGGCCGCCAGCTGTCGGCGTTGGGGAGCAGCACGTGAAACGTGACAGGCACGAATCGGCTTACCGCACGCAGAAGCCGGATGAAGAGTGGCGGCAACGTGGACACACCGAACACCGAGACCCGCTCCGGCAGCCCCTCGGGGCGTTGCGCGACCGATTCCAGGCGCTCGACCGTCTGCAGGAACCAGCGGGCAAAGTGCGCCGGCCGCTCATTGGCGAGCAGCGTGCGCCAGAGCGCGGCCTGCCACGCCTCGTGCGCGTTGGTCGTGAGTGGGTCGCGCCCCTCCTCCCACCCGACGAGGACCTCAGGACGGTAGAGACGGTACTCGTCGAAGCGAGCGGCAATCTGCCGCGCCAGTCCGTAGCGCTTGGCGTCGGTGCCCCCCTGCAGGAACGCGCGCAACGGCTCGCAGACGTCCTGTGCGAGCAGCGCGTCATCAACCAGCAGCGCAAAGAGCCGCCAAACGAGCGCCTGCTCCTCGAAACGCGCATCGATGGTGACGCCATCGCCGGTGGCAAAATGCGGATCACGCTGCAGTCCCGCCGCCAATCGTCGGCAGAACGCGGCCGGAAACGGGAGCGCCAGCGAGGCCGCGCACCCATGCCGGAGCGCCAGCTGCTGACGGACCCACCGCTCCATGCCGAGCGATTGCACGATGATGCACTCGTCGAGTAACGGCGGCAGCGGGGAGGCGGTGAGTTCCTGCGCCATTCGGGAGAGCAGCGCCGCCGGCGAGTCGCCCGTGATGATCCTCAATTGCGTCATGGCTGTAATGTGCCGCGTTGCTCTGACAATCGGGATATGTTGCGGCGTGCCAAACGCCGCCCCGCCCTCCACCCTTCGTGTATACCGTTTCCAGCGCGACGATGACGTGCTGGTGTTCGACCCGTCCCACCCGGGGAGCGGGTATGTGCAGTTCTTCTCCCTCGATCGCGACGACGTCCGCAAATTCGTCCGCGATGCCGTGCGCCCGCAGTTGGTCCGGATCACCGATCCGGCGCACCGGGACGCGGCTCTGGCCCGGTATGCGCGCTGGCGCGCCGCCCAGCCGGTCGCGCCGCCAGCGGCCCCGCCGCCGGAGCGGCCGCCAATCGCACGTCGCACGGTCACACACCGGGTACGTGAAGCGCCCGCCACCCCCGCACGTGACACGCGCCCAAGCCCCGAGCTGGAGGCCCTGATCGCGTACGTGGCCCGCGGACGCACGCGCCCCCTGTTCGTGACCGGACGCGCCGGCACCGGCAAAAGCACCGCCCTGCGCGCACTCGCCGCCCAGTATCACGGGCGCGCCGCCGTGCTCGCCCCTACCGGACTCGCCGCCCTCAACGCCGGCGGGCAGACCATTCACAGCTTCTTCAAGTTCCCGCTCAAGGCTCTCACGGAACTGGACATCCGTCGCGGGCCGTGGATGCGCGTGGCCCGTCAGCTCGAGCTGTTGATCATCGACGAAGTGAGCATGGTGCGCGCCGATGTGATGGATGCCATCGACCTCGCGCTCCAACTGGCACGCGGAACTCGCGCCGCCTTCGGAGGCGTGCAGGTCGTGCTCTTTGGCGATCCGTATCAGTTGCCGCCCATCGTGGCGCGCGAGCAGGACGAGGAGTTCAGCGCGCTCGGCTACCCCAGCCCCTTCTTCTTCGACGCCCGCGTCTTTCGTACCACACCGCTCGGCGCCTTCGAATTCACGACGGTGTATCGTCAGCGCGATCCGGCGTGGATCGCGATGCTCGACCGGCTGCGATTGGGAAGCGCCACCGGCGCCGATACATCACACCTGCGCACGCGCGTGGACGCCGTCGATACCGGCGAACTCGACGATCGAATCGTGCTTACCGCCTATCGCAAATCGGCCGACGCGCTCAATGCGCGACGGCTCTCGGCGCTCGACGATCGTCCGGTGACCTTCAGCGCCGAACGCAGCGGCGTGTTTCTGCGCGAGGGGTGGGAGCGCAACGAGCCGGCGCCGGACCCGCTCGTGCTCAAGCGTGGCGCCCGCGTCATGTTCGTGAAGAACGACGCTGAGCAAGCGTGGGTGAACGGGACGCTGGGCGACGTCGAAGCCATTGCCGCCGACGAAGTGCGCGTGCGGCTGGACGACGGCTCACGCGTGACGGTGACGCCGCAGGAGTGGGTGCAACAGGAGTACTCGATTGACGATGACGGCGAGCTGTGCACTCGGCCCGTGGGCCGGTATCGCCAGCTGCCACTACAGCTGGCGTGGGCCGTCACCATTCACAAGTCGCAGGGACTCACCTTCGATCATGTGCATGTCGACTTGGGGCGCGGCGCCTTTGCCGCGGGGCAGAGCTACGTGGCACTCAGCCGGTGTCGCACACTCGAGGGACTCACGCTGCAGCGCGCACTCACGCGCGCCGACGTGATTGTCGATGCGCGCGTGACGGCGTTTTTTGCGTCGACAGCGGGGCAATTGCCCGCCGGTTAGGGAAGCACCTTGTCAGCCGCAATGACCGCGTTGAGCAGTACGTTGGCCCCGTTGGTGATATCGGCCGCGCGCGAGAACTCGCGCGGCGAATGACTGATGCCGCCAACACTGGGCACGAAGATCATCGCCATCGGGGCAATGTGCGCGACTTCCTGCGCGTCGTGCCCTGCACCGCTGGGCATGCGCTGATGCGTGAGGCCGAGGGCCCCCGCGCTCGACTCCACCACCTGCGTGAGTCGCGTATCGCTGAGCGCCGGCGTGCTGTTCACCATCTGCGTGAAGGCGAACGTCGTGCTGGTGGCTTTGCCGATGTCACGGCCGAGCTGCTCGAAGCGCGCGGTGAAGCGGTCGATGGTGGCTTGACTGAGATCGCGCAGATCGACGGTGAGCGTGACCTGCCCCGGAATGACATTGGTGGTGTTGGGGAGCACGTTGAGACGTCCCACGGTAGCGACCTGTCGGCCCGCTTCGCCGCGGATCGCTTCGTTCACCGCGACGGTGAACGTGGCGGCGGCCAGCATGGCGTCCTGTCGCTGATCCATGGGCGTCGCGCCCGCATGGTTGGCAAAGCCCGTAATGGTGATTTCGAACCAGCGAAGCCCCACGATGCCGTCGACCACACCAATCTGCCGGTGGTTCTTCTCCAGCTGTCCGCCCTGCTCGATGTGCAGTTCGAGGTAGCCCGCCAGGTCCCCCCGTTTGCGGACGCTTTCGGTCAGGCGCGACACGTCGCCACCAATGATGCCGATGCCTTCACGTACGGTCTTGCCACTGCGCGCGACCTTGTCGAGATCGGCCGGCGTGAGCAGGCCCACGGCAATCTTGCTGCCAATCGTACCGCCTTCTTCGTTCTGCCACACCACCACTTCCAGCGGATGGCGCAGGCGGACCTTCTGCTCGAGCAGCGAGCGTGCCACTTCGATGGCGCCGAACGATCCCACGGGCCCGTCGTAGTTGCCGCCATCGGTCACCGAGTCGACGTGCGAGCCGATGAGGATGGGCTTGAGCGCCGAGTCCGTCCCGGGAAGGCGCGCGAGCATGTTGCCGGCGGTATCGAGACGCATGGTGAGGCCGCTCTGCGCAAAGAGCTCCTTCGTGAACGCACGCCCGGCGAGGTCGGCCGCGCTGTACGCGACGCGATTGATTCCTGACGCGGTACGCCCGATGGCATCGAACTGTGCCAGCCACCCGTTGAGCCGCTCGCCGTTGACGACCCGCGCGGCCTGCGTGGCCGTCTCCGGCCACGGCCCCGTCATTGCGAGGCCTCCGAAGGCAGGGAGCGCCGCAAGGGTGGCGGCGTGCTGGACGAACTGGCGACGGTGCATGGCAGGAAGCATGGAGGGACACTCGGAAACAACGCGCATTGGCACCTTAACAGACTACCCTCGCGTGAACGCAAACGCGAGGTAGCTTGAGCCAGTATCGCTGCGCCGACCCAAGCCCCATCGCCATGCTCCGCCGTCTGCTCCTCGCGTCTCTCGTTGCCACGCCGGCTGCTGCCCAGACGGCCAACTGGCCCGTGTATCACGGCAACGACGATCACACGCACTACACCACGCTGTCGCAGATTTCACCCGCCAATGTAAAGCAGCTCACGGTGGCGTGGACCTTCGACACGAAGGACGCCTTTGCCGGCTCGGAAATGCAGGCGAATCCCATCGTGATCGACGGCGTGTTGTACGCGACGACGCCCAAGATGCAGGTGATTGCCCTCAATGCGGCGTCGGGCCAGCAGATCTGGCGCTTCGATCCGCTCAACGGCGCGCCGCCGACGTCGCGCATTCGGCATCGCGGGGTGGTCGTCACCGGTGACCGCGTGCTCTTCAACTATCGCAACCGGCTTTACGCGCTCGATCGCACCACGGGGCGCCCCATTCGCACCTTTGGCGACAGCGGCTGGATCGATCTGCGCCAGGGACTCGGACGCCCTGTCGAAGGGTTGTCGGTGAGTGCCTCCACACCCGGCGTCGTGTTCGGCGATCTGCTCATCATGGGCAGCACGGTCCCCGAGCAGCTGCCGAGTGCGCCAGGCGACATCCGCGCCTTCGACATCAACACGGGCGCGTTGCGCTGGAGCTTCCACACTATTCCGCATCCGGGTGAACCGGGCTACGAGACGTGGCCCACCGATGCGTGGAAGATTGCCGGCGGCGCCAATGCGTGGAGCGGCGTAACGCTCGACGCGGCGCGTGGCATGGTCTTCGCCGCCACGGGCTCGGCGAGCTACGACTTCTACGGCGCCAACCGATTGGGTGACAATCTCTACGCGAACAGCGTGATTGCCCTCGATGCCAAGACCGGACAGCGGCTGTGGCACTATCAGGTGCTCAAGCACGACCTGTGGGATCGCGATTTGCCGGCCGCACCGATGCTCGTCACGGTGCAGCGCGACGGACGCTCTGTCGATGCGCTCGCGCAGATCACCAAAACCGGACACACGTTTCTCTTCGATCGCGTCACGGGTACGCCGCTCTTTCCCATCGAGCCGCAGCCCATGCCCAAGCAAGCGCTGCCCGGCGATCAGACGTCGCCCACGCAGAGCTTTCCCGTGAGTCCGCCGCCGTTCGCGCGGCAGCGGCTCACGCGCGCCGACCTCACGCGGCGCACGCCGGCGGCGTATCGCGCGGCACTCAAGACCTTCACTGAATACAACACGCCACATCCGTTCACGGCGCCGAACGGGAAGGGGATCATCATCTATCCCGGCGTGGACGGCGGCGGTGAGTGGGGCGGGCCGGCCTTCGACCCCAAGACGGGGCTGATGTACGTCAACTCGAACGAAATGGCGTGGCTGCTCAAGCTCGTGCCGCGCAGCGATGCGTCGCTGTACAGCGCCAACTGCGCCGGCTGCCACGGCGATGCGCGCAAGGGGACGGCTATTGGTCCGTCGCTGCTGGATATTGCCTCGCGCCGTTCACGCGAGCAGATCGCGCAGATGGTACGCGAAGGGACGGGCCGCATGCCGGGCTTTGGTGGCGCCATGGACGGCACGGCCATCAACGACATCGTGAACTATCTCGTCACGGGTAAAGACGAGACGAAGGCGAAGACGGCGGCGGCGCCAAACCCGTACACGCTGCCATATCGCACGGCGTACTTCGATATCTTTCTCGATCACGAAGGATATCCCGGTGTACAGACGCCATGGGGTACCCTCAACGCCATCGACCTCAACAAGGGCACGATCGCGTGGTCGATTCCGTTTGGCGAGTATCCCAAGCTCGCCGCAAAGGGTGTTCGCAACACCGGGACCGACAGCTACGGCGGAGCCATTGTCACGGAGAACGGGCTGCTCATCATTGCCGCCACGACGTATGACAACAAGATCCGCGCCTACGACAAATCCAACGGCAAGAAGCTGTGGGAAGCCACGCTGCCCTTTGCCGGCAATGCCACGCCAAGTACGTACATGGTAGACGGCAAGCAGTACATCGTCATTGCCTGCGGCGGCGGCAAGAACGGCGCGCCGAGTGGTGGCGTGTACGTGGCCTTCGCGCTTCCCTGAGTTTTTGAAATATGCCTACCGATAATTCTCCATCCCGTATTGCCGCCAAGTCATTCGCGACTGCCACGCCGGAAGAATCCGATCTTGGCTTTGGTCGCGTGGCCGCGCAGGCGGTGCGCGGCCGCTTTCTCTCCCCCGACGGACACTCGACGGCGCGCAAGCTCGGCCTCAAGGGGCAGCGCACTGAACAGTTGTATCTGCGCGCCCTCAGCATGCCGTGGCCGGCGTTTCTGCTCTGGCTGGTGAGCGGGGTGTTGTTGCTCAACGGCATTTTTGCGCTGGGGTACCGCTCGCTCGGCGCTGGCGCCCTCCTCGGTACCGATTCCCTGGGCATCGATGACCCGTTCATGCAGGCGTTCGCGTACAGTGTGGGGATCTTCACCACGACGGGCACCGACGGCGTCCATGCCGTGGGTGCCACCGCGCACGCCCTCACCATCGCCCAGTCGATGTTGGGGCCCCTCATTGGCATGATCACCCTCGCACTCATTGTCGCCCGGCTCACGCGTCCCCGCGCGGCCATCCGCTTCAGTGAGTCGGCCGTGATTGCTCCGTACGAAGGCGGCCGAGCGCTGATGTTCCGCATTGTGAACGAGCTGCCCAGTGAACTCACCGAAGTCACGGCCAGCGTGAGCATCACCTGGTTCGAAAACATCGAGGGGCAACGCGAGCGCAATTTCCATCAGCTGCGCCTCGAACGGAACAACGTCACGTTCTTCCCGCTGCACTGGACCATCGTGCACCCCATCGACGAACGCAGTCCGTTGCGTGGCGTCACCCCCGAACGGCTGCGGCGCGGTGAAGCGGAAATTCTCATTCTCATCAGCGCACACGAAGAAACGTTCTCTACGCAGGTCTCGGTGCGGCACTCCTACGCCTGGGACGAAGTCACCTGGGACGCGAAGTTCACCAACATCTTCATCAACTCCATCGACGACGCCCTCGCGATCGACACCGAGCGTCTCAGCCGTTTTGATCGTTTGCCGGAGAACAGCACGAGAGTTCCTCCCGAGCACGAAGGAGCCGCACGACCCTGAATTGCCGCGGCGGCGTCAGTGCGCGTGTGCCAGCACGCTGTCTCCTCGCATGGCGTCGAGATCGAGCTCATGCTCGAGCTCGCGCAACACTTCGTCGGAGATGGCGCCTTCATTGCGCAGTCGAATGAGCATGCGACGCTCTGCCTGTCGCATTCTCGCCCGGAGTGCGTGACGCGTTGATGCGCGCGCCGGATCACGGTGACTCTCCAGGCGATCCTGCAGTTCGGCGCGCAGCCACGACACATCATCGTCGTTGGCCCATCCTTCACGCGCGGCATCTTCCAGCGCGTCGGCCGCGCGACGCAGCGCCTCGATACGCGCAAACCGCTCCTCCTGCTGGTGGTGCGTCTCCGCCGCGAACTTGAAGTACCGGATGATCGGCGCCAGCGTGCACCCCTGCACCACCAGCGTGAACAGAATCACGCTCATGGTGATGTACAGCAGATCCTGCCGATAGGGAAACGGCGAGCCGTCGGCGAGCGTGAGCGGCAGCGCGAACGCCGTCGCCAGCGACACGATCCCGCGCATACTGGTCCACGCCACCAAGGCCACGGCCTTGGGACGTGGCACCGCCTCCACGCGCGCAATTTCCTTGCTGAGCAGACGCGGCGCCCACGTAGCCACCGGCACCCACACGAGACGCACCACCACACACACGAGACTGATGATGAGCCCCGGCGCCAACAACGCCGGCAATTGGGCGAGTGTCGTCGCCTTGATCATGGCCGTGAACTGCATCCCCAGCAGCACGAAGATCATGGCGTTCAGCACGAACACCAGCAGATCCCACACGGCCTTCGATTGCACGCGAGAGCGTGGCCCGACCACCACCGAATAGTGCTGCCGCAAATACAACCCACCGGCAACGCAGGCGAGGACCGCCGACACATGGATTTGCTCGGCGAGAATCCACGCGGCATAGGGGCCGGCCAACGTGAGCAGAATCTCCGCCAATTCGTCCTTCGTACGCTTGAGCGCCCACACGAGCACCCAGCCAATGGCGAGCCCAAGCAGAATCCCCACGCCCGCGTCGAGAAAGAAGCGAACAATCGACTCGCCAAGGCTGAATACGCCGGTAACCGCGGCGGCGACCGCCGAGCGGTAGAGCACCAGCGCCGACGCGTCGTTGACAAGGCTTTCGCCTTCGAGAATGACAATGACGCGCCGCGGCACCGGTAACCGTGACACCACCGCAGCAGCGGCGACGGCATCAGGAGGCGAAACAATCGCGCCGAGCGCGACGGCAACGGCCCACGGCATGCCCGGGAAGAGCGCACGCGAGACGAAGGCCACGCCAACCGTCGTGGCGATCACCAGCCCGATGGCCAGCAGCCCGATGGGACGCCGGTTGGCGGTGAACTCGCGCAGCGAGGTGAAGAACGCCGCCGCCCACAGAATGGGGGGCAGAAACACGAAGAAGACGAGATCGGGCTCGAGCGTGGGCATCGCCACACCCGGGATCGTTGCGACAACCAGACCGGCGATGACCTGCAGCACCGGTGCCGGCACCGGCAGACGGCGTCCAAAGGCCGTGAGCGCCGCCACAATCGTGGCGAACGCCAGACCGACGAGAATAGGGGAATGTGATTCCATGGGCTCGCAGGGAAAGTCGCACGACGCTGCCGGGTTCGCACCTGCCGCGGTCATATTTCGCGTATCCGCCAGTCGCTCGATGGCGTCACGAAACGATTCAGCCCGCACCTATGTCCGCACTCTTTTCGCCACTCACGCTGCGCGACGTCACGTTCCGCAATCGCATTGGCGTTTCGCCCATGTGCCAGTACTCGGCCGTCGACGGTCTCGCGAACGACTGGCACTTCGTGCACCTGGGTGGGTTCGCGAGCGGCGGTGCGGCGCTGGTGTTCACCGAGGCCACAGGGGTGCTTCCCGAGGGACGGATTTCCCCTGCCTGCCTCGGCATCTGGAGCGACGAGCAGGTGCCCATGCTGCGGCACATCACGCAGTTCGTCGAGGCGCGCGGCGCCGTGGCGGGTATTCAGCTCGCGCACGCGGGGCGAAAGGCGAGCACGAAGCGGCCGTGGGATGGCGGCGGCGCGGTGGCCATTGCTGACGGCGGCTGGGCGGTGAAGGGCCCGAGTGCCATCCCCTTTGCCGACAACTATCCTCAGCCGGAAGCCATGTCGCTCGACGACATCGGCCACGTCATCACCGCTTTCGCGGATGGCGCACGCCGTGCGGTCGCGGCCGGCTTCAAGGTGGCGGAGCTGCATGCAGCGCATGGCTATCTGCTGCACCAGTTCCTGTCGCCGCTCGCCAACACGCGAACGGATGGCTACGGCGGGTCCTTCGACCATCGCATTCGTCTGCTGTGCGAGGTGGCGCAGGCCGTGCGCGCCGTGTGGCCCGACGGGTGGCCCCTCGTGGTGCGCATCTCGGCGACGGACTGGGCGGAGGGCGGATGGAACGTGGGCGAGTCGGTGCAGCTGTGCGCCCGATTGGCGACGCTTGGCGTGGACCTGATCGACGTGTCGTCTGGTGGGCTCGCGGCGCATCAGCAGATCACGATCGGCCCTGGCTATCAGGTACCGTTTGCGTCACGCATTCGCCGCGAGGCCAGCGTGCGCACGGCGGCCGTGGGCCTCATTACCGAAGCGCCGCAGGCCGAGGCGATTGTCGCCCGGGGCGACGCCGACATGGTGCTGCTGGCGCGAGAGCTGCTGCGCAATCCGCACTGGCCCCTTGAGGCTGCGCACGCGTTGGGCGAACCGGGACCGTGGCCCGATCAGTACGTGCGGGCGCGCAAGCGCTGACGACGAGGAGGGTGGCGCGCTACACGCCACCCAACGCACAGACGTGCGCCCATTCGTCGGGCGTCACGGGGACGACCGAGAGGCGCCCCACTTTCACGAGCGCCATCTCGGCGAGGGCCGGGTCGTCTTTCACCTGTTGCAGCGGGACGGGCGTGCGGAACGCCTTCACCGCCTTCACGTCGACCATGTACCACGTGGGCATGTCGGGGTCGGACTTCGGGTCGAAGTAGTCGTGCGACGGATCCCATGAAGTGGGATCTGGATACCCTTCGCGCACGATTTCGCAGATGCCCACGATCGCCGACGGGTCGGCGTTGGAGTGGTAGTAGAAGGCCAGATCGCCCTTCTTCATGCCGTCGCGCATGAAGTTGCGGGCGCTGCTGTTGCGGACGCTGTCCCAGCAGGTGGTCTTCTTGGGCGCCTTTTCGAGATCCTCGTACGAGAAGACGTCGGGCTCCGACTTGATGAGCCAATAGCGGATTTCCCCGGCGGCGCGCGGCGCGAAGACATGCGCCCATGCCCCCTGCTCGTAGGGCATCGACTTGGGGGCCTTCTTGGCCGGCGTAGGCTCGCCGGCACGCTGTTTTGGAGTCATGGGAAGAAACCCGTGGGGGCGTGGCACAGTTTCCGGGTGAGCTTCAAGCATAATCACCAGCGGCGGACCATAGCGCCCTCGCCGCCGCGCTGTAGTTTCGCGCCCATGCACTCTTTCTCTCTTGCCACGCTGTCCGCGGCCGCCGTGGCCATGTCGACGGCACCGGCCGCAGCTCAACGGCCCGCCGCCGCCCCGGACATTGCCGCCATCGCCGACCGGGTCTTTACGGCTTGGAACAACACCCATGGGCCCAGCTGCGCGGTGGGCGTGTCCCGCGGCGGCGTCATGAAGGAAATGCACTTCGGCGAGTCGCGCGTGTGGGACATCACCACGGTGCGTGTCCCATGAATGCCTCCAGCACCCAAGAGGTCGTGCTCATCACGGGCGCGGCCACCGGGATTGGCGCGGCCTGTGCGCGTGCCTTTGCGCGCGCCAACTGGCGCGTCGCCATCGCAACACTTGGTGCCACGATGGCCGACGCCGAACGCGTGAAAGCAGAGTGCGAAGCGATTGGGAGTGCGGCCATGGTGGTCGAGCTCGATGTCACCAACGATGACAGCTGCCGCGCGGCGGCCAATGCGGTGGAAGCGCACTTTGGTCGGCTCGACGGACTCGTGAACTGTGCCGGCGTCACCCGCTTCATTCCGCACACCGATCTCGAAGCGCTCCCCTCCAGCGAATTCGGACGCACGAACGATGTGAACGTCCTCGGCACCTTTCAGATGATCCGTGCCTGCCGCGGTGCGCTCGAGCGCAGTGGCAGCGGCAGCATCGTGAACTATTCATCCATTGCCGGGCTGTCCGGTGTGGGATCGAGCGTAGCGTATGCCGCCAGTAAAGGCGCCGTGATTTCGCTCACGTTGAGCATGGCGCGCGCGCTGGCCCCGCACATTCGCGTCAACGCGGTGGCGCCGGGCTACGTGGCCGGTGGACTTCCGAGCCGCGTGCTGGAACCCGAGGCGCTCGCGGCGGTCGAGGCCAAATATCTCGAAACACAACCTCTCAAGCGCTTGCTGCAGCCCGACGATATCGCCGCGCTCACCGTGTTTCTCGTCACGGGCCCGGTTGGCATTACCGGCGAGATCATTCGCATGGACAACGGGCTCCACCTGAACGGCTGATCGCCGGGGTCGGTATGCAGTCGCAACAAAAAACGGCGTCTTCGGCGGTACGCATTGGCTTCATCGGGACCGGCCTCATCGGCGCGCCCATGGTGGAGCGCCTGCTGGAGTGCGGGCGCGAGGTAACAGTGTGGAACCGCACGACGGCCAAGTGTGATGCGCTGGTCGCGGCCGGGGCCACGCTGGCCGAATCGCCGCAGCACCTGGCACGCGAGTGCGAACTGGTATGCCTCTGCCTCACCGACACCGCTGCAGTGCGCGACATGGTGTTTGGGAGCGGCGCATTAGTGCACGCGCTGCACGCCGCCTCTCTGGTGGTGGACCTTTCCAGCATTGCACCCGATGCCACGCGGGACATGGCCAGCGAGCTCACCACACGATGCGGCGCGCACTGGCTCGATGCGCCGGTGTCCGGTGGTGTGCCAGCCGCACGCGCGGGACGACTCATCGTCTTTGCCGGTGGTGACGCGGCAGATGTATCGCGCGCCGATCCGCTGTTCAGCGCACTCGCACAGCGCGTGACGCACATGGGTGGTCAGGGGGCCGGTCAGCTGGCCAAGAGTTGCAACCAGCAGATTGTGGCCTGCAACCTCATGGTGATTGCGGAGATGCTCGCCTTTGCCGAGCGTGCAGGCATTGAGGCGCCGCGTCTGCCGGCCGCACTCGCGGGTGGTTTTGCCGATTCGTTGCCGCTGCAGATCTTCGGACCGCGCATGGCCGGGAACGTGGATACGCCGCGACTGGGCGCGGTGGCCACCTTTCGCAAGGATATCGCGCAGGTGGTGCGGCTCGCCAACGACGTCGGGGCGCAGACCCCCGTTACCGCGGCCGCGCTCGCGCAATACGAAGCGGCCATGTCGCATGACGATATTGGCGGCGATGCCGACGCGTCGCGCCTTATTCGCTTGCTTCGGGAGCACGCATGACGCGCGTGTTCCGCTCGAGTGCCATTTATCAGGGCACCATACGTACTACGACCCACGCCTTTCTGCAGGCGCTCGGCCAGGACGACGACGAAATCCGTCGTCCGCACATTGGCGTGTTTCACACGGGCGGTGAGATGAGCCCGTGCAACATGAACCTGCGCGATCAGGCGCAGCATGCAAAGACGGGCGTCTACGCACACGGCGGCATGCCGCACGAGTGCCCGGTAGTGTCGGTATCCGACGGGTTATCGGTGGCGCACCCCGGCATGCGTTATTCGCTGGTGTCCCGAGAGCTCATTGCCGACAGTGTGGAGGCGAGCACCGAAGCGCACCAGTGGGATGGCATCTTTGCCATTGGCGGTTGTGACAAGAACCTGCCCGGGCTCATGATGGGGATGCTGCGATGCAACGTGCCGTCGGTGTTCGTACACGGCGGCGCCGCCTTACCGGGGCATTGGCAGGGGCGCGACACGAACATCGCCGAGACGTATGAAACCATCGGCAAGGTGATTGCGGGGGAGGCCACGGAGGAGACGTTGCGCGACCTCTCGCATGCGTGTCTACCGACGGCCGGTGCGTGCGCGGGGCAGTTTACCGCCAACACCATGGGCATGGTGTCCGAGGCGCTGGGGTTGGCGCCGGTGGGGTCGAGTATGGTGCCGGCGGTATACAGCGAGCGCGCCCCGCTGATGCGCCGCGCTGCCGCGGCCCTCATGCGCGCGGTCATGGACGACGCACCGCGTCCACGTGACATCGTCACGCGTGCCGCGCTCGAGAATGCGTGTGCGGTGGTATCGGCGACGGGCGGCTCGACCAACGCGGCACTGCATCTGCCGGCCCTCGCACACGAGGCGGGGATCCGGTTCACCTTGGCCGATGTCGCCGCGGTGTTTGCGCGCACGCCACTCATTGCCGACCTGCAGCCGGGCGGGCGCTATCTCGCGCGCGATCTGCACCACGCAGGCGGCGCCGGTGTGGTGCTCAAGGCGTTGCTCGAGGCGGGAGCGCTGCACGGCGACACGCTCACGTTCACGGGGCGCACGCTGGCGGAAGAGCTGCAGCAGGCGCCGGCACCGGACGGTCGCGTGGTGTTGCCGGTGTCGCAGGCCCGGTCACCAGACGGTGGCGTGACGGTCCTCACCGGCAATCTCTGTCCCGATGGCGCCCTGCTCAAAACGGCTGGGCTGGCGACGCTCGTGCATCGCGGACCGGCGCGCGTGTTCGAAAGCGAAGAAGCGGCGCAGGTGGCGGTCACGCAGCGCGATTATCGAGAAGGCGATGTGCTCGTCATTCGCAACGAAGGCCCGCGCGGTGGTCCGGGGATGCGCGAAATGCTGGGCATTACCGCACTGTTGTACGGCCAGGGAATGTGCGACAAAGTCGCGCTGCTCACCGACGGACGGTTCAGCGGCGCCACGCGCGGGTTGTGCATTGGTCACGCCGGTCCAGAAGCCGCCGATCGCGGCCCCATCGCACTGCTGCACGATGGCGACATCATTGCCATCGATGCACGCCCGGAGGCGCGCCGGATTACGGTAGAACTGAGCGACGAAACGCTGGCCGCACGGTTGGCCGCGCTGCCGGTGCGTGCGTCGTCAGTGCGCGGCGGTGTACTCGAGAAGTACCGCGCGCTTGTGGGCGCGGCACATCTGGGTGCCGTCACGCATTCGGGACCGGTGTAGTTACTCGCGCGGTGCGGCCGGCATGGCGGGCATGCACATCACGTACACGTGATAGCGCTGCTCACCGGCCTGCAATGCGCGCGTTTCGCCCGCTTTGTCTTCGGCCTCGGTCATGAGCATGGCCGGCCCGTACACGTTGAACAGACAATCCACGTTGCCTTGGCGGAAGCGCAGCGACGCTTCGTTGGGCGCATCGCGCGGGTCGGGGGTGCGCGTCCATCCCACCGCGCGAATGCGCTCGTAGAAGGCCACCGCTTCCGGCTGGACGCCACGCGCTGTGCCACCGGCTGCGGTGATCTTGCACCCCGGCACCTTCTTCTGCGTGCGCCAATCGTCGATCGTGTCGGGCTCGACGATGGCAGCCATGCTGCGATCGGTGCGCAAAAACGTGGCAGCCGCGGTGCATAGCGGGTGGCCGGGCTGGGTCGACGGGTGCGGCGGCGTTGACAACGTCGACGCGAGCGCGAGAAGCAAGAGAAAACGCATGCCTGAACAGTGGAGAGGGGCGGGGCGGATGCCAAGCGTATTGAACTACGGGCGGTTGGTCCGGCGGTCTACCGGCGACGAATCGAGCCCTCAGGGGAAAGAACGCAAGAGCACAGGGTAAAGCACGGTTCCATCCGCACGGAACTGCAGGTCCGTTTTTGGTGAACGGCACCGTGCCTTTTCCTTTGCCCTTGCGTTCTTTCCCCTGAGGGCTCGATTCGTCGCCGGTAGACCGCCGGACCAACTACCCGCAGTTCAACCGCAGTTCAACCGCAGTCAACGCCGCCGCCACGCCCGCCCACCACAACGGGCACGCCCACAAACCCGGTGTAGAACGGGCGAACCCCATGCCATCGTGCACCGTTCTGTGCGCGTTACTGCGGCGCCGCCACGATCGCGAACCATTGCGTGGGCAGCGGCGCGGACATGCCACGCGCTTGCACCACCGCCCGGTACAGCCCGGGCGCCAGCACCCGCCCTTCGCCGCCGCGCACATCCCACGTCACGGTGCCACCAGCGTTGGTGGGAACCGCCAGCAGCAGAGCGCCGTCGGGACTGTACACGAGCACATACCCGTTGGGCGGCGTGTTCACGAAGGCCACCTGCGCCGGCGCGCTGGCCTGCACACCAAAGAGCATGGGCAGACGCGGCGCCGTCCGCACCGCCGACACCGGCGACGGTAGCGCCGACAGCTGCGCGACCTTCTTGCCGTTCGTCTTCACCACCAGCAGCGCCTCGAGCGCCGAGGCATAGTCAGGCTCGAGACGCACGGCGTCGAGCAGCGCCGCCGAGGCGGGGGCGGTCTGCTGCTGTGCGAGCAGTGCGAGCCCAAGATTGAACGAGGCCGACGCCAGGCTGGGCTGCTCACGCAACGCCGCCCGGTACTCCCGTCCCGCGTCACTCAGTGCGCCCTCCTGCTGCAGCACATCCGCGTACTCGGCGCGCATCCACGCCAGCGCCGGCTGCGACGACAACGCACGCTCGTAGAGGGCGCGGGCGTCGTCGGTGTCCCCCTGTCGCACCTTTGCCTGCGCGAGCGCACGCAACACATCAGGACGCGTGTCTCCGAGTTCGATGGCGCGCTCGAGCGCCGCGGCCGCTTCCTTCTGTCTTCCACGTGCCTGGTGCGCGACCCCCAGCAGGAAGTGTCCCTGCGGATAGGCACGATCGTTCGCCAGCAACGGCGTAAGCTCGGTGGCCGCCTCGTCGAACATGTCGCCACTGCCCGACAGCGACGCAAACACGACCTTGCCCATAGCCGTATACAACGCACTCTCCGGCCCGCTGCGATCGCGCGCATAGTACGGCTCGATGGCAACCGCCGACTTCGCTGCGCGCGCCGAGTCACGCGACGGCACGCGAATCCAGTGATCACTGAAGGTCCCGTGAGGGACGGTACGCTCCTTCACCACCGGCATGTGACAGCTCACGCAATCGCCCGCCGGCGCGTGCGACAGCTTCGACGCCGCTGTGGTGAACTTCGCGGTGAACGCGCTGCCCGTGTGACACGACAGACACGGCTGATTGCGCGTGGCGCGCGTCGCGGGCGCGGCGTGCGGGTTATGGCAGGTGGCGCACTCAAGCGGCTTGTCGCTGGTCATGGAGCCGCGGAAGCACGCGCTCTGCTTGAGACGATCGGCATGCGACACGAGATCGATATCGCCGCCATTCTTGAAGTACGCGTACTGCGCTTCGAGCTGCTTGGCGGGAGTGAAGTCGAAGGCGGTGCGCTTCTCGCGCAACACCGCGACTGACGTGTGCACGTGACACTGCTCGCAGACATCCATGCGTCGATCGAGCGGCAGCCGCACCGGATTCACGATTGACGAGTCCATTGTGTGCACTGCCAGCCGCGACGCCGCGCCCGCATCGGCGCGCCATTTGGTCACGTGCAACGCCCCCGGACCATGGCAACGCTCGCAGCCAATGCCGGCGCGCAGCACGGGGTACTTGCCTTCGAGATGCGGCGCCGGCGTTGGATAGCTCGAGTGACAGGCAATGCACCGGTCGGGCATGACGCGCGAAAAGCGCGCGTTGTTGACCTCGTAGCCTGGGCTGAAATCCCACCCGTGGTTGGCATACCACGTGAGCGGCAACTGAAAGAGCCGCCCGTTCTCTTCCGTGAAATACGTCCGCGCCAGCCGCCCGCTCCCCATCACGTAATCCATGCGGCGACGCAGTTCGTGCACCGGCATGGCCGCGTCCCCCGGACGCGTTTCCACCTGCCAGAGGGCACCAGCACTATCGATGACCTTGTACGCGTACCCGCTCGGCTGATTGCGCCGCGCATCCGCCATGGCCTGTTCCACTCGGCCGTCGGCGCTCCACTTGTGAAAGGAACTCGCCATGCTGTGCTTCGCGTACGAGGCGGCCTCGGCGGCATGGCAGCTGGTGCAGCTTGAGTCGCCCACATACGCAACGGTGGTCGCCACGTTCCGGAACTGCCGTTCCACCGTGTCCGGCTGCTGCGCTACGGCGGCAGTCGGCGTAGCGGGACGGTCGCAGGCCGACCCCGTGTACAGTGCGGCGAGTACCAGCAGGAGGGAGGCGGCACGGAACGGGACCACGCGTGGGATCATCTGCCTACAGTAGCGTGTGGGACGCCTGTGCGACAATCGTTCGGGATGCGCCAATTATCCCCCACGGGCGGCAGACCCACACTCGCGCAGTTCCTTATTGAGTCACGCCGGGACGTTCCGGACGCCACCGGTGACTTTGACGGCCTCGTGACCGTCATCGCGCTCGCGTGCAAAGCCATCGCCCTGCAGGTCGCCCGCGGCGTACTCGCCGTACCCGCCGGCGAGACTGACGCGACCAATGTGCAGGGCGAGGTCCAGCGACCACTCGATGTCGTAAGCAACGAGCTGTTCCTGCGCGCCTGCGAGTGGAACGGCGTCTGCGCGGGCATGGTGTCGGAAGAACTCGACGAACCCTACGTCATTCCGTCGCGCTACCCGCGCGGCAGATACCTGCTCTGCTTCGATCCGCTCGATGGGTCTTCGAATATCGATGTGAACATGAGCGTGGGAAGCATTTTTTCGGTGCGCCGCGCGCCGCGCGGTACGGCCGTCCCAACCACCGAGGACTTTCTGCTCCCCGGCACCGCGCAGCTGTGTGCGGGCTATGCGTTGTACGGTCCATCGTCCATGCTCGTGCTTACCGTGGGACGCGGGACGCACGCGTTCACCCTCGATCCACAGCTCGGCGAATGGATTCTCACCCACCCTGACATCGCGATCGCCCCCACCACGCGGGAATTTGCGATCAATGCGTCCAACCAGCGGCACTGGGAGCCTGCCGTGTCACGCTATGTGCAGGAGTGCCTGGAGGGCGAGACGGGCGTGCGAGGGGTGGACTTCAACATGCGCTGGATTGCGTCGCTGGTGGCCGAGGCGCACCGCATTCTCATGCGCGGCGGGGTGTTTCTGTACCCTCGCGATGCGCGGGAAGGGTACCGGCAGGGACGGTTGCGGGTGCTGTACGAGGTCCATCCCGTCGCGATGCTCATCGAGCAGGCCGGCGGGTGGGCCAGCGACGGCCATACCCGGGTGCTTCCGCTCGTTCCGAGAGCGCTGCACGAGCGGCGGGCCTTCCTGTTCGGGGCGCGGGAGGAGGTGGCTCGCATTGAGGGGTACCACCGGGAGGGGTGACCCCGAGCAAGCCGCCAGTGTGACGGTTTTTCCAGCACTGAAATGAGACTTTGGTCTTACTAAACGCTCAGGGATACATGTCGACACTCATCGCCACGAACGCCTGCGTGGCTGGCTGAAGGACACTCCCCCATTTGTGCTCTCGACGAGGAGACACTGTGAAATCCTGGTTTCTGAATCTGCGTATTCGCTACAAACTGCAGTTGGCAATGGGCATCATTACCATCGGACAGATTGCCAACGGCATCGAAGCGATGCGCCAGTTGTCGGAACTCAACGACCAATCGACCGCCGTAAGTCGCGATTGGCTTCCCGGGGTAGAGCGCATCGGTGCGCTCGAGAACGCCCTCACCGAGTACCGGGTGTTGCAGTTCTCGCATCTGACCGCGTCGGATGAGGCGAGCCGCCGCACGATCGAAGCGGCCATGGCGGCGCAGCGTACCACCATCGACTCATCGGCCGCATCGTATGGAGAGACGATCGTTCTGGATACGGACCGGGCGCTCTTTACCCAGTACACGGAACAAGCCTCGGCATTTTTCGGCGCCTGGGGTGCCGCGCAGTCCCTCTCTCGCGAGGGCCGGATAGCCGAGGCACGCGAGCTATTGTCGGGGCGCGGCGCCACGGAATTCCAGGCGCTCAATCACACCCTCGTCAGCCTCATCAAGCTCAATCACGACGAGAGCGAGAAGGCCGCGGCGAGCGCAGCGCACGCGTACCGCACCGGGCGAACAGGACTGCTGGTGCTGATGGTCATGCTAGTCGTCCTAGGCGTGTGGCTCGCGCACATCGTAAGCGGTCTGATCGAACGGGTGGTGCTGGTGGTCCTTGAGCGGACGACCTCGCTTCAGCAGGCGTGCCTCACGGGATTGCGCAACGGCCTGCAGGGCATGAGCCATGGCGACACCTCCATTCATGTGACGCCGCAGACCACATTGATCCGTTCGTCGGCGACCGACGAAATGGGCCAGATTGCCAACAGCGTGGACGGCATGACCACACTGGTGCAATCGGCGATGGCATCGTATGCCGCCATGCGTCAGGTCATCGATCAGCTGGTGAGCGAGACGCAGCGGCTGTCGGATGGGGCACGTGTTGGCGCCATCCACCACCGGGCCGATGCGTCGCAGTTCGAGGGACGTTTCCACGTGGCGATCACGGGACTGAACGGTGTCCTGGATGCCGTCGCGGCGCCGCTTACCGAAGCGCAACAGGTATTGGTGCGCGTGGCAGACCGCGATTTGAGTGCGCGCGTCGAGGGACAGTATGCGGGCGAGTACCGCACGCTCACCGACGCGATCAACACGGCGGTGCAGAACGTCGCCGACACGTTGCAGCAGGTTTCGAGTGCTGCGGAACAGGTATCGGCGGCCAGCGGGCAGATCGCCAGCGCGAGCCAAGGCTTGGCCAGCACGGCCAGTGAGCAGGCGGCCGGCCTTGAGGAGATCGCGTCGAGCACGACGGAGTTTGCCAGCATGGCCAAGTCCACGGCCATGAATACACAGGAGGCGCTGACGCTGGTGGAACGCGCACAGCAGAACGCGACCGACGGACGCCACCGCATGGAGCGCCTCACCGAGGCGGTGCAAGAGATCCGCCGTGGAAGCCAGGAGACGTCGAAGATCGTGAAGACGATCGAAGAGATCGCCTTCCAGACCAACTTGCTGGCGCTCAACGCCGCCGTTGAAGCCGCGCGCGCAGGTGATGCCGGCCGCGGCTTCGCCGTCGTGGCTGAAGAGGTCCGCAGTCTCGCCATTCGTTCGGCAGAGGCCGCGCGGCATACGGCAGCGCTCATCGATCAGGCCATGCAGAGTGCCGAGCGTGGGTATTCGCTCAATGGAGAAGTGACCGCCAGTTTCGCAGAGATCACGACGCAGGTGCAGCGCGTCGCCCGTGTCATGGACGAAGTGGCTACCGCTGCCGACCAGCAGGCGCGGGGCGTCGTCCAGGTGAACGGCGCCGTGGAGCAACTCAATGGCACCACGCAGCAGGCCGCCTCGAATGCGGAGGAATCGGCGAGTACCGCCGAGGAACTGTCGAGCCAGGCCCTCACCCTCGGCGCGCTCGTGGCCCAGTTCACCTTGAGCCCGCCAGGAACGCGCCCGACGGGCGCTGCCCAGCACTTAGGCCCTTGGTGCCGGTCAACCCGTCGTCGAAGCGTGCCGACACTTGCACCTACCGCGGCCTAGTGACCGGCTGAAGCAACTCTGCACCCCGTGTTCTCGACGAGGAGACACCGTGAAACTCTGGTTCTCGAACCTACGCATCCGCTATAAGCTGCAGTTCACCGTTGGCATCGTGCTCGCCGGTTTGGGGGCAACCGGGCTCGTAGCCAACCGACAACTCTCGGTCCTGAACGACCAGTCCACCGCCGTCACCCGTGATTGGCTCCCGGGTGTGGAACGAATTGGGGCGCTGGAGAATGCGCTGACCGAGTACCGGGTCCTGCAGTTCTCGCATGTCTCGGCGCTTGACGACGCGAGCATGACGGCCGCTGAGAACGAACTCACCAAGCAGCGCGCCGTGATCGACTCGACCGCCAAATCGTACGAAGAAACGATCATTCTGGATGAAGATCGGAAACTCTTCGAAGCGTACAACGCGAAGGCGAGCGCCCTCTTTGCCGCGTGGCCCGAAGCACAGTCGTTGTCGCGTGCCGGCCGCAATACCGAGGCGCGCGCCGTTCTCGCCGGCGACGTCGGCACGAAGTTCAACGACCTCAGCGGAACGCTGGGCGCCCTCATCAAGCTCAACCACGATGAGAGCGTCAAGGCGTCCAACCTGGCGGCAGAGGCGTATCGCTCGGGTCGCGTCGTCCTGTTGGTGGTGGTCGTCCTGCTCGTGGTGTTTGGGCTCTCGCTAACGCACGTCGTGAGCAACGTGCTCGAGCGTTCGTTCGGGGAAGTGCTGGCACGTACCACGTCACTGCACACGATCTGCATCTCCGGCTTGCGTGATGGCCTCGACGGCATGCGCCGCGGCGATGTCTCGGTCGATGTGGTGCCCAAGACCACGCACATCCGGTCGACGGCGAAAGACGAAATGGGCGAGATCGCCAACAGCGTCGACGGCATTATCACGGCCGCGCAGTCGGCGGTTGCCTCGTACAGCGAGATGCGCGGCGTCATCACCACGCTCGTCAACGAAGTGCAGTCGCTGTCGACGGGCGCGCAGACCGGCGCCATCCGCAACCGCGCCGATACCACCCAGTTCGAAGGCCGCTTCCGGGACGTGATCGCGGGGCTCAACGGCGTCATGGACGCCGTGGCCGCGCCGCTCACCGAAGCGCAGCAGGTTCTCGTTCGTGTCGCCGATCGTGATCTGAGCGCTCGTGTGCAGGGCAGCTATGCCGGCGAGTATCGCACGCTCACCGAAGCGATCAACACGGCCGTGCAGAACGTCGCCGATACGCTGCAGCAGGTGTCGAGCGCTGCCGAACAGGTGTCGGCGGCCAGCGGGCAGATTGCCAGCGCGAGCCAGGGGCTGGCGAGCACCGCCAGCGAGCAGGCGGCAGGCATCGAAGAAATCGCGTCGAGCACGACGGAGTTTGCCAGCATGGCGAAGTCCACTGCTGCCAACACGCAGGAGGCGCTGGCGTTGGTGGAACGGACGCAGCAGAACGCCACCGAAGGGCGCCGTCGCATGGAGCGCCTTACGGAGGCCGTGCAGGATATCCGCCGCGGTAGCCAGGAGACGTCGAAGATCGTGAAGACGATTGAAGAGATCGCGTTCCAGACCAACCTGCTGGCACTCAACGCCGCAGTCGAAGCGGCACGCGCTGGCGACGCGGGTCGTGGCTTCGCGGTGGTCGCGGAGGAGGTGCGGAACTTGGCCATCCGCTCAGCGGAAGCGTCACGCAATACCGCCGCGCTGATCGAAACATCGTTGCAAAGCGCAGAACGCGGCTATGCGCTGAACGGCGAAGTGACGCAGAGCTTCGATGAGATCACCACGCAGGTACAGCGTGTGGCGCGTGTCATGGAAGAGGTCGCCACGGCGGCCGATCAGCAGGCTCGAGGTGTCACGCAGATCAACGGCGCCGTCGACCAGCTCAACGGCACGACGCAGCAGGCCGCGTCGAACGCGGAAGAGTCGGCGAGCACGGCCGAAGAGTTGTCGAGCCAGGCGCTCACGCTGGGCACCATTGTCGGACAGTTCACGCTCGCCGACGACGACCAGCGCAAGCGGCGCACGATGGACATCCCGCGTGCACGCCCCGCCAGCCGCAGCGTGCCGTCCCGTCCCGTCGCGCCGGCTCGCAAGGCGGCGCCGACACGCGGTGCGACGTTCATTCCGTTCGATGACGACGTCGCCGTGGCAGACGACGCGGCGCTGTCGGTGTTCTAAGCGCGAGCGCCCTCGGCGCGATGCACCGTATCAGGCGTGACAAAGACCCCGGCAACGTTACATTTGCCGGGGTCTTTCACTTTCTCAGAGGTCTTCATGTCCCGCCGATTCACGCTGGGCCTGCCGCTGCTCGTTCTGGCCGGCGCCTGCACCCTGCAGCGCACGACGCCGTCCGCTTCGGGAGTCTCGCGCTCGTCGCAGGGGCCAACCCGCATGGCCGGTATGGCCATGGGTGCCGACGAACACATGGCACACATGAGTGCCGCCGACATGGCCGCGCCGGTGGCAACACGCAGCGCCGCGCAGCAAAACAATGCGCTGCCCGCCAGCAACAACGGCGCTGCCGAACGCGTCAGGAACAGTCCGCGGCACGGTGAATGGGTGAAGATCGCCTACACGCCGGGTTCGGCCGATTCGCTCATGGCGTGGGTCGTGTATCCGTTCAGCAAGACGGCGAGCCAGAAGGCGCCGGTCGTCGTCGTCGTGCACGAAATCTTCGGATTGTCCACGTGGGTGCGCGGTGTGGCCGATCAGTTGGCGGCCGACGGCTTCATCGCCGTGGCGCCGGACTTCCTGTCGCGCGTGCGCGGCGGCGCGAGCACCGTGGAGCTCTCGGCCGATACCGCGCGGCGGCTCATTCAAGGGGTGAGCACCGATGAGCGCAACACGATCATCAAGGCGTCCGCGAATTACGCGATGATGTTGCCCAGTGCGCTGCCGCGCTATGCGGTCATCGGCTATTGCTGGGGCGGCACCACCACGTGGGCTCATGGCGTGAACGGTGGGCTCAAGGGCTTCGCGGGTGGCGTGGCGTTCTACGGGTCGCCGTACACCAAGGGCGGTACACCGGCGACCGCCACGACAGCCGCGGTGCCGGCGTCGGTCGATGCCGATTCGCTGGCGAAGATCGCGCAGCCCATCATGCTGCTCAACGGCTCGAAAGACGCGCGCATCGCGGCGCTCATGCCCGCCATCGACAGCGTCATGAAGGCCAAGGGAAAGAGCTATACCGGCATGAACTACGAAGGCGCCGTGCACGGCTTCCTGCGCGCGCAGAATGACCCTCGTCCTGCCAATCGCGATGAAGTCGAAGAAGCGGCGAACCTGGCCGCGACCAAGGACGGATGGCCGCGCACCATCACGTTCCTGCGCAAGCAGCTTGGTGTGAGGTAAACACGCCTGCACAACGAACGGCCCGCCATGCCACTCAGGCGTTGCGGGCCGTGGTCATTGATTGTTCGAGAAACGCCGAAAGGAGTTGCTGCAGTGTCTCGCTGGCCACGCGAGCGTCGAGGGACTCCAAGGAATCGCCGGGGCATTCGAGATTGATCCCCGGTGCGCGGTACAGTCCCCATTGCGAGGCATTGCCGGCGAGCAGCAAGTCGACCGTCGGCACGCGAAAGGCCGCAGCCGCGTGCGCGAGACTCGTGTCCGGCGTGAAGAACAGATTGGCCTGCGCGACGACGGCGAAGGCATCACGCAGCGTGCGGGTCGCGAGATAGTGCCCATGCGTGAGCGAGGCCAGCGCTTCACCGCGTTCCCGGTCGTGTGGCGCCGAAACGATGCACACCGTGAGAGAGGGCGCGATGGCGCGCGCGGCGGCAATGACGTCGGCGTACGAGGCGATCGGCCAGTGCCGCGCCGTCTTGCCCGCCGAGATGTTGACGAGCAGTCGACACCGCGGTCCAGAAACTGGCGCGTCGTGCGCCGCCCAACGTGCCTCTGCCGCGAGGCGTTCATCCTCGCCAAGCTCGATGACCGGGGACGGGTCGATCGTGGCGTCGCTCGGCACGAACGGCGTGGCCAGCAGCGCGAGGTGATCGACAATGTGGGCCTCAATGGGCAGCGACGGCGCCGCGGGCGACAGGATCTCGTCGAGGCCGCGTCCCAACGTGCCCACGCGACGACGGGCCCCGGACGCCAACATGATCATGAGCGTCGTCACCGACGGCGCCGTCGGCATGCAGTCGATGACGGTGTCGTAGCCACGAGCGCGCATGGCGCGAATGCTCTGCCAGATCTTCGCGAGGTCATGCCGGTTGAGGATCAACACCTCGTGCACGAGGGGCTCGCGCGCGAGCACCGGGGCGTTCGCGGGCGACGCGAGCACATCGAGTTGCACGCCGGGAGCGGCGGCGATGGTGCGAATGACCCCGGTGGACACGATCATGTCGCCGATACGGTCGGGACGCAGAAACAACACCCGCTCGCCATCGGCGCGCCGGGCGGCACGCGGAGCGCTCGTACGCGCCCAGTCCTGCAGGCGTAGCAACGCGGCCAGGAGCCGAACCATGCGCCGCCGCCACCAAAGCTCGAGCCGGCGTCCGGGCCGGTCCGTGGTGGACATTTCAGTGCGTCAACAAAAGCATTTTCCAACCTAACATTGTTTTTCTAAATGCAATAGCAATAGGCACAATATTTTTCCCATCAGAAGAAGGTATGAATGCTCACAGCTTGTGTGTCGACAGCAGGAGACTCGTTTCGGTGTTCGCCACGCCTTTCACCTTGCCGATTTTCCGCAGCACCTCGTCGAACTCCTGCAGCGTGTCGGTGGCCAGCTCGGCGACGATGTCCCACCGCCCGTTCGTGGTGTGCAGCGCCCGGACCTCCGGGTAACCGCGCATGGTGCGGAGCACCTGATCGGCGTCCCCCTCGGTGCGCACCGTGGTGATGGCCCGAATGCGATGCGACGCCGCCTCGGGAGTCGTGCGGACGGTGAACCCCAGCAGGACCCGCTCCTCCAGCATACGGTCCATGCGGTTCTGCACCGTACCGCGCGAGACCTTCAACTGCGTAGCGAGGGTGGAGATGGGAGTCCGCGCGTTCTCGCGGAGCAATGACAGCAGTTGGGTATCGAGCGGGTCCATGGGGGCCAGAAACGGTTGTTGAGGGTTCATCACCCATCGGTTACGCAAAATGTCAGTCCATTATACCTTTCTGTTCAATCGCCTGCATTTATCGTACACTTTTCTGACTTGTTGCTGGCACGGGAAACGCGGCATTTTATGGCCATGATGCGTCCTCTCCAGACCCGTCCGCCCTGCCCCGTGGCGGTCCAGCTTATTGGTGTCCCTCTCGATCTCGGCGCGAGTCGCCGTGGCGTCGACATGGGACCGTCGGCCATGCGCCTGTCCAGCCTCGTGCCGCAGCTCGAGCGGCTGGGCGTCCGCGTCACCGATACCGGCAACGTGGCGGTCCCCGATCGCAGCACGCTCTTGGGCGGTGGGAACGGCTTTCTCGACGTGATCACCGAGGTGTGCGCCGACCTCGCCGCGCGGACCGCTGCCGCTGTGCGCGCGGGCGTGCGCCCGCTGGTGCTTGGTGGAGACCACTCGCTCGCCGCCGGCTCGGTCGCGGGGACGGCCACCGCGCTCCACGAACAGCACCATCGCACCGGACTCATCTGGCTCGATGCCCACGCCGACATCAACACTCCCGCCACCAGCCTCAGCGGCAATGTGCACGGGATGCCCGTGGCGCATTTGCTGGGGCATGGGCACGCGCCACTCGCGTCGCTGAGCAGTGCCGTGCCGGCCATTCGGCCGGAACACTTGGTCTACGTAGGGCTGCGCGATCTCGACGACGCCGAAAAGGCCACCATCCGCGCCTTAGGCATCCGCGCCTTCACCATGCGCGATATCGACGAGCGCGGATTGCGCGCCGTGATGGACGACGCCGTCACCATCGCCACCACCGGCACCGGCGGGGTGCATCTCAGTTGCGATGTGGACTGGATCGATCCGCAGGAAGCGCCGGGTGTGGGCACCCCCGTTCGCGGCGGCGCCACGTTGCGCGAGGCGCATCTCGCCATGGAAATCATCCACGACACCGGCGCCCTGGTGGCCATGGATCTCGTCGAGATCAATCCCATTCTCGATTCGCGTAACGCCACCGCCGAACTCGCCGCCGATCTCATCGCGAGTGCCTTCGGCCGTCACATTCTCTGAGACCGCGACCATGACCACCACCGCCATCGCCGAGAGCACCACCGACTACATCGCCCGCGAAGACGCGTGGGGCGCCCATAACTATCACCCGCTCGATCTGGTGATTGCCGAAGCGCAGGGCGCGTGGGTCACCGACGTCGGGGGACGTCGGTATCTCGATTGCCTCAGCGCCTACAGCGCCGTCAATCAGGGGCACTGTCATCCGCGCCTGCTGCGCACTATGGTGCAGCAGGCGGCGCGCGTCACACTCACCTCACGCGCGTTCCGGAACGACCAGCTCGGCGCGTTCTGCGAAGAGTTGGGCGCGCTGTGTGGCATGGAGATGGTGTTGCCCATGAACACGGGCGCCGAAGCGGTGGAAACCGCCATCAAGGCGGCGCGCCGCTGGGGGTATCGCACCAAGGGGATCGCGCACGATCAGGCGCAGATCATCGCCTTCGACAACAACTTTCACGGACGGACCACCACCATCGTGGGGTTCTCGAGTGAACCGGCGTATCGCGAGCAGTTCGGCCCGTTCGCGCCGGGGTTCGTGCTCGTGCCGTTCGGCGATATCGACGCCGTGCGCGCGGCGATGAATCACAACACGTGTGCGGTGCTCATCGAGCCCATTCAGTGTGAAGCCGGCGTGCTGATGCCGCCCGAGGGATTCCTGCGCGAGTTGTCGGCGTTGTGCGCACGTGAGCAGGTGTTGCTCATGGCCGACGAAATCCAAACCGGGCTCGGACGTACCGGTGCACTCTTCGCCTGCGATCACGAGGGGGTGACACCCGACGTCTACATACTCGGCAAGGCCTTGAGCGGCGGGTTCTATCCGGTGTCGGCGGTGGTGTCGCGGCGTGAGGTGTTGGGCGTGTTCGGACCGGGATCGCATGGCAGCACCTTTGGCGGGAATCCGCTGGGGTGTGCGGTGGCACGTGAGGCGATGCGTGTGTTGCACGACGAGCAGCTGGTGCAGCGGTCGGCCAGCGAAGGCGCGTGGCTGCTGGAGCAGCTGCGCACCCTGCGGCATCCCGCCATTCGCGCCGTTCGTGGACGCGGCCTCATGTGCGCCGTGGAGTTGCACGAGCCGGCGCGACCATACTGCGAAGCGCTGCAGCAGCGCGGCGTGCTCTGCAAGGAGACACACGGCACGGTCATTCGGCTGTCGCCACCGCTGGTGGTGGCGCGGCGTGATCTGGAGTGGGCGGTGGAGCAGTTCCGCGCGGTGTTCACGCGCTGATGCATATCACGCGCACGCGATACGGTCCAAGGCGCTATACCGGCCGCGCCCTGGTACCCCCGTTCGCCGGAGCAGCCATCCGTCAGGACGGCTTGGGGATGCGTTGAAACGCTAAGATCGGCACCAAATCGGCCTCCCCGAATAAACCGCGAATTGCTATACTGGATTCATGGTTGGCAAATCGTCTCTCACCTCCGTCGAGCTATTTACCGGGGCCGGTGGTCTTGCCCTCGGCGTGGCTGCTGCTGGCTTCGAGCACAAACTCCTGCTCGAATACAACAAGCACGCCTGCGCCACACTTCGAGAGAACCGATCGGCGTTCGGGCCTAAGTGCCAGATCCACGAAGGCGACGTCAAGGCGTTCGACTTTACGCCATTCGCTGGCGCGGATCTGCTCGCCGCCGGTGCTCCATGTCAGCCGTTCTCTATCGGCGGTAAACACAAGGCCCATTCGGACGAGCGTAACCTCTTCCCGCAGGTGTTCCGCGCCCAGCGCGAGATGCGCCCGAGAGCGGTTGTTATCGAAAATGTGAAGGGATTGCTTCGTGGGTCGCTTTCAAAGTTCGTCGAGTTCATCGAACTCCAACTGGCGCACCCTGCCATCCTTCCCGCAGACCCGCTCGACCCCGAAGGGTGGGAAACGCACCTCCCCGCGCTCCGTGCGGCGCACAGCGGCGGTGACGAGTCGCCCTTCCGCTACGTGGTGAAGAGGGCGCTACTGAACTCCGCGAACTTCGGCGTTCCGCAGCGCCGTGAACGTGTCTTCTTCGTCGCTATCCGCGCCGACCTTGACGCAGAATGGACGCCACCGCTGCCGACACACAGCAAAGCCGCGTTGCAGTTGGCGATGGACGTGACCGGCGACTATTGGGCGAAGCACGGAATCAAGCGAAAGGCGCAGCCCAATCATCCGCACGTCGGCAAATGGCAGCGCGAGGCTGGTAAGACAGCGCCATGGACGACCGTACGCGACGTGGTGTCCGATCTGCCGACTCCAGTGGCCGGCAAGCCTGTAGAAGGCGTGCTCAATCACGTTGGGCAGCCGGGGGCGAAGTCATATCCCGGGCACACCGGCTCGCCGATGGACGCACCAGGAAAGACGTTGAAGGCGGGCGTTCATGGCGTGCCTGGCGGCGAGAACATGCTTCGTAACGTTAACGGCACCGTGCGCTACTTCACGGTGCGAGAGGCGGCGCGCATCCAGACATTCCCGGATACCTACGCGCTCAAAGGTGCGTGGGGCGAAGCCATGCGGCAAATCGGGAACGCCGTTCCCGTCTCTCTAGCTAAGGCTGTGGCGCTGTCGGTGCGGGCGTGCTTGGAGCAAGCAACGGCGGCAAATCCAATCCAAGTCTCGCTGCCGCCTTCTTCACGCTCGCCACGGCGGCGGCGTGTGTCGGTTCAGCAAGAGCTGCTGCCGACTGTCCATTGTCAGGCAACTTCATAGCGAACGTGCGGCCAGCATGCATCTGGTCCCACTGCGATCGCTTTTGTTTGTCGCGGCCCTTTCCCGGCGCGTGAATGCCGAAGCCGGACAGAGTCGAGTTCCAAAGCGGCTGGTCAAGTCGGATTGCCATGGCTTCCGCAAGAGGGACCCACAAGGGCAGACACACAAGGGCCCGTGCCATGAAGTCGTCGAGCTTGAGCGGTATGTGCGCCGTTTTCGACTTCTCAATCGCTAGGATTGAGTTCTTGTGCTCCCGTACGCGGTCGTACAAGAGAGGTTCAGTAATGGACTCGAACGGGCTTATGCCCTGCCGCGCCCCTGGGTCTTTCGCACGTCCGACGTAGATGGGCAGGCGGCAGTCGTGTAACCGGTTGAACTCTCCGAGTTCGGCGTACGGATGCTCTTGGCCGATATAGTAGAGCGCGTAAATGCCTGAACCATTGAACTTGGTCATCTTCCGGAGCAGCTCCAGCGGACGCCGCTCCATCGCGCGAATGAGCGATCCGCCGAGCGCTTCGAGTTCAAGTGGATTGTACGGGTCAATCTGGGTCATGCCAGAAGGTGGCGGCCTCTGCGGCCATCCGGCAACCCCGAACATCGTATATGTACTTTCGAGTGTGTGCATGGGCGCGTCCCGGCCACTGGGGTGCCGGAGTGGTCGTTGAACGTCTACCGGGCGGTGTTCACGCGCGGTGTTCACGCGCTGACG
Organism: Gemmatimonas sp.; assembly: GCA_023910675.1. GTDB lineage: Bacteria > Gemmatimonadota > Gemmatimonadetes > Gemmatimonadales > Gemmatimonadaceae > Gemmatimonas. Next base: position 74,988 of record JAAVWC010000001.1, read on the forward strand.
CCTTGAGCGCGACCGACAACGCCAAAGGGCGGCAACCGGATGGTTGCCGCCCTTTGTGTACTGCGGACTCGGCCAGCTGTTACCGGTTCGTGGAGTTATCCAGGAATGGACGGTTCGCAGCGGTGCCGGTGCTCGGGAGCGTGGCGTCGCCACGGACCGTGATGGTGTACACGCGCCCCGGGAGGAAGGTGACCACCGTACGCGTGACGAGCGGCGTGGTGGTACCGACTGCTCTCGCGAACAGATCGTACGACCCCAACGGCAGCGCCACGAACGTGCCGGCCGCCGCGTACGCAACCAAGCCGCCAACCGCGACCTCGTCGGTGCCCGTCGAGCTCCGCGCCGACAGCTGCAGCGGCTGAGAGTTCGGGCTGGCGTTCACGAAGCGTACGAGTGCGCTGCTGTAGTTGATCGAATCGGCGAACTGGTCTTCCACGGCGAAGCCTTCCACCTGCTTCGTGGTGGTGTTGTAGAACCCGCTCAGGTACACCGAGTACGCTTTGCCGTTTTCGAGCGTACGCGAGACGGTAGAGATGGGAAGGTCCTTGTCCACCGCCGCCGCAATGCGGCCGGAGAAGCTGGTCTGCCCGGGGGGGATGACCATGTAGGAGTTGCCCGCGGCAACCGCGCCGTAAGCGACGCCGGTCGTGGACTCCACCGTCGTCGTCGACGAGATGGCGGTCACCTTGTTCGTGCCCGCGTAGAAGTTCACCTGCGGCGCGTTGATGCCGAAGTTGAAGAACTTCACACGCGCCCCCTCTACGGGGGCGGTAATGCTGGAGATCTGTACGGCGTCCTTGTCACACCCCGCAAGGGCGACGACACCGAGCAGCATCGCTAATGATCGGATGGTCTTCATCGCTGATTACGGTTGAGTGATCCAGAGCGGCTTCGTATGGAAATCGAGTTCGAGCCCACCGATGACGCGCAGGGCTTCGACGTTCCACACGTACTCCGAGTTGAACCGCGCCCGGATTCGCTGCGCGATCTTGCCGTTGTTGTCCGGGAACAGCACCGATGGGGTGGAGAAGCCGGGGTAGATGGGCGTGCCGGTCACCGGGTCGAGCCCCGTGTAGTTGTAACGGCGCATGTCCATCCACGTTTCCACGTGGCCCCACGCCCACTGGGCGATGTACTTCTGCGACATGATCTGCCACAGCGCGAGGTTGCTGGCGCTCGGGATGATGTTCGGGTTCGCGAGAAACGCCGCGCGCTCTGCCGCGCTGATCGGGGTGACCAGCTGACCATCGTCGGTGTTGCGCGCGTTCACGAAATCGATGTGCGACGACACACCATTCGTGTAGGCCGCGAGTGCGACACCGCGGTTCCCCGAACGCAGCGCCGCTTCCGCCTTGATGAACTGCAGCTGCGAGTACGTCATGATCGGGAAACGGCTCTTGTCGGCGAACAGATAGCGCGACGGCAAACCGGCCCCCAGACCACCCGCGTAGCCGAAGAAGTTGTTTGGCGTCTGCGCGGTGGCAAGGCCGAGCACACCGGAGTTTGGATCCCATGCGCGGTACTGGCCGTCTGGTGACGGGGCCAGCATGCGCGACATGCGCGGATCGAGCGCCGGTCCGTTGGCCACTCCGCCAAAGGCGGCGCCATTCATCAACCCCAGCACGAAATTCGTCTGCCGGTAGTTGTTGATGTTAGTACGACGCGGGCCCCAGAAATTGCCGTCGGCGTTGTCCGCGCTGGTCGCCGAGTACGGCAGCAGCGCGTCATCGGCATTGCTCGTGAACGACAAGTCGACCGCCGCGATGACATCCTGCGGCTTGTACGACGACTTGTTGCTGAAGTGGTTGAGCGTCATGGCCTTGAGACCGTACGCGAAGCGCAACCACTTGACCCGGTCACCACCGTACACGCGGTCGTAGCGCGCCAGATAGGCCTGATTCACGGCACCATCGGTCTTGGACAGATTGACGATGGCCGCATCGAGCAGCTTCAGCACTTCCTGGTACGCGTACTCCTGCGAGTCGTAATTGAAGGTGAACTTGGTCTGGTCGAAGGCTTCCTTGATGATGAGCTCACCATGCACATCGGTCACCTTGAGCCAGCCCCATGCCTTCACGACCTGTCCGATGCCCAGCAGATCCCAGCGCTGCTCGGCTTCGGCCTTGTTGCTCATGTCGACCAGATTCTGGCCGATGTTCCAGTACACGTCACGCCAGAGCTGGCCGCCGTTGTCGCTGGTGGGGTCGTAGCCCATGCGATCCCAGGTGCTGGGGAGCGTGCCGCCCGACGGCAGCGTCCAGTTCTGGGTGTAGCGTCCGATGAAACGGCCGTCGAACTGTTCCGACGTGGCCACCCAATGCAGGATGGGCGCGAGGTACAGATTCGCCGAGACCGTTTGCGGCGCGTTGGGGTTTTCGTTGACGTCGAGGAAATTCTGACAGCCAGCAGCACCGACCAGCACACCGGCCAGCAGCGCACGTCGCGCGAATTTCATGGTGGCGAGATAAGGGCGCATGATCAGTATCCCAGCGTAATGCCGAACGAGAAACCGCGCGGCATGGGGAAGTTGCCGAAGTCGATGCCAACGGCACCCGAGCCACCAACGGCGGCGGTATTGCCGTTCACGATCGGATCGAGACCGGAGTAGTTCGTGAAGAGCAGCAGGTCCGTTCCGCGCACGAACGCGCTGGCGCGACGCGCGTGCAGGTAGCGGGGCGGGAGCTCCACGCGCAACGTGACGTCACGCAGGCGCACCCAGTTGATGTTCTTCTCGACGAACAGTTCTTCGCTCATGTTCGTATAGAACGCCGGCTGCACCTGCGGAATGACCACGATGGTGTTCTGCGTGGGCGTGGCCGTGTTCTGCTTGCCGTCGCGCAGCACGCCCGGAATGATGCGCGGTGTTTCACGGTCGAGCGTCTGCATGGTGAGACCGCGCGTCGTGAGGAAGTGCTGCGTGGCGTTGAAGACATCGCCGCCGCGGCGGAAGTCCCACAGCATCTGCACCGTGGCCTTCTTGTACTTGAAGTTGTTCGTCACGCCCATCGTCCAGAGCGGCTGACGATCGTAGCCGGCATCGACGAAGCTCGTGTTTCGCACCGGCAAGCCGGTGGTGGGGTCGATGATCAGCTGCCCGGCATCGTTCTTCAGATAGAACGTGCCCGTCATGGAGCGCGTGGACAGATTGGGCGCAACGCCGTTACGGATATTGCCATACAACCAGGTGTCCGACACGTACGACTCGGGGAGCGCATTCGGCAGCGCCACCACCCGGCCCTTGGCCTGCTCGTAGTTGGCGATGACTTCCCACGACGCGTTGGCCGTGCGCACCGGCATGGCGCGCGCCACCACTTCATAACCCGTATTGCGCGTCTTGGCGCCGTTCAGGTTGAAGAGAATGAAGCCGGTGCCGTAGCTGCCACGAATGTCGTTGACGATCTGATCGGTGGTTTCCTTGGCGTAATAGTTCGCATCGATGGCGAGGCGATCGTCGAACATCGACATTTCGAAACCGCTTTCGCGCGACTCAGCGAACTCCGGCTTTAGTCCGAGATTCGGTCCGGTGAATCCGTAGCCATAGCCACCGCCCGTGGTCGTCTTGGACTCCAGGACGGGCCGATAGGCATACGGACGGGCGTCACGACCCACCTGCGCATAGCTGGAGCGAAGCTTCAGGGTCATGTGCCGCCCGATCGCCGGAACGGCATCGGACAGAATGAAGCTGCTCTCAACTGAGGGATAGAAGAACGAGTTCCGCTCCACCGGGATGGTGGATGTCCAATCGTTTCGTGCTCTGACCGTAACAAACCAGAGGTCCTTAAAGCCGAACTGTGCCTGCCCGAAGACACCCATCGTGCGACGCTGTGCGATTGACGTGCGGGCGAATCGCGTGGCCACGTCGGTGTTGTTGATCGATACGAAGTTCGGATCGAGCCAGTTGCGGCCGCTCTCGGCGTTCACGGTGGACTTTTCGTCACGCAGCGCGTGGCCAACGAATCCGGAGATCGAGAAGCTCTTTGTGATGTCCTGACGATTGAAATTGAAGGTCGTCTGCGTATTGATGTTGCGCACCACGTCGACCGCGTTGTCCAGAATGCCGTTGTTGCTGAAGCCAACGGCGCTTTCCGGGTGACGGACGATGATGTTGGAATTGGTGTAGTTGTCGACGCCGATGTTCGACCGGAGGAAGCCCCATGAGAATGGGGTGACAATCAACTCAAGATTCGGGAAGAAGCGGATGGTGCGCGAGTCGATCTTGTTGCGGCTGATGCTGAAGTACGGATTGTCCGTCTCGCCAGACTGCGCGAGGTTCGTCACGCGGCGGCGTGTACCAGCCGGTGAGAGGAAGTCCGACGCGTTGTCCGTTTGCGGCCAGAGCAACAGGCCGAGCAGGGGGCCGTTGCCACCCTTTTCCGGCTGGTTGTTCTCCGACTGCATGTACAGCATAGAGAGATTGGTCTTCAGGTACTTGTTCACCTGTGACCCTGCGGCGCCGGTCAGATTGATGCGCGTGAGATCCGACCCCGGGATGACGCCGAGATTCCGGTTGACGTTGCCGGAGATGCGATAGTTGATGCTCTGCGTGGCCCCGCTGAACGTGAGCGTGTGCTGCTGCGAAAGCGCGGTGCGGAAGAACCCGTCCACGTTGTCGAACAACTGCGTGCCCGGCGCGTACGGTGCGCCGAAGTACTGGAACGAGCCCAGCGCGCCGCCAACATTGCTGGTGGGACCATACACCTGCTGGATCTCGGGCTGCGCGCGCGTGTTGTCCATGCGCACCCAGTTGCTGTACTCGAAACCACCAGTGCCGGCCTTGCCGCGCTTGGTGGTAATCACGATGGCGCCGTTGGCGGCATCGATACCATACAGCGCGGCGGCTTCCGGACCCTTCAGCACCACGAGGGTTTCGATATCCTCGGGGTTGATGTCGGCGGCACGGTTGGTGAAGTCGACACCACGATTGCTGAACGCCGTCGCCGAGCCCGGTGCGTCGGAGGCCAGCACGCCCGTATTGAGCGTCTTGTTGTCGAGCGGCAGGCCGTCGATGATCATGAGCGGCTGATTGCTGCCGCTAATCGAGCTCACACCACGAATGGTGATGCTCGACGACGAGCCCGGCACGCCGGAACTGCTCGTGACGTCGACACCGGCCACGCGGCCAGCGAGCGCGTTGATGAAGTTTTCGCGGCCGGTCTGCGCGATTTCGGGACCACTCACCGTTTGCTGCGCGCTGCCGAGGCTTCGCTTGGTGGCCGTCTGTCCGAGCGCCGTGACGACCATGGCGTCGAGATTGGAGGCCGACTTTTCGAGGTCGACGTTGATGATGCCGGACGTGCCGACGATCCGTTCCTGCGGCACATAGCCGATCAGTCGGAACTGGAGCGTCTGTCCCTGTGTGACAGAGAGGGAGTAGGTACCGCGCGTACTGGTTTGCGTGATCTGGCTGGTTCCCTTCACGACGACGGACACGCCGGAGAGTGGGACCGAGCCATCGCGCGTCACCGTGCCGGTAACGGTTCTCGTTTGCGCGTCAAGAGAGGACGCGGCGAGAACGGTCGCCAGCAGCACCGCGTGAATGCGAGTGTGCATGATGCTCAGGCAAGAGGGTGGGAGGTCGTCCTACGGTACACCCTGCGACCGCAACGCGCTACTGTTACATCACGAACGCCTGATCCTGCATTCTCACTTACGCCTGCACCGCTCCGTGTCCACCTTCGCCGCCCCGCTCTCCATCCCCGCCACGCCGCCGCGCCTCCCGTCACGGGTGCTGGTCACCGGGGGCGCGGGATTCATCGGCAGTGCGCTCGTGTGGGCGCTCAATGGGCTCGGAATCGAGCGCATCGTCGTGACCGACCGACTCGGACGCGACGAGAAGTGGCGGAATTTGGTCCCATTGCGCTTTGAAGATTACCTCGAAGCCGACGACCTCATGGCGCCGCTCGAGCGAGGCGCCCTCGGCAATTTCGATCTCGTGCTGCACCTGGGCGCCTGCTCGGCCACCACGGAGCTCGACGCGAGCTATCTGGCCAAGAACAACTTCGAGGTCACCAAGCACCTCGCCCACTGGGCGCTGGGACACGACGTGCGCTTCGTGTACGCGTCGAGCGCCGCGACCTATGGGGACGGGGCGCAGGGCATGGACGACCGTGACAACAGCACGGCGGGGCTGTCACGACTGCGTCCGCTCAACGCCTACGGCTACTCCAAGCACCTCTTCGACCAGTACGCGGCGGCCATGGGCGTGCTCCCCAACGTGGTGGGGCTCAAGTACTTCAACGTCTATGGCCCCAACGAAGCCCACAAAGCCGATATGCGCTCGCTGGTGCACAAGGCGCACGGGCAGATCCAGGAGACTGGACGCGTCAAGCTGTTCAAGTCGCATCGCCCCGACTTCGCCGACGGCGAACAGCGCCGCGACTTCTTGTACGTGAAGGACGCTGTCGCCATGACGCTGCATCTCGCCATGACGCCCACGGCTGGCGGTCTGTTCAACATAGGGAGCGGCGAAGCCCACACCTGGCTGCAGCTCACGGGGGCCCTGTTCTCGGCGCTCAACCGCGTGCCAGCCATCGACTTCATCGACATGCCCGAGAGCATCCGGGCCAAGTATCAGTACCACACCCAGGCTGACATCGCCAAGCTGCGGGCGGCCGGCTACACCGCGCCCGTGACCCCGCTCGGCGATGCCGTCCGGGATTACGTGCAGGGCTATCTGGCAAACGACCGGCGCCTGGGCGATTGACCGGGATGCGGCCGCGCATGCTGTCCCGCCTGTGCCGGGTCCTGTGCGCTGTCGTGCTGGCCGCCTGCACCGCGCCGCCGCCCGCGGCGGAGCTGCGCTGGGGCGGGGATGCCGAAGGGGGCGCGCCGTTCGTCGAGGCCGACCCGGCCGATCCGTCGCAGGTCCGCGGCTTCGATGTCGAGATCGCCGGGCTCATGGCACAGGGGCTCGGCAGGCAGCCCCGGTTCACCCAGGTGGGGTGGGCGTCCATCGAACAGTCGCTCGCGCGTGGCGATTTCGATGTGGGACTGTCTGGCGTGGAAGATCGCGCCGAACTGCGGGCGCGCTTTGCCGTGAGCCTGCCGTACTACGAGTTTCGCGAAGTGCTCACGGTACGAAGCGCCGACACGGCGCGCTTTCGCACCCTCGACGATCTCGCGCAGCGTCGCGTGGGTACGCTTGCCGCCACCATGGCGTATCGGTTGCTGCTCGACGCGCAGCGCTCCGAAGGCGTCATCCCGGTTTCGTACGACGACGACGTCCACCCCTACAGCGATCTGCTCGAAGGGCGTGTCGACGCCGTGTTGCTCGACCACGTTCTCGCCGAGCGGGCGCTGCGTCGGATGCCGGGGTTGGCAATTCAGCCGGCGGTGCTCGCGCGCGGGCACTATGTGGCGCTCTTCGCAAAGGAGCAGACCGCGCTGCGCGATTCCGCCAACGTGGTGCTGCGCGCCCGCATGCGCGACGGTACGCTCGAACAGCTTTTTCGCCGGTGGGGCGTGTGGGACAGCACGCAGGCGGTGTACCAGCAGCGCCTCCTTGCCTCGAATGACAGCGCGAGTGCACCAGCGGCACCGGCGGTTACCGCGTCGGTCATGACGTACCTCCCGGCGCTGCTCCGTGCGGCCGTCGTGACGCTCGGCATTTCGCTGGCAGCCATGCTGCTGGCCATTGTGGCCGGTGGCGCCATTGCAGCAGGACGCGTGTATGGCAGCACCCTCCTGCGCGGCGCGCTCACCGCGTACGTCGAAGTGGTGCGCGGAACGCCAGTGCTGCTGCAGCTGTTCGTGTTGTACTACGGGTTGAGTGCGTTCATCAAGCTGCCGGCGCTGCTCGCGGCGATCATTGGGCTGGGGCTCAACTATGCCGCGTACGAGTCGGAGATTTACCGCAGCGCCCTGCTCTCCATCCCGCGCATGCAGCTCGAAGCGGCACGCACGTTGGGCTTATCGGAGTGGCAGGTGTTTCGCTTGGTACGCGGGCCGCAGGCGCTGCGCGTGGCCTTGGCGCCCATGACGAACGACTTCGTGGCGTTGCTCAAAGATTCGTCACTCGTGAGTGTGATTACGGTGGTCGAACTCACCAAGGAGACGGCCATTTACGCGACGAACGCCGGGAGCTGGCTGGTACCGGGGCTCCTCTGCGCGGCGATCTATCTGGCCATGTCGCTCCCGCTCTCACATGTGGCGCGACGGCTCGAAGCGCGTTGGAGCGTCGCATGACGGCCGCGCCGTCTCCGGTACTCCATATCGACGCGCTTCACGTGCAGCGCGCGAACGACGGCGTATCGGGTGATGTGCTACGTGGGGTGTCGTTGTCGGTGGGGCGCGGTGAAATCTGTGCGCTCATGGGTGTGTCGGGCGCCGGCAAGAGCACGGTGTTGCGTGCCGCTGTCGCACTCGAACCCTTCAACGCCGGGCACATTCTGATCGACGGCGTCTCGCTGCACCCCGGGCCCGTCCCGCGCGAATCCGCGTTGCGTCTCTTCCGCCGCAAGGTGGGGATGGTCTTTCAGCAGCATGCGCTCTTCACGCATCTCACCGCGCAGCAGAACGTCATGTTGGCGCCGGTGCATGCCGTGGGCGCATCGGGGTCGGCCGCGGCGGAGGTTGCCCACGAGCTGCTCTCATCGCTGGGGGTGGCGCACCGCGCCAGCGCGTTTCCGTCGCAACTCTCCGGCGGCGAAGCGCAGCGCGTGGCCATTGCTCGCGCGCTGGCGCTCGACCCACCGCTGCTGCTCATGGACGAACCCACCGCGGCACTCGATCCCGCCCGCCGCGGCGCCCTCGCGGAGACGCTGCGCGCACTCGCCGCTGGTGGACGGACGCTGGTGATCACCACCCACGACCTCACCTTCGCGCGCGCCGTCGCGGACACCGTCGCCGTGCTCGCCGACGGTATGGTCGTCGAACGCGGTCCCATTGGGGAGGTGCTCGACCATCCGTCGCACGAGGCCACACGCCTGCTCATGGCGCACGACTGACCGACGCCGCACGCGGTTATCCGCACGCGGTTATCCGCACGCGGTTATCCGCACGCGGTTATCCGCGACCGATGACCTGCCGCGCCCAGGTGTACACGCCTTCGTATTGCCGTGCCGCGGTGGCCCACGAGTGATCTTCACGCATGCCGCGCTCGCGCACGACCGCCCACGATGCCGGGTCGCGATAGCACTGCAGCGCACGCCAGATGGCGTCGCCGAAGTCCTTGGGATCGTAGCGATGGAACACGAACCCGTTGCCGTCGAGTCCTTCGCGCACGGTATCGACGAGCCCACCAGTGGCGCGCACGATGGGCACACTGCCGTAGCGCAGCGCGATGAGCTGGCCGAGTCCGCAGGGTTCGAAGCGCGAGGGCATGAGGAAGGCGTCACTGCCGGCGTAGATCTTTTGGGCCAGCGCCGCGTCGAAGCCGATGCGCACCGCCACACGGTCGCCAGCCTGTTCGCCGTACCGAAGAAACGCGTCTTGCAGATACGGCTGCCCCGAACCGAGCACCACGATCTGCGCGTCGGTTTCACGCAGCAGCCACGGCATGATGGCATGCAACAGATCGAGCCCCTTCTGCTCCACCAGCCGCGACACGATGCCGAGCACGGGCCGCGCGGGATCGACCGCCAGCCCGCACAGCTGCTGCAGCGCCACTTTGCACGCGGCTTTGCCGGTGACATCACCCGCGCGATAGGGCGCGATGATGTGGCGGTCCGTCATCGGGTCGTACAGCGTCGTGTCGATGCCATTGAGAATGCCCACCACCCGGTCGCCCTTCGATCGCAGCAGCCCGTCGAGCCGTTCCCCGTATTCGGTGGTCAGGATCTCCCGCGCGTAGGTGGGGCTCACCGTGTTCACGAGGTCGGCGAAGAGAATGCCGCGCGCCAGAAAGTTGAACGAGTTGGCAATGCCGGGCCCCATGGCGTTCTCCAACAGCCCGGTGTCGGCGAGCCCCGCCAGCGCGGCTACATCCGGGTGGACCTGCCCCTGGTAGGCCAGGTTGTGGATGGTGAGCACGGTGGCCATGTGCCCGAACGTGTACGCGTAGTAGCTCTTGAGGTAGTTGATCACGAGCGCGGCGTGCCAGTCGTGGCAATGCACGACGTCGGGCTGCCAGCCATCGACTTCGCGCAGATGCTGCAGGCAGTCCATGACGCCGCGGGCGAAGAGGATGAAGCGGCGGGCGTCGTCCGCCTCCCCGTAGATCGCCGCCCGCTCGAACGCGGCCGGGATATCGAGGAAGTACACCGGCGTCTCACTCTCGGCGGCGCGCCAGATCCGCTGCTCCTCCGAGCGTAGGCCGACCTGCAGGAAGGAGGCCCCGATGGGCCCCGCCACGGGCACCCCCTGTTCACGGAGGGTCCGATAGCGGGGCATGACGACCCGCACGTCGTGTCCCGCGCCGCGGAGGGCGGCGGGGAGGGCGCCGGCCACGTCGGCCAGACCGCCGGTCTTTACATACGGCGCCACTTCGGCGGCCACAAAGAGAACGTTCATTCCCCTACCTTACGCGAAGCGGCGGCGCGACGCAAAATGAGCGAGGGCCGTCGCCTCCCGTCACACCCACGATTCAGAGTCGGAGAAGGACCTCGAATGACGCCGTATACCCGCGGAACGCTCACCCGTCACGCCATGGCTTATGTGCTCGCCGGAGGGCGCGGATCACGGCTGTACGAGCTGACCGACCGCCGGGCCAAGCCAGCGGTCTACTTCGGCGGCAAGACGCGCATCATCGACTTCGCGCTCTCCAATGCGATCAACTCCGGCATCCGTCGCATCGGCGTGGCCACGCAGTACAAAGCGCACAGTCTTATTCGCCATTTGCAGCGCGGCTGGAATTTCCTGCGCCCCGAGCGCAACGAAAGCTTCGACATTCTGCCGGCGTCACAGCGCGTGAGTGAAACGCAGTGGTACGAAGGCACGGCCGACGCGGTGTATCAGAACCTCGACATCATCGAGGCGTACCACCCCGAGTACATGGTCATTCTCGCTGGTGACCACATTTACAAGATGGACTACGAGCTCATGCTGCAGCAGCATGTGGCGCAGGATGCCGATGTCACGGTTGGCGTGCTCGAGGTGCCGCGCATGGAGGCGACCGGATTCGGGGTCATGCACGTGGACGCGCACGATCGCATCGTGCACTTCCTCGAGAAACCTGCCGACCCACCGGGCATTCCCGGCAATCCGGACATGGCGCTCGCGAGCATGGGGATCTACGTCTTCAAGACGCGCTTTCTGGCCGACCTGCTCCGTCGCGACGCGGCCGACATGACGTCTACACATGACTTCGGCAAGGATCTCATTCCGTACGTGGTGGCGAATGGCAAGGCCGTCGCGCACCGTTTCAGTGACTCCTGTGTGAAGGCCAGTCGCGAAAGCGAAGCCTACTGGCGCGACGCAGGCACCATCGATGCGTATTGGGAAGCCAACATCGATTTGACCTCGATCCTTCCCGGGCTCGACATGTACGATCACGAGTGGCCGATCTGGACGTACGCCGAGATCACGCCACCCGCGAAGTTCGTGCACGCCGAGGAAGGACGTCGTGGATTTTCGCTCGACTCGTTGGTCTCCGGCGGCTGCATCATTTCGGGGGCGGCAGTGTTCCGCTCGCTGATGTTCACCAACGTGCGGGTCCATTCGTACGCGCATCTCGACGGGGCGGTGCTGCAACCGGATGTCGATGTCGGCCGTGGTGCACGACTCACCAATGTGGTGGTCGACCGCGGCGTGAAGATTCCCCCGGGCCTCGTCGTCGGTGAAGATGCCGAACTGGACCGCACACGTTTTCGCCGGACCGAAAAGGGCATCGTGCTCATCACGCAGCCGATGATCGATCGACTTTCTCTCTGACCGGATCCCCATGTCGTCTTCGCCACGTAGCACGTCACGTCGAGCGACGCTGCTGTTCCTGCTGGGAACGCTGCTCGCACCCGTCGCGTGTGCCAGCAAAGGGGCATCGGGAACGGGGCAGCCCTCGGTCATCATGATTGCCAGCAATCGCGGCTTTTACGATGTGAACATCTACTCCGTGCGCGCCGGCCAAACCGTGGGACGACGTCTGGCGACCGTGACGGGGAATTCCACGCAAACCGTCAAGGTCCCCATTACGGAACTGCAGCCGGGCAACATGCTCTCGGTGCAGGTGCGCTCCGTGGGCGGGCGTTACACGTGGATCAGCCCCAGCGTGCAGGTGGGCTCGGGGACCGTGGCGCGCCTCGACATCATGCAGAGCGCCAACGGTGCCTTGGGGCAGAGCCAGATGTACGCGCAGGTGGCGCCGCAGTAACGGCGCCACCTCGTGCTCGGCGCTTTCGGGCAGCGCTTCCGGTCAGCGCTTCCAGTGGGCCACGATCGCCGCACCAATCCTGGCAATCACGGCGTTCCCTTCGGAATCGGTCCAATAGCGCTTGTCGACGTTCTCCTTGGTGAGCACACACGCCACTACGCGCGCCGGCAGATAGAGCACGCCGCAGTCGGTGCGTGACTGATCGACATCACCGGTTTTGTGTGCGGCCCGCAGTCCGTAGTTGAAGCGCAACAGCTTCGAATCATCTTCGTTGTGCGTGAGGATGTCGAGCATGGTGGAGTCGGCCCGTGGACTCACGGCTTTGCCCTGCACCATCAGCGTGAACAGCTGCGCCATTTCATTGGCGGTGGTCACGCCGAGTCCGTACTTGGCCGAGCTGTCCGGCGCCACGCTCGCAATGCGCGTCATGCTCCCCGAATGCACCTTGGTGCGCGGCAGCCCCAGCGCTTCCATTTTTTGCCACACCCGGCGGATCTTGATGCGGTCGAGGACGAGATTGGTCGCCGTGTTATCGCTCAGCGTGCTCATGAGCCACGCCACGTCCCACAGCCGCAGCGTGAGCGGTGTGCGCAAGAACTGCAGCTGCCCGGCGCCACTCACCTTGTCGATCTCCGTGAGCACGATCGGATCGTCGAGCGTGAGCTGTTGCTGTTCGGCCAAATCGAACAGCGTCACCAGAATGGGCACCTTGATGAGCGACGCCGTGGAGAACGGCTCGTCGCCGCGCCGCTCGAGGTGCTCGTTGGTTTCGAGATTGGTGATGCTGTAGCCCACCACGCCGCGATGCGCATCGGCGATGCTATCGAGGGTGCGCTTGAGCGTGGCCACGGATTGCGCGTCGGCAGACGCGGACGGCAGGAGGCAGGCGAGGGCGCCCGCAAACGCAAGAACGGGGAGAAGTCGCATGCCGGGAACTTATGGGTTCCCTCAGCGCCTCGCTCCCCGTTCGTCGCCCCCCGTCCCTCAACGGTGGACTACCCATATAACCCCCCACCCCGCCGCGACCCCACGTCGCGTCTCACCCGCCATCGTCCCACCTCGCTTCTCACCCCTGCGTGACTCAACTCTCTCCCCTATCCAGAACTGAGCGCTGAGTTCTCGGCCTCTCAGATCTCGCCTCTGAACTGGCGGCTCGGAACCGCTCTCACGGAGGCATCCGAGGAATGGAGGTCACGGAGCGCTCGGCACCAGCTTCTCGGGGGATGCCCGGCTCGGCGAACCGATGGCACGAAGGCAACCAAGACAACCGAGGCAACCGAGCCGACTCTGCGGAAGCGATGCGCTCAACTCTTTTGTTGATTGGAATGAACGCAGGACTCGCGTGGCCACATGGCGCCGCCTGCGGCATGAGCACCCGGTCGATGACGTGAATGAGCCCGTTGCTCGCCGGGACATCGGCAATGCGTACCACCGCGTTGTTCACGCGCAGTTCCCCGTCAACGTCGCGCAGCGTCACCTTCTGGCCCGCCACGGTTTCGGCACTCGACACGGTGCGGGCCTGCGCGGCCGTTACGCGCCCCGGCAACACGTGATACGTGAGCAGCGTGACGAGCTTCTCGCGGTTCTCCGGCTTGAGCAGATCGGCGACCGTGCCGTTGGGGAGGCGATTGAACGCCTCATCGGTGGGCGCGAACACCGTGAAGGGGCCACGGCCCAAGAGCGTTTCCGTGAGTCCGGCCGCGTTGACGGCCGCGAGCAACGTGGAGAATTGGTCGGCGGTGCGAGCGACCTGCGGAATGTTGGGGCCGCGCGACGGGTGCTGTGCGGCACCGGTCGACGGGGCGCTGGCGAGTGCGAGCAGCGCGCTGGCGGCCACAAGGCGGAGACGGGAAGCGGCGAACGTGAACATGGAGACTCCTGAGAAGGTGGGAGGGACGCAGTGGCAACGGACCCGTCCGGAAACATCCGGGGAGTGCGTGTGGAATTCGGCCGTCGGCCACAGCGAGTCACATCCTTAGTCATCTGAAGACCCACCCGAAGCGCCTGCGACCGAACCGGTCGCTGGAGACGCGTCGTCGGCACGTGCGCGGTTGTCGCTCGTGAAAGGCACGGCCAGCACCGGAGTCGGCGCATCGCGCGACGACACCATCGTCGACGTCATTCATCTGCTGCCACGCGTGGCCGCCGGTGACGAACTCGCGGTGCGCGAATGCGTCGATCGGTACGGACCGCTCATCTGGGCGCTCGCGCGTCGCTGGTCGCCCGACCCGCGCGGCGTCGAAGATGCCGTCCAGGAAGTGTTCGTTGACCTGTGGCGCAGCGCCGGACGGTACGATGCCACGCGCGCCACGGAAGCGGGCTGGGTGGCGATGGTCACCCGTCGTCGGCTCATCGATCGAACGCGGACTGCAACGCGCCCGCGACTTGTTGCTCGCCTCCCCCGCGGGACGCGCCGCCACGGAGGACCAGCACTCATGAACCAGTTTGCGAACACCACTTCAGATCCACACATGCCCGACGAATTCGAACCCACCGCGCATGAGTTGCTGGCCGGTGAGCTCACGGCGGCCATGCTACACGACCATCAGGGTGCGGACGACCAGCTCCCGCCGGCACTCGCGGCCCGCATTACGGCCACGGGCGAGGCGCTCGTGCGGGCCCGGACGGTGCCACCCATCACGGCGCCCGCTGCTCCGGCACACCGCGGCCGCCGTTCATGGACCGCATGGAGTGGCTGGCTGGCCGCGGCCGCGCTGCTGGCGATCGTCGCCCGGGCGCCTCGGCCGGACGCGCCGTCTGCGGGCGCGCCGGGAATCGTCGATCCCGTGGCCGCACTTCGTGACTCCCTCCTGGCCGACAGCACCCTGCTCCGCCGCAGCTGGACCGTCACCACCGACAGCGCGGCGACGTCGGCCACCGGTGAGGTCATCTGGGACGCGCGTACCCAGCGCGGGGTGATGCGCTTTGCCGGCCTCGCCCCCAACGATCGTGCCCGCTGGCAGTACCAGCTGTGGATCTTCGACAAGGCCCGCGACGAGCGCTATCCGGTGGACGGGGGCGTCTTCGACATCCCCGCCAACGGGGGCGAAGTCCTCGTGCCCATTCGGGCCCGACTGCCGGTCGGGGACGCCGTGCTCTTCGCGGTGACCGTCGAGAAGCCCGGGGGCGTGGTGGTCTCAGCCCGGGAACGGATCGCCGTGTTGGCGAAGATTTAGCAGAGTTTAAGTAAAGCAAACGACGCGCGGGTTTTGGGCGCGTCGTTTGTGCGTTTCGGCGGGCAGCGGACTTGGAAGGCAAGTAGCCGGCGTTCCCCAATAGTCTGGTTGCGCCGTCGCGCGCGTCTGGGGTGTCTGTGTCGGTGCGCAGCGACCCGGCCTGAGTGTGGCGGTGTCGGACAGTCGCACGAAACGCGATCTGACCGAGCGCACGACGGTCACCGCCACGGCACTCCGGGGGCGCGACGGATATCAGGTGCGCGGCTACGGCAACGAGGCGTTGCAGACGACCTATGGCAGTACGCTGTGGAGCGTTCGTCTCGAACTGGAGGGCTATCGCTCCCGAACGGACACGGTGAAAACGTCGCTGTCCTTGGATTGCGTGTTCACTGCGCCCACGAGGCTCCGCGTGGAGCTCGAACCCGAGAACTGAACCGCCTCAATGTGAAAGATTTGCGGGGAGCTACCGATACTCTCCGCATGCTCTTTAAACGCGCCAGCCACCCTACGGCTACCAGCACGTCGCACGTAGCGCCTGACAACGATCAGGCGCTGCTCGTGCTCGATACCCTCGGTCAGATCCTCGCGTCGTACATTTACGGCTGCATCGAGCTGCCACGCGGCGGCGACGAGGCGGCGCGGGCTCGCCTCTCGGCCTGGCGCCGTCATGCGCTGCTGGGTGTTCCGGTCGACACCGTTGACGACGATGCGACGCCGACGCCACCCCGCGGGGGAAGCATTCCCGAACGCGACTGGCGTGGTGTGTCGAGCACGTTCGCAGAGCATCGCCGCGAAGAACAGCATTATGTGGAGCATGCGCTGAGCGATTTACGCGACGCCTTGTGGACCTGCATCGAGCGCACGCATCTCGCGATGCAACGCGAACACCACGCCGATGGCGCCTCCGCGCAGCAGGTGCAGCGCGTCCGCGGGGCACTCGACCGTCTCGACACGGGCGCGGTGAAAGACGAAATCTCGCAGGCGATGAAGACGCTCGAAACGATTACCGCCGAGCGTCAGACCGCGCAGCGTACCATCTACGCCCAGCTCGCCGAGCGTGTCGAGCATCTGGGACGGGAGCTCGAAGTCGCGCGCAAGGCCAGCGAAACGGACTCGCTTACGGGACTCGGGAATCGTCTGGTGTTTGATCGCACCACCTCACGGCAGCTGGCACTGCACGCGCTCGGTGGGCAGCCGCTGACGCTCGTCATGCTCGATCTCGACTTCCTCAAGCCAATCAATGACGCGGCGGGGCATCACGCCGGCGACGAAGCGCTCATCCTCGTGGGACGCGCGCTCTCCAAGGTGTTTCTTGGCGATACCGATGTGCTGTGCCGCATTGGTGGCGATGAGTTCGCGGTGGTGCTCCCCAATACGACTGCGGAGGTGGCCGGACGTCAGGTGGCCCGACTGCACCGCGTGTTGGAGCAGGCCGAGTGGCCATACGCGGAGACAGTAGCCCCGCTCGCCGCCAGCGCCGGTGTGGCCGAATGGCTGCGTGGGGAGACGGTCGAGGAGTGGCTCCGCCGGGCGGACGCCAGCATGTACGTGCAGAAGCAGGCCAAGCATCGCGACGCGGCGGCAGGAGAGCGCTCGGCGGCGTAAGTTGTGGGAGGACGTCCGTCGTCTTCCATTCACGGTTCCGCCATGCGTACCTCCCCGTTTCGTGCGACTGCCCTGCGCAGCGCGTCGCTCCTTGCTGTCACGCTGCTGCTCGCCGCCGCGCCCGTGGCGGCTCAATCGGAGCTTGCGGTATCGCTACCGGCAGTGGCCGCACGCCGCGCCGCCTTCGCCGAACGCATTGGCAATGGCGTCGTCGTCGCCTTTGGCGGACGTGCGCTGGTGCACGACTTCAGCACCTTCTATCAGCTCGCCGCGTTCCGGTATCTCACCGAACTCAACGAACCTGATCACGCGCTGGTGATGGTGGTGCGCGACAAGGTTCCCACCACCACGTTGTTTCTCACCAAGCTCGACGCGCGCACCGCGTTCTATTACGGACAGCGCACCGACTCCACCAATAGTGTGGCGCGCACCGGCCTTCCGGCGCGTTCCTACGACGCTGTGTGGACCGTGCTCGACTCGCTGGCGGATACCGGCTTGCCATTCTTTCACATCCCCGATGTGGAGACGATGGATTTTTCGCGCGCCGATACGCTCACGCGAGGCCAGGAAGCGGTCAAGCAGCTCGCCAAGCGGCATCCGTCGCTGACGATTCGTACGGCGATGCCGCAGCTGCTGGCGGTCCGTGCAAAGAAGTCGGCGGTCGAGCTCGCGCTGCTCCGCAAGGCCGTGGAGATCTCCAGCGAAGGCCATCGCGCGGCGATGCTGACGGCCAACCCGCAGCATGAATACGAACTGCGTGCGGCCATCGAATACGAGTTCACGCGCCGTGGCGCGGAACGTCCGGCGTATGGCTCTATTGTGGGGTCGGGATACAACGGCACCACGCTGCACTACATGCGCGACATGGACCCGGTCAAACCGGGCGATCTCGTCGTTATCGACGCCGGCGCGGAGTTCCGTGGCTATGCGGCCGACATCACGCGCACCATTCCCGTGAGTGGCCGTTACACGAAGGAACAACGGCAGCTGTACCAACTCGTACTCGACGCGCAACTCGCAGCGGAGCGTAACAGCAAGCCAGGCATGGTCATTCGTGCGGCCGCCGACAGTTCGGTGGTGGTGCGTACCAAGGGGCTCGCCGCGCTCGGGCTCATCGAGAGTGAAGAGGCGCAGTACGATCCGCCCTGGCGCGTGGATTGTGTGGCCAACCCCGCGTCGTGCAAGCAGGCGAATCTGTGGATGATTCACGGCATCTCGCACGGTATTGGTCTCGCCGTGCACGACCCGCTACAGGGTGATCAGAACGGCGGAACGTTTGCCGAAGGGGACGCGTTCACCATCGAGCCCGGCATTTACGTGAGCACACGCGCGCTGGATGTACTCCCCGATACGCCACGCAACCGCCAGTTCAAGGCCAAGGTGTTGGCCAAGGTGAAGCAGTACGAAAACACCGGCGTGCGCATCGAAGACGATTACATCATCACCGAGAAGGGGCTCGAGCGAATCTCGCTGGTGCCGCGCGAGATGGACGAAATCGAAGCGCTCATGCGGCGTCGGCGCGTGATTCAGCCGTGACGTAGCATGCGGGCTGCCGTTTACTGCATGCGGCCCGCCAGTGCTCGGACCTCCGGCTTCGTGGCCGCGAGAATCTCCGTAACCGCCTGCCGCTCGGCGTCCGATAAATCGCTTGGCTCCCTGCCTTCGAGCACGTCGCGCATCCTGGCGTACACGGCCTGCCGGGCCATGCGCGGTAGTGCGTCGAACGCCGCCGAGTAGATCAGAAAGCTGCACGGATACTTGAAGAGCCGGTGCGTGAGATCGAAGTCACGGAGCGAGCGGCCGCGCGGGTCGCGCACCGCGTGTGCCGCAAAGTCCTGCACGAAGCTCGTGGTGCCGTGCATGGGCGCGGTGAGGCGGGCTTCCTGCACGAAGAGCAGTGTACGCGTGAGGTTGTCGATGGCACCGCGCAATCGTGGCGTGACGGGCGCGTGGAGACTGTCGTAACGCACGGCGGCCACCTGTGCTTCCATGATCGCTTCACGCGCCGCCTCGTGCACCGCCATGATGCGATTATGCACGGCGGTTTGGTGTGTGAGCACCATCAGCGCCACGACGTCGCTCTGCGACGAGATATACGACGCCGTGTCGAACAGACCGGCGAGCGACGTGCGGGCGCTGTCGGGGCGACGTTCGAATTGCGTGCGATAGCCCTTCTTGTCGTAGACTTCGTGGCCGAGCACCGGCGCGTACACGTTGCCGGCGTGTCCTCCGGAGCCGGTGACGTAGTAGCCGCCAAAGCGTTGCGCGACGGGCGTGACGTCGGAGGTGGAACCGTCGTGCACGCCGGTAATGGGATAGCCGTGCCGGTCGGCGATGGTGCTGAGCACCATGAACCCCGGCACGCCACCGGTCGCCCCTTTGGACGAGTGACACATGAGACAGGTGGTCGTTTCGCGCTCGAAGAGTGAGCGCGCGCGCGGCTCCTGACTGAGCGTGTAGAACACGCCACCCCTTATCGGATCGACCGCACCGACCTCGAGAAAGCGACTCTCGAGCACGTAGCCGACGTACACGTCGTCGTTGAAATACAGCGCACGGGGAGACCAGGGGGTGATCTTGTCCGTTTGCAGACTGGTACGCGAAAAGACGAGCGTCTGCGAGGACACCGGGATGTCGAGCGCCTTGAGCAGTGCTGGCAGGTAACCCAGCACGCTGTCGTGGGCAAGCGATTCCTGTCCGCTGTCCAGCCGTTGCTGCAACAGGGCCACGGGGTCGCGCGCCGACACGCTGTCGGCGGCTCGCCGGGCCACCGAGGTTGGCGCACTCCCCGCCGACGTGTGCACGGTCGCGAGCGCCGCGGCGATGGCCAACACGGGGCCAATCAAGCGGGCGACGAGACGTGGCGTTGCAGGGGAAGCGAAATATTGCATATACCAGACACGTTTCCCCGGTTTCCGGCGCCCGTCGACCGGGGGAACCCTGACAACCCGCTAGATTTCAACGGTTATCGCTTTTCCGCTTCGAGGCCATCGCGGCCGCCGCGATGAGCGCGAAGGGGCTCACGGTGGCAATGAAGACGCTGGCGATGAACATGGATGTCCGGGCAGGGATCGTCTGGTCCGAATTGTCCGGTTCGCCACGGACGAGCGTCACCGCGAGCATGACGAGCGGCTGCGTGGCCAGCAGGACCGCTGCCCAGCGCCAGGCGCGGTCGGCGTGGAGCCAACCGCACAGCCCCGATCCGACCATCACGAATGCCAGCCAGAGGAACTGGACGGCGCCCTGCGGAATGCCATTCGCCGCGAACCAGGGCGTCGCGTCGATGATGGTATAGGCGACCACGCCGAGGGCGGCCGCGAGGGCAGCGACCTGCGGGGTCGTGAGAGACGTCGGGACGGGAGTCGGTTCGGCGGTCATATCGATCTGCATATCGGCCGTTGGCTACGGTCTGGCGGGTGCGAAAAACGGATGCTGAAGCATAGTGGGCTGGACGGCCCTATGCGTCACCGTCCATGAGCAAATCGCAGTATTGGAAGCGCGCGTCGCGCAGCAGCTGCTCACCAGGGCGCACCACAATGGGCGCTCGGAAGATCGGCCCGTTGGTCACGCAGGTATGAAACTCCCCGCGCTCACCGCAGGGGTCGACGCCTGGCGGCAGCGTGTCGAGCAGCGCGTGGTCATACAGGGCGCCGGCGAAGGCGGCATCGAGCTGCTGGGTATCCACGCAGGTGAGCCGCGCCACGTAGCCGCTGTTCACGAAACGGCGCGCCAGCGCGTCGGTGGGTTCACCCCATAACGGGTACACGCCGCTCCACCCATGCCTGGCCAACAGCGCTTCGCGATACTGGCGCACATCGTCCAGAAAAAGATCCCCGAACGCCATGGCACGGGTGTCGGGATACGCCGCCTCGAGTTCCGTGAGCCCGCGCGCGAACGCCGCTTCGTAATCGTCGTTTGACGACATTGCCCCCAGCGCGATCTCGTGCAAGGGTATGCCCAGCGATGCGGCCTGCGCGCGCAAGATCGAGCGGCGCACGCCATGAATGCTGATGCGATCGTACACCGTCGACACGGTGGTCACGAGGGCGCGCACCACGATCGACGGATCGGCAAGCAGTCGTTCGAGCATGAGCGTACTGTCTTTGCCGCCGCTCCAGGAGACGATGACGGAACGTGTTGGTGCAGACATCAGGGCGACGTTACCGGTTCGGATGAGCGAGGGGAATGTGGCTGGCGCCGGCCATGAGCACGAGGCTGGCGCCGATGAGGGTGCACAGGGCCCACGACAGACTCGAGGCATGCGCAATGGCGCCCACCAGTGGCGGCCCGATCATGAAGCCCACGTACCCGATGGACGACGCCGATGCGATCGCCGCCGCACGGCTGACGCCGGGCACCTTGGTCGAGGCGTTGTACAGAATGGGGACCACCGTGGCGAGTCCCATCCCCACGAACGCGAAGCCAATGAGCGCGGCCATTTCGTGGCGCACGAGCAGCACGAGCGCCATCGCGACCGACGCGACCATCGCGCCGACCATCACGATGGTACGCTCGGCAACGCGCGCACGAATCCAATCACCGGCAAAGCGCATGAGCGCCGTAGCACCCGAAAAGCTCACGTACGCCAGCGCGGCGCGCTCGGGCAACGCGCCAAGTTCCTGCTTCACGTAGAGCACGCTCCAGTTGTACATCACCCCCTCCGCCAACATGCCGGAGAGAATGAGCAACCCGATCATGAGCAGCAGCCCGCGCGGCCATGCGAAGTGCGCGTCGCCCGCCTCGGCTGGCGGATGCATGGGCAACATGCGACGGGACGCGAGGGTGAGCCCCACGGCAACGACCGCGGCTACCGCCAACAGCTGCACGGCCGGTGCAACCGCCAATTTGAACAAGACGGCCGCTGCCCCGGCGCCAAGCATGGCGCCCACACTGAACATGGCGTGAAAGCCGCTGAGGACCGCCCGGCCGCCCATGACCTCGAGCATCGAGCCTTCGGCGTTGATCGCGATATCGTAGAGACTTTCGCCAGCGCCAATGGCGAACATCACGGGATACACCAACCACACCGACGGCAAGCGGAGCAGCAGCGCCATGGCGAGGCAGAAGATCCACCCCGCCAACATCGTGGTGCGCTGTGCCCCGGTGCGTCCAATAATGCGGCCGGCCAGCAGCAACATGCTCACCGAGCCCGCGGTGGATGCCAGCAGCGCCATCGCGATGTGCTGCTCGTCGAGCCCGTAGCGGGCGGCCAGACTGGGCACGTGTGCGCCAAAGAGGCCGGCAATGATACCCAGATGCATGAACTGCGCACGCGTTGCCCACCGGGCCCGCGCGAGAGACTCATGGAACGTCATCTGCAGAAGCTAATTCCGGGGACGAAGGGTGTGCACACCCTCGCTATCTCAGACTGGAGCGGGAAACGGGGTAAATGTTCCGACGGAACGGAGGCGACGCGGGTGTACTGCGCCCCTGCCGTCTGTGTGGCAGCCGTCTGCGTGGCTGCCGTCTGTGTGGCTGCCGTCTGCGTGCTCGGCGCGATCCCGCGGCATCGCGCCGAGACGGCGGACGGCAGGAGCCCAGACGGCAGGCGCGGGGGAACGGCGGAGACTCCTGCGCCCCTGCCGTCTGTGTGGCTGCCGTCTGCATTCTCGGCGTGATCCCGCGGCACCGCGCCGAGACGGCGGACGGCAGGAGCCCAGACCGCAGGCGCGGGGGGAACGGCGGAGACTCCTGCGCCCCTGCTGTCTGTGTGGCTGCCGTCTGCATTCTCGGCGCGAACCCGCCGCATCGCGCCGAGACGGCGGACGGCAGGAGCCCAGACCGCAGGGGCGGGGGAACGGCGGAGACTCCTGTGCCCCTGCGGTCTGTGTGGCTGCCGTCTGCGTGCTCGGCGCGAACCCGCGGCACCGCGCCGAGACGGCAGACGGCAGGAGCCCAGACCGCAGGCGCGGGGGAACGGCGGAGACTCCTGTGCCCCTGCGGTCTGTGTGGCTGCCGTCTGCGTGCTCGGCGCGAACCCGCGGCACCGCGCCGAGACGGCAGACGGCAGGAGCCCAGACCGCAGGCGCGGGGGAACGGCGGAGACTCCTGCGCCCCTGCCGTCTGTGTGGCTGCCGTCTGCGTACTCGGCGTGATCCCGCCGCACCGCGCCGAGACGGCGGACGGCAGGAGCCCAGACCGCAGGCGCGGGGGAACGGCGGAGACTCCTGCGCCCCTGCCGTCTGTGTGGCTGCCGTCTGTGTGCTCGGCGCGATCCCGCGGCATCGCGCCGAGACGGCAGACGGCAGGAGCCCAGACCGCAGGGGCGGGGGAACGGCGGAGACTCCTGTGCCCCTGCCGTCTGTGTGGCTGCCGTCTGCGTACTCGGCGCGATCCCGCGGCACCGCGCCGAGACGGCAGACGGCAGGAGCCCAGACCGCAGGCGCGGGGGAACGGCGGAGACTCCTGCGCCCCTGCTGTCTGTGTGGCTGCCGTCTGCGTACTCGGCGTGATCCTGCGGCACCGCGCCGAGACGGCAGACGGCAGGAGCCCAGACGGCAGGCGCGGGGGAACGGCGGAGACTCCTGTGCCCCTGCTGTCTGTGTGGCTGCCGTCTGCGTACTCGGCGTGATCCTGCGGCACCGCGCCGAGACGGCGGACGGCAGGAGCCCAGACCGCAGGCGCGGGGGAACGGCGGAGTCGGGGATTACCTGACGCAGCCTGCGCCCGTCCCGCCGATACCAGTATCCGGTGCGCCCGATGCCGAGCGCGACAGCGGTTCCTCTTATGCCCCCGTCATGTCCGCCGCGACCCGCGCGACTCCCACCGGCATTGAACGTCCCTTCGCGCTCGAGGAGATCATCGTCTCCAAAACCGATCTCAAGGGACACATCACCTACGCAAACGACATCTTCGTGCGCGTATCCGGGTATGATGAGCACGAACTCATAGGCAAACCGCATGCGGTCATCCGACATCCGGAGATGCCGCGTGTGATCTTCAAGCTCCTCTGGGACACGGTGGAGTCCGGGCGCGAGCTTTTCGCTTATGTGAACAACCTGGCGCGTAACGGCGACCACTATTGGGTGCTGGCGCACATCACCCCCTCGTTCGATGCCACCGGACGCATCGTGGGCTACCACTCCAACCGGCGGGTACCCGACGCGAGCGCGCTCGCGAAAGTGGCGCCCCTCTACGACAAGCTGCACGCCGCCGAGCGCCGCCACACCGACCGCAAGGACGGGCTGGCGGCCTCCACCGCAATGCTCGATGGCATACTCGCGACCGCCGGTATGTCCTACGCCGAGTGGGTGTGGACACTATGAAGACGACCGACATGACGACGCATGTGGCGGAACCCGACGTCCTCGCCGCAGTGACCGCAGAACGCGATGTGTTGCGCAGCGAACTGGACGCGCTGCGCCGGGGCATGGCGCATATCGTGGTCGTATGTGAACGCGCCGCCGAAGGAGATCTCGAGCCACGCGTACTGGGCATTGATCGGCACGGTCCGCTCGGTGGACTCGCGGCGGGAGTCAATCGCCTGCTCGATCTCACCGATGCGTTCGTGCGTGAAGCACGAGCCTCACTGCAGCACGCCAGCGAGGAGAAGTACTGGCGACGCGTGCTGGAGCGTGGGCTTCCCGGCACCTACCGTGGCGCCGCCCGGCTCATCAATCAGGCCACGGAGCAGATGTCCGCAAAGACGGAACTCATCAAACAGGCCGAATCGTCACGACTCCGACTTGCCGACGAGTTCGAAGCAGCCGTCAAAGTCGTCGTCGACAATGTCGCCGCCGCGGCGACCGAAGCGCGTGCGACGGCCGAGTCGCTCACCGGTACCGCTGATCACACCACGACACGCTCCACGATCGTCGCAGCCGCCGCCGAGGAAACGAGTCGCAGCATGGACGCCGTAGCAGCTGCGAGTGAGGAGATTGCCGCGACCGTCAGTCACATCGAGGGACAGTCGCGGCAGGGACTCGATGTCGCCGGCGAAGCGGTGATGGCCGCCAAACACGCGGGCGCCGTCGTGTCGAGTCTCGCAAAGGCATCAGGACAGATATCGCGCGTCGTCAAACTGATTACCGACATCGCCAGCCAGACGCGATTGCTCGCGCTCAACGCCAATATCGAAGCGGCACGTGCAGGAGAGTTCGGGCGGGGCTTCGCGGTCGTCGCGAGCGAAGTGAAAACGTTGGCCACCCGCACGGGTGACGCGACCGGCGAGATCGAAACGCAGGTCAACGACATTCAGCGCGCCACCAGCGATGCCGTCGAAGCGATCGAATCGATCACCGGCGCCATCGAACGCATGCACGGTGTGTCATCATCGGTGAACGAGTCGGTACAGAATCAGCGACTTGCCACCGACGACATCACCCGCAACATTCACGAAGCCGCCACGGGCACACGCGAGGTCACGGTAAGCATCTCTGCCGTGTCGCAGTCCGCCGCCGACACCAGCGTCGCCGCCGGTCATCTGTCACAAGCCTCCGGAGAACTCTCGCGTATGGCTGAACTGTTGCAACGCGAGGTGGGGCAGTTCCTCCGCGCCGTGCGCAACAACGGTCAAGCGGGAAAGATGCCCGTGCTCAAATAGCGATCGCCGCGATCGCAGACGATGAACACAATGGTGGCATGCTCCAGCTCCGCCGCCACCCGCAGCGCAATCACACAGGCACCGGCCGCCGAGGGACCGCCGAAGATCCTCTCCTCGGCGGCGAGCCGCCTCGCCATCTGCGGCGAACTGATCGAGCACCCGCCCCCCATCGTTCCGCTGCATCTCCATGGCAAGATCGCGGGCGTACTCCATGCCCCCCGCTGCGGCCGGTGTCAGAATGAGCTCGGCGCCATACGCGGTCATACTGGCGCGACGCTCGGCGCTCAGATTGTCCGGCATGATAAGCGTCATGCGGTAGCCGGCCATGGCAATGCCGGTGTTGCCGCTGGTTGCCTCAATGAGGCGATCTCCCGGACGGATTTCGCCGCGCGCTTCGGCGTGGCGAATCATGGACAACACGGGCCGATCCTTTACCGAGCCGCCGGGGTTGTTCCCTTCGAGCTTGCCCAGGATAACCACACCGCGCTCGGACGTACCGGCTTCGGGAAGGCGCTGCAGGCGTACGAGCGGCGTATTGCCGATCGTGTAATCGATGGTGCGAAATCCGGGCGTGTTGCCAGGAGCCGTCATATCCTCGAACGCTAGCAAGGAACACAAGCAGGTTACCGCGTGACGGGCGCAGCGCCCGCCCAGCCTGTATCATATCGGGCAGTGACCGGTGCCTCGCCGCTGGTCCCACATTCTGCCCTACACGCTGAGGATTGCTACATGTCCCGCCCGTCCGTGCCGTCTGTCTACGCGCTGCGCGCCCTGACCCTGTGGTTCGTGGCGTCAGTGCTGGTCGCGCCCGGTGCGCAGGCGCAGCCGGCGTTGCCGAAACCCGCTGCCAACACGGCTCCGATGCTTGCGGCACTCGACGCCGCGACCACGAAGTACGCGGAGGTCGCCAAGCAGATTTGGGGCTTCGCCGAAGTGGGCTACATGGAGGAGAAAAGCTCGGCGCTGCTGCAGTTGGAGCTGCGGAACGCCGGCTTCTCGGTGAAAGCGGGTATTGCCGGTGAACCCACCGCGTTCGTCGCCGAGTACGGCAGCGGCAAACCCGTCATCGCCATTCTCGGCGAGTTCGACGCGCTCCCCGGCCTATCGCAGGACGCCGTGCCGGAACGCAAGCCGCTCAAGATCGGCGCTCCGGGACATGGCTGCGGCCACCATCTCTTCGGGACGGCCAGCACGGCGTCGGCCATCGCCATCAAACAGTGGATGATTGCCAACAACGTGAAGGGCACGCTCCGCATGATCGGGACGCCCGCCGAAGAAGGGGGATCGGGCAAGGTGTACATGGTACGCGATGGCGTCTTCAACGACGTGGACGCGGTCATCGCGTGGCACCCTGGCGACGACAACGCCGCCACCGGCGAGCGCACGATGGCGAACATCACGGGCAAGTTCCGCTTTCACGGGACGTCATCACATGCGGCCAGCGCTCCCGAGCGTGGGCGATCGGCGCTCGACGGCGTCGAGATCATGAACGTCATGACGAACTATCTGCGCGAGCATGTGCCCGATGGGACGCGCATTCACTATGTCGTGACGAACGGCGGCAAGGCACCCAATGTCGTGCCCGACGAAGCCGAGGTGTACTACTACGTGCGGCACGTCGACATGAACGTCGTGAAGGACGTGTGGAGTCGTGTCGTGAATGCCGCGAAGGGTGCCGCTATCGGCACGGGGACAAGCTACGAACTGCAGCTGATCGGGTCGGTGTACTCGCTCCTCCCCAACGAAACGCTGCTGCGTATCGAACAGCGCGCGCTGGAGCGCGTGGGTGGCTACACGCTGTCGCCGGAAGAGCGCGTGTTCGCCGAGAAGTTGCAGAAGAGCGAGGCGTTCATTCCCGTGGCGCTCGAGGCCACGCAGAAGATCAAGCCACTCGTCATCGGCCAGGCAGGTTCGGCGTCAACCGACGTGGGGGATGTGAGTTGGACGGTGCCCACGGTACAGCTGGGGGCGGCCACGTGGGTTCCGGGAACGGCCGCACACTCGTGGCAGGCGGTGGCGGCGGGCGGCATGAGCATCGGCACCAAAGGCATGATGGTCGCCGCGAAGACGATGGCCCTCACCGCGGCCGATCTGTTCGTCTCGCCGGCGGCGCTCGCCGAGGCGAAGAAAGAGTTCGACGCCAAGCGCGGCCCCAACTTCAAGTACGAAACGCTCATCGGCAACCAGAAGCCGCAGCTCGACTACCGTAAAGGCACCTCCAACTGACATGCACACCCTTCGTGTTCTCCTGCTTGCCGGTCTCGGTGCGGCAGCGTCGCTCTCTCCTGCGGGCGCCGTCGCACAGGACGTCCGTCAGCGTGCCACGGTCAAGTCGACGAAACCCACGCCGTCGCGCACTAGCATGCGCGTCCCCGAGGCCGACGCGCTTCTTCCCTGGTCGGAGCAGATCAGCATTCGCGAGCAGTGGCTGAGCAAGCGACACGAGATGCTGCTCCCCATGATGCGGCGACACGGCATCGGCATGTGGGTCGTCGTGAACGAAGAGTTCCACGACGATCCGCTGTCGCAGTACGTGGCGCCGCCGCGTCCGTATACCGGCAATCGTGATTTTTTCGTGTTTGTCGATGCGGGCAGTGAAGGCCTCAAGAAGTTCGCCATCACCGGCTACACCGAAGAGAACCTCGCCCGCTTCTTCGACGCACCCACGACGGAACCGCGTCCGCCGGCCGCGACGCTGCGCGAACTGTACGCCAAGTATTCCCCGAAAACGGTGGGCCTTGGCATTCGCGGTACACGCGGCCAGACGCGTTCGCTCGGCTACGACAGCTACCGTTTTCTGGCCGAAACGCTTGGCCCCGACGCCGAGAAGACGTTCGTGAGTGCGGGCGAACTGACTCAGGAGTATCTCGACACGCGGATTCCTGAAGAGATGGAGCACTACAACACCGCGGTGCGCGTGACCGAAGCGATTGTGAAGCGCGCGCTGTCGAATGATGTCATTACGCCCGGCAAGACCACGGTGGGCGATGTGCGCAAGGCGCTTTTCGACATGCTCTGGGCAGCCGGGGTGCGCACGTGGTTCCAGCCCGACCTGCGCGTGCAGCGGGCCAGCGGCGACGTGGCCACGTCACGAGGCTTCCTCGCGGTGGCGCCGGAGGCCACGGTCATTGGCCGTGGCGATGTCGTGCATGTGGACTTCGGTATCAGCTACATGGGCTTCGACACCGATTGGCAGAAGATGGCGTATGTGCTCAAGGCCGGTGAGAAGGAAGTGCCTGCTGGACTGCGTCAGGCGATGGCCAACTCGAATGCACTGCAGGACGCGCTCATGAAGCGCCACTCCCGTCCCGGCGCGACGGGCGGCTCGGTGTTCAACGCGACGATGGCCGAGATGAAACAGCGCGGCATCGAGGCGATGATCTATTCACATCCCATCGGCGCGCAGGGGCACGGGCTTGGCGCGTCCATCGACTTTCGCAGCGCGCTGCGCAGTGACACGACGGCGCAGAACTCCCGCCTGCGAAACGGCTCGTACATCAGCATCGAACTCAACACCGCCACGGCCGTCCCCGAGTGGGGTGGCAAGAAAGTGTTCGTGATGTTCGAGGACGATGCGCATCTGACCGAAAACGGTTTTGTGTTCTTCCGTCCGCGGCAGGAGCAGTTCTACCTCATTCGATAAGCACGATCTACTTCACGCCGCCCATTGCCGACGCTCAGGGAATGGGCGGCGTCACGTCGTCGCTGCGCTTGTGATAGTGCTCGCGCACCCATCCCTGCCAGACCTTTTCTTCGGGTGTGCCCGTTCGGTAGCCGACCTTCAACGCCAGCGCAGGAATGCCCTGGCGAACGAAACTGTACTGATCGCTGCGCACGAAGCGATTCTCCTGCGGCTCGGGGTCGGGCAACACGGAGAGTCTGTTGGCACGCACCACGGCGTC
Source organism: Gemmatimonas sp. (assembly GCA_023910675.1). Taxonomy (GTDB): domain Bacteria; phylum Gemmatimonadota; class Gemmatimonadetes; order Gemmatimonadales; family Gemmatimonadaceae; genus Gemmatimonas. The sequence continues at coordinate 104,457 of JAAVWC010000001.1, forward strand.
GAGATCGTCGGCGAGATCGGATTCGTCGTAGCCGTACGCGAACACGCCCGTGAGCGGAATGAGCGGCAGGAACATGTCGGTGTTGAGATTCGCGACGACCGCGCGCGTCATCGATCATACTGTCGGGGAGCGCATAGCTCACTGGCGCGGGCGTCGCGTCGCTCCATGCACCGCCTCCGCCAATGGCGATGCCCCCCACGGCGCCAGCGGCGCCTCGACATGTCCGGGGGAGGGGCGTGGCGTCAGGCGCTGGTCACGTCTTTAGGAGAGTGCGCTTTCGCCACCTGAACATGCTGCCACCACGCCGCCGCCACGCCGCCGCCACTGTCTCCGGGCGCTGCGCCACATCGAGTGACGGCAGAGTGCACAGCGAAACCAGCACCCATCGCTTCATACGAGAGGCTCCGGGGCGTTCTGCCCCTCGATGGCGGCGGCCTTCATATCACACCTTGGACGCGGTGGCGCTCAGGTGAGCCTGCATGCGCTTGCGGAATCGTTCGGCGATGGTGCGGCCAAGCTCGGATTCCTGCGACACCCACTCCGCGTTGCGAAACGCCAGTGGGTTCCCCACCTGCGCGCGATACTGCTCGAGCCACGGTTCGACGCGCGAAAAAAGCAACAAGCCTTCGCCGCTGCTCTCCATCATGAACTCCGCGTGCATGACCCCGTGACGTGCCATCGAGTACACCATTTCCCAGTACGTCGCGCACTGGCGGAACGGCGCATTGAGGGGATGGTCCGGCTTGGTTACCGCCAGCACATCGTCCCAGCTCGTGGGCAGGAACGTCGCGTTGATGGCTGCACGCGACGCACGCATTACCAACTCACGACGCAAGTCGTAGAGCTTGAGGGCCAGTTCGGCGTCGTAGTGATCGGGGTAGTCTTTGAGAGGCACGAGACGATTCTGCTGAGTTTCAGGAGTGGACGAGCATTTCGCGGAACTGCACGACGTTCCCTTCGGGATCGCAGGCATTGCTCGCGACGAAGCGGCGGGTGGTGAACTCCTTGTCGGCCGGGAAGAGGAACCCGCCCAGCAACGGCGCCATCTCGCGCGCCTTGGCCAGGTTGTCCACCGCGAAGAAGAGCTTCATGGCGGTGTCCTCACGCGGCATCGGGCGCTCGCCGGCAGCAAGAGGAGCCATGATGTGCGGCGGCACGCCATGGATCACCAGTTCGGTGCGGTCGGAGGCGATGACCCGCAGGCCCTCCTCGACATGCACCGGCGACATGGTGAGCAGGACTTCGTAGAATCGCGCGACGCGGTCCACGTCGGCGGCAAAAAGGACGGCGCCATTATTCATGACAGGCAAGCTACCGCGCCGGTCTCCAGTCGGCCATGTCGCCGGAAGACCAGAAGCGCGTCCGGCGGTGCGTCAGTAGTTGAACTGTGCCTGGATGCGAAAGAGGCTGCCCCGCTGCCTGTTGCGCGGCTTGAGCCTGTCCTCGAAACGTCGATCGCCGTGGTACCACTCGGTCACCAGCTCGAAGCTGGGATTGGGCTGCCATTCCACGCCGAACTCGATGTCGTTGACGGAATGACTGCGCGCGTCGCGCTCCTGCTTCTTGCCGCCCTCGTACACCTGATAGCGCAGGAACGGGAAGAGGACCTGCTTGTTGCGTGTGACTTTGTACGTGGCCGTCACGAAACCTCCGTGCAGCGAGCGGGTTTCGATACTGTCGCGGGCCGGGGTGTACTCGGGTCCACGCCCGATGTTGTACTCGGCAAGCACCCCGAACGGACGCGGAGTAACGTTGAGCGTCGCCAGCACGCGCTCATCGCGGTACGTCCAGTCGGCGCGCCCCTTCACGCCGGTGCTACGCTGGTCGGCCGTCACGGTGTACAGGCCGGTGTAGGCCGCAATGGCGGGCTCGACGATCTGTGAGCGAAGCTTTATTGGATACGTCAGCCGCGCGACCACGTGCTGATTGTCGTTGGCGTCGGCGCGGTTCGCCGTCTGCCCGTTGAACGCGCCAATGGCGAATACGCCGTAGTCGCCGCTCCCCTTGCCGGTATTGGACGTCAGCTCGGCCAGTCGGGCGCGCGCCACCTTCGGCGCCCACATGAAGAACACGCCGAGGTCACGCTCGTTGGCATTGGCGCTGTTCGTGGCGTCGGCACGATCGAGCGGCAACCGATTGCTGCTGCTCTGCATGTTCTCGTAGCTGAACGGAACCTTGCTCTGGCCCACCCGGAAGCGGAACTCGTTCTCTTGATCGATGCCGACGTCGACATACCAATCGCGCAACTGCGCCACATTGCCACTGGTGCCGACGGTGCTGGCGAAGTCGGGCTGCAGGTAGATGTACACCTGCGGGTGAATCTGTCCCTGTACGATGAGGCGCGCGCGGCGAATGAAGAAGCCGCCGTTCTGCCCCCAACTGCGGTCGCACTGTTCGCACTGCAACTGATCGTTCGTCTCGCCCAGCCGGTTGTACCGGATCTGGCCGTAGCCGCGAATGCGAAAGCTTTCGTACCACGGCTTCGCGGCGGCCTTGGGGGCGTCGGCCTTAGGCGGCGTCGCCTGCGCAGGCAGTTCGGCAGCCGCCGAGAACAACACGGCTATGATGACCGGCAGCACCCGCCGGGAAAATCCGTGACCAACAGGCATGGTTGTAAAGATGCGGAGACGCTACGGTAACGAAGCGAACCATGGAGTTTATGCAGGCCGTTACATGTAACGGCTTCCCGTGACAGGATGGTTACAGCTGTTACGGAACAGTTACCCAGGCAGACCCCGCAGAGTCCCCAGCCCGTCCCGACGATTGCCGCGCCCACGATGGTGGGGCGGTCGGCCACCGCGGCCCGGATGCCAAAGACGCCGCCAAGAAGCAGGCGGGTGAGGAACGTGGGGGCCAGCTGATGAGCGACCATTATGCCGATGAGCAATCCCCCCAACAACAAAGAGGCCCCCCCGTTGGGGAACACCGCCGCCTCCGCCATGCCATGCGACTGCTGAATCCCAGACCCGCAGCGCCTCGCGGACGCTGCATCATCACGTGGAAACCTCGCGCGCCCGGTCTCGCGCCCGCCGACGGCAACGGATCGTCCCGCTCGTTCGTTCAATGGGCCATATGGCCCCCCCCCGTCGATGGACCGTTCCGCTCGGTGCTGTGCTGGTGCACATGGGCATCGGCTCCGTGTACGCCTGGAGCACGCTCAATCGCCCCATCACGGCCGCCCTGCCATCGCTCCCGTGGTGGGCGAGCCCGCCGTACACGACCTTCACCAGCGCGCTAGTCCTGCTGGGGCTCAGCGCAGCCACATGGGGACCGTGGGTGGAGAAGCGGGGGGCACGCACGGCCGCCCGGCTGGCCGCACTCTGCTTTTCCTGCGGGCTGGTGGTGGGTGGTGCCGGACTCATACTCCGGCAGCCGCTGCTGCTCTTCCTGGGCTTGGGTATTCTCTGCGGCATCGGCTGTGGCATTGGCTACATCGCGCCCGTCAGCACACTCGTGAAGTGGTTCCCCGACCGTCGGGGGATGGCCACCGGTTTCGCCATCATGGGATTTGGTGGTGGTGCGTTCCTCGGCGGGTATGCCAACGCGTTTCTCGTCGAGCGCGTGGGCATCGCGAACGCCCTCTTCGTCCTCGGCGGTGCCTACCTGCTCATCATGCTGGCCGGCTCTACGCTGTTGCGACCGGCGCCCGCTCCAGTACGCCTCCCGGACGACGCCACGCCGTCCACGCACGCCAGCATCGTCGCCGAAGGGATGACGCGCCGAGAAGCGCTGCGCACGACGCAGTTCGCGCTGCTGTGGGGCATGCTGTGCATCAACGTCACCGCCGGCATCGGCATTCTCGCGCAAGCGAGCCCCATGATGCAGGACCTCTTCGGACGCACCCCCGCAGAGGCGGCGGCGGTAGTCGCCATCATCAGCGTCTTCAATGCCGGTGGACGCCTGCTCTGGTCGAGCGCGTCAGACATCATCGGACGACGCAACAGCTACGTGGTCTTCTTCACCGCACAGGTGGGGTTGTTCTTGCTCATCCCGCTCTTCGCGAAGACGGGCGCGTGGTACCCGTTCCTTGGCTGCCTGTTGGTGGTGTTCACCATGTACGGTGGCGGCTTCGCGACCATTCCCGCGTTTCTCGCCGATCTCTTCGGCTCGGCGAACGTCGGCGCGATTCACGGTGCGTTGCTCACCGCGTGGAGTGTTGCCGCGGTCGCGGGGCCGGTGATCATCACCGAGTTGTCGTCACGCGCGCGCGCCGCGCTGGGCCCCGGCATGTCGAAGGTGGCGATCTACGATCAGCCGCTGCAGCTGTTGGCCGCACTGCTCGCGGTGGGGCTGGTGCTCACCTTGATGGTGCGGCCCATTCGCCGCTGAGCGCTCGTGAAGTTGAGGTGGCTGAACGGGTCAGTTCACAAACGTTTCCTGCACGATCTCCCAGCCCATCGCGCCAAGACGCCACTCGGCCGTATAGCGGCCTTCTTCGACGTGCGAGCGCCCCTTCACGCGCCAGCGGCCCACCCAGTGGCCCATTTCGCTGGCGTGCGTGCCGTCGTCGGCAACGGTGATCTTTTCTGGGGTGCGCACATAGCCGCCGAAGCCGGTTTCGCTCATCTGCTTCTCCCACGCTTCGCGGTTGGCCGCCTTACCGCGAAGCACGGGACCGCCCGCCACCTGCACGACGATGTCGTCGCTCATGAACGAGATCGCGTAGTTGGCATCGAGTGACGCAATGGCGGCGTTCGACTGACGACGCAGGGCCCGGATATCGGCAGAATGGTCTCGCATGTTCGGAATATCACACCGAGCCCCCCAGATAAACACACAAAGCGCCGAGCACGAATGCCCGGCGCTTTGCTGTGCCGTCCGCGGAGAACTTGTCGGCCTGTGGCCGCGATGGCGCCTGCTGCCATCTAAGTCCACGTCGGCACCCGATTGGTGGGAGATCTGACCTCCAGCCAACGGTGCGTTCCACACTGAGGTGGAATGAAGCAGCGGGTCGATGCACGCGGTGCCTTCTCGCTTCGCCTCTTGATACTTCGAGGAATTGGGACCGATCCCCAACCCGCCGAATTCATCGTGGAGGCATCGCCCTCACTCTGCACCACGAACATGCACCCATCGGCGAAGGCGCACCATAGGGGAAACCCGTACGATGCCGCCCCACGATGTCACCCCGTCGTGCCGAACTGCCGCGTGAACTTCACGAACACGCTGCGCTGCTGCGGGCGCACCCAATTGAAGAACCCGGTGGCATCACGCCCATCGTTGAGCACAACGAAGAGGCCGGTGCCGGCGGTATTGAGCCAACCGAAGCGCACGTTTGCCGACCAGATGCGCTGCTGGTTGTTGTACTGCGTCAACGTCTGCACGAAGATGCGCGGCGTGAAGAAATAGTTCAGGCGCACCGCCTGCAGCGTGCGCTTGAAGTTTCCTTGCGGCAGGCGCACGTCATTGTGATCCACCGTCAACGAGCCCGAGAAGGTGGCGCCGCGGCGTACGGTAAGCGTGCCGCTTCCCCCGTTACGGGTTCCCGTCCAGAAATTGCCGAAGTCGAATCGGCCAGTCGCCGTGACGTTCTCGCTGGGGTCGGTAGTGTAGTCGAACCCGAGCGTTCCCCACTCGTACTGACCGGCGGGCAACACCACACCCGGCGAAATTTCGAACGGCTGCGTCAGGCCCTCCTGCGAGATGTTCCACTCGGGCCCGAAGCGCGAGCTGTTGGCGAACTCGATTTCAGTCACGTCGATATGCCAATAGCCCGTCTGCCGGAAACCATCGTCGATATCATAAAAGCCGCGGTAGCTCACATGCGGGTTCCACTGCCGGAACCACGACCATTCCGGCTTGCGCACCAGATACATCGCTGTGGCATCAACGGTCCGATAGCCGGCCGGGCGACTCATGAAGCCCACTTCGGGATTGAAGTCTTCGCCGATCTGTGCCACACGGGCGTTGGCGTTGAAGACGTTCGTGGCGAACGCCGCCCGCGCGCTGTACGCCATGTCGTCTCCGGTGCGACCCGGCGTTGAGGTCTTCGCCGCCCACACATCGGTCGTCCACTTCTGCCCCAGTCCCCAACGACCATCAAGCGCGAAAGTGCGATTCACATTGCCCGCATCTTCCGTGGAGAGTCGCTGCACGGCCATTACGCCTAGACGCGAACGGGCACCCAATTCGCGAATCGCGCGCGCCACCGAGTAGGATTGTCCGGAGGTGCCCGCTTCCGGTGCGTCGGTGACCATTTGCAGCAAGCCGATGGTCGTGCTCCCGACACGTCCAGAGAGCCGCCCGCCACCAAGAATGGGCTGTGGGGTGCCAGTCTCGGAGATGCCGATGCGCCGCGTGAAAAAGAGATCCACGGCCTGCGGTGTTCCGGCAGAAAAGACGCCAGCGTTCTCGAGGAAGAACGGGCGCTTTTCCGGGAAGAAAATGGGGAACCGCGTGAGATTCACCCGTTGATCGTCCACTTCCACTTGCGCGAAGTCGGTGTTGACCGTGAGGTCGAGCGTCAGCGCGGGCGTGACGCCGTACTTGATTTCGCCACCGAATTCCGAGGGGGACGTTGACGACTTGAGCCCCTTATCCCATCGCGCCTGATTGGACGTGAGCACGTAAGGCGTCACGGTCTGAATGCGGCGCACCGGCAACGTGAGCTCGGCCAGATTCCCGGCCAACGACAGGCGGTACAGGTTGAACTGCCGCGGAATGAACGACCAATACAGCTCTTCGTTCTTGCGACGGATCATGCGCGACACGTTGAGCCCCCAGCTCTGCTCTCCATTCGCGGACTGATAGCGCAACGTGGAGTACGGGATGCGGAACTCTGCACTCCATCCCAGCGAGTCCACCGTGGTCGCCACCGCCCAACTCGCATCCCAATTCACATTGAACCCGCCCATCGCGCCGGCCTGCATCCGGTTCTGCCCGGGCACATTGGTGCCGCCTCCCTCCCCTTCACGGATGACCTGTCCGTCATACTCGACCCCTGCGGGGGTGGTCGCGAAGACGAACCCGTTCTGATGGTCGTGATAGGTGTCGAAGATGAACGCGACATAATCGCTGTTCGCGAGTGTCACATCGCGGATCTTCTCGCCGGGAATGATCAATGACGGCTGCCGGTCGTACATGCGGGCGCCGATGTACAGATATTTGCCGTCGCTGGCGAAGCGCACGTCGGTCCGCTCCGATGCAGGAACGCCTTCGTTCAGTTCGCGCTGCACGAATTCGGAGACCGGGGTGCCCTGTTGCCACAGGGCTTCATCGAGACGACCGTCGATCACCGGGGTGGATCCGTCGGTCATCTTGATCACGTTCACCGTAGGACGCGGACGAGCGCGCGCCGCGCGGGCAAACGAGTCCGCGACTGCGGCATCGAGCCGCATGCCACCGGTCGGCGGCGTAGGCTGAGCATGGGCAGCGTGTGCCGCCAGCGTGAGTGCCGAAACAACCAGCGTCAGGCGGGGCACACGGGAGAGGGGCGTCGACATCGGATACGGAAGGAGGGGAGGTGGGATGCTCAATGTACGGCTACGCCCCGGCAACCGTTCGGCGCCGTCGCCCGCACCTTTCCCCTGTCCCAACGCTGGACAGACGTCGCCCGCGGCTGCCCATTTGCCCCATGCCTATCGACCCCGCCTCCCGTCGCCAGTTTCTGGCATTCCTTGCCGCCAGCCCGCTGGCGGCCGCCGCCGGCATTGATCGCGACTGGCTCGCGCGGCTTGGCAGCAGCACTGCCGACGACGACGCCGTACTCGGCGCCGCGGAATCGATGTCGTATCGCGCAGCCGGCACCCACGCCGTGCTGCAACCGCCGCTCATCGCCAAAGCATCGGACGCGCTCGACGTCTTCGACTTTGAAGGCGTGGCCAGGCAGAACATTCCGGTGGCCCACTGGGGCTACCTCATGACCGGCACCGACGATGATGGCACCATCGCTGCCAATCGCGCCGGCTTCGATCGCTACACCCTCAAGCCGCGCCGCCTCGTCGATGTGAGCACCATCGACGCGAGCGTGTCGTTCTACGGCACGCGCTATGCCTCTCCCATCGTGGTCAATCCGTTGGGTAGCCAGAAGGGATTCCACAAGGACGGGGAGATCGCCGTGGCGAAGGCCGCAAAGGCCAAGGATCACCTCATGGTGCTCTCCACGGTCGCCACGACGTCCATCGAAGACACGATCGCGGCACGTGGCGGCCCGGTGTGGTTCCAGCTGTATCACCAGAGTGATTGGTCGATCACCAAGCAGATGGTGAAGCGTGCCGAACGCGCCGGTGCGCCCGCCATTGCCTTCACCGTCGACCTGCTCGGCGGGAGCAACCGTGAGACGATGATCCGCGAAGCACGCAAGGACACGCGCGACTGCATCAAGTGTCATCTCGGGGGCGCGCCGCTGCCCGGCGTGAGCGGACGCGTGGATGATCGGGACAATCGTCGCAAGCCCAATCTGGTGGGCTACGAAAAGCTGCCACCACAGTTGGAGAAGGGGACGCCGACGTGGGAGTTCGTCGATCGCCTCAAGCAGAGCACCAGCATGAAGGTGTGGCTCAAGGGTATCGTGACGCAGGAGGACGCCGCACTCGCGGTGGAACACGGTGTCGATGGCCTCTTCGTGTCGAATCACGGTGGGCGCGCGGAGAACTCGCGACGTGCGACGATCGTGTCGCTGCCGGACGTCGTGCAGGGAACGGGCGGACGCATTCCCGTCATCTGCGATGGGGGGTTCCGACGCGGCACCGATCTGTTCAAGGCGATCGCGCTGGGCGCCACGGCGGCCGGCATTGGCCGCCCGTACATCTGGGGACTCGGGGCGTTCGGACAGGAAGGGGTCGAGGCGGTCCTCGCCATTCTGCGCAAGGAGTTCGAGCTCACCATGAAGCAGAGCGGCACCACCACCCTGAAGCAGATCTCGGGGCGTCACATCGCGCCGGCGTAACGATGACCAACGGGCGGCGCGTCGTGTTGTCTCGGCTGCAGCGGGTGCATAAGGCGTTGGCACGACGTTCGTCTTTCAGGTGCGCCAGCATCGCCGCACGACTATCGCTCCTGTGATGCGCACGTCGGAGTGCGTGCTTACCGCGTGAACGCCGCTCCGTGCTCGGCATACCAGAGCACACCGCCTCGGTAGCGCGGAAATCCGGCGTGTCGAATGCTGGCGACGTCGCAATCCGCCGGGATGCGAGCGGCCCCCGATGCCAGCGCATGACGAGCCGCGACGGCCATCGCGTGAGTGCAGACGTCTACCGTCTCGAGCGCCAGCCGTGCCTCGCGCGCAGCGCCGTCCAGCGACATCCCCCAGGTCGAGAGCGCGGTATACACGTCGGCCGCGGCATTGCCGTTGCGCACCAGTTGGGCGATGGCCGCATCGCGCGCCTCGCAGAAGGCTGCTCCCAGCGCCGCAAGATCAACGCCTGATTGTTCGGACGCGCGCACTTCACGCTCAGCGAAGAAGACGTGCACCAGCGCCTGCCGCTGCGGACTGGCGAGACAGTCCATGAATGCCGCCGCCTCATAGACACAGCCGTCATCGAAGGTGCGCATCACCGCCGCCTCCACACAGTCCACGATGCGCGCCGGCGAATAGAGGTTGGGGTATTCCACTGATAAACCGTCACGGACCGCAGCAATAACGTCCACGGCTCGTGCCGGTGGGTGCAACGCCATCCCATCGCGCGCCCGCCGAAGTGGTGCCGGCGTCGCGGCCATTTGATGCGCGATCGCGAGGGCCTCCTGCAGCGGCTGTTCATGCACGTGATCAAGGAGCCCCGCCGCCACCGCCTCCTCGGCGGACACTCGACGACCGGTGAGCATGAGGTCGAGCGCCAACGCGGCGCCCGCAAGCCGCGAGGCGCGTTGTGTTCCACCCGCTCCCGGAAGCAAACCGAGCAACAGCTCAGGAAACGCGACGCTGGCCACAGGCGAGGCTACGCGGTAGTGCGCGGCCAGCGCCACTTCGAACCCGCCACCCAACGCGGCGCCCTGCACGGCGGCCACCACCGGCTTGACACTGTCATCCAGTCGACGGCAAACCACATTGAGCATCGGATCGAGGCGCGGTCCGGCGAACTCCCTGATGTCCGCTCCACCAATGAATACGGTGCCGGTACTGGCAATGACCATGGCTCGCAGCGTGGTATCTGCATCCAGTTCGTCCATGGCCGCCATGAGCCCCACGCGCACCGCGTGACTCAGCGCGTTCACCGGGGGATGATCGATGGTCACCACGAGCACATCGCCATCGCGGGTGGTCTGTACCGGCGTGGTCACGATGAATCAGTCCGGGATGACAGCGGTGACTTCGATTTCCACTTTGGCCCGCTCCTCCATGAGCGCCACCACCTGGACGGCCGTCATGGCGATATCGTAGTGGCCAATGAGCTCACGAAATGCCGCGCCAATTCCTGGCAGCGCGTCACGATACTCATCGCGACTGGTGACATACCACGTCATACGGACGATGTGGTGGGGTGTCGCTCCGCCTGCCGCGAGCACCGCCACGACATTGGCCAAGGCCTGTCGCGCCTGCAGTGCAAAATCATCCGTGTGAAAGATCTCATGCTCGTCCCAACCAATCATGCCGGCGACATGGATCTGTTGGCCACGCGCCGCGACGCCATTGGCGTACCCGCGCGGTCGCTTCCACCCCGCGGGGATCAGCGGAGTATTCATGCAGTCTCCGTCGGTGTCGCCATGAACGTTTCAATGGCGTGGCGCAGATCAGGAGGAAAGGCCATGGAGCGATGGGTATCGAGACTGGTGCAGACAATGACCTGTCGCGCTTCGACGCGCACACCGTTGGGACCGATCACCATGAGCTGCAGGGTGAGGGATGTGTTGCCAAGCTGTTCCACCGCGAGGCCGAGCGTGATGTCGTCGCCCATGGTGCTGATGGCCTTGAAGTCCGTTTCGAACCGTACGGTGGGAAGCCCCACACGTCGGGGACCGAGGAGGTCTCCATACGCCAGACCAAGCCTCTCCGTGACCCAATCATCGACGAGGTTCTGGAACATCACGTAGTACTGTGCGAAGAACACGATGCCGGCCGGGTCGCAGGCGCTGAATGGCACCCGCATTGCTTTGGTGAAGCGGGGACGCGATGGAGGCGAGTGATCGGGCGAGACTACGGTCATGGCGCATGACCAGGTTCGAGTTCGTGCAACCGGAAGCGCTGCAGCTTGCCCGTACTCGTTCGCGGTAGCTGCGCCACGAACGCCACGGCGCGCGGATACTTGTAGGGGGCCACCGACTGCTTCACGAAGTCCTGCAATGCTTTCACCATGGTGCCATCCCCGTCGTATCCGGGGCGTAGCACCACATACGCCTTGACGATGTGTCCGCGCTCCGCATCGGGCACACCGCACACCCCGCATTCGGCCACCGCCGGATGCAGCAGTAGTACATTCTCCACTTCCGGGCCCGCAATGTTGTAGCCGGACGAGATAATGATGTCGTCGGTGCGGGCACTGTAGTGAAAGTATCCGTCAGCGTCGAGGAAGTACGCATCACCAGTGTAGTTCCAGCCGTCCTTCACGTAGGCCCGCTGCCGTTCATCGCGCAGATAGCGGCATCCGGTGGGCCCTTTCACCCGGAGCTTGCCCACCGAGCCCACCGGCACCGGGTGTCCGGCATCATCCACCACCTCGGCCACATAGCCCGGCACCGCCTTCCCGGTGGCCCCCGCCCGCGCCGTGGCTTCGTCGGCGGAAATGAAAATGTGCAGCAGTTCGGTGGCACCGATGCCATCGATGAGCTCAATCCCCGTGATGTCACGCCAGAGCGTTCGTGTGGCCGGCGGCAACGCTTCTCCCGCGGACACGCACTTACGCAACGTGGTGCCGTGCAAGAGCTCCGGATGCTGCGCCATCGCGCGATACGACGTGGGCGCCGTGAACAACACCGTGGCCCCGAACTCTCGAATGGCCTGCAGCAGATGCGGCGGGGACACCTTGTCCAGCAGCACGGCCGTCGCGCCAATGATCATGGGGAAGAGCACCAGCCCGCCCAGCCCGAAGGTGAACGCCAGCGGTGGGCTCCCCATGAAGACATCGTGTTCGTTTGCACGCAGCACATGCGGCGGCCAACAACGACAGATGGCCATCACATCGCGGTGAAAGTGCATGGTCGCTTTAGGCACGCCAGTGGTCCCGGACGTGAAGGCCAAGAGGCACGTGTCATTGGCCGCGGTGTCCACATTCACAAACGGCACATCATGACGAGCCATTGCCGCCTCGAGCCCGGTCGGCCCGGCGTCATGATAACAGCAGAGCTCCCGCAGGCCGGGTGACGTTCGCTGCGCGTCGCGCAACTCTTCCACCAGCGCCGCATCACACAACGCATGGGAGACGTCGGCAATCGCGATCATGGTCGACAGCTCCTTGGCGCGCAGCATCGGCATGGTAGTGACCGCGATGCCCCCGGCCTTGATGACGGCGAACCAACAGGCCACCAGCATGGGATGATTGGCACCGCGCAGCAGGACGCGATTGCCGGACACCAGCCCCATGTCCTGCACCAGCACATGCGCGATGCGATCCGCGCGCTCCTGCAGTTCGCGATACGTCCACCGAATGCCTGGTGCCACCAGACAGGCTCGGTCACCCCATCCGCGCTGCACCGCATCATCGAGCAAGACGGTCGCGCAGTTGAGCTGTTCAGGGAACTGCAGCGTCGGCAGCGTGAAGAGGTACTCCGGCTGCTCCTCGACTGGCGGGAGGTGATCGTGAGCGAAGGTATCGACGTGAGCGCTGGGCATGGGCGAGCGCGTGTCAGGCGTTGGAGATGGACGGCGGCGTGGACGTCGCTCGCGCGTCGCGGAGCAACTCACGGGCAATGATCAGTTGCTGCACTTCAGACGCGCCTTCGTAGATGCGCAAGGCGCGGATCTCACGGTACAAGCGCTCCACGGGAACGCCTGACCTGACGCCCAGGCCGCCCCACAACTGAAGCGCCGCGTCGATCACCTCCTGGGCGCCTTCGGTGGCCACATACTTGGCCATCGCCGCTTCCCGGGTGACGGGTTCCCCTTGATCGCGCTGCCACGCCGCTCGGTACGTGAGCAGCGCCGCACTGTCGATCGTCGTGGCCATGCGGGCAAGGCTTGCTTGCGTGAGCTGCAAGTCGGCCAGTACGCCGCCAAACATCTCACGCGTGGTGGCGCGTTGGAGCGCTTCATCCAGTGCACGCCGCGCAAACCCGAGTGCGGCGGCCGCTACCGACGTGCGGAACACATCCAGCGTACGCATCGCGATCTTGAACCCCTCACCCGCCGCACCAAGGCGTTGACCAACCGACACACGACAATCGCGGAAGACCAGCCGAGCCAGCGGGTGGGGCGCCATCACCTCCATGCGCTCGGCAATCTCCAGTCCCGGGGTACCGGCATCGACAATGAACGCCGAGATACCGCGGGCACCGGGGGCTTCACCGGTGCGGGCGAACACCACATAGAAGTCGGCGATTCCACCGTTGGAGATCCACGTCTTCTCGCCGTTCAGCACATAGTGCGTATCGTCCAATCGTGCTGCGCACTGCAACGCGGCCGCATCCGATCCCGAGGTGGGCTCGGAGAGGGCAAACGCAGCGATTGCCTCGCCCCTCGCCACGCGAGGCAGATATGCAGCTTGTTGCGCCGGCGTTCCCGCCAGTGAGATGGCGCCCGACCCCAGCCCCTGCATGGCAAACGCAAAGTCGGCCAGCCCATTGTGTCTGGCCAGCGTTTCGCGGGCCAGGCAGATGGCCCGTGTATCGATCACATCAGCCGCACCGCCCCACTGAGTGCCCGCCACGACGTGGGTGAGCCACCCTGCTTCGCCAAGCAGGCGCACGAGTGTACGGCAATCGCCGTCGGTATCGTCGCTATGGATATCGGCGACCTTTGCCGCCGCCCAGCGGTCGAGTGCGTGGGCAAAGGCGGCATGCGACGGCGCAAAGAACGGCCACGAGAGATAGCGCGTGTCAGCCATGTCTGCTCATCGCCCCTGAAAGACCGGAGACTGCTTGGCGGCAAAGGCGTGGTACGCCGCGCGGAAGTCTTCGGTGAGCATGCACAGCGCCTGCGCCTGCGCCTCGGCCTCGATGGCCTGCTCAATGGTCATGCTCCATTCCTGATGCAGCATGGTCTTTGTGATGCCATTGGCGAAGGTAGGGCCGGAGCGGAGCTGGTAGGCCATGGCCTGTGCCTCGCGCAACAACGCGTCGGGCGCCAGCAGTCTGTTGAAGAACCCCCAGCGCTCCGCCTCCTCGCCGCTCATCGAACGCCCGGTGTATAGCAACTCGCTGGCGCGTCCCTGCCCGATGATGCGCGGCAACAGCGCACACGCACCCATATCACAGCCGGCGAGTCCGACACGGTTGAACAGAAAGGCCGTCTTGCTGCGGGCAGTGCCATAGCGCAGATCGCTGGCCATGGACAGAATGGCCCCGGCGCCCGCGCACACGCCATCGATGGCAGCCACAATGGGCTGCGGGCAGGCGCGCAAGGCCAACACCAGATCACCGGTGAGTCGGGTGAAGCGCAGCAGATCCGGCGCCGCGAGCGACACCAGTGGCCCGATGATCTCGTGCACGTCGCCGCCCGAACAGAAGTTGTCGCCGGCTCCCGTGAGCACGACGGCGTGCACGTCGGTGGCACTGCGCAGTGCGCGGAAGCAGTCGCGCAGTTCGGCGTAGCTTTCGAACGTGAGCGGATTCTTGCGCGCCGGCCGGTTGAGCGTCACGGTGGCGACGCCATCGTGCAGCGCCCACCCAAAATGCGTGGCGGTGTAGTCCGCCATCTGACGGGTCGTGCCTGCGTCGAGTCCTGCCAGATAGGCCGTCATGACGCGCGCTCCTTGCGCGGAGTGTTCGTAGTGAGTTGCGGGGCAAGGTGCACCCGCAGCCGACCCAGCTGAGAGTAGAGCGCCTCGCGATGTGGCGCATCGAAACCATCAAGGAGTTCCGCCAGCCATCGTTCATGCTCAATGGCCATGCGCAGAAAGCGTTTGCGTCCGACGGGCGTGAGCCGCACGATGGTCGATCGCCCATCGGTGGGGTCGGGGATGCGGTGCACGAACCCGTCGGCAATGAGCTGTGTGGTCAACGCGGTCACATTCCCCCCGGTGACCATGAGATACCGCGACAGGGCATTGAGGCGCAGCCCGTGGGGATGGCGCTCGAGCTGCGCCAGATAGTCGAAACGTGGCAGCGTGGTCCCGAAGCGCTCGCGCAGACGTGTGCGGATATGCTGTTCGATTTGGGCACTGCACGACAGCAAACGCAGCCACAGCCGCACAGCGGAATGGTCGCTGGAGGTGGCGCGGGCCTCCTGCCCTATCTGCGCATCATCGACCACGTGTACGCGGGCGAACCGTGTCGTGGCCATGCTTACATCACCTCGCCGCCGCTGATGGGTACGGCCAGGCCGGTTAGCGCCGCAGCATCGGGCGCACACAACCAGCTCACGGCTGCGGCCACGTCGGCGGGCGACACGAACCGTCCTTGCGGATTGAAGGCCGACAACGAGGCTCGTGCTTCGTCTTCGGAGCGCCCGGTCCGAGCCATGATGTTCGCGACGCTCTCGCGCAGCATGTCGGTCTCGGTGAAGCCGGGGCATACCGCGTTGACCGTAATGCCCTTGCCCGCCACCTCGAGCGCCAGCGAGCGCGTCAACCCCAGCACCCCGTGCTTGGCAGCTGCGTACGCGGCCACATAAGGATACCCGCGCAGCGACGCCGTGCTGGCCACCGTCACGATCCGCCCCCATCCGGCCGACAGCATGCCCGGCAACACCGCGCGGCTGCAGTAGAAGGTGCCGGTGAGATTCACCGCAAGCATGCGCGCCCACTGCGCATCGGTCGTACGCGCCACCGGTGCGCTCTCGGCCTGCCCCGCATTGTTGACCAGCAGCTGCACTGGTGGGATCTGCGCCACGGCGTGCGCCACCTGCTCGCTGCTGGTGATGTCACACACGACCGTGCCCACCACGCCGGCACCAAGGCGCTCGGCGAGTGCCGCCAACGAGGCCTGCGTCCGCCCGAGGAGCGTTACCGTGGCACCATCGGCAACGAGTCGTTCGGCAATCGCCGCGCCAATGCCACGCGCGGCGCCTGTGACGAGCGCGTGTTTTCCGGCAAGCGAGGTCATGACGCGCCCCGCACGCTGGGGAATCCGTCGGTGGATGGGGCGACCACCGGGGCTGCCGCCCTCGCGAAGCCCGCTTCCAGTTGTGCCTTGGCGGCTCGATATGGCTTGGGCCAGACCACATCCCGATAGCCGATACGCGCCGCTTCGGTGAGCGTCCACGACGGGTTGGCGAGGTGCGGCCGAGCCACGGCACACAAGTCGGCACGTCCGGCGGCAATGATGGAGTTCACGTGATCGGCTTCACTGATCGCACCGACCGCCATGGTGGCGATGCCCGCTTCCTGACGAATGCGATCCGCGAACGGCGTCTGAAACATGCGTCCATACGTGGGTTTCTCCCGCTTGCTCACCTGCCCTGACGAACAATCGATGAGGTCGGCGCCCGCGTCTTTGAAGGCACGGGCAATCTGCACCGCGTCGGCTGGCGTGATGCCTCCGTCCACCCAATCGTGTGCCGAGATACGCACCGACATGGGCAGATGGTCCGGCCACACCGCACGCATGGCGATGAAGACCTCCAGCGGATACCGCAGCCGGTTCTCGAGCGTGCCGCCGTACTCGTCTGCACGCTGGTTGGTGAGCGGCGAGATGAAACTCGACAGCAGATAGCCGTGCGCGCAGTGAAGTTCGAGCCAGTCGAAGCCGATGGCCGCCGCACGCTGCGTGGCGGCCACAAACTCGTCGCGCACCGTCTCCATGTCCGCATGCGTCATGGCGTGCGCGCGCGGGCTGATCCCCGGCAGATACTCTTGCGGTGACGCACTGATGACCGGCCACGCGGGGTCGGGCCCATCGGCAGGCAGCGGCTGGTCTATGCCCTCCCACGCCAGACGGGTGGAGCCCTTGGCCCCGCTGTGTCCCAGCTGCAGCGCAATCTTCGCATCGGTGTTGAAATGCACCCACTGCACAATGCGCTGCCATGCCTGCTGCTGCTCGTCGTTCCACAGTCCAGGGCACCCCGGCGTAATGCGAGCGGTGGGGCTCGGTGCCGTCATCTCGGCGACCACCATGGCCGCACCGCCCATCGCGCGCGCGCCCACGTGCACCAAGTGGTAGTCGCCGGCAACACCGTTCACGGCGGAGTACTGCGCCATGGGCGACACCACCACGCGATTCTTGAGCGTGAGCGAGCGGACGGTATACGGCGTAAACATGGGAGGCACCGGACGGCTGGTGTCCTTCCGCATGTCTCCAAGCGTGGCCAACGGCGTGCGCGCGGCGAACCATTGCTCATAGCCTTCCAGCCATCCGCGATCACGCAGCCGCAGGTTTTCGTGACTGATGCGCTGGCTGCGCGTGAGCAGTGAATACATGAACTGCTCCGGCTCCAGCTGATCGCAGTAGCGTTCGCCGCACACTTCGAACCACTCCATGGCATTCCATGCAGCGTTCTGAATGCGCAACGTTTCAATGCGCCGGAGCTCCTGAAACGCCGTCAGGACCGCGGGAATGTGCTCGGGTGTATCGCCATGCTTCTGGAATTGGCGCACCAGCTCAATGGCATCTTCGAGCGCCAGTTTGGTCCCGGCGCCAATGGCGAAATGGGCGGTGTGCACCGCGTCGCCCATGAGCACGACGTGACTGCCGTGGGCGTTGCGCAACCACCAGTGCTCGCAGACGACGCGCTGAAAGTTGAGCCACGCCGACCCCCGCAGATGGCGGGCGTTGGTCATGAGCTTCTCACCACCCAGCGAGTCGGCGAACAGCTGTTCGCAAAACGCGATGGACGTGTCCTGATCGGCGGTGTCCAGGCCGTGTGCTCGCCACACATGCTCAGGGCACTCCACGATGAACGTGGTGGTCGTGTCGTCGAACTTGTAGACGTGCGACTGAAACCAGCCGTGTTCGGTGCGCTGAAACTCGAAGGTGAATGCGTCGAACAGCTTGTGGGTCCCCAGCCAGATGAACCGATTGGGACGCACCACAATATCCGGCTTGAAGGTCTCCGCGTACGCCGTGCGGATCTTCGAGTTGATGCCGTCGCTGGCAATAATCAGGTCGGCGTCGGGGAAGTCGAGATCGGAATCGACCTCCTGCTCAAAGCGCAGTTCTACGCCGAGCGCCTCGCATCGCGCCTGCAGGATGTTGAGCAGATGCTTGCGCCCGATCCCCACAAACCCGTGGCCGCCAGACCGGATGCGCTGGCCCTTGAAGCGCAGCTCGATGTCATCCCAGTGGCTGAACGACTGCTCGATGGCCTCGCACGTGTCGAGGTCCCATTTCCGCATGTTCTCCATGGTGGCATCGGAAAACACGACCCCCCAGCCAAAGGTGTCGTAGGGCTTGTTGCGTTCGACCACCGTGACCTGATGCCGGGGGTCGAGCTTCTTCATGAGGAGGGCGAAGTAGAGGCCAGCCGGCCCGCCGCCGATACAGACGATGCGCATAAGGGGAGCATACGCCCAAGTACTTCAAACCTCAAGCAAATGCCACGCCCCCCGACCGCAGATCAGGTAACGGCCTGTCGCACCTGGAACTCCGAAGCGCGCCAGCTCTCGGTCCGGAGGACGTCTTCGAGGGTGTTCACCGCCTGCACCACATCGGCAAAGCGCAGATACAGCGGCGTCAGCCCAAAGCGCATGATGTCCGGCGCCCGGAAGTCCCCAATAACGCCGCGCGCAATGAGCGCCTGCATGATCGCGTAGCCTTCCGGATGGCGAAACGACACATGACTACCACGCGGTGCCCCCGATGGCGGTCCCACCAGCGACACGCCGTAGGCGCCACAGCGCGCAGACACGAGTTCCATGAACAGCGCCGCCAAGGCCTGCGCTTTGCGCGACACCACCTGCATATCCACCTCGAGATGGATGTCGACCCCGCTCTCGAGCGCCGCCAGCGACAGAATCGGAGGCGTGCCACACAGGAACCGCGCGATGCCCGGCGCCGGCTCGTACGCATCCACGAAGGCGAACGGACGCGCGTGCCCCATCCACCCCCCAAGCGGTGACACGAGCGTCTGGTGATGTCGCTCGGCAACAAAGAGAAACGCCGGAGCCCCTGGTCCGCCGTTGAGGAATTTGTAGCCACACCCGACGGCCAAGTCCGCGTTGCAGGGATTCAGTGCCAACGGCACCGCACCGACCGAATGGCTCAAGTCCCAAAGCACCAGCGCGCCCTTGGCGTGCGCCGCCGCCGTGAGCGCCTGCATGTCGTACACGTCGGCGGTCTTGTAGTGCACGTGCGTGAGCAGCACGAGCGCCGTGTCGTCGGTTATCTGTTGCACGAGCTGCTCGCGCTCGGCCAACTGCAGGCGGCGCCCGCCGCCGACGGTGGCCAGCGCCGTCTCCACCATGTACAGATCGGTGGGGAAGTTGCCGGGCTCCGACAACACCGTGGTGCGATGCGGCGCCGCCGCGAGCACCGCCATGATGAGCTTCGACAGGTTCACCGACGTGGAATCAGCCACCACCACTTCGTGTGGCTGCGCGCCGACAATCCGCGCGATCTTGCCACCCACGCGCTGTGGCGCGCCAATCCAGTCGGCGCTGTTCCAGCTACGAATGAGTCCGGTGCCCCATTCCTCCTGCATGACTGCCTGCACGCGCGCCGGTGTCGCCCGAGGGAGTGCGCCGAGCGAGTTGCCGTCGAGATACGTGATGCCGTCGGGGAGGAAGAACCGTTCACGATAGCGCGCAAGCGGATCGGCCGCGTCGAGGGCAGCAACGGTCTCGAACAGCGCGGAACCGGTCGAGGGGAGGTGAGCACGTTCCAACGGAAACTCCATACCAAAAGACAACCTCACACTCGGGCATCAGTCGTGGAACGTCGCGCCCCACCAAGGAATGAATCCAGCGCGGTGCCGCCTGTTCCCTTCATATCGCGCGTCGAGCCGGAGGGCGACACGATGTAATCGTGAGCCAGCCGCATGTGCGCATCGCGGAAGTCGGCGATCGTCTGCAGCGCCGCGTTGTAGGTGGCCTGCAGCGCCGCCGTCCCTCCCTGGGCACGTTCGCGCACCTGGGTGTCCCGCTCCGCGTCTTCGACGAACGCCCGATGTCGCGGCGGCATGTATTCACGCACGGCGCGAAGGTAGCTGCCGGCGGGATCGTCGTCGTGTCGCACACGCAACGCGGCATCGAACAGCTGCAACAGCGCGCTCTGCCCCGCACTGCCGCCAAGGTACCGGCGCGGCTCGTTGGACACGCCTTCGTAGATCACGCCCGGCTGCGGCCATCCCGTGACGAACGGACGCACCCGCCGGTAGTAGGTCGCCGGGTCACACCAGGTGCGCACGTTTTCGAGCGCGGCGTGCACGGCGTCCATTCCCTGCGCGAACTGTTCGAGCAGGGCCGTCAGCTCGGCATCGCTCCCTTCTCGCGAGTGCAAGACCAGCTGGGCCACCACCGGCAACAGCGGCGCACCGGCCAACTCCACGCCCATCGACGCAATGAAGAACCAGTCTTCGTCCACCCCGCCCAGGAACTGGATCTGCGTGCGGGCATTGTCCACGGACACCGGCTCGTCGGCATTGACCAAACGCCAGTTGATCAGCGTGGTGGTGGCGTAATGCGCAATGGGCTGCCGCCCCATTCGCTCAGCGAGCGCGCAGAGCGGCACGGCGATGGCGGGCGGAATGGTGAGCTCCGGTGTGTCGCCGCTCCACACGTGCGCGTTGGCGAAGTGAGTGAGCAAGAGCAGCGCGCGTTCGCGGTCCCCCTCTGTCTGGATTTCCCCGATGTCGACGACCGGCAGCGCCCGCAGCGTCTGACGCAGCCGCCGAGCCCGGATGAGCGCCGAGAGGTTCGGGACCAGCGCGTCCCAGGCGCCATAAGCCGCCGGCAGCTGGTCGGGGATCGGGAGGGGCGGAACGAACCCGGTGATCGGGTCGACCTGATAGTGTGCGAGCGCCATCCGAAGGATTGTAGGGCGGCTGGCGCTGCGATGACATACGGTGTTTGTTCGCTTCGCCCCACGCCGGGATTTCCGGCCACCGGAGTTCACGGGGACGCGTTCACCGCTTTTCTTTCAGGGATGACCACCATCACCCAAGCCGACTTCATCCAGTCCATCGCGGACGCGCTCCAGCACATCTCGTACTACCACCCGCTGGATTACCTCCAGGCGCTCGGTGACGCCTACGAGAAGGAACAGTCCCCTGCGGCGAAGGACGCCATCGCGCAGATCCTGACCAACTCGCGCATGTGCGCGGAGGGACACCGCCCCATCTGCCAGGATACGGGCAGCGTGGTGGTCTTCCTGAAGGTGGGGATGAACGTGCGGTGGGACGCGACGCTCTCCATTCAGGAGATGGTGGACGAAGGTGTCCGCCGCGCCTACCTGCTCCCCGACAACGTGCTGCGCGCCAGCATCGTCGCCGACCCCGCCTTCTCGCGCAAGAACACGCGCGACAATACGCCCGCCGTCGTGCACGTCGAGCTCGTCCCGGGCGACAAGGTGGAAGTGAAGCTGGGCGCCAAGGGGGGCGGTTCGGAGAACAAGTCGAAGTTCGCGATGCTCAATCCGAGCGACAACATCGTCGACTGGGTGCTCAAGACCGTTCCGCTTATGGGTGCCGGCTGGTGCCCGCCGGGCATGCTCGGCATTGGCGTTGGCGGCAGCGCGGAAAAAGCGATGCTCATGGCGAAGGAATCGCTCATGGAGCACATCGACATGGCGCAGCTCAAGCAGCGCGGTCCGCAAAACACGATCGAAGAGCTGCGTATCGAGCTGCACGACAAGATCAACGCCCTTGGGATTGGTGCGCAGGGACTTGGCGGGTTGAGCACCGTGCTCGACGTGAAGATCTGGGATTATCCCACGCACGCCGCGTCGAAGCCCATCGCCATGATCCCCAACTGCGCCGCCACGCGGCACGCCCACTTCTGGCTCGATGGCACGGGCGTGGCGCAACTGCCGGTCCCCAAGCTCAGCGACTGGCCCGACGTCACGTGGCGTCCCGATGTGAACGCGAAGCGCGTGGATCTCAACACGCTTACGCCCGACGTGGTAGCCACGTGGAACGCGGGCGACCGGTTGTTGCTCAACGGCAAGATGCTCACGGGTCGCGACGCGGCGCACAAGCGGATTGCCGATCTGTTTGCCAGCGGCGAAGGGCTGCCGGCCGGCGTGGACTTCACCAATCGCGTGATCTACTACGTAGGGCCCGTCGATCCCGTGCGCGATGAAGCCGTCGGCCCCGCCGGCCCCACAACGGCCACGCGTATGGACAAGTTCACCGAGATGATGCTCGCCAAGACGGGGCTCATTGCGATGGTGGGCAAGGCCGAACGCGGTCCCGCCGGTCTCGAGGCCATTCGCACGCACAAGGCCGCATACCTCATGGCAGTGGGTGGCGCCGCGTATCTCGTGTCGAAGGCCATCCGCTCATCGCGCGTGGTGGCGTTCGCCGACCTCGGCATGGAAGCCATCTACGAGTTCGACGTGGAGGACATGCCGGTCACGGTGGCCGTCGATGCCACGGGCGACAACGTGCATGAGACCGGCCCGGCGGTATGGAAGGACAAGATCAAGAAGGGGTTGCCGATTCTGGCGTAAGGTCGGGGTCAGGGTCAGGGTCGGCGGCATAGCCGCGCCACGGATTTCGCGGATTGGGCGGAGGGACACGGATGGCTATGTGATCACTCGGGCAGATCCGCTCAATCCGCGAAATCCGCGCAATCCGTGGCGCGACCATGTCGCAACGGACTCGAGGCGGCACCAATCCCCGCGACGGTCACCCGTCACCCGTCACCCGTCACCCGTCATCGAGTCGCTGCGTCTGCGCCGTCCATATAAGGCGCTTCACGGCGGGCTTGGGACCGAAGTTCAGGAGTAGCCCCACACTCATCCCCGACGCTCGGAGGTAGTTGAGGAGCTGCGCCTCATGCGCCGGGACAAGTTGCGGACGCGCCTTGAGTTCGACGATGACCACTTCGTTGACCACCAGATCGCACCGAAACTCTCCGTGACACTGGCCGCCATAGTAGACGCGATAGGAGACCTCCCGTAGCGCATGGAGGCCACGCTCCGTGAGCACAAGCTGCATTACGCTGGCGTATACAGACTCGGAGAAGCCCCACCCGAGATCGTTGTACACGTCGTAGTAGCCTCCAAGAATCTGCTTCGTGATGTCCTCATGGAGCAGCGCCATCTATCCTCCCGGGATTTCCATAACCGCGTCCAGCAAGCAGGTTACCACCAGCGTTCTTCCGCGCTGTCATCCGCATAGCGCAGACGTGCCCCTTTTTACGCCGAACATGATCCCGACCCGCGTTTTCGCCGCCGCCGTTGCGCTCTGCCTTGCGTCACCCCTCGCCGCCCAGCAGACCACCTATCCCAGCAGCTGGGATCCCAAGCTCATGGAGCGCCCGGACGTGAAGTCGGCGCTCGGCATGATCGAGAAGAACTATCCGCAGCAGCTCGACGAGTGGATCCGGCTCACCGAGATGCCCGCCAAGTCCGGTCAGGAGCAGGTACGCGGCGCGTACGTGAAGAGTGTCTTCGAGAAGGAAGGGCTCAAGCCGACGATCGATTCCATCGGCAACATCATCGCGGTCCGCAAGGGCACCGGCGGCGGCCCCACCATCGCCATCATGGCGCATATCGACGTCGTCTTCCCCAACGAAACCGTCAAGAAGGTTCGCCGTTCGGGTGACACGCTCTTTGCCCCTGGCGTTGGCGACAACACGGCGTCGGTGGCCAACATGCTCGCGACGCTGCGCACGATGAACGCCACCACGTTCACCAGCAAAGGCGACATCATCTTCATCGCCACGACACAGGAAGAGGTAGGACTGCGTGGCGCCGAGTATTGGCTGCGTACGAACGCGCGCCCCGACCTGCTCATCGTGCCCGACGGCTCGTACGGCAGCGTGGCGTACGGCGCGCTCGGCATTTACTGGACCAAGTTCGTCTTCACGAGCCCGGGCGGACATACGCTGGCGTCGCGCGGTCGTCCCACGCCCGTCCGTGCGCTGGCCGCCGCCATTGATCGCCTGTACAAGCTCGAGTTTCCCGCGCTCCCCAATGGTGCGGTGCTGAACATCGGACAGGTGTCTGGTGGCAACATCTATAATGCCGTGCCGCAGGAGCTGTACTTCACCGTCGACCTGCGCAGCAGCGACCCGGTGCTGCTCGATTCCCTCGACCGCACGATCGTGCGCGTCACGAAGGCGGTGGCCGAAGAGTACAAGGTGGGGCTGCGCGTGGAAGTCGAGCAGAAGAATCAGGCGGGCGGCACCGAGAAGCAGCTGGAAGGTGCTCGGGCGCATCCCCTTGTGCAGACGGCAGTGGACATCAACCGCGCGCTCGGCATGAGTGCGGGAATGCCGGGTGCGCAGGAAGCGGTGGCCACCGGCGCAACCGACGCCAATCCGGGCGTGGTGCGCAAGATTCCCAGCATCGCGATTGGTGGCTCCAAGGCCAACGGCGCGCACCAGCTCCAGGAGTACGCGATCGCGTCGAGCGCACTGCCGAGCACCAAGTTGCTGTACCTGCTGACAGCGACGTTCGCCGACGGCATCAAGGTGGTCCCGCCGGCGAAGATCGTTCCGTAAGTCAGCGGTGCAGGAGCTGTACCGCGACCCAGAGTGACGGGAGCGCGGCACTCCACGCCAACAGAAAGCGATTCAGCCCGAAGATCAGCGCGGTGGCAAGGTGGAAACACCATGCCATCGCTCCGTATAGGAGGCAGGTGCGGGCATCGATCATGGCCACCGGCGCGGCCAGCTCGAAGCCAATGACGCCAATCGACGCGAGGCACAGCAGCCACTGTGGACGTGGCACCCAGTGCGGGACGGCATACGCCGGCACCTCGAGAAAGGCGCGCAGGGCATCGCCGTTCCACCATGCGCGCTCGCGGCACTTCGCCAGCCCGGCGCGCACATAGGAGAGCAGCAGTTGTGCCGCTACGTACATCACCCCACCGGCGTGCACGGTGTCGCTGGTGTTGGGCCACGTTGCCAGGGTGAGCCCCAGCAAGACAGTAAAGAGCATCCCATCGCTACCGCCATTCATGGTGCCGCGCACGCGCACCGCGGTCAGCCACGAGAGTAGCATGAGGATCGCCGTTGCGGCCGTGCTCAGTGGCGCCATGCGTGGCAGGACGGCCGACATGAGAAGCAGTGCCGCCGCCGCACCCTGCACCACGGGCACCGCGCCGAAGACTGCCGGAGTCATGAAGCGTGCCCGCCACGCCCACGTGCTGCGCAGCGTCGCAGCGGGCCACGCCCCATCAATGACGCCATCGCGCAACATGACGCGCAGTTCGAGGGCTACGACGAAACTGGCGACCGCCGTCAGTGTTTGCATGAGCCGCACCACGGCGGTCAGCGAGGACTCGCTCATGCAACCGCACCGCGCGGGCGCGCCGGCTGCACCGCGCTTTCGAATATCACGCGCGCGTCTGATTGCGTCGCGTGATCGACAGCAACGACGCGCCATTGCCACGGAGTCGAACCGGGAGTCGCGACAGACACCGTCCGCCACGCAATCGCCGCCACGATGTCGTGCGCGACCTGATCGAACGCCTGCTCTTCCACCCCGACGGAAAAGCGCTCCACTGCGGATTGCTGCACCACGTGTGCGGTGCCGCGCGGATGATAGACCAGCGCGAGCAGCGTCCGCGATGGTGCCAGCAATGCGCTATGCCACGGGGTGAACGCGCCACCTTGGTCGAGCGTCCGCAGTTCGAGGCGCACGACTTCGGTGACACGATCAAAGAAGGCCCACGAGGGAAACAGGAGCCGGAGCAGCACCGTGTGCACGAGGTAGAGCGCCTTTGGGGTGTGAGATGAGTCGTTTGGTCAAGATATCGACAGCCGACCAATTCCGTGGCATTGTGGAGTATGCGACTGTTCGCCCGAATCGGCGTGGCGGTAGCGACAGTGATCGTGGTAGCTGCCGCCAGCTCGCCCGCGCCGTTGACCGCCTCGTCGGTTCGTCCGCCGGCACATACGCCAGTCACGCCGCCGCCGCGCACCGATTCGATGGCCAAGCGCACCCTGATCTGGGCGGTCGATGGGCTCAGCTTCGAGGCGTTTGCCGAAGCGCGGCGCCGTGGGCTGTTCTCGCGATTCACGTTCGCCGGTCGGCACATGGCTCCCTACCCCTCCATGAGTCATGCCTCATGGACAGAGCTCACCGGCGCCCGCCGCCTGTTCGGTCCGCGCGGCACGCTGCGCTCCGTGGAGGCCAACTGGTTCGACCTCGACGAGATGCGGGTGGCCGACGACCCGCGTCAGCTCTTCGCGCGGCAGGCGGGACCCTTCAACTACATGCGTGGCTTCGACTGGTACTTCGATCCCATGGTCGAACCGCTCATGTATTTCAACGGCGATCGGCTCGTGGAGCGGGAGTTGGCCGAAGCGGAGCGCGCCGTGCTCGACAACTTCACTGGCGCGCATCATGTGGCGTTCATCGGTGCTGCCGATGCCCTCGCCCACACACGCCTGAACGGACTCCATCCGTACTTGCGACGTCTCGATGCCATGATGTCGCGGGTGCTCGACTCGCTCGCGGCTCGCGGGGGGGCGCCGGTACACAGCTGGATCATCTCGGATCACGGGAACGCCGGTGCCGGCGCCGAAGGACAGCCCGAGCGACGGCTGAAGCGTGTTTCACTCGATGCCACGCTTCGAACGGCGGGGCTCGTCCGGCAGGATACGGGCAGTCTGACGCGAAGCAACAGCGTGAGCATCGTCACGCTCGCGCTCGCCAGTATGATCGATATGTACTTCGCCGATCTTGGTCGGCGACGCAGCGTGGCCAATGCCGCGGTGCGGCACCCCGGTGTCGACCTCGTCACCTGGTTGGAGGTGAGCAACACCGATCGCCGGATCGTCATTGTCGGAGCCGACTCCGGCGAAGCAGAACTGCGCTGGCGTGACGATGGCGCGGTGTCGTACACCACGATCACCGGCAATCCGCTCGGCATCCCCGCACCACTCGCTAATGTGCGTGGCACCGCGGCACGATGGGTCCCGGATACGATCATGCGCCAAGCCACCGAAGGGGGCGCGTACCCCGATGCGGCATTCCGGTTGGTGCGAAGCGCGAGCAAGGATGTCGAGAACGCCCCGGATCTCATCGTGAATCTCCGCGATGGATACTGCTGGGCCGGTACACTGGGGCGCTACGTGCAGATGGTCCGCACACACGGCGCTCTCAGCAGGCGCTCGACGCTTGGGCTCGTGGCCAGCACACACGACAGCCTCCCCCCGTATCTCCGCAGCGAAGAAGTCCTCGCACGCACCGGCGTACGCGAGCGTGCACTGTTTGCGCGCGCACTCACACAGGCCCCGCACGATGCGCGCCTGCTCGCCGAAAGCCTTGCGGTATCGCCGGCTCAGGTGGCGACGGGGCGCGACGACGAACACCCAGACGCCGCGTTTCTGCGCCGGGTTCGTCCGCTCACATTGTCGGCGGAGTACTTCGACTGGGGTAGCCTCCGCGCGCTGACTACGACACTGACCAGTGAGTCGACCGCAACCGCCGCACATCGGCGACAGTTCATCCGCGCACAACAGGCGATACAGCGCGCACAGGTAGTGAACGGCGTGACGCGACATATCGACACGCTCCTGGCGTTGGGCGATGGCCTGCCTCCAGCCCCCGACCTCACCACGAGGACCGTACGCCGTCTGCTCGACGACAGCGAAGCACGACTGCGCACGATTCCCGAGCTTTCGCCGCTTGCGACCCTGCGGCGCGATCTCCGCACCAGTGAGCGTTCGCGCGAAGCCCCCGCGGAGGCACTGCGGCGCGCACTGATGGCGGCCTGGACGGTGCCATTCTTCGTCGACGCCGCGCTAGACGCGCCGGAGCGCGATTCCATTGCGGATCCGCGCGATCGGGAGTTCGCGAGGGCGTGGCACGGTGGCCTTCGCGACAGTGTGCGCGGACGACCCGCGCGAATGCTCGACGACAGTACGATCGTTCGGCGCCTGTTCACGGAGCTGCTGGCAGAACGCGCGCTCACCAGACGCGTTGACGGAGCGACCGTACCGCTGCTCTATGACGCGCCGCTCCGTGACGTGACGGTGGTCTATGCGCCCGGCATCTTTGGCGAATTGTTCGACCGCGAGATCTGGCAGCGCGCATTACGCAGTGTTCGCGAGCGCTTGGGCGTGCGCATCGTGAACGCCGGCACCGATGGACGATGCAGCGCACACGACAATGCGACGATGCTGCTTGCCACCTTGAAGCGCGATACGGAACGACGCCTCTCCCGGGGATATCCCACGCCGCGGTATCTGATCATCGGATACTCCAAAGGTGGCGTCGATGCATCCGAAGCGCTGTTGCGGGACCACGCGCTTGCAGAACAGCAGGTGATCGCACTGGTGACCATCGCCACCCCACATGGCGGTTCACCGGTGGCCGAACGGGCTGACATTTCCGACGAGTTTCTCCGGTTGACGACCGCCACGCCGCGCGCGGCGACATGCGATACGACACGCGCCGTCGAGTCGCTGTGGCCGGCCAACCGCGCCGCATTCTGGTCTGGCGACGGCGCGCGACTGCCAACGCTCGTGCCGCTCTATTCGCTGTCCCTCGCGAGCGACATGCGAGCGGCGCATCCCTGGATGAAGATCACCAAGCGACTGGGACACTTCTCCGAGGAGAATGACGGCGTCGTGGCCATTTCGGCCTCACGCTTTCCGTCCAGTATTCCGTCGGTCCACCTGGGAACGGTCGCCGGCGATCACATTGCCGCACGCAGCGCGTCGACCTTTCCCCAAGAGAGCGTACTCGAGAGCGTGTTGCTCACGCTCAATGAACTGGGCGCATTCGAACCGACAGCGGCCGATGCCTGGCGTCATCTGGTGGCCGAGCGGCGGCGATGGCACAGCGATCGCGCGGTGGCGCTTGCGATGACCACGGCGGCGGCCGTCGCGCGTGCGCCGACACGTACACCACAGCGGTTGCCAAATGGCAATGCCGGCTGGCGTGCCGACAAGACCTTTCGCATGAACACCGTGGAGGCGCTTGCCGACGGCACGATGATCGAGGCGACACCAGCGCTGCTGCCCACCGGGATCGCGATGTTCTGCGATCAGGAGGACATGCGTGCCTTCCGCGCGGAGTTCGCCATGCTCTACGATGCGGGTAACGGCGGCAGCGAAAACAGCGCGCAGAACGGCTTCTCCATGACCACCGCGGACACGGAAAGCGGACGGGCCTGTCGATTGCACACGCAGCGGTCAGCGATGAAGATGACCACCGTCGCCTTTCGCTTTGCTCCGGCCGACTTCCCAGAGCTTGCGTTGCGCGCCCGTGTCGACCGGGAGGTGACGGGAGTGGCCCCCGGCAAAGGCGGGAGTGGCAAGAACGATGCGGCGCTCAAACTCTGGTATGTACTCCGCGACGAGCGACCGGCGAGCAAGGGGCGTCGTGTGCTCTTCGGATACACGTGGGCCGGAACCGACGCACAGGGACGCACGCCGGCTGCCGACTCGCTCATGGAGAGTGGCGCCTCACGCCGACGCATCGGTTTCTCCGTGCTTCCCGAAGCGTGGGTCATGAACGTGGGTGGCCCCGCAGCACGAGGACAGTGGACCACCGTGACGCGAAACCTCGCCGCCGACATTCAGCGAGCGTATCCCAGCATTCCCCTCGCGTCGCTCCGCGTCATCGCCATCACGATCCAGAGCGACTCGGACGATTCACGCGGGGAGACCGACGTGCTGCTCGATTACCTCACCATGCGTCCGCGGAAACGCTGACGCACCTCACGTTACCCGGACCCGCCCGGTACGCTCCAGCTTTCCCCAGCCCGGCGCCCACCCCTTGAGGGCGGCGCGCATGGCCTTGAGCAGCGCCAGATACAACACCTGCCGGTAGGCAATGCGCTGCAGCGGCACGAGCAGCGCCTGCGACAGTCGCTCACCGGGCTCGAAGGCCACGCCAATCAGCGCCGTAATGGTATCGACGGCCAGGAAGAAGAGATACAACAGTACCACGGGCTCGGCGTGCACCCACGCGGCGTGAGCGCCCAGCACCGGCGTCTCGACGACGAGTCGCGCCAGCGTGGCGAGCAGCGCGATGTCGGCGGCCGGCGCCAGCAACGGGAAGAGAAGCTGAAAGAGCCAGATGTTCGGGAGCCCGACAAGGCCAAGCGCACCGGTGCTGGAGCGCCCGAGGGCGGCCCGATGTTTCCAGGCACACTGCAGTGTGCCGAAGCTCCAGCGGAATCGCTGCTTGAGCAGCGCTTCGAACGATTCCGGTGCTTCGGTGAATGCTACCGCCTGATCGGCCAGCGCCACGCGATGGCCGCGGCGCAACAGCGTCAGCGTGAGATCCTGATCTTCGGCCAGCGTATCCGTGCGAAAGCCACCGGCATCGAGCACCGCTTGCCGACGCCATGCGCCAATGGCTCCGGGCACCACAGTGATGCAATTCAGCATCACGAACGCGCGGCGATCGAGATTCTGACTGGTGACATACTCCACGGCCTGCCAGCGAGTGACCAGGTTCACGCGATTGCCGACTTTCGCATTGCCGGCGACCGCACCCACGCGCGCATCGGCGAGCGGACGGACCAGGTGCGTGATGGCATCGGGCGCGAGCAAGGTATCCGCATCGATGACGACGATAACCGCACCATTGGCGAGCGTCATGCCGTAGTTGAGTGCGGCCGCCTTTCCACCATTCACATGATGAACGACGCGCAGCCGCTCATC
The DNA here is from genome assembly GCA_023910675.1 of Gemmatimonas sp. Lineage (GTDB taxonomy): Bacteria > Gemmatimonadota > Gemmatimonadetes > Gemmatimonadales > Gemmatimonadaceae > Gemmatimonas. Next base: position 135,152 of record JAAVWC010000001.1, read on the forward strand.
GCTGGCCGCGGCGGTGGCCGCGTCGCGGGTATCGTCACTCGACCCATCATCCACCACGATGACTTCGAAGTGCGGATACGGCTGGGCAAGCACCGAGCGCACCGTGCGACCAATGACCCGCCCTTCGTTGTACGCGGGGATCACGACCGATACGAGCGGATGATACTCCGCATCTTCGGCCCGACGGCCATAGCGCGGACGGGCAAAGCGTGGCACGAAGCGCTGCAAGCCGGCGAGCCCGCCAATGGCGATGAGGCGCAGCACGCCGAGGACCAGCGCGAGCAGGAACGTGCCGCCGAGGAGGGTTTCGCCCACGTTGACGATACGAACCGCCGCCATCGTCATGACACGCTGCGTGAACTCGTTGTCGGGGGCCGTCGGCGTCCCCGCTTGTGGCGCGCCGTCGAGCAATCCTGCCACGGTGGTCGGTTCGTACCCCCGCGCGCGCAGCGAATCGATGAGTGGGCCCAGCGCCGCGATGGTCGATGCGCGGTCACCGCCGGCATCGTGCAGCAGCACAATGCGACCGTTCTTGCGCTCGAGCGCCGACAGCGCGTTCGCGATGATCTTCTGGGGATCGGTTTCGAACCAGTCCTTCGTATCGATCTCGAGACCGGCCACGCGATAGCCCAACTCGTTGGCGATAGCCATCGGGCGGAGACGATCCTCTGTGGCGGGACGCGCGTCACCGATATACGGCGGGCGGAAGAGCAGCGGACGATGCCCCGTGACCGCCTCGATCACACGCCCCGTGGCCGCAAGCTCCATGCGCACGGCCGCCGTACTCAGCTGCGCAAAATCGGGATGGCTCCACGAGTGATTGCCGATCTCGTGCCCTTCCTCCACGATACGACGGGCGAGTTCGGGCAGATGCTGCACCTGACGCCCCACGACGAAGAAACTCGCCACAGCATGCCGTGAGGCGAGCGTGTCGAGAATGGGGCCCGTGAACTGCTCGTCGGGGCCGTCGTCGAAGGTGAGCGCCACGCGCTTGCTCTGGCCGCCGCCACGCGACACGAGATAGCCCCCCGCAGGCTTGAGCAGGCGCTGTCCCTCGACGAAGCCTGCGGCATCGACGCGTACCGCACGCAACCCGGTGCCGCGGTGGCCCTCTACCGCCAGCACCTCGCCATCACCGACAATCACCGATACGCCATCGTTGGGGAGCGCGCGCAGTGAATCGGGGGTGCCGATAAGCCCTTCGCGGCCGAGCACACGCCAGAGCGTCGCGTCTTCGCCACCAAGACGCCAGAGCGCCATACCCGCCACGCCGGTGGCGCTCGCCATGCGCAGCTGATTCCAGGTGGTACTGGCATCGAGGTACCACACCGTGTGCGTGGTGCCCTGCGCGTCGCGCCAGGTGGCATACGGGTTGCGCGTGTTGGCATCGAACCACGGGCCTCCACTGGCCGAACGCCCGAGCGCCATGGCTTCGCTGACGCTGATCGTGGCCCCTTCCGGGCGATCGCTGCGCCAGTGATACCCGTACTGGCCAAGACCCACCAACAGCTTCTGCGCCGGGATGGCATCGAGCACCACATCCAGACGCTCCGCAAACCACGATGCACTGGCAATGGCGCCGGCGTCGTTCGCCTCGGACGTTTCGTCGTACAACATGGGAATGACGTAGTCGAGCGCCGCGCCATACTGTGCGAGCGGATACTGATCTTCGACACTCACCGGAATGGCGGCAGACACGACCGCATCGAGCGGACGCAGCGCGGCGCGCAGTTCGGTGATGAACGCCAGCACCTGCGGATGCGCCGACTGCGGCACGAGTTCGAAGTCGACCGTCACCCCTTGCAGTCCGAATTGCTCGACGGCCTGCACCATGCGCTGCACGGCGCGCGTACGCGATGCGGCCGTGCCAACGACGGCGGTGACCAGCGTCGAGTCGAAGCCCGAGGCCCCGAAGTTCGTGAGCATGAGGTGCACGTCGGCATCGTGCGCACGGGCATCGTCGAGCAGGTCCTCATTGAGCGCAACGGAAATCTCGTCGCGCTTTCCGCGTCCGATGAACGCGCCTTCAACAATGACCCAATCGAGCTTGGCGCCGTATCGCTTGACCGCAGCACGACTGGCCGGGTCCCACTGCACGGCAAACCCGGCAATGATGGGGTCCGACACCGGCGTTCCGACATGCCCCGAGACCGGCATTGGCGCACACCCGCGCGACGGGCATGACGGCGCCACCGCACCGCCGGCGCGTGCGGCCCGGGCCGAACGCAGGACCGCGCGGCCGCCGGCGGCGCTGCCAATGGGTAACGGCTCGACGACCGGTGGGTTGAGCACACCGATCGCCACCGAACCGCCCACCAGCGCCGCCAGCGCGCCGACGGCAACGAGCACGGAGCGCACCGTTCGGCTGCGCCGTCCGGAGGGGTCGTGAAATACAGGTCGAAGGGACACGCTGGGAGCATCGGTCGCCGCAGTCTGCTCCTGAATCTCGTCCCAGCAGAAATCCCCGGGTTGTGTGGGCGACGGCCGCTTGTGAGGCTCGTGCGGCCGACGTACGTTGGCCCGATGCAACGCCGTACGTTCCTCTCCGCATCGGCGGCCACGGCCGGCGCCGCCCTGCTCGCCGGACTTTCCGGCTGTTGGAATGCGCCGCGCTACACCAGAGAGACCCTCGGCACCCCGGCGTTGCTCGCCTCCATGGGGCACGACCGCATCGTGCGGATTGGCCGAGTCTATCTGGAGATGACGCCGGCGGAACGCACGGCCGATTCGCTGCGCGACGGCATCCTGGACATCGCCACCCCGTGGCCGTGGAGCTCCGCCCCACCGCTGGACGCACTGGTCGCGGCAGACTTCGAGCAGAACCGTACCGTCTTCGTCGACGGATGGATGTTGTCGGCGGCCGAAGCGCGCCAGTGTGCCCTCTACGCCCTCGCGCACAGCTGACGGCCCGTGCATACCGACGCGAGAACACTGCCGGCTGGCCACACGCTCGACGGCGACGTCTGCATCGTTGGTGCCGGCGCTGCCGGCATTGCACTCGCCCTCGATTTCATTGGCCGGACGGAACGCGTCATTCTCCTCGAAGGCGGCGGGTTCGATCGCGAAGACGCGCTGCAGTCGCTCTATCGCGGTGAGATCGTGGGACGGCCGTACTATCCGCTCGAAGCCGCGCGCTTGCACTACTTCGGTGGCACCACCGGGCATTGGGGTGGCTACTGTTCCCCGCTCGACGACATCGATTTCGAGGCGCGGCCGTGGGTGCCGGAGAGCGGCTGGCCCATTTCGCGGGCGATACTCGATCCGTTCTATGCGCGCGCGCATCCACTGCTCGATCTGGGGCCGTACGCGTACGACGTTCCGCATTGGCAGCAACGGGATGCGCGTCGCGAATTGCTCCCGCTCGACCGCACCGTGCTGCAGGAGAAGCTCTGGCAATTCAGCGCGCCGACGCGCTTCGGCAGCAAGTTCCACGACCCCATCGTCCAGTCGCCCAATGTCCATCTGTACACGCATGCCAATGTCGTGCAGGTGGTAGCCAACGAAGCAGCCAGCGCCATTGAGGCGGTCACGGTTCGACACTTCGATGGACGCGAGTTTACCGTGCGCGCGAAATGGTTCGTGCTGGCGTGCAGCACCATGCAGAATGTGCGACTGCTGCTTGCCTCGAATGCGCGCGCCGCGGCCGGCCTGGGAAATCAGCACGATCAGGTCGGTCGTTGCTTCATGGAGCACATCGAGATGCCCGGGGGCATGGCACACCTGACGCGGGCGCAGTCGATGTATCTGTACGCGCACGACTTTGGCGTCACCACCGCACGTGCCGAATTGCGACTGACGGACGCGCAACAGCGCGATCATCAGGTCCTCAACGCCACTGTCGCGCTCGAAGCGCCACCGGAACAGGGCGAAGCCAAGAGCACCTTCGAGTTGGAACCGCCGGACGTTGTCGAGGGCTTCCGCCGCGATACCCGCGACAGTCTGCCGTCTGACTACCGGAGCGCGGAAGGCGCTCACGACGCTGCGAGTATCAAGGCGCGGCCGACGTTTTCCCTGATGATCCGACAGGAGCAAGCCCCCAACCCCGCCTCGCGTGTCACCATTGGCCGCGACGTCGACGCGTTGGGAGTGCCGCGTGTGCGCTTCGATTGGCAGCTGACGCCGCTCGACAAGCGCTCCATTCGCACGCTGTACACGAATGTCGGTCGCGAGTTTGGCCGCCTGGGTCTTGGCCGCGTGCAACTGCGCGATTGGTTGCTGCAAGACGATACCCACTGGCCCGCGCTGGTGAGCGGTGGGTGGCATGACATTGGAGGGACACGCATGCATGCCGATCCCCGTCGCGGAGTGGTCGATGCGGAGTGCCGCGTGCACGGACTCGCCAATCTCTTTTTGGCCGGTGCCGGCGTCTTCACGACGGCCGGTGCGGCCAACCCCACATTGACGATCGTCGCCCTCGCCTTGCGACTTGGCGATCACTTGCGGGCACGCGCCGTATGATCACGCTGCGTTCCGTCAATGTCGGCACGCTCCAGGCGTTATCGCCCGACACGCCACGCAAGCGCTCCGGCATCTACAAACACGCGATCGCCAGCAGCGTCGAGGTGACACCGCTTGGCCTCGTTGGCGACCGCGTAGGCAACCTCACGCACCACGGCGGACCGGATCAGGCGGTCTATCTGTACAGCGAGTCCGACTATGCCTGGTGGGACGCCCGCGGCGTCGCCCCCACGCACTCCGGCAGCTTCGGCGAGAATCTCACGCTGTCGGAATGGTGGCCCGACGTTCGCGTTGGCGATCGTGTCACGATCGGCTCAGTGTTGCTCGAACTCACCGGACCGCGTATTCCGTGCGGCACGCTCGCGACCCGCATGGCCGACCCGCAGTTCGTCAAACGCTTCCGCGACGCTGAGCGCTGCGGCGCCTATGCGCGCGTGCTGCAGCGTGGCACCGTGAGCGCCGGCATGGCGGTAACGCTCGAGCGCGCCCCGTCAGATTTTCCAACCATGCTCGAGCTGTATCGCGCGTGGTATGCCACCCCGAAGCCGCTGCCGCTGCTTCGGCATGCGCTGGAGACGCCAATTGGCAGCCGCCTGCGCGCGCAATGCGAGCGATGGTTGAACGGACCGCCCTGAAGGAGTGGGACGAGCCGTTGTCGAGGACTGGCCTCGTTCCGGGGGGATCGGTAGCTTTCTGGTAGGCGGTTCACGAACAGCCCCTTTGCCACCAATTGCCATGCGCTCTCTCATTGGCCCAGCTGCGGCTGGTCTGGTCGTCGCAGGATTGCTCGCGCACGCCGCGCAGGCACAGCCCATGTACGCGGCTCACACGGGCGTGCCGCCTGTGCGCACGCCGCAAGGGATGCGCGTCACCGGTCAGGTGCACGACAGCATCACCGGCTTCCCCCTGCGACGCGCTGTCGTTCAACTCGTCGACCTATCGGGGAGCGAAGGCGGACGTATGGCGCTCACCGACTCGCTGGGCCATTACGCGTTCACCGATGTGCCCACCGGCCGCTACACGCTGGGCTTTCATCACACGGTGCTCGACTCGTTGGGGCTCGAACCGCTCACACGTACCATCGACGTCGCGCGCAACCTCGATGCGGCCGATCTCGCCGTGCCGTCGGCGGTCGGCATTCGTTCGGCGGTATGCGGCGCACCCTCCGCGAACAACCCCGGGACGCTCCTCATGGGATTCGTGCGCGATGCGGCCACGGGCAACGCGCTCCCCAACGCCACCGTGACGGTGGAGTGGTTGGAATACCAGCTTGGCAAAGGACGCATGGCACCACGCATCGTCCGCCGGCGAACGACCGCAGGCAGTAACGGATGGTACGGCGTCTGCAACATTCCGCGCGAGGGTTTTGTGCAGGTCGCCGCGCGCAGCAACAGCGACAGCACGGATCACGTGGAGTTCGAAGTCGCCGCAGATGCGCTGCAGCGCCGTGAACTGTTCGTCGGGCGCAGCATCACCACGACGACGACGAGCAGCGGCACTGGCGACAGCGCCGTCGTCCGTGTGCTTCGGACCGGATCGACGCGATTTGCCGGTGTCGTTCGACGCGATGGCAACGGACGACCGCTCGAAAACGCCACCGTGCAGATCGTCAATGGACCGACGACGCGTACGAACGCGAACGGGGAGTTCTTCTTCGACAACGCGCCGGCGGGTACGCGCCTGCTCGATGTGCGCGCGGTCGGATTCTACCCCCAGCGCACGACCGTAAATGTCCTCGACGACGCCCCCGCGTTCAGCGCGTCGCTGCGCACGTTTCGCTCGGTCCTCGACACCGTGAAGGTGCTGGCGAACTATGAACGGTTTTCGTTGCTCAAGGAATTCCAGCAGCGCGTGCGTAGCGGTGTTGGCCGCTACATCACCGAAGAGATGATTGCGCGACGCAACCCGGTCATGGTCTCCGAGCTGTTCTGGATCATTCCGGGCGTCTACGTGGAGCGTGGGGGCGGCCTCGATCAGGAAATCTCGATGCGTGGCATCTTCTCGCCACGCTGCTCGCCGGCGTTGTTCCTCAACGGGTTCCCGCTGCAGATGCCGGACATGGGTGGTGTGCCGCTGTCCGCCGCTGAACTCGATGCGGTCGTTCGCCCCAAAGACCTGCTCGGCGTTGAGATCTACACACAGGGCCAGGTGCCCGCGCAGTTCGGTGCCGGCATGACCGGATGCGGTGCGATCGCCTTCTGGACTAAATAGTGTTGCGGCAGTCCCGCTCGTCAGCGATGGCCGACGAGCGGGATGACCACGAGTAGGAGACCGGCCAGGAGCAACACGCAGGCCGAAAGCAGTGCCCACTTGAGCGTGAAGCGCTGGTGATCGTCGAAGTCGACGCCGGCGAGCCCCACGAGCAGGAACGTGGACGGCACCAGGGGACTCAGCAGATGCACCGGCTGCCCCACGAGTGACGCGCGCGCCATTTCCGCGGCCGTGATTCCGTACGCCTGTCCCGCCTTCGCCAGAACCGGCAACACGCCAAAGTAGAACGCGTCGTTCGAAATGAAGAACGTGAAAGGCACACTCAATACGCCCGTCACGATGGCGAGGTAGGGGCCAAGCGCCGGTGGGACAAGCGATACCACGCTGTTCGCCATGGCATCGACCATCTTGGTCCCGGAGAGAATGCCGGTGAATACGCCGGCCGCAAAGATCAGCCCGACCACCGCCAGCGCGTTGCCAGCATGCCGCGCGAGCAGCGCCTTCTGCTGTTCGATACTCGGATAGTTGATGAGTGCCGCCACCGCGAAGCCCAGCATGAAGAGTACGGGCAGCGGCAAGAGCGCGAGAATGAGCGCGGCGAGCAATACGACCGTCAGTACCGCATTGACCAGGAGCCGGTCGGGACGCCGGTGCTGTGTATCGTCTTCGTACGCGGGATTGGCGAGCTCTTCGCGCAGTGTCGCCTGCTCTTCGTCGGCACGCTGTACCGAGAGGCGCTTTCGTTCGGCACGCCCGAGGCGATGCGCGACGAACAATACCCAGAGAATGCCGACCCCCATGACGGGGACCATCGGGACGAACACGTCGCTCACGTCGATGGCCAAGGCGCTCGCCGCGCGTGCCGTCGGGCCCCCCCACGGCAGAATGTTCATCACGCCGGACGCGAGCATCGTGACCGACGCGAGCACCAGCGGCCGGAGCCCCAGCGCCCGGTACAACGGCAGCATCGCGGCCGTGGTGATCATGTAGGTCGTCGACCCGTCGCCATCGAGCGACACAAGGAGGGCCAGTACCGCCGTGCCCACCACGACTTTCACCGGGTCGCCGTGCACCAGCGCCACCAGCCGGGACACGATGGGGGCAAAGAGCCCCGCATCGATCATGACCGCGAAATACAGGATCGCGAACATGAGCATGACACCCGTGGGCGCCAGCTTGATGACGCCCTGCAGCATCATCTCGCCCAAGCCGGGGCCGAAGCCCGCGAGAATACCAACCGCCGTGGGCACCAGAATGAGCGCCGTGAGCGGCGACAAGCGTTTGGTCATGATGAGTGCCATGAAGGCGATGACCATGCCGTAGGCCCACCAGGTCAGCATGTGCGTTCCGTCAGCGCCCGAGCGGCGTCAGCGTCCAAGTGCCGTCAATGCGCGCTGCGCCACGAGCGCGCCGGTCGCTTGCGTGGGGTGAAAGCTATCCCAGAAGAAGAATGTGGCCGGCGTGCCGCATACCGAGGGCGGCGAGGTGACGACACACGCATTCGTCACGTTCGTGAAGCCGAACGACGACGGGTTCGCCATGACCTGCGCGGTGAGCGCGCCGAGATCGAGCGGATAGATCGTGAGCCCGGCCGACGCGGCGCGCCACGCGGGAAGCTGCGCGGCGAGGGCCGCGTTGAACTGCTGTGACAGCGCCGTGGCCGTTGCGCTGGCGACTGCTCCAAGGCGCGTCACCTGCGGGGTGCGTCCGATGTCGGTGCTATTCACCAACAGAATGTGGCGCGCACCGGCGGCATAGAGTCTGGTCACCATCGTGCCGACGTTCGCCACGGATCCGGCAAGAATCGTTGCCGGCGCTTGCGGGTTCGTGAGCCCCTGCGTGAGGGCGTCGGTGATATCGTTGCCGACGGTCGCCGCGTTGACCACGAACAGCGTGAGCTCACGATCCGTCTTGCTGCCGTTCTGCAGATAGAGATCGATCTGCGCGAGCATGTTGGGCGACGCCTGCGTGGTGCCCGTAATGGGGCCGGTGCGCGCTCCGCCAAACGCGTAGTTCGTGCCTCCCCCGAGCGCGGGAGTAACTCGCGCGTTCAAGGTCGTAGCCATCTGTTCCACCCACAGCGGACCGTTCGAGAAGCGCGCGTTGGCGTACGGGAAGGGCGGGCACGACGTCGGCGCCGCATTGCAGGCGTTGCCGGTGTCATCGAGGCTCGCCCCGAAAACCACGACGTTTTCGAACAGCTTCGGTGCTGCCGGCGCAGTGCTGCCGTCGCCGCAGGCGGCCACGAGCACGACGGCCGCAACGCGAAGCAGGGTGCGCGCTATGCGCGCCGAGGAATTCAGTGACATCACAGTCATGATATCAGTCCCGGAATAAGGTCAGGGTGCGGGAGACTTGCGGGTCCAGCGATTGGCATCGCGTGTCTCCACTTTCGTCATCATCGCGTTGAAGGCGTCGTCGAGATCGATCCCTTCCCGATTGGCCATGCAGATGAGCACGAAGATGATGTCGGCCATTTCCATGGCGAGGTCGGCGTCGGGCTCATCTTTCTTTTTGGGCTTCTGCCCGAATCGATGATTGACTTCGCGCGCGAACTCACCCACCTCTTCCGTCAGTCGGGCGAGGTTGGTGAGCGGCTCGAAGTATCCCTCGTCGAACTGGCTGATCCAGCGGTCGACGCGCTGCTGGTAGTCGCTCATCGGCATGCGACTATGCTAGTCACCTCCGACGCTCCCCGACAGCGGAGGCCAGCTGGGCGCCCGTTGTCATACGTTCTCCCGTGCATCCCCCGATGACCGTCGCCCCCTTTCACTACGACTGCCTGCTCCCCGTCACGGCGGACCGCCTGTACGTCGCCTGGACCACCGGGTGGGGGCTGTGGTTCGCCGACGAAGCGTCGGTACGTGCCACCGCGCGTGAAGGGGAACCGTTCTCCTTCGCGGTGAGCGAACTGGGACGCACGCCGGCCGTACACCACCCGCACTACGGGCGCTTCCTGGAGCTCGTCCCAGGCGAGCTGGTGCGCTGCACGTGGGTAACGCGCGGAACGGCTGGCGTCGAGACGCAGCTGTCGGTGCGATTTACTCCCGGCCCGGAGGGCGCCACCCACTGTGCCCTCACGCATAGCGGCTTTGCCGATCCGCGTGCGCGGGAGCAGCACGCGTCCGCCTGGCCTGCCGCGCTCGCGGCGCAGGGCGCCCGCTTGGCGGCGTTATCGGAGCGGGAGTTTGCGCGGGCCCTGCATCGCGGCGGTGGTATTGGCCGTGCGAACCGCTCGATGCCCGACGCTACCCTGATTCCCACGCGCAGCTACCCCGATCCCGAGGCGGCAGTGCACTGGCTCCGGGAGGTGCTGGGATGCGTGGAGCGGCTCCGGGAGCCCGGTCCCCGCGTGCAACTCACCATGGGCAACGGAGCGGTCGTTGTTGCGGCCTGGGACCCTTCGAGTGCGCCGGCAAGCGGCGGACGGCCACCGGCCACGCTCCTCGTGCGGGTATCCAACGTCGACGACGCGTATGCGCGCGCCCTCGCCCTCGGTGCCACCGGACTGTCGGCGCCCACGACGCTGCCTTTTGGCGAGCGCCAGGCCGCGGTGCGAGACCCCGCCGGCCACGCGTGGACCCTCTCGCAGACGGTGGCCGACGTAGACCCGGCATCATGGGGAGCAGCGCCGGTTCAGACGACCGGGTGACTGTGCACCGGCGCGTGGCGCCTCTTACACTTCTCCCATGCCACGCGCGCCACGCATTCTGGTCATTGCCGCCACGAGCCGTGAACTGACGGCGCCGGATGCGCTCAGTGCATCGACCGCGCCGTTCATCGGTGTGCTCTGTGGGGCCGGTCCCGTCGAGGCCGCCATCGCGTCCACGCGAGCCATTCAAGAGCACCACCCTGACGGCATCGTTCATGTCGGCATTGCCGGCGCGCGACGGGCTGCGGCACTCGCCCCCGGTTCGCTTGTCATCGGCAGTGCTTCGCATTACACCGACCTTTCGGCGCTGCCAGCCGAGTGGGCCCCCTCGCGACTCACGTCCGACCCGTCGCTGCTCGAGGCGTTCTCTCGCGACGTCCCCCGCGCGCGCGTGCTGCCGATTGGGACCAGCGCCCGCGTGGGCGGTACGCTGAGCGATGCGACCCTATGCGACGTGGAAGCCATGGAAGGCTTCAGTGTCCTACGCGCCGCGCAGAGGGCCGGCGTCCCCGCTATCGAAGTGCGCGCGATCTCCAACGACATCGAAGAAGACGACCGCGCCCGCTGGCACTTCGCCACGGCGTTCGATGCCATCACGACCGTGACGCCCACGCTCGTGGCGACCATGCAGGAGTTACTCCGCCGTGCGTGAACTGACCTTCGGCTACTCCCCCTGTCCCAACGATACGTTCGCGTTTCATGCCCTGACCTTCGGTTTGGTCGATGCGCCGTTCGTGATCAAGCCCGTCCTGCTCGATATCGAAGAACTCAATCGGCGCGCGCATGAGGGGGCGTTCGACCTCACCAAACTCAGTGTCGGTGCATTTGCCGGCGTCGGCGACCGCTACACCCTGCTCCGCAGCGGCGCCGCCCTCGGCAAGGGCGTCGGGCCGTTGGTCGTCACACGCACGCCCATGACGTTCGACGACGCGGTGCAGTTGCGCGTAGCCATCCCCGGGCGCGAAACAACCGCGTATCGACTGCTACGCCTGGCGGCGTCGGCGTTGCCGAACGTGGTCGAAATGCGCTACGATCGCATTCTGCGCGCCGTGGCCGACGGTGAGGTGGACGCAGGGCTCATCATTCACGAGAGCCGGTTCACGTACGCCAAGCATGGACTCCGCAAGGCCATCGATCTTGGCGACTGGTGGGAGCGCGAGACGCAGCTTCCCGTGCCGTTGGCCGGCATTTGCGCCCGCAGTGATGTGCCGCCCAATGTACGGGCGCACGCCGAACGGGCCATTCGCGCGTCAGTGCAGTACGCATTCGATCATCCCGAGGCGAGCCGCGAGTATGTGCGCGTGCACGCGCAGGAGCTGTCCCCCGAGGTCTGTGCGCAGCATATCGCGTTGTACGTGAACGAGTACAGCCTGGATATCGGCGACGAGGGGTTGGCGGCGATTACGCGGTTGGTGACGGCGTAAGCTTCAGCGGGTAGGCGCTAGCGCCGCGCGATCTCCGTGAGATGCTTCGCCTGTGGCAGCTCGTGCGGCGGCACGTTGTATTGGACACGGGATATCGTGAACGTGCCGTAGCACCAATCGGGCTTGTCCTCGTAGTGCCAAATGGCGTCGCCTTCACTGGCCAGTCGCGCGACACCGAACTCATGGTACGCGCGCAGCGGGGTCGTCCAGCGAACACCGTCGGCATCGAGGACATGCCGGTCCGTCGACGAAAAGTTGGTGAGATCCCCCTGTGCGTCGAAATGCATCGTCGCGGAGACCACATGCGCACCGTTGTGAAACGTGACGGTCGCTTCTTGATCATTGACGGCGTGCCAGTGAAAACGCTCATCGATCAGTACCGCCGGCGCCAGCACACAGTAATCGTTGAGGACGGTGACCGTCTCGGCGTGCGCAAACGCGTCGCCCGAGGCGTTGACAATGGGCAATAGCCCCAGCAGCCGGATCTCCATGCTCGCACCGGCATCGCTGTATTGGTGGAGTCCGCTCACCGGGAGGCCGTGCATCGACGTGCTGAGCAGAAACAGTCGCGTGGGGTGATCGACGAAACTCACCTGCAGCACTGCTGTGTCCATCCACGGTTGTCCCGGCCCCTGATTCAGTCGCGCCTGCATTTCCACGACCACGTTATGCACGCGGGGGCGCCCGACCACACCGGCGCGTCGCAGATAGCGTGCGACCGGTGCCGGGAGATGCGTCAAATCGGACTCGGCGACGGTCTGCACATGCGGCAGCGGCTGACGCGCCGCCTGCGCCGCGACAGTCCGATTGAACTGCGTAGCGACTGTCGTGAGGTCATTGACCACATCGCGCATAACGGCCCCAGCGTAGGAGATGGACCTGCATATCGCCTACGCTATCACGCTCGCGGCGGCGGGTCAGCAGGGATTCCCCCTGCACCCGTCGTGGAATTGCCCGACGGCGCCCCGTCCGTCCGTGGCTTCGTAGGCTAGAGGCCCCAGTGCGTCGCGAGTCGCCGGCCGGCCCACACGCCAATCGCCGTTCCCACCATGCTCACCATGAACGCGGTCATGATCCCGAACGGCGCGCCCGCCCACCATCCAACCGCGCTCCCGATCGTCGAGCTGAACATCACCAGCATCCTCATGCATCCGCTCCGATCGAAGGGTCCATGAGCATGGCGGCCGCGTCGAGCGCGCGCGCCAGCACCGCGTCGGCGGCGTGGAATCCTGATGCCCGGCCATCATTTCACTGACGCACTCGGGGTCATGGTGCAACACCGCCTGCAACCACTCAAGGCGGCTGGAGCAGATGAGTGCGCGGATGTCCCCCGTCACCCGTGACAAGCGCTCGGCAACGACCTGGCGACGGACCTCGTCAACGGCGCCGCACGCGGGAGCGGCAAACAGACTGTCGGTGCGCACGTCGGAGAAGCGCGCCACGATCCGTCAAACGCTCCAGTAGAGGGGGATGCCCAATCCTGGAGCGTTCTGGCATGGGCGCTATGCCACAGGCAAGCGCGTGTGACCGCAGCGATCAGCGGCGATGCGTGCCGATGATCTCGAGCATCTCGCCAACGTGGGTGATCTTCACGCGCGGCCGTCCCGCCGCAGCACCACGCGCCTGCTCTTCCTTGTCGAGCGTCTGCCAGTCGCTCCAGCTGGTGACCGTCACCTGGCGCTCAGCGAGCAACGCATCGAGTGATGGCAGCGAGTCGCTGATCGTGGGGATCGCGCCTGCTGCGACATCGGCAAGCACCTGGGTCACCGTGTCGGTGGCGCACAGCTTGTTCGTGCCGATGATCCCCTGCGGTCCGCGCTTGATCCAGCCGGCGACATACAGCCCGGGCACCGTGGTCGCGCTCCCCGCCTGCTCCACCACGCGTCCGCCGATGTTCGGCACCACACCGTTGCGCTCGTCGAACGGCACGCCGACAATCGCGCGTCCCTTGTAACCCACCGAGCGGAACACGACACCCACCGGGATGTCATAGCGCTCGTCGGTCGCCACCGCCCGCACGCCACCCTTCCCGTCGGACTCGAGGCGGTTCTTCACCACCGTCATCGATTCCACGCCGTCCGTGCCCGACAGCGCCACCGGCGACGCGTTGAAGTGCAGCACCACCTGGCGCCTTGCGCCCGTGAGTGGACGCGCCGCCCAATCGCGCAACACCTCGAGATTCTTGGCCGGGTTGCGGTCTTCCATGGCCGCCAACTGCGCTTCACTCGCGGCATCAAGCTCGAGGTCGCGCGGGTTCACCACCACATCCACGCCTTCGAGCTCACCGAGCTCGCGCAACTCCGGCGTGGTGCACGCCGCCTGCACTGGGCCACGACGTGCGACCAGGTGAATGGTCTGCACGTTCGACGATACGAGTGCCTGCAGCGCGTGATCGGCCAGGTCGGTACCGGACAGCACGCTCGTCGGCTTGGCGAGAATACGCGCCACGTCCATAGCCACGTTGCCAATACCCACCACAGCGACCGCGCGCTGCGTCAGATCGAACTGTGCTGCGGCGTAGTCGGGGTTGCCGTTGTACCACGCGACGAACTCCGTGGCCGCATGACTGCCGGGCAGCGTTTCTCCCGGAATGCCGAGCGTGCGGTCGGTATCGGCACCGTACGAGAGCAGCAGCACGTGATAGCGGGCGCGCAGCTCGTCGATGCTCACGTCTTCGCCCACGCGTACATGACCGATGTAGCGGAAGCCTGGCTGCGACGCGATGCGATCGAAAATGCGCGTAACCGACTTGATCTTGGGATGGTCCGGGGCCACGCCACCGCGCACGAGCCCGAAGGGCGTCGGGAGGCGGTCGATGAGATCGATGGCGATACCGGGCGCCGCTTTCTGCAGCGCCTCTGCGGCATAAAACCCAGCCGGTCCCGATCCGACGATCGCGACCCGCACGTTGGCAAGTGGAGTGGACATGCGGCGAAAAATAGCCGAATGGCCATGTCGGCGAAAACCGGGGCGTCAGCGCTTCCCGTCAAGCGAAAAGGCCACCAGCTCCGCGCTGTCCCCTCCACCTGTGGCTAAGATGGGCCACCTGTGGCGACGGTGCCCCCACGGCGCCCGTGAGGTGACGGGAACAGGCTGGGCTTGCGAGAGCCGTGCCGCGGGCGTGCACGCCAGCCACAGGGCGGCTATACGCGACGGGACAGGCGCGTGTCGTGGGGCGGAGACCTTGAACACTCCGCTAAACGATCCGGCCGGTCCGGCCGTTTTACTGGTGCAGCCGTGCGCCATGCCGTAACGTCTCTTTATCCCCCGACCGGGGCGCCCGGCTCCCGCCGCCCCCCGGTCCGGCCGCTCAACACCGGAGTTCGTACCATGGCTCTTCGTTCCGTCCTTACCGTCGCCGCGCTGAGCCTGCTGCTCACCGCACCGGCGTGGGCGCAGGACCACAGCATGCACCGCATGGGGCCCGAGATCGTGATCCCCAAGGGTGCCCTGTATACCAAAGCTGATGTGGAGTTCATGCAGGGCATGATCGCGCACCACGCGCAGGCGATCGTGATGGCCAAGATGGCCGAAACGAACAGCACCAATGCGCAGCTCCTCAAGCTGTCGCGCAAAATCGATCAATCGCAGGTGCCAGAGATTCAGATCATGCAGGACTGGCTGCGCCGCTATGAGCAGTTCGCGCCCGACACGTCATCGTGGCACGACATGCGGATGGACGGCATGCTCAGTGACGACGAACTCAAGGCCATGAGCCAGGCCAAAGGCGCGGCCTTCGATCGCCTCTTTTTGAATGGCATGATCAAGCATCACGCGGGCGCCATCAAAATGGTGGACGACCTGTTCAAGACACCAGGCGCCGGTCAGGAAGTCGACGCCAATGTGTTCGCCAACGATGTGGTGACGGCGCAGACCGCCGAGATCGGCATCATGAAGCGCTTGCTGGCGCAGTTGCCCGCCAAATGACTCTCGTGCTCCCCTGTTCCCCCCGTTTCCCCTCCACCACCGGACGTAACCCCATGCGCGTGATGCGTGGCTTGCTTCTCCTTGCGGCAACCGTCGCGGCGCCGATGCTCGCGTCGGCCCAGACGTTCCCGAGCAACAAGGACCCTCGCAGTACCCTCAAGCCCGGCCGGTACGACGCGGGTGTGGCCGAAAAGAACATGCGCCTCGTCTCGACGGTGCAGAAGGCGGCGCAGTTCGACACCGCGCGCGGGCTCACGTTCATCAATTCCGACCTCGCCTTCCGCGGCAACTACGTCTACCAGGCCAACTTCGCCGGCTTCACCATTTGGGATATCAACAACCCCGCCAAGCCGGTCATGACCGCGGCCGTCCGCTGCATTACGTCGCAGGGCGATCCGACCATCTACGGCAACCTGCTCTTCCTCTCGGCTGAAGGGCCCGGTAACCGTAACGACTGCGGCGACGGCGGCGTGAAGGATCCCAAGGATCACATGGCCGGCGTGCGCATCTTCGACGTGAGCGATCCGAAGGCGCCCAAGCTGATCAAGAACGTGCAGACGTGCAAAGGCTCGCACACGCACACGCTGGTCCCCAGCCCGACGAACAAGAACATCATTTACCTCTACGTGTCGGGCCAGCAGGCCGCGCGTCCGGAAACGGAACTCGCCGGCTGCAAGAACGGCAACGACCCCGCCGATCCGACCAACTCGCTGTATCAGCTCGACATCATCAAGATCGCGCTCGATCACCCGGAGCGCGCTGAAGTCATTCCGGGCGCTCGTGTTTTTACGGGACTCGGTGGCGCCGGTGAGTGCAGGCAGTTCTGCGAGCCGGTCAATCCCCGCGCTGCGGGTCGGGCGCCTCGCCCGGCGCCGGTGGCTGGTATGCCCGACGGGCCGCGCAACTGCCACGACGTGACGGCGTATCCCGCGCTCAACCTGCTCGCGGCATCGTGCTCCACGCACTCCATCCTCGTCGACATCAGCAACCCCGAGAAGCCGTTCCGTATCGACGCGCTCGCCGACACGAACAACTATCAGGGCCGACACACTGCGGCGTTCAGCAACGACGGCAAGAAGCTCATTCAGACCGACGAATGGGGCGGCGGCACGGGCCCCATGTGCCAGGCCTCCAGCATGATCGAGCTGGGCGGCAACACGGTCATTACGCTCGACGCGAAGAAAAAGCAGGCGCAGCGCGCGTACTTCAAGCTGCCGTCGGCGCAGGCGGCCGAAGAGAACTGCGTGTCGCACAACGGCGGCATCATTCCCGTGCCGGGGCGCGATCTGTATGTGCAGGGCTGGTATCAGGGCGGCGTGAGCATCATGGACTTCAGCGATGCCGACAGGGCCTTCGAAGTCGGCTACTTCGATCGTGGCTCCATCGATCCGCCGCGCCCCGTCGACGTGCCGTCGGCCGCGGCGTCCAGCATGAACCCCAACGTGCGTGGTGGCGGCAACGTCATCGGCGGCTCGTGGGGCGCGTATTACTGGAACGGCCTCATCTTCTCGTCCGAACTCGACCGTGGCATGGACATTCTCGAGCTCACGCCGAGTGCTGAACTCACGGCCAACGAAATCGCCGCAGCGAAGCTGGTCACATTCACCGAGTACAACCCGCAGAGCCAGCCCAAGATGGTGTGGCCGGCCGCCTTCGTGGTGGTGCGGTCGTACCTCGACCAGCTGGTGCGTGGCCAAGGCCTCGCGAGTGCGCGCACTTCGGCCATCGACGCCGCTCTCACCTCCGCCGAAGCAAAGACGGGCCGGGCCCGCGCGGCTGCGCTGACGGCGCTCGCCGCAGAAGTCACGAAGGACGTCGCCGGTGCCAAGGACGCGGCACGCACGCGTGCGATGGCCGGTGAAATTCGTCGGCTCGCCGCTGCGACGAAGTAATCGCGTCACGTCGCACCGCAGCGCCGTACCACACAAAGGGCGCTCCCGACATGGGGGCGCCCTTTGTTGTTGTTGCAGTCACCACGCGACCGTGGCTACTTCTTGACCTGCACTTCCTGCATGCGCCGGTTTGCCGAGACGTACGCGCTGATGAGGCTTTCGTGCCCGTCCGCGTTTACTGCCGCCACGCCGAACACGTAGTCGTCGATCGACACATTGGGCAGCTGAAAGCGCGTCACATTGCCCACGTACTGCGAACGCTCCCAGTCGTTGCTCCACGTGTTGCGCCAGTACACGCGATACCCGGCCGCGCCAGCAGACGCCTCCCACTGCAGCGCCGCATCGTACCCTGACGTCCCGCGGCTGATCGTCGGCGTGCCACCACCGGTCGTCACCTTGGGCGCCGCTGGCGCAAGCGCAAGCGACGCCGCTGCGGCCGCATTCACGCGGGTGTTCTGCGCGAGATACCGGAAGTCCATCCCCTCCGGCTTGTCCTCGGCGTTGTGCTGGCGCTGGTAGTTCTCATTGGCTTCGCGAAACACCACCGCCGGGAAATCGAACGCCGTGAACGACGAGTGATCGCTGCCACGTCCAAATCGATCTTCGCGCGCCATGAGACGAATCGTGTGCGACGGCACATAGATGCCAGCCAGCCGCGCGATGTAGCGCGCCAGCGAGCGGTTCATCGAGTCTTCGGGGCCGAGCGAGTAGATGCGCACGCTCTCCGCGTCGATGATGCCGTTGCCACCGAGGCTGCTGCCGACAATATCGTTGTTGAAGTTGGCGGTGACCGTCGACTTGGCCGCCGCGAGGTTCTGCGCGTGCACCATAGCGCCAATGAGCCCCTGCTCTTCGCCGGCCCACGTGACGAACACCAGCGTCGCGTCGAACTCGAGCCCGCTGTTGGCAAAGACGCGCGCGAGTTCGAGGGTGAGCGACGTGCCGCTGCCGTCGTCGTTCGCGCCGGGGGCATCGGCGTTGTGGTCCATCTCGGCGCGCATCTGCGCGTCACCACCGGCAGCGCCCGCACCAGCTTCGGTGCGCGCCCCCGCGCCGGCGCCCGGATTATTGGGCGCATTGCCGCGCGGATTCACCGAGTCGTAGTGCCCCGAGAGGTAAATGCGGCGATCGGTTTTGCCGGGAAGGATGGCCACGACATTCACCAACTCGACGTCGCGTGTAATGCGCCCCTGCTTCGGCAACATGTGGCGATCGAACGCGACCTGCAGCTTGGGGCTCGCCTTGCGAAACTCCTCGAAGATCCAGCGGCGCGCGGCGCCGATGCCGCGCGTGGTCGAGAGGGTGTCGGAGAGCGTGGAGCGGGTACCGAAGCTGGCGAGCTTGGTGGCCGTCGCCTGCAGTCTCTCGGGCGACACACTCGCGACGAGGGCGGCCACACGCGGGTCGGAGGCGCCTTGGGCGGCCGTTGCCTGGGCGGGAAGGAGCGCCGGCGTCAGCAGCAGACCTACAGCGACGGCGCGAAGGGCGCGGGACATCGAGAAACCTCTCGGACAGGGGGGGCGGAACGACACGCGAAGGGGCAATGATAGTACCCGGCAAGCGCCCCCGCCGTTGATGATGTCTTGACATCATTGTATTGATGCATTAGCATCATTTGATGCGCACCACGGTCGATCTCGATCCTAAGCTCCTCGAGCAGCTCCGCCTGGAGGCGGTGCGCCGAGGCACGTCGGTGAAGGCGCTGCTCAACAGCGTCATCCGGGCGGGCTTGGCGGCGCGGATTGCCGAACCGGTGGCCACGTATCGGGTGCCGACCGTGTCGTTGGGTGCGCCGCGGGCCAATCTCGATCACGCGCTGCAGTTGGCCGCGGTGCTCGAGGACGAAGAGCACGTGCGCGAGCTGCATCTGCGGAAGTGATATCGCGCTGATGCGTGTCGTCGACCTGAACCTGCTCATCTACGCTGTCAACCGTGATGCACCACAGCACGCGCCGGCGCGTGACTGGCTGGAGGCGCGCCTTGGCGGCGACGAGACCATCGGGCTGAGTTGGGTGGTGGTCCTGGGGTTTCTGCGCCTGGTCACCAGCAGTCGCGTGTTCGAGACCCCCATACCCGTGACGCGTGCCATGGCACTCGTCGACGAATGGCTCGCCCATCCCAATGTTGAGCTGATTGTGCCCGGCGAACACCACTGGAGTATTCTGCGGGCGTTGCTTGCGGAAAGCGGTAGCGCAGGCAACCTGAGCACCGATGCGCATCTCGCCGCGCTGGCCATCGAGCATGGCGCCGAGCTGGAATCAGCCGATGCCGACTTCGCACGGTTTCGCGGCGTACGCTGGTCCAATCCGTTGACGTCAGGATAGGCGGGCGCGGGCGAGATAAGGGTGCGCGGCTTACCGGTTGCCCCACTCCTTGAGCATTGCATCGAGGTTAAGATCGGGCGCCAAGAAGCAGCCATGGCCGTGACCGTGCAGCACACGCATGTCGGCGTTGGGAACGCGCGCCGACATGTAGGTGGCTTGCTCCACCGATGGAATGAGGTGATCCTCATCGGCGGCGAGGAACAACGTGGGCACGCGGATGCCGTTCAGCTGATCACGCAGATCGTACTGTGTCAGGATGCGCAGCCGGTTGATGTAGCCGCGTCGCGTCGTGGCGCGGGTCAACAACAGAAAACGCTTGATCTCGTCACGATGCGTGTGCGACGAGTGGAGGCGCGACGCCGTGAGCCGCCGAACAATTCGCATGGTGCCCCAGGGTACGAGGCTCGCCGCGGTGATGGCGGCGTACAATTTGATCTTCGGCGTGATGCGCGAGAACGAATTCAGGATAACGAGCGCCCTGATGCGTTGCGGATATGCCAGCGCGAAACTCATGGCGAGTGCGCCCCCGAACGATTCCCCAACCACGATCGCCGGCGCACTATCGGGCACCGCATCATCCAGGTGGCGCGCCACCTCGGCCACCAGGCTGTCCATGCTGAGCGCGTCATCGCGTAGCCGGAAGGTGATCACGCGAAACCGATGCGCCAGCAGCCGAGCTTGTCGGTAGAACAACAGCCCCGTGCCGTCGAGTCCGGGGATATAAATCAGTGGTGGCCCTTGGCCCTGAACGTGACAATGTTCAGGGTGGTGCGCCGCGGGAACAATGCGCCCTCGCTCGCCCACCGGTGCGCGTTCCGTTTCCTCATGCGCCTGATTCAATGACTGCGACCTCGCATGGTAGGGCTCGGTTTCTGTGGGCTGCGCTGTCGGTGGTGTTCGTGGAAACGATCATCACCGGCCTCGCGCTCGCGCCTGCAGTGCTGTTCATACATTGGCAGTCAACGTGGCCGTTGTCCACATGGCTCCGACTGGCGTTGGCCTCACTGGCCTTCGTGCCGGTGTATCTGGCGTGCGCCTGCTCGCTCATGCTGTACTCCGCGCTTGCCACGAAGGTGCTGGGTTGGCGCACGCCGGCCAATGTGGAACTGCCGCTCGGAGACTTCAGTTGGCCAGTGCTGAACTGGGGACGCTACCTCATGACCATTCATGTGGTGCGCATCTTCGCCGGCCCGGCATTCCGGTCGACCACGATCTGGAACTGGTACATGCGCCTCAACGGCGCGCGAGTCGGCCGCAACGTGTGGGTGAACAGTCTCTCACTCATGGACCACAACCTGCTCGAGTTTGCCGACGGCGTGGTCATCGGCTCCGACGCGCACGTGTCGGGTCATGTGGTCGAGCGCGGCATCCTGAAAACCGCTGCGGTGCGACTCGACCGCAATACCCTTGTTGGCATCGGCAGCGTGGTGGGCATCGGCGTGGAGTCTGGCGCTGACGTGCAAGTGGGCGCGTTATCCGTGGTCCCGAAGTTCGCGACACTCGAGGCCGGTGGTGTGTACGTTGGCGTGCCCGTGGTGAGAGTGCACTGAGGGGGAGCGTGGGCAGTCCGAGCAGCACCGGGCAGCACCAACCAATACGACAATACGACTACCTCACTCCGGAAACAGCGCCCGCCGACCGTTGGCCGACGTAAACATTCCGCCATTCGAATGACCGACGCCGGTTACGGTCACGAGCTTGTGCGCATGACCGGGGTATACCGTGTTCATGTAGTCCATGAGCGTGAGCCCGCGCGAGTACCGCCGTGCGCCTTGCAGGTTGGCCCCACAGCTTACGTCGAGATCGGCGGTGAGTGTATCGGCAGTCCCGAGCAAGACCGTCACATCGCGTTGGGTGAGGTTCTGCCGGACCGCGGCCATGGACGGTGCATTGGCGTACGTGTTGCGGTTCTGCAATCCGTAGTGCCAGTCGTCATAGTCGGCGCAATCGGTTCGTGAGGCGGGCACCGTGAAGGCGCGGCCATTGGCGCGCTCGGGGCCGAGGTATAGCCACGTCGAGGGATTAGCCGCGACGAACTGCACGGCAATGCCCGTATTGAGCGTTGCCGTACGACTCGTTGCGGCCAATCGATGCACCAGCTGTGCCCCTGCCGAATGTCCCGCGATCGTAACGCGCGTCAACCGCGGGAATCGCGCTCGATTCCCCAACGCGGCGACGATGCTGTCAACGACCGCATACGCGCTGATGCGTGGCAACGGCCCGGTGCTGCTCGACAGATCGCCTTGCCGCCATCCGCTGCTTGTCCAGACTGGTTCGTCGCTGGCCGGACTGTCATCGGCGGTGATGAAGCGTGGCGCGAGGACGATGGTGCTGGGGACGCGATTGGCCAACCGCACGGCATCCATCATGGTGGCGAAGTAGTCGTCGGCATTGCGATCGGTGCCATGCACCACCACGACGGCCTGCGTGACCAGGGAATCACCGGCGCCCAGCGAATAGCTCTGATAACTGCGCACAAAGCGGCCCGGTGTGACTTCGATGCGCGCTGCGCACAGCGAGGTCGCAACCGCACACGCCTGTCGGGTGGACGTTGGCGTGGTGGGCGACGAGAGCGGCTCGCTTCCACACGCGACGACGGCGAATTTGAGGATCGCGAGAGCGACGGATCGTGGTGTGCCCCTGGGCCCCGGCATCAGCGCAGCACTCAGCGTCTCCCCAGTTCGTCGGCACTCCGCGCGAGCGGAACCGCCACCGGTTCGCCTCCGCGCTCTGCGCGTTCCGCCAGCAGCTTGGTCACGTAGCGCTGCCCTTCGGACATGCGCTCCATTTCGACGGCAATGGTGTCGACTGCTTGTTCGACTCGCTCGAGACGCCGCGCATCGTCGGGGTTAGCTCCGGACTCCGGGCGCGTCGTGGTACGCTTCCAGATGAGACGCGCCACCGCGATCGCGATGGGCATGCCGATGCACACAATGGCCGCCAACGCCGCGATGAAGATCTTCTCCTGCGCCGACGACAAATTCGGGTCGAAGGGAATGCCCGGCAGCTCCGGCGGCACGCCGATTTCCGTAAACGTCGGCTGCGCACCGACTCCCGCCAGCTGATTCTCGACGCGTTCGAGCGCTTCTTCGGCGTCAGCGCGGCGTCCCTCGAGTCCGGTGAGCCGCAGCTGATTCGATGGCATGAGCGGCGCGGAACCCGGCGCGTTCATCTCCGCCTTTACGGCCTCGATTTCCTTGGTCAGCGACGCAACGCGCGCCTTGAGCATCTGCGCTTGCACCGTGAGCGCCGCGGTCGTTTCTGCGTCCCCCTGCCCCAGGACGGTCACGCCGTTGGTGCCGATCTGAATACGCATGTCACCGGGGGGCGCCGGCGGCGCGGGCTGGAATGAAGTCATGCCTCAACCTACGCCACGGCGCGGCAGGGCGTTTCAGCCGGCGCCCGTGCGCCGGTGTTCAGGCAGCGCCGGCGTCGATTTCTTCGATCCGGACATGCGGCAGACGCGCCGTGGTTGCCGCATGCTCGATGGTCATGCTCGCCACGTTTCCCGCTTTGTCGAAGTCGACGAACACATGTTCGCTGATTTCTCGCGTTTCCTCGACGGCAGCGTCAGAAAACTCGAGGAGCGCCGTATCGGTGTCCTTGAGGTATTTGACGTTCATGGTGTGAACCTCCGATCGAGGAAGGCGTGGTGAACGGTGACGCCGTCCGCGAGCAACACCACGCACAGGTAACGAGCGACCTCCACAATGTACGCCCAGTGGCGAATGCGGCCATCCCTCTGAACCAGCTCGGCTGTTGTATTCTGAAGCGCCGTCAGGATCCATTCGTCGCGAATCGCCGCGCGATCTGCGCGTTTTCGATGTACGCGCCGTAGTTCCCTTCGGACGACCGATACGATCAGAGCGGTTGTGATCTTCAGAGGGGAAATCACGCGTGACAGGCCTTCCATCGTGCCGATGTGACAAAGAATGTGACAAAACGCTCAGGGTTTCGGGCGGGGAGGGACGATGGGATCATGGCTTCAGCGCATCAACGGGAGCCACGATCAGCTTGCCGGTCGCAGAGAATTGAAACTGGCGGCGCCCGCGTTTCTCTGGGGCTCTCTTCACGCGATCAAGCAAACGCTTCAAGGCGAGTGTGGGGCCCACCCGGGATGACCACGTGACTCTTCCTCCGAATCGACGCATGCAGTTCGGTGGTGGCGGCGAATCGAGGACGTTCGAGATCGAAAGCGCTGTAATCGCTGCCTCACCGAGCTGCTGCACACGAGCGCCAAGTTCAACATCATCCTCCGGCAGCAACGGAACGATGGCTTTCAGCGTCTCGACGATGTTCTCGGATACATGAAGCAGTGAATCAACCTTGTGTTCCCACACGGCCCAGTCGCGAATACGCTGCTCCTCGGCCTCCAGCAGCGAGTTCATCAGTCCGCAGCCGTCGACCAGCCAATCGGTCGAAAGCCCGTGACCCTTGACGACATTGAACGCGCCCTCGTTGTCGCGCCTGCGGATGTGGGAATGAACGTGGATCGCAAGATCCTGTTCGAGTTCTTCGCGTGATCTACTCGCCGTCCACGGAACGACACTCTCGCCCCCGCGGCCCATGAGCAGCCAGTCGGCAGAGACGCCCGTCCGCTCGCATATCTGACTGAGCAAGCTCGCGCCTGGCATCTGCTCTCCCGCGAGCCACTCAGAGACACGAGCCTGTTGAATTCCGCAGTGCCTTGCGAAGGCTGCCGCGCTATCGAAGCCGCGAACAAGCAGCCGGAGCCGATCTTGGAACGCTCGATTGGAGGCGTCTTTTGTTGCGGACTTTGCTCGTTTTCGGACGCTCGCCGATGACTTTCGCGTGCTTCGGTTTTCCGTAGGCATGGCTTCGGAAATACTCGGAACCACCCGGATGCGCAACTACAATGGCCAACGCAGCTTGCTTCCGTCCTAGCAAACGGAGCGACGAGATGCAGCTACCAGCGCGACCTCACGGTGTCGACGGGCGTATGTGGATCACGGGGATCTTCGTGATCCGACTCCCGCGAATCCTCATTTCGCTGGCCGTGCTTCTGAGCACTTGCCGTCCACAAGAGAGGCATAGTCTGAGCATTCGTAGTGCTACTGGGGTATCGTCGAGCGTATCGCTGGGAACTAGAAGGCGGCAGCAGGCAGCCTGCTGCCTATCGTCACCCGAAGAGGGCACGTCTCCTGCGCCCGGCAACACGGTGCCGCCCGCACCCGTGTCGCCCTTGCTGTCCTACCCGAGATGAGTTCGAGAGGACGTCAACGCCAACACGCCCCGCGAACCTGCTCTGGGCTTGGGTCACCGTGGCTGCCCCAAGTAGCGGGAGCACAATAACACCTTATATTTACACTATAACATTTCGATATAATGTTTATTTATGCGTGAAAAGCCACTTATCGAGCAGACTCCCAAGGCATTGGTACAGCGCACCGGCGAGCGCGCCAAGGCCCGCCGCCTCGCGCTTGGACTCACACGCGAGGTCCTGGCGGAGCGAGCCGGCGTCTCAGTCGACACACTCCGTCGCTTCGAGACTACCGGGCAGATCGCGTTCGAGCGATTGGTGCGCATTGTGGTGGCGCTGAACGTCTCGCCGAGCCTCGACGATCTCTTCCCGGCGGTCACGGTCGAGAGGCTGGAGGATCTCGAGCGCGCCGCCCCTGCCCGGCAGCGCGGCGTACGTCGCGATGCGAGCGCGGCCGTTCGTGCCAAGCTGGTTCGCGTGGGCCCCCGCGGCGGCACAATCGGCGGGCGCAAGTGACGCCTCGTTCGCCTCGCCGGCCGTCGGCCACCGCGCGCGCCACGAAGCCTGTTGCGCGCGTGCAGGTCGGGCTCCGGTTCGGGATGGATCGACACGGCGTCGCCGTGCCCGACCGCGTCGTTGGGACCCTCGCCCTGCACGAGGGACGCCCGGTCTTCTTCTACCACGACGCGTTCTGCCTGGACCCTCTGCCGCTCTCGCCCTTTCGTCTGGCGGTGGGACCGGGACCGCACACCCATGACGACCGCGCGTTCGACCGGCTCCCCGGCCTCCTCGCCGACGCCCTGCCCGACGGGTGGGGTCGTCGCCTGCAGGATCGTGCCTTTCGCCGGGCAGGGAAACGCCTCGACGACATTTCGCCGCTGGATCGCCCGCTCGCCGTGGGACACGCCGCCATGGGCGCCTTGTTCTTCGAGCCCGCGTCCCCACTGCTCCGAGAACGCGAGTCGACCGACCCGCTCGCGTTTGATCTCGGCGCCGTCGCCGCGCAGGCGGCACGGCTGCTGGAAGGGAGCGAAGAGGAGGTCCTCGAGGCCGTCATGCTCACGGGCGGCTCCCCCGGAGGCGCGCGGCCGAAATCCGTCATCGGCCTCGCCGGCGGGGATCCCGCGCGACTCGTTGCCGGGGTGACACCAGAGATCGCCAGCGGGACCGACCTGGCGCTCCCAGACGCGTACGACGCGTGGCTCGTGAAGTTCGCCAACGATGAGGATCGCCGGCTCTTCGGAGACGATGTGGGCGCCGTCGAAGCCGCGTACGCGCGCGTGGCGGAGCGCGCTGGACTCGCGATGCCACCGACCCGCCTGCTCACGGACGCCACCGGCCAGCGCCATTTCGCCGTGCAACGATTCGACCGATTCGGCCCCGGTGGGCGCGGGCGCGTGCACATGCATACGGCCGGCGGCCTCCTGCACGCGTCGTTCCGTGAGCCCTCCCTCGATTACGAGGGGCTTCTGGCGCTCACCTGGCAGCTCACCGGCTCGTATGCGGAGGTGCGCCAGATGTTTCGGCGCATGGCGTTCAACGTGTTCATGTACAACCGGGACGATCACGCCAAGAACTTCGCGTTCCTCATGGAGGCGGACGGCTCGTGGTCCCTCGCCCCGGCCTACGACCTCATGTACAGCACCGGCATGGGGGGGTGCCACACCACCGCCATCGGCGGCGTCGACGCCTGGCCAACGCTCGCGACGCTCCGCGCCGTGGGTCGGCAGGCGTCGCTCGAAACCGCTCATATCGCGGCCGATCTCGACAAGGTGCGCAGCGCGGTCGCCGACGTGACCACCGTGCTGCGTGACCTCGGCTGCGCACGCGACACCATCGCGCTCCTTACCTCACGTTTCGACGAGGTCGAAAGACGCGCGCGGTGACGCCCGCCCGCCGCGGCCCTATAGCGGCAGCTCATTCAACTCCGTCCGCGCCTCGCGCCACGCCGGATAGTGCGCATCCAGCAACGCCAGAAACCGCGGCCCGTGATTCGGCTCGATCAGGTGCGCCATCTCGTGCACGATCAGGTACTCCAGCAGGTCCTTCGGCTTCTTCACGAGCTCCGTGTTCAGCCGGATCGTGCGCGCGGCGTGATTGCACCCACCCCAGCGGGTCTTCATGCGCTGCAGGAAGTAGCGCGACACCGTCACACCGAGCGTACGCTCCCACTTGGCGATCAGATTGGGCACCGCATCGTGCAGTACCTGCAGGTGCCACGCGTGCATCACGGCGCGCCGACGATCGCCGGTGCTCCCAGGGCGCACCGTCAGCGTGATGCGACGATGGTCCAGTGTGACCATGGGTTTGGCGTCCCGCTCCTTCACGACGAGCAGATACCGTCGCCCCCATACCCAGTGGCTTTCTCGCGTGACAAAGCGCCGCGGCGCCTCACGCGCCTGTGCTCGCAACCTGGTGCGCTGATCGCGGATCCACGGCAACTTCGTCACCGCGTACGCGCGCGCAACGTCGGTACGGGTACCGACCGGCGCGACGAGCGTCACGCGTCCGTCCGGTGGATGTACGGCCAGATGCACGTTCTTCACGTCGCGCCTGGTGAGCTCCACCGTAACGTCCCCAAGCTCGATGATGCTTAGCGAACTGGCCATCAGTAGCCCGGCTGATTCTTCACGATCTCGAACACCGCCGTCGTGGCCTCGCGGTCCCGGTCGAGCAGGGGATACAAGGCGTTCTTCACCTTCGACTCGCGCACGTAATCACCCCTCCACCCGGCTGGCGCCTGCTCCCGCACCGTGCGGTCCAGCTTGAGGGCAAACGCCGCCAGCGCCTCCTCAGGAGTAGGGTACAGAAACGTGGTAGCCGGGACCGTGGGCAGGTTGTTGAACAGCACCGTTGCCTCATGGTTGCCGTGCAACACCGCCGGCACGCCGTTCGGACTGCCACGCACCGCCAGCTGGCGGGCCAGCTCCTCCGCCTTTCGCAGGAACTCCTCGTATGCTTCTGCGCCCTTCCGACTCTGCTCGATGAGATCGTCCAGCAGCGTCGACATGCGCTCGTAGAAGCGCGGGTCCGTGAGCTGATCGCGAATAATCACCTTGCGCACGTTGTTGATGATCGTCTCCGCAATGGCTCGCTTCGACAGTCTTCCGGCTCGATTGATCTGTCGCGCGATCACGTCGTTGATGCCTGTGTCGACGATCATCTCCACGAGCGACTGCGTACCGGCCGCCCCGATCACCACGGCGGGATCGGCCAGCACATACATGTCGAGCAGGTTGCGCATGTCGGCTTCGTACGGTTTGATGTCCAGCTCTTCGCCCGAATACTTCTTGATCGCGTCGCGAATGTCGGCGTAGACGTGGACCTCGTGCTTGATGCCAGCGGCCTTCGCTGTGTCGTATCCAAGAGCGGCCATATCGGTCGCCACCTCGGCGTAGGCGCGGGCGAACGCGGCCGTAGCCTTGTAGTACGCGATTCGCAGCGGCTCCGTGGCATTAAGCGCCTCAGGGTCGCTCGCTTCGCCGCAGAAGTAGTGCAGATACTGCTCCACGTCCTGCGGCGCGAGGACCGGCTCGCAGAGACGCATCACGACTTCCCGCGTGTTCTCCAGCTGTCGGCGACCCTCCTCACGCCAATCGCGAACTGGCACGTTGCCATCCTCACCAGTCGCTTCGTCTACGTCGAGTACATCGGAGCTGTAAAGCGAGATCGCCCCCTGCACTTCGCCAAACAGCTGCTTGAAATCCACGATCTGCCCGAACGGCTTGTCGTCACCGTCAAGACGATTGGTTCGGCAAATGGCCTGAAACAGGTTGTGGTCGCGCAGCTCGTGGTCGAAGTAGATGTACGTACAACTCGGCGCATCAAAACCCGTGAGCAACTTGCTCACGACGATGAGCAGCTTCGTGTTGGCCGGCTCCTCGATGAAGCGGCGCTTGATCTCGGCTTCGTACTGCCCCGTGGTCTGACCGGCGGAGAGCACATGTTTGGTATACGTGTCGAACTTGTAGCGCTCGTCGCTGTCGGCCGGCTCGCGCGAAATGGCGTTGTGATTGGGCTCGTAACTCGTGACGATGCCAACGTACTTGCCGAAGGTGGTGTGCTGAAACAAGCGGACGTAATGACAGGCGTCACGAATGGACGCCGCAACAAGTATCGCGGTGCCGCGGTCCGCATTGAGGCGGGGCTTGAGCGCGAAGTCCTCGATGATGCTGGCGATGACCCGATCCTTCCGCTCCTGCGAGCTCAGGAGCTCCTGCATGTTCGCCCACCGCTTCTTCAGCACCGACTTCTGGTAGTTGTTGAGGGCGGCGGTCTTGGTCTCGAACCACTCGTCCACCTTCTCGCCCTGCGTGAGGCGTTGCGGGACGTGTCGCGCCTCGTACCGGAAGTCGAGCACCACCTTGTCGGAGACGGCTTCGTGGAACTTGTACGTGTGGATGTACGTGCCGAAGACGTCGCGCGTGAGCGGTTTATCCGTGCGCAGCAGCGGCGTGCCGGTGAAGCCGATGAAGACAGCCCCCTCGAGCCACCGCTTCATTTGCTTGTTGAGCGCCCCGCCTTGGGTGCGGTGACATTCATCCACGAACACATAGAACGTGCCGTGCCGCGGCGGGGGCGGCCCCTCCAGGTCGTTCGGATTGAACTTGTGCAGCAGCGCGCACATCACCCGCGGCGCGGTGGCGGCCAGCTGACTTACAAGCTGCGCCCGCGTGGTCACACGCACGTCCTTCTGGTCTTCGCTAACCACGCCCGCATTCTTCATCACGCCCGTGATCTGCTTGTCCAGTTCATCACGGTCGGTGACCACCAGCACGCGCGCGCTCGGGTCGTGCTCCAGCAGCCACTTGGCCAACAGCACCATGAGGATGCTCTTGCCACTTCCCTGCGTGTGCCAGATCACGCCCCCTTCGCGCTGGGCCATGCGCGCCTGCGCCGCCTTGACACCGAGGTACTGATGTTGGCGCGGGACCTTCTTGCGGCCCGCATCGAAGATGACGAAGTGGCGAATGAGGTCGAGCAGACGGGCCTTGTCGCAGAGCTGCGCCAGAGGGCTGTCGAGCAGTTCGCCCGGAGTAGCTGCTACGCCCGTCGTGGCGGGCTCGCCGCGCTTCCACTGCACGAAAAACTGTTCGGGCGTACCCACGGTGCCGTAGTGCAATCCCTGCGTGTCATTGCCGGCAAACAACAGCTGCGCGGTGGTGAAAAACCGCTCGTTGAAAATGGATTCCTGATTCGTGATCAACTGCCGAATGCCGTCGGCCACCTCCACCGAGCTGCGCTTGAGCTCCAGCACGGCCATGGCAATGCCGTTCACATATAGCACGACGTCAGGGCGACGTTCGTGGCCGCCGGTGAGCGTCACCTCTTCGGCAATGGCAAAGTCGTTCAGCGCGGGCTCGTCCCACTCTACGAAATGCACCGTGTCGTGCGGCGCACCGGCGGCGACCTGCACCTTGGCGCCGTAGCGCAGCAGGCTATAGGTGCGCAGGTTCGCCTGGTACAGCGTGGAACCAGCCACCTCGGCCGCCTTCTCCAGCTCGAGGAGCGCGGCGCTGATGTGCGCGGCACTGTAGCCGCGGCGCGTGAGATTGGCGCGCAGCAGCGCTGTTTCGATGTGGCGATTGCCGGGGCGCGACTCCCAGTTGCCGAGGTACTGGTAGCCGAGCGTGTCGCGAAACAGGGCGATCACGCGGTCCTGCGTGGCGCGCTCAGAACGGGACTCAGAGATCATTGATGCAGTGGACGGGGAGAGGCCATTTATGTGTTCAGCTGCTCCAGCAGCACACGGCCAGCAGCCGTCAATCGGTACTTCTGCATCCGGCTGCTGGGCTTGTCAGGAATGGTCATCTCGACCCATCCCCCTGCGAGACTCGGGCGAACATAACGATCCCGCACGTCTGCGCGATCCTTGAGCTGCAGGCGCGCGCGGATCTCCGCGTTCCCAAGCTCTCCGACGACACCCAGCGCCCGGATCAAGGCAGCGACTGGAGGGGCGACTGGGGGGATAACTGGGGGGGCGACTGGGGGGGGTGACTTGTGGGGTGATTTGCTGGGTCGCCGGTCGCTTCACCACCGCCCGGAACTGGTTCCCCCGCACGTCGTCATCGAAATCCACCTCCGCCCCGGCCTCAAGCGCTCGACGAATGCCGCTCCCGAGCCCGCGGTACGGCAGCAGCTGCACCGCGTGGTCGGTGAGCGTGGGATTCCGACGATTGGTCACCCCGCAGCGGATGGCCTCGATGTTCAGGCTGTCCGGCAGATGGCCTGGGCTGATGATCTCCACCCGGTCGGCGAACACCAGCACGCGAATGGACGCGCTGGTGAAGTAGTCCCGGTGGATGAGGGCGTTCACCAGCAGTTCTTCCAACGCCGCCTCCGGAATCTCCAGCCGGCCGAGCGAGTTGAAGCCTTGGTCGCCCTGCACGTGGCGCAGGTTACGCTTGATGAACGCGAATGCGCGCGTGAACTGCTCGGGCAGCGTGCCGTCAATGTCTTCGCTGTCCAGATAGCGCATGTCGTGCAGCACCGTACCCGGAAAGGCCACCGCCTTGATCATGAACGCAGGCCGAAACCGCTGCGGACGCTCGGCAAAGAGCATCACACCAACGAGGTTGAGCTCCGTACCGTCGCCCAACCCAATGTTCTGCAGGACCTGATCGAGTGACTGCCCATCGGCATCGGGGCGCCGACCATAGCGCTTCTCGAAGTACGCCGTGAACGCCTTGCTGTCTATGTCGGCGGCCGAGCTCCCAGCCACCGGCACCACGTCGGCGAAGAGCAGTCCGGCGCGCTGGAACAGCCGCTGCACCTCCTCGCGGGCCGTCACCTGTCGCTTGTCGGCTCCCTGCTTCACCCAGAAGCGACCGCTGTTGTCCTGGTACGGCTTGGCGTGACCATCGGGTACCGTCACCACGATCACCAGCCCGCGGTTGGTGGCCACGTTCTGTGTGGTAGGGTGGACGGCGGGGCGCACGTGCTGCGACGACGCGTTGCCGATCAGTTGGTTGATGCGCTGCACATCGGCCGCATCGAGCCCCGCGATAGTGCCGTTGTCGTGCACGCCAATGAAAAGCCGACCGCCCTCACTGTTGGCGAAGGCCACCAACTCGGCGGCCAGGCCATCAGCGTTGGTGACATCACGCTTGAACTGCTGCCGGCTGTCTTCGCCGCGCGCGAGCAGTTGGAGCAGGTTGGCTTCGGTCACGAGACAGATGCTGAAGGATCGGTAGTGCGATACGGGGCGGCGTATGACGACGGTGTGCGATTGCGAAATATGCTCACACGAGCCGCGTTCGGCCCGTGAGGAGTTCCTGCATCACGGCCTGCTTGAGGGCGACGGTCTTTTCGCGGCGGGCTTCGAGGGCGGAGAGTTCGGTGTCCATTTCCGAAAGGACTTCAGCGATTGCCTGCTGCTCGTCCAGCTCGGGCAATTGAGTCTCGATGTCGGCAAGGGAACTTGCGCTGATGTGAACGACCGCATCTCCTTGCCCTTTGCTTGCCTTCTGCTTCGCAATTCCAGGTGCGTTCAAGAGGAACCCCATGAACGTTGAGTCGACCGAAGAAGTTGGCCTGAGGACCACGATATCACCGCCGGCGTAAGCCTCAACGGAGTCGACGAACGCCACGCATTTCCCGATCTCTTCTTTGGTTTCGCCAGATCCGGCAAATAGCAGATCACCGGACTGAAGCGCCAGAGCGTGACCCGCAACTTCGCGACTGATGAACGAGCGAAACTCACGAATTACGTCGTTATGCACTGTGTAGATCTCACCGTAGCGAATACACGGCAGTGAACCACTTGAAGCCTCGTCCTTCCGAACGCCGCTGCCCTTCACGAAGCGACCAAGGCTTCCCAGCTTCCGTGCATCCCACTCCCCCGTGAACCCCGGTAGACGGGTCTGGCCCGTGAGCAGCTGCTGCATGGCGGCCTGCTTGAGGTCGCGCTTCTTGGAGATGAGCCGCGTCAGCCCCTCCAGCAGCGCATCCACATCGCTCAACGCGGACGCGATGGTGCGTTGCTCTGGAAGTGGAGGCAAAGGGATGGTGTACTCGCCTCTTATTACACTCGGATGTGCTTTAATCTGGTAATCAAAGGACTTTGCTCCGTGGAGATTCTGAAGCTGCGAAGCTAGGAAACGGCAGTCTACCTGCGTCGCGTCGACGCGCATGTAGCCGCACACGTTGGTTACCGAAAATCGGTGATGACTTCTGTGGAAGGAATGGCCACCGCCGTCAATTGACCAGGTAATGAGCTCCTCATCGAACATGTAGCGGCCGTAGCGGCCAAAAGTCCTTCGTTGTGAACGGATGACGAGTAGATCGGGTACTCTCCGGGTTCCCGTCTGATGTCGGTCTTGGAGATCACGTTCCCGCGTGAAAGCGCGATGACTCCTCGTGACTCGAGCTCCCGAAGCAGGGAGACATCCCAATCCTCCGGAATAACCCCAACCTCCGTCCGCTTATACCCCGCCCTCAGCCCCACACCGCCCCCATCTTCGCGAGATGCGCATCCACCCGCGCACTCAACTCCGCAATCTCCTCCATCAGCGCCGGCAACGGCGTCGCATACCGCTCCGCCAATTCGCGAATGCGCCCGGTGAGCGTCTGCGACACACGATCAAGTTCACCACGCACCACCGTCGACAAGCGCGCCATCCACTTGTCGTCCACTATGAGCGTCTTGATCTCCGCCACAGTGAGCGATGCGTACTTCGCAAACGCGAGCGCGTCGAGCGCCGCATCCTGCTCACGCACTGTTCGCTTCAACGCGGCTTCAGTCTCGCACAGCTCGAGCCAGCGCTTCAGCACCGCCACTTCGTCGGTCGCGTCCTTGTCGCCCTTGAGCTCCCTGAGCCGCGCCGACACATCGGCCTTGGCCACCTTCTCGAGCGCCGCCAGATACCCGTCCTCTCCACCGTGCTCCTCTTCCAGCTCGGCAATGGCGGCGGTGGCCGCTTCCAACGCCGCCATCGCGGCCTCCAGCGCCGCCTGCTCAGACGCGAAGTAGCGCGCCACAATAAGCGGCTTAGGCACCAGCTCGCAGGCCCACCCCCGGTCTTTCGTGCGCCCCTTCTTGTCCGTTTCCACAATGCGCGCCGGCTTCGCCGCCCAACCGTCGGCCGCAATGAGATACGCGTCGTCCTGCATGCTCTCGGCCCAATAGTCCATGAGGTGCTGGTACACGTCGTACGCGTCCAACAGCGGCGCCGTCTCAAATGCCGCCAGCAGCTCTTCGGCAATAGCCCCAATCAACGCCTTGGGGTGCCCACCCTGGTCGAACGCTGTGAGCTGCTGCGTGGCCGAGTCGCGCCACGCAGTGAAGCGTTCCGTGGCCAGCCGTTGAAACGCCGCGAACTCCGCATGGCCGAGGATGGCGGGCTTCACCTCGGCGATAGGACACGCGAGCCGAGCGTATCCCGGGCGCCCAGCCGACTCGAACAGCGCCGCGCGCACCGTGGGCAGCACCTGCCAGAAGTCGCCCAGCGCGTCGAGATCGCGCGTGGGAATGCCGCCGCGCAGATGCCCGTCGATGTCCTGCAGGTCTTCCGGTGTGCTGGAGTCGATGTAGCGCGGCAAGTTGAGATTGAAGTCGTTCTTGACGTCGGCGATCTCGCTGGCCGGCACCATGCGTGCATAACGCGGCACCTCCACCTGCCGCGTGAACACATCCACGATGCGATGGATGTCCTGCGCGCGCAGCCGGTTCTTGTTGCCGTCCTTGATGAAGCCCTTGCTGGCGTCGATCATGAACACGCCCGTGCGCGCGGCGGCGTTCTCTTTATCGAGCACCAGAATACACGCCGGAATGCCGGTGCCATAAAACAGATTGGCCGACAGCCCAATGATCCCCTTCAGCACTCCAGAGCGTACCAACTCCTTGCGGATGGCCCCTTCGGCATTGCCGCGAAAGAGCACGCCATGCGGCAGGATACACGCGCCTTTGCCCGTGCTCTTGAGACTGCGCACGATGTGCAGCAGGAACGCGTAGTCGCCCTGCTTGGCCGGCGGTACGCCCCACGCGAAGCGGCCGTACGGGTCCGCGTCCGGGGTGAGCCCCACGCTCCACGTCTTCACCGAGAACGGCGGATTGGCCACCACGTAGTCGTAGCGGCGCAGCTGCTCGCCATCGAGGAAGCGCGGATTGGCCAGCGTGTTCCCCTGCCGGATGTTGGCGGTGGGGAAGTCGTGCAGAATCATGTTCATGCGGGCGAGACCGGCGGTGGTCACGTCCATCTCCTGCCCTTCAAGCGTGATGTGCTTCCCCGCCTGCTCGGCCACCTTGAGCAGCAGCGAGCCCGACCCGCAGGTGGGGTCGTAGGCGGTGGTTGAACTCACGGTGTTCGCGGGCCCGATGCCGATCACCTGCGCGATCACGCGGCTCACCTCGGACGGCGTGTAGAACTGCCCCTTGCTCTTGCCACTTTCGGTGGCGAAGTGACGCATGAGGTACTCGTACGCATCGCCCAGCAGGTCGTCCTGTTCCGCGCGGTGCTGCGAGAAGTCGAGCTCCGGCTCCTCGAAAATGGCGACGAGGTCCGACAACCTGTCCACCATCTCCTTGCCATCGCCAAGCTTCGTCTTGTCGTTGAAGTCCGGGAAGTCGGAACGGGCCAGGCTGCGCGTGTTCGCGTCGATGAGCGGCTGGATGACCTCGGTGTTGATGCGGTCCCCGATGTTCGGGTGCCCCTTCATCTTCGCCATGTCGGCGAACGACGCCCCCTTGGGGATCACGACCGCCGGCGCGAAATCGGCACTATCGGCGTACTTGTCGCTCACGTACTTGATGAAGAGCATGAACAGGACGTAGTCCTTGTACATGCTGGCATCCATGCCGCCGCGGAGGGCGTCGCAGGAGGCCCAGAGGGAGGCGTAGAGGTCGGACTTCTTGAGGGGCATTACGCGCCTGCTTGCTGAGGCTCTGGTGTGTCGGTGGCCTGTTTCCAGGCGTCGAATTCGCTCATGCGGAGTTGGTAGCGCGCGAGGATATCGGGGCGCAGCACACGCAGATCCCGACGCGCAGCCACGACGAAGGCGCCCTGATCGTGCGTCGGGACGCCAGACTGTTTCGCGCGTGAAACGAGGATGTCCTCCGTGGGCCGGAGGCGGCCCCGTACGATATCTGCAACGAGCGCTCGCAGCTCTGCCCGGTAGTTCAACCGAATAGGGTCCGGATCACCCATCGCCTGGCGAATGACTTTGAACTGAGCACACGAGCGCTCGTAGGCCCAGGCAAAGACGTCGCGCAGCAGCGAGACATCGTTGCTTTCGTAGACCGCGAGGGTGCCTTGGGTGTACGTCGCCTCGGGGACATCCACGAACGACAGCGGGCAGAGATTGGCCTTGATGAGTGAGATGTTCGCGGACAGGCGCGAGGTCCGCTTGTTCACATCGATGAACGGCTGGAGATACGGCAGGTGCACCATCATGAAGAACGCCTGCTCCATCGGATCGGGGATGGCTCCCGCTTTTTCGAGCATCGTGCGGAAGTGCTCGTCGATCAGCTGCGGGATGGCCGTTGGCGTGTATACCGAGTTGCCGATGCCAATGGGGCGGCTGCGCAGTTCGCCTTCGTCTTCCGGGTTGCCGAGGAGATTTTCGGAGAGCAGGGCATGCAGACCGAGCACGGTGTATCGATCGAAACCGATCTGCTGCGCGTTCTCCACGAGGAACTCGATTGCCGCCTTGTGATTCAGGATCATCTGCCGATCTCGATCGGATGCCCCGTTCGCCTCGCGTCCGCCGGTGAGGAGTTCCTCTGTGTCGATGCGGCTGTACTTGTTTCCCTCGAGGCGACTGGAGCCCCATGAGAGATCGATGATCAGTCGCTGAATGATGTCGCGCGCGTAGGTACCGGCAGGCTCGCCCACATACGCCGTTTGCCCGAGCGCCTTGAGATAACTGCGGAGCGCGCTGGGTAGATACCAGGTGATTCCTGGTTCGTACATATCCAGGAACTCGACGTGGTACGACACGGGAGGACGCTGCGTGCGCGGCCGGAGCACCAACGCCCGAGCCGCCTCGGCCTGTTCGGAGAGAAGCATTCCCGGCTCGCCAGCCGTCGTGAGGGCAGCGTCGACCGCAGCCGGGTTCGCGCCTCCCTCGCGCGGCGCTCGCCGCAGGCGCTCCGCCTCCTCCATGCGCGCGGACAAGCGGTACGTGGGATTGCGGCGCGCTGAAGATCTCTCGACCAGTTCGGCCGCCAGAAGTTCGTCCAGCCTCACTCGCAGCGTGGTATAGGCGATGTGCTTGGCCGTCCGGGCCGCATAGGCGCGACGAATCTGCTCATACTGCAATGCAGCCGGCGCATCACGCAGGACCATGAGGATCGCCCGTCTCTCATCCTCGACCGCTCTATTGCTTTTGCGCGCCATCCGCAGCTCCCCTGGGCTGACCGCCCTTCCGCACCGTATCGGAGTTCGAACCGCGTCCAGAACCAATGGGTTCTGCCACGGAGCGGGCGGTTTGTGCAGTAACGAGCCCTATTTTACAGTAAAGTATCAGTTGCAGTAACAATTAGCAAATACGGCAATAATCGAACGTACTGCAATTCATTTTCCCTGAAGCCTGTGCAGCCTTTGGCTCACTAACGCGTTGTTAGCTTGAGAGTTATGCAAACATTTGACCTCAAATGTCAAGCACCGCACACTGAAACTATTTCAGTATTACCGTAACGAAAATGCTTCCCAATACCGCAAAAGTCCCTGTGTTACTGTATAAACATTACATTATGCAGTAAAATAGGCGCACCGGCTTCCCCAGGTATGGGATCATTGAACAGCGAAAGCCCAGCCGAGCAGCGCGCTCAACTGGGCTTCGATCCGTCTTACCGCAGGGGCCAGCCAGCCTAGGCGATTTTGCCCCTACCATCGAGCGGGTTGCTCCATCTTCTGCAGGTCCAATCGCCCGCAATGCTCGCACCCGGCTATGCACTTCAAATTCAGCCAGGTTGGTACGGGCGCTGACGCGTTGAGCTGACGAATCGAGTTGATTCGTGAATAACGGCACATGGTACGTCCAACCGTTGAACTTCTCTGCGTATTTCGGCTGATGTCGATCACCCAGGAGGCTGCGGACGGGGACCATCCGCGCGGCACATTCCCCCGGACTCTTTCCGGAGGGGCGGTGCCCGCAGTGAGGATCCCCATGCGACAGGTAGCAGAGGCACTCCGCCTCGCGTTTGACCAGGGCCGCAGCCAGCGCGAGATCGCGCAGGCGCTCCGCGTTTCGCAAAGCACGATCAATGAGTATCGAAGCCGGTTCGCGGCGTCAGGGCTGACGTGGTCGCAGACGCTCCCCGGCTGGATCGCCGCGCCCGTGGCGATGCTCGAAGCCTTTGTCGATCAGTGGCCGGGTTAATGAGGGCTTGATGGCGGCGTCGGAGCCGACGGCTTTGCCTGATCATCCTTCTTGGGTTCAGCTGACTTAGGCTCCTCCTTCTTGAACGGATTCGATGAGAGTCTCAAGCTCATGCCTAGCGCGTGCATGAAGCGGTACGCCGATTGGGTGAGCTGCTCCTCGGTGAGTTGTTCGCTGATCTCCTTCGACGTCCCACGATACTCAGGTCGCAAGCGGCGTGTGTTGCCAAGGACCCCTCCGTAGTGCAGCTGCATCCACGAATTGCCGAAGCTCAGGCCAGCGCCCCAGCCGGCGAACGCCGATTCACCGAGTGTTATCGGTACGAAGGCGGAGATTCGCAAGTTCTTCCATGACGCAGGGAAGGTGATCGCGACCAATGCCGTTGGATCAAGCGCGTCGTTCTGCCCGCCTTCGACAGTGTACTTCCCCGCCGCCGATTCTCGCGCGCGGAATCGCTCCTGCTTGCCGAACCGGTGGAGGACGCCGAAGGAGAAGAATGGTTGTGGGCCATCGTCGGTGGAGACAAGCACGATCTCCTTAACGGTGGTACGAAGGGTGTCGGCGATACGAAGAACCGCTACCAGCACTGTCTCGCCAGGCCCAATCTTGACTGAGCCTTCAAGTTCCCGCCCCTCGCGGATGGGATCAAAGAGCAGGGCAAGACTAGCACGCTCCTCACGGGTACAGGCTGGCGACGCTTTGGCAATGGCATCATCGGCGGCGGCAACAAACTCAGGAACAGCACGCTCCGTTTGGACAGAGGCAAAGGCAAGCCGCCATGTCTCGACCGCACAGGGCTTGCCCGATGAAAGTGGTCCGCCGGTTGCCTTCGGCAGTGAAATGGGCGCGGTCGCCGCTTTCTGCCGTCCGCGTTCGGTCAACGCATAGGCATACCCAATCAGGCCATTGCGTACCTGCACCCTATACTCGCCGGTCGACACCTTCACGGTGTCTGCCTTCGCGGTTGACAGGTCAACCACAGGCACCTGTCTCGCCCATAGAACACCCGGCAACACTACCGTGAGCATCACCGCCCCGACGAAACGGGCAATCAGTCGCATCATCGTACACCTCGAGGAGTTGGCCTTCATTCGGTGCGCAACGGTAAGACTGCACTGGACCCTGGCACAATAGGACGAATAGCCTATCGATCTGGCAGCGGCGATCAGTGGTATCGAATGCCCTCCGTCAGTGCGGTGTCAGCGGCGACAACCAACGGCATCGGACCACAAGATCCGGACGAAGCGCAATAACTGGAGACGCGATCTTCACAGTGTTGCGGTTCGCGGCTGGTCGGCGAGTCATGAACCGAAGCTGACGGACGGTCACGCGGTGCCCGATGCTCTTTCGAGTCCTCCGCCATGCTGCACGCCGTTCGCCGCCCGCGTCCGGTGCACCGGATGTGACGAATCATGTGACAAGAACCAACGCCCGGCCGCGCCCACGCTCGACCGGGCGTCGCCGGCGTTGAACCGGGCTCGCCGGCGGCCACGAACGAGACCTCACCGGCAAACCCAAACAAATCAACGACGTATCACCGCACCAACTTCTTGTACTTAATGCGGTGTGGCTGGTCGGCATCGGCGCCTTTCCGCTTCTTCAAGTCCTCGATGTACGCCGCGTAGTTCCCCTCGGACTACAGGAGGTCCACCGAACCGATCGCCCGCCACTGCGCGCCAAGACCGAGCGCGCTCACCCAACGCTCCACATACGCGCGATCAAACACAGGGCCAGCAAGCGAAACGAGCGCCCGTACATCCTCCAACTGACGGGCAGACGCGCCAAGCTGCGCCCACTCGAGCTTGGCAATCACCAAGTCCTCGACGGTCGCCACCGGCAGTGTGACATTGCCCAGCGCCAGATCGACCCGGCGTGAAAACTCCTCAATACTGAACGGCCGAGCCTTCCGAACAATAAGGTCAATTTTCCACCCCGATTCGACGTCGACCACGTTGAACATGCTGCGCGTCGCCATCGCCTCCTCGGCAGCGTCCATCGACACATACCGACCAGTCGACAGCATCGCCGTGACAAACTGTTCGAGCGACGCAGGCGTAGGGTCGATGACGAAATCGATATCCAACGTCGAACGGCCTGCGCCGTGCACGGCCGCAGCAAACGATCCGGTAAGCATGAACGGCACCCCGGCGGACTTCAGCGCGACGACCATTTCGTCGAGCAGAGAGAGCACGGTCATTAGTCCGCCCGCGGCGTGTGCGACCCCTCACTCACCATGTACGCCAACTCCACCATGGTCCGGTCGGGATAGCGCGCTTTGAAGCGCGCTATCGCCGCCGCATGTACGAGCTCGCTCAACTCGAGCGCATCGCGAAGACGCGCTTCCGGTGAGCGGGCACGGATGGCGGCCACGCGCACCGCCTCGGCCTCCGCGCTCGTGTCGTTCGACACGTCACCGCACCAACTTCTTGTACTTGATCCGGTGCGGCTGGTCCGCATCCGGCCCCTTCCGCTTCTTCAGATCCTCGATGTACGCGCCGTAGTTCCCCTCGAACCACACCACTTCCGAGTCACCTTCGAACGCCAGAATGTGCGTCGCCACACGATCGAGGAACCAGCGATCGTGAGAAATGATGACGGCGCAGCCGGAGAAGTCGATCACCGCCTCTTCCAACGCACGCAACGTATCGACGTCGAGATCGTTCGTCGGTTCGTCGAGCAGCAGCAGATTGCCGCCCTGCATCACCGTCTTGGCGAGATGCAACCGGTTCCGCTCACCACCCGACAGGTTGGCCGTGAGCTTCTGCTGATCGGCGCCCTTGAAGTTGAAGCTCGCGGCATACGCGCGGGAATTGAGCTCGCGCTTGCCCACCGGAATGGTTTCGCGGCCCCCCGAAATCTCTTCCCACACCGTGCGCTTCCCTTCGAGCGTGCGCTGCTGATCCTGATACGAGATCTGCACCGTTTCGCCAATCGTGAGCTCGCCGCCGTCGGGCGTCTCCAAGCCGTTGATCATGCGGAACAACGTCGTCTTACCGGCACCG
Source organism: Gemmatimonas sp. (assembly GCA_023910675.1). GTDB lineage: Bacteria > Gemmatimonadota > Gemmatimonadetes > Gemmatimonadales > Gemmatimonadaceae > Gemmatimonas. The sequence continues at coordinate 176,583 of JAAVWC010000001.1, forward strand.
TTGGGGCCGATGATCCCCACGATACCGGCACGCGGCAAGTCGAAGTTCAGGTTCTCGAACAACAGCTTGTCACCGAACGCCTTCTTCAACCCCTTCGCGCGCACGACATCGTTGCCGAGGCGCGGCGCCGGCGGAATGACGATTTCGTTCGACATCACGCGATCGTTCTGCGCTTCGCTGGCGAGATCCTCGTACGCCTGCAAACGCGCCTTGTTCTTGGCCTGACGCGCGCGCGGCGACATGCGCACCCACTCGAGCTCCTTCTGCAACGTCTTCTGACGCGCACTGGCCTGCTTCTCTTCGAGCGCCAACCGCGCCTGCTTCTGCTCCAGCCATCCCGAGTAGTTCCCCTCGTACGGCACACCCTTGCCGCGATCGAGCTCAAGGATCCACTTGGCCACGTTGTCCAGGAAGTAGCGATCGTGGGTGATGGCCACCACGGTCCCCGCAAACTTCTCGAGGTAATGCTCGAGCCACGCCACCGATTCGGCGTCGAGGTGATTCGTGGGTTCGTCGAGCAGCAGCATGTCCGGCTCTTCGAGCAGAATGCGGCAGAGCGCCACACGTCGCTTTTCGCCACCCGACAACACGGTCACGTCGGCATCACCCGGCGGCAACCGCAACGCGTCCATCGCCACGTCGATCTTGTTGTCGAGATTCCACAGATCGTGCTGGTCGATGTACTCCTGCAGCTTCGCCTGACGGTCCATCAACTTGTCGAAGTCCGCATCGGGTTCCGCGAACTTCATCGAAATCTCGTTGTACTCGTTGAGCGCGTCACGCTGCGCCTTCACGGCGAGCTCCACGTTGCCGCGCACGTCGAGCGTGGGGTCGAGCTCGGGCTCCTGGCTCAGGTACCCAATGCGCGTGCCCTTGTGCGCCCACGCCTCGCCCTGAAACTCGGTGTCCACGCCCGCCATGATGCGCAGCAGCGACGACTTGCCGGCCCCGTTCGGACCGAGCACGCCGATCTTGGCGCCGGGATAGAAGGAGAGCCAGATGTCGTCGAGAATGATGCGCGAAGGCGGAACGACCTTGCGCAGCGCCTTCATGACGTAAATGAACTGCGGAGCCATGGACACGGAGACCGAAGAGAATGCGCCGCCGCCCGGATGGCAGCGGCTTACCGGTCGAAATCTAGGCGGCGACGGAAGCCTGCCCAGACGGCCACGGCGCCGTCGTACGCCCCGGGCCGACCCGATCGCCGATGAAGCCTGGCGGGGAACGCCCTTTGCCCGGGGATTGCGGAACTCGTATGCGGCGGCCGATATATGGTTTACCAATCATGTCCGCCGCATCGCCCTCGCCCGCAGTGCCCACGACGGTGCAGTCGATTTTTTCCCGGCTGGCCATGGCGATTGCGCGCCGGCGATCGTACGCCGACGGGCATCCCATGGCCGTTCAGGCGGATGAGGCGCTGACCGCAGCCCTCACCGCCTATCTGGCCGAGGAACCGTCGCTCGCCCTTGGCGTCGCCAACCGGGAACTCCTCCTCGATGGCGTCGTCCTTCCGGCCACGAGCACGGTGGTGCGCGACCTCGCGACCCGGCTGCACGCGATGGGCATCGGGGCCATCAAGCTGCAGCGGGGCGTGACCGTCGACGCGGTGACGCAGCTGGTGCGCCTGCTGTCCCGCCGGCTCAACGATCCCACGCTCCAGGACCCGCTGCCGAGCATCAATGGCATCGCGCTCGGGCGCATCGACTACGAGCAGCTGGGACTGGCCGACGCCGAAACGAGCCGCACCGAAAGCGCGCAACTGTGGAGGGCGCTGGCCGAACGCATGTTGGGATCGGTTGGTGAGCGCGATGACGGCAGTGATGTCGTGTCACCCACCAGACTCGCGTCATCGCTGGGCGACGCATCGACTGACGAATCCATTGCGCAACGCGCCTTCGAGGCGCTGGACACCGTGGCCGACGGCGTTTCGCTGGCGCCGCGCGCGGTCCGCGAAACCATCGGCGAGCGACTGCAGGATCTGTTGTCGGCCACCGAGCTGGGCGCGATTGTCGCCACGTTGCGCGTGGCCGGCCGCGCCCGACGCCAGCACCTCGTGCAAAACATGGCGACCGTGCTCCCGGCGGCGGCCGTAGTGCGCTGGCTCCATGCGGCGGCATCGGCCTCGGGAGAGGACATGTCGCCGCACATGCTGCGCCTGCTCTCCAAGATGTCCGTGCACTTCCGCGGCCGGCGCAAGGAAGCGGCCGAGGAAGCGCTGCGCGAGACCGCCGCCAAACTGGTCGGCGGCTGGGAAGGGGGGCAACTCAATCCGGTCGACCACGCCGCGCTGCTCGATACGCTGGCCGAATGGACGGCGCGCGAGGGCGCCCCAACGGCGGCGAGCGCCTCCCCATTCGACTCGGCGTCGCAGGAAGCCGCGCGACTGGTCCAGATGGCGTGCGAACTCGACTTTGTCGCCCCCGATACGACCGTGGCCGTACAGAAGCTCGCCGACAATGGCCACTCGACCGCAGTGCTGGCGTGGGCCGATCGCGCGACCAGCGAGTCGACCAAGCGGCAGCTGCGCGAAATGACTCTGACCCCTGCCGCCATTTCGCGCACATTGCTGGCGACACCGCTGGACAGCGCGGCCGCGAAGGCGTTGCTCGACGCCACGCACGAAGATGTCGCCAGGGTGCTCATCGACGCCCTCGAGCGGTGTGAAACCCGTGCCGGACGCCGGCTCATTTTTGACCGGCTACGCACGATGCACATCAGCATTGCCGACACGGTGCGCGCGCGCATGGCTGAACCCATGCCGTGGTTCCTCGTGCGCAATCTGCTGGCATTGCTGCGCGAGTTGCTGCTGGCCACCCCCGACCTGCCGCCGACGTTCGCCGTCGGTCCGCTGCTCCTGTTCCAGCGTCACGAGCGCGCGGCGGTGCGGCGCGAGGCCATCCGCCTGTTGGCGGGTATTCCATCGGTACGTGCGGCCGCGCTGCGGCGTGCGCTCGACGACGACTCGGACGACGTGCAGCAGGCCGCCATCGACGTTGCCTTTTCGCAGCGCAAGGACGAACTCCCTCTCGACGTGGCGACGCGCCTGCTGGCGTTGGCCGAGCGCGCGACGGTGCCGGTGGAACTGCGCGAGAAGGCGGTGCGCGCGGTGGGCGGTACCCGACACGCCGACGTGCGCACCTGGCTGATCGCGCACAGTACGCGTCGGGCGCGGCTCACTGGCTCGACCAAGATGGCGCCGACCAGCGAAACGGTGCGCGCCGCCGTGCACGTGCTGGCCACCGCCTTTGCAACCGATCCGCTGGCCGCTCCGGTTCTGGCGCTCGCCCGCAAGGCTGGCATGGTAGGAGACCCGCGATGAGCGACACGTGGAGCAAGACCCCGCACCGGTCGATGAGTGCGGAATCGTCGTCCAGCGGGGCGCAACACCACGCGCTCGTGGCCGAGTTTCTGACCGCCCTCGGCCAGGCACTGGCGTCGATGTCGCTGTACGGTGCCGGGCATCCGTCGCGCGGTATCAGCCGCACGCGCGCCCACGAACGGCTGGCCGCCGCACTCGCCATCGTGCATCCGCTACGGCTGACGTTCCTCGACGGCGATATCATCGTGGGGCTGCAGGCGCTGCACGAGCTGCGCGCCGGTGACCTCGCACAGCGACTCGGGGCCGCCGGCGTACAGCGCCTCGAGTTCGATGGGGCCGTCCCCACTGATGCCGTCATGACAGCGCTGCTCGACACGCTCTATGCGGCGGCCGGCCCGCACGGCACCCCGGTGACGCAGATGGTGGCGCTCCCGGGCATTCGCCTGGGACCGGTGGCGCTCCTCAGCGACGCCTCCGAGGACAACAGCCCGACCGGGGCGTCGGGCGTCGGGCGTCAGGAGAACGAGGAGAGTGCCTTCATGAACGCCCTCGTGACCGCCGGACTGCAGGAAGAACTCGACACGATGACGTGGATTGCGTCGAGCACGGCGGCGAGGGGGCGCGTGCCCATTGGCGACGTGGAGGCCGTCATCCGCGGCCTGTCGCTGTCCATGCAGGCCGAACACGACACACTCATTCCGCTCATTTCGCTCAAGTCGGTCGATGAGTACACCACGGTGCATGCCTGCAACGTGTCGATGCTGGCCATGGGGCTCGCCGAATCGCTAGGCTTTGCGTCACGCGATGTGCGAGCCGTGGGAACGGCCGCCCTGCTGCATGATATCGGCAAGGTGAAGCTCCCCGAGTCGATACTGCGCAAAGCCGGGGCGCTCACCGACAGCGAGCGCGCCCTCATGTGCACCCATCCCGTCGAAGGCGCCAAGCTCCTGGGAGCGCGCGGCGAAGGACACGCCCTCGCCGCCATTGTCGCGTACGAGCACCACGTGTGGGCCAACGGCGAAGGGGGCTACCCCACGTTCCAATTCCCTCGGCGCACGCACTACGTGAGCCGGCTGGTGCAAGTGTGCGACGTGTACGACGCGCTCAGCACCGAGCGTCCGTACCGCGCGGCGTGGCCGCGCGCCCGGACGCTACACTACATGCGGCTACAGGCCGGTCGCGAACTGGACTACGATCTGCTGCTGGCATTCTTCGACCTGCTCGACCGGGCCGAACGGCGCCAGGCGGCGGGCTAGCTCTAGTTCCCCCGCCCCTGCCGTCTGGGCTCCTGCCGTCTGCGAGACTCGGCGCCATTCCGCCGCATCGCGCCGAGTCTCGCAGACGGCAGCCACACAGATAGCAGGCGCGCAGGAACCGACGTGCCGGGAACGCTCCCGCCCCCGAACCCGTATGAAGGGCAATGCCTGCCCTCCTGTTCCAGATCTCCGATTTGTCGGCTCAGCTCTCCGGCAATCCGGCCGCGGCGCTCCCGTTCCTGTTCGGCGCGGGAGTGCTCACAAGCCTCACGCCCTGCGTGTACCCGATGATCCCGATTACTGCCGCGATTGTCGGTGGTCAATCATCATCAGAGCAGTCCGGCGCCACCACAGTGTCGCGCTGGCGTCCGCTTGGGCTTTCCATGCTGTATGTCGCTGGGCTGGCGAGTGTCTATGCGGGGCTCGGACTACTGGCGGGGCTCACCGGCACGATGTTCGGGACGGTGTCGGCCAACCCGTGGGCGTTCTTCGTCATGGCCAACCTGCTCATGGTCGCGGGGCTCTCCATGCTCGACGTCATCCCGGTGCGCGTGCCGTCGGCCATCATGCAGCGCGCAGCGAACGCCGGCACCGGCGGGCGCGCGGCCGGCGCCCTGATCATGGGGGCCGCCTCCGGGTTGGTCGCCGCCCCCTGTTCCGCGCCGGTCATGGCCGCGGTCCTCACCTGGGTTTCCACCACCAAGTCGGCGCTCCTCGGCTTCACCTACCTCTTCACCTTCTCCCTCGGCATGTGCACCCTTTTGGTGCTGGTTGGGGTATCTGCCGGTACACTGTCGCGATTACCACGCGCTGGTGCGTGGATGCTGACGGTAAAAAAGGGCTTCGCCTTCGTGATGATCGGCATGGCCGAGTACTACTTGGTGAAGATGGGGCAGGTCTATTTTTGATCTGCTTTGCGTGGACTGCGGTCGGTTGGTCCGGCGGTCCACGAACGACGGATCAAGCCCTCAGGAAAAAGAAAGCAAGGGGAAAGGAGGAAGCGCGGTGCCGTCCACAAAACCGCAACTGCCGTTGACGTTTTTCAGTGGATGGTACCGCGCGACTCCCTGTGCTCTTGCGTTCTTCCCCCTGGGGCTCGATCCGTCGCTGGTAGACCGACGGACCAACCATCCGTTTTCTGTGTCCAACCCGTTCATTGCACCCTTGAACCATCTCATGACCCGTCTCCTCCAGCACGCCCGCGTCGCCGTCGCGGCCATCGCGCTGACCGCCGCGCCCGCGCTCGCGCAGGACCTCGGCATCGCCGTCGGCGAAAAGGCCCCGGGCGGTCCGCTCGAAACGCTGACCGGCCAGACCGTCGACCTGGGCAGCTTCCTTGGCAAGCAGCCCACGGTGGTGGAGTTCTGGGCCACCTGGTGTAGCAACTGCAAGCAGCTGGAGCCATCGGTGCGCGCGGCGCACGCGAAGTACGGGGCGACCGTCCGCTTCGTCACGGTGGCGGTGTCGGTGAACCAGTCGGCGGAGCGGGTCAAAGCGTGGCAGGCGGCCAACAAGCTGCCTGGGGAGCTGCTATACGACCGCAAAGGCACCGTGAGCGGCGCCTACGACGTACCGGCGACCTCCTACGTGGTCGTCGTCGACAAGACCGGCAAGATCGTCTACACCGGTGTGGGCGGCACCCAGAACCTCGATGCCGCCATCAAGAAGGCCATGTAACAGCGCACCAATCGTGCGCGAAGGGCTGTAACGCGTTACATTCCTTCTGGAGTAGGAAAGCCGGTCCGAACCCGCCGCGTCGCTGTCTGCGACGCGGCTGTCGTTTCCCGCCTCAAACAGCGAGCTTTCGCGTGAGCAGTCGCCCTACCCCCACCATTCGGGACGTGGCCAAAGCGGCCGGTGTGTCCATTGCCACCGTGTCCCGGGTCCTCAACGATGCCGCGCGCGTTACCGACGACACGCGCGACCGCGTTCGTTCGGTGGTCGACAAGATGGGCTATGCGCCACACGGCGGGACCCGCAGCGTCGTGGTGCGCCGCACGCGCACCCTCGGCGTGCTGCTTCCCGAGCTCTACGGCGAGTTCTTCTCGGAGTTCATCCGTGGTATCGACGAGACGGCCAAGAAGCACGGCTTCCTGACGCTCGTCACCAGTGCCCGACGCGAGGCCAATGAGATTTCGGCCGCCGTGAGCAACATGCGCGGACGGGTCGACGGGTTTCTGGCGGTGTCACCGTCGGTCGCCGCCCGGGCCACCCTCGCGGAAGTCGCCGAACGCTATCCCACCGTACTCGTGGGCGCCGGCAGCGACGTGGGCGCTTTCGCCGCGCTCTCGGTGAACAACTTCCAGGGCGCTGCCGCGATGATGAAGCACCTGTTGTCGCTCGGCCATCGCAAAGTTGTCTTTCTGCGCGGTCCGGCCGGCAACGTCGACGCCGGCGAACGCCTGCACGCCGTGCGCGAAGTGGCGAACTGGTACGACGACTGCGAACTCACGGAACTCTCGGGGGAGTTCCGCATGGATACGGCCTACGAGGTCGTCACGCAGCTGCTGCAGCGTGGCGCACGCCCCGACGCCATCTTCGCCGCCAACGACACGATGGCCATCGGCGCCATTTCGGCCGTCAAGGACGCCGACCTGCGGGTCCCCGACGACATCGCGGTGACGGGCTTTGACGACATCCCGATGACGCGCTTTCTCTCGCCGCCGCTCACGACGGTCCGCATGCCCATCTTCGCCCTCGGCGAGCGCGCCGCCCTGCGCCTCATCGAAACGTTGCGCGCGGGAGGAACCGCGGTCCCGGCCAATCACGAAATCCTGCCGACGCAGTTGGTGATCCGGTCGAGTTGTGGAGCGGCCCACAAAATGATGGAAGCCGCCACCTGAGACATGAGTTCGAGAGCTGAGACTGAGAGTTCAGTCGGCGAGAGGCGAGCCCGGATAGGGGTGAGAGTCGAGTAACGCAGAAGCGAGAAGCCAGCACAACCGCCACCGCGGGTCCTCGCTTCTCGCTTCCGCGTTGCTGGACTCTCACGCCTATCCAGAACTCAGCGCTCGACTCTCACTGCTTCGTCTCACGCTGAGTACTGAGCTCTCAGCGAGGAGTACGCGGTAGTCAGGGCCGCGACGTCGTCGGCGCCGCCGCCGGGTTGAACACGCAGCTTGCGCTCTCGCGGTCGAACTCCCGCGAGGCTTCGCGGAACAGCGAGCGGAAATCCACGCAGCGTGTCTTCCACGAGTCCGCGCGCCGGCGAATGAGATTGGCGTCGAGCTCCCACGTGCGCTGTCGCGAGAGCTCGCCCGGCAGTGCCATGAACGAATGCAGCCGTGTGCCGTCTTCGGAGAAGACCGACGCCGCCAGCTGCACCACCGACGACCGGCGCACGCGCGGGGTGTGCTCGCGCTGCATGACGGGACGCGCGCGCATCATTTCGGCGCTGCTGTCCCACCACAGTTCCCACAGGTGCACGCTCCCGAACTCCGTCGTGGCTACAATGCGCAGCCCGCTGGAGTCGAACGCGACGTGGCGCACCGCGTCCTTACCCGAGAGGCGCATGGGCAGCGGCACCTGACGCAGGGAGGTGGGGAGCACTTCGAGCAGGAATAGCCCGCCGCGATCGGTCACGTAGGCAAGGGCATACTCGTCGCGACGTGTTGCAAACGACGTAATCGTGGTACGCGGCGCACCGGTAAACGCCGCGCGCGTGACCAGTGTATCGCGCGTGGATGCAAGCTCACGCACGAACACGCGTCCGTCGTCATCCACCCAGAGCACACGCTTGCCGCTGGGGAAGAGTGTGTGATACACGGTGTTGGCGTTCACGCGACGCGGGAAGCGGCGCACCAGTCGCGCAGTGGCCACGGTGCGCACCTGCACGCCGCCCGAGTCGATATACGCCACGAGCGCCCCGGCGCTGTCGAGTCGCGGTGCCGTCGGCACGCGCACCGCTCTCCACGCCTGTGCAGTCCGCGAGGCACCACGGTTGCCATCGAGGACCGATACCGTGGAATCCGCGTGGACGGCCATCAGGATGGCGCCGTCGGTGCTGAAGTCCATGCCGAGTGCCCCGAACGCGGGGCGCAATGCCGTGAGGGATTCCGCAGAAGCCGTCGCCGAGCCCGCGCGTTCGTGCCACCACCAACGCAAGCCGTCATCCGCGCCGAGAATGGCCGTCGTGCCAGCCGGCGAGAGCGCCAGCACGCGCGTTGATGGCCCGGGCAACGCGGCGACCATGCGCACGCGTCGGTCCTGCTCAACGACCAACGAGTCGCGCAGCGTGGTGACCACACGATCGCCGAACCGACTGATGAACCAGGCGGGGCTGCTGCTGCGCCTGGCATTGAGTAGATAGCGACGGCGCCACGGTGCCGGCTGCCACACGCGCAGGCGATGGTCGTCATCGATGGTCGCGAGCAATCCGTAGCCACTGGCGGTGCGGCCGGCACGCACGACACCACGGTGCCCATCGAGCCTGTACTGCTCCGATGGATCTGCCAGTGCCGTGTAGAGCATGGCGTGATCGGCCGCAGTCGACAGGGCGTAACCGGTATTTCCCGTCTCGATGGCGCTCACGAAATCGACGTGATTGGCAAGGCGCCTCGGGGTATTCACCTGCCCCGCCCGCAGCAGTTCCACGTGCCCGTCGACGGTTCCCGCGACGACCGTCGCCGCGCTGTCGTTGGTCGCCGAGAGCGTGGTACCATGAAAGTCCGCGACGATCTGCGGGTCGGCGCCGCTGCGGAATTCGAGCAGATCGTCACCCGCGAGCGCGAGCACCCGTCCATCCGCCGCGAGCGCCACCTGTTGCGCGGTACGTGACGACAGGCCGCCGACGCGCGTGAACCGCGGCGTGGTCTGCATGGCTGTCACGACCACCACACTCGCGTTCTCGCCACGGGTGGCATACACGAGTCGGTCGGCGTCCCGCGGGGAGAAGGCGAGCGCGGTAACCTGCACGGAACCGACGAGCACATCGACGCGAGCTGGTGCATCGGCACGCCAGCGCAACACGCGTCCGTCGCTGGTGTGCAGGGCGATCGTGCTGCTATCGGCCGAACGCGCGGCGTGGAGCACGCGCGAACGCAGCCGCCGCCGGGTCGTGCGGCTGGCCGTCGCCGTTGGCGAGGGCAGCGTGTACGCCTCGAGGGTACCGGTGGTATCGATGAGCAGGAGCGCCCCATTGCGGGCGCGGTAGACGAACTCCACCGCCGGCGCATTCGCACTGCGCGGCACCACCGCCACCGCCCGTTGCGGTGCGCGCAGCGACGACACCGTGACTTCACCACTCATGAACGCCGTCACCACATGCGCGCTGTCGAGAATGGCGACCGCCGAAACCTGCGGCACTTCCAGCAGCGCGGCCGATCGTTCTTCGAGTCGGTGCACCGAGGCCCGCAGCGAGTCTTCCGAGAGTTCGACACCCAGAAAGCCGGCGAGCAACTGTCCGTAGGTGGGATCGGCCGCGGCGAAGCGCTGCAGAGAGGTCGACAGGACCGCTTCGAGCTGCTGCTTGCGCACGGTGCTGTCGGACATGCCGACCTTGATGCGCACCGCCACGAGCGCTGCGACGAGCAACGCGGCAACGGCGACGCGCGTGGTGTTCCTTCGCACGCGCGCATCGCGACTGACCTGCACGAAATGGTGCACCAGTCGAAGCGGCGCCGCGCTGTCGTCGTACCGTCCGGATACCCACGCCTCCGACGCCGGTCCGTTGAGGCGTTGTTGCGCAAGCTGCCACGCCGGGCGCGTCAGGAGCTCCACGTCGGCCCCGCGCGCATGACGCGACGCCCGATCGGCGAGTGCGTAGTACCAATCGCCGAGTGCCTGCTCTTCGTCCATCCAGGTGCGCAGGGCCAGCCATTGCCGAATGAGACAGTCGTTGGCCAGCAGATACCGCGGATTGTCCGGCTGCGCATCGTCGGCGCGACAGAGCACGTGCGTGTCGTCACGCGTGAGCGCATCGAGCAACGCCGCAAGTCGGGCCTGCGCGTCGGGGTGCGTTCCCGCGGCCACCGCGCGCAACTCGAGCCACCGCGCCGCACGCGGCGCGCGGTGCCCGCTCGCCGTCACCTGCGTGAGACGCTTGAACACCCGCGACACCATTTCGCGATCGTAGCTCCCCACTACGCGCTCGATGTCGAGCGACAGGGCGTTGTCCACCCCACCGACCTCCTCGAGGAGCGGCACATCGAGAAGTACATCGCGCAGCACATCGCCGGTACCCGCAGACGATGTGGCGAACGCCCGTTCCCAGAGGCGTCGGAGCAGATGCTGTATGAGCGGCAGCACCTCGCTGTGCGCATCGGCGCCACGCGCATCGGCGCCACGCGCATCGGCGCCACGCGCATCGGCGCCACGGGCATCGGCGCCACGGGCCGCGGCGAAGGCGAGGAGCTGTTGCACCAGCGCTGGCGACACGCGACCGCCCAGACGTCGCGCGGGCTGCTCGATCGCCTCCGTGAGCTGCGCCGGAGACAATCGCGGCACCAGATAGCCGTGGGCATTCACCAACTCGGCCAGCCCCGCGTACCGTGTGCACTCGGCGAGCGTGTCGGCGTGCAGCGTGAGCACGACATGGATCGGCAGCGACGGGTCGCTCGCCACGCGTTGCAGCAGCGCCACGTACGCGGCGGATTCGGCATCACGGGCACTCCGTTCGGCGGCCAGCTGCTGCTGCACCGCCCACTCGATGTCCCCATCGTCGGGGGGCAGGCGGGTCGGACGCAGATTGGCAAAGAGCGCGTGGAACTGATCGGCGACGAGGAGCACCGGCCGCTGACCTCCGGTACTGGTGATCGCGCGTGCGCTGTACCACTCGCGTAGCGCGGTCAGCCCTTCGGCGCGCAGTCGTGCCGCAAACTGCGACACGACATCACGCGGGACGGCACGCGCCGGTGTGTCGCTGGCCACACCAGTGGTCGCGAGCAGCGCCTGGGCGAAGTTGTCGAACGGCGCATCGCCGGGACGGGTGACAACGCAGACCCACTCGTCCCGCCCCTGCGCCACGGCATCGGCGTTGAGCGCGGGAATGAGGCCAGCCAATACGAGCGACGAGGTCCCCGTGCCGCGGCTGCCGATGACCGGCAGACACCGTGTGCTGCGCAGCCGCTCGACCAGGGCGACGGTCTGCTCACAGCGTCCGAAGAACAATGGCGCGTCGGCCGTCTCGAACGGTCGGAAGCCAACGTATGCAAGAGCGCGCTCGGTCACGCTGAATACTCGCCAGCCCTTCCAGACCGGGCAAGAGCGCACCGAACGATGCGCGATCCCGCTTCCACTGGAACCATTGCCACGAGTGCGGCGTCCATACGTGTAGCTTTCCTCCGTGGGTGAATCATGAGTATGTGGGCAGGGCTGCTGGCCGTGACGTTCCTCGTCTCATGTGCCGCGCTGTTTGTCTTTATCTGGTCGATGTCGCAGGGGTTGTTCGGTCCCGAAGACCGTGCCAGCCGCGTGATTTTCGGCCGTCGTGAAGTGGGGCTGATCGAGGAGCCCGCGGCCGCGTCGGTGCAGCAGCAGGACGAGCTGCAGGACACGATGACCCGCACGGGACATACCGGGGAGTTTGCCGTGCTCTCCCCCGAGGAGGCCGACGAGCGCGCGACGCAAGACGAGTCGGGACGCTGGCCCGTGCTCCTCTGCATCGGCTTCGCCGCCCTGTGGCTGGTCGTGGCGTCCGTCTTCGGTCTGGTTGCCAGCATCAAGCTGCATTTCCCGGATTGGCTCGTGCGCGAGGCGTGGCTCACCTTCGGCCGCATTCGTCCGGCGCATCTCAACGCGGTGGCCTACGGCTGGTGCAGCCTGGCGGCCTTCGGCGTCGCGCTCTGGCTCATGCCGCGCCTGCTGCGCACCCCGCTGGTAGGTGGGCGTACCGCTGCGTTGGGCGCGACCCTCTGGGGCCTGGGGGTCACCGCCGGCCTCGTCGCCGTCCTCACGGGCCACAGCACAGGGCTCGAGTGGCTCGAGTTTCCGTGGTTCTGCGACGTGCCGCTGGTCATCGGCGGCACGCTCATGGGCGTTGCGCTGCTGCGCACCCTGCGGCGTCGCACCGTCGACCATTTGTACGTGTCGGTGTGGTACATCGCGGCGGGACTGGTGTGGCTCCCCATTCTCATCACCGTGGCGAACTGGCCGGGCCTCCATCATGGCGTGCAGCAGGCGGCGATGAACTGGTGGTACGGCCACAACGTGCTGGGGCTCTGGTTCACCCCCATCGGCCTGGCCGCCATTTACTATTTCATTCCCAAAGTCCTCGGCAAGCCGATTCACTCGTACAACCTGTCGCTCATCGGCTTCTGGAGCCTGGCCTTCTTCTACAGCCAGGTGGGCGGACACCATCTGATTGGCGGCCCCGTGCCGGGCTGGGTGATTTCGCTGTCGATTGTGCAGAGCATGATGATGGTCATTCCCGTGCTGGCCGTCGCCATCAATCAGCACCGCACGTCGTGGACGCACCTGGGCGCGCTGCGCTATTCGCCCACGCTGCGTTTCATCGTGGTGGGCGGCATGATGTACACGCTTGCCTCCATGCAGGGCTCGATCGAGTCACTGCGCACCGTCAACACGATCACGCATTTCACACACTATACCGTGGCCCATGCACACCTAGGGCTGTACGGGTTCTTCTCGATGGTGATGTTCGGCGCGATCTACTTCATCCTGCCGCGCGTGCTCGACTGGGAATGGCCGTCGTCGACGCTCATTCGTACCCACTTCTGGCTGGTGATCGTGGGCTTCGCGATCTACTTCGTCGGTCTGTCCATTGGCGGGTGGCTGCAGGGGCTCGCCATGCTCGACGGCAGCAAGCCGTTCATGGACAGCGTCAACATCACCAAGCCGTATCTGCTCGTGCGCTCCATTGGCGGTGCCCTCATGACGCTGGGGCACCTGGTCTTTGCCGTGCACGTCGGACTCATGCTGCTGCGCCGTGGTGAGGCGCGCCGCGGACCGACGCTGCTGCGCCGGCAGAGCATGAACACGCCCGTGTCGTCACCCGTGCAGGGGGCGAGAACATGAGCACGCCGCCCACGGGACCGGGCACGCCCCCCGCCGGCGGCGCGCACGGCAACGTCGACGTCACGCGCCTCATCATCGGTGCGGTCGTCATCGTGGTCGTATCGATGATCGCGCTTGTCGCCTTGCCGTATGTCCTCACCACGCCCGGCGCGGTCACGCCATTTCCGCGCCCGTACACCGCGCAGCAGATCGCGGGGCGTCAGGTGTACATCGCCAACGGGTGCATTTACTGCCACTCGCAGCAACCACGCGATCCCGGCATTGCGCCCGACATGCAGCGCGGATGGGGGCGTCCGTCGGTGCCCAACGACTATCGCTACGACACGCCGCACCTGCTTGGCACCATGCGTACCGGGCCCGATCTGTTCAACATTGCGGTGCGCCAGCCAAGTGCCGATTGGCACCTGGGGCATTTGTATCAGCCGCGCGCGTATCTGCCGGGGTCGATCATGCCGGCGTACCCGTTCCTCTTCGAGCAGCGGCGAGGTCCGGCGCAGCCCGGTGAACGAGTGGTGGCATTGCCGCCGGGCATCGTCGCACCGGGTGTGCGCGTCGTCGCCACCGAAGACGCCGTCAATCTCGTCGCGTATCTGTTGTCGCTCGACCACAGCTATCCGGCACGACAGGTGGCGAAGGAGCACACACCGTGACGCCGGATCGCAAAGACCTGCCGCCACGGCAGCGCGAGTTCGAAGACCCCAATGAACGGGTGCGGCCGCTGCCGCGCGTACTGATCGCGGTCATTGTTGTGCTGTTGGCGTGGTCCGGGTGGTACCTCGCCACGAGCACGCCCCAGATGGACGCCACCCTCGGCGATGGACGCACCGCCGCGGGATTTGCCGCACCGAAGGCCGGAGCGCTCGATGGCGGGCAGGTCTACGCGGGCAAGTGCGCGGGCTGTCATCAGGCCACGGGCGCGGGCGTCACGGGCGTGTTTCCGCCGCTGGCCAATTCGCCCTGGGTGACGGGGAGCGAGACGCGTCTCGTGCAGATTCTGCTGCATGGCATTCAGGGGCCCATTGAGGTACTCGGCGCGACCTACAATGGCCTCATGCCTGCGTGGAAGTCGCTCTCCGACGAGGAAATCGCGGCCGTCGCCACGTACGTGCGCAGCGGCTTTGGCAACAGTGCCTCACCGGTCTCGGCCGCGACGGTGGCGGCCGAGCGCGCACGCACGAGCACGCGCACTACGTCATGGGAAGGTGGCGCGGCGCTCGATTCCGTTCCGTGACCAGCGCGCCGCACTGGCAACGCCGCATGGCATCGCTGGTGCTGCTCGGCGTTGGTATCTCGGCACCGCTGGGGGCCTCGCGATGGCTTACCGCCTTCACGACCGATACGGCGCGTGCCTTGAGTGTTGCGGCGAGTCCGCCAGTGGTGCCGAACGTGGCGCTGCGCGACGCCGACAGTGTGTCGCAGCCGCTTACGGGCGACGGACGCGCCCTGATCGTGGATTTCATCGCGACGCGCTGTCATACGCTGTGCGCTGCGCAAAATGGGATATACCAGCAGCTCCAGCGTGACATCCGTGCACGCGGCCTCGCGTTACGCGTACGACTGGTGACCATTTCGTTCGACCCAGCGTGGGATACACCGCGGGTGCTGCGCTACTTCGCCATGGCCCAGCACCTCGACCGCTCGGTGTGGACGGTGCTCACGCCGCGCGACAGCACGGCACTGATGCCGTTGCTGCGGACCTTCGGCATTCGGGTCATTCACGACGGCACGGAGTTCGTGCACAACACCGCCTTGCACATCGTTGCTCCCACGGGGCGCCTGGTGGGGATCGTGCCGATCACCGACGTCGAAGACGCGCTTTCGTTGGCGGCGGCGCAGACGGGCCCCACCCCGTGAATGCAGCTCGCGCCGGACTGCTGGTCGTGGCGGCGGTATTGGTGGCCGGCGACTGGCTGATGTCGCGAATGATGTTGCACATGTTCGTACAGCTGCCGTTGCTCTTTGCGGGCGGAGTGCTGCTGGCGTTACCGCGCGAAACACCGTGGGCGCGATGGAACGTGCCCGTGTTGCCTGCGGCCGTGTTCGTGACGGGAGTGGTGATGACGTGGATGATCCCGCGCGCGCTCGACGGGGCCATCGAGTATCCGGCCGTGAACGCCGCCAAGGTGATATCGCTGCTGTTGGCCGGCGCGGTGGGCGTACGGGCATGGGCGCGGGCGTCCGCGCTCGTCCGCACGTTCGTGGCGGGGAACAGCGTCTGGATGATGGCGTCGGTGGGCATGCTGTATCGCGATGCACCCGCGCGCCTGTGTACCAGCTACGCGCGCAGTGAACAGCAGCAGGTGGGGATCGCGCTCATTTCGCTCACGGTGCTCGCCACGGCACTCGGACTCTGGCGACTGTCGACTCGTCGCGCTACCGGTCCTACTACCGGACCTTTGGCGTAACGCCCGTCGACGCTGGCGTCAGTGCGAAGAAACGCGTGTCGAAGTCTGCGATTCGTCCGCGAACATCCACCGCGACGCCTTCGGCCATCAGATTCTGCGCCTGCGTACGTCCGTTGGCGTCGAGGAACGGTCGTCCAATGGCGCCGCGGTGCGCCAGTACCCGGTGCCAAGGCACCGACGGTGGCCACGAGAGACGCGACGGCGTGACCTCGTCTGGTCTGCCCGGTAGCGTGTCGTTGGCATCAGAACGTCTCGCCAGCAGATACGTGACGTGATGCGCTGGCACCCGCAGAAAATGGCTGATGGCCTCCACCGTCGTGATGCACCCGTGGGGGACCACACACACCACGCGGACGATGTGCTCGTTGATGCGCGTGTACTCCGCCTTCAGCGCGCACGCGTCCTGGAAGATCGTGTGAATTTCAGCGGTGTCGTACATCGGCGACCGGCTTCCGCAGTTCACGTAACACGAGACTGGTGAGATTGATGGACGGACTCGCTTCGAGCATCAGTCCTTCACTCGCCAGGTCGATGAGCAGATCGTATCCCTCTTTTTCGCGCACGGCCCGCACCGCCGCTCGCAGACGCTCCACCATGGGTTGGCGGAGCGTGACGTACGCGCGCTGCACGTCCTGATCGAGACGGGCGACGGTTTCCTCCACGAGCAGTTCCCGCGCGCGCAGGTTGAGGGTGACCGCTTCGCGTTCGCGCATCGACATCGTCTGCTCGAACTTGGCGAGTTCGTCAACGGCGGCACGAAGGGAGTCCTTGGCGGCTTCCAGTTTGACACGCGCCTGCGCCTGTGCCAGCGCCAGCTCCGACTCAGCGCGGCGGCGTTCGGGCATGGAATCGAGCACGACGCGCGAATCGAAGACGGCGATGCGGGTCGGGCGCAGAGCCGCGCGCGCGTCCGCCTGTTTCCCCACCGATGGGGGCGCGCCTTGTGCCGACGCCGAGGTGGTCAGGACGACCAGCGAGAGCAGGAGTGCCGCGAGGATATTTCGCACGATGTACACGATTCGAGCCCGGAGAATGGGCCGCGGATGTCATGGCGAAAATGCACATGAGCCACGGCACACAGGTGCCATGGTCTCGCGCGACACCGCGCACGGGCATCGCCCGTTGGCATCGCCCGTTGGCGACGCCCTCTGCGGTACGCTGACAACCGGAGGCAGCGCCTCGTGTTGACGGTTATCAGCCCCGCGCCAGACGGCGCGGGCGGCTACTCCCCATGTTTGTGAAGCGGCCCGCGTTCCGTGCGGCCGTTTCCCTTGTACAGCATGGAAGGAGTGTAGGGACGAACGACCGCTGGCCACAAGCATAGTGTCCATCGATCCTTTCGATGAATACATGTGCTTTTCTGAATGGAATGTCTTCGTGGGAATCAGCGCAGCAACGCGCTTGAGCAAGAGGGGCGCGACGCGTCCGGTGCTGCTGCCGACCGGCTGCCGGAATGCTCAGGGAGAGCGGAATGCTCTAGTCGAGACACGCCTGCTGCACGGCGGTGCGCACCACGGCGACGGGCGCCGGTATGGTGCGCAACGACGACCGCGGGGCATCGGTGCGTATCGTCGACACGTTCGGATCGGTGAAGACCGTCTGCTGTGGCGGCGTCGCATCGTCAATGGTCGCGCTGGTGCTGGTGCTGGCGCTGGTGCTGGCGCTGGCGCACCCGGCGCACGCCGTTGTGGCCATAACGCTCATCAAAGACGACGGAGCGGGAATGCGTCATTGGTGGTCACGCTGACGACGGAGCACTTCGTACACGCCGATGGCGACGCTCGTCGACAGGTTGAGCGATCTGATGGCCGGCGAGTACATGGGCATCGTCACGAAGCGGTCGGCGTACGTGGTGTGCAGCGCCGGTGGCAGCCCGCCGGTTTCGCGCCCGAACACCAGCACGGTGCCATCGGTTTCGCCAAGGGGGGCATCCCAAAACGTTTGCGTCCCTTTCGTCGAGAAGAACCACGGCTCGCCAAGCGCCGGCAGCTCGGTTTCGAACGTCTCCCAGTCCTTCCAGACGCGCAGGTCGACATGCTCCCAATAGTCGAGTCCCGCGCGCTTCACTTCCCGTTCGTTGAGGGAGAAGCCGAGCGGCTCGATGAGGTGCAATGTGGCGCCGGTGGCAAGACAGGTGCGTCCGGCGTTACCGGTATTCCAGTGAATTTCCGGATGGACGAGCACGACGTGAATGGACATGGCCGAACGTTGCGCGGCGCCGCGTCACTTTCCAAGTCACCATGGGTATTCTTCGGCATCATGGCTACCCACGCCCCGACCCTCCTGGTCTTCTTCGACGGCGCCTGCGGCCTGTGCAACGGTTTCGTCGACTTCCTCGTGGCGCGCGATCCCGAGGGCGCACTGCGCTTCGCGTCGCTACAGGGGCAGACCGCCGCGAGCTACCCGACGCTCCCCGCCGTGGACTCCGTCATTGTGGACGACGGCACGCGCCTGCTGGTGCGCTCCGACGCCGCGATTGCGGCCATCGCGCAACTAGGCGGGGCGTGGAGCGCCGTGCGCGTGCTGCAGGTCGTTCCGCGGGCCATTCGGGACGCTGTTTACGACTTCATCGCGCGGAACCGGCACCGGTGGAGCGGGCGGCGTTCGAGCTGCAGGGTACCGAGCGAACACGAACGATCGTGGTTCCTGCCTTGAGAGCGAGATGGTTCAGACTGAGATCTGAGAACTGACAGCTCAGAACTCAGATCTCAGTTCCGGATAGGCGTGAGAATCGAGGAACGCAGGGGTGAGAAGCCAGCACCCGCGGTGGCGGTCGCCCCAACCGCAGGGCCTCGCTTCTCGCTGCTGCGTTGCTGGACTCTCACGCCTATCCAGAACTGAGTGCTGAGCTCTGAGCTCTGAGACCTGAGCTCTCAGTACTCAGATCTCCCTCTCAAGGAACGTATTCCCAAGCGAGTGCTCTCGGTCCCTCGCCGTTGCCGTAGCCCCCCGTGATCAGGGCCCGACCGTTGGGGAGCCGTGCAGCCGCCGAGAATTGACCGGCGAGGGGCGTTCCGGCGGGAATGGCGCGGAAGCGATTCGTTTTCGCCTCCAGCACCTCGGGCTCGGCGGCCCCGCCGGCAATGAGGATGTCGCCG
Organism: Gemmatimonas sp.; assembly: GCA_023910675.1. Classification (GTDB taxonomy): domain Bacteria; phylum Gemmatimonadota; class Gemmatimonadetes; order Gemmatimonadales; family Gemmatimonadaceae; genus Gemmatimonas. Next base: position 195,634 of record JAAVWC010000001.1, read on the forward strand.
TTCTGCATGCGCAGGCTGCTCCGCTCGTGCTTGTACCGCGCGCGTGTAAGGACGGGCCCCATGCTGAACACGCCGGTGCGGGGGTCGTACCACTCGGTGGAGCGATAGGCACCCTGGTCGTCCCGCTCGTCGGCGCCGCCGGTGATCAGCACACGCCCATCCACCGCACGCACGGCATCGTGCTTGTGTCGACGGATGCGCATGTCGCCCGTGCGGGTAAACCGCTGCAGTGCGGGGTCGTACACTTCGGCGCTGGTATACAGCCGCATCGCGGCGCGACGCCTGCTGTGACCACCCGCAATGAGCACGCGCCCGTCGTTCAACGTGACCGCGACGTGGCTCTCCCGCGGGACACTCATGGACGCCACGCGCTCTGCGCGGCCCCGCGTGGGGTCGAACAGTTCTGCCGACGACAGCAATGTCCACCCGGGTCCGACGCCGCCCGCGATGAGTACACGGCCATCGCGCATTACTGACTAGTGCAGTAATTGGTTCGTAGTGTTCTAATGCATCCATGCCGACTCGCACCGATGGACGACGTGTGGATGCCGCGACGCAAGCGCATGTGCGACGGACCGCCGTCAAGGCGGTGCGCGCCGGGATGACGCAGACCGCCGCCGCGGCCACGTTCGGCGTCAGCGTGCGGGCGGTGAACAAATGGATGGCGGTCGACAAGACCGGGGGCCTGCGCGCCTTGGCCGCGAAACAGCGGGGCCGCCCAGTGGGCGCGGGGCGGTTGTCCGCCGCGCAGGCGTCGAAGATTCGGCAACAGATCCTCGACAAGATGCCCGATCAGTTGAAGCTCCGCTTCTTTTTGTGGACCCGCGCCGCCGTCGTGGCGCTGCTGGCGCGCGAGTACGACGTCGCCGTGTCGCTCACGACCGTCGGCCGCTATCTGAAGGCGTGGGGCTTCCGCGTGCAGCAGCCCGTGCGCCGAGCGTACGAGCGGAACGACGCGGCGATTGCCCGTTGGCTCAAGACGGAATACCCCGCCATCGTGCGCGACGCGAAGCGCGAGGGCGCCACGATCTACTGGGGCGATGAAATGGGCCTGCGCAGTGCTCATGTGACGGGCACCAGCTATGCGCTGGTCGGCCAGACGCCGGTGGTGCGCGCGACCGGGCAGCGCTTTGGGTGCAGCATGATCTCGGCGATCACCAATCGCGGCCATCTCGTGTTCCGCGTGTTTCACGGGACGTTCCGCGCGCCGATGTTTGTCGACTTCATGCGACGCCTCCGCCTGCAGAGCCCGGGCAAGGTCTACCTGATCGTCGACGGGCACCCCACGCATCGGTCGAAGATCGCGAAGGCCTTCGTCGCCGCCAACACGACCGACTTTCGCCTCATTCAACTCCCCGGCTACTGCCCCGAACTGAACCCGGATGAGCTGTTGAATCAGGACGTGAAGACCAATGCCCTGGGCAAGAGTCGTCCACGGTCCCGCGAGGAGATGATGACGGCGGTCCGACGCCATCGCTTTCGGCGACAGAAGCAACCGCACGTCATCAAGAACCTGTTCCAAGAGAAGCACGTTCGCTACGCGGGGATGTCCCGAGATTAGTTGAAATTCGGGCGGTGCCTCAAGGATGCCGCTCAGGCAGCGGCGAGGGGTGACGAGAGTTTGCCACCCAGCGCGGCTTGGAGCAAGCCGAGGTGTTGGTGGCCCTTCACTTTACGGAACTGCTTTTCGATCTCCAGCAGCGTGGCCGCACACCAGCGCTGCTGCTGATCACTCGTCCGCCAGCGCGTGATGCGATGCGTCTTCGCTTCGACGCCGGCCATCACGCTCTCGATCAAGTTCGTCGTCTTGAAACTGATGCCCCGTTTGGTGAACACGTCGAGGCGATGCAGGGTCAGCGTTTCCTCGAGTCCTTCTTCCAAGCTCCTGGCCGCCGACGCATTGTGTTTCGCGAGTTCCTTGCCCAGCTGCAGCAGCACGCGCTTCGCTTCGGCGTACGTGGGCTTGGCGTAGGCGCTCTGCAGTTTCCGCCGCCACAGCGCCTGCTGGGCTTTCGGCAAGTAGCTCACCACGTTTTCACGCTTGTGCCACTGGCAGCGCTGGATCGGGACGGTCTCCCCGAATACGTCGCGCACGGCCGCGCTCAGGCCCTTGGCGCCGTCGAGGACGACCAGCAGCCCGACGGGCGTCTGGAAGCCGCGCGCGACCAGCTCCCGCAGGAACGCCGCGCACACGCGCTTGTTCTCGGTGGCGGTCTGCACGAGGCCCAGGATGCGCTTCTCCCCCGTCGTGGTGACGCCGAGCGCGATGACGACCTGATCGTCGGCGAACGACTTCCCGTCCAGCAGGAGGACCAGCCACTCGGCGTCATCATGCCGCCGCTCATGGAGGGTCTGTAAGGCCTTCGCGCTGGCGCGCACGAAGCGCCGCGACACGCTCGACTTGGTCAGGCCGAACGCCTCCGGCACCGCTTCGGCCGCCGCCTCGTCGTCGCGACAGGACAGCCCGCCGAGCACGCGCCGGAACAGGCCCACATCCTGCGCGCGCGGCGTCTGCAACTGGGCGTAGGTCGCCAACGGCACCTCCGTGTTCGTCGCGCGGTTGCGCACGCGCGGGACCTGGATCGGCACCTGCTGATCGGCGAGAAACACCGACCCCGCTGGCGAGCCCCAGCGCGCGATGGCGGGGCGGCCATCGGCGTGCGCGTAGCGTGGCCCGGCGAGGGCGAGCACCTCCTGCTGCAGGGCGTCTTCCACCGCCTGCAGGCCCAACGGGATTAGCGCTTGAATCATGGACAGCGCCAGACGGCTGGCCTCGACGGGCACCGGCTCCGCGCTGGAGGGGGGCGTCGGCGACTGGTGGACGGGCGACTTCGTTCGTACTCTTGGCATGGGGGGTGTCTCCTATTGCGGCGTGAATCCTGGCAGGGACCAACGCTTCAGTATGGAGGCACCACCCAACTTTCAACTAGACCGGGGACAGACCCGAATTCCCGGATAGCTGCGCAGAGCGACAACGCTTGGAGGTCTCGTCAAGAAGTGTGTAAACGCACGTCAGGCGGCGGCCTTCTGGGTGGATGACTCGGTGGACACTTCGCCCCCATCGACGTAACGATGGCCATCGAAGACATCGCGGCACTGTTCCGGCGCGTTGAGCTTCCGAAAGCGCTGCTCCGCCACACGCAGCCGCCGCCAGATAATCGCTTCCGCGCGCTCGACTGTCTTGAAGCGCTTCGCGGCGCTGGTACGTAACCGCACCGCCGCAAATGCGGACTCGACGACGTTCGTGGGGCGGAGATGGCGCCAGGGCTCCTTCGGAAACTGGTAGTAGGTCAGCATACGCGCCCAGTCCCGGTCCAAGCGGTCGCAGGGCTTCGGAAAACGCCGGCGATAGGCGCGAGGGAAGCACTGGCGTTCCTCCTCGGCCGTCGCGACCGATTCGGCGGCGGCGATGCGTTGCACGGCCGCCTGGACGTCGGCTTGCGGCTTGAGCGGGACGGCATCGACGCCGTTCCGGAGCTGGTGATTCCAGCCGCGTTGCGCTGCCGCCTGCGGCCACCCCTGACCGACGGCGTTCCAGAGGCCCAACGCGCCGTCGCCGATGACACACGCCGGGGCCCGGAGCCCGCGCGCCGTCAGGTCGCGCAGGAGCTCGGCCCAGCGTTCGGTCGATGCCCGATGCCCGCTCTCGACCGCCAGCACCACCTTGCTCCCGTCCGCGAGCGCCGCGATCAGCACGCGTCACGCCGCGTTCGTCGACGCCAAACCGGCCTTCACGTAGATCCCGTCCGCCCACCCGGACACCGGCTCGAGCGGCGTGAGGTCCTCGCGGCGCCACCGCACGGAATCCCGTGGCCAGTCTTCCGTCAGGCGCTGGACGCGGCTCGCGCTCAGCGGCGCGCCCTCCCCGCGCAGCCCGCGCAACGCCAGGGTGAAGTCGCCACTCGAGAGCCCGTGCAGGTAGAGCTCCGGGAGCCGCGTCGCCACCTCCGGGGGGCGGCGCTGGCACAGCGGCAGGAGGCGGCTCGCACAGCGCGCATCGCGCCCGCGCACCCGTGGCCGCCGCACGGTGATCGTGCCGTTCATCAGCGCGCCGTGGCGTGGCTTCCCGTACCCATTACGATCGCCCACCGCCTCCGCCGCGCGGCGTTCATGGCGGCCTCGCCCCAACCGGGCGTCCACGTCTTCTTCCAAGACGCGCTGGAGACAGGTCTGCCCTTGCTCACGAATGACCGTGTCGAGCGTGCGCCACGTCGGGCGTAACGTGGACGATGGGATGTCGATCTTCCTCACGGGCGGTGGCTCCTTTTCGTGGCCGGGATTCTCCCGGGGGTGATGGGCTCACCCGAGAAGGGGCCACCGTCTGCCGTTCATTTCCACACTTTTTGACAGTACCTCAACGCTTGCAGGCGTGGACTCAATAGGATAGAACGGGCTTTCGTCCAACGTAGAGCATTTCGCTTTGATTCAAACCATAACCCGGAAATCTGCGGGAGGTGTCATGGACTGAAACGACAAATCCGCAGTCTTCGAGGCGCTGAGCGTAGTCCTTCCCATATAGGCGAACATGATCGAACTGCCCAAAGACCTCTTCACGCTTCGCAGAGGAGGTGATGGATGAGTCTTCGTGAGTCTCGTGCGTCGACGTCGAGATTGGGACTTGAAGCACAGCCGATCTGCCTGGCCGCAGCACTCTGAGCAGCTCCCTCATCGCCGCGCGATCGTCTGGGATGTGTTCAAGCACATGGTTACAGATAACGAGGTCGAAATAGTCCGCCGGAAATGGAATCGACAGGATGTTAATGTTCCTTACCCACTCGGGATATTCGTACCCTTCGGTGAACAGGTCTCCGCCGACATACTCGCGAAATCCGATCGCCATCATGGATCGCGCGAGATGTTCCTCGGGAGCGATGTGAAGTACTCGTAACTCCGGTGCTGCGTCCAGAACACCAGACTCGTGGCGAAGATACGCGAACACAAGACGCTCACGGTCGGTCGAGCCGCATTTGAAACAACCGCCAGGGCGCCTCCCTCCGCCAGCGACCTTCTTCTCCTGGAGTACGGGAATGCTCAAGCCGATTGTTGATAGGTCCCTGGAGCTGTACCCACAGTAGATGCACCGGTACTTATTTCCGCGATGCAAGAACAGTTTTGCAGCCACACGAACTCTACTGATTATTCGCGTCAATATTTCTCACCCCTGTCGGCAGACGCTTGCGAATATCGATGAGCAGACAATTGCCTGAACATTCCGTCCTTATGAACGATTGTAAAGTTCAAGAATTGTCGGCTTTATGAATTGCGTTAATTTTGCCGCAGCCCCGGTTGGTGTCAAGACGGCTATTTAGGTTTGGAGACGAGAGTGCTTGAGATTTCCGGAGCGACGAGAGCGCTCCCTTGTCTTAGGGAGGCGAAGTGATCAAAAAACCCAGTGGACGACAACGATTGTAGGTGACGGCTCGGGAAGCGGGGGTAGCACCATAAAGAACCGCGCGATTTTAGCGGGGCCGCATGAAGCAGCAGCCTCGCGGGATAGGAATTTCGATCTGGGTCGGTTGAGTATACGACGCGATCACCGCCCGCCCGAGCACCGACTGGCGGGTGGCGGCGGGCCCGCCGACTCGTTCGTGCGGCTCGAGGGCCGTGGGAACGGCGGGCACCATGGGGGGAGCGATGCCGGCGGGGGCCAATGCGCCGCGTCGGCGGGACGGCCGCCCACGCCGACGGTCCCCGCGTGGTGGCGGGGCGTCCGGGCCGAACTCAGGTGACCGGCGGAGCGTCGGCGAACGGGCGTGGGGCGCGTGACGCCCCCCGGCTCGCGGGGGCCCGCGTCGATGGGGGCTCCGTGGCCCGGCGTGCGCCGCACGGGAAGCGCGGGTTCGGCGGTGGGTGAGGATCTGGTCGATCACCGACGTCTGGGTGATGACGGCGACGATGCGCATGGCGCCGTGGCAGCTGGGACACGCGAGCGGGTCGACCTCGAAGATCTGCTGAAGCAGGGTCGCCCACCGGCGGACGCCTCGGTCGGGGCCAGCGGTCGCGCGGGGACGATCGCCGGCGGCCCGTCAGCTCCGGTCGGCGCCGCCTTCTGGCGCATGCCCCGCGGACGGTTGGCATACCAGCCATAGTATCGCGCGGTGACGTGGCCCTGGTCGGGGATGTGCACGAGGACCCGGGCGAGGAACTCCAGCGGGGCCACGGTCTCGGTGCCCGCCGTGGGTCCGTCGGACTTGTCCGACCGGTACGTCACCGCCTTGGCGGCTCGGTCGTACGTCAAGCGCTCCAGCGCGACCGGATTCCGCGCACAGTACCTGGCGAGTCGGGTGGCGAACGCGCGATCGTCCTCGGGCACCCAGACGGCGGTGTGGACGTGAAATCCCGAGTGCGGCCAGGTGAGCATGCCGACGGCTTGGTCTTCGTCGAAGAGCGCCAGGCGCACGAACAAGCGGAGCACGGCGCGGCGGAACGCCTCGGTCAACCGGGCGGTGTCATGCACTGGCCACGACACAAACGTCCCATCCGGCCGGAACCCGCCGTCGGTGACAAGGAGGTGCAGGTGCGGATGCCAATTGGCCCGCGACCCATGCGTCTGCAGGCACGCCACGATGCCGACGGCGAGGTCGCGCTCCCCCGTCAGCGTCCGAATGGCGGTCGTGACGGTGCGGGCCGCGACGCGGGCGATCTCGCCGAGCAGGCGGCGGCGGTACAGACAGTAGGCGCGGAGCCGCTTGGGGATGGTGAGCACCGCTTGGCGGTGCGGCACCGGCGCGAGCAGCGTGGTATCCAGCCACTGGGTCCAGATGGCCAACCGCTTGGCGTGACCGCTGGGGCAGACGTCGCGGCACTTGCACGAGAACGCGAGCAGGTACTCGTGCGTGCACGCATCGCAGCGGATGCGCGCGAACCCGTGCTCGAGCACGCCGCAGGCGAGGAACTTCTCCGCGACCTGGGTGACGACGGGGCGCCATGGGCCATACTCGCGCGCGAAGCGCTCGTCGTAGACCGTCTGCAGGCGATGCAGGTGGTCCGACACCAACCGAAACAGCGGCGACGCTTGCGGGCGTCGGGGCTTGTAGACGCCGCGCGCCGCCGGCGCCGCATCGGGCATGCGCGCTCCGGGACCGAGGAGCGCTGAGCATACGTCCGACTCGGCTGCGGACCGTCACCGTTCCGTTGCGCGACGGGCGATTCCGAAGCAACGTCCGGTTGCGCGGGCCTAACGATGCTTGCTGTTGACGAGCGGACCGACCATCCGCGCAGCGCGAAGCATCGGGCGGTCCGCTCGCAACAGAAGCTGGCGTTCGGCAGGTGTACAGCGGTCCGTTACTGACTAGTGGGGCGTAGTTGATTTTCGTGTAGCAGGCATGCGACGGGTGACGTCGCGGTACCGCCACACAAACGGCTGGCAGGTTTCGTTGTGGAGCTTGATGTACCGAAGGAGCTTGCGCGTGAGATCCGTCGTCGAGGTGAAGATGCCGCGTGCAATGCAGTCGCGTTCGATGCGCGCAAACCAACGCTCCACCTGATTGAGCCAGCTACTATAGGTCGGGGTGTCGTGCATCGTGACGCGCGGATGCGCCGCGAGCCAGTCTTTCACCGCCTGGGTCTTGTGCGCGGACAGGTTGTCGACGACAAAGTGGACGGCCTTCCCGCGCGGCGCGGCGCGGGTGACCGTGTCGAGGAAGTCGACGAATTCCGCGCTGGTGTGCCGCACAGCGACCTTGCCCTGCACGTGCCCGGTGCCCACGTCGAGCGCCGCGTAGAGGGAGCGCGTCCCGTGCCGGACGTACTCGAACCCGTGGGTCTCGGCCCGCCCGGGGCGCAGCGGCAACACCGGATCCGTGCGATTCAGCGCGTGGATGGCGGTCTTCTCATCGACGCAGCACACCACCGCATTCGTGGGCGGCGCGAGGTACAGGCCAATAATGTCCGCCGCTTTCGTCTCGAATTCCGGATCGGGACTGCCCTTGTATCGTTCCAAGCGATGCGGCTTGAGGCCGTGCAGCTTCCACACCTTCGTGACGGTCGTGTGCGCCACGCCGAGCTTGGCCGCGAGCCGCCGGCTCGACCAATGGGTGAGGGGCGCGGGGGGCTTCGTCTGCAGGGTCAGCCGCACGATCTTCGCCTCCAGCGCCGCGCTCATGCCATGCCCGCGGCCCGCGCGCGGCGCGTCGGCCATGGCGAGGACGCCGCCCTCGAGGAAGCGGCGCTTCCAGATCGCGATAAAGCGATCCGTACACCCCGCGCGCGCCGCGATGGTGGCGTAGGTGTCCCCGTCGGCCAGCGCCAGCACCACGCGCCCCCGCTTGGCGATGGCTTGGCTCAGCGTCGTCTGTCGCAGGAGCTGCTCGAGCGTGCGGCGGTCATCGGGGGTAAGCACGAGATGCATGGCAGAAGTAAACATACGCCACCCGGCTGCAATTCTCGTGCTATCCACATTTCAACTACGACCCACTAGTGCAGTAATTGGTTCGTAGTGTTCTATTGCATCCATGCCGACTCGCACCGATGGACGACGTGTGGATGCCGCGACGCAAGCGCATGTGCGACGGACCGCCGTCAAGGCGGTGCGCGCCGGGATGACGCAGACCGCCGCCGCGGCCACGTTCGGCGTCAGCGTGCGGGCGGTGAACAAATGGATGGCGGTCGACAAGACCGGGGGCCTACGCGCCTTGGCCGCGAAACAGCGGGGCCGCCCAGTGGGCGCGGGGCGGTTGTCCGCCGCGCAGGCGTCGAAGATTCGGCAACAGATCCTCGACAAGATGCCCGATCAGTTGAAGCTCCGCTTCTTTTTGTGGACCCGCGCCGCCGTCGTGGCGCTGCTGGCGCGCGAGTACGACGTCGCCGTGTCGCTCACGACCGTCGGCCGCTATCTGAAGGCGTGGGGCTTCCGCGTGCAGCAGCCCGTGCGCCGAGCGTACGAGCGGAACGACGCGGCGATTGCCCGTTGGCTCAAGACGGAATACCCCGCCATCGTGCGCGACGCGAAGCGCGAGGGCGCCACGATCTACTGGGGCGATGAAATGGGCCTGCGCAGTGCTCATGTGACGGGCACCAGCTATGCGCTGGTCGGCCAGACGCCGGTGGTGCGCGCGACCGGGCAGCGCTTTGGGTGCAGCATGATCTCGGCGATCACCAATCGCGGCCATCTCGTGTTCCGCGTGTTTCACGGGACGTTCCGCGCGCCGATGTTTGTCGACTTCATGCGACGCCTCCGCCTGCAGAGCCCGGGCAAGGTCTACCTGATCGTCGACGGGCACCCCACGCATCGGTCGAAGATCGCGAAGGCCTTCGTCGCCGCCAACACGACCGACTTTCGCCTCATTCAACTCCCCGGCTACTGCCCCGAACTGAACCCGGATGAGCTGTTGAATCAGGACGTGAAGACCAATGCCCTGGGCAAGAGTCGTCCACGGTCCCGCGAGGAGATGATGACGGCGGTCCGACGCCATCGCTTTCGGCGACAGAAGCAACCGCACGTCATCAAGAACCTGTTCCAAGAGAAGCACGTTCGCTACGCGGCGTGACCGAACTACGAACTATTGTCCGGCCTCCTCAGTAACTGCGCCGTATCCCCGGCGCGCGCATCGAGCATACGCCCCGCCGGCTCAAATCGGCGGCGCACCGGGTCGAAACGTTCCACCTCCACCACCGGATCGCCGCTCGTCGCGTACCCTCCCGCGATGAGCACCGATCCGTCGGCGAGCAGCGTGGCCGTGTGACTGTGCCGCGGTACGAGCATGCGTGGCAATGGTGCGAAACGACGCAATGCCGGGCTGTACAGCTCGGCGCTCCGCGCCGCCCGCTGCACGTCGGCAAAGCCACCCGCAACCAACACTTCGCCGGACGCCAGCATCGTCGCGGTGTGCGCCATCCGTTCCACCGACAATGACGCGGTCGGAATCACGGAGGCCTCAGTCGGAGACGAACGCGCACCCCATGGGAGCAATAGGCCCGCGAACAGCGCAACACGCACGGTACGGATCGACATGACACGGACTCCCGCCGAGAGGTGAGCAATGCCCGTCGGAAACCGCAAAAGGCGAAAGGGTTGGACTGCCGGCGCGTCCTTCTGAGATCTGAGTCCTCAGAACGAGTTGACGCGGTGAGCGTGAGATTCGAGAGCCGAGTTCCGGATAGGCGTGAGAATCGAGGAACGCAGGGGCGAGCAGCCAGCACCTGCGGTGGCGGTTGCCCCAACCGCGTCGTTTTCGACTCTCGTTTTCGACTCTGACCCCTGTGCGCCGCTCGTTTTCGACTCTGACCCCTGTGCGCCGCTCGACTCTGACCCCTCTACGCCTGAGAGCTGAGAGCTGAGAGCTGCGAACGCAGAACGCAGAACTCAGTTCCGGATAGGCGTGAGAGGTGAGGAACGCAGGAGCGAGCCGCCAGCACCCGCGGTGGCGGTCGTCTATTTCGACTCTGACCCCTGTTACTCGACTCTGACCCCTATCGCAAAAGGCGAAAGGGGTGGACTGCCGGCGCGTCCTTCTGAGATCTGAGTCCTCAGAACGAGATGACGCGGTGAGCGTGAGAATTGAGAGCCGAGTTCCGGATAGGCGTGAGAATCGAGGAACGCAGCGGCGAGAAGCGAGGCCCTGCGGTTGGGGCAACCGCCACCGCAGGACCTCGCTTCTCACCCCTGCGTTCCTCGACTCTCACACCGATCCAGGCTGACCTCTGGCCGACTGAAATCTGCATCTCGACTCTCCCACTCAACTCTCAATCGTTAGGGCGAGAGGGAGCACCAAGCCCCCGCTTCAGCGGTGGTGCTTGAGCACGTAGGCCGCTTCGGCCTCGAGCCCCTGCACCAGCGCTTCCATGTGCGGCACGTCGGTGCGCGCGTTCATCACCGTCACACGCAGGACCCGACGTCCATCGAGGGTCGTGGCGGTAATCCAGCCGCGGCCACTGCGGTTGTATCGCTCGCGCAGCGCGTTGGTGAGCGTGTCACGATCGGCAAGCTCCACCCCCGGCGGGTTCCACGCAAAGCACAGAATGTTGCTCATGGGTTCGTGCAACGGCGCAAAGTGCGGATGCGCCTCGAGCAGGCCGTGCAGCGCCTGCGCCGTGCGACAGAGTTTGTCGTACAACGACGACAGCGCGTCCGCGCCGTACCGCTGAAAGGCCACCCACAGCTTGAGGACATCGGCACGCCGCGAACACTGGAACGATCGCGGGCCCATGTCCCAGGCGCGCGCATCGTCGTGGTGATTGAACAGGTACGGCGCCTTCTGCGCAAACGCGGCGTCGAGATCGTGCTCCTCGCGCATCAGCAGCAGCCCCGCGGCCAGCGGCAACAGCAGCGTCTTGTGCGGATCCCACGCCACCGATCGTGCGCGCGCAATGCCCGCCACCCGGTGCGCATGGGTCGGCGACAGCATCGCCGCGCCGCCGTGCGCGGCATCCACGTGCATCCACAGCGGTCCGTGATCATCCCCGAACGCGTCGCAGGCATCCGCCACACCGTTCAGATCGTCAAATGATCCCGTTGCCGTGCACCCGGCGGTCGCCACCACCGCCATGACGCGCGTCCCCGACGCGCGCAGCGACGACAGCTTCTCGCGCAGCTGCGGAATGCTCATGCGATGACCGACGCCCGGAATGGTGATCACGCGACGTACACCGAGCCCCATCTCGCCTGCGGCACGCGACACCGCATAGTGTGCATGTTCGCCGCATACGAGCACCGGCACACGCTCGCCCAATCCATGCGACCACGCGGTCGGCACCGCGCGACTGCGCGCCGCCAGCAGCGCCGTCAGCGTGGCCTCCGTACCGCCGCTCGTCATCGTCCCACCGGCGCGCGCATCCCAGCCGATCAGATCGGTCATCCACTCGACCACCTGATGCTCGAGCGGTGTGAACGACGGCGACATCTCGCGCACCGCCATGCTCTGATTGAGCGCGCTGATCAGCGCGTCCGTCCACACCGCCGCCGGCAGTGGCGCCGATACCTGGTGCCCGATGTACATGGGATGCGCGAGCCGATTCACATCGTCCAGCAACATCGTCGACAGACGGCGCGCCACATCCGCCAGCGGACGCGACCGGCGCGGCATCGGCTCGTTGAGCCGGTCGGCGATGACTTCCGCGCTGTGCCACGTGGACACGGGCCCCTCGCCACTGCGCGTGCCCGTGAGATAGTTCGCCGCCAGCTCCAGAATCGGTCGCGCCGCCTCCAGCGACGTATCGGCTTCGAGCAGCGACAGCGGATCGACGACGTCTTCTTCGTTCATAGGGGCCCCCTGACGGGCGTCAACGCTGGAGCACGTGCGGAATGAGACGGTACCGGTTCGGATCCCAGCGCCAGTGACTCGACGTCGTATTGTACACGCCGCCAATCCACCGGTCGATGCCGTTCAAGCGCACGAAGTCGGCACGATCACGCACCATGTCCTGCCCCAACGGCGTGAGCTGCACCTGACGCTCCCAAAACGCCTTGCCATCGGTGTCGCGCAGCGGCGCGATGACCCGCGACGCGTTCACATGCACCACCAACGGATGCGCGCAATCACTGAGGCGCTGCACGTACCACGCGAAGCTCCAGTCGCCGAGCCACACCCACGATTCGGCGCTCTGATGCGCCGTGAACAGCTTGGCGAGCGTCATCGCGCCGGGCGAGAGCGCCTCACACAGTTGGCGTTCGCAGCGCGACAGCCCCGCTTGCGTATCGGGATACTCCTCCAGCTGACGGCGCAGCGCGGCGACCAGATGCGGCAATCGCACGTGATCGTCGTACGCATACGCGCGCGCCGTCACCTCGCGATCCACCCGGTCCGTCAGCGCCAGCAGCGCGTCGGGCGTCTCGGCAGTGAACGCATCCCACGCCGCCGAGCCGACGGACAGATCACTGTTGGTGACGGCCCGACGCGCCTCGTACAACGGGGGGAGCTTCTCCGGCGCCAGCGGCCCGAGAAAACAGTCGGCCGGCACGATGGCCAGCCGCGGGCGCTCCGCCGCGGGGCGTCGCTCCACCCGCGCCAGCACCTGAATGAGCTGCAGCTGATCGTAGAGATCGGGCTCGAACCACAGGACGAGCTCGTCCTCCGGACCAAGGCCGTCGAGACGCGCATCGCGTTCGGCGAAGTCAGCTATGGCTGCCGACTGGCTCTGCCACCCGCGGCTCGCCAGGAACTCGCCGCGCACACGCCGAAACGCCGGCAGGTCGCGGTCGGAGGGCACGGGGCCGTCATGGAGCAGGTCCCGCCACGACAGGATGTCGCCGGGAAGCCCCGATCGGGCCAGTGCGGTCGCGGCGTGATCGCCGTTGGTGAGGTGCAGTGTAAGCATAAGTTGACGTATGTTGGACATATGTTGGACGCACCGGGTCCGATTCGCTAGGGTACAACCGAGCGAGTCCAAACAGTGGCCCGGGCTTTCCGCCCTGATTTTCCAACGACATACCCGCCGACCGATGCCCGAGACCCGAGTCGTCAGTCCAATCCCCCCATCGTCGGTCACAGCAGATCCCCTGACCGGAGCCGACACGCTGGACGAGGTGGAATTGGAGGCGTTGCTCGAAACGGGCACCACCATGTGGGCCGTGGTCTTCGCTGGCGGCATCGGTACCCGCTTCTGGCCCCTGAGCACGCCGCGCCGCCCCAAGCAGGTGCTGGCCCTCGTCAACGAGCGGCCGCTCATCGCCGACACCATCGCCCGTCTCTCGCCGCTGGTCCCTGCCGAACGGGTCCTCGTGGTCACCAGCGCCGACATCGCCGACACGCTGCACGACGCCATTCCCGAAGTCCCGCGCGCCAACATGCTCGTGGAACCGCGGCCACTCGGCACGGCCGCCGCCCTCGCGTGGGGCGCCCAGGAAGTGTCGCGCCGTGCCGGCCCCGATACGGTGTTCGTCGCGCTGCACGCCGACCTCGCCGTCGGCTACCCCGACATACTGCGCGATACACTGCGCCGCGCCGCGTCGATTGCGCTGGCGGACAAGGTGCTCGTCACGATCGGTGCGCAGCCCACGCGCCCGGAAACGGGCTTCGGCTACCTGCAGCCCGGTATGTCCATCGACCCGCTGGTCAGCCGCGCCGAAGGGGGCGCCTGTCGCGTGGAACATTTCGTCGAAAAACCCAGCGCGGCGCTCGCCGATGTACTCATCGACAAGGGCGCGCTCTGGAACAGCGGCATTTTCGTGTGGCGCGCCCGCGTGGTGCTCGACGAGCTCGAACAGCACACTGCCGAACTGCAGTACGGCCTGCCCAAACTCGCCGCCGGGGAGATGGCCGCATTTGCGGAGCTCGTCACCAGCGTCTCCATCGACCGCGGGCTGCTCGAGCGCTCGTCCAACGTGGTGGTGCTCCCCGCCGCCATGGAATGGGACGACGTCGGCACGTGGGCCTCACTGCGTCGCGTGCGCGAACTCGACGACACCGGCAACGGCGTCATGGGCGATGTGCACTGCGTCGATTGCAGCGGCAATGTCATTCACGCCGATGGCTGCTGCGTGGTCGCCTACGGCATCAGTGGCATGATCGTCGTGAGTATCGATGGCCTCACCTTCGTCACCACGCAGGACCGCGCGACGGAACTTGGCCCCATGCTCAACGCACTCCCGGGGAGCCTGCGCTTCAACCCCGGACGTCACTAGACGCGCGTACCCGCAGCACGCGCGCGCCGCTCACTCCCCGCGGAAGACCGGCGCGCGCTTCTCCTTGAACGCCGCCATCGCTTCACGCACATCAGCAGTCGCAAAGCAACGCTTGATGTGCGTAAGCTCTTCGCGCAGCTGCTGATCGAGCGTGGCATCGGCGCTGGCCAGCAGCAGTCGCTTGGCGAGGGCGAACGCAATGGGTGGACCACTCGCCAGTTGCGCCGCGTACGCGTCCACGCGTGACGCAAACGCGTCGGCCGCCCACACCGCGCTCACCAGCCCGATGCGCTCGGCCTCCGTGGCCGAGACATCACGTCCGGTGAGGATGATGTCGCCCGCGCGCGCCTGCCCGATGAGTCGCGGCAGGAACCAGCTTACTCCTGCATCGGGCGACAGTCCGCGACGCACGTACCCCGCGGTGAGCGTGGCCTCGGCACTCATGACGCGCAGATCGCACGCAAGCGCCAAACCAAAACCCGCACCGGCCGCGACACCATTGAGCGCCGCGATCACCGGCTTCTCGCATTGCGTGACGGCATGCACCCACGCGCCCACCCAGTAGTACGGATCGAGCTGCTCAGCACGCGATGTACCCGGCACTGCCGGCGCTGACAAATCGAGACCCGCGCAAAACGCACGGCCCGCGCCGGTAATCACGACGACACGCACGGCATCATCCTCCGCGGCCTCACGCATCGCCTGCGGAAACGTCGTGGCCAATGTGGGATTCACCGCATTGAGTCGGTCCGGTCGGTCCAATGTGATGGTACGTACGCCGACTGGTGACGTGTCGACCTGCAGATGCATGAAAGGAGGCATGAAATGCTCAGTTGTCTGGAATCACGATTCGAATCGAGCGACCCCACTACCACGGGGACGGGTTCGCCCACTAGATCACAAGAGAAGTATCCCTGCCCCGACGCATTTTCGCACGTCCCGTTCTCCCGGTCCCATGGCTCCCTCCCGCTCCGCTGCTGCTGCGCTCGCCGACGATCCCACTACCGTAGCCCCGAGCCCCATCTCCTGCTGCGACGCGCTCGCGCGTACCGCCGTCGAAACGTGGCGTCAGCACGAGCGCCTGGCGCGCCTCATGCAGCTCCGGGCCGAGCAGGATGAGCTGGAGGCGGCGCATGGCATGGTCGACACGATCGATCTGGCATTGGCCGAGTCGGTGAAGAACTTCGAGCGCGTCGCCGCGACCATCCCGGTCACCGACCAAGCCGATCTCCGTCAGGCGGCCAATGCGCTCTGGCTCTCGGCGCGCGAGTATTTGCGGCGGCACAGCATTGCCGAACGGGCCTCGCGGCAGATTGCGCAGCGCGATGCCGACACGCTCGGCGATCTGCAAATGGAGTACGAGCTCGAAGCGTCAGCGCTGCTCGGACTCAAGCACTCGACCGCGACATACCAGAAGCTGCGCCCGGACGAACGCTGCTGACCGTCTGCGCCGGCATCGCGCCGGTGAGGGGCAGCGTGAACAGCAATTTGCTGGGCTGCGGATCGCGGGTGAGATACACCTGCAGCGTGTCGATAATGGCGGGCGCCGAGACCCGCACCGCGAGCAGCTCCCGCTCCGTCTGGGGCGTGAGCATCGGGTAGAACGTGAGCGTGCAGTGCGGCGAAAAGAGAAACCGCGACCGCTTGAAGGGCAACCCACTGCGCGCCAGCCGCTCGTGTAACAGGCGCAGGGGCCCGTTGGGATCGAGGGGCAGCGAAATGATGTCCGTCTGCATGAAGCGGTGCGGCTTGCCGAGCGGTAGCGACATGGGCGCTGTGCTTGCGGCAATGGGCTCAAGCGCGGCGCGGATACGGTCGACCGGCGTGTCGGTGGGAATCGCGCCCACACCGGAGGACCCCACGAGCGTGACATGCGGCGGCGTCAGCCGCGCAAGCTTAGGATCGTAGCGCTGCTGTATGTCCCGCACAGTCGCGCCGGCCTCTCCGGGGAGTTCGGCGAGCACAAAGATTCCAAATGAAGCGGCCATGCACAAGTATAGCGACCTCACGAAGCCCCCTTCCACGTGCTACTTTCGCCCGCATGGGTGAAGCCATGGTGGTTATTCGCGAGTACGTGAACGAGATGGAAGCACTCGTCGCACGCAGCGTGCTCGAGGCACATCAGATCCCCGCCGTTGTCCTTCGGGATGACGCCGGCGGCATGCTCCCGGCCATGCGCCTGCTCTACCCGGTGCGGCTCGCCGTGCGTGCCGTCGACGCAACGCCCGCCATCCGCATTCTCGACGCCCCCTTCGAAGACGACCGCCGCAGCAACGACGACCGGTGGTTTGGCGGGACCGCGGGCCGCTGAATGCCTCCACACGCATGAACTTCGCGGGGCAGGTGGTCCTCATCACCGGCGCTTCGACAGGCATTGGTGCGGAGCTCGCCAGACAGTTCGCGCGCGCCGGTGCCCATGTGGCCCTCGCGGCACGCGATGAAGTCAAGCTGCAGGCGGTTGTGGACGAGTGCCGCGCGGCGGGCGGTGAGGCGCTCGTCGTCCCCACCGACGTCACGATTGAAGCGCAATGCGCCGCCATGGTCGCCACAACGGCGGCGCACTTCGGGCGTCTCGACATTCTCGTGAACAATGCCGGCATGAGCATGAGCGCCATGTTCGACGAGATCACCGATCTCTCGATCTTCGAGAAGCTCATGCGTCTCAATTTCCTGGGGAGCGTGTGGTGTACGGCCTACGCGCTGCCGCATCTCAAGCAGTCGCGCGGACGCGTGGTCGCCATTTCCAGCCTCACAGGGCTGGCCGGCGTCCCCAAGCGCAGTGCCTACGCGGCGAGTAAGCACGCCATGGCCGGGTTTTTCGATTCGCTGCGCATCGAGCTCGAGGACAGCGGCGTGAGCGTCACGGTGGTTTATCCGGGCTTCGTCTTTTCGGAGATCAATGCGCGCGCCTACGCCCCCGACGGCACCGCGTACGGCGACCGTGCCTACAAGCGCCGGCCCGGCGAGACGATGGAAACGGCCCAATGCTGCCGCCTCATTCTTGGCGCCGTGGCGCGGCGCGACCGTGATCTGGTGATGACGTGGCGCGGCAAGATCGGGCGACTGCTCAAGCTCATTTCGCCGCGGCTCGTGGACCGTATTGCCAAGCAGGCGATTCAGTTCAAGCAATAGGCACGCGGGGCGTCGTCGCTAGTTTTGTGTATGCCCGTCGTTCGCATTGATCCGCAGCACCCCGAGCCGGAACTCATCGAGCAGGCGGCCGCGCTGCTGCGCGCCGGCCAGCTCGTCGCGTTTCCCACCGAAACGGTGTACGGCCTCGGCGCCAACGCGCTCGATCCCGAGGCGGTGGCGCGTATCTATGCGGCCAAGGGGCGTCCCGCGTGGAACCCGGTCATCGCGCATGTGCCCTCCATTGTCGCAGCGCGCGAGTTGTCGCGGGCGTGGCCGGCGTCGGCCGAGCAGCTGGCTACGCATTTCTGGCCCGGGCCACTCACGCTGGTGGTGCCCAAGGCCGCGCATGTGCCGGAGATCTCCACGGCCGGCCTCGATGCGGTGGCGGTACGTATGCCCGACCACGCGGTGGCCCTGGCGCTGCTCACTGCGGCCGGCGTGCCCGTCGCGGCGCCAAGCGCGAACCGGTTCACGCAGGTGAGCCCCACGACGGCCGCGCATGTGGTCCAATCGCTGGGCGATCGGGTGCCGCTCGTGCTCGACGGCGGCCCCTGCGCCGTGGGGATCGAAAGCACCGTCGTCGATTGCACCGGCGACGATGTCGTCATTCTCCGGCCGGGGATGCTGGGGCGGGAGTCGCTGCAGGCAGCGCTCGAGGAGATCGGTGTGTTCGTGAAATTCGCGACGCGACGCGCCGTTGCGCATGACGCGACGCCCGACATGGCGCCGCGCTCACCCGGAATGGCCGACCGACACTACGCGCCGAAGGCTGAGGTGTGGCTCTTCGATGGTGCGCAGGCGAACGAAGTGCAGGACGCCCTAGCCAAGCGCGCACGCGACGGCACACCGGGCGTTCGCATGCACGCGCTGCTGCGTTCTGTGTCGCTTGCTTCGCATGACAACCATGTCGCGAGCGTTACGGAAGTGCGGATGCCCGATGACGCGTCGCAGTACGCCCGCGCGCTGTACGCAGCGCTGCACGACGCAGACGCCGCGGGCGCGGGGCTCGTGCTCATCGAGGCGCCGCCGGAGGGAGATTCCCGCTGGGACGGCGTGCGGGACCGGCTCAGCAGGGCCGCCCGGTAGAAAAGCCTGCGTTCCTGACCCGAGAGACAAACCTGCGCTCCTGCCATCTGTGGTTGCTGCCGTCCGCCGTCTCGGCGCAATGCCGCAGGATCGCGCCGAGACGGCGGACGGCAGCCACTCAGACGGCAGGGGCGCAGGAGCCATGGTCGCACTGCCCCCACGCCATCCGAGCGCTATGTTTCCCCAATGCTTCCCATCAACCTGACCGGCAAGCGCGTCCTCGTGGCGGGCGTCGCCGATGACAACGGTTTTGGCTGGGCGATCGCCAAGGCCTTTGCCGAAGCGGGCGCCAGCGTCTGCGTCGCCACCTGGCCCCCGGCGCTCAACATCTTTCTCAATCTGCTCGAACGCGGCAAGCTCGACGAATCGCGGCAGATGCCCGACGGCTCGATGCTCACCTTCGAGCGCATCTATCCGCTCGACGCTGTCTACGACAATCTCGACAGCACGCCGGCCGAAATCCGCGAGAACAAGCGGTACAAGGAGCTCGGCGATTTCACCATCGACGGACTCGCCGCGCGCCTCGTCGCCGACTTCGGTGAGCAGCCGCTCGACGTCGTCTTCCATTCGCTGGCCAACGGCCCAGAAGTCAAGAAGCCGTTGCTCGAAGTGAGCCGCGCCGGCTACCTCGCCGCCTCGAGCGCGAGTGCGTACTCGCTCGTCTCCATGGTGCAGCGCCTCGGGCCGCTCATGCGTCCCGGCGGTGCCATCTGCTCGCTCACCTACATGGCCAGCGAGCGCGCGATTCCCGGCTACGGCGGCGGGATGTCGTCGGCCAAGGCACAGCTCGAAAGCGATACGCGCATTCTCGCCTACGAAGCGGGGCGCAAGTGGGGACTCCGCGTCAACACCATTTCCGCCGGTCCGTTCGCGTCGCGCGCGGCCAGCGCCATTGGCATCATCGACAACATGGTGAGGTACTGCCGCGCCAATTCGCCGCTCCCCGAGGAGCTCTCGGCGCGCGAAGTCGGCACGACCGCGGCGTTCCTCTGCAGCCCCCTGGCGAGCGGCATCACCGGTTCGACGGTGTACGTAGACAAGGGCTACCACGCCATGGGGATGGCCGTCGCTCCGCCGGGCGATGAACGGGACCCGCGCTGACCACCGCGAGTCCGCCCACGCCCACATGCCCGCCACTCCCATTGCTCCGCTGAAGACCGTTCCCCCGTCGCCGGGCGTTCCTGCCCCGGTGCGGGGGCTTGGTTTACGCGTGCGCTTGTTGGCGATGGTCGTGGCGGCGCTGTTGCCCCCCATTCTCGTCAGCGTGCTCTTCGATTTCGACGCCACGAGCAAGGCGGGGCTGCTGGCCCTCGGCACCTCGCTCACGTTGTCCTTCGGGCTGGCGTACGCGGCGGGGTCGCTCATCGTGAACGCGGTGCAGTCGCTCATTGCCGATGCGCATGCGCTCGCCGCGGGTGTGGCCGGCCATCGTTCGGCGATCCGGTCGAGCGACGAAATCGGACAACTCGCCGTCGCGCTCAACCAGATGGCCGATATGGTGGAGCGGCGCAGTGCGGCGCTGGCCGACAATGAACGCCGGTATCGTTTCCTCTTCGACTCGAATCCGCTCCCCATGTGGGCGTGGGACGCCGAAACGGCCAACATTCTGGCCGTGAACGAAGCGGCCATCGAGAAGTACGGCTACGATCGCGCGACGTTTCTCTCCCTCAAGATCACCGAGCTCCTCGATCCGGTAGAGATGCCGCGCTTCACGGGCGCGCGCCTGCCCTTCTCGGAGTCCAAGCAGAATGCCGGGAGCTGGCTGCACCGCACCGCCAGCGGCTGTCGTATGGAGATGGAGGTGATCACCACGAGCTCGCGGCGCCTTGGGCGCGCGAGCTGGTTGAGTGTCGGCATCGACATCACCGCACGCCGAGAAGCGGAACAGGCGCTCGCGCGCAGTGAGGAACAGCTGCGCCAGTCGCAGAAGATGGAAGCGATCGGCACCTTCGCCGGCGGTATCTCGCATGATTTCAACAACCTGCTGACCGGCATGTTGGGATACTGCGATCTGTTGCTCGTGCAGATGCCCGCGGACGATCGTTCGCGTGACGATGTGGAGGAGATTCGCGCGCTCGCCATGCGCGGCACCGAGCTTTCGCGGCAGATCCTGTCGGTGAGCCGACGGCAGATGGTGCAGCCCACCGTGCTCGATCCCAACGACGTCGTGCGCGGACTCGACCGGCTGCTGCGTCGCGTGATCGGGGAAAACATCGAGCTCGTCACGACGCTGGGCGCCGACGTCGGGACCGTGCGCGCCGATATGTCGCAGCTCGAGCAGGCGCTCCTCAATCTGGTCAGCAACGCGCGTGATGCCATGCCGGGCGGTGGTCATCTGATGATTGAAACCGCCGCACTCGACACCACGGAGACGCGCCGATTGAGTCTCGACCACGAGATGGAGTGGCTGGCCATTCGGGTGTACGACACCGGCAGCGGCATGAGTGACGAGGTGAAGGCGCACATTTTCGAGCCGTTCTATACGACCAAGGAGCGCGGCAAAGGCAGTGGGCTCGGGCTGACGCTCGCTTACAGTGTGATGGATCAGAGTGGCGGCGAGATTCGCGTGGACAGTGAGCTCGGCGTGGGGACGACCATGCATCTGCTGCTGCCGCGCCTCTCGGAAGCGGTCACGCCCGCGATCACGGTTGCCGAACCGCCCGAACAGCTGTCCGGCCGGGAAACCGTCTTGCTCACCGAAGACGAAGATGCCGTTCGCGCGGTGGCCGTCGCGGCGCTCGAGCGTCGCGGCTATCGCGTACTTGCCGCAACGGACGGGGAAGCGGCCATGGCGATCTCGCGCGCGTTCCCGGGGCGGATCGATCTGCTCGTCACCGACGTCATCATGCCGGGGGTTGGCGGCCGGCAGCTCGCGGACGCCCTCTCTCGCGAACGTCCGGGCTTGCCGGTGCTGTACGTGTCCGGCTACACCGACGATCGCGCGCTGATGGACGAGCTCGTGAACGGCGAACGCACGTTGCTCTCCAAGCCGTTCACGTCGCTCGAGCTCGCGCGTCGCGTGCGGCAGACGATCGACGGCGCCCTGCACGCCGGCTGACGGAGCAATGCGGCCATGATGAACTGGATTCTTGTCATCATGGCGGGGGTCGTGGCCGTCGTGCTGGCGCTCATCGTGGGAGGGCTCGCATCGCACCGCACGCGACTCGTGGTGCGCGCGGTGCGACTACGCGCACCGCTGGAGACGGTATGGCCGCTGCTCATGCAGGTCGAGCAGACGCCGGCGTGGTGCGCGCAGTTACCCAACATGCAGCTGCTGCTGGAGTCGGCGCCGCGACTGCGGCGGTTGCAGCTGCTCAATGACGACGGCGTGGCCTTCGGCGAGTGGACCATTGCGGCGTCACCGCGCGACGGGGGAACGCAGCTGTCGGTCGCGGAAACGTGCGAACTGCACAACGTCATTGCGCGCTTCTTCAATACGTTCAGCATCGACACCCGCCGTGTTGACGGTTTCCTGCGGGCACTCGCGTCGCAGGTCGGTGAAACCGATGTGACGATCGGAGGCGTGAGCATGCACGAACGCACTGCGACCACCGGGCCCACCTGACGTGGCGGCGCCGCCCGCCACCGACACCCACCCCTCACGCTGGCGTCAGCTCGGCGTCATTGCCGTCGCCGAATTGCTCGGCATGTCGCTCTGGTTCGCCGCGAGTGCCGTATCGGCGCAGTACCAGACGCAGTGGAGCCTCACGAGCAGTGAAGCGGCGTGGCTTACCACCATCGTCCAGTTGGGCTTCGTGGGCGGGACGGCGCTGTCGGCGTTGCTCAATCTCGCCGATGTGATTCCCACGCGGTGCCTCTTTGCCGTCAGTGCGCTGGTGGCCGCAGCGGCGAACGCGATGATGCTCACCGCCGCCGCACTGCCTGCGGCACTCGTGTGGCGCTTCTGCACCGGGTTCTGTCTGGCCGGTGTATATCCACCGGCCATGAAGATGGTCGCCACATGGTTCCAGGCGCGGCGCGGACTTGCCGTGGGTACCGTCGTCGGCGCACTGACCGTCGGCAAAGCGCTGCCCTTCTTGGTGAAGGCGATCCCCGGCGCCACGATTGTCAACGTGACGCTCTCCGCCTCGGCCGGCGCGCTCGTGGCGGCGGTGCTCGTGTACGTGGGCTATCGCGAAGGGCCGTATCCGTTCCCTCCACGAAAGTTTTCGTGGGGGCTCGTGGGTGACGTGGTGCGCGAACGTCGCTGGCGACTCGCGATGGGCGGGTACCTGGGGCACATGTGGGAGCTGTACGCCGCGTGGACGTGGCTCCCTGTGTTCATCGCGGCCAGTGTGGTGGCACACGACGGCAACGCGAGCGGTGCGCGTGCCGCGTCGGTCATCGGCTTCCTCGCACTCGCCGTGGGGGGCATCGGGTGCGTGTGGGGCGGCATCGCCGCCGACCGTCATGGACGCGCCTGGCTGGTGAACCTCGCGATGGGTATCAGCGGCAGCTGCGCGCTGCTCATCGGATTGGCCTTCGGTCGGTCGCTCTGGCTGCTGACGCCGATCGCGCTCGTGTGGGGCTTCTTCGTCATTGCCGACAGCGCGCAGTTTTCCGTCATGGTTACCGAGAGTGTGCCGCCGCACGCCGTGGGCACCGCGCTCACACTGCAAACCTCGGCAGGATTTCTGCTCACGGCCGGCGTCATTCAGCTGGTGCCGATGCTCGCCGGATGGTGGGGATGGGCGTGGGCGTTCACGCTGCTGGCGGTGGGACCGGGGGCGGGGATGTTGGTGGTGAGCAAGCTGCGGCGTTTGTGAGCTACGGTTGGCTGGTCCGGCGGTGAACTGGCCACGGCACGAGCCCTCAGGGAGAAGAACGCAAGGAGAACGGGGGAAGCGCGGTTCGGTCCACTCGGAACTGCGGTTGGGGTTCACGCGGACGGCACCGCGCTTCTCCCGTTCTCCTTGCGTTCTTCCTCCTGAGGGCTAGATCCGTGGCCGGTAGGTCGCCGGACCAGCCACCCGTTTGTACCGACACCGCCGGTCAAGACGGAAGCCTGCGCCCCTCAGCGACTCGTGTTACTCTATCTGTACTATGCAATGCGATAACGCCGTGACAATGACGGGAGAGCACACCCATGACGCCTGAGGCCAAGGCCCGGCAGCAGATCGATCTCAAGCTCGAGCAAGCCGGCTGGGTCATTCAGGACATGAAGGACGTCAATCTATCCGCTGCCACCGGCGTGGCGGTTCGTGAATTCCCCACCGATACCGGGCCGGCCGACTACGTACTGTTCGTGAACCGCGTGGCCGTTGGCGTTATCGAAGCCAAGAAGGATGTCGCGGCCGAGAACATCACGGTGGTTGAATCGCAAACCGAAGGCTACGCCGCGGCACGGCTCAAATGGCGCAAGGACAAGACGCCGCTGCGTTTTCTGTTTCAAGCCACCGGGGTAGTCACGCGGTTCACCGACAACGCCGACCCAGTACCACGATCGCGCGAACTGTTCCACTTCTTCCGTCCGGAACAGCTGGACACGTGGCAGGGCACACCCAATACGCTTAGGCAGCGACTGGCGGCGGACATGCCTCCCCTGCCCGCGGCGAACCTGCGTGACTGTCAGGTGAGCGCCGTGACGGGGCTCGAGGCTTCGCTGGCCATGAACAAACCGCGTGCGCTGGTCCACATGGCCACCGGCGCCGGAAAAACGTTCACCGCCATCACCTCGGTGTACCGCCTGCTCAAGTTCGGCGGCGCCAAGCGCATTCTGTTCCTCGTAGACACGCGCAACCTCGGCAAGCAGGCGCACCAGGAGTTCATGGCGTACACGCCCCCCGACGACGCCCGCAAGTTCACGGAGCTGTACACCGTGCAGCGGCTGTCGTCGTCGAGCATTGACCCGCACGCGCAGGTATGCATCAGCACCATTCAGCGCATGTACTCCATTCTGAGTGGGGAGCCCATAGATGAATCGGCCGAAGACACCTCGCTGAACGAGGTACAGCAGACGTCACGCCAGGCCAAGTTTGTACGCTACAATCCGGCCGTTCCGGTGGAGACGTTCGACTTCATTGTCATCGACGAGTGCCACCGCAGCATTTACAACCTGTGGAAGCAGGTGCTCGACTATTTCGATGCCAGCCTCATTGGCCTCACCGCGACGCCCGACAAGCGCACGTTCGGCTTCTTCAACGAAAATGTGGTGGCCGAGTACAGCTATGAGCAGTCGGTGGCCGATGGCGTGAACGTGGGGTACGATGTGTATGAAATCGAGACCGATATCACCCAAAAGGGCGCAGCGCTCAAAGCCAAGGAGTGGGTGGATCACCGCGACCGGCAAACGCGGACGAAGCGCTGGGCAGCGACCGAAGAAGACAACATCTACACCGGCAAGGAGCTCGATCGGTCTGTTGTGAACGTCAGTCAGATCCGACAGGTGATACTGGCGATGAAAACCGCCGTGGAAACGCAGATGTTTCCCACGCGCAAGGAAACGCCCAAGACGCTCATTTTTGCCAAAACGGACAGCCACGCCGATGACATCATCAATATGGTGCGTGAGGTGTACGAACAGGGCAACGCGTTCTGCAAGAAGGTCACGTACAACGCCGACGAAGATACCGACAGCATTCTCAGCAGCTTTCGCAACGACTACCACCCGCGTATCGCGGTGACGGTCGACATGATTGCCACCGGCACCGATGTGAAGCCGCTGGAGGTGCTGCTGTTCATGCGCGACGTGCGCAGCAAGGGCTACTACGAGCAGATGAAGGGGCGCGGGGTGCGCAGCCTCGATGGCGAGAGCCTCAAGCGTGTGAGCAACAGCGCCGACGGCGCCAAGACGCGCTTCGTGCTCATCGACGCGGTGGGGGTGGAGAAGTCGCTCAAGACGGAGAGTCGCCCGCTGGAGAAAAAGCCGGGTGTCCCGCTCAAGGACCTGCTGCAGGGGGTCGCCATGGGCAGCCGCGACACGGACACCGTGTTGTCGCTGGCCAACCGGCTGGTGCGTCTGGCCAAGCAGCTCGACCACAAGGCGCAGGCGCGAATCACGGACGTGAGCGGTGGGGTCACCGTAGCCGAGCTGGGGAAGTCGCTCATTGCGGCGCTCGATGTCGATGCCATAGTGCAGGAGGCGCTGGCGGTGGCGAACGCCAAGGGGTTGGGGCGCAGTGAAGACACGCTGTTGCCGGCAGAGATCGAAGCCGTGCGCGCACAGCGGGTCGCCGCCGCCTGCGCCCCGTTCGATACGCCGGCGTTGCGCAACGAAATCGAGAACGCGCGCCGCGAACGCGAGCAGCTCATCGATCATGTCAATCTCGATCAGGTGGTGTTCTCCGGCTATTCAGAGCAGGCGGAAACCCAGGCGCAGGCCACCATTCAGCGCTTTGCCGAGTATCTCGCCGCGCATCGTGATGAAATTGCGGCGTTGAGTTTCTTTTTACGCGCAGCCGTACGCGCGTCGCGCGCTCACGTTCGAGATGATCGAGTCGTTGTGCGATCAGCTCAGTCGCCCACCGCTGCATGCTTACCACCGAGCGGTTATGGAGCGCGTACTGCGCGCGTACAGGCAGGGAAAGGTGTCGGGCGCCGGCACCAAGCGGCAGCTCACCGACCTCGTGTCACTCGTGCGTTTCGCGCTGGGGCTCGATACGGAGCTGCGACCCTTTGCCGACGAAGGTGGACCGTCGCTTTCAGGCGTGGATCTTCCGGCATAACGCGCGTCGTGGTACCGCGTTCACGCCGGAGCAGACCGAGTGGCTGCGTCTTATCAAGGAGCACATTGCGAGCAGCTGCCGCATTGGCCGCGAGGATTTCGATTATGCGGAGCTGGCGGACAAGGGCGGCCTGCAGAAGGCGTGGGGACTGTTTGGTGAGGAGCTAGACGGGTTGATGGATGAGATGAATGAGGAGTTGGTGGCGTGAGCGAGCGAGACGGAGCGTGCTTCACGACCATAGGTGAATTGGCGGATGGTATCGTTAGTCAAACCGGACCATCAGATCAATTCGTTTACGTAGACATCAGCAGCATTGATCGACAAGAAAAGACGATCAATAACCCGAAGGTTTTGGAGCCTTCGCAGTCGCCGAGTCGGGCGAAACAGGTGCTGAAGGCCGGAGATGTTTTGGTGTCGATGACACGCCCAAACTTGAACGCCGTTGCTCTCGTGCCTGATGCACTCGACGGTGCTATCGGATCGACTGGGTTTCATGTGATACGGTCCACTTGGCTTAATCCGAAATTCTTGTTAGCGCTGGTTCAATCGCAGGCGTTCATCGATTCAATGAGCGCAGTTGTTCAAGGTGCACTTTACCCCGCTGTTCGCCCGAGAGACATCGAGGCATTCGCTTTTCGGTTTGAAGTACCTTCTCATCAAGCCCGCATCGTCGCGAAACTCGAAGAACTACTCTCCGAACTCGACGCCGGTGTGGCCGAGCTCAAGGCGGCGCAGCGGAAGCTCGCGCGCTACCGCCAGTCGTTGCTGAAAGCGGCTGTTGAAGGTGCACTGACCGCCGAGTGGCGCCAGCTGCACACGCCTGCCGAGTCCGGAGCACAGCTGCTCGAGCGCATTCTCGTGGAACGCCGCGCACGGTGGGAGGCCAAGCAGCTGGCCAAGTTCAAGGAGCAGGGGAAAATCCCGCCCAAGGATTGGCAGCAGAAGTACCCCGAGCCGGTGAAGCCCGATACCACCAACCTTCCGGAACTTCCGGAGGGTTGGGTGTGGGCGACGCTATCGCAAGTTGGCTGGCTTGACCGTGGACGTTCAAAACATCGTCCAAGGAACGCGCCTCATCTGTACGGTGGTCCTTATCCCTTTGTTCAAACGGGAGACATCCGTAGCTCAGATACGTTTGTTTCGAACGTTGATGCAACCTACAGCGAAGCAGGATTGGCGCAGAGTCGACTGTGGCCAGCTGGGGCAATGTGCATAACAATTGCCGCGAATATTGGCAAAACAGCTATCCTAACGATGGAAGCATGCTTCCCAGATAGTGTTGTGGGATTCTTATCGGGGACGAACGAAGTCTCTATCCGGTTCGTTGAGTATTTCATGCGCAGCATTCAGCAGCGACTTGAAGAGGAAGCGCCCGCTACAGCACAGAAGAACATCAATCTTGAGATTCTCGAGAGAACGGCTATTTGCATTCCTCCGAGGAAGGAACAGGATCGGATAGTTGATGCCCTCGAGATCGCACTCGACGATGCGCGAACGAGTCATCGAGCGATTGAGATTGCTTTGAAAAGGGCCACCGCCCAACGCCAGAACATCCTGCGCGCCGCCTTCGCCGGCGAACTCGTCCCGCAAGACCCCAACGACGAACCCGCGAGCGTATTGCTCGAACGCATCCGCGCCGAACGCGAGGCGGCGGCAGCAGCAGCGCGGTCGAGCACGCCCCGCGCCCCCCGCGGCCGTCGCGCAAAGGCATGACCGACCTCGCCCAGTATACCGACCTGCTGTCGGCCATCACCGCGCGCATTCAGGCGGCGCAGACTCGCGCCGTCCTCGCGGTCAACGCGGAGCTGGTGCACCTGTACTGGCAGGTGGGCACCTTGCTCGTGGAGCGTCAACAACGCGAAGGCTGGGGCGCCGCCGTGCTTCCTCGGCTTTCGCGCGACCTCACCACGGCGCTGCCCGAGGTCAAGGGGTTCTCCACGCGCAATCTCGACCGGATGGTCGCTTTTGCCCGCGCGTACCCCCTGCCACAGGCATTTATGCCACAGCCTGTGGCGAAATTGGCCGCCCCAAGCCCCGCGGGGGACTTTTCGCCACAGCCCGTGGCGAAATTGAGCGATAACGCCAGCCTGCTTTGGCAGGTGCCATGGGGGCACCACGCGCTGCTGCTGCAATCCGTCAAGGACGATGCGACCCGGCGCTGGTATCTGACCCACACCGTATCTGAAGGATGGAGCCGCAGCACCCTGCAAACGCAGATCGCGCAAGGCGCCCATCTCCGCCAGGGCACCCTCATCAACAACTTCGCCGTCCGGCTTCCGTCGCCACACTCCGAGCTGGTTCAGCAGGCGCTCAAGGATCCGTACGTGTTCGACTTCCTGACGCTCCAACCCACCTTCCACGAGCGTGAGCTCGAAACCGGACTGGTGGCGCACCTCGAGAAGTTTCTGCTGGAGCTGGGCCAGGGCTTCGCCTTCGTAGGGCGGCAGTACCCGCTCGTGGTGAGTGAGAGCGAGTTCTACATCGACTTGCTCTTTTATCACCTCAAACTGCGCGCCTATGTGGTCATCGAGCTCAAGCGCGGGGACTTCAAGCCCGAGTACGCGGGCAAGCTCAACTTCTACTGCAACGTGGTCGACGACACGCTGCGTCATGCGCAGGACGCGCCCACCATTGGCCTCATGCTCTGCCAAACCAAGGACAGTGTGCTCGCCGAGTACGCGCTGCGTGGTATAGACAAGCCTATTGGCATTGCGAGCTACGAACTCACCCGGTCGCTTCCAGCCACCTTGCAAAGCGCCCTGCCCAGTATTGAAGCGCTGGAAGCCGAGCTGCTGATGGCTCAGCACACCACGATGCATACCGATAGCCACGACCAGGCCGATGACCGCACCAGTGAATAGCGCCTCCCTCGTCCAGAAGGTCTGGAATTTCTGTCACACGCTGCGGGATGATGGCGTGGGCTATGGCGATTATCTGGAGCAGCTCACTTATCTGCTCTTTCTCAAGCTCGCGCACGAATACGCGCAGCCGCCGTACGAGCGCAATACACGGGTTCCCGCTGGATACGACTGGCCCACGCTGGCGGCCAAGACGGGAGAGCCGCTGGAGAATCAGTATCTGAAAACCCTTCACAAGCTTGGGCAGGAGCCGGGGATGCTCGGCGCCATCTTCTTCAAGGCGCAGAACAAGATTCAGGACCCCGCCAAGCTGTCGCGGCTAGTGCAGCTCATCAACGCCGAGCGCTGGATCAGCCTCGGGGCGGACACCAAGGGCGATCTGTATGAAGGGCTGCTGCAGAAGAACGCCGAAGATACCAAGAGCGGCGCCGGGCAGTACTTCACGCCGCGCGCGCTCATCGAGGCCATGGTGGCCTGCGTGCAGCCGGAGCCGATGAAAACCATTGCCGACCCGGCGTGCGGCACGGGCGGGTTTTTTCTGGGCGCATACCACTGGCTCAACCGCCCCGGTACCACCTTGAACAAACGCCAGAAGGAGTTTTTGCGCGATCAGACCTTCGTGGGCAACGAGATCGTGCCGGGCACTCGACGTATGTGCCTCATGAATCTCTTTCTGCACAACATCGGCGAGCTTGATGGCGAGCCAGCAGTGGACCGCTCGGATGCGCTCGTGTCGGAACCCAGGCAGAAGGTGGATTACGTCTTGGCCAACCCGCCCTTCGGCAAGAAGAGCAGCATGACCATTACGAACGCCGAGGGGGAAGAAGACAAGGACGCGCTGACGTACGAGCGGCAGGACTTCTGGGAAACGACGTCAAACAAGCAGCTCAACTTTCTGCAGCACATCGTGAGCATGCTCAAGGTTGGCGGTCAGGCGGCCGTCGTGCTCCCGGACAACGTGCTCTTTGAGGGGGGCGCGGGCGAAAAAATCCGGCGCAAGCTGCTGGAGACGTGCGATGTACACACCATTCTGCGGCTGCCCACCGGCATTTTTTACGCGCAGGGCGTGAAGGCCAACGTGGTCTTCTTTGACGCGAAACCCAAGGACGGACAGGTGCACACCAAAGGGGTGTGGTTCTACGATCTGCGCACCAACAAGCACTTCACGCTCAAAACGCGTCCGTTGTCGCCCGATGATCTGCAGGACTTCGTGACCTGTTATCACCCGGCCAATAGGCACGAGCGCACGGAGACGGACCGCTTCAAGTGGTTCAGCTATGACACACTCATTGCGCGCGACAAGGCGAGTCTCGATCTGTTCTGGCTGAAGGACGAGAGCCTCGACAACCTCGATGATCTGCCGGCCCCGGCAGTGCTGCAGCAGGAGATCATCGAGCACCTGGAAGCAGCGCTGGCGGCATTCCGCGACGTGGCGGCGGGGTTGCCGGCGGGGCCCTGATCCACAAAAGCAGTCGGGGTTCAAACGGGTGGCTGGTCCGGCGGTTAACGGGCCACGGCATTAGCCCTCAGGGAAAAGAACGCAAGGAGAAAGGGGGAAGCGCGGTTTGGTCCACACCAACCGCAACTGCAGTTCCCAGTGGACCGAACCGCGCTTTTTCCTGTGCGCTTACGTTCTTTCCCCTGAGGGCTAGTGCCGAAAGCCCGTAGACCGCCGGACCAGCCATCCGTCTGAACCCAAACCGCTTTTCAAGCGGCGACTTGCGCCAGCACCCTCTCCACGGCGCCGATCAGGCCGTCCATCGTGAACGGCTTCTCCAGAAATGCGGTCCGCATGGCATCCGCATCGGGGACGCTCTGCTCGGAGTATCCCGACATGTACACCACGGGAAGCGCTGGTTGTTCGGCGCGCAATTGCTGCACGAGTTCACGCCCACCCATTTCGGGCATGCGCAGATCGGTGACGACGGCGTCGATCGTCGCTCGTTTTTCGCGCCACACCAGCAGCGCGTCGGCGCCGTGTCGGGCTTCGAGCACCGTGTAGCCGCGTCGCTCGAGCATGCGCCGCGCCGCGTTGCGCACGGCGGCTTCGTCTTCGACCAGCAGAATCGTGGCCGTCGACGTGCTGTGCGCACTGTCGGGTAACACGGGGGGTGCATCGACCACGCCGTCATGGATGGGGAAGTACAGCGAGAAGAGTGATCCGGAGCCCGGGATGCTTTCGAGTGTGATCGAGCCGCCGAACTGCTTCACGATGCCGAAGACCGTGGCGAGTCCCAGCCCGGTCCCCTGCCCCACGCCTTTGGTGGTGAAGAAGGGCTCGAACGCGCGGAGGCGGGTGGCTTCGTCCATCCCGTGTCCAGAGTCGCGGACCCGCAGCCGTACGGCAGCGCCCGGCGGAACATCAGGAATGGCCTGGACGTCGTGCTCGGTGAGCTCGACCTTGGCCGTTTCGATCTGCAGGGTACCACCGTGTCCCCGCGTCCCGTTCGCGGCCGTCAGCATCGCATCCCGCGCGTTGACGGCGAGATTCATGAGCACCTGCTCCAGTTGGCCACGGTCGGCACGGATGGAGGGGAGCGCGGTATCGAGGTGCACATCGAGCACGATCTCCTCGCCAATGACGCGTCGGAGCATCGATTCGGCTGCACTCACGACACTGCTGAGGTTCACGGGTTGCAGCGACAGGGCCTGTTTACGGCTGAAGGCGAGCAGTTGTCGCACCAGTTCGCGCGCGCGTTCCGTGGCGTGCGCGATTTCCTGCAGGTCTCCACGCACCGGATGCCCGAGCGGAAGATCGGTGCTGGCGAACTCGAGATTCCCCGTGATGACCGTGAGCAGGTTGTTGAAATCGTGCGCGATGCCGCCCGCGAGTTGTCCCACGGCTTCCATTTTTTGCGCCTGCCGGAGCCGCTCCTGCAGCTGCTCATGCAGCTGCTCGCGCTCGGGCTCGGGCTCGCTCCGGTGACGCGCGGTCATGTCGAGCACGGTCCCGACCAGCTTTGTCGCCCGCCGTCCGTTGACCGCGTCGGCAAAGAGCGCCCGAGCGCGTACGGCCACAAAGCGTCGCTCGCCGGCCGGCGTGGTGATGTAGTGCTCCGTGGCGAAACGCCCACCACCGCTTGGCTCGAGCGCAGCGGCCACCAACCGGTGCGCCTGGTCCCGGTCGGCAGGATCGAGCAGCGCGAGATAGCGCGCATACGTCATGGCGGCGTACGGCGGCACGCCGAAAATCGTACAGCAGCGCTGGTCCCACGACAACACACCCGTGGAGAGGTCCCAGTCCCACAGCCCGACCCCGGACGCATCGAGCGCGAGCTCTAGGCGTGCCTGATGATCGGCGCGACGATCACCGCCGCGGCGCTTCTCAAAGAGGTTGGGAACGACGAGGTCCCCTGTCGAGGCAGTATCCACGACAGGGGACCTGTGCAATTATCGTACTGCCCGGGTGGGCAGGGCTGAACGGTTTACTGCTGCCCGGTCAGGTCTTCTTCGGCGCTGGTCTGCCGAGCCTGCGGCGTGTCGGCGGGCTTCACCTCGATGACGGGGTGGCCGTGCTTCTTGAGGATCTCGTCGATGGGCGGGATGAGCTCCTTGTACGCCTTGCGCAGCTCCACCAGATAGCCTTCGAGCGCCTTGGTGAGGAGGTCGAACACCTGCTGAGACTGCTTGGTGGGACGCGCCTCGGTGCTGCCCACCGTGCCGGCCAGCGCCGCGATCTGGTTGTTCACCTTGATCGGATAGTTGAGCGGATCCTGCCCCGACTGATTCTTCACCTGATAGATCTGCGCTTCCATTTCGCTGATCGTGGTGTCGAGCGTCTTGACGAGCGCCGCGTAGGCGGCGGAGTCGCTGCCCACCTGCTTCATGCGCGAGACGGCCTGCTGCCGCACGTTGCGTACGGTGCGCACCGCGTCGTTGGCGTCGGTGGTGCGATCGCGGATAGCCATGAGCAGCTTGTACTGCGCGACGAGGTCGAGCGGCGTCGCGTCGCTGCGCGGGTCTTTCTTGACGAGCAGCTTGGCGTCACCGGTCGGCGCGCCGTCGACGAGCAGACGCACGGTGTAGTTGCCGGGGAGCACCAGCGGGCCATTGGTGACACCGGCCCACATGATCATGCCCGGGAACGTGGTGGCGTCGGCCTCGCGCAAATTCCACGAGAAGGTGTTCATCCCCACGGTGTTCGTGGGTGGACGATCGCCAGCCACCGCGCGACGCCCACCGGGGCCTGTGGTTGCCGCCTGCTCGTCACTTGAGAACGAGCGCACCGTACGTCCGGTGCTGTCGCGGAATTCGATGGTGACTTTGTTGGCCTTGTCCTTGAGCCAGTAGTACACGATCGCGCCGTTGGGCGGATTCTGCCCGACGGGGCTCGTGGGCGCACCAATCTGGAAGCCACCGCCCCAGTTGATGCGATACGACGGACGCGGCGTGAACAGATGCGCGCGCTTGGCCAGCGTTTGTGCACTGAGCTGACGCAGCACGTTGATGTCGTCGATCACATAGAACGACCGTCCGTGCGTGGCGGCAATGAGATCGCCTTCCTTGATCGTGAGATCATGCACCGGCACGATGGGCAGGTTGCGCTTGAGCGAGAACCACGTCGCGCCGTCGTCGAGCGACGCGAACACGCCGCGCTCGGTGCCGGCGAACAGCAGCCCCTTGCGCACGTCGTCTTCACGAATGACACGCGTGAACTCGGTACGCGGAATGCCCGCATCGATACGCGTCCAGGTCTTGCCGAAGTCGGTGGTGCGGAAGAGATACGGCTCCTGATCATCCATCTGGAAACGATTCGCCGCGACGTACGCCGTGCCGGCGTCGAAGTGGCTCGCCTCGATGATGGAAATGCGCGCCCACTCGCGCTCCGTGAGCAGCGGCGGCGTCACGTTGGTCCATGACACCCCACCGTTGCGCGTGACGTGCACGAGGCCGTCGTCGGTGCCGGCCCAGATGGTGCCCTTGGCCACCGGCGATTCACTCACGGCGAAGACCGTCCCGTACGTCTCCACGCCGGTCTGGTCCTTGGTGATGGGGCCGCCCGATGCGCCCAACGTGCGCGGATCGTTGCGCGACAAGTCGGGAGAGATGGCGGTGTAGCTCTCCCCTTCGTTCGTGGTCTTGAAGAGCACGCTCGATCCCACATAAATCGTCTTGACGTCGTGCGGGCTCACGAAGATGGGGAAGGTCCACTGCATGCGGAACTTGGCGTCCTTCGCATCATGCCCCATGGGATTGAGCGGCCACGGGTTCACGTCACGCTCGAGCCCCGTGCGCATGTCCTTGCGCGTCAGCAGGCCGCCGTAGCTGCCGGCAAACACGATGTCCGGCTTGTCGGGCAACGCGGCAATGAAGCCCGACTCGCCACCACCGGCGTCCTTCCACATATCCATCGTGATGCCACCGCGCGCGCGCGACGGGCCGCAGAGCGTGCTGTTGTCCTGCTGCGCGCCGCAAATCTGATACGGGAAGTGGTTCGTGGTGGTGACATGATAGAACTGCGCCGTGGCGAAGTCCTGCGCCGTCCACGTCTTGCCGGTATCCACGCTGACGGCGGCGCCACCGTCATCGCCTTCGATCATGCGCGCCGGATCATCGGGCGCAATCCACAAGTCGTGCGAGTCGCCGTGCGGCGGATTGAGATTGCTCCACGTCTTGCCGCCGTCCTTCGACACCTGGAAGTTCACGTTCGACGCGTACACGACGTCGGCGTTCTTGGGGTCGGCGTAGATTTTGGAGTAGTACCACGCGCGCTGACGGAGCTTGCGTTCGTCGTTCACGCGCGTCCACGTCGCACCGGCATCATCACTGCGATACACGCCGCCCTGCTCGGCTTCGATGAGCGCGAACACGCGCCGCGGATTGGCGCCGCTGACGGTCATGCCAATGTTGCCCCACAGCCCGCTGGGGAGACCGCTGTTCTTCGTGATGTCGGTCCACGTGTCGCCGCCATCGGTGCTCTTGAACATCCCCGAGCCCTTGCCGCCCGACACGAGCATCCACGGCTTGCGATGCGCCTGCCAGAAGCCGGCGTAGAGCACGTTGGGGTTGCTGGGGTCCATGACGAGATCGGCGGCGCCGGTGGAGTCGTCGCGGAAGAGAATGCGCTGCCAGTTCTTGCCGCCGTCCTTGCTGCGATAGATGCCGCGTTCGTTATTCGGCCCCCACACATGCCCGAACGCCGCGACATACACGAGGTCGGGGTTGGTGGGGTGCACGCGCACCTTCGAGATCTGGCGGGTGTCGTTGAGCCCGATGTTCGTCCAGGTCTTGCCGCCGTCGGTGGTTTTCCACATGCCGTCGCCGTGCGAGACGTTGCCGCGAATGGCAAACTCGCCGCCGCCGACGTAGACGACGTCCGGATTGCTCGGCGCCACGGCAATCGCGCCGACGGTGCCGCCGAAATACTTGTCGGTCATGGGGGCCCAGCTGTCACCGCCATCGGTGCTCTTCATGACGCCGGCGCCGACGGTGCCCATCCAGTATTCCTTGGGACGGGCGACGGAGCCGGCGACGGCGACGGAGCGGCCGCCGCGGTAGGGACCGATTTCGCGCCAGCGAACGGCGGAGAGGGCGGCGGTATCGAACGACGCGGCGAGCGGACCGACGGGGGTCGTGGTCGCGGTCCGGGTCGCGGCACGGGCCGCAGGCTTGGCCTGGGCGCCGGCAGCGACGGGAGCGAGCGCGACGGCCAGCAGGGCCAGACGCGGAGTAAAGCGCTTCACAGCGGGACCTCCAAAAAACGGTGAACGGGGCGAGCGGCGACTATTGCTGCCGGCGGACCTTGGCGCAATAGGACTCCTGCCATTGGTACGGGCTGCTGATCGCCTTGGTTGGGGGGTCTTGGTCGGGGTCGAGGCTGTGGTCGGGGTACGGCCACTACAGTCGGGGCACAGCTACGACAGTCGGGGCACTGCCACCACAGTCGGGGTCGATAAACAGTCGGGGTCTCGGCCGGGTCGTGGTCTCACGGCAGTCGCGGGGGCGGTTGGGGGGCCGGCGCTACGCGCGGCGTTGGGGTCGGGGCGGGGGCGGGGGCGGGGTTGGGGTTGGGGTCGGGGGCGGGGTTGGGGTCGGGGCCCCGACGGTGTGCCCCCGACAACGACTCGGACCCCACCCCCGACCCCGACAGTCGCCCCCTGACCACGACTCTGACCCCAACCCAATCCCCGACAGTCGCCCCCAGACCACGACTCTGACCCCAACCTCGACCCCGACCCCGACCCCGACCCACGCGAGCGAAGCGTCGCGCCAAGACCCGACCGAGACCCCGACTGCAGGTAGACCCAGACTGTAGTGGCAGTGCCCCGACCGTCGTGGCGGTACCCCGACTGTAGTGGCCGTACCACGACCCCCGCCGCCACCCCGACCAAGACCCCCACCCACTTCGTCAAAACCAACTAAAGTCCGCTTGCGTACGGCAATACCAAAGTGACATCACTTCGGCGCAATTGTCGTCTGGCGCGTCACCTGACACGTTGTCCGACGCCTGAGGCGTCTTCGTCATGATCATGGCTTTCGCTCGTCTCTCGCCGGCACGTCGCCGACTCGCGTGGTTCAGCGCACTCGTGGGCCTCGCGACCGGCGTGATCGTGGCGCGATCGGCGCGCGCACAACAGGCGCCCGTCACGTTCGTCTATCTGCGCGGCACCGACACGCTCGGCACGGAAACCGTCGCGCCCGGCAACGGCGTTGTGCGCGGCGTACTGCAGTACCGTGGACAGCCGCGCCTCGAATGGGAGCAGGTGCGCACGCCGCTCCGTCTCACGCTCACCGTGTTCGCCCCCGGCGGCGCACCCGACGCCGCACCGGTTCAGGTTGCGAGCTTCGCACCGCAAGGCGATTCGCTGAGCGTCGAAGTCGGTACGCGCGGCGCCATGCGCCCGCAAATGATGCCCATACGCCCGGGCGCCGTGCCGTTCATCAACAATTCACTCCTGCACAGCGCCCTGCTCACGCAGCTGGCACGTGAACTTGGTGTGAGCACGTTGCCGCTCTTTCTCACGCAGGGCGCACAAACCATCGATGCCACCATCGAGCGGCGCGGCGACACCACCACCATGACGGTGGCCGGTATGGCGATGCGCATCGTGTGGGCCGACGGGGCGCCCGTCAGCGTCGACGTGCCCGCGCAAAATCTTCGGGCCATACGCGCGGGGGCGACCGCTCCTCGCCCGCCCGCTGCGCCGACGAACACCAAGCCGGCAACCAACAGCTACGACGCGCCCGCCAACGCCTCGTACACGAGTCAGGCGCTCACCATTCCCACCACGCGCGGCTACACGCTTGCCGGCACACTCACGATGCCCAAGAGCGCGCGCGGCAAAGTACCGGTGGTCGTGACCATCAGCGGCAGCGGACCGCAGGAACGGGACTCGCGCATTGCCATCGTACCGGGGTATGCCCTCTTCCGCGAGATCGCCGACACGCTGTCGCGCCGCGGTATTGCGGTGCTGCGCTACGACGATCGCGGCGTGGGTGAGAGCGGCGGTCGCTCGAGCGCCATCAAAGGCACCAGCGCCGACTGGGCCGACGACGCCCGCAGCGTCATTGCCATGCTGCGCGCGCGCGCCGACATCGACGGTCAGCGCATCGCGCTCATTGGCCACAGCGAAGGCGGGATCATTGCGCCGATGATCGCTGCCACCGATGCGCAGCTGCGCGCCGTCGCCCTGCTCGCCGGCCCCGCCTACGCCGGCCGTCGCGTGAGCCTCTTTCAGAACCGGCAGGTGCTCGACGCAACACCATCGCTCACACCGGCGCAGCGCGATTCCATCATGGCCAGTGTCCCCGCCATGCTCGACACGGTCTCACAACCGTGGACCAAGTTCTGGCTCGCGTACGACCCGCTTCCTACGGCACAGCGCGTCAAGCAACCGGTGCTCATCCTGCAGGGCGACACCGACATGCAGGTCACACCGGAACAGGCCGACACGCTTGCCACGGCGCTGCGCCGAGCGGGCAATCGCGCCGTCACGCTCAAGCGCTTCCCCGCGACCAATCATCTCTTTCTCGCCGATGCCTCCGGCGCGCCGCAAGGCTACAGCGCACTCAAGGACGTGCACGTCCGTCGCGACGTGCTTGGCACGCTCGCCAACTGGCTCGTTACGACACTCAAGTAAGCGTTCGTTCTTCGCACTCAATGCCGGATTGACCCCGTGCGATTTCTTCGCCCACTGACCTGGATTCTCGCGATCGCGCTCGTCATCGCCGTCGTCGTGGCCTACCCCTCGTTGCCCACCTCGATTCCCCAAAGCATCGACGTCAACGGCCAAGGCAAAGGCTTCACACCACGCTCGCCGTTCACGTGGGGGCTCCCCATGTGCATCGGGCTGATCACACTGATTGGCCTCGAAGTCCTGCGCGTACGGCTCCCCAAGAAGCCCGAGCTCTTCAACTTTCCCGGCAAGGAACAGCTACTCAAACTGCCCAGCGAATATCGCACCGGTGCCGTCGTGCGCATGCAGCAGTTCATGGACGTCATGAACCTCCAACTCGTCATCACCTTCGGGATGGTGCAGCTCATGATCTGGCGCGGCGCGCGCGGCGAAAGCAGCGGCGGGCTGTCCATTGCCACGCTCGTCTTTCCGATGTTCATGCTCATCGCGATCGGGCTGTTTCTCAACGTCATCCAATCCGAAGTCGACGCGGCGCAGCGGCGGTACGACAGCAGGCGGAATCCGCTGCAATCATGAACATCGGTTGGCTGGTCCGGCGGTCTCTAACAACGGTTGCTGGTCCGTTGGTCAACGGGCCGACGGATCTAGCCCTCAGGAAAAAGAACGCAAGGGAAAAGGAGAAAGCGCGGTACCGTCCACTCACACCGAAACCGCAGTTCCCACGTGGACCGAACCGCGCTTTCCCCTCTTCCCTTGCGTTCTTTCCCCTGAGGGCTAGATCCGTAACCGGTTGACCGCCGGACCAGCCACCCGTTTTTCCCCGCCGTATATGCACCGTGTTACCACATGCGTCGCCACCCTCGTCCTCTGCGCCGCTAGCGCGCTCGGCGCGCAAACCGCGCCGCCGACACCGCCAGCACCGCCCGCCGTCTTCGCCTATCTCGTCGCCGGTGACACCACCGCCTTCGAGGTAGTACGCGGCGAGCCCGATATGGTGCGCGGTGTGTTCATCGTGCCGGAGCAGCTCCGCATTCACTGGGATCAGGAGCTCATGCAAGGTGTGCCCGGGTCGCTTATGCTCGGCTATTTCCCGTTTGACGCACGCGCCGAAGCCCGTCCGAATCGCGAGGTCGACTACGTGCGCCGCGCGGATTCGGTCGTCGTCACCGCACGCGACCCGCGTTCGTCGCAGTCGGTCGTCCGCCCGTCGCGGATCGGCGCCGTGCCGGTCTTCAGCAGCTCCATGACCCATCTGGCGTCCGTCGCCTACTACGCGGTGCAGCAGCGACTGCGAACAGTACCGCTGTTTCTCAGCGCCTCCGGCAAAACCGTCGACGCCGCGGTACAGCTGTTCGGCGACGAAATCTGGATCACCGCCGACGGCCTCGTACTCCAAACGGTCTGGAATGACGGGGTGCTCGTGGAGATGCGGGTGCCGAGTCAGGAGCTGGTGGTGAAGCGGGTGATGACGCCGCCGCCGGCCTTTTGAAAAACGGTCTGAGTCGGGGGTTCTGATCCGACGGTCAACCGGCCGACGGATCGAGCCCTCAGGAGAAAGAACGTAAGGACAAAGGGGAAAGCACGGTTTGGTCCACACGGGAACCGCGGTCGCGGTCCGGGTGAACGGCATCGCGCTTTCTCCTTTGTCCTTACGTTCTTTCCCCTGAGGGCTAGATCCGTAGGAAGTAGGTCGCCGGACCAGCCCCCCCCGACCCAAACCGTAGTCAGCACCAACCCCGCCCCGCGCGTACACCATATGTCGCGACCACCCATCGTCGCGCCCGTCCTACCGTTGGTCCCCCTCAGCGAGACCCCGTACGCATGCGTCAACGCTCTCTCTCCCTGGCCGTCACCGCGGGGCTCAGCCTCGCCGCGTGCGCCAAGCCCGCTCCCACACCGGCGCCCACACCAGCCCCCGCTGCGGCGCCCACTCCCGCCGGCGGCCGTCCCGGCGGTGCCCCCGGCGGTGCCGGTGGCTTCGGACAAGGCGGCGGTGCCGGCGCCCAGGGTGGCGGCGCGGCCGCCGCGCAGGACCCGCAGCCACGCCCCTACACCACGGTCATCACGACGCGCGCCACCACCAAGAACGGCATCTTCAAGGTCCACCAGGTCGGCGCCCGACTCTTCTTCGAAATCCCGCGCGCTGAACTGGGCAAGGACTACGTCATCGTCAGCACCCTCGCCGGTACCCCCGACGAAATCGGCATTCGCGGCACGCAGGGTGGCAACAACCTCGTGCGCTTCGAACGTCGCGACAATCGGATCTTCGTGCGCGAAGCCGATTACCGCGACATCATCGCCGACACCGCCGCGTCACAGAAGCTCGCCGCCGATCTCATTGGCGTCACCAAGATTCTCGCCGCGCTCAACATCGAAGCCTACGGGCCGGACAGCAGCGCGGTCGTCGAAGTCACGCGCATGTTCACCGGCGGCGTGGCCGAATACACCGCCCTCGGCCGTCGTGCCCAGGTCGATGCCGCGCGTTCGTACATCGAAAAGTTTGCGGCGTACTCGCGCAATGTGAACGTCACCGCCGTGCAGAGCTTCACCCCGCAGGGCGGCGCGCCCGGTGGTGGTGGCGGCTTCCCCGGCGCGGCCGCGGCAGCGACGGCGCCGACCACCGAGAAGTACACGTTCTCCATTGCCAAGCTCCCCGACGTCCCCATGAAGCCGCGTCTGCTCGACGAGCGCGTGGGCTACTTCGGTGTACAGCAGCGCGATTTCAGCGGCAACACGCAGCGTGTGGAAACACGTCGCTTCATTGGCCGCTGGCGCCTCGAGTGCAGCGACAAGAAGGTCGGCAACCTCTGCGTGCCCATCAAGCCCATCACGTACTATCTCGACCCCGCCACGCCGGCGTGGATCAAGCCGTGGATCAAGAAGGGCATCGAAGACTGGCAGGTCGCCTTCGAAGCTGCCGGCTTCTACAAGGGCATCGTGGCCGCCGAGCCCCCCAAGAACGATCCCGACTTCTCGGGTGAAGATGCGACCGTCGCCATGGTGCGTTGGCTTCCCAGCGCGACCGAGAATGCCGTCGGTCCGTCGCTGCGCGATCCACGCACCGGCGAAATCATCGACGCCGACGTGCAGACGTATCTCAACGTGATGAACCTCAACCGGTCGTGGTACTTCACGCAGGTGGGCCATCTCGACAAGCGCGCGCAGAAGCTGCCGTTCCCCGACACGCTCATGGGCCGTCTCGTGGAGTACGTTACGGCGCACGAAGTCGGACACACGCTCGGCTTCCCGCACAACTTCAAGGCCAGCTCCATGTATCCCACGGACTCGGTGCGCAGCCGCACGTTCGTGAAGAAGATGGGGCACACGCCCACGCTCATGGACTACTCGCGCTTCAACTACGTGGCGCAACCGGAAGACAACATCGACCTCGATGATCTCATCCCGAAGGTCGGACCGTACGACAAGTACGCCGTGATGTGGGGCTACACGCCCATCCCCAACGCGAAGACGCCGGAAGACGAGAAGGCGACGCTCGACAAGTGGACGCGCATGCAGGACACCATCCCGTGGTATCGCTTTGCGAGCGACGCCGGCGCGGGCGGTGCCGATCCGGGCGAACAGTCGGAAGCCGTCGGTGATGCCGATGCCGTGAAGGCCACCACGCTCGGCGTGAAGAACCTCAAGCGCACCATCGCCATGCTGGAGAGCGCGACGGCGTGGAAGGACGGCACCACGTACGACGACCTCGAAGAGCTGTACGGTCGCCTCATTGGCCAGTGGGCCACCGAGATGGGCCACGTCGCGCGCATCCTCGGCGGTCAGTACAAGCAGGAGAAGTACGTTGGGCAGAAGGGCCCCGTGTATCGTCCCGTGGAGCCGTCGCGCCAGAAGGAAGCGCTCCAGTTCCTGCTCGACAACGCATACACGACGCCCACGTGGCTGCTCAACCAGGATATCCTGCGCAAGATCGAGCCGAGTGGCAGCCTGAATCGTGTGGGTGGCGCGCAGGCGCGTTCGCTGGCGGCGCTGGTGGCCAACGAGCGTCTGCAGCGCATGCTGGAAATGGAAGCGATGGCCGCGACCAAGAGCGAGGTGTATCCGGTCGCCGACATGCTGGCCGACCTGCGCGCCGGCCTGTGGAAGGAAATCGGCACGGGCGCGCCCATCGACGCCTTCCGTCGTCGCCTGCAGCGCGTGTACCTCGAAGCGATGGCGAGCAAGATCAATCCGCCAGCCGCGGCCGCTGCGCCGCAGGCACCGGGTGGTGGTGGCCGCGGTGCCGGCGCGGCGCCGGTGGGCACCGCCGATTTCCGCCCGATTCTCAAGGCGGAAATGCGGACGCTCGACGCCGACCTGGCGACGGCGATTGCCAAGACGAGCGATCGCATGAGCAAGGCGCACCTCGAAGACGCGCGCGATCAGATCAAGAAGATGCTGGAGACCGAGAAGTAGTCGGGCTGTCGCTAGAAACCGGGGCCGCGGACGTCATCCGCGGCCCCGGTTTTTTTAGCCCTCGCCCAATGATGTTCGAAACGATGAAGCGACGTCGACGGTCAATTTTGCATCCATATCACCAACGTACCGCAGGGCGCGTTCCCACCGCGAT
The DNA here is from genome assembly GCA_023910675.1 of Gemmatimonas sp. Classification (GTDB taxonomy): domain Bacteria; phylum Gemmatimonadota; class Gemmatimonadetes; order Gemmatimonadales; family Gemmatimonadaceae; genus Gemmatimonas. Next base: position 238,578 of record JAAVWC010000001.1, read on the forward strand.
TGAATTCAGGAGGCGTCGACGAAACGGTATAGAACTCGACGGCAGCCACCATTGCGGGGTCGATACTGCGAAGATCGAAAGGTGGCAGCGACCTGCCGTTTTCGTAGCGGACCACGTTGTCGACAATGACCTGCACGAAGCAGCGCGGATCGCCACGGATGATGGAGTTACGCCCACGTGAGGAGCCGAGGATGCGCTGTCCGCCTACCTCCCAGATCCTGGTGCCCGGTATTCGCGAGCTGAGGAGCGTTTCGAAGGGCTGACCCGACCACCGCAGGAGCTCCTCGCGGGCGATGAATCGGCCATGACCTTCGGAGCGACGCCGCTCGAAATCGAGGTAGTTCATGTTTCGTGCATCACCCCGGTTTGCGCTAGTCACGACGCGAGAAAGGGTTGACGCCGCTGGCTCCAGGTCGACGTCCACGGTGAGGGTCGAGTCGGCAACGAGCGTGATGGCAGCGCGCAGCGGGAGGAAACCCATTGCCTGCACCGAGAGCTCGTGGTGGCCCGCCGCAACACCCTCGACGCGAAATCGTCCAGCGCTGTCGGTGCGGATCTGCCGTTGCGCCGTAAGCAGGGACACTATCGCCCCTTCCACCGGCGCGTTCGTTGTCGCGTGAACCACGGTGCCGACCAGTGTAGTCGACTGAGCGCCGGTGGCGAATGGTATCAAGGCGAACAGCGATGACGCACGTAGGAACGCCACAAAGGCGGACGAATGAGGGCGGCTCCGGGAACTCACGGGGTGCGCCGGGAGGAGCGCGCCGCGTTTTCGGCGGCATATGCGCTATCTAGTAGCCTCTCGGTGGGAACGCCCACAATTAACGTTCGCCCGACTGCTATGGCGGGAACGCCGCGAATGCCGAGCGCAGCGAAGTCGCGTCTATCTTTGCTCAGGTAATTGGCAGTCGCTTCTGATGATGAGCAATCGCCATTCGTTAACTGGACCGACGAAGCGGGTACAGCTTGCCGACGTCGAACTGATTCAAACAGCTGTGACCTAACAGCGAAAAGGTCATTACGAGCCTCGCTACAGCGGGCGATCTTCGCTGCCTCGATGGAGACCGCACTTGCCAGGTATCTCCAATGAACCTCAGTGGTCGCAGATGTGCGCTTGATGAAGTCTTGGAGAGCAGGTTCTGCCTTAGAGCAAAAGGCGCAATTGAAGTCGGTAAAGACGACGATTGAAGTTTTGTCGACCGATGAGGCGCAGCTGACTCCACTGCACGCAGCTGACGCGCGCAATAACGCCTCTGGTCGGTCGTGACGAGACACCGCCACGATAGTGGCCGAATTACGCGACGCCTTCCAAATAGAGCGAAGCATTACGCCTGCGGCGCAGGCGGCAACAATTATCCAGAGTAATCGGTGACGTGCGTCGGAAGACATAGCGATTGCCCGTTAGAGTGGACGTATAGCTGCTTTGCAAACCATTCATTTGCGGGACGCGCACAATGCCCCGCTTGACGAAATAGGAAGAGATTCGTCGCTCGCTTCGCTTACACCTAGTTTAGCGCGAACTTGCACGGCCTGACTGAATCTAATGGTCTACAATGGGCGTCATCGCAAGAGGTTGGAATTGGCGATGACGGTTCCCACGGAACAACGTTTCCTTTCCCACTCTCTTCGAGGTGCAACATGCGGAAAGTATGCTTGGTAATGTCGGCCCTTTTTCTCAGCGTCGCCGTCGGCATCGAGGCGCGAGCAGCGGACAGCTCTAGCCAGTCGTACTGCACCGGCTCCTGTCGAAGCGATTGAGACTGCTCAGCCGAGTGCGACAAGTGCTGGGTCATTATTCTGGATGGGACCCGAAACGGATGGTGCTACGACGGGATTTAGGGGCCTGGCCAAGAGTACCGATCCGTTCGCATAGCCGGCCGCGTGATTGGGGGCGATGAACTCGGCAGATGTTGGACGGTTGCGAATAGAGCTTTCGCTGGCACCAACTCTTTGACGGCAACAGCCGCCTCTTGGACGAAGTCGGTACTTGCGGCAAAGTGATGCCGCGGTGCCGGTGGGGCGCCGGTGGGCACCGCCGATTTCCGTCCGATTCTCAAGGCGGAAATGCGCGCGCTCGACGCCGACCTGGCGACGGCGATTGCCAAGACAAGCGATCGCATGAGCAAGGCGCACCTCGAAGACGCGCGCGAGCAGATCAAAACGATGAAATGTGGAATTCGCGTTACAGTCATCCCGCGAAGTGACGAAATCCGAATCGGCAGGCATCCCCCGCTGCGCCGGAATCCCCCGCCCTCGGTTCGCCGCGCTCGCAGCTGCTGAGCGGCGAAACCCAGCAGGTGATCGCCGACTGCGACGCCAAGGACACGTTGGCCGTGCAGTTCTTCGGCGCCTCGGGCGCGCCGCTGGCCGGTGCCGCCGTGACGTGGTCGGCGACGGGTGGCAAGCGGGCGCTGCAGGCGAGCACCACCGATGCCAACGGCATGGCGCGCACCACGATCAAGGCCGACACGAAGGCCGGCACGTCGTACGTGAAGGCAACGGCCGGCGGCGCCGAAGCGGCGTTCGTGCTGTTCGTGAACGTCGGCGACCCGGCGGCACTCGAAGCAATGGCCATGCGCGCCGGCCCGCGTGGGGTACCCCGCTGGAGAAACGTCGCTGACGTATTCGCTGGTCGTGCTTGGCGAAGCGCCGTGACCAGCGGTAACTGCACAACGGCGGTTCGGGTTGGAACTGCCACCGCAGTTGCTGGACCGCCCCTGCGGTTCTGGACGGCCCCTGCGGTTGAGGAACACTGCGGTACGGGCGCTTTTCTGGTGGTTGACTCCACAACAACCGCAGTGGCAGTCCCCAGCCACCAGAGCGTCGCCCCTCCGGCAAAGCCGGTGGGGCGACTTTCCACAGGAACCCCAACCGCAGTACTCCCAAACCGCAGGGGCCGTCCAGAACCGCAGTAGCAGTCCACCAACCGCAGTAGCAGTTCCAACCCGAACCGCAGGTCAGCAGGTCACCGCAGTACCAGAAGGAGAAGCCGTGCTCTAGACTCAAGGGTCCCGCCACGTGAGCGGGCGTTCAACCCTCCCTTTCGTCAGGTCCAATGCGCTTTCGCTCCATGCCGCTCGCGATAGCCGTGCTCGCGTTCGCTGCCTGCCAGTCCAAAAAGCCGGCCACAGCACCGACGCCCGCCAATCGCCCCAATGCCAACGCTGGCGCCCGTCCGGGCAATGCTCCTACCCCCGGACAGCCCACGCCAGGCACCCCGACCCCCGGTCAGCCCACCCCGGGTGCGCCGGGCCAGCCGCCCGCCGGCGGGCTCCCCAACCTCGCGGGACTCGCCGGTGCCCTCGGGCAACAGGGTGAGCCCAACCCGCGCCCGTACGCGCAGGTCATCACGCCGCGCGCCAAAAGCAAGAAGGGCGTGTTCGACGTGCACCAGGTGGGATCGCGGCTGTTCTTCGAAATCCCCACGTCGCAGATCGGCAAGGATTTCGTGATTACCAGCGTCCTCGCCGGCACGCCCGCCGGTATCGGCTTGAGCGGCACGCTCGGTACCGATCGCCTCATCCGCTTCGAGCGTCGCGAGAATCGCATTCTCGTCCGCGATGTGAACTACAACAGCATCGCCACCGACAGCCTGCAGCAGACACGTCGCGCCATGTCGCTGATCGAGTTCTACCCGATCATCGCGGCCATCAATGTCGAAGCCTACGGCAAGGACAGCGCGGCGGTCATCGAAGTGACGCGCATGTTCACCGGCGGCATTCAGGAGTTCACCGCCAACGGCCGTCGCGCCACCGTCGACGCGTCGCGTTCGTACATCGAGAAGTTCTCGGCGTTCTCGCGCAACGTGAACGTCACGGCCGTGCAGACGTTCACGCCCATTGGCGGCGCGGGCGGCATCCCGGGATTGCCCATTCCGGGCTTTGGCGGCGCCGCGCAGGCCACCACCGAAGCGTACGCCTTCTCCATCGTGCGCCTGCCCGACGAACCCATGATGCCGCGTTTGATGGATGCGCGCGTCGGGTACTTCGGGGAGTTCAAGACCGACTTCGGCTCCACCGAGCAGCGCGTGCTGTCGCGCCGCTATATCGCGCGCTGGCGTCTCGAGTGCTCCGACCAGAAGGTCGGCAATCTCTGCGCGCCCAAGAAGCCCATTACGTACTACGTCGATCCGGCGACGCCCAAGTGGCTCGTGCCCTGGGTGAAGGCGGGCATCGAAGAGTGGCAGCCCGCGTTCGAGCAGGCCGGCTTTGCCAAGGGTATCGTGTCGGCCGACGCGCCCAACGATCCCGACTTCTCGGGTGAAGATGCGAGCGTCGCCATGGTGCGCTGGCTCCCGTCGCCAGTGGCCAATGCCGTCGGCCCCAGCACCACCGATCCGCGCACCGGCGAAATCATCGACGCCGACGTGCAGATGTATCACAACATCATGGACCTGCAGCGCAACTGGTACTTCACACAGGTTGGCCATCTCGACAAGCGCGCGCAGACGTTCCCGTTCCCCGATTCGCTCATGGGGCGCCTCGTGCAGTTCGTCGTCGCGCACGAAGTGGGACACACCCTCGGCTTCCCGCACAACTTCAAGGGCAGCGCGATGTACCCCGTCGACTCCATTCGCAGCAAGACGTGGGTGGCGAAGATGGGTCACTCGCCGTCGATCATGGACTACGCGCGCTTCAATTACATCGCGCAGCCGGAAGACGGCATTGCCCTTGGCGATCTCGTGCCCAAGGTCGGTCCGTACGACAAGTATGCCGTGATGTGGGGCTACAAGCCCATCCCGGGGGCCAAAACGTCGGACGATGAGAAGGCCGCACTCGATGCGTGGGCGCGCATGCAGGACAGTGTGCCCTGGTATCGCTTCGCCAGTGATGCCGGTGCCGGCGGTGCCGATCCGGGCGAGCAGTCGGAAGCCATCGGTGATGCCGACGCCGTGCGCTCCACGCGCCTCGGCTTCAAGAACCTCGAGCGCATCGTGAACCTCGTGGTCCCCGCGTCGACGATCGACAAGACCGCCGACTACTCGCTGCTGCGCGCGACGTACAGCGCCGTGCTGGGACAGTGGGCCACCGAAGCAAACCACGTGACCAAGATCGTCGGTGGCCGCAACAAGCAGGAAAAGTCCATCAGCCAGGGCGGTCCTGTGTGGACGCCGGTACCAAAGGCGCGTCAGAAAGAAGCGGTCGCGTTCCTCAACGAGGCGGTGTTCAGCACCCCCACGGCGATGATCAAGACCGACATCCTCAGCAAGCTCGAGTCCGACGGCAACATCAACCGCATCACCGGTGCGCAGGGACGTGTGCTGGGCTCACTCGTGGCCAACGCGAAGCTGCAGCGCATGGTGGAGTACGAAGCACTCGCCACGAACAAGAGCACGGTCTACACGCTGGGCGAAATGCTCACCGATCTGCGTCGTGGCCTGTGGAAGGAGATCTACGCCGGGCAGCCCGTCGACGCGTACCGTCGCCGTTTGCAGACGACGTACCTCGAAGCGATGGCCAGCAAGATCAAGCCGGCCGCCCCGAGCGCACAGGACCTCGCGCTGGCCGCGTTCCTCGGCGGTGGTATCGTGAACACGCGTGACTTCCGTCCGCTCCTCAAGGACGAAATGCGCGTGCTCGACCGCGAACTCTCCGGCGCCATCGCGCGCACGGGCGATCGCACGACGCGTGCGCACCTGCAGGACGCGCGCGATCAGATCAAGACGATGCTCGACACCGAGAAGTAAACGCCCAAAGGGACCAAAGGGGTCAGAGTCGTTGACATGTCAACGACTCTGACCCCTTTTCGCCACTACGCAGCGCCGACGATTGCCCCAGTGCCCGCACCTCAAGAAGCGCGACGTGAATCACGACAGTACCATGACATTCAAAGGGAGGCCGGCCACAGGCGACATCGCACCGACAGAGCCCGACCGCGCCAGATCAATTTCTGGAACCGTGCATGTGGGTTTTACTTGGCCGCACCCGTGTAATGCCACGACAGCCACAGCGTGTGATTCACTTCGTTCGCGCGGCGCGCAGCGAAAGCATTGTACAGGTTCATATAGCCGACTTCGGTACGCACGCGGGCGGACAGCGGTATGCCAATGCCGGCGGTCGCGCGGTTCTGGCCAATGGTGAACGACTGATTGGGTCCGCCCAGCGGCATCAGGAGTTCATCCCACGCGAAACCGATGAGTGGACGTCCATGCAGCTTGGCCGAGCCGAGGTTGGCCTGAACCCTCGGCATGTAGCGGAGACGGTTCTGGTACGTGGTGGGCCCTTCGTCGCGCTCATCGGAGCCAGCGACCGACAGTAGCGGATACGTCCAGCGCTGCTCCAGGCGGTAGCGGTGACTTACCGCAAACTGCCCCGCCTTGTGCGACAGCGTGATCTGCTGCCAGGTGCGGTGCTCGCGCGTGGGGTTGGCGATGGGCAGGCTGCCGTAGGGCTGCGTGGCAATCCAGGCGTACCCCGCCGCCACGCGCACACCAGGGGTCAGAGTCAATTGCACGCCCGGCCGGAGCAACAGCTGCTGCGGCTCTTCGCCAAGATCCATGCGACGCCACGAGCCGTCAAACCACAAGGCCGTGCGCTTGCTGATGGGCTGCTCGACGAATGTCCCCACCCACAGAGCGTCCTGATGCCGGGTGATCCACGGCTGAGCCTGCCCGATGGCAGGAGCGACAAATACGGCAGCGGCGATCAGCGCCGGCAGCCGACGAAAAAGGGGATTGAGCGACATGCCGGGGAGTATAGGCAACTCCGCCTGACGGGTTGAGTTCCCCGCCCCCGGGCGTCCGGCTTATTCCGCCGAGCAGAACACGCGGGTGGAACGTACTATCGGTAGGTCGGGCGGCCGCCGGTCGCCCCACGCATTGTCCGTGTCCAGCGACTCCCTCGATCAGCCATGTGGATTGTTTCGCTCGCACTCCGGCGGCCGTACACGTTCATCGTGGGCGCGCTGCTGGTGGTGCTCTTCGGGGTGCTTTCGGCCCTGCGCATGCCCACCGACATCCTGCCGGAACTCGACGTCCCGGTGGTGTCGGTCATCTGGTCGTACAGCGGACTCCCGCCCGAAGAAATGGAGCGGCGCTTCGGCACCACCTTCGAGCGTTCACTCACCACGACGCTCACCGGTATCGAGCATATCGAGTCGCAGTCGCTCGCCGGCATCACCGTGGTCAAGGTGTTCTTCCAGCCGCAGGCGTCGGTCGAGTCCGCCGTTTCGCAAATTGCCGCACAGGCACAAACCATTTTGCGCACGATGCCCCCCGGGGCGTCAGCGCCGCTCATCATTCGCTACAACGCCGCCAATGTGCCGGTGCTGCAGCTTGCCCTTGGCGGAGACTCGCTCTCCGAGCAGCAGCTCAACGACCTCGGCACCAACGGCATCCGCACCAAACTCGCCACAGTGCGCGGCGCCAGCGTCCCGCAGCCGTACGGCGGGCGCTCGCGCCTCATCAATGTCGACCTCGACCCCGCGCAGCTGCAGGCGCGCGGGCTCTCCCCCAGCGACGTCAGCGACGCCATCAGCGCGCAGAATCTCGTGCTCCCCGGTGGCACCGCCAAGATTGGCGCGCGCGAGTACGCCGTGCGTCTCAACGGCAGCCCCACCGCCGTCGAAGCGCTGAACGACCTCCCCATTCGCGTGGTGAATGGCGCCCTCGTGCGCATACGCGATGTGGCCCAGGTGCGCGACGGCTATGCCGTGCAGACCAACATCGTGCATCGCGATGGCGTGCGCGGGGCGCTGGTCACCGTGCTCAAGTCGGGCGGCGCCTCCACCATCGACGTGGTGAACCGCGTGCGCGAGGCGCTCCCCGGCATTCTGGCGTCGCTCCCCTCCGCGCTCAAGGTCGACGTGCTCGCCGACCAGTCGCTCTTCGTGAAGGCGGCGCTCGAGGGCGTCGTGGTCGAAGCACTCATTGCCGCCTGCCTTACCGCCGCGATGATTCTGCTCTTCCTCGGCAGCTGGCGCTCCACACTCATCGTCGCCGCCTCCATTCCGCTCAGCATTCTCACGTCGGTCACGGTGCTCGCGGCGCTCGGGCAGACGCTGAACGTGATGACGCTCGGCGGCCTGGCACTCGCCGTCGGCGTGCTCGTCGATGACGCCACGGTGGGGATAGAAAACATCCACCGCATGCAGGAGCACGAGCCCGACATCGAGACAGCCATCATGCAGGGCGCGGGGCAGATTGCCGTGCCAACGCTCGTCTCGACGTTGGCCATCTGCATTGTGTTCGTCCCCATCTTCTTCCTCAGCGGGGCGGCCGGTTCGCTGTTCCGCCCGCTGGCCATGGCCGTCGTGTTCGCCATGATGGCGTCGTACGTCATCTCGCGCACGCTCGTGCCCACGCTGGTGAAGTACGCGCTCGAGCGTGAGCGTACACTCGAGGCACGCCACGCCGGGGCACCACATGCCCGCGGCTTCTTTGCACGCGTGCACCACGACTTCGAAGCGTTCTTCGAGCGGCAGCGCCTCCGCTATCGCGAGGCGCTCACGCACACGCTCCGCAAACCCGCCATGGTCGTCACCACGGCGCTCTGTGTGCTGGGCTCCGCGGCGCTGCTCGCTCCGTGGCTCGGGCGCGACTTCTTTCCGCAGGTCGACGCGGGACAAATCCGGCTGCACCTGCGCGCCCCCGTGGGCACGAGACTCGAGGAGACCGCGCGTATCGTGGCCAACGTGGAAGCGCGCATCCGCACGATCATCCCCCCTGAAGACGTCAGCACCATGCTCGACAACGTCGGCATCGCGTCGACGAGTCTGACGAACCTCGCGTTCAGCGATAACCCCACCACCGGTGTCACCGACGCCGACCTGCTGCTCGTGCTCTCCGACACACGACGTGGACACACCGCCGAGTATGCGAGTCGTATTCGTCGGGTCCTGCGCGAGGAGTTCCCGCAGGTCGTGGTGTTCTTCCAGTCGGCCGATATCATCGGGCAAATCCTCAACGCCGGTTTGCCCGCCCCCATCAACGTGCAGGTGAGTGGCAGCAATCGCGCCGAGAACATCGTCGTGGCACGCGCCCTCGAGAAACGGCTGCGCCAAATTCCCGGTGCCGTTGATGTGTACCTGCAGCAGCGCACCGAAGCCCCGCAGCTCAACGTGAACGTCGACCGCGTACGCGCGAGCATCCTCTCCATGACACAACGCGAAGTGGCGAGTGATCTGCTCGTCTCGCTGTCGTCCAGCGGACAAACGCAGCCCAACGTGTGGCTCAGCCCGCAGAATGGCGTGCAGTACAACGTGAATGTGCAAACACCGCAGTATCGCATGGCCTCACTCGAGGCGTTAGGACAAACCCCAATCCTCGGCGCTACCGGCGGCACCCCGCAGTTTCTGAGCAACATCGCCACCATCTCGCGCGGTAGCGGCATGGCGGTCGTGAGCCACTACGATGTGGCCCTGGTGTTCGACGTATTCGCCAATGTGCAACACCGCGACCTGGGTGCCGTGTCGAACGACATCGACATGGTGCTGGATTCTCTGCGTCCGTCGCTTCCCAAAGGCACGTCGCTGGTCATGCGCGGTCAGGTGGCGAGCATGCGCGAATCGTACAAGGGACTGCTCACGGGGCTCGTCTTCGCCATCGTGCTCGTGTACCTCATCATGGTCATCACCTTTCAGTCGTGGCTCGATCCGCTCATCATCAGCAGTGCGCTCCCCGTGGCGTTGTCCGGTGTGGTGTGGGCGCTCTTTGCCGCAGGCAATACCATTAGTGTGCCGGCGTTCATGGGTGCCATCATGAGTGTGGGTGTCGCCACGGCTAACGGCATTCTGGTCGTGGCGTTTGCCAACGAGCGTATGCAGGACGGCCTGAGTGCGTTCGATGCGGCGATCGATGCCGCGGCCACGCGTCTGCGCCCCGTCATCATGACGGCGGCCGCCATGATCGTCGGCATGATTCCCATGGCGCTCGGCCTCGGTGAAGGTGGCGAACAGAATTCTCCCTTGGGGCGCGCCGTCATCGGCGGGCTCACCTTCGCGACCTTTGCTACGCTCACGGTGCTGCCGTATGTGTACAGCCGCGTTCGCGCCGGCCTCGCGGTTTCAGCTCCTGCTCGTCCTCACGTGTCTTCTCAGGTAACGGCATGAAGCGCTCACAACGCGGTCGTTTGGCGCCGCTGGTTCTGTTCTTCGCTTTTGCGGCGCTGCTGGTGGCCGGGGCGTTGCCGCGCCGCGCGCAATCGCGGGCTCGCGACACCGAACGCCGCGAAGCCAATGCGGCGCCCTCGGTATTCACCGAAACGGTTACCAGCGACACCGCCAGCACGCCGCTCGAGGTGCCCGGCACCGTAACCGGGCTTCACGAAACTTCCATATTTGCGCGCGCAAACGGATTCGTGCGGTCGCTCCGCGTCGACATCGGCTCGGTGGTACGCACCGGCGACACGCTGCTCGTACTCGACATGCCCGAAGTCCGCGAGCAAGCCGGGCAGGCCTCGGCCGTGCTCGAGCAAGTGGAGGCAAGCGCCGCACTGGCGCGCGCAACGCTCACGCGCTGGAAGCAGCTGGCCTCGCAGGGTGTCGTGACACCGCAGGAGCTCGACGAACGTCAGGCGCAGGCTACCGTGGCCGAAGCGAATGTGCGGGCGGCGCGTGCGAACGTGTCCAACCTGCGCGAAGTGCAGCGCTTTGGAGCCGTCACGGCGCCATTCACGGGGATTGTCACGGCACGCAGCATCGACATTGGTTCGCTGGTGGTGGCCGGCGCCGCAGCGGGAGCGCGGCCGCTGCTCACGTTGGTCCAGACCGACACGCTCCGCGTGATGCTGCAGGTACCGCAAAGCGCGGCGGCGCGCATTCGTCTGGGGATGTCGGCCAAGGTGCTGGCCCGTGAACTCGGCGACACCAGTTTTGCCGGTACCGTGGTACGCACCGCCGGCGCCTTTGATGCGTCCACGCGCACGCTGCTCGCGGAAGTGCACATTCCCAATCGCGACCGCCGACTGTTGCCGGGCATGTTCGCGCAGGTGTCGCTCAAGGTGCCGTCGGCGGGGGCGTCGCTGCGCATTCCGGCGATTGCGCTCATTGTGCGCGCGGAGGGGACGCTGGTGGCGCGCGTTGATGGCAACACCGTGCATCTCGTCCCCGTCACGCTTGGTCGCGACTTCGGCACGAGCATTGAAGTGCTCGATGGGGTGCGCCTCGGCGACGCGCTGGTGGTGAACCCGGTGGAAACGCTGTCGGACGGGGCGACGGTACGGGCGATTGCGCGTGGGGCTGAGCCCAAGGCCGCGGCCCCATCGGCGAAGCCGACCGCCAAGCCGTAAGGCGAAGCCACAACCCCGTGAAATGTTTCCTCCTCCAGTGAGTCCCATGCGGCATCGTTCGTTCTTCCTTGCGGCCATACTGCTGCCCGCGTCGCTGGCGGCACAAGCAACGACCACGCAGAGTGCTCTCGAATCGTGGGTCAGCTTCGATGCGCCCGTGGGACACGAGGCGCGCACCACTGTGGCACTGGGGCGGGTACTCAGCACGACGCCCGGAGAGACGTGGAAAAGCGACGCATGGGGCAATCTCGTGCTGCGCAAAGGACGCGGCATGCCGCGACGTGTGGTCGCCTGCGCCATCGATCGCGCGGGCTTTGCCGTCACGCAGATCACCGCCAACGGCATGCTGCGCCTGCACCGCGTGGGCAATATCGCGCATCCGCTGTGGGATCAGAGTCACGAGGGGCAGCAACTCGAAGTGCTCACCGATCGCGGTGCGGTACCGGCCGTCTCCGCCATCGCCAATGGGCACTTTGCCCAGCAGCACCGGAAGGACTCACTCGTCGTCACGGCCGACGACATCTGGGTCGATGTGGGTGCCGGCTCGCCCGCGGAAGTGGCAGCACTCGGCATCACCCTGCTCGATCCCGTTCAGCGCCGTCTTCCCGCGTTCAGCAACGGAAGTGAGGTCATCGGCGCCCAAGCCGGGCTCCGCGCCGGGTGCGCCGCGCTCGTGGCAGCATCACGCGGGACAGTGACCAGCGGCGAAACGATGTTCGTCATCGCCACGCAGGGTGCGTTCGGGTGGCCAGGACTCGGCGGCGCGGTGGGGCGCAGTGAGTTCGCCGGCAGTGACATCACGCTACACGTGAACGGGCGAAGCGAGCGCACTCAACGCTGGTCGCGCGCCTCGCAGCTGCCAGCCGTGAATGCCGGGACGTTCCGCGCCATGCGCGTCGACTCGGTGCGCACGCTCGCCCCCAAGGTGCGCTATGCCGGCACGCTGGTCGAGAGCATCAGTGGCAACGAAGCGGAGTGGTTGTTGGGCGCGGCGGCGACTGCAGCGGGGGTCGCTGCGCCAGTTGCCGCCAGCTGGGTGAGCATTCCGGTGCGTACGCGGCAGAGCGCCGCCAAGAACAAACCAGCGGCCAACGATAGCCATGCCCCGACGATGTCATTGCTCGCAAAGCTCGCCGATCTGCCCGGCGTGCCCATGCACGAGTGGCGCGTGCGCGAGGCGATTCTCGCGGAGCTGCCGTCGTGGGCACGCAATCGCGCAGTGGTAGACAGCGCGGGGAATATCATCGTCAGCGTAGGCCAAGCGCGCGACACGGTGGTGTTCATGGCGCACATGGACGAAGTGGCGTATCACGTGTCGTCCATCGCCCGCGACGGTACCGTGTCATTGCGCGAACGTGGTGGCGTCATCAATAGCGCGTGGGAGGGGCAGCCGGCCATTCTGCATCTTCCCAAGCCTGTGGCGGGCGCGCCGGACACACTGCTTGGCGTCTTCGTGCCACGCGACAGCGCTCGCGTAAAGAATCCGCGCAACATGAGCGCGCATTTCGGACTCGACTCCGCGGCGCTCGTAGCGCGCGGTGTTCGCGTTGGCCAGGGGGTCAACAGCCCCAAGGTGAGCGTGCGGTTGTCGCAGTCGCGCTTCACTGGGCGCAGCATGGACGATCGCGCAGGCTCGACCGCGCTTATCATGGCTGTGCGCAGTATCGACCCTGCCACCCTCGACCACGCGGTGCTCTTTGTCTGGTCGGTGCAGGAAGAAGGCGGACTGGTGGGGGCGCAGTACGTTGCGGAGCGTCATGGCGTGAGCACCACGCGCATCTACAGCATCGATACGTTTGTGAGTTCAGAAACGCCGCTCGAATCGCCGCACTTTGCGTTCGTCTCGCTCGGCGGCGGCCCAGTGCTGCGCGCCATCGAGAGCGGTAGTATCTCGCCGCCCGCCGTGCAGCGTCAGGTGGCCGCCGCCGCGCGCGCGGTCGGCGTTCCGCTACAGCGGGGACTCACGCAAGGTGGCACCGACGGCACTGCGTTCACCTTCTACGGCGCCCCCAATACCGGATTGTCATGGCCGGGCCGCTACAGCCACACGCCCGCCGAGTTGTTGGATTTGCGTGACGTGGAGCGACTGGCCAAGCTCATCACGGCGGTGGCGAAGCAGCGGCCGTGACGGCCTGACGCGACCTCCCGCGGCGTTTCACCGAGCGCGTTCACCCCAAACTCCCGTGCCTGCGGCATCGTTGTTGCACCCACATAGGTACATGCCGCGTCATCAGCGAGGACACGGACCACCGGGAGGAGTAAGTCATGGGCGAACGATCGCAGCACCCGACCACTGACCACAGCGGCCAGTACAACGCGCACTTTCAGGCGGCCGCGCGCTATCAGGCGGCGGCGCACCACCATTTGCAGGCCGCGCACCATCACGAACATGGGCAGCACGAAGCGGCCATGAAACATGCCGAGTCGGCGCGCGCGCACGGCGACATGGGGCACGCCGCGTCGGTGGAGGCAGCAGCGCAGGCGACCGCAGCTGTACGTCGGTGATCGCGGAGTGCGTGGTGACGGCGCGTGGTTGAATTCGGCGAATGCTGATGAACGTCTTGTGCGGGTAGCGTTCATCATCCTGATCGGGGTGCATGGGCTGATCCACCTCCTGGGCACTGCCAAGGCCTTCGGCTGGGGGGATGCCTCACCATTACGCGTACCGATCACACCGGCCGCTGGGCTGTTGTGGCTGGTCGCCGCAGTGTTGCTCGGAGCGACCGCGACGATGCTGGCTATCGGGGCAACGCGCTGGTGGTGGCTCGGCCTTGCCGCCGTTGTGCTCTCGCAGATGCTGATCATACAGTCGTGGAGCGACGCCAAGTTCGGGACTCTGGCCAATCTCATCATCGTGATTGCGCTGGTCATCGCCACCAGCGACATGAGACCGGGGAGTTTTCGCGCGTAGTTCGCACGAAATCGCGACCGATTGCTGGCCCGACCGACGGTGCCGCCAACGCCCGTCATGGAAGCAGATCTGGCCGCCCTTCCTCCGCTCATGCTGACCTACCTCCGGTGCAGTGGCGTCGTCGGCCGCCTTCACGTACGGAATACCCATGTGCGGTTCAGCGCTCAGATGCGTAGCAGCGCCACATCCCCGTGGATGACATCCACCGCCAACGAATACGCCTTCTTCGATCCGCCAGGGCGCTTGTTCGCGATACAGGCGTCGAGAGATGGCATCCCGTTTGATGTGCTGCACGAATACATCGACAGCGCGGCAACCTTCCGGGTCAGAATTGCTGGAATCTTCCCGATGGTGAATCTGTCAGGCCCCGTCATGACCAACAATGAGACCGTGACGGTCATGAACGACAATCTCGCCTTCGCGCCGGCCGCTGTCCTTGACCTGCCGTTCACCTTCGTGCCAACTGGCGAGCACACAGTGCGGGCGACCTTCCGCAACGTGGGCTTCACCGTCTCGGCAACGCTGACATTCGATGCCGCCGGGGATCTTGTCGGCTTCCGGTCGTCGGACCGCAGCCACGGGCGCGAGGGTGGCCCCGCCGACTGATCGACACCGATCTCGGTCTATCGGGAGATAGACGGCATTCGCGTGGGATCGCGCGGCGACGCCAACTGGATCGAACCGGATGGCCGCGAGTGGACGTACGGTCGATTCGAGTTCGTCTCGATCGCGTACCACGTCCGGCACTAGCAACTCAGATGATCACAGCGGCGGTCGGCCGACGCAACGATCGCGGGAGCAGTGGACTACGACCGAACCGGACGACCAGATCGGGGCGCTGCGCCCCGTGGCCGAGCATCGTCGCAAAGTCGGCGCGCGTAGCGATCACCTCGACGGGCTGATTCAGCATGGCCGTGCGCACACCAAGCGCCGTCGCTTACAACGCGAATCGCTGGAAGCTTCTGCCCACGGCAACCCAGTGCGCGGGATCGTTCAGCTCGGAGGAGAACACCGCGATGCCAGCCGAGCTACGGATCTGCACGGCGTATTTGTCCCCGTCGCACCCGGGTGTAAGCAACACGTCGAGCGCCAAGCGACCAATCCACGCCGGGACTGAGGGGTTTCCCGAGGCCCCGCTGTACAGCCCATCACCCAAGCGCAGTGCATCGGCGCGATTGAAGCGAATCCACTGCAAGAGTTCGCGGCGAAACGCGTCGTCCTGAATCTGCATGCCGTTCGCCTGCATGACCGCCGACAGGATTCGTTCGATGTCGGCGGCCGCGGTACACAGCTGGAGGTGAACGCCGGCTCCTGCGCTGGCGCACGCGAGCAGGTCGAGCCCGGACAAGGCGAGAGGACGGCCAGAATACTCGGTCCGTGTACTCTGGCGTGAGGGCATGGCCTCGAAAAGCGGCGAGCGAAACGCAGGGGCACGCGTCGTCCCGACACGAATGAGGCCCTCGCCGGTCAGATCGCCGCGGACGTTGGCCGTAACACCGCCATCGAGCCCGTGCGCGCGCGCCGCCTGTACCAGATTTTCAGTGGCACAGCCGAGCGAGACGAAGAGATGATGGTCATCGGGATCGACCACGGGACAGCGCCGCGAGCGATCGGGCAGAAGGGCAGCGATGACTCGATGAGCCCGGCAGCCGCCATTTTGACGACCGTGCGTCGGGAAAGAATGAGCAACTCCGTGTGAGGGGTGCGCCGTCCGGGCCGCACATCGACGTGTTGCAAGACTGGATCCCGACGCGAGAGCGCGCCGATACCATGCGACGATGCGGACACGGTCTTGCACGGGTGTCGTCTGCGGGTACCGACCGGAGGAACGGTCGATGCGCTGCGCTGGCGGAACGCCTTGTGCAGGAACGGCTCGTGCAACGGCGACTGGTAGGACGGATGGCGTTGGTGCTCCTCGTGGCTGGGCTGGCGAGCAGTTGCCACGCACATCAGACGAGCGCTCGGACAGATCTACCAACCGACTTCGCGACGTATCGCACGTACGCGTGGATGCGCCATGTCGATTCGCTGGCGAGAAGTCGAGACAGCGTCGGCTACGACGACGAGATTCTGGAGGGGCGCATTCACGCCTTATTGGGAAAAGAGCTGACGACCCGCGGGCTGCGCCGAGATGCGGCCGAGCCCGATATCCTGCTGCAATACCGTGGCTCTCGCGAAGTGGAGCGGGTCATCGCCGAACCCCGCTACGACTACTATCAGGATCCCTACGAGGTGGTGAACGCCATGCGAGTCGAGCACGTCATCAACGGCCGACTGCTGATCGACGTCATCGACCGATGGACGAAGCGCCTCGTGTGGCGCGGGGTGTCCATAGGTGAGCTGCCCTCGCCGTCGGCGTTCGATCGTGACCTTTGGGGGGATCGTGCACGAGTTGTTCGGCACGTATTCGAAGTAGCGCGACGCGAAGTGGTCCGTGCCCACCCAAGGTCGGCGCCAAGGCGCGAACGACAATAACGTCAGGTCACACGTAGCGCGTGATCCACAGCCGCTTCGACGCGCGCAACGTCGCGTACCACCCGGCTGCGGGATAGAGCGCGAGCACCGTGATCAGGACGATTGGAAAGGTCTGCCACAGCGGGAAACCGAACCCCGCCGGCAAACCGGTAATCTTGGCACGAAAGTCGAACGCGGCCGGTGCGTATCCTTGGAACAGCGCCCACAGCAGCATGGCGCTGTGCAGGAGGTACAGATGGCCGAGATACATGAACATGGGTACCTGCCCCATCCGGCGCAGCGGGGCACTCCATGGCGGGGCACTATCAACCCACGCCGCAAGCAGCACCAGCGCTGGCCCAATGGTCATGCAGAGGAACGACAGCGACATCGGGTACTTCGTCACGTTCAGCAGACTCATCACGTCGCGTAGAACATCGCCCGTGGAACTCGCGGGGGATGGATCTCCGTATACGTTCGACGTGCGGAGAAGCACGAATAGCGTGACCAGCATGAGACCACCCGACAGCAGCCACGTGCGTCGCGCAGCCGACGACGCGGTACGCAACCACCGTCCGAGTCCGTCGCCTAACAAGACGAGGCCAATCATCGGGAGGACCGGGTACGACGTCCGCACGGTGTGCTCGCCCCAAAGCGGCATGATCTGGCGATCGTGCAGAATGGCCCAGCTCCAGTGCAACCACGCCGGCGTCACCGGATGCCAGCTGTCGAGCGCATTGTGCCCACACACGATGACGGCGCCGAGCGCGACGCGCGCCGCGACGGGCACGCGTTGGAGCAGCCCGAGCACGATCAGGCTCACGCCAATGCCGCAGATCACCTGCGCGTAGCGCATCGGCCACACGAAGGAGAAGGTCCACGCGAACTGGATCACCGTGAACTCCAGCAGGACCAGCACCGCCCCGCGACCCATGTGATGCCACGACCATGCGCGGGGGGCGGGGTGTCCCGCATCCTGCAATCCCGCCGACACGCCGGCCAGCAACGTGAACACGGGCGCGCAGAAGTGCGTCAGCCAGCGCATCCAGAAGAGCAGCGGCGACACCGCGTCGAGCTGCATGGGGTCGGTGACCCCCGTGCCGCCGGCATACTCTCGCGCGTGGTCGATGATCATGATGACGATCACCAACCCGCGCTGTGCATCGATACCGTCAAAGCGCTGACGGGCTGACGTCGCCGTCACTTACCGGTCGAGCGTCAGCGTGAGGAAGAGCGCGCGTCCCGAGGCGGGTGAATGCAACGTCTGCGCACCGTCCCACCACACGTACTCCATATAGCGGTTCAGGAGGTTGGTGACCCCCACGCCCACCGCAGCGGCACGCCAGCGCCACGACACGTCCGTGTTGACGGTGTGCATGTCCCCCCACGTCCTGCGGTCGTTCTGCGGCGTGATCTGATAGCGACCCTGCGCATACGCCCACCCCGACAGCGTCAGCCCCACTTTGGGCGACCACTCGGCGCCGTACTTCGCCGTCCATCCCGGCACGTGGTTGAGCAGGTTGCCCGCGATGGCGCTGTTGGTACGACCAGGTTCCACGAGGACCGCGCGCTGCGACGTCGCCGCCACCCAGAGCTGTACCGAACGCGGCAGTCGCAACGTGCTTTCGACATCGACGCCCGTACGCTTGGTGCGCCCAACATTCTCCGAGTCACCCGAATTGTCGAAACGCAGACGCACTTCGTCGGACGCACGCTGCTCCCAGTAGCCGGCGCGCAGCGTCCAACCACGTAGCGGCTCGCTCACGATGCCGAGCTCGCCGCCGTTGTTCACCGACGCACGCAGCGGCGTGCGACCGTACGCGGCAATCCCGCTACCAATCTGGAATCCGCGCCCGTAGTTCGCGTAGGCACTGAGGCGCTCGTGCAACCTGACACCGGCACTCACCTTGGGCTGCGTGATGGTGCCGTAGTCGAGCACCGGCGTCGTGGTCACGGTGGGCAGGTTGTTGACGAACTCGCCGTCGAGGCGGTCGGCGCGAACACCGGCCGTGAGCGTGAGCCACGAGGTGGGCGCCGCACTGGCCTGCACGAACGCGCCGCTATTGTCGAGCGAGAAGTCGTAGTCACGCAGCGCAAGCTGGCGCGTGCGCTCCGTCGTGCGGTACCGGAACTGCTCGTTCTGCTGCTGCTGCACATCGGCGCCGCCCGTGAACACGAGCTGCTGCGCGGCAAAGCGCACCGGGCGCCAGGTGACATTGGCAATCGCACCCGTCTGTCGCTCGTCTTCGATGCGCTCCTGCTGCGCGCCGGCGGCCGTGAAGCGCACGAAGCGGATACGATCGAAGCGCTGCGAGTACGCCTTGAGCGACCACGCGAGCGTGGACGTCTGCCGTACGTCGAGATGCACGCTGGCGTGATCACTTTCGACGCTGCCGCCATCGCTATTCGAGAATACCGGCGAGAAGGTCGGCGTCGCGCGCGACTGCGCCTCGGTCAGGTAACCCGGCGCATCGGTATCGAGACGATGCGCGCGCGCGATGAGGCCGACGCGCACACGAGCACTGTCGCTGGTATAGAACCACTTTCCTGAGGCCGTCCACTTGTCTGATGCGGAGTTGTCGCGATACCCATCGCTGCGTCGCGCACCGGCGAAGATCGTCTGCGAAAAGCCCCCGCGCTCCACGCCGCCGAGCACCTGCGCTTCCTGCGTCCCGAACGAGCCGCCCTGCAGGCGCGACGTCACGAAGGTACCGCGCGGCTGCGCCGTTTCGATGGACACGTTGCCCGCGAGGTTGAACAAGCCGAAGCGGGGATCATTGGTGCCGCGCACGACGTCCATGCGCGCAATCTCGAGCGGGAAAATGGCGTTCATTTCACTGACGCCACTGTTGAGATTGGACGGAATGCCATCGATCAGCAGCTTCGTGCTCGCGATCTCGCTTTCCGTATTGAAGCCGCGAATGCCGATGTCGCCGGAGACGATACCCTGATTGAACTCCGCGCGGTACACGCCCGGGACTTTGCGGAGCAGCTCTTGTGAGAACGCCACGTTTTCGCGCGCGATCTGATTGCCGGCGAGCACGGATACCGCGCCAAGGAGCGCGTCGGCGCCGGGATGCAACGTGCTCGCGTGACCGGTTGCGCCGAGCACCTGCACGGGGGCAAGTTGGCGCTGCGCCTGAAGTGCGATACGCAGGTCAGCGGAGCCCGCGCGGGCCACGAGCTCCACGGTAACGGGGGTGAATCCCACCGCCCGCACTAGCACTGTGTAGCGGCCGGCGCCCGGGACCGTCACGCTGAAGCGACCGTCGGCACCAGTCACTCCCGTCTCGGTGCGCCCGTTCGGGTCGCTCAGCGTGACTGACGCCGTGGCTATGCCGTGGCCCGCCGCGCCAACCACTTGGCCGCGGACGGCCAGCTGACCGGGAGCAGACGACGCGGCGAGCGGGGGTTGCGCGGTCGCCACGGAGGGCGTGATGCTCGCCAGGGCGACCGCCGCCAT
Organism: Gemmatimonas sp.; assembly: GCA_023910675.1. Lineage (GTDB taxonomy): Bacteria > Gemmatimonadota > Gemmatimonadetes > Gemmatimonadales > Gemmatimonadaceae > Gemmatimonas. Next base: position 258,631 of record JAAVWC010000001.1, read on the forward strand.
GAGGGCGAGGCGCGAAGGAACGGAGATAGGCGACAACAAAACGGACACGGGAGGATGGGATTAGAGGTGATGATACTGCGAACATCGTATCAAGCACTCCCCTCGCTGTCCATTCTAAATTCTGGAAAATGTATTCAACCGTCCGTCACGTCGTGCACGATACCGAGGTCGCCTCGCAACGCGGGGCAGCCAGCGCAGGTGGTGGCAGCGGCATCGTTGTTGCGACCACGCAGGCACGTGCCGCGTCTTCCGCGAGAGCACGGAGCACCGCGAGGAGCGACACATGGGCGAACGCTGCGTCGGTGAATGCCGCAGCGCCGCTCGCCGTGCTGCCAGCCGAGGATCGCGACGCAGAGTGAGGGAGCGTTGGCTCGCCCTCGTGGGATCAGCGCTGGCGCAGTATACTCCGGGTACGTTGATCGAGCTCCCACGCCCGCACGTGCTTCCCGCCGCCAATCCTTCGGGACGCACTGTCGGCCTCGTCCTGGAAGACCATGCCCGCCGCGTCCCTTGCGTTCCCGATCGTCGGTATCGGTGCGTCCGCCGGTGGACTCGCAGCCTTCGAGGCGTTCTTTGCCGGCATGCCCGCAGACGTCGACCCGGGTATGGCGTTCGTGCTCGTGCAGCATCTCGCCCCCGACCACAAGTCGCTTCTCCCCGAGTTGCTCAGCCGCTGCACCAGACTGCCGGTCCTCGAAGTCGTGGACGGCGTGGTCGTGCGTCCCAACTGCATCTACGTAACGCCGCCCGCACACGACGTTTCGCTCGTCAGCGGCACGTTGCACTTGCTCGAACCGTCGGAACCACGCGGCCAGCGGCTCCCCATCGATTCTTTCTTTCGCTCGCTTGCGGCAGATCAGGGAAGCCATGCCATCGGCATCGTCCTGACGGGCACCGGTAGCGACGGCACCGAGGGGGTGCGCGCCATCAAGGCGGAGGGAGGCATGGTCATCGCGCAGAGCACCGCCTCGACGGAGTTCGACGGGATGCCGCGCAGTGCCATCGCCACCGGGCTCGTGGACTACGAGCTGCCCCCCACCGCGATGGCGGCCCAGCTGATCGCCTACGTCGCTCAGGCCTTCGACACCCCGCGAGACGTCAGCACCCTGCCACCACCGCAGCTGGCCAGCGCCATGAAGAAGATCTTCACGGTGATCCGGGAGCAGACCGGTCATGATTTTTCCCTCTACAAGCCCAGTACCGTCCACCGACGGATCGAGCGTCGGATGGCGGTGCACCAGATCGAGCGTATCGACGGGTATGTGAAGTTCCTGCAGCAAACGCCTGCGGAGGCGCAGGCGCTGTTCCGGGATCTGCTCATTGGTGTGACCAGCTTCTTCCGCGACCCGGAGGCATTCCACGCCCTCGAGACGCTGGTGATTCCGGCGCTCCTGGCCGGCAAGTCGCCCGGAACGGTCATCCGCGTGTGGACGGCGGGCTGCTCCACGGGTCAGGAGGCGTACTCGATCGCCATGCTGCTCGTGGAGGCCATGGAGGCGCTCAAGGTGTCGTTCCCGGTACAACTGTTCGCCACGGACATCGATCCCGGAGCGGTCGCGACGGCGCGCGCCGGCCTGTACCCGGCGAGCATCGCCGACGAAGTCTCGCCGGAGCGCTTGGCGCGCTTCTTCACCGCCGAGCCCGGGGGAGGTTTTTACCGTGTCAAGAAGACGCTCCGCGACCTGCTCGTCTTCTCCGAACACGACATCATCAAGGACCCGCCCTTCTCCCGGCTCGACCTGATCAGTTGTCGGAATCTCATGATCTATTTGGGGTCGGCGCTCCAGAAGAGGCTCATCCCGCTGCTGCACTATGCGCTGAACCCGCACGGCTTCCTCCTGCTTGGCTCGTCCGAAGGCGTTGGCGATTTCCTCGATCTCTTCGAGGCGCGCGACCGCAAGGCCAAAGTCTTCCAGCGCAGCGAGACCCAAGCTCGTTCAGCCGCCGTGCCGATCCTCTCCACCCTGACGGCGCTCGATCGATCAGTGACAACGACACTGCCACGGGGCACGGGCCTCTCACCATTAGCCGCGACCGATGCGCTGCGCATAACCACCGAACAGGCACTGCTGGCGCAGGTCATTGCCGCCGGTGTACTGGTCAATGCCCACGGTGACATTCTGTACCTGCATGGCCGTACCGGCATGTTCCTGGAGCCCAGCCAAGGCGCGGCGCGTATCAACAACATCATCAAGATGGCCCGCGAGGGACTACGGCTCGAACTCACGGCAGCCCTGAGGCGCGCGGTGCAGGACAGGGACACGGTGATGCGTCGCGGCCTGCGCGTGAAAACCAACGGCCACTTCACCACCGTACACCTCACGGTCCGGCCCCTCACCACCGGACTGGTCGCCACTCCAGACGCGCCGCTCTTTCTGGTGGTACTGGAGGACGCGCCGGAGCCGTCGCCGGTCGCGCCGGTGCAGCACACGACGCTGGAGGGCACGACCTCGACGATTCAGCTGTCGCCGGATGTCGAGGCACACATCGCGGCCGTGCGGGCGGAGCTCCACGACAAGGAAGAGTATCTCCAGAGCGTCATCGAGGAACTGGAAAGCTCGACCGAGGAACTGCGATCATCGGCGGAAGAAATGCAGTCGGTCAATGAGGAGCTGCAGTCGTCCAACGAGGAGATGGAAACCTCCAAGGAGGAATTGCAGTCGGTGAACGAGGAGCTGGCCACCGTCAATGCCGAACTCCAGTCGAAAGTGACTGACCTGTCGCGGGCGAACAACGACATGAACAACCTGCTCGCCGGTACCGGCATCGGGACGGTGTTCGTAGACCATCAGCTGCGCATCGTGCGCTTCACGCCCGCAGCCAGCAGTATCATCAACTTGATTGCCGGCGACATCGGCCGGCCAGTGGCCCACATCGTGACGAACCTGGTGGACTACACCGGGCTCGTCGCCGACGTCCAATCGGTGCTCGATACGCTCGTGCCGCGCGAGGTGGAGGTGACGAGCCACGACAACCGGAGCTACACCATGCGCATCCAGCCCTATCGCACGCAGGAGAACGTGATTGAAGGGGCGGTCATCAGCTTCATTGACGTGACGGAGATGGTGAAGACGCGAGACGACCTGCGCCGCGCCAACGACCTGCGCCGGCTGGCGATCGTGGTGCGCGATGCGCATGACGCCATCACCGTACAGGACCTCAACGGCCGTACCCTCGCCTGGAATCCCGGTGCCGTGCGGCTCTACGGCTGGAGTGAGGCCGAGGCGCTTGAGATGAACGTGCGCGATCGCATTCCCGAATCGGTCCGCGAGGACGCCCTTGCCATCCTCACACAATTGAGCCGTGCTGAATTGCTGGAGTCGTATCGCACGCAGCGGCTGACCAAGTCGGGTGACTGTGTCGAGGTCTCGATCATCTCCACGGCCATGATCGATGAGACGGGCCGGGCGTACGCGATCGCCACCACGGAACGTCCAATCCCGCGGGTGACGCCATGACGCACCGGGAGAAGCCGCCGACGCCGGAGCCGGCCCTGCGGGCGCGGGCCGAAGCCGCCGCAACCGTACGCTCCACGCCGCCGCCGATCGCCTCGAACACGTGGCCGGTGGAGGCGAAGGCACTGTTGCACGACCTGCACGTGCACCAGATCGAGCTGGAACTGCAGAACGAGGAGTTGCGTCGCGCGCACGAAGAGGTTGAGGCGTCACGATCACGCTACTTCGACCTGTACGATCTGTCACCCGCAGGCTACTGCACCGTGAGTGCGGGGGGCATGATCGTCGTGGCCAACCTCACCCTCGCTACGATGCTGGACATGCCGCGCAGCGCGTTGGTGACGCACCCGTTCTCGAGCTGCATCCTGCCGGAAGCCCAAGACATCTTCTACCGCTTCCGGCGCGCCTTGCTCGCGGCGTGGACCGCCGGCGCCAACCTTACCGCCCACGAGCGCTCCCGCGAACTGCAACTCAAGCGACGCAACGGCACGCCGGTCTGGGTGACACTCACAGGAAGTGTCATCACCGCCGAAGGCGGTGAGCCGGCACTCAACCTGGCCGTGATCGACATTTCCGAACGCAAGGCCGCCGAAGCGGCGCTGAGGGAGCGAGAGTTTCGGCACGGCGCAATCCTCGACTCGCTCAAAGCGAGCACCGCCGTGCTCGACGAGCGCGGCGCGATCGTGTTCGTGAACGAGGAATGGAAGAAATTCGCGGTCGACAACGAAGCACCCGACCTGTCGACTCAAGCGGTGGGACAGGACTATCTGGCGGTGTGTGACCGTGCCGCCTTCTATCCGGATGACACCGATGCCGTCGCCGTTGCGGCAGGACTGCGCGCGGTGCTGACTGGAGAGCGGCCGTTCTTCGAACGCGAGTACCCCTGTCACACGGCGACGGCCCAACGCTGGTTCCTCCTCACGATCGTTCGGCTGGTGGGGTCGCATGCCGGCGTCGTCATCACGCACGCCGACATCACTGCGGTCAAACGGGCGGAAGAGACGCTGGCTCGGACCGCCGAATTGCTCGAGCGTACCGGAGAACTCGGCAAGATCGGGGGATGGAGCGTCGATCTGACAACGATGCAGCTCACGTGGACCCGCGAAACGTTTCGGATCGCGGAGCGTGACACTGGCGTCGAGCCGACTCTGGAGGAAGGCCTCGCGCTGTTCGCCGCTGAGGCGCGCCCGGTCATCGCGGCCGCCGTGCAATCGACCATCGACGCCGGAACATCGTACGACCTCGAACTGCCCATCATCACCTTCAAGGGGAACCGGCGTCTCGTGCAGACACAGGGGTTCGCCGAGCTCCGCGACGGGAAGCCAATCCGTATCTACGGCACCTTTCAGGACATCACCGAACGTCGACGCGCCGAACGCGAACAACGCGAGGCCGAGCTGCGCGTGGACCTCGCACTGCGTGGCGGAAGCCTTGGGCTGTGGGATTGGGACATCCCGAGCGGGTCGCTCAGCGTCAACGAGCGCTGGCTCACCATGCTCGGCCTCGATCGCGCCAGCTCCCCACCGAGCGTCGAACTCTGGAACGCGCTGGTGCATCCTGACGACGCGCCCCGGCTGCGCCTGCTGCTCGATGAGCTTTTTCGGAATCCGACCGGAGTGGAATTCGAGACGGAAATCCGGGTGCGGCATCGGGACGGTCGGGACCTGTGGATTGTCGACCGTGGTCAGGTCGTGGAACGCGCAGCCGACGGCTCGCCGTTGCGGATCGTTGGCACGCACATGGACATCACCGAGCGGCGGCGCGTCGAGGCGCGCCTGCGTCGCCTCGTGGAATCCGACGTGCAAGGCGTGCTGCTCTGGAACGCGCAAGGGGACATTACCGATGCCAACGGCGCTTTCCTCGCCATGATCGGCTACACTCGCGACGAACTGGTGGCGGGACTCATTAACTGGCGCTCGATCACGCCACCTGAATTCGCTGTGCGCGACGAGCAGGCGATTCGCGAGGCGGTGACGACGGGGATCTGCGCGTCGTACGAAAAGGATTTCATCCGCCGCGACGGGTCGAGGGTGCCCGTTCTAATCGGCGCCGCCTCGTTCGAGGACGACCCGTCGTCAGGTGTGGCCTTCGTCGTCGACCTGACCGATCGCAAGCTTGCCGAACGGCAACTGGTCCGCGGCCAGCGCCTGCAGAGCCTCGGCACGCTCACGAGCGGGATCGCGCACGACATGAACAACATGCTCAATCCGATCGTCTCGTCGATCGAACTGCTCAGGGCCGGAAGCCGCAGCGCGGAGGAGCGGGCGGTGATCGACATTCTGGCTACCAGTGCAATGCGCGGAAAAGAGCTCGTCAAGCAGATCCTGACGTTCAGTCGCGGCGGCGTGGGGTCGAGAGTGAGCATGCCGGTGGTCGATACGCTGCGCGATCTGCAATCGACCGTTCGCGATACCTTCCCGCGCTCGGTGGAGTTTCGGCTGTCGGTGGCCCCGGGCGTCGGCGCCATCGTTGCCGATCCCACGCAGATCCACCAGGTGTTTCTCAACCTCTGCCTCAATGCCCGCGACGCCATGCCGAAGGGCGGGACCCTCGGCGTAGACGTTACCTCGGTAAACATTCCTGATGTGCCGCGAGGACAGCTGGCCGACATGGCGGCCGGCGCGTACGTCAGGGTTTCGGTGACCGACACCGGCAGCGGCATGCCGCCGGAAACTCTCGAACAGGTGTTCGACCCCTTTTTCACCACCAAAGCGGTCGGTGAGGGGACGGGGCTCGGACTCTCGATGGTGCGTGGCATCGTCGCCAGCCATGGCGGCTACGTGACCGTCGCCAGTCGGCTCGGTCATGGCACCACGTTCACCGTGTACTTGCCGGCTTCTGCGCCACACGCCACGAACGACGCGGCGCGAGGCCAAACGACGCTGCCGCAGGGCGCTGGCGAAACCATTCTGGTCGTCGACGACGAGATGGCCGTGCGCACCGTGACCCAAAGGATGCTCGAGCGTTTCGGGTATCGCGTGCTGATTGCCAGCGGTGGCGCCGAGGCGTTGACCATCTACGCGGAGCGACGGGGCGACATCCGCCTCGTGATGACAGATCTCTCAATGCCCGACATGAACGGGGTGGCACTGACTCGGGCCCTGCGGGGCCAGGAGGCTTCGGTCCCCATCGTGGTGGCCAGCGGTTTCCTGTCTGATGACGAGATGGCCGAGATCATGGCGCTGCGCAGCGCGGGGACCGTTGCGGTTGTCCACAAGCCGTATACGGCGTTCGAGCTTCTCAACCTCTTGCGCACTCTCCTGCACGCATAGGTGGAGGCGGTTGGGCGAAGTGGCCGTGAGTGCGGAGCGCGGCGACAACGGGCCGCCGCTGTGAAAGGGCCGTGAACATCGAGATTAGGACGGCGCAGGCATCAGCGCCGCCCCCCGCAACAATCGGCTGCCGATCGCGTAGGTTTATGTCCAGATGACCATGTCAGAAGGTACCACGCCCGACCCCCTCCCGGCGTTCCGCGCCGCCCTGCGGGGACAGTACGACATTCAACGGGAATTGGGTCGCGGCGGCATGGGCATCGTGCTCCTCGCCCGCGACGAGCGACTCGACCGGTCGGTCGCGCTCAAGGTGCTCCCGCCGCATCTCGCCGACGACGCCGACACGCGTGAACGATTTCTGCGCGAAGCCCGCATGGCGGCGCAGCTGTCTCACCCCAACATCGTGCCGGTCTACCGCGCCGACGACATTGGCGGCTGCGCGTTCTTCGCCATGGGCTACGTCGACGGCGAAACGCTCGGCGATCGCATTCGCGACCGCGGCACGCTCTCCCCCGCCGACACCGTCCGTATTCTGCGCGAAGTCGCCTGGGCGCTCGCGTATGCGCACGCGCGCGGCATCGTGCATCGCGATGTGAAGCCCGACAACATTCTGCTCGAGCGGCAAAGCAATCGCGCCATCGTCACCGACTTCGGTATTGCGCGCGCCGATTTCAATCCGGCGCTCACGCAGGACGGGCTCGTGCTCGGCACCGTACACTACATGAGCCCCGAACAGGCCAGTGGTGAAGCGCTCGACGGGCGCAGCGACCTCTACGCGCTCGGCTGCATCGGCTTCCTCGCGCTGAGCGGTCGTCTGCCGTTCGACGGCACGACACCACAGGGCGTACTCGTCGCGCACGCCACCAAGGAGCCGCCGGCACTGCGCTCGGTGGCGCCGAATATGTCTCCGGCGTTGGCCGCCGTCATCGACCGCTGTTTGCGCAAGCGCGCCGACGAGCGGTTCGCCACTGGCGAAGCGCTCGCCGATGCACTCGGGAAAGCGCTCGAGACGATCGAGCACGATGCGCGCAGCCAGGCGGGTGCCGTCGTGCTGTCGAGTGAATCGGCGATGGCCGTGTGGCGCCGCGCCGCCGAGTTGCAGGCCGAAGCGGCATCGCGCCTGGAGACCCGCATTCGCACCAACGATACACGCGCGCTCGCCGCCGCCAACGATGGCGCGACCTCCGCGAACGATGCGCCCACTGACGCGTTCAGTCTCCAGGACGTCGAGGCGGCCGCCGTAGAAGCGGGGATTTCGCAGCGGTATGTGGCGCTCGCCGTTGATGAATTGCGCAGGAAGCCTGTGGGGCAAATGGCAGCAGGCGAGTTGTCGCCCTTTGCAGAGCGACTCAGCACCCGCGTGTTCGGCACGGCGCAACGCACCATTTCTGTCTCGCGCATTTTCCGCGCGCCCCCGCGCACGGTCCTGCCGGCGCTGGGGCGATCGCTGCAGGCCGCGCCGTGGCTGTTGTCGCTCAAGGAAACGTTGGGAGGTCATCCGCTCGACGGCGGCGTGCTCGTGTTCAGCATCGCCGACATGGTGGCCGGCAACTACAAGTGGACGTGGACGCGCTACGGCGTGTATGTGGCGGAAATCCGCGTCACCCTCGCGGCGGTCCCCGGTGATTTGCGCGCGTGCGAGGTGACCATGACCGTCGACCTGCGGAAAGGACTCAAGCCCAACCTGTGGGGCTACAGCATTATCGCTGGGACGTTCGGCGCAGGAGGCGCCGCGATTGGCACCGCGGTCGGCAAGGTAGCCATGGCGCTCGCCGGCGCCGCGCTGGGAGGCCCGGCGCTCGCTGGCGCGGTGGTCGTTGGCGTTGGGATGATGGCGAGTGCGGGCCCATTGTACCGCTGGGAAATTCGCAAAGCGATCAAGGAAATGGAGGACGCCCTGACTGCCATCGACGCCTCCATGCGCGCCTTCGACATTTTCGGCGAAGCGCCACCGCCACTACCGCCAGCCCCGCCACTCGGCGACGGTGTGTTCCCATAAACGATACCATCGCCGGTTTTGAACTCAGCGCTGCGCAAGCGCCTCGCGGATCAGTTTCATCCCACGCTTGGTCCTCCACACGTCGCCGTGCGCCGCCGTTATCCCGGACACTTGTGCGACAAGCTTGCCGTCGCGTCCGATTATGTACGACTGCGGAACACCCCAGTAGCGAAGCGATGACTTCGCAGCGCGATCGATGTCCATCCATCCTTCCACCAACGGCGCTAGCTGCGCCAGCTTGGCACGAGCCTCTGCACTGTCTGTCGGCACGTCAACCGAGAGCGCGACCGCGTGCAACCCACTATCACCGAACTGCCTGAGAAGCGATGCTTGCTCCGCGAGAGCACTCGAGCAACTGCCACACCATGTCGCCCACACAGATAGCAGCACGACGCGACCACTATGCGCCTCGAGGGACACCGGTCGAGTGAAATCGGACAGCGACTTGACGCGGACGGGAGGCATCGCTTTGCCGACGTCGAGTGGGGGTGGCCGATCGTCCGACGCGACGGCCACTATCGCGAGCAAGCCAAGAAACGATCCGAACACCTTGGCACAGAGTGGTCAAATGCTTCCGGCGACATAGGCCCTGCGATGCAAAGGACGCGTACGTGTTTCTGCCTCAGCCAACTGGACACGACCGGCCATTCCTAGCTCGCGCAGTCCGCAGTTGATGTGTCAAACGACGTTACCAACGTAGATACGGCCGCTTCCCCGGAGAGCCTATTCTGCACAACGAGAAGCGTGTCACCACGAAAGGAGAACATTGGTCGCGTATCACTGGAGAGCGGAATTACGACATCGGTGCAGAGAGGACGCAGAGAATTGTCGAGCGCACTGAAGTACGCCTTTCCACTTACGGCTGGGCCGTCTACAACGAAATCCATGTGCACCGTTCCGATTCGATTCCCGGAAAGTGGTGCTAGCATGATGAGCATGGAAGTCGCCATTGCTTCTGATTCAGGGGACCTACTTGTTCGCAACCGTTCTCCTAGATCATTCGGAACCCCCCGCCGGAGGCGTGCGACGGTTTGTATGGAGTCTACGACCGTGCCGTCCAAGCGAACACGGTACAGCCATGACGAACCGGTAAAGCCGACAAGTACATGGCCGGCGGCATAGGTGACGATTGAGAACGGGTAGGATGAAGCAATTTGGGGATTCTTGACTAGATCAAGTGGCAACGGGCCGAACCGACGAGTGCTTGAGTCGGCATGATTGACCAGAAGGACGCTCGACTTGCTTGGCACATCCTGAGCGCCGAGAAGTAATCCGGTCGGTCCTGAGGCGACTGACATCGATTGGGCTGGGATGACTTGAGAATGTGGTTTCGCTCCCTGTTCATCAATAAGAGTGAGGCGCTGAAGCGCCGCATCCACAACGACAAGGCCCCTCTCTGTAGTCGCCATGACTGCAGGCGCCTGAAACTCACCGGGGCCCTTGCCGCGACGCCCCACACGGTTGCGGAAGGTACCAGCTCGGTCGTACACGAGAATCGTGCTCGTTCCCGCATCTGCGACGAAGATTGAGCTATCGGTGACAGCCAAGGCGGAAGGTTCGGACACGTATGCTGAATCGTTTTGACCGAGCGTAACCTCCGGAGATGCGGTACGCAGCGAATCGATAGCTAAGCTTGACGGCATTCGTCGTTCGCGGCCACTCTCATCTCCAGTACTTGAGCATGCCACGAAGATTGGCGTATACAAAACCGCGAGGATCTGAGTGCCGAGAGTCTTCACGTTTATCATTCCGCGCTAACCTGTTCAGTGAGGATGCCGCGTAACTTTGTGGATGATGGATTGCGTATGCTGGCCACACGACGTCCAGATCGAACTACCTCTACCAAGAGTGTCTCTGGCGGCGCGCTGCGCAGCACACCCGAGATCGCTATTCGCCTCATCTTGAGCATCAGCCGTTCGCCGGGAGAAGGTCTATTGGTGGCGAGCAATAGTACGTGGACACCAGCAGGCGGGCGTTCAGCGAGAAACTCGGCCAAGGACTTGTCGCAGGTAAAGCAGTGACGGGGCGCGAAGGCCACAAGAATTGACGTACCCTTCGTGTGAACCAGCGAGCTTACACGAGTCCCGTCGTCCAGCTCAGAAGCCAGAAGGGTGCTTTCGCGAGGATGTTGACAAGAGGTCGCAAGGACAACTGGCCAAACGCCAATGAGAAGGTACTTGGCGGCAGAATGCATATTCCTGTGACAATGAGGTGGAGACGTTGGGCATACTCGTCCACCAGTCTGCCCAACGTCTTTGCAACCCCAAACGATTTACGTTGGCGACTCACACTTGCAATCAACGTTTCCGTCGAGAGGGCCGCAGTAGGTGCAGACATTCTGCCTTGAACATTGTCAAGCACCGCTCACGATCTGCGAGCTTCGGTAGTCTTTTTTAGTTGGCTGGCATTTGTCAAGAGGCAAATTCGACATCGTCAGAAGATCATACCATTCAAAACCCCTCAGCTCTAAGCTATTATTCTGAAGCTCTTTTTCGAGGTGTACATGTCCATTCGTCCCGTCAAGCGTATCGTCACGGCCCAACCCACCATGGAAGGGGCCGGTGTGCACCTGCATCGCGGCTTCGGCTTTGGCGAAACCGCCGAGACCGACCCGTTTCTGCTCTTCGACGATTTCCGTGGCGACACGCCGGCGCACTACCAGAACGGCTTTCCGTGGCATCCGCATCGCGGCATCGAGACGATCACCTACGTCCTCGCCGGAAACGTCGAGCACGCCGACTCGCTGGGCAATCGCGGCATGCTGGGCGCCGGCGACGTGCAGTGGATGACCGCCGGCAGCGGCATCATTCACCATGAAATGCCGCACGGCGATCCGCAGGGACGCATGCACGGCTTCCAGCTGTGGGCCAACCTGCCCTCGGCGCAGAAAATGGTCGCGCCGCGCTATCAGGATGTGCAGTCCAAGGAAATCGCACAAATCATCGACGACGACGGCACCACGGTGCGCGTGATCTGCGGTGAATTCTGGGGCAAGCGTGGTCCGGTAGACGGCATCGCGGCCGACCCCTGTTATCTCGATGTGTTCGTCCCCGCGGGGGTGAAGAAGTCGCTGCCCGTCGACGCCTATCGGAGCACGTTCGCCTACATCTTCGAGGGGAGCGGCACCTTCCGCCACGCCTCCGGCCCCATGGGCGTGCTCACGGAGCGCACTGCGGGCAACGATGATGATCTCGTGCGCACCATGTCGGGCAATCGGTCGCTTATCTTTTTCGACACCGGCGACGAGGTGGTCGTGCGTGCCGGCGACAACGGCATTCGATTCCTGCTCGTCAGTGGTGCCCCGATCAAGGAACCGGTGGCGTGGTACGGCCCCATCGTGATGAACACCCAAGCCGAGCTGCAGACGGCGGTGCGCGAACTGCGCGAGGGGACGTTCATCAAGCATTGAACGTTCAGCGCAGACGAACATGACGGCTGGCAAGACGACGTGGCCGATGGTGACGATGTGGGGGCGGGGCGCACTGTGCCTCGCCCTCGTGCCGTGTGTCCTGGCGGCGCAGCCCGCACAAACGACCGCGGCGCCCGCGACGAATGCAGCGGCCAAGCCCGTCGCGCCGCCGCCCAAGAATAAGAAGGTGGAGTTCACCGGCTCGTTGGGCTTTTCGCAAACCAACGGTAACGCCGACGCAATGGCGGCGAACGTGACCAACAAGGTCAGGTACACGTTTGCGGGCTGGAGTCTTCAGCAGGACCTCGCGTTCTTCTACGGGGAAGCGAATGCGAAGGTCAACACGAACTTCTGGAATGGCGGCGTGCGCGGTGAACGCGTCGTCGCCGAGCGCGTCTCACTGTTCGTCGCGTCGCGCTACGATCGCAACGTCGTGCAAGGCGTCGAGAACCGCTTCCAGCAGGGCTTCGGCGTCACGGTCCGAGCGCTCGACGACCACGCCAACCGCCTCAACGTCGCCCTCGGCGGCTCCGTCTTCTCACAGCAACTCACACCGGGCAGCGTCGCGAAGGTCTCGCGCGCCTTCCCCGCCGCGCGCGCCGCCGTGGACTATCGCCGGAAGCTCACCGATCTCGCGTACGTCCAGCAAAGCGCCGAGTACCTGCCGACCATCGGGGACACCGCGAGTTCGTACTTCGTGAACACCGAAAGCGCCGTCGTGGCCCCGCTCTCCAAGAGCATCGGCCTCAAGGTGGGCTACGTCATCCGCTACAACAGCGAGCCCCCGATCAGGAACAGCATCCAACTTCGGCCGATGGACACGTTCTTTTCTTCGGGGCTGACGGTCACCTTCTGAGCGGCTACGCGGCTCGCCCCCAGTTCCGTCTCTGAGTTCTGTCTCTTGGTTCTGTCTCTCAGTTCTGAGTACTGAGCGTCAGAGTGAGAATCGAGAATCCAGAGCCGAGCCTCTGAAAGGCGTGAGAGTCGAGTAACGCAGCGGCGAGAGGCGAGGACCCGCAGTTCGGGAAACCGCCACCGCAGGTCCTGTCCTCTCGCTGCTGCGTTACTCGACTCTCACGCCGATCCGGGCTGGCCTCTCGACTCTCCCTCTCAACTCTCCCGCGCATATCTCAAGCGGTACCGAGCGGACTCGCCTCGCGCGCCGTACATTTTCGTCCCTGTTCTCTGCCTCTCACGCTGTCATCTCACGGAAGACGATATGGGGAAGGAAGCTGGCGATCACGCGGGTCCCGGGCGTCCCACGTCGCCGAGTCGTCGGGCGCTCGTGCAATCGGGCGGGCTGTTGGCCGGTGCCGCGCTCACGGCTCCACTTGTGCGCGCCTTTGCGCAACAGGCGGTATTACCAGACCCCACACGGGTTCCGGGCGCGCCGAGTGACTCGTTGGGGACACGCTCGCCATTCGAGCATCCGCGCCTTTCGCCCGTTGGCGTGGTGCAGGGGTCGTCGTGGACACCGCATCATCAGTTGCATGGCACCGTCACGCCATCGGAGCTGCACTTCCAGCGGCACCACAACGGCATCCCGGCGATTGACCCCGCCACGTATACGCTCACACTGCACGGGCTCGTGGAGCGTCCGCTCACGTTCACGCTTGACGAACTCAAGCGCTTTCCGTCGGTGACGCGCACGTACTTCATCGAGTGCTCGGGAAACGGTGGGCGTGCGTGGAACAACCCCAAGCCCGAGATGTCGCCGCAGGTGGTGGACGGGCTCACGAGCAACACCGAGTGGACCGGTGTGCCCGTATCCACATTACTTCGCGCGGTTGGTGCCAAGACCAGCGGCAAGTGGGTACTCGCCGAAGGTGGTGATGCCGCGGTGATGACGCGCAGTGTGCCAATCGAGAAGATGTTGCGTGATGCGTTGATCGTGTACGCGCAGAACGGCGAAGCGCTGCGCCCCGGCAATGGCTATCCCGCGCGATTGCTGCTGCCGGGGTGGGAAGGCAACATGTGCGTGAAGTGGCTGCGTCGTCTCGAGGTCATCGACGAACCGGTCATGTCGCGCGAAGAGACCTCCAAGTACACCGATCCACTTCCCGACGGAACGTCGCGGCAATTCAGCTTCGTCATGGACGTCAAGTCGGTCATCACGTCGCCCTCGTATCCCGGTGTGCTCGCCGAACGCGGATGGCACGCCATCCGTGGCATTGCGTGGAGTGGTCGTGGTACGGTCTCGCGGGTCGATGTCAGCACCGATGGCGGCCGTACATGGCACCCGGCGACACTGCCTGCGGGCGCCACGCCAATCGCGCACACGCGCTTCGAGTACATGTGGCAATGGAACGGCAAACCCGCGCGACTCGTCAGCCGCGCGACGGATCAGAGCGGCGCGGTGCAACCGACCGTCGACGAGTTTCGCAAAGTGCGCGGTGATGCCCCGGGCTACCACTTCACGGCCATCCGTTCCTGGGATGTTGCCGCAGATGGTACCGTCACCTTTGGAGGCTGAGCATGACATCCGCATTTGACGTTCGTGCCCGTCATGGCGCTCGCCTTGCTGTAGTGCTGATGCTCGCCGCCTGTGCACCAGCGGACTCAACGCCCGACGCCGCCTACGGCATGGGGCGCACGCCAGACGCCACGACGCTGGCCGCCATGGACCGCGATGTCGATCCGCGCGGACACGGCCTGCCCGACGGTGAAGGAAACGTGCAACAAGGCGCCGCTGTGTACGCCGCACAGTGTGCATCATGTCATGGGGCGCGCGGCGAAGGGATCTCGCCATCGCCCGCACTGGTCGGCACCAAGCCGGCGGCTGGGCACGTGTTCGCGCGCGACAACAAGGCGCCGCGTACCATTGGCAACTACTGGCCCTACGCGACGACCGTCTTCGACTACGTGCAGCGGGCCATGCCGCTCACGGCGCCCGGCACACTGTCAGCGAATGACACGTACAGTGTGGTCGCGTATCTGCTGCACGAAAACGGCATTGTTCCGGTCGCAGCCGTCATGAACGCCACCACGCTTCCCGCAGTCCGTATGCCCGCCGCGCGCTTCTTCGTACGCGATGACCGGACCGGGGGGCGAGTGTTCCGGTAAGCGTTCGATCAGCACTCGCTCACCCCTCCATCCCTTCACGGCACATGATGTTTCGCACCACGACCATCGCGGTCGGCGGCGCGCGCTGGCTCGGCACCACCTCGGCTGCGGCACACGACGCTCCCAAGAAGCACCGCAACGGGGTATCGCGCATGACGACGGACACGTTCTTGTCGTCGGGGTTGACGTGGTCGTACTGACTCCGGTACGGCGGTCGGGGTCGGGGTTTGCTCCGGCAACCTACTGGCCGACGGATCCAGCCCTCAGGGCATGGACAGCAAGAGCACAGGAAAAAGCGCGGTTCGCTCGGCACCCAACAACGGTTCGTTGTTCCCCGTGAACGGTACCGCGCTTTCCCCTGTACTCTTGCTTTCTTCATCCTGAGGGCTAGATCCGTCGATCAGTAAGTCGCCGGACCAGACACCCGTTGTTTCAAAGTCGCCGGACCAGCCACCCGTTGTGTAGACGGAACTGTCACCGCCGTCCGGTATTCTATTGGCATGCTCCTGCGCACTACCGACTGCGGGCTCTATTGCGAGGCCGGCGACTTCTATATCGACCCCTGGTCACCCGTGCCGCGTGCCGTCGTCACACATGCGCACGGTGACCACCTTACGTGGGGCTGCGACGCGTACCTCGTAAGCCACGAGGGGGCCGCCGTCTCACGCGAGCGGCTCGGCAGCTGGGCCGCCGGACTCGAGTCGGTCGCCTACGGCGAAACACGCAGCATCAACGGCGTGTCCGTCTCCCTGCACCCCGCCGGCCATATTCTGGGCTCGGCGCAGGTCCGCCTCGAGTACCGCGGCGAGGTGTGGGTCGTCTCCGGCGACTACAAAACCGATCCGGATCCTACCTGCACGGCGTGGGAACCGGTGCGTTGCCACACGTTCATTACCGAGAGCACCTTCGGCCTCCCCATCTACCGGTGGCCGTCGCAACAAGACGTACTTGCCGACATCAACGCCTGGTGGCGCACCAACGCCAGCAACGGGCAGGTGTCGTTGCTCTGCGCCTATGCACTCGGCAAAGCACAGCGACTCATCGCCGGCCTCGACGACAGCGCTGGTCCGATCCTCACACACGGCGCCGTCGAGCGCATGACGCTGCGCTACCGCGAGGCGGGGATCGTACTGCCGCCCACCCGCCACGCCAGCGATGCGCTGCGCGACAAGTCCATCGCCGGCGCCATCCTCGTCGCACCGCCCAGTGTGACCGGCTCGACGTGGCTGCGCCGTTTCGGCGAAGTGCGCACCGCCTTTGCCAGCGGCTGGATGCGCGTGCGCGGCGCGCGACGTCGGCGCGGCGTCGATGCGGGCTTCACGCTCAGTGATCACGTGGACTGGCCACGGCTGCTGAGCGCGGTTCATGCGACGGGCGCCGAACGCGTGTGGGTCACGCATGGCTTCACCGGCCCCGTCGTACGCTGGCTCACAGAACGCGGACTCGACGCACGCGCCATCGCCACGCGTTGGGAAGGCGAGCGTGACGACGCCGCGGTCGACGCGACCGACGCCGACACCGACACCGCGAGCGACGGCGCCGTGGTCGACGACGTCACGCCAGGCGATCTGCCATGAAGCACTTCGCCGCCTTGTACGATGCCATCGACGCGAGCACCGCGACGAGCAGTAAAGTTGCCGCACTCGTGGCCTACTTCGCCCACGCGACGCCGGCGGACGCGGCGTGGACGGTCGCGTTTCTTCTGGGGCGACGCCCGAAGCGGTTGGTCAAATCGGCCGACTTGCGTGCGTGGGCCGCTGAAGCGGCGCAGGTCCCTGATTGGTTGTTCGAAGACAGTTACGCGCAGGCCGGCGATCTGGCGGAAACGATCTCGCTGCTGGTGCCCGAGCAGACCACACAGCAGACGTTGCAGGAGACCACACACGATGTCGCGTGGTGGATCGAAGAACGCCTCTTGCCACTCTCGCGCATGGAACCCGCGCTGCAACGACAGCTGCTACACGACAGCTGGCACACACTCGGGGGCACGCAGCGCTTCGTCTTCAACAAGCTGCTCACCGGCGCTTTTCGCGTGGGCGTTTCCGACGGGCTCGTGGTGCGCGCGCTCGCGCAGGTGAGTAGCCTGACGACCGAAACCATCGCGCACCGGCTCATGGGGCAATGGGAGCCAACCGCACCGTGGTACACCCAACTCGTTGGCACGGAAACGACCGACGCTGACTGGAGTCGTCCGTATCCGTTCTTCCTCGCGTATCCGCTCGAGCTACCGCCTGAGTCGCTCGGCACGACCAGCGAGTGGCAGGTGGAGTGGAAGTGGGATGGCATTCGCTGCCAGCTGGTGCGACGCCGCGGTCGCACCTTCTTGTGGAGCCGCGGCGAAGAACTGTTGGCCGGGCGCTTTCCCGAGGTCGAGGCGAGCGCCGAGTGGCTCCCCGACGGAACGGTGCTCGACGGTGAACTGCTCGCGTGGCGAGATGAGCTGCCCTTGCCGTTCAGTGAGCTGCAAAAGCGCATCAATCGCAAAACGGTGGGCAAGAAGTTGCTGGCCGAGGTACCGTGCCGGCTACTCGTCTACGATTGCCTCGAACACAACGGTCACGATGTGCGCAGCGAGCCGATGACATCGAGACGCGCACACGCCGAGGCCTTGGTGACACCACTTCCCGGCGGTGCCACCATTGGGCTGTCACCGGTCGTGCACGCTGAACACTGGGACACGGTTGCCGCTGCCCGCGACAAGGCGCGCGAAACACGGAGCGAGGGGCTCATGCTCAAGCGCCGCAGCTCGCCGTATGGCGTGGGGCGCAAAGTGGGCGACTGGTACAAGTGGAAGGTCAATCCGCTCACGGTCGACGCCGTGCTCGTATACGCACAAGCCGGTCACGGCCGCCGCGCAGGGTTGTATACCGACTACACCTTCGCCATTTGGGACGGCGAGGCACTCGTCCCGTTCGCCAAGGCCTACAGCGGCCTCACCGACGTGGAAATCCGACAGGTCGATCGGTTCATCCGTGCCAACACCGTCGAGAAGTTCGGCCCGGTGCGCACGGTCAAGCCCGAGCTGGTGTTCGAGCTGGCGTTCGAAGGCATTCAGCAGAGTACGCGGCACAAGAGTGGTATTGCCGTGCGCTTCCCTCGTATTGCCCGCTGGCGGCAGGACAAAGCGGCACGCGAGGCGGACAGCCTCGAAACGGTGCGGGCGCTGCTGCATGCGTGAGCGCATCGAGCAATGGTTTGCATCGCGTGGATGGTCGCCGTTCGACTTTCAACGCGACGTATGGGACGCCTACGCACGCGGTGAGTCGGGACTCATTCACGCCGCCACCGGTACGGGCAAAACGTATGCGGCGTGGATGGGGCCTATTGTCGAATCGCTCACGGAACAACCCGACCGCCGCAAAGCGCGGCGCCGGGCCGATGCGCTCCCGCTGCGCGTGCTCTGGATTACGCCGCTGCGTGCCCTCGCCGCCGACACCGAACAGGCGCTCACGCTCCCCATCGAGGAGCTGGGATTACCCTGGTCGGTCGAGTCGCGCACCGGCGACACATCGGCAGCGCGTCGTGCACGTCAACGTGAGCAACTCCCGACGGCACTTGTCACCACGCCGGAGTCGCTGTCGTTGTTGCTCTGTCGCAAGGACAGCGCGGAGATCTTCCGTGATCTGCGCTGCGTCATTGTCGATGAGTGGCACGAGCTGCTGTCCACCAAGCGCGGCGCGCAGGTAGAGTTGGCGTTGGCGCGTCTTCGGCGACTGTGCCCCGCACTGCGTACCTGGGGCGTATCGGCCACGCTGGGCAATCTCGAGGTCGCGGCGCAAACGCTGCTTGGGTACGACGATCGTGGCGCCGAGAACCCGCGCTGCCTCGTGCGTGGCATCGTGCCCAAGGATGTCGAAGTCGAAGCGATGGTACCCGATACGATGGATCGCTTTCCGTGGGCCGGGCATCTCAACACCAAGCTGCTGCCGCAGGTCATGGCGCGACTCGAGCAGGTGGAGAGCGCCATCGTGTTTACCAACACGCGTTCGCAATGCGAGATCTGGTTTCAGAGCATCATCGCCGCCAACCCCGCGTGGTTCGAGTTCACTGCCATTCACCACGGGTCGCTCTCGCGTTCGCAACGCGAAGATGTCGAAGATGGGCTCAAGACGGGCCGGTATCGCATCGTCGTCGCCACGAGTTCGCTCGACCTTGGCGTCGACTTCGCACCAGTCGATTTGGTCATGCAGGTGGGAAGCCCCAAAGGCGTCGCTCGTCTGCTGCAACGCGCCGGCCGGTCGGGACACTCGCCCGGACGCGTCTCCCGCATTGTGTGCGTCCCTACCCACGCCTTCGAGCTGGTGGAAGTCGCTGCGGCACGTGATGCCATGCGCGCCGGCGCCATTGAAAGTCGTGACCCGCTAGACCGACCGCTCGATCTGCTCGCGCAGCACCTGGTGACGTTGGCATTGGGGGGCGGCTTTACGCGAGATGCCGTCCTGGCAGAGCTGCGCACGACCCGCGCCTATCGACTCATTACCGACGACGAACTCGATTGGGTCATCGACTTCGTCACCCGCGGCGGCGACGCATTACGGGCGTATCCCGAGTATGCGCGTGTCGTGTTCGAAGACGGCCAATACGTGGTGAGCGACCGGCGTGTCGCACTGCGGCACATGCTCAACATCGGCACCATCGTGAGCGATGCCGCCATTGCCGTGCGCTACCTCAAGGGCGGCCGACTCGGCACCGTCGAAGAATCCTTCGTCTCGCGCTTGTCGCCCGGCGACAAGTTCATCTTCGCGGGCACACCACTGGAGTTCGTACGACTGCGCGAGCTCACCGCGTGGGTGCGCAAGGCGAAGGGCATGAGCGGCGCCATTCCACGGTGGATGGGGGCGCGCATGCCGCTTTCCACCGAGTTGGCAGCGGCCGTACGAAACAAGCTCGAAGAAGCGCGGCGTGGCGAGTATCTCTCGCCGGAAATGCAGTCGGTAAAGCCCGTGCTCACCATGCAGGCTGAACGCAGTGTCATCCCCCGCCCCGATGAACTGCTCATCGAGCGCACCGAGACGCGCGACGGGCATCACCTGTTCGTGTATCCCTTCGAAGGACGGCTCGTGCACGAAGGGCTGGCTGCGCTCTGCGCGTACCGCATGGCGCAGCTGCAACCGTTGTCGTTCTCCTTCAGCTGCAACGATTACGGATTGGAGTTACTCAGCCCCGACCCGGCGCCGCTGGAAGAGGCGCTCGACGCCGGTCTGTTCAGCACCGCACACTTGCTGCACGATGTGACGAGCAGTCTCAACGCGGCCGAACTCGCGCGTCGGCAGTTCCGTGAAATTGCGCGCGTGGCCGGGCTCATTTTCTCGGGCTATCCGGGACAGTCCAAAAGCGTGAAGCAGTTGCAAGCCTCCAGCAGCCTGCTGTACGATGTGTTCGTGAACTACGATCCTGACAACCTGCTGGTCGCGCAGGCACGCCGCGAAGTTCTCGAGCGTCAACTTGAAGCCAGTCGTCTTGGGCGTGTACTCGAGCGCCTGTCGCGCGCCTCGGTGCGCGTCGTGGACGTCGAGCGTCCCACGCCCCTCGCCTTCCCGCTCATGGTCGATATGACGCGCGCCAAGCTCAGCACCGAGAAGTTGGCCGATCGCGTCAAGCGTATGACCGTCGCGGCAGAGAAGCCCACGAAGTCCGGCATCATGTCGGTGTTCCGCATTGGCGACACCGTGCAGCGGTTGCTCGACAAGTGATTCCCGCTGGCACGTTGGAGATTGTGGTAGCGGGCGAGCAGGTCGTGTTGCTCCCCGAGCGCGCCCTGTGGCTCCCTGCGCATGCTACGCTGCTCGTCGCCGACCTGCACTGGGGCAAAGCGGCCGCCTTCCGCGCCGCGCACATACCTGTCCCCATGGGTACGACATCCAGCGATCTCGCGCGGCTCTCGAGTGCACTGCAGGTGACGGCTGCAGCGCACCTGGTCGTGTTGGGCGACCTGCTGCACGCACGCGCAGGACGCCACGACGAAACGTTCCGTACCATTGCGTCGTGGCGGGCCATTCATGCGGGGTTGCGCATCACCCTGGTGCGTGGCAATCACGACCAACACGCAGGCGACCCACCGGCCGGGCTGAACATCGCCTGCACCGACGATCCTTTACGGCTCGGCGCTTTCGTCGGCGTACACGAGCCGGCCGTAGGGCTCGAGGGCTATGTGCTGTGCGGCCACCTGCATCCGTGCGTCACGGTGCGCGGTCGCGGACGTCAATCGTTGCGACTCCCCAGCTTCGTCTTCGGGCCTACGCGCGGTGTGCTCCCCGCGTTCTCCAGCTTCACTGGTGGCGGCATGTACGAGCAGGAGGCCGGCGATCGGCTCTATGGAATCGCGGCGGATTCTATCGTACCGCTGCACTAGTGCATTGGCCGCGTGGGGGGAACAGCATACACAGAGGCATCCGAGGAACTGCGCTCACGGAGCCGACTCCTCAGTCGTGGAAGCGGCCACGAAACCGGAGGAGTAGGCTCCGTGAGCTCTGTTCCTCGGATGCCTCCGTGTGAGCAGTTCAACCCACGCCCGCCTAGCCCACTACAGTCAGTGCTTGCCCCGCGCCTTCTGCACGCCGGTGTAAATCGCCACGAGCACCGAACCGCACACCACACCAAGCAACGCGTCGAGCACTGGCTTCGTCACCACCGCCATCGCCCCCGTCGCGTGCGCCCATCCTTCGAGCAGCACTTCGGCCGCGTGCCAGCCGTGCGCAATGATGCCGCCGCCCACGGTGAACATGGCCACAGTGCCAAGCACCGAGAGCGTCTTCATGAGAATAGGCGCGGCCTTGAGCAGCACCGCACCGAGCGCCTGACCGCGACGATGCAGCGCTAGGCCGGCGTCATCGATCTTGACGATCCCCGCCACGAGCCCGTAGACGAACACGGTGGCGGCAAGACTCACCAAACTCAACGCCACGACCTGCTCGCCAATCGGGGCCGTACTCATGGTGCCGAGCGAAATGACAATGATCTCGGCCGACAGCACAAAATCGGTACGAATGGCGCCTTTGATCTTGCCCTGCTCCACCGCCAACAATTCTTCTTCACTCAAATCCGGACTGGTAATCACCGGCGAGTGCGCAGCGGCCTCCTCTTGGTGGAGATACTTGTGCACCAGCTTCTCCACGCCTTCGAAGCACAGAAACAGACCACCAATCACCATGAGCGGCATGACGGCCCACGGCGCGAAGGCGCTGATGAGCAGCGCCACCGGCACCAGAATGACCTTGTTCCAAAGCGAGCCCTTAGCCACCGCCCACACCACGGGGAGCTCACGCTCCACCCGTACACCGCTCGCCTGCTCCGCATTCAGCGCGAGGTCGTCACCCATGACCCCGCTCGTCTTGGTTGCCGCCACTTTGGTCAGCACCGCGACATCGTCCATCATGGACGTGATGTCGTCGAGCAATACGAGCAGACTGGTAGCCATGTATGCTGGAAAAGGAGGAAACGCGCCGCTCGCGGTTAACGCGTGAGCGATGCGGCCGGTGCCGAGTAGAAGAGCACAGCGAAGTAATGACAGAGGCTGCCGCCGAGCACGAACAGGTGCCACACCGGGTGGGTCCAGCTGCGGCGCTTGTCCACGTAGAACACCACGCCGCCCGTGTAGAACAGCCCGCCGCCCACCAGGAGCATCAGCCCGGCCGACTCCATGTTGGCAATGAGCGGCTTGGCGGCAATAATGGCGACCCACCCCATGGCGACGTACACAATAGTGGAAAGCTTCGACATGGCGCCGCTGCCGAAGAGCAGCTTGAACAACACGCCCAGCGCCGCGAGGGTCCATACGATGCCAAAGAGCGTCCAGCCCCAGCGGCCGCGCAGCACGCCGAGCGTAAATGGCGTGTAGGTGCCCGCAATGAGCAGATAAATGGCCGCGTGATCGAGCACGCGCATTTTCTGCTTGAGCGTGGGGTGCGACACGGCGTGATACAGCGTGCTTGCCGCGTAGAGCGCGACCAGCGCCGCGCCGAACACGCTCGCGCCTACGAGGGCCGCACGCTCCCCACGGTTGGCCGCCGAGAGCACAAGGAACGGCAAGCCGATGAGACTTGCGACAAAGCCGGCCCCGTGGGTGATGGCATTGGCCAACTCTTCCCGGGGACCGGCAACGCGACTGGTAGACATTCAGGGAAATCTAACCGCCGTCAGATTCAGCGCAGCGACGCCAGCACCTTTTCCACGAAGCTGTTGAGGCTCGCCGTCGTGTCCATCCAACGAATCACCGCCACCACATCGTTGACGGGGTCGACGTAGATGAAGTTGTTGCCGGCCCCCACATGCACGAACGCCTCCACCGGCGCGGCGGCCAGATACGCACGGTCCGGGTTCACGAACCAGTTCATGTAGCCGTAGGTCTTCTGCGCGGGTGTGGGCGTGAGCGCCTGCGTCACCCAGGCATCGCGCAAGAGGCGCTTGTCGCCCCATACGCCACGCCGCTGCGTGAGCAGCCCAAAGCGGGCCATGTCCCACGCGTTGAGCACCATGCCGCCGCCCCAGTGGCCGCCGCCGCTCACACTCTGCACTTCACGGCCGTCGAGCACGATCCACGAGTTGTCGTAGCCGTACCAGCGCCACGTGTTCGACGCGCCAATCGGGTCCATGATGCGCTCGCGCAGGACCTCGGGCAGCGGACGGCGCCACACCTGCAACGCCGCCAGCGCGAGCACGTTCACGCGCGTGTCGTTGTACTCGTAGTTACTGCCCGGCTCCACGCGCGGACGCGTGGTCCAGGTGGCGGCGTTCTGCGCCGGCCGGTCCGCCCACTCGGGCTTTCCCCACAGTGTTCCTTCCCAGTCACTCACTTGCCGCAGCAGGTGATCCCACGTCAGCCGCTTGTTGTGCGGCGTATCGAAGGGCGTGAGCAGCTTGTCGGTGCCGGGCCAATCACGGGCGTACGCCGTGCCGTTGGGGCGCGCGCGAACGATGGGCGGCATGTACTTGGCCACGGTGTCGTGCACGCTGCGAATGCGTCCGTCGTCTACCGCCAACCCCACCACGGTGCTCACGAAACTCTTGGTGACACTGTTCGTGATTTCCTCGGCGTCGGGGTCACCCCACGTCGCCACGACATAGCCTTTGCGCACGATGATGCCGGTGGCGTCACCACGCGGCGGCAGTGGCCCGATGGCATCACCTAATGGTTCACGCCCGAACGTCTGGAGGTGATTGAGCTCGAGATCGCGCGGCGACTTGCTCTCCTTACTGATCGCGAAGGCGATCGCGTCGGCAAGCTTCACCGAATCCATCCCCAGCGCCGATGGCGAGCGACGCTCCCACCCCCCCGCCGGCGGCACATACGGCGCCGCCGACGCACTCTTCTTCTGCGCCGACGCCGGTGACGTAAGCCCCACCACCAGCGTCGTCGCACTCACAACCCGACACCCAATACTCCTCACGGTGGTCATGCGATCGGCCCCTTCCCCTTCGCCTTCCCAATCACGCCCGGCACGTTGTTCGCCTTGAGCAGCGCGTTGAACGCTGGCACATCCACGTTTTCGATCTGCTCGACTTCAGCGCGAATGCCCTGCCAGAGCTTTTCAAGCTCGACGAGGCGATCCTTTACCGGCTGAGTAACCGTCGTGTTGCCTTCCACCTGCCCCATGAGAAAGCCGTACTGCCCGTTGATGCCGTTGGCGTAGTTGATGATGTCCTGCCCGTTCGACGCCTTGGTCGTGAGGCGCGGATCCATCTTCTCGAGCTTGCCGCTCAGCGAGCGGCCAGCCTTGGCAATGGTGTCGGCCGCGCTCGTTTCCTTCGCGCGGGTCACGTAGCCCTGCACCTGGCTCTTCACATCACGCAGGCGCAGCACCGACTCGTGAATCTCGGCAATGCGCGACGCCAGCACATTGGCCAGCGAGTCCCGCTCCGCGATGGCGGCGAGCGGCGCATCGATGCGCGGGTCCATCTTCACGACCAGCGGCTGGGTGAGCACCGTGCTCCCCACCGTCAGGCGCACGGTGTAGTTGCCCGGCGAGACGCGCGCCCCGCCGTCGGACGGCGCGCCAAAAAGCATCACATTCCCCACGCGCGTGGGCATAGCACGACGCAAGTTCCACGTAAGCGTGTTGAGCCCGGGCTTCACCGTGAGCCGGCTCAGCGAATCGCGACTGGCAAAGGCACGCACCACCGTGTTCTTGGCGTCGAGGAACTCGACAGACACCGACGTCGCGCTATCCGGCGCTGCGGCCATGCGGAAGTACACCGTGGCCCCATTGGGCGGATTCTTGCCGGCGTTCTGCGGCGCACCAAAGCCACCGCTGCCGGCAAAGAGAATCGCCTCGCGCGGCGCATACAAATGCGCGGCGGCTTTCTCCACGGCGTCGGCGCGCTGACGCAGCACCGACAGATCGTCGAGAATCCAGAACGCGCGCCCTTCGGTGGCGGCAATGAGATCACCGTGCTTCACCTGCAGGTCCGTCACCGGCACCACGGGGAAGTTGCCGCGGAACGGCAGCCACTGTGCACCCGCATCGTACGACACGTACACGCCGGTTTCGGTGCCGGCGTACAGCAATCCCTTCCGCACGGGATCTTCGCGCACCACACGCACCGGCTCACCGTCGCGCAGTCCGTTTGCAATGCGCGTGAAGGTGGCGCCGTAGTCGCGTGACACGAAAATGTGCGGCGTGGGATCGCCGAGACGATCCTTGCGGAACGACACGTAGATCGTCCCCGCGTCATGCGGCGACACCGCGATTTCATTCACGAGACCGTCGCCCCACGATGACGGCGTGATGTTCGTCCACGTCTTGCCGCCGTCGCGCGTGCGCTGAATGAGTCCGTCGTCGGTCCCCACGTACAGCGTCTGTGCATCGTGCGACGACTCTTCGATCACGACGATCGTGGCGTACACTTCGCCGCCGGCACCTTCGTTGGTAATGGGACCACCGCCCCACCCCTGACGCGACTTGTCGTTGCGCGTGAGATCACCGGAAATCGGCGTCCACGTCTGCCCGCGCGTCGTCGTGCGAAAGAGCACGTTGCCGCCGTGATACACCACCTTGTCGTCGAACTGCGATACCTCGATGGGCGCCGTCCAGTTGAAGCGATACTTCGTCTTGTCGGTCGGCTCCGTGAGATTCATCTCCGGCCACGGCATGATCGTGCGCGTCAACCCGGTCTGCGCATCCATCTCATCGATGAGCCCCTGATAGCAGCCGCCGTAGACGTAGCGCGGATTCTTCGCGCTCACGCCCATGTTGGCACTTTCGCATCCCGGGCCTTCCTTCCAGTCGCGAATGCCGATGGCGCCACCGTCGCTGCGCGAGGCAATGATGACCGAGCTGTTATCCTGCTGCCCGCCGTACAGCTTGTACGGGAAATCATCGTCCACGGCCACGTGATAGAATTGCGACGTCGGCTGATTGTCCTGCGTGCTCCAGCTCTTGCCACCATTCAGCGAAATGCTCGCGCCACCATCGTTGGCGTTGATGAGATAGCGTGAATCACGCGGGTTCACCCACAGCTGGTGGTTGTCACCGTGCGTAGCCGGCAGCGGCGCAAATGTACGCCCGCCATCGATGCTCTTGAGCAGCGGCGCGTTGTTGATGTACACCACGTCCGCGTTGGTCGGGTCGGCGGTGATGTTCATGTAGTACCACGACCGCGTCTGAATGAGGCGATCTCCACTCAACAGCCGCCACGCCTTGCCGGCGTCGTCGCTGCGATACAGACCGCCGGCTTCTGCTTCTACAATCGCGTACACGCGATCGGGATTCGCCGGCGACACCGACACACCAATCTTGCCCATCAGCTTGGGAAGCCCGTCCGTCAGGCGCTTCCACGTGTCGCCGCCATCGGTGCTCTTCCACATGCCGCTGCCGTCGCCACCGGAGCGCACCGTCCATGGCATGCGCTGATGATCCCAGAACGCCGCATACAGAATGCGCGGGTTGGTGGGATCCATGGAGAGATCACTCGCGCCACTCGTGGCATTCTGCCCCTTGAGCAGCTGCGTCCAGGTCTTGCCGCCATCCGTCGTGCGATACACGCCGCGATCGCTCGTGCCCTTCCAGCGGTCGCCTTGGACCGCCACATACACGAGATCCGGATTGGTGGGGTGCACACGCACCGCCGAAATCTGTCGCGAGCTTTCGAGCCCCGTGCGCGTCCACGTGCGCCCCTGATCGGTGCTCTTGTACATGCCGTCGCCATAGGTGCTCGACTGCCCGCGAATGGCGTGTTCGCCTGAGCCCACGTACATGACGTTCTCATCGCTCGGCGCCACCGCAATCGCGCCAATCGAGCTCGACGTGAACGACCCGTCGGAGATGTTGCGCCAGTTCATGCCGGCGTCGTCGGTGCGCCACAACCCGCCACCGGTGTAGCCGGCAAAGTAGGTCATCGAGTTGGACGGCACCCCCGCCACCGCGACCGATCGGCCGCCGCGAAACGGGCCCACATTGCGCCACGACAGCGCCGTGAACGTCGTCGAATCGAAGGCGGAAAGGCCTGCGGGCCGCACCCCCGGCTTGGCAGCCGACGCCTGTGCGTCGAGCGACAGCGGGAGCAGCGGGAGGAACACACCGAGGGCAAGGGCCGCCTGGCGTGGCGACACGAGGCGGGGGGTCTGACGAGGACGACGACGGGACATCGGGCCGTAGCTCCTGAAAGGCGGAAGGGCGGATCGAGCCCGTAAGCTATCACCCCGCTGGAGACTTCGGACGGCGCGGCATTTCAGTCTCCATGCGAGCGCCCGATACTGACTATTCATGAATCGCTATCGACGGGCGGCCGACTTTACGGCCCTGCGTCTCAGTCGCGCCGTGCTCGCCTACCTCGCGGTCATGGTCGCGATCATCACGCTGGCGCCGTTCCGCTTCGAGAGCGCACCCGTTCACGGCCTCACGGCGATCTGGAACTGGCAGGATCTCATCCTGAACGTGCTCATGTTCGTGCCGTTCGGGTTTGTCTATCAGCTCACGCGCCCGCGCGGGACGCCCGCCAACTGGGCGCGAGTGCTGCTCCTCGGCGCCGCCACGAGCGCGGCCATCGAAGTCGCCCAGCTCTTCTCCTCCGAGCGCTACACGTCACTGCTCGACCTCGCCACGAATACGAGTGGGGCGCTGCTGGGGGCCATCGCCTTTCGCCTGCTCGCGACGCGCGTGCAGGAAGACGACACCGTGCGCTCGCTCGCCCTCGAGCTCCCACTCATGGGGCTCGTGTATCTGCTCATTCCGCTCTGCTGGCTCATCGGGCTCGGCAGTGAGAGCGAGCTCCGTCGCCTGCTGGTGTTGGCCCCGGCCATCATGGCTGGCACCATTCTGGGGACCGTGCACGCCGGCCACGTGCGCCCCGACGCGCGTCCCACGTGGCCCGGCTGGCTCATCGCGACTTCGGTTGGCTGGTCTCTGGTGGCGCTGCTGCCTGGCGCCATGGGCGATCTGACCGTCGCGATTCCGGGCACGGCCCTCACGCTCGCCACGGCGCTGCTGCGCGATATCGGCACCCGGCACGCTCTGCAGCGCAGCCAGACCCGGCGCGTCGAACTCCCCACGTTGCGTTTGCTTTTGCCGTTGTACGCGGCCTATCTCGCCTGCTCCGCACTCTGGCCCCTCACCGGCGCTTCGCCGGTGTGGCACGGGACCTTGGCGCTCGCACTGCCTGGCGTTGAGATGACACAACCGTTCGTGTACCGCGCACTCGAACAGGTCGCCGCTTTCACACTCGTAGGCTACATGGCCGCCGAGTATCGCGGGCGAGAGCGCGGCCCACGCGCGCGCACTCTGCGTGGAATGTCGAAACTCGTCGGCTGGAGCGCGGCGGCGTCGATACTGCTGCAAACCGCGCGCGGTTTCTACGATCGGGACGGCGCGAGTCTTTCGCTGCTCCTGCTCACGCTCTCGGCGGCGGCGGTCGGACACTGGCTCTACCTGCTCCAGCGTGCCCACGTGCGTGCGCTCGTGCAGCGGCGGGCATTGCTCGAGCGGCTCAGCCGCGCCGCACGCGATGCCGCCGCCGAATACGCATCACGTCCGACCTCAGGACCCGACGTCGGCGTCGACCTCGATCTCGACGAGATATTCGTCCCCGATGAGCTTGGCTTGCACCATGGTGTTCGCGGGGAGAATATGCCCGAAGCGCTCACCGTGCGCACGGGCGACCGCCTCCCAATCGCGGTCCACGTTGCTGACGAACACACGCGAGCGCACGACATCTTCAAGCCGTCCGCCGAGTGATTGCAGCGCCCCGCTGATCTTGTCGATGCAGAAGTGCGTCTGCGCGGCCGCATCGTCGCCACCGATGGCATGACTGCCGTGTGTTGCGGTCGTCCCCGACACCTGAATGCGTGAGCCTTTACGCACCGCGCGACTGTAGCCGGCCATAGGCTCCCACACGGTCCCGCTCAATGCGAGGGTCCGACCATCGGCACCGGGCCGCGTACTGAACGGCGCGGGAAAACTCGAGAGGTGATGTGACAGGTCTCCGCTCGCGGTGAGATACGGCGGCGTGCGGTACTCGTCACCGCAATCACCGGGTATGGGGAGCAACGCCGCCTGCGCCGCCGCGATCGCGGCCCGGTCGTTGTCGTCGAGTGTGAACGCAAAGAGTCGCGACGTCTCCGACACGTGCTGCGAGTGGCTGAGACGCGCCCCCACAATGACACCGGCCACACCCGGCTGATCGAGCACCCACCGGCTGGCCACCGTGGCAATGGATACGCCGTGCTTCTGCGCCACCGCATCTAGCGTGTGCAGCAGCTGCTGAAACACAGCCCAGCCGCCCGCGGTACGAATGAAGCGGCCGTACTTCATCTGCGACCAGGTCTCGAGTGTTTCCCACGCGGGCTCTGGTGCGCCAAGCCACCGCTCACTCAGGAACCCGCCAAGCACGGTGCCATAGCACAACAGCCCGACACCATGCGCCGCAGCATATGGCGCAAGCTTGGTGGTGAAACGCGTATCGACCAGACTGCCGCTCACCTGATTGCTCACCACGCGAATGCCGCTCGACACGGCAACGCGCAGGTGCGCGGTATCGAAGTTGGTGAGCCCGATCGCCGTAATGCGCCCAGCGTCGCGCTCTGCTTCCAGCATCCACAGCGCATCGAGCCACCGCGGATCGGCGAACGTCCACGCATGAAACTGCAGCAGGTCAATCGTGTCAGTCTGCAAGCGCGTACGCGCCCGGTCCACCGCCGTGCGCACCTGCTCGGCCGTTACCGGCCCCGGTTCGGGGACCCACTTGGTGAGGCACTGCACCGCTGTCGTCGCGGCGCGCGCCGCACGATAGCGCCCGGCCACGATCTCCGCCGACCCGTAGTGGTCGGCCATGTCGAAGGTCGACAATCCCGCCTCGACATACGGATGCATGGCGGTGGCCGCCGCGTCGAGATCGAGCGTCCGCCCGTCGCGCTCCATGTCGGCGATCTGCCATAGCCCCGTGAGGACACGGGAGATCTCGAGACCGGGCGCCAGCGCTATCCGTGGGATCGACATGATGAAAGGCGTGTGAGAAACAGAAGAATGACCGAGTGATTATTCAGGCGGCAGCACGCGCGTGATCGCGCGAAGATCACCCCCGCGCTGCGCCAGCGCACGCGTTTCGCGCCAGTACACGAGGGTTCCGAGCGCCATGACGACCAGCCACACCAGCGTGGAATGCGCGTACCACCCCGGCACCGTCGCCGTGAGATCGCGGTAGCACTGCACGACCAGCAGCGCCGTGAGCGACACCAAGGCGCACACGGCTACGACCATCTGCAGCGGACGCGCACGCAGCACGCGCACCTCGCGCGCCAGCAGCGGGTTGTAGCTGGGGAGTCTCAGAACGGACAGCGCCATGATCACGAAGTTCACGAGCATGGCGGTGACGAGGATATCCACGCCGAGAAAGAAATCGCCAGCGAAGTGACCGCCGAGGATACCCAGCGTGGAAAGGATCGCCGAGGTGAAGAGGGCCAGGCGCGGGGTACCACTGGAGGGATCGACGGTGGCCATGGCGCGCGGGAAGACGCCGTCTTCCGCCCACGCGAAGCAGAGTCGCGAGACGCCGAGCAGCATACCCGGGAGGTCCTTGATGAGCGCCAGCGCGGCCCCCGACATCATGAGCACGCCGACGGCCGGGGACACCAGGGGCGTGAGCAGGCCCGGCGCGGTCACGTCGCCCTTGGCACTGGCGGCGGCGATGTACTCCCACGGGACGGCGCGATACACCGCGCCCGTAAAGGCGAAGTAGAAGACGCCCACCACGCCGATCGCAAGGAAGATGGCCATGGGGAGGGTACGCGAGGGGTTCCGCGCCTCACCTCCCGCCTGCGCGATGACGTCGAACCCGATGAAGCTGGAGAAGAGCACCGCGGCGGCAGGCGGTACGACGGTCCAGAAGTCGCCGGCGGTGCCCACGAGCATGGCGGACTCGCCACGCTGTTGCACCAACGCCACGTAGTCGGCGGGCGAATGGGTAAAGCCGGTCACCACCACGAGACCGCTGCACACGAACACCAGCGCCACCAGCGGCACCAGCGTGCGCGACACCGCCTTCACCCCGCGCAGGTTGACCAGCACGAATGTCCAGAGAAACCCAAGCGCCACGGTCAGGCGGACACCGCGGTGATCGAGGATCGCCGCCGCGTCGGTCCAGTGCGCGGCGAGCAGCGTATCGCGCAAGAACGGCGGAATGACGTACGACACCACGCCAATGGCAATACACAGCCCGAACCACTGAGAGAAACTGGCCAGAAAGCCGGTATACGGGCCAATGGACCGGCTGGCGTACACGTACGAGCCGCCTGCCCTGGGCATGGCGCTCCCCAACATCGCGTAGCACAGCGCCGCGAGCACCGCCGGCACCGCCGCCAGGAAGTAGGCCGGCAGCACATGGTTACCAATGCCCGGTACCGATCGTTGCAGGGCGAAGGGCACGATGTTGATGCCGGCGCCCACCATTGAGCCGACGCCGGTGGCCGCCAGCCCCACCAACCCGAGCTCCCGCCGGAGCCCCGTCCGATTACCGGACGGGACCATGGACCTACTTTCTTCAGGCTGTGGCATCGGCGTGCTTTCAGGGTTGTTGTCAGGGGAACGCCACAATCTCGATGGCTGTCGGGACAAGTGGCAACGCCCTCCGCCTAAATCACCTGCGTCAGTGTCAGCATCTCAGGATTCCATCGCCACCCCCGCCGGCGCCAGACTGCTCGTCGTGGACGACGACCCCACGACCCTCACCCTGCTGCAACAAGTGCTGCAGGGTGACGGCTACAACGTTGCCGTGGCTAGTTCCGGGGAAGATGCCCTGCTGCACTTTCAGGCCGGACTCCCCGATCTGGTGCTGCTCGACGTCATGATGCCCGGCATCGATGGCTACACCACGTGCGAACGCATGCGGCAGCTCGACCCACACCACGATGTCGCGATCGTGATGCTCACCGGCGCCGATGATTTCGATGCCATCGATCGCGCCTTTGCGGCCCGCGCCACCGATTTCATCACGAAGCCGTTCCAGTGGCGATTGCTGCTGCAGCGCGTACGCTATGCGCTGCGTACCGGTCGTGCCAATCGCGAGCTCCGCCTCATCCGCACGCGGCAAGCCGCGGCGCGTCGGCTCGCCCGGCTGATTTTCTTCCACTATCAGCTCGATGACGATGCCCTGGTGTGGTCGGACACCAACCTGCCGCTCGTCGACGCCAGCGTGAGCGCGCCGGCGCAATTCTACCAGTTGGTCGAGCTCGTGCCTACCAGCGATCGCCAACGCGTGGACGCGGCCATCCGTCGGGCACGGGTATACGGTGAACCGCTCGACATCGAAGTGCCCATCGCGGTAACGGGGCAACAGTTCCTGTTCCGACTGGTGGGACAGCTCGGGCACATTGGTTCGGATCAGCGCGTCCTGTCGGGGGCGC
Source organism: Gemmatimonas sp. (assembly GCA_023910675.1). Taxonomy (GTDB): domain Bacteria; phylum Gemmatimonadota; class Gemmatimonadetes; order Gemmatimonadales; family Gemmatimonadaceae; genus Gemmatimonas. Next base: position 291,659 of record JAAVWC010000001.1, read on the forward strand.
TGCAGGACATCACCGTCCAGCGCCGCAACGAACAGATCGTCGCCGCCGCGCGGGCACCGCATGAAGACAACACGGGAGACAACGCCACATGATCATTGGTATCGATCGCTCCGGCACCTTCGAGGGCCTCCGTGATCTCCTGCAGCGTATCGCGGCCCATCCGGAAGTATCCACGCTGATCGTGCTCGCCGGAGATGACAGCGACTTGGCTCCCGAGTTGATCAACCCCATGCTCGGCACCATTCCCAAGCCGCTGTACGGCGGGGTGTTTCCCGAAGTGGTGGTCGGCCACGAGCACTTCTCCCGCGGTGCGATTGTCATCGGGTCGCGGCGTCCGGCGCATGCCACGATGGTTCGTGACCTGAGCGATACGGGCGTCCCCATTGCGCCGCAGATTGAGCACGCCTTGGCGCCGGACGCCGCCAATGCCTTGATGCTGGTGTTCGTCGATGGCTTCGCCACGCGTATCGCCGCGCTCGTGCGCGCGCTCTTCGAGGAGTTCGGGGTCGAGAACAACTACATCGGCGGTGGGGCCGGCTCGCTCTCCATGCAGCAAAAGCCCTGCCTCTTCACCAATGGCGGGATGCTGCAGGATGCCGCCATCCTGTTGCGACTCGAGTGGCCAAGTGGTATCGGTGTGTCGCACGGCTGGGACGTGATCTCCGAGCCCCTTATCGTCACCAGTGCGCAGCACACGACCATCAAGACCCTCAACTACGAGCCGGCAATCGATGTCTATCGTCGCATCGTCGAACCGGTTGCCGAGGAGCCGGTGCGAGCCGACGCGTTCTTCGACGTCGTCAAAGCGCACCCCTTCGGCATCCGCCGCCTCGACAGCGATGTCATCGTCCGCGACCCCCTCGTACTGACGCCAGAGGGCCACCTGGTGTGCGTTGGCGAAGTCCCGGAAGGCGCGTTCGTACACATTCTTCGCGGAGATGCCGAGTCGCTCATCGCGGCCGCGCGCCGGGCCGGCGAACTGGCGCAACAGTCGTTCCCCGCCGGCCACACGCCGCGCTTTCGCTTGCTTATCGACTGCATTTCCCGCTCACTCTTCCTGGGCGACCGGTTCACCACGGAGCTCGCCGCCATCGACGACGGACTCCCCATGGTCGGCGCCCTCACCATCGGAGAGATTGCCAATAGCGGCCGCGAGTTCCTCGAGTTTTATAACAAGACGGCGGTGGTTGGCCTCATCGCCACGAGCTGACCCCGACGCGTCATGCAACTCGCCATCGAAACACAGGTACTCTACGAACTCGCCTTGAGCATTGGCGAGAGCAATGAACTCGGCCCCATGCTGCGCCACACGGTGTCTGAGCTCTTGCGCCTCACGAATGCCAGCGGTGCCTGTGTGTTGCAGATGGATACGGCCAACGACCTCGGTGATGCCAACGCCCCCCCCCTTTGCGTGTGCATGCTGCCGCGCAATCTGGACCGGCATGCAGCACACCGTGAACTCAGCAGCCTCTGGTCACCAGCGGCGCTGTACCACGCCCTGCGCGATCGTCCGGAGCAACTGCCACTGACCGTTCCGCTCGCAGGCGCGACCGCACACGCGTTTCTGCTTCCGCATTTCGGCTTGCTCGTACTCTTTCGCAAGCAGGGACCGCTGGCGGAGAACTTTCTGCGCGCGTTCGGCCCCCTGGCCCGAAAACTGGGGAGCGCCGCGCGATCCTGTGTCCTCGAAGAAGAGTTGCGCCGGCAGTCATGGCGCCTCGAAATGGCGACGAGCACGGCGAACATCGGTGTGTGGCAGTTCGATGTGGCCAGCGGCACCCTGACATGGGACGCCGCGATGCATCGCATGTTCGGCATCGACGTCGATCTGTTTCATGGTCACATGGACCAGTTTCTTGCGGCGGTGCACCCTGACGATCGAGAGCGCGTTGCCAATGAGTGGCCGTCGCTCGCGGCCGGCGATCGCTTCGAGAGCGAATTCTCCATTATCCGCGGCGACGGGGCCCGACGGCAGATCTATGGCTGCGGACGCATGCAACGGGATGCCAATGGCGCTCCCGTGACGCTCCTCGGCATCAATACCGACGTCACCTCGCGGAAAGAGGCAGAAGCCGAGCTGCGCCGCGCCCGTGATTTGGCCGAAGCCACGAATCAGGCCAAGAGCCATTTCATCGCCAACATGAGCCATGAGCTGCGCACCCCGCTCAATGGCGTCATCGGCATGACGGAGCTGGCCCTCGAGAGTGGCTTGAACGAGACGCAGCGCGAGTACCTGCGCGTGGCGCGCTCATCGGCGGACAGCCTGCTCACCATTCTCAACGACATCCTCGACTTCTCGAAAATCGATGCCGGCGAGATGCTCGTGGAGACGATTCCCTTCAGCCTGCCGGTGGTCGTCGCGGAATCGCTCAAGAGTCTCACCACCCGCGCGGCGCAAAAACAGCTCGAGCTCGTGCTGGATTTGCCAACCGACTTCCCGCCCTTCAACCTCGGCGATCCCGGGCGGCTGCGGCAGATTCTCGTGAACCTGTGCGACAACGCCATCAAGTTCACGCCGCAGGGGGAAATTGTGGTTCTGGTGCGCGCTGTCGCCGAGGGGCCGGTCGATCAGATCGCGCTGACGGTGAAGGACAGTGGCATCGGCATCGCCCAAGACAAGCTCGAACAGATCTTCGACGCGTTTCAGCAGGTCGATGCGTCCATCACACGTCGCTTCGGGGGGTACCGGCCTGGGGCTCAGTATCTCGCGCCGACTCGCGCAGCTCATGGGCGGCAAGCTCACCGTGGCCAGCACGCTGGGCGAAGGGAGCGCGTTCACGCTTACGCTGTCGCTACCACGCGCAGAGACGCCGGCGGGCGTGTCGTTGCCGGCTCGCTCGCGGTGGGACGGTCGTCGGGCGTTGCTCATCGACGATCATGCGTTGGGGCGCACCGCGCTGTCCCTGTGGCTCCGCCATTGGGGATTCGACGTCGAAGAGGCACCCGACGGTGCGTCCGGGCTTGCCACCCTCCGCGCCGCCCACCGCGCGGGACGCCCCATCGACGTCGTCATTACCGACGCCATCATGCCTGGGCCTCGACGGGTTCGAGGTGGCCGCCGTCATTGCGTCCGAGCAGATACTCTCCCCCGGTCGGGTGCTCATGCTCTCCTCCGGCGGCCGGCGTGGTGATGCCGCACGCTGTCGCGAACTCGGCATTGCCGGCTTTCTCACCAAGCCGGCCACGCCCACGGAGCTGCGCGAGGTGCTGTCGCGGGTACTCGATGCCCCGGAAGGCGGTGAGCCGAATGGCGAGCTCATCACACGTTACCTGCTCAAGGAGCGTCCCCGCACACGACGCGTCTTGCTGGTCGAAGACAACGTCGTCAACCAGGCGGTCGCCGAAGGGATGCTCGTCAAGCTTGGCTACGAGGTATGCATCGCGGAGAACGGGGAGGAGGCGCTCGCGCGCATCGGTGCCGAATCGTTCGACCTCATCTTCATGGACGTGCAAATGCCCGTGCTTGACGGGGTGGCAGCGACACGCGAGATCCGTCGGCGCGAAGGGTCGGCGCGTCACACCCCCATCGTGGCGATGACCGCCAATGCCATGGCCGACGAGCGCGAGCAGTGCCTCGCGGCGGGTATGGACGACCATTTGGCCAAGCCGGTGCGCCTGGCCGTGCTGCAGGACGTGCTGCAGCGCTACGCGCCGCGATAGCCGCCGTTGTACGCCGGCGGCGTTGGTGCTGTCAGGGCTGCGTGGCCACCGACGAGAGCGCCGTCACAGTGGCCGTCGCCACGGCTGGTAACTGTGCTGCGGCATGGGTCGCGGCCAGACGATCACCCTGCAGAGCAGCGTACTCCACCTGCCCGGCCTGCTCCGCCAGCCGCGCTGCGCCGACCGATCCCGCGGCGCTCTTGAGCTGATGCGCCGTACTGCGGGCCGTGGCAAGGTCGCCAGCCCTCAGCTGCCCTTCGAGTGCGGCCATCAGTGCGTGTGCCTGCTCGCGGAACGTCACAAGCACCTCGTCAAGTCGCGCACCGAGTATGTCGCGCAGTTCCCGTATGGCGGCCACGTCCAGCACGTCCGTATGAATTGACATGGCAGTACGATGACGGCGTTCGGCCCACTTCGCTACTGGCGAGGTCGGCGCGCGCGCCACAGCTTCGGGGGATGACTTCCATTCGCGCTCTTTCTCTCAGCGCCGCCGCGCTGCTCGCGGTATCACCTGGCTTGGTACGGGCAGCCAACACCGCGCCCTTTGACGCTCACATGCCCGTCGGGCTGCACCAGTCGTCCTGCCGATAGCTATGCCGACCTGCTCGCGCTCTTTACCAGCTGGCGCGCCTTTGAGGAGGCGCCGCGTGTCAACGGAGTGCCTGACTACACGGCCCCCACGCGGGCGCGTCGGCTCGACGAGCTGAAGACGCTGCAGCAGCGACTCGCCAGCATCGATACCACCGGCTGGCCGATCTCGCGGCAGGTGGACTGGCACATCGTGCGCGCCGAAATGAACGGCATGCTCTATCACCTCACCGTCCTGCAGCCGTTCGCCCGCGACCCGGCCTACTACGCGTCGGTACGTACCGAAGAGAGTGACACGCCGGCCGAAGAAGGGCCGACGATTCACGGGGCCGTCCGACTGTGGCAGTATGGCATCTGGCCGCGCACGGCACTCGACACCGTGAAGCCGCTTACCACGGACGAGCGCACTCGCCTCACAGTCGCCCTGCGCACGGTGGCTCCGCTGCTGGCGCAGGCGCGTACCAATCTCGCCGGTGCCAACGCGAAGGATTTGTGGGTCGGGGGCGTGCGTGCTTTCGACGAACAGCACGAAGCGCTCGGCGTGCTCGCGGGGCGCGTGAAAACGCTGCATCCCAGCGACAAGTCGCTTCAGGCCGCCATCACGGATGCGAGCAGCGCCACGGAGCAGTTCATCACCTGGCTGAAGGCAGAATCGCCAGCGCGTACCGGTCCGTCGGGGATCGGCAAAGAGCAGTACAGCTGGTACCTGCGCCACGTGCTGCTCATGCCCCTCACGTGGGATGAAGAGGTAACGATTCTGCGCCGCGAACTGGCCCGTTCGCATGCGTCGCTGCGCTTCGAGGAAGCGCGCAACGCGGCGCTGCCGCCGATGCCCGTAGTGGCGAATGCGGCGGAGTTCGCGGCGCTGCAGGACCAGCTGCTCCCCAAGTATCTGCAGTTCTGGAAGGACAAGCAGATCATGACGGTGGAGCCGTGGATGGACCGCGCGCTTCGTGAACGCTTCTCCGGATTCTCCCCGGAACCCACGCGTAACTTCTTCGCGCAAGCGACGCACCGCGATCCGCGTACCTTGTGGACCCATCAGGTCCACTGGTGGGACAACATGCGTATCCGAGTGGCTCCACATGCCAACCCGATACGCCGTGAACCGCTGCGCTACAACGTGTGGATGAGTCGCGCCGAGGGCATGGCGACGGTCATGGAAGAGTGGACGATGAACGCCGGCCTGTACGACGACAGCCCGCGTTCACGCGAGATCGTGTGGGCCATGTTGGCGGCGCGCGCGGCCCGCGGGTTGGGCAATCTGTACGCGCACGCCAATGATCTCGACATGGCCGGCGCCGGTGAAGTGCACGTCGGATGGACACCGCGCGGCTGGATGCGCCGCGATCCGTTGCTTGGCTTCGAGCAGCATTTGTATCTGCGTCAGCCGGGCTACGGTGCGACCTACGTGAGCGGTGGCCGCTTGCTCGAGGAGGCGATCGCCGAGCGCGCGCGTCAGCTGGGTCCGCAGTTCACCATGCGCGGCTTCTTCGATGAACTCAACGCGGCGGGGATGATTCCCGTGTCGCTCATTTATTGGGAGCTTACCGGCGACGATCGCATGATCCGCGAACTGCGCGATGGACAGGGGCCGCTGCCGTTCCGGAAGGACTGAGGGAAGAGTGCACAGCCTTCCGCAGAATAATGCGTATCTGCGGAAGGCGTCTCAGGCACTGGCTCCTGCCACGCATCCCCGTACAACACCGGCCCGCACAAATGACAACCTGGTAGATCAGCAACGCCGCCAACAACAGGATAATGACACCGAACAGGGCGCGTTGCTGCGGCGGCACAATGATCGCGCTCTGCTGTGCCTGCGCCGCTCGAAGGCGCGTGTTTTCGACCAGATGGCGTTCACGCTCTTCACGTGATTCTTCGGCCGCGAACGCTCGCATTCAGCGACCATAGCGCTCAGTGAATCCAGCGTCGTGATCGTTGGCTGCCCTGCGGCGCTCGGAGACTGTCCACACTGGCCCGCCACTGGGCCGCAGGCCGTACCGCTTCCTTCGCCTGGAAAGGCGCGGACGGGAGGAAAGAGAACCCGGCTAAATCGGGATAGCTGGTAGCCGGGACTGCACCACACGGCGACACCGACCGATATTCTCACGTGTTGCGATCGAGTCACCCCCGCGTTTATCACCTCCGTATCCGAATTCATGTTCAAAGACCTTTGCGATGATGCGCACGAAGCGCACTCGCTGAAGCTGATCAATCGCGTCGTGATGGTCATCGGCGTGGTGTTCCTGTCGTTCGGCGCCATCGCCATCTCCACGCGTCTCGGCGCGACGCATCCGCCGGCCTCGACGGCGTACGGCACCAAGCAGGCGCAGCCAGACGCCGCCGTCTTCGGCGACTGAGAGCGGGGAGACGTCGCCCTCACCGCTCCTGCTCAGATCTGAGTGGGAGCAGCGAGAACCAGAGTTGAGCGCGAGCCTCGGATAGGTGTGAGAGTTCCGTCACGCAGCAGTGGGAAGCCAGGACCGGCGGTTCGTGGTCTGATCGCTCGCCGCTGCGTGACTGGACTCTCACTGCTATCAAAGACTCAGCTCTTGACTCTCGATTCTCACTCTCAGATCTCAGTTCCCGAATCTCCCGTCTCCGGTCTGAGCAGATGCACATGGATGAACGCGGCCGCTTGTCTCTTCCCGAGCGCGAGCGCTACGGCCGACATCTGATTCTCCCAGGCGTTGGCCCGGAGGGCCAGGCGACGCTCAAGCGTGCGCGGGTGCTCGTTGTGGGCGCCGGCGGGCTCGGCTCCCCAGTCGCGCTATATCTCGCGGCCGCCGGTGTGGGGACCCTCGGACTCGTCGACAACGACGTCGTCGACGCCAGCAACCTGCAGCGGCAACTGCTGCATGGGACGAGCGATGTCGGACGACACAAGCTCGACTCCGCCCGCGACCGACTGCGTGATGTGAATCCGCATGTGGAAGTCATCACGCATTACGAATGGCTGACATCCGCGAACGCCCTCGACATCGTGCGCCAGTATGATGTCGTCGTCGATGGGACCGACAACTTCGCCACGCGCTACCTGGTGAACGACGCCTGTGTGCTGCGTGGCGTGCCGAATGTGTACGGATCGGTGTTCCGATTCGACGGACAGGCGTCGGTGTTCGCGACCACCGACGGCCCCTGCTACCGCTGCTTGTACCCCGAGCCACCACCGCCGGAATCTGTTCCGAATTGTGCCGAAGGTGGCGTGCTGGGGGTGCTGCCCGGATTGATCGGCACCGTTCAGGCCGCCGAGACGATCAAGCTGCTCCTGGGCCTCGGCGACTCACTTGCCGGACGATTGCTCATGATCGATGCCCTCAGCATGGAGTTCCGGTCGCTGCGTTTTGCGCGCGACCCCGAGTGCCCGGCCTGCGGGACGCGCACCATCACGCAGCTCATCGACTACGATGCGTTCTGCGGCACGCCGGGGCTGCACAGCAACACGGATGTGCCAGTGCAGGAAATCTCGCCGACGACACTGCGCGAGTGGCTGCAGCGTGAAGAGCCCGTGCAGCTGATCGACGTGCGTGAACCTGTCGAGACAGCGACCGGCACCATCCCGCAGGCCCAATGCATTCCGCTGGGCACGCTGGAGCAGACACGCACCGCGCTCTTGCCGAATGCACTGACGGTGCTGGTGTGCAAAAGCGGCGTACGCAGTGCGCGCGCCGCACGGCAGCTCACCGCCGCCGGATTTTCGCGCGTGCACTCACTAGCCGGCGGCATGCTGCGCTGGAACGACGCGCCGGACGACGCACGGCCCAACGCGAACTAGTCTTCGTCGGGCAGCTCGCGCGGCGACGCCAGAATGGCGCGTGCTTCTTCGAGACGTGAAAACGGGACCAGTACGGTCACTCCGCGTGCCGTCGCCCCCTGGAAGCCGGGACCGAAAATGCCGACGGTGTCATTGCCGTCACGCTCCGCCGGTACGTCGTGCGCTTCGAGTAACGCGACCGTGATGTCGGCTTCGAAACCCGACGCGAGCGTCACTAGCGGTGTCCAATCATCATCCATGGTATTGTCGTCCATAGTGGTCCTGTTGATCTGGGTTCAACCGACGTGAGATAACGGCACCAGCGGTTTGCCACGGATTACACGGAGACTACGGAAACAACACGGATTTTGTTTTTTGCTTTATCCGTTCTAATCCGCCTTTTCCGTTCAAATCCGTGGTAAACTGTTCCGGCGGTTATCCGCCAATAGCGGCCTGCAGTTCGGGGTGATGTTGAGCATGCTCGTGCACCGGCACGCCCGCCGCGATGGCGTCCCACGCCTGCCGCAGACTCGCCGCACCGGCGCGCGGCCCCATGGGATGTCCGAACACAGCGCGACCGGGGACGAACCCGAAGTCCACGGTATTCACCCGGCGGTACACCCCTTCGAGCGTCGCCGCCGAATCGGAACCACCCGGCACCGGCAGACTCGGCATGAGTGATCCCATGGGCTCGAGGCAGGCGCGCACGTTGTCGAGCACCTCGTGCTCCGGCGTCATCATGCGGTCGCCGAAGCCCGGCATGATGATGACATCGGCGCCGGCCAGACGCTGCAAGCGCGTGAATACCCGCGAGTGCACCCCGTGCGCTGGAATGCGACTGAACGCCGCGATGAACGGGAAGTGCGTGACAATCGGCACACGGGCATGCTGGCGTAGCGCGCGCACCCCACTCACCCCCGTGGGCATCGCATTCACCATCACGAGCGTCGCGCCGGCGTTGACCGCCGTATCGTGCAGCGCATGCAACGCGGTGACTTCGTCCGTGATGTTGGCGAGGTATCCCTTGGGCACACCCGTTGCCAGTTCCGCCCGACGTCGCGCGTCACCCAACAGCGGCGCACGCACGGCGATCGGCGAGTACGGCGCATCGGCGAGCATCTCGTCGTCTTTCGCCACATCGAGCCCGCCCAGCCACCCTTCGTAGCCCAACGCGGCGAACGGTTCGGGCGGCAGTCCGATGTTCGGCTTGATGACCCCGAAAAAGATGGGGCGGTCGTACACCGAGAGCTGAGCACGCACTCCCGCCACCCCGAACTGCGGCCCCTCGAAGGCCGCGAGATACGACGCCGGAAACCGGATGTCCTCGAGTCGGATGAGTGGGATTCCCGGCGCGAAGTACACCCCTTCGCCCATCACCGCCGAAATCAAGTTGGGAAGCCGAGGACCGAAATTTCCGTGCGGGTGCGCAATGACGGCGCGGCACGCGTGCACCGGACCGGACGGCGCCGTCGGCACGGGAACGGAGAATCCGCCAGTGCGCGGCTCGGCCTCGAGCTCTAGCACCTTGGCGCCGAACTGCCCACGAAAGTCTTCCTCGACGCCGACGCGGTGCCACTGCGCCGTCGACTGTTCGCTGGCCAAGTGCGCCGCAGCCATACGCGGATCGCCGGCACACTCGAACGTAAATTCCAGTTCGAGGTACGCGTCGGCGTCGAGCATCGCCCGCGTGGCGAAGAATCCGTCAACGTCGCTCTGGTGCACGCGCTTATTCCGTGCGCAACAGATGCAGGTGGACTTCCCGCTGCGCGCGCGGCCCGTCGAGCTCCACGAAAAACAGCGATTGCCAACCGCCAAGCTCCAACGCCCCGTCGCTCACGGGAATGGACTCGCTCGCATTGAGAAACAATCCCAAAAGGTGCGCATGCGCGTTGAGACGATCGTCGACCGGCGCGTTGTTGTGGCCGTACGGATTGCCCGCCGGCGCCAGCTGCTCGAGCCAGGCGATCATGTCGCGCTGGAGCTCGGCTTCCCGCTCATTCAGCGTGATGCGCGCCGTGGTGTGCGGCGACATGACCGTGAGCAGGCCGTACACCACACCCGACTGCTGCACCCACTCACGAACCTGGTCGGTGATGTCGACGATCTCGATGGGCTGCGTCGTGGCGATCGTCAGGCGGTGGCGGAGCGGAGGCATATCCGAAGGTAGACGGCGGCCAAGCCACCCGCCACTTTTCGTCATGACCGCTACCGTGTATCCCGACCTGTTCGACGCGTCGCAGGTAGACGCGGCCATCGCGCGGCTGCACGCGCTCACGCCGGAGTCCACGCCGCAGTGGGGACGCATGGTCGTGAGCGAAATGCTCGCGCACGTGAACGTCGCGTACGAAATGGTCTACGAGCAGAAGCACCCGCGGCCCAACCCCATCATGCGCTTCGTGCTCAAGCGCATCGTGAAGGCACGCGTCGTGGGGCCGGACCCGTATCCGCGCAACACCCCTACGGCTCCCGCATTTCGCATCAAGGAAACGCGCGACTTCACCGTCGAACGCGACCGCCTCATCGCCTATCTGCAGCGGGTGCAGCGCGAAGGACGGTCACAGTTCGAGGGGCGTGAATCGTTGTCATTCGGCCCGCTCACGGCCACGGAATGGAACGGGCTCTTTTCCAAACACCTCGACCATCACTTGGAGCAGTTCGGGGTGTAACCGTCGCGCCCGCGCACCACGACGGGGCGCGGACGCGGGAGTGTCACGGTATCAGACGAATGCGGCGCGGTATTCCTGCGCGTACGCTTGGAAGTGGCGCGGCGGCGACAGCAGAAACACCGCGTCGGCCCCGTCGAGCGCCGCCCCAAGCCCCTCGCCGGTGATCAGGTTCACATGCACCTGCCCCGCGCCGGCCGGGCGGCTGGTGGCGCGGCGCACGGTGTGCCCGGCCTGCTCCAAGGTCGTGCTGAGTACGCTGCCTACATTGCCGCTGGCGCCAAGAATCAAAAAGGTCGACATCTTCGGTTCCTCGTGTGTTGGGTTGAGCGAGGAACATGACCCCGGAAAGCAGGACTACACATGGCTTGGAGTACGTTTTCCATGTCTTTTCGTCCGCCATTGTGTACCTTTAGGCATGGACATCCTCGCCGACATCTTCCGCGAAGCGGGGCTGCAGCGCCGTCTGCTCGACATGCGCCACCTGGCAACCGGCCGCGCGCTCCGCTTTCCCTGCGACCGCAGCCTGGGCTTTCATGTGGTGCTCGAAGGCACCGCGTGGGTTCATAGCCCCTCGCTCGCCGAGCCCATCGAGCTGCACGCTGGCGACATTGCCGTTATGGGACGCGGGTGCGACCACCTGCTGGCAGCCGAGCCGGACGTCTCGGCGCTGCCCACCGAGGCGATTACGCTGGCGCACGATGGGTTCGCGCCGGCTGGCAGCGAGGGCACCGTCGTAAGCGGGGCGTACCAGCTCTGGAATACGCCGTTGCATCCGCTCTTTGCAGAACTCCCCGAGTGGCACGTGGTTCGCGCCGAACGCACCACACGTCTCGAGCCGATGGGGCTCGCGCTGTCCATGCTCGCGGCCGAAGTTCAGCAGGACGCACTCGGGCGCGAGAGCATCGTGCACGGATTGGTCGATGTGCTCTTCACCTACCTCGTGCGCGATATCGTCGCGCGCCGCGGGAGTGAAGGCCACGCGAGTTGGAGCCACGCCGTCGCCGATACGCAGGTGCGTCGCGCTGTTGCGGCGTTGCACGAAGACTGCGCGCGCGCGTGGACGCTCGAATCACTCGCGCGCGCCGTCAACCTCTCGCGCAGTGTCCTCGCCGAACGCTTCCGTGACGCGATGGGCGACACGCCGCTGTCGTATCTGCGCACGGTGCGATTGCAGCGCGCGATGCACTTGCTCGCCGATGGCAACCAGACGCTCGAACAGGTGGCGCTCGCCGTTGGGTACCACGATGCGTTCGGATTCTCGAAGGCGTTCAAGCGCGCCGTCGGTGTGTCACCGGGCGAGTATCGCAAACGCAATCAGGCTGAACGGAGCTTGCCCTGGCGGTTCACCGCACAAGACGCCGTCAGCGCCGGCTGACGACTCCGGCTCAGTCACACATTCTTCATGCTCGCTACGTACAGCGTGTGCCACGGGCCCGAGGTGGCGTGTGCCCGCACGCTGTGCGATTCCACCGTAAGCCCCACACGCTGCAGCGCCCCCACGAACGACGGATCGGCACTCACCGACCAATAGGCAATCACACCACCGGGACGCAATGCCGTGATGGTCGCCGCCAACCCCTTGGTGGCATAGAGGCGCGAGTTCTCCTTCATGATCATGCCGTCGGGACCATTGTCGGTATCGAGCATGATCGCGTCGAACCGGCCCGGATTGTCTTTGAGCACCTTCACGACGTCCTGATGCACGATGCGCACGCGCGGGTCGGCCATGGCCTCCGCAGACAGTGCGTACTCCGGGGTGGCGTTCCACTCGATCACTTCCGCGACGAGTTCGGCCACCCACACTTCGGCATCCGCGCCGAGACGGCGCAACGCTTCCCGCAACGTGAAGCCCAGCCCGAGACCGCCAATGAGCACGCGCACCTTGGGCTTGGCAGCCAGCGGCGCACACGCGAACTCGGCGAGCTTGTCTTCCGATAGGTGCCGGCGCGTGGACATGAGCTCGACGCCATCGGCGCGAATGAGATAGGCGCCGTCATGACGATAGAGCTGCAACACGGATCCATTCGGGGTACGCGCTTCCCCAAGGCGTTCGAGAGGCTTCATGCGGTCAATGTAGCAGCCCGACCAAGGGATCAGTGCGTGAGCCCGTAGACCACGTAATTCGTCGCGAACTTGTACGCATCGTTGGAGAGATTCACCGGGTACCACCTCTCACCCGACCACTCCATGTAGTCGCCAATATCGTTGTTGAAGTTGATCACCACCTGCAACCGTTTTGCGGGATCATTGTCTTCGTGAATGCCCAGATACACCGCCTTCGCCGCGGGCGTCGCCGGGTGCGTCATCCCCTCAAGCGTCTTGATGCTGAAGAACGAGTGGAATACCGGATGTGACACCGTGAGCGGGTCGATGCGCGCCTCCGGCCACACCGTGCGCATCCCCGCTTCGAACACGGCCCATTGCCGGTCGAAGTAGAAGTCGTCGACAAGGTGAAGCGCCCATCGTACGGGACATTGGGCTCCACGAACGCGCGCCGCTGCGACCACGCGAACGGCGCCGCCACGACGGCAAGCACGCAGCCCAACAGCAACAGCTGGCGTGTTCGTCGGCGCATCGTGGCGTGCCTCGCTCGTTATCCGACCGAATCGTAAATCTTGACGCTCGCCCACAGCGGCTTGCATGCTGCCACGAACTGCTGGTGCACCGGATCCACCTGATACGCGTCGTGCTGCGCCTCGTCGGTGAACACCAACACCAGCGCGTAGCTGTAGGTCCGGTCGATCACCGGACGATCCGTGGCGGCAGGCACCCCCACGTAACACGCCTCCGCGCTCGTGATCGTCTTGAGACGCTCCAATTCGGCGACAAACTGCGCCTGCTCTTCGGCCGTCAGGTCGGGACGAAGCCAGAAATACACCGCGTGAACGAACATGAGTCTTGAATGAGGGGAAAGGGTAAGACGGGTCCGGCAGCACCGGACCTCGCTAATGCTCACCCTTCTCACACGCGTCGGCCAGTGCGAACGCTGTAGCCGGAAACTTCCCCTGCGTCCCGCCGCTACCTTCAAGAGGATCCGCTCTGCTCGCCTTCACCAAATTCCGACTATGCGCCTGCCTGCCGTTGCCGCTCTCGTTGCCTCGCTGACCACTGCGCTTGTCGTAGGCCCCGCCGCGCTTCCGGCGCAGGCGGCCAAGCCCCGCCTCGAAACCGCCGTCTTTGCCGGCGGCTGCTTTTGGGGGGTCGAGGCAGTCTTCGAACACATTCGCGGCGTCACCCGCGTCGTCTCCGGCTACAGCGGGGGCACCGTCGTCAATCCTGGCTACGACGACGTCAGCGGCGGACGCACCGGACACGCGGAAGCGGTTCGCGTCACCTTCGATCCGTCGGTGGTGAGCTACGAAACACTGCTCACGGTGTTCTTCACCGTGGCGCACGATCCCACCGAGCTCAACCGGCAGGGGCCCGATGTGGGCACGCAGTACCGGTCGGCCATTTTCTTCTCGTCGGCCGAGCAGCAGCAAAAAGCAGCGGCGGCCATTGCCCACCTGACCGCCGCGAACACCTATCGTAAGCCCATCGTGACGCAGGTGGCGGCACTCGGCCCGTTCTACGACGCCGAACGCTACCACCAGAACTACCTGTACACGCACACCGATCAGCCCTACATCGTCTACAACGACCTCCCCAAGCTGGAAGCGCTGCGCAAGCAATTCCCGGCGCTCTGGGAAGACACCAAGGGCAAGTAATCTGGTGCTCAACCGCTGCCGACATCACAGCGGTTGAGCTACCCGACTAGAACATGAAGAACGAGAAGCGACCACCGCTCGAACCGAGGCTGCTGAAGCGCTGGTTCACGATGGTGTTGTAGATCGAGCCGAAGGTGTAGCGGATACCGATGTTCGTCGTGATGCGGAAGCCCGTCTGCAACGCCTGACGCTGCAGCAGAATTTCCTCTTCGGTGTTGCCGGCGCGCGGCAGATAGATCTGGTCGTTGATGCGCGCCGCCGAGCCGCCCACGTTGAGCGAGAAGCCACGACCGATGCGCAGGTCGACGTTACCGCTCAGCGTGAGGGCGTGTCGGCTGAAGTCGTGGAGATAGTTGAGCCAGTCGAGCGACAGATTGCTCGAGCCCCACGACTGCCGCGCCACGTATGACGCCGTCGCCTGCTGACTGAAGCGCGTTTCCGTATCGCGGTTGTAGACGGTGGTGCGCTGATAGTTGTAGTGGTTCGGGCCCACGTTGTACAAGAAGGTCAGCTGGCGACGCGTCTGCTCGCTCCAGTTGAACACGTTGTACTCGATCGCCGGCTGGAAGCGCAGCGCCACGTCCTGATTGAGAAAGTCCGAGTATCCGGCGCCGAGCTTCATGCCCGCCGACCAATGCGACGACAGCGTGCGCACGATGAGCGCGTTCGCGTTGTACGTGCGCTGCCTGTTCTCCACGGTGAAAGCGGGACGCCCCGGTTGTTCGCCGATTTCGAACTTCTGCGTGTTCACGTTGCCGCTGGCCGACATGTTGATCTTCCAGTTGGCCGTGGCGCGGTTGGCTGCCAAGGAGAGGGAGCCGTTAATCGACTGCTGACGGTCCTCGGCGCGGATGAACGCGTTGAAGTTGGTCGTGTACGTCCAGAGGTTCCACTTGTCCTTCAGGTTCGCCGCCGACACCTGCTGCTGCTGTTGCCCGAACGGCGCGATGTACGCCATCTGCAGACGCGACGCGATGGGCGACTTGGCCACATAGCGTGCGAGTCCCAGCTTGAACACGCGCGACAGCTCACGACGGATGCGGTCGTCCGGATCGTTGGGGAGCGTATTCAGCACGAGCGTATCGGCCATCCCCTCGAACTTCCGGCGGCCAATGAAGGTGATGGTGTTTTCCGATCCACCACCGCCGTTGGTGAGTCCCGACACGAGGATCTGCACGTCGGCATCGAACCGGTCGCGCATCCAGTTCACGAAGTTCACGTCCGTGACGATGAAGTCGCGGTCGCAGCCGCGCACGCGTCCCTGACAATCGAGGAAGACGCGAATGGCCTGCGACTGCAGCGTCGCGGAGTCGGGCTTGCCCATCGGCGGACCGCCAGGGGGCATACCGGCCGGCCGGCCAGTCGGCGGACCCGCAGGGGGGCCGGCCTGAGACGCAAGGGAAACGGGAGCGACGAGGGCAGCCGCAATACAAAGAGAGAGGCTCAGGCGAGCCAGTCGGAGCGTCATAAATCAGGGAAGGGGGGGGCAGCGCTTCCGACATCTTCGTCGGTGCCGCTACCGTGCCGTACGGCCGACGGTCCCGTTTGGTTGCAGCCATCGAAACGGTCCGGACCGCCCGTAGTCCCCCTCCCGTAGTCCCCCTCCCGTAGTTGCCCTCCCGTAGTTGCCCTCCCGTAGTCCCCCTCCCGTAGTCCCCCTCCCGTAGTCCCCCTCGGTAGCCGCATCCCCCCAGCTACCACCCCCTCACCACTTCCCGCACACAATCCACGAACGCCCGCGCCGACGGCGACACGGTGGTTCCTCGCCGCCAGACGGCCACGATTTCCCGCTGCAACGGGTGGTCGGCCAGCGGCACGTAGGCGCACTGCGGCGTATTGTGCCGCGCCGCCGCCATCGCCGGCACGATCGATACCCCCACCTCGGCGCCGACCAGCTCAAGCACGGTGGCCAGTTGCGCACTCCGGCACACCACCGACGGCAGCACCTGATTGCTGGAGCAGAACCCGGCCACCTGCTCCCCCAGACAGTGCGCCGGATCGAGCGTGACCGCCGGCGCGTCGCGGAGCTGGGCCAGCGTGATGCGACCGGCACGGGCAGCTGCGTGCGACGCGGGCACCGCCACCACCAGCGCGTCCGTTCCCAGCGGTTCGGTGTCCAGATGATCGAAGGCGTATGGAAGCGCTGCTATGACCACATCAAGCGCACCATCAAGCAACTGACGCGCCAGGACCGCACTATAGTCTTCTCGCAGCTCGACCCGCAGGGCGGCCTGCCGTACGCGCAACCGTCTCAGCGCAGCCGGCAGGATGTACGGCGCGACGGTGGGAATCGCCCCCACGCTCAGCAGGCCCACCCCGTCGGCGCCCTCGCGGCGTACCGCGTCCACGGTGGCGCGCAGCTCGTCGAGGATGCGCCGAGCCCGCGGGTAGAGCGCTCTGCCGGCGTCGGTGAGCGTGACCCCGCGGCCGTGCCGGTTGAACAGCGATGTCTCAAGGTGCCGCTCCAGTCGCTGGATCTGTGCCGTCAGCGACGGCTGCGACAAGCGCAGCAGCCCCGCCGCGCGACTCAGCGATCCGGCGTCGGCCGTCTCCACGAATGCCCGCAGCAATGTTCCGTCCATATCCCATAACCTACAGCTATATCCTGTATAGGGAAAGCCCCATTGCTGCCTATGACAGGAAGCCGTATCGTACCGCAGCGTTATGTCGTGTGCGCAATCTCACACGGCGCATGACCACGCGGCGCTCGGCGCGCTGCTTCTCTCGGAGACGACTATGGAAGGACAGGCTGGTGGAAACGGGGGCAAGTGCCCCGTGATGCACGGCGGAAGCGAGCCGACGGGCGCAACCACGGCGCGCATGGCGGCCGGTCGCACGAACCGCGACTGGTGGCCCAACGCCCTCAACGTGGGCATTCTCCGCCAGCACTCGTCGCTCTCCAATCCGGCGCCCGACTTCAAGTACGCCGAGGTGCTCAAGTCGCTCGACGTCGACGCGCTCAAGGCCGACCTGGTCGCGCTGCAGACGAACTCGCAGGAGTGGTGGCCCGCCGACTACGGCCACTACGGCCCGTTCTTCGTGCGTATGGCGTGGCACAGCGCCGGCACGTATCGCACCGCCGATGGGCGCGGTGGCGCGGGGAGCGGGACGCAGCGTTTTGCGCCGCTCAACAGCTGGCCGGACAACGGGAATCTCGACAAGGCCCGTCGTCTGCTGTGGCCCATCAAGCAGAAGTACGGCAACCGGATCTCGTGGGCCGACCTCTTCATTCTCGCCGCCGACATCGGCATGGAAACGATGGGCTTCAAGCCCTTCGGCTTCTCGTTCGGCCGTCAGGACGTGTGGGAGCCCGAGCAGGACATCTACTGGGGCAGTGAAGGGGAGTGGCTCGCCACCAGCGAGAAGGAGAACAGCCGCTACTCCGGCGACCGCGAGCTCGAGAATCCGCTGGCCGCCGTGCAGATGGGGCTCATCTACGTGAATCCCGAAGGCCCGGACGGCAAGCCCGACCCGATGGCCTCGGCGCGCGACATCCGCGAAACGTTCGCGCGCATGGCGATGAACGACGAGGAGACCGTTGCGCTCGTCGCCGGTGGTCACACCTTCGGCAAGATGCATGGCGCCGGCGATACCGCGCTCGTGGGCCCGGAGCCCGAGGGCGCACCCATCGAGGCGATGGGCTTTGGCTGGGAAAACAAGTTCGGCACCGGTAAGGGCGCGCACACCACCACGTCGGGCCTCGAAGGCGCGTGGACGCCGAACCCCACCAAGTGGGACAACGGCTACTTCGACACGCTCTTCGGCTTCGAATGGGAGCTCACCAAGAGCCCCGCGGGCGCGCACATCTGGGAGCCCACCGACAAGCAGGCGTCGCTCGTTGTGCCCGATGCGCACGTGCCGGGCGTGAAGGTGCGCCCCGCGATGTCCACCGCCGATATCGCACTCCGCACCGACCCCGCGTATCTCGAAATCTCCAAGCGCTTCCACGCCAACCCGCAGGAGTTCCACGACGCGTTCGCGCGTGCGTGGTTCAAGCTCACGCACCGCGACATGGGTCCCAAGTCGCGCTACGTTGGCCCGTGGGTCCCGGCGGAAGAGTTGCTCTGGCAGGATCCCATTCCGGCCTGTGATCACGCCCTCGTGGACGCCGCCGACATTGCCGCGCTCAAGGGCAAGATCCTCGCGTCGGGGCTCCCAGTTTCGCAGCTCGTGTACACGGCCTGGTCGTCGGCCTCGACCTTCCGCGGCACCGACCGCCGCGGCGGCGCCAACGGCGCGCGCATCGCGCTGTCGCCGGCCAAGGGGTGGGAGGTGAACCAGCCGGCCAAGCTCACGCGTGTGCTCGACATTTTCGCCACCATCAAGGCCGAGTTCGACGCGGCACAGGCCGGTGGCAAGAAGGTCTCGCTCGCCGATCTCATCGTGCTCGGCGGTGTCGCCGCCATCGAAGCGGCTGCCAAGAAGGGCGGCTTCGACATCACGGTGCCGTTCACGCCCGGCCGCATGGACGCCACGCAGGACCAGACCGACGTGCACTCGTACAACGTGCTCGAACCGCAGGCCGACGGCTTCCGCAACTACCAGAAGACGGCGTACACCCGCACGACCGAAGAGCTGCTCGTCGACAAGGCGCATCTTCTGGGCCTCACCGCCCCGGAAATGACCGTGCTCGTGGGGGGCATGCGTGCCCTCGGCGCGAACTACGGCGCGTCGAAGCATGGGGTGTTTACCGATCGCCCCGAGACGCTTTCCAACGACTTCTTCGTGAACCTGCTCGACATGGGTACGAAGTGGGCGCCCATGTCGGCCGGCGGCGATGTTTTCGAAGGCCGCGATCGCGTCACGGGCGACGTGAAGTGGACGGCCACGCGCGCTGATCTCATCTTCGGTTCGCATTCGGAACTGCGTGCGCTGTCCGAGCTGTACGCCCAGAACGACTCGAAGGAGAAGTTCGTCCATGACTTCGTCGCCGCCTGGACGAAGGTGATGGACGCCGATCGTTTCGACCTCGCGTAACTTTTTGGCGGGTCATGCCGTTCTATGCGGTGGCGCTCCGGGATGTCCGGGGCGCCACCGTTTGCGTTGTGGCCCTTCCACTCCGATCACGTGAGCATGCTGACCGTCGAACAGGTGCACCGCCGTTTTGCCCGGGTTCACGCAGTAAACGACATCTCGTTCCACATCGCGGCAGGCGAAATCTTTTCACTGCTCGGCCCCAATGGCGCCGGAAAATCCACGTTGCTGCGCATGCTCGTCGGCATCACCATGCCCGACAGCGGACGCATCAGCTGGCAGTACGAGGGCACGTCGGGCACACGCTTGCCGGCGGAGGCGATGGGCTATCTGCCTGAAGAGCGCGGGCTGTATCAGGACCAGCCACTCACCGCCGTCCTCGAGTACTTCGGGACGTTGCGGGGCATGACCGCCGCCGACGCGCGCGCGGCCGCAAAGCTCTGGCTGGAACGGCTCGAGTTGGGAGCACGCCTCAAGGACAAAGTGGGGTCACTGTCCAAGGGCAATCAGCAGAAGGTGCAGTTCGCCGCCGCGGTCATGCATCGGCCGCGATTCGTCATTCTCGACGAACCGTTCAGCGGCCTCGACCCGCTCAATCAGGAACTCTTTCTGTCCATGGTGCGGTCGCTGCGCGACGACGGCATGACGGTGCTCTTTTCGGCGCACCAGATGTCGCTCGTCGAACGGCTCGCCGATCGTCTGTTCGTCATGCAACACGGCCGCGAAGTGTTGCACGGCACCATTCCCGAAATTCGCGAACGGTGGGGGAGCGGGCGTCGACTGCTGCTGGACGTCCGTGAGGCGAGCGACATGGCACTCGACGCGCTGCGTGCACATGCCGCCGCCAGCGGCGTGCAGCGTCGCGACGATGGCCTGATCGAGATCACGCTCAAGCCCAAGCATGAGGTGGGCGAACTGCTCGCGCACTGCTCACAGCTTCTCACCATCATCGACGTGCGTACCGAACAGCCGTCGCTGCATGACGTATACATCAACACGGTCGGCGCCAACACGTCGGTGCCCACCACGGAGGCCGCATGACGCGATGGCAACAGGTGCGCCGCATTGCGCGCTGGGAGTTCAACCGCTTCGTGAAGTGGCGGCAACAGGCGTACGGCGTGTTGATCATGCTTGTCGTGGGGACCATTTCCGGCGCCGTCGGCAAGATGGCCAAGGACGCCAAAGGCAAGCAGGTGCAGGTGGCGGTGATCGGGCGCGAACAGCTCGGCTTTGCCCTCCCTGCCGTCGACGGCGTCCGCTGGGACAGCACGCGCTTTACCACCGCCGCCGATGCGCGGCGCGCCATCGCGGCTGACTCGTTGGGTGGCGCGCTCATCGTGCAGGGCCCAGGCGCTGCCGAAATCGTGCTTCGCAAGCGCGCCGCGTGGACGTCGACGGTTACGACGGCGCTCACGCAGGCACGTCAGGGCGCCGCGTTCACCGCGCTCCCCATCAGCGATGCGCAGCGGTCCGCCCTGCTCTCGCCATTTGCGGTGCAGGTCAACACGGTGACGCTCAAGAACGGCAGCAGTGATGTGGGGAGCCGCCTGTTCACGGGGGCGATCCTCATGTTCGGCGTGCTCGTGCTCTTCAATGGCTTCGCGTCACTCTTTACCGGCATCACAGGCGAAAAGCAGCAGCGTATTACCGAACAGATCATCGCCATCGTCTCGCCGCAAACATGGATGGACGGCAAGATCATCGGCCTCGTCAGCGCCGCGCTTGTTGGCACGCTGCTCATTGGCGTGTCGGGGCTCGCGCTCACCGCGCTGCTCCCCACCTTGCTCGGCAGTAGCGCCATTTCGCTGCCCGCCATGCCCTCCGATCCGTGGCCATTGCTGTTGGTGCTGGTGGTCACGGTGCTTGGCGTCATTATGTGGTTTTCATTTATGGCGGCGGTTGCCGCCACCATCGACGATCCCAACTCGTCGCCGCGCTCATCGATGCTGCTCATTCCCGTGCTCCCCATGGGACTCGCGTTTGGACTGTTATCCCGTCCGGAAACGTGGGTGGCACAGACGCTCGCGATTTTCCCCCTCACGTCGATGGCCGTGCTCCCCGTGCGCATGCTCATGACGAGCGTTCCGTGGTGGGAGCCGGTGCTGGCGGTGCTGCTGCTGGCCGCCGCCAGCTGGACCTTCAGACTGGCAGCGGGGAAGATCTTCGCGCTTGGCATTCTGCTGCACGGCAAGGAGCCATCGTGGGCGGACGCCTGGCGATGGGCGCGCGCGAGTACATCCGCGAGCGGAAGCGAAAAGGCAAAGTGAAGCAACCGCATTACGGCTGTCGGGCAGATGCGCTTCGCCGTTTTAGAGCGCTGAGCGGTCTCTTGATGACAGTGTTGCCGCAGAGCGTGGTGACGACTGCACTTCACGCGCAGCAAACGGTGCGGGGGACCTCCTCCGCTTCTAGCGAGCCGCGGTTCGTCAGCGAGGTGTGGACGGTACAGAACGGGCTACCCGTGAATGCCATTCAACGGGTAGCGCGCGGAAAGGATGGGTACCTGTGGCTCGCCACATGGGATGGTTTGGTGCGTTACGATGGCGCACGATTTACGGTGTTCAACACTGGAAACACCGAGGCGCTACCCAGCAATCGTCTTGCCGACATGACGGCGGCGGCCGACGGCTCGCTGTGGCTGCGGACCGAGCAGGATCACCTGGTACGTACGAATGGTGCGCGCTTCACGCACTTTGACAGCACGCACGGTCTCCCCGATCGCAGTGTGCGCAGCGTATTCGTCGCGAAGGGCTCCACGGTCCTCGCCGGCACCACAAGGGGAGTCTTTCGCTTGCGGGGTGACCGGTTTGAGTCGCTTGCTCCTGAAGCTGTTTACGGGGAAGTCACCGCTGTACTCGAGGACGCGAGTGGCGCGGTGTGGGCCGGCACGCGGGAACTCGGACTCTTCCGCATTGAGGAGGGGCGCGCGCAATCCATTCAACTTGGTGAGTCCGCGCGCATCACGGTGCTGCGACAGTCGTCATCCGGCGTGATCTGGATCGGGACTTCCAAAGGCGTCTTCCGCGCGGCCGTCGGTCATGTTGCTCGAGTACCCCGTACGAATGGGAAGCCATTCAGCGACCCCGTTGCCGACATTCGCGTCTCGCCCGCCGGTGAGGCATGGATCAGCACGGAGTCCGGCGTATATGTGTTGCGCGACTCAGTGTTATCCACGGTTCTTGAAACACCGGGACGCGTATCGGGGCCTGGCGTCCGGTTTGCGCCTGACGGGTCGGTGTGGTATGCCGCTGGCGATCGGCTCTATCACGACGGACGTGAAGTGTTTCGGGTACCCGCCAGCAACGCCAATGAGCTGCGCGCGGTTAAGCAGATTCAGGACTTTCAGTGGGATACCGAAGGCAGCTTGTGGATCGGCACCTACAATCGCGGCCTGTATCGCTTGAAGGCATCCCTCTTTCAGGTTGTGAGCAGTGCGGAAGGTTTGCGTGAGCGCAACGTCACGACCGTAATGCAAGACCGCAGCGCCGCGTTGTGGATCGGGACGCTTGGCGGCGGCTTCAGTAGTCTCAAAAATGGCGTAGTCTCCAATTTCTCACCGAGCGAAGGATTTCCAGCCTTCGTGCTGTCGTTCCTTCAGGATCGCCAAGGCGCACTATGGGTTGGGACTTATGGCGAAGGGATTCGCTATTGTCGCCTTCCCGTCGTCAGATGCACGGCACCTCCGGGAGGGCAGCCAGCGCCGGGCGGAACCGTACGTGCGCTCTTTGAAGATGCCGCGGGCGACGTATACGCCGGCACCGAAGATGGTCTCTTTCGTCTTCGCCAAGGGCGCTGGAGACGTCTGTTTCAGGACACGGTCGAACGTACGGGAGCGGTGCGCGGTGTCGCGAAGTCACCCGGCGGCGCGTTCTTCCTGAGCACGAATGGCAGCGGTGTTCTCGTCTACTATCGCGGTACCTTGTCCCGTATCGACCGCCACAATGGACTCCCCAGCGACTTGGTGCGTGGCGTGTATCAGGATTCGACCGGGGCGTTATGGGTGGCCACCGAAGGTCGTGGGCTAGCTCGCGTGACGATCAACTTCTCCGCTGACCACCACGCGCAGGTGACATCGGTGCGCTCTATTCGGCAGACGGACGGTCTCTTCGACGAAGTCATTCACCAGATCCTTCCCGACGCGTTCGGACGGCTCTGGATGAGCAGCAACCGTGGAATCTTCTGGACAAGTCTCGCCGAGTTGCGTGAGTTCGCCGACCGCCGCACCTCGCGTATACACTCTACAGCGTTTACTGAGCGCGATGGTCTACGTAATCGTGAGGCGAACGG
The DNA here is from genome assembly GCA_023910675.1 of Gemmatimonas sp. GTDB lineage: Bacteria > Gemmatimonadota > Gemmatimonadetes > Gemmatimonadales > Gemmatimonadaceae > Gemmatimonas. Next base: position 315,295 of record JAAVWC010000001.1, read on the forward strand.
GGGACAGTCTCCATCGGGAATCGTCAGCCGGGATGGGCGCCTCTGGTTCGCGACGCAGGATGGCGCCGTGGCGATTGACCCGGCGCGCGCACGATCGAACGCGATCCCACCGCAGGTCGTCATCCAGCGATTCCTGGCGGCAGACCGCATTGCGGCGGTCGACTCCGGCGAAGTTCATCTTCGCGCCAATGAGCGCAACTTTGAAATCGACTACGCGGCGCTGAGTCTCGTCGCACCGGAGAACGGTCAGTTCCGCTATCGCCTGCGAGGATTGTCCGACGCTTGGACGTCGGCAGGAAACCGACGCACCGCGTTCTTCACCAATGTACCGCCCGGGAATTACACCTTTCAGGTGGTGGCCAGCAACAACGACGGGGTGTGGAACGAAGACGGCGCCACGCTCACCCTTCGGGTTGAGCCGTACTTCCGCGAGACGCGGGCCGCATACGTGTTACTCGGGATGCTGGTGGCGCTGCTCGCGTGGGGTACCGTGCGCTGGCGCGAACGAGCGCTACACGAGCGAGAGCGCGAGCTGACGGCGCTGGTGGAGGAACGCGCAGGAGCACTTTTAAAGAACGAAGCGTTGCTGACGGCGCGCAATGCGGAACTTGCGGCGCTTCATCAATCGCGCTCGCAACTGTTCGCCAATGTGAGTCACGAGTTCCGCACGCCACTCACGCTCATTCTCGGACCACTACGCAGCTTGCTTGCCGGCCGACACGGCATCATACCGCACGCCGCCGCGGAACAAGCCGAGCTCATGGTGCGGAATGCTGAACGACTATTGCGTCTGGTGAACCGCGTACTGGACCTCTCCCGGCTCGAGGACGGTGGCCTGACGTTGCACACGGCGTCGCAGGATCTCGGCCAGTTTGTACGAGCGACGGTGACGGGCTTTCTCCCGCTCGCGCAGGAGCGGCTGATCACGCTCGCCTGTGAGGTGCCAGAAGAGGCGATCACCGTCGTGTTCGATACAGAGCAACTGGAAAAGGTGCTGCTCAACCTACTCTCCAACGCGCTCAAGTTCACCGAGTCCGGCGGACACGTACACGTGCGACTCGCTACACGGGGCGAGTCTGCCGTGATCGCGGTGCATGACACTGGCGTCGGTATTGCCCCCGAGCAGCTGCCTCGTGTCTTCGAGCGTTTCTTTCAGGGTGATGCGTCACTGACACGCAAGTACGAAGGCTCGGGGATCGGCCTCGCACTTGCGAGCGAACTGGTCGCGTTGCACGGCGGGAGCATGCACGTACAGAGCACGCTCGGCGAAGGCAGCGTGTTCGAAGTGCGGATGCCGCTCGTAGTCGGATCGTCCCGCGCATTCAATGAAGGTGACGAACGGACAACGATCCTCGTGATCGATGACAACGCGGATATGCGCGGTTTCGTACGGACGCAGATCGATGCGCGCTATCGTGTTCTCGAGGCCGCTGACGGACGTGAGGGACTGGGGCTCGCCCTGTCGTCGCTCCCCGATTTGATCATCGCCGACGTGATGATGCCGGAGATGGACGGCCTGTCCCTGGGACGGGCACTCAAGGCGGATGCCATGACGGATACGATTCCGCTCATTCTAGTGACCGCGCGCGCGGCACCGGAGGATCAGATCGCGGGATGGATGACCGGCGCGGATGCCTACGTTCTTAAGCCATTCGATGCCGCGGTACTCAACGCCACCGTGGACAATCTGCTGCGCCAGCGCCAACTCCTCCGTGAGCGATACCGTGATCGCGGAGATATGCCCGTACCGCAGGCGGCCACCGAGCCGACGCCGATCGAAGCGTTGCTCAGACCGCTCATCGTTCGAAACATCCACGATGCGTCGTTCGGCCCCGACGCCTTGGCCGCCGCCGCGGGACTCTCGTATCACCAGCTGTACCGCGGTCTGCGCGACGAACTGCACGTTACCCCCAGCCGCTTCATTCGCGGCGTCCGCGTGGAGTACGCAGCGGAACTCTTGCGACGCAACGAAGGCACGATCACGCAGGTCGCGTATGCCGTAGGCTTCGATTCGCTGTCGTATTTCCGTCGCGCTTTCCGCGAGCGCTTTGGCGTGTCGCCAAGCGACTATCTGCTCACTGTCAGCACTCAATCGTAACTGGACGACAAAATAGTCGTCACGGGACGCCCTTATGCAAGATACCGTCCTCTTTTGCAAACATTGAGGGCGAGTAATCCGTTGCCTCGTCACACCTTACTCCGTACTCCGTACTCCGTTCCGGCGCCGGTGCCGGCGGAGCGTGTCCAAGCTAGTGGACAGTGACGTTGCAGTGGGGAAAGCACGCCGATGATGGCTTATACCAATTTGATCGATTATGGCACGACTACGAATCGGGTGCCGAGTATCGAAGCGATTCAGCGGGAAGCCCGCCTCTTTGCGGCGCTCGACGACGATGGCGACGGCCTGGTACATCCCCGGGCGTTGCAGCGCGAATTGCAGGGAGCAGGATTGCGCATTACCGACAGTCGCCTCAGCGGGGTCTTCGCTGCCATCGAAGCGTGTGGCGAAAACCCAATGGATCTTGCCACCTTCACCCGTACGATTTCCTCGGGGAGCTTACTAGTAGAGCGGGCGCTTCAGGGCAGTCTGGCGGTCGCCGACTTCGGCGCCTTTCAGCAGCGTATGGCGCACATCTTCGATCTCGTGCTTGAAAACCGCAGCGGGGATCAGGCGCGGTACATCCCGCCGCTGGCGGAGGTCAATCCAGAACAGTTCGGGGTGTCCATCGTCACCGTCGATGGCCAGCAGCTGGAGCTCGGGGACAGTCTGACCGATTTTTCCATTCAATCGACCTGTAAGCCCTTCAATTATGCGCTGGCCCTGGAAGACGCCGGCGAGGAGATTGTCCACCGGCATATAGGCCGCGAGCCCAGTGGCCAACGCTTCAATGCGTATGTGCTCTCCGACGACAACCGGCCGCACAATCCGATGATCAATGCCGGCGCGATCATGTGCTGCTCGCTCATCAAGCGCGATTTGCCGCTGCACCGGCGTTTCGAGCATATTCGAGACGCGTGGGAACGCATGACCGGTGGCTTCAAGCCCCGCTTCAATGCGTTCATGACGCAGGAAGAAGAGCGGACCGGCGACCGCAATCGCGCGCTGGCGTACATGATGAAAAACGAGGGGCTCTTCCCCGACGGGCACGACGCTGAAGATCATCAAGTACGGGCAGCGCTCGACCTGTACTTCCGCACTTGCTCGCTCGAGATGAACTGCCTCGAGATGGCCACGGCCGCTGCCACCCTCGCCAACGGCGGCGTCTGCCCGACCACGCTTGAACGCGTGCAGACCCCGACTACCGTTCGCAACGCGTTGTCCCTCATGCATTCATGCGGAATGTACGATTACAGCGGAGAGTTCGCGTTCACGATCGGCCTGCCGGCCAAGAGTGGCGTGGGCGGTGCCGTTGTCCTCGTGGTACCTGGGCTCATGGGGATCTGTCTTTGGTCACCGCGGTTGGACAAGGTCGGCAACAGCGTACGCGGCGTGGATTTCTCGCGTCGGCTACTCAAGTCATACACGTTACATATGTACGACAGCGTTACGCACGACCGCGATCGTGATGATCCGCGAGTACCCGTACTTCGGCGTCGCGTGCGCTTGGTGAGCCAGTCGCTCTGGGCGGCCAGTACCGGAGACGCGCGCACAGTACGCCGTATGCTCGACGAAGGGGCGGACATGGAGCTTGGCGATTACGACTTGCGCTCACCACTGCATTTGGCGGCGGCCGAGGGGCATCTAGACGTCGTGCAGCTTCTCCTCGACGCCGGCGTCAGCCCCAATCCGCGTGATCGGTGGGGCGGCACCCCGCTCGACGACGCGCTGGGTGGTGGCCACGAACTGGTTGCGGACACCCTGAACCGGCTGGGTGCTACGAGCGGGACGAGCGTACATCTCGCGAAGGATCGTGCGACGACGGACGCCAGCGCCAGCTACGGCGATCCGGAAGCGGTCGTCGAGCTGCTCTGGGCCGCCGCAGGTGCCGATCTGGCGGCGATGCGACGCCTCGTAGCGTTAGGCGTGCCGCTGCACGCCGCCGACTACGACGGTCGCACGGCGCTGCATCTCGGGGCGGCCGCCGGGCACGTGCACGTGTGCGAGTACCTGCTCCGCCACGGCCATCCTCGATCCTGCCGCGACCGCTGGGGAGCCACGCCGCTTGACGAGGCGCGCCGTGAAGAGCGGCTCGATGTTTTGGAGTTACTTGAGCGGCAATGACAGTCCGCCGACCACTCGAATGGGCGGTCGGCCCCGTTTGGACATCCTGCGCGGTCGACGATTCCCGTTGGAAAGGGAGAGTTTGTACGGGTCGACGTCGACCGCGTAGGCACCGTAGCCGTCATCTGTCCGTACCATACGAATCTTGTGCACCGCTCACCTCATCTCGACAAAACGTCACTCAAGACACTGCGAAGCGAGGACACCGCCCCCCCGATCGTCATGGTGACGGGATGCACCATTGATGGCGACGAAATGGAAGCTCGCGGGACCCGAGTGACATGCCTCGCCGTCACAGCTGATACGTCGCATCAGCTGTCGCGCTTGCTGGCCGAGGTTACGCATACGGGCTAACGTGGTTTGTACCGTGTAGTCGTCGTATTCCCTCGTCCGAGCCCCGTACGTATGCATCATCTACTCATGTCGACCGCCATGGCAATCGTGGCTCTGCTCCCCGCCCGTGCTGTAGCGGCGCAAGCCGCCGACACCGCCGCGACACGCCGCGCCGTCATGGCGGTCGTCGACTCGGCGCTCATGTACATCAACGTGGGCAACATGATCGGCCTGTCCGACATGATGACACCAGAGGGGCAAGTGTACGCGGCGCGTGAAATGGCGGGCACCGGCGGCGCGTTCACCATGCGCACCGCCGCGTCGCAGCGCGTCACGGGAACACGTGCCCCCATTATCGAACGTGGCTTCAATCCCACCATTCATATCGCCGGCACGATTGCCTCGGTGTGGCTCCCCTACGATCTCTGGGCACAGGGGAAGTGGTCGCACTGCGGCATCGACCACTTCACCCTGGTGAAGGTGGGCACGGCGTGGCGCGTCGCCAACTTGACCTACACCATCGAGCAACCGCCGGCGTGCCGCATGCACCCCGACGGTGTGCCCAAGGGCTTTACGGCGCCACCGCCTTCGCTTTGAGTTGCAGCGCCCGCCACGCAGCCAGACGCTCCGTGGCGGTGCGCACCACAACATCGGTGGGTGCGCTGTCGGCGTCTTGCAGTGCCTCAATGACGGCGGTGTGCGATGATGCAGCCCGCTCCAACTCCGCCGCGAGCGCGGCGTTTCCAGCCTGCTTCACCTTGGCCGCCAAGGCACGTGCTTCGAGCATGGCGTCGTACAGCGCCACCGACAGATCGTGCTGCTGGCGAAGTGCAGCGGCCGATGTCTTCACGCGTGGGTCCATGCGCACCGTGAATGCCTGCGTGCTCACATCGCTGTCTACGGTGAGCCGGGCCGAGTAACGACCGGGTGCAACCCATGGGCCTTCGGGCTCACACTTGGTGTTGTAGGGCGTCGCCGAAATGGGGAGCGAGCAGTCGTCGGAAGGACGCGCATAATGCAGGTCCCATACAAATCGCTGCAGGCCGGCCTTGCGTGACGGCGCCACCGCCGGTCGGAACCAGTACCACGGCGCGTTCCCGGCATCTGCCGGCGCCGGCGTCGGATCGTCGCTGGCAAAGCGGCGCACCACGCGCCCTGCCCCGTTCACGATCTCGAGCACCACGCGCTGCGCATCGCGCGTCAGGTAGTAGTCGATCATCGCGCCATCGGGCGGATTCTCGGCGCGCGGTTCATCGGGAGGAATCGGCGTGTCGGTGTACATGGAGTAGCGCACACGCGTGGCCACTGCCGGCGTGAAGAGCGTGGCGTTAGCCGACGGCGCCGCTCCTCCCCACTGACGCAGCGGCGTCACGTTGTCGAGAATCCAGAAGCCGCGCCCGTGCGTGCCGACGGCGATATCGTCGTCCTTCACGATGAGATCGCGAATGCTGATGGGCGGCATGTTGAGCTTGAGCGGCTGCCATGCATCCCCATCGTTGAACGACACCCACACGTGTGTTTCCGTACCGGCGTAGAGCAGGCCGCGACGGGTGGGGTCTTCGCGGATCACATTCGTGGGGGCATCAGGGCTCATGCCGCTCGTGATCTCCGTCCACGTCTTGCCACCGTCGCGCGTACGATACAAGTGCGGCCGCAGATCGTCGAGCCGGAACGTATTCACGGCCGCGTACGCCGTATTCGCATCGAAGTGCGAGGCATCCATGATGGACACCTTCCACCACGGCGCCAGCTGCGGCGGTGTAACATTGCTCCACGTACGTCCGCCGTTGCGCGTGACGTGAATGAGACCGTCATCGGTACCGGCCCAGATGGTATTCGAGTCGATCGGGCTGGGGGCAATGGTATACACCACGCCGCGCCGAGTGGGCGTGGCCGCGGGCGTGTTGGCATAGATGCCGACACTCGCCGGCACCGTCCACGTGGCGCGCGACAGATCATCGCTGAGCCGCTTCCACGTCGTGCCGCCGTTGACCGTTTCCCATACCACGTTGGTGCCGTAGTACAGCTTTCGCTTGTTTATCGGCGAAAAGAGAATCGGCATGGTGCGAATTCCGCGGAAGTAATCGGGGCCACTGCCTGCGGCGCCGCGACCACGTCCCGCGTTGGGACTCACATTCTGCACCTGCCCCGTCCGCCGGTCGAACCGCGTGACGGTACCACCGTAGTAGATGTTGGGATCGAGCGGATCGGGGGCCACGTAGCTGTACTCGCTCGCGCCCACCGGACGCCAATCGCGATACGTAATGCTGCCGTCGTTCCCGCGGCTCGCCACACATGCCGAGCCCGACTCCTGTTGGCCGCCACACAACTGATACGGCCAGTTGTAGTCGGCGGTCACGTGATAGAACTGCGCCGTGCCCTGGTTGTACCAGGAACTCCAGGTTTCACCACCATTCACCGTGATCACCGCGCCCTGGTCTGCGGCAAGCAACATGACGTTGCTGTTGTTCGGATTGATCCACAGACGCTGATAGTCGTCACCACCGGGCGCACCACGCAGACTCTTCCACGTGTAGCCACCATCCGTGCTCTTCCACGCCACCACGTTCATCGTGTACAACGTATTGGCGTCGCGCGGGTCGACCGTGATCGACGCAAAGTCGTCACCCCGCCCGTAGTAGCGGCCGTCGCTCGTCGTGCGCACCCACGTCGTACCCGCGTCATCGCTGCGATAAATGCCGCTCTTCGCGCCGGCCGTGGCCGTGATGTACAAACGCCGCGGATCGCTCGGACTGATGCCGATGCCGATGCGGCCGAGTCCATCGGCCGTGGTGGGAAGGCCACCGGCCAGCTGCTTCCAGGTGGCACCGCCGTCAGTGCTCTTGAAGAGGCCGCTGTTGGCGCCGCTCCACGCCGCGTTCTCCCACGGTCCCTGTCGTGCCTCCCACAGCACCGCGTACACCGTGTTGGGATCGTCGGGCGAAAGCACCACGTCGGCGCCGCCGGTGTTTTCGTCTTTGTACAGCACCCGCTCGAACGTCTTGCCACCATTTACCGAGCGGTAAATGCCACGCTCCGCATTGGGGCCGTACGGGTGACCGAGCACCGCGACGAACAACCGATCCGGATTGCCCGGGTCGATGGCAATTCGGGGGATCTGCTGCCCGTCACGAAGACCGAGGTGCTTCCACGTCTTGCCGGCGTCACTCGAGCGATACATCCCGTTGCCGGTGGAGAGGTCGGGGCGCTGGAGCCCTTCGCCACTGCCAACGAAAATGATGTCAGGGTTGGACGGCGCGACTTCGATGGCGCCCACCGATCCGCTCGACATCGCATCGAAGATCGGATTCCACGTGCGACCGTAATCGGTGGTCTTCCACACGCCACCATTGGTGGGACCGATGTAGAACACGTTGGGCTGCTGCGTCACCCCCACCGCACTCTTGGTGCGCCCGGCACGAAACGGCCCGATGTGGCGCCACCGCAAGCCATGCATGGCGTCACTGGCGAGGGCAGTGCCCGCCGCGACAGGAGCGGTTTGCGCCGCAGCATCCGCACTGTGCGCGGCGAGAGCAAGCGTGGTGGCCGACAGGCCAAGCAGCGCGCTGGACAAGAGACGGGGACAGCGGCACATGGTAGCAGTGGCTGAGGGGAGGCAGGAGACTCGCAACGTACCCGGTCATGCGCCATGTTCACGGCATGCCGAACTGCTCGAGCTCCTGTGCGTGCGCCAATGGCGTCGCTCTACGTTAACGCGCCGGTCATGGTCACGCGACGACAGCTGCTGTCGCACATGGCACTCGTGCCCTTTGCCCCTCGACTCCTGCACGCGCTCGGACAGTCGGCTCCCGGAGCAGACGAGCGTGCGGATCTGGTGATCGTTGGCGGTGGCCTCGGCGGATGTGCGGCCGCATTGTCCGCGTGCGCGTACGGACTTCGCGTCATCATGACCGAAGAAACCGACTGGATTGGTGGGCAGCTCACCGCGCAGGGAGTCCCGCCGGACGAGAACCGCTGGATCGAGACCATCGGTGGCACCGCCAGCTATCGGGGGCTCCGTCAGGCGGTGCGCGATCAGTATCGCCGCGATCCGGCACTGCTCGAACGCGCGCGGGCCAACGCTCGGCTCAACCCGGGCAACGGGTGGGTCTCACGCCTCTGCGCCGAACCCCGCGCGTGGCTTACAGCCCTCGAAGCGCAGCTCGCACCGCACATCGCGTCCGGGAAACTCCGGTTGCTGTCTCACACCCGTGCCGAAGCGATCGATGTCTCCGGCGACCGCATTCAGGCTGTTCGTGTGCGGAACGGACGCGGCCGGACGACCGTCTTGCACGCGCCATACTTCGTCGATGCCACCGAACTCGGTGATCTGCTCCCGCTCTCCAATGCCGAGCACGTGCTGGGCGCCGAGTCGCAGGCGATGACCGGCGAACCGCATGCGGCCAGCGAGTATCAGCCGGACAACCAACAGAGCTTCACGATGGTGTTCGCCATGGAACACCTGGCGGGCGAGCAGCATGTGATCGATCGCCCGGTCGAGTACGCACGCTGGCGCACGCAGACGGTATCGGTCGACGGCACGCCATGGCCCATACTCGGTTTTGACGAACCCGCAAACAAGCGCATTGGCTTCGACCCCGTGGCGCGTACCGGCTACTGGTCGTACCGGCGCATCATCGACCGTACGCTCTACACGCCCGGGAAGTACGCGAGTGACATCACGCTCGTGAACTGGTGGCAGAACGACTACAGTTTTGGCCCGTTGGCCGGCGTGAGTGCCACCGACGCCGCCCAACATGTGCGTTCGGCGAAGGCGCTCAGTCTTTGCCTGTTGTACTGGCTGCAAACCGAGGCCCCGCGCCCCGATGGTGGCGTGGGGTGGCCCGGGTTGCGATTGCGTTCCGACGTATTGGGTACTGCGGACGGACTGGCCATGGCCCCGTACATCCGCGAGAGTCGCCGCGTGCGTGCGCGTACGACGGTGCGTGAGCAGGATGTCCTGCGCGATCTGAACCCGCGTGGCGCCGAGACGACGGCGTTTGCCGACAGCGTAGGCATTGGCCATTACGCCATGGACCTGCATCGCACCACGCGTGGCGATACCGGGGGGTACGGTGACACCCTGCCCTTTCAGATTCCACTTGGCGCGCTCATCCCCGTGCGCATTCGCAATTTGCTCCCGGCGTGCAAGAACATCGGGGTCACTCACCTGACCAATGGCTGCTATCGCCTGCACCCCATCGAGTGGAACATCGGCGAAGCAGTTGGGCATCTCGTGGCGCAATCACTCGCCACGCGTGTGCCGCCCGCTGGTATTCATGAGCAGCGCGCGCGTACCGCCGATTTGCAGCGCACGTTGACCAGTGCCGGTATTCCACTGGCGTGGCCCACACCGTTGCCGGCGGGCTGAGTCCGGTCACGGCCGCCGCCCCGTCGAACAGCACCACAGAGGACACGGAAGGGCCACAGATTGAACACAGAAACAGCGAAAGCTTTTCGTTGTTGCTCTGTGTGCATTCTGTGGCCCCTCCGTGCCCTCTGTGGTGCTGTTTCGACGATGCTTCGGCTCAGCAACCGTCAGAGGCCGCGTCGATTACGGCAGCAACACCGTGTCGATCACGTGAATGACACCGTTCTTGGCCACGATGTTCGGCGTGACGACCGAGGCGAAGTTCCGCGGGCCCGTGATGCGCACGCCAGTCGTGAGACCGACCGTCAGGCTGACGTTCGGGAGAAGCGTGGGCAGCAGCTGGCCGTTCGTCAGCTGCGACGACAGCGCGCGCGAGCCAATCACGTGCAGCTGCAACACCGGCGTGAGCGCGGCCGCCGTCGTCGGCGCACCACCGGGGATGGCGGCGAAGGCCGCATTCGTCGGCGCAAACACCGTGAGGTTGCCGCCGCGCAGATTGTTGGCAAGTCCGGCCGTCGTGACCGCGCCCACGAGCGAGCTGAAGCCGCGCACGATGGCGTTGTCCACGATGTCCATGCTGCCGAGCATCACGCCGTCAATGATGTGCACGACACCGTTGGACGCGCTGATATCAGGCGTGGTGACGCGCGCACCACCCACCGTGACCACACCGGCGGCCACCGTCACCGGCAACGTCGTGCCTTCAACCGTCGTGAGCGTCTGCCCGTTCTGCAGCTGGCTGGCCGTGATACGACCCGGCACGACGTGGAACGTCAGCACCTTGGTAAGAATCGCGCGGTTGCCGGTCTCGAGGAGACGCTGCAGCACATCGGCCGGGAGCGCCGAGAACGCGCTGTTCACGGGGGCGAACACCGTGAACGGACCGGTGCCGTTGAGCGTGGCGGTCAGTTCGGCGGCGGTCAGCGCCGACACGAGTGTGGACAGCTGCGGCGTCGCCGCGGCGGTCTGCGTGATCGTCTGCGCAGCCGGCGTGACAGGATCGTCTTCGCCGCAGGCGACGAGGCCGGTGGACAGGACGGACAACGAGAGCGCGACAGCGGCACGGCGGGTCAGCAGCTTCGAAAGCATAGCGAATAGTCGGGTCTGGCGGATCGCGGTAATCGACGCTGCAGCACAGCGCCGGGACGGAGTTTCCGTCGGTAATCACCAGCAGAACACACCAAGGGGAGACTATGACTAGTCGGTCCAACAACGTGCGACCCTGCACCTCGTTTTCCTAAGGACGCAACTCCAGCGTGACCGCGGGGCCCCGCCTCGGCAGCAACCGCGGCACCATGTCGTAGCCGCCGGCGGCCGTCTTGATCAAGCCGTAGTCGAGCACATTGGCGCGGTTGAGTACGTTGGTGACGCTCATGCCAAGCACCACGGTCGAACTCCGCACCCGGCGCGTCCACGTCGCACCAACGTCCGCTTCGAGAATCGCGGGGCGCGTCATCTCCCCCGGCAAGTCGATCGGCAATCCCGCGCGATCGGGAGCGGCACTGAACAGGTCGTAGTACACCTGGCGCAGCGCCCATGGACGTCCCACCACGCCACGCGCGCGCGCAGCAATCGTGATGCTGCGAACCGGCGTCAGCTCCGATACGAACAGCACGCGATGCGGCTCGAGCCAGGGTGGCGGTTGCATCTGTTCGTTGAAGCGCGAGGGGAATCGACGCTGTGCCCACCCGGCATCGTACGCCAGTTCGTGTCGCCAGTATCCCCCGCGAAGTCGCGCATCGCGAATGACGCGCACGCCGGCGCCCATGGCACGACCGTTCATGCTGCGCACGAAATCCATGGCCGTGCGCGGCGCCGTGGATGCGGCGGCGCCGTTGGCGCTGTACATCACGCCGTAATCGAAGAGCGGAATGGACGGCATCCACTTCGCGTAGCTCTCACCGCGCACCTCCCACCCCGCCGCGGGACGCCACACCCCTTCGGCGGCGACATGCCACGCCTGCGCGACCGGACTCACACCGTCCGCCGGGAGCCAGAAACGCACATTCGGCACGAACGCCACCGGCATCGTGCTCGCCACGTCGAATTGCGTGACGAATTGATGATATCCACCTCCAGAGAGGCGCCAACTCCACGGCACACCGCGCGCGCCGCTCTCGCCGCGCAGTGACACACGAGGTTCGGCATAGGTGCGACCACTCTGCAGCTGCGTCACGCGCAGGCCTGCATCCGCGAAGAGCGTTGCGCGCAGCTGTGTGGTGACATCGGCAAACAGCGCGCCGCGCCACACTGATGTCGTCATCGCCAACGGCTGCAACACGCGATTCGCAAGGTGCAAGCTCGAGTTGGCGCGACTGATCTCCGTGCCGATATCCGCTGACACACGGTTGCTCACCGTCCACCGCCAATCGGCCGCGAGCGTACTCTCTTCCATTTTGTTGCGCTCGCCCCCGCTCACCGCGAGCGACGCCGACGACATGGCCATGGACGCATCGTGCACCAGCGCGTGACGTGATGTGCGCAGCTGCACGCGCTGGCGGACGCTCGCACCAAGGAGCCAGCGGTGCGTGAGCTGCGCACCGGTCGCGCGCCAGTTGTAGGCATCCTCGGTGCGTAGCGTCGCGAGCCCGTTGTCGGGGGCGGTACCGCGGTACGCGATGCCCTGTGCCGTGGTGAATGCCGACACCGACAGTGACTGCGCCGTGCCCCAATCGAGAGTCGCAGCGGCGTGCACATCGTTCACCGACACCGACTCATCACCGATGCTCGTCGCATACTGCGTTCGCTCGAGCTGCTCCATCCCGGGCACCACGCCGAAGTCACTGACCCGCGCCAGCAGCACCGGATCGGGCGTGCTCCAGTGTCGCACAGCCCGCACCATCGCTGAGGGTGCCGTCCACTGCCAGAGGCCGGTCCGTGCAGCGAGCATCACGCGTCCGCTCGCCTGTCCCACCGTAAGCGGTGAGGTCACGCGCGCCGTCGCGGTGAGCGGATCGATGGCCACATCGGTGGAGACCCCCGACGTTGCCGCCGTGCCGCCAAGCCCTTGCGTGAGATCGATGGCGCCAGACGAAAAGCTGCCAACGGCGGCGCCGAACCCGGCGCGATGTACCGTGATGCGATCCACGACCAGCGGCGATACCACGCCGAGAAAGCCCGAGAGCGTCGTGACGTCGTACAGCGGAATGCCATCCAGTCGCCACGGATGCTCCCCAACGTCACCACCCTGCAGATGCAGATCGCCCGTACCGTCGCGACGTGTCACGCCCAACGGTGCCACCGCCCCGGGGAGAAACAGCGCGGGGCCAATCACATGACGGGTCGCACTGTCGTCGATCACCGACGCGCCGAGCGCGGCACTGGCGTCTCCCGCACGGATGCCGTTGATGACGATGGGATGAATGGCCGCCTCGGTGCGTTGCAAAGCGATACGTATGCGGCGGGCGGTCCGCGCAGGAATGTCGAGCGTCGCGGTATACGGGCGATAACCCAGCGCACGCACGGTCATGCCGTACCGACCGGGACGCAAACGGGCGACGGTGAACACGCCATCGTTTCCCGCCGTAATCCACGACGGGGCTTCGGCGAGCTGCACACGCGCCGACGGTAATGCCGCCCCCGTGTTGGCATCGACCACGAATCCGCCGAGCGACGCCCACTGGGTGGGTGCTTCCGCGGCGGCGATCACGACATACGTGCCAGACGACAGCCGGTAATAGTCAAGATCGGCCGCGCGCGTGATGCACCGCAACATCGCCTCGGGCATACCGCGATCGACGCGGCAGCTGACGCGACGATCCGCACGCGCACCAAGACTGGCTTGCTGCCACACGATGTTCATGCGCGCGGCACCCGAGAGGCGCTCGAGGGCATCGATGACCGTGACGTCGAGCAACGCCATGGTGAGCACGCGCACACTGTCGCCCAGGGTCGCCGGGGTCGCCGGGGTCGCCGGGGTCGCCGATGCCGACGACGCACGCTGCCCCCCTGCGTCGAATGCCACGAGGGAGCTCAGCAGCACACAACCGACCGTCGCCACGCGACGTCGTAGGCGCGACATCACGGTCGGCTGGTGCTCCGCGTGAGATGATATCCTCGGCTCGTGCGCTCGAACCGGAGCCCCTGCGCCGTGCAGAGATCGGCGAGGACCACATTGATGGCAGGCATGGACGGGTAGAAGAGCGACACCGCCGCGACCTCATCGATATCCCCGGCGCGCGTGATCTCCACGCCCGCCCGATGCGCGAGCTCATCGAGCACCGCGCCCAACGGTTCGTCGAGCGCTGCCAGTCCACCGCGGCGCCACGACGCAATCCGCTCCGGCGACACCGCGGTGACGCGCGGTGTCGACCCGTCGCGGCCCACCACCGCGCGCTGTCCGGCGCGCAATTCCACCGTGCCACCGGCGTTGCCACGGGTATCGACACGCGCGGCGGCGGAGACGGCGACATGACCTTCCTCCACCATCACCTGCGTCCCCCAGGTGCCGGCAGGACCGCGCACGTCGAAGCGTGTGCCGAGCACGCGTACCTGCGCATCGCTGGTGCGCACCGTGAACGTGCGACCGTCGCGCGCCACCGTGAAGAACCCGCGTCCGGTCAGCACGACCGTGCGTGAGGCACTGCGAAGCACGCTCGGCCACCCCAGCGCACGCGGTACCGACAGCGTGCTGCCGGGCGTGAGCCAAACGGTGCTGCCGTCCTCGAGGCGCACCATGCGTGGCACCACCGCCACCGCTCCGGTTGCCGGCGGCGCGTCGTACCGACGCGGCACGGCGCTCACGCCGACAACTCCCAACGCCGGCACAGCCACCAGACAGGCCGCCGCCAACCACCGAGGGACGCGGTTGGTGCGCTTCACCGTCGCCGCGGGTGAAAGGGGAAGGACGGTCGGCAACGGCGCACGCACGTCGTCTGCGGGCAGCGCGTCGTCGTCCAGGTCGTCCATCAACGCGAGCGGTGCCTCGACCTCTGTCGTGTACGGTTGGCGTGCGGGATCGGTGAGCGTCGCGCGCAACCGGGCCCACGCCGCGCCGCGTTCGGCCTCGGTGGGGGCGGGATTGCGGACCGTCGGGGTAGAGAGCGCGTCCCACACGGTGGCGAGCACCTCTCCATCGGCACGCGATTTCAATGTGGCGTCGAGTTCACGCGGACGGGACAGCGGGGAGTTGTGTGTCATGTGAGCCACCAGGCGAACGCGGCAACAAGGCTGCCAAAATCGAAGAGTCGGCGGCGTAACGTGGCCAGCGCCGCGACGAGGTGATTATTGACGGTACGGTGCGAGCAGCCCATGGCGAGCGCCACGTCGGCGTGCGACAGCCCCTGAAAGCGGGACAGTTCCAGGGCTTCCCGCTGGCGAGGAGGCAAGGCGCCCACATACGACGCGAGCCGTTCGCCCAGCTCGTTGTGCTCCAGATCGGTATCGGGGTGGGGCAACGCCGACGGCGCCGCGCCCTCGAATACAACGGGATCCTCGAGCAACCGCTGCCGAGTGGCGCGGTCGCGCCGTTGGTTAAGCGCCAGATTCCGGACCGTTCGATACAGATACCCGCTCACCGAGACATCGACGGGGAGCGCGGCCCGACGGTCCCACAAGCGCACGAAGGCCTCCTGCACGAGGTCCTCCGCCACGGCCTCATCCTGCGTCAGGCCACGGGCGTACCCCCGCAAGGGGGCGTACAGCGTGTCGAATAGCCCTTGGAAGGCGCGTTCGTCCCCTGGAAGCCCCGTCCCGCCGTCGGGGAGGGCTACGTGGAGATCCGGTATCGCGGCTGGGTGCGGTGTCGTGGAGTCGGGCATGCTAGAAGGGGGAACACGTGAGACGGGATTAACGACTAGTCCCGTCATTTCGTGCGCCAGACAGGGGTGCCGCGGCCTCCTATGTTCCTAGATATGCAACCCGATGCCCGAATCAGCGCCATTGCGCACGTCATTCAGCTCGCCGTCGCCCCGGTCTTTCTGCTCACGGGCATCGCCTCGCTCCTTGGGGTGCTGACCAACCGCCTGGGACGGGTCATCGACCGGGCCCGCCTGCTGGAGGGGCACCTCCCGGATATCACCGGGGAGCACAAGTCGATCGTGCACCTCGACCTCAAGATGCTCTCGCGCCGGGCGCGCCACATCAATCGCGCCATCAGCCTGTGCACCACGGCCGCGCTCCTGGTGTGTATGGTGGTCGCGGTGCTCTTCGTGAGTGCCTTCCTCACCCTCGACATTTCCCGCGTCATTGCCGGCCTGTTCGTGGTCGCGATGCTCTGCGTCATCGCCGGCCTGGTGAGCTTTCTGCGCGAGGTGTATCTCGCCACGCTCTCGTTGCGGATTGGGCCGCACTGACAGGCCGTCGAGCGTCCGACGGTTACCCGATCGCTGGCGGCGCAACCCCCCGCGATTGCAGCACCGCGACCCCCGAAGGACGGCCGAGGCTCTCGGGCGGCTCGCCCCATTGGTTGATGGCTTCAGCGCGCGTGGCGCCGCCGTCCAACAGCAGGTGGGCAATGGCCGGATAGTCTTCGTCGTTCGCCCGTGCGCAGTACCGCGAGCCATGCGCGCTCCACGCCAGGGGCGAGCTGCCGTAGCGTGCGTCGCGCACGTTCACGGGCGCGCCATGTTCGAGCAGCAGTATGACCATATCGGCGCGTCCGTTCCACGCCGCCCAGTGCAGGGCCGTGCCACCCCACTCGCTCTCGGGCGTGAGTGGCCACTGCAACGCGAGCATCACCCGCACCGCATCATCACGTCCGTCCATGAGCGCGGTCAGCAGCGCGCCAGCATCGCTGCCAGTCAGCGACGAAATGAGCGTGGGATGCTCCTGCGCGATCAGATGCGCCGTTTGCTGATCCGCTGCGAGACAGGCACCCAGCAGACGGTCCATCGTGGGCACACAGGTCCCATCGACCCCCCTGCTCTTCCAGCCACAACGCGCCATCACGGTTGGCGGCCCGAATAGCGAGCGCATACGGCGTCGCGCCATCGTCACGGCGCGCGTCCACAACAGCGCCATGTGCCCCGAACATGGCGAGAACATCAGCGCTGTACCCGTTGGCCGCCGCGCGATGCAGCGGCGTTTCTCCCTGCTGTGATGGGTGCTGTCCGCTGGCGGTAGAGGACCGGAATGCGCCCGTGCATCTCTGCGAGTCCCACCGAACCATTCGGGTCGGCGCCTGCATCGATGAGTGCGCTCACCACGCGTGCCTGCGTGTCTTCGGAGACACCGCGCACACGTGCTTCGTCGGCGACGAGAGCTGCGGCATGAATGCTCGTCTGCACGAGCTCCGGATTGGCGTGCAAGAGTTCGAGCGCCGCCTTCACGTCGTCGTGCCGCACGGCCTGCATGAGCGCTGCCACCAAGATCGCCATCGGTTGCCTACTCCTTGCCGCTACCAGGCGACGCCGCACTGCCTGCCAACAGTCCGCCGTCGAGCACGAGCTCTGCACCCGTAGTATAGCGCGACTCGTCCGACGCGAGATACACGACAGCGTGCGCCACTTCGTCGGGGGTACCGAAGCGCTGCAGCGGCGTGTGCCGCACGAAGGCTGCCTCGCGGTCGGCGCGACCCGGGCCGTCCCCAAGCATGGCGTCCCACATAGGCGTCATGATCGCCGCCGGATGCACCGAATTGCCGCGAATGCGGAGCCCCTGCTGCGCGCAGTAGAGGGCGACTGACTTGGTGTGATTGCGCACGGCGGCCTTGCTCGCGGCGTACGCGGCGGCAAGCGGAATCCCCACCAGTCCAGAACGGGAAGACATGTTGATGATGCTGCCAACACCCGCCGCCGCTCCCGCATTCGTCCGCATGGTGCGGATAGCGTGCTGACAGCCGAGGAACACGCCGTCGAGATTGGTGGCGAGCACGTCGTGCCAGGCGGAGAGCGTGGCATGCTCAGGATCGTGCGCCACGACGCCGGCTTCAAAGCCGGTAATGCCGGCGTTGTTCACCAGCACGTCGAGTGACCCGAAGCGCTGCTGCACCTCCCTCAACACATGCTCCCACCGCGCGGCATCACGGACGTCGAGCGACACATAGCTCGCCGACGCGCCAAGGGTGGACGCCAGCGATTGTCCAGCCGCGTCCTGAATGTCCGTGAGTACTACGGTGGCACCTTCGGCAACACAGGCGCGCGCAATGGCGGCGCCAATGCCCTGCGCCGCGCCGGTCACGAGTGCGACTTTTCCGTCGAGTCGGTTCATACAGCGAGTAGAGGGTGCTTGGATTTACGCGCCGGTGTCGTTCAGACGTGCGCGCAGGAATTCGGCAATCTCCGGCGCCATCATCCGATGGAACTGCTCGCGATCGAAACCGGGCGGGTCCTGCGCAGGGACGAACGCCGGCGTTTGCATCGCCGCGGGGAACGGCGACAGAAACGCGTAGTGTCCCGCTCCTTCTACGACCACCAACGTCGCCGGTTTCGACGCCTCCATCGCGCGCACCACCAGCTCGGCTTGCCATACCGGCGTCATCGTGTCGAGGCGGCCAGCATACACCAGGAGTGGAATCTGCACGCCCGACAGCGAATCCGGTGCCTGATACCACTCTGTCGCCGGTGCCAACACTACCGCGGCGCGCACGCGGCTGTCGTGCGCGACGGTGATGGGCAACCGCTCGCGTGACCACGGAACACCACCGGCGAGTGCGAGCACGGCGGTGCCACCAATGGAGTGCCCGATGGCAGCAATGGCGCCGCGGTGGACATGGGCGCCCAGCAGCGGATCCGTCAGTACGGCATCGATCGTCAGCGACAGATGCTTCACCCGGCGTACGACATTCTCGTTCGTATGCTGGAGCGTGTTCTCGCGTCGATTGTTTCCCGCATGCTCCGGCGCCACCACCACAAATCCATTCGCTGCCAGATGTGTGGCGATGGTGCGATACAACAGGTGCGACCCACCACCACCGTGCGAAATGATCACGAGCGGAAAGCGACCGTCTGCGGGAGCCGCGTCGCGTGTCGACGCAAACGTATACGGCCCCATCTGGGTGTCGGGGCCGGCATGCGCCGCGGGATACTGCACGACGGCGGGGAACGTGAGCCCCAGATCCGCATCGGCAATGGTGATTTCGCGAAGCCCGGTCGCCGACATCAGTGTTTCGACCGCCGCAGGTGCTGCGCGAGCAGATCCTTGCCGTAGTCGTTGCCGTTGGGGGTGCGGACGACGACGTGGAGGTGCGCGCGCGTGGGCTTGCCGGGTGTGTTGATCGAGGTCGTTCCCACGGGACGCTGATGGTCGAATTCGACGAGCACCACCGGACTGTGAATGCGATAGTAGAACACCGATGTATCCGTCGCGGCGCCAACCCACGCGAAATGCGTGTCGTTCAGATGGGCACGGACGTCGTCCATTTTCACCTTGGCGTGATCGTCACGCATGTTGCCCACGTACAGCGCGATCAGGTCGAGCAACGACGCCTGTTGCGTGGCGGACAGTGCGCTGGCGGGCACACCGGCATACGCCATGACCGCGTTGTCCTTGTCCGCCTGCAGCTTGATGTCGTTGGCCCGTTTCTCACGCGCCAAGGTGGCCTGATCACGCTGCATCGGCGAGAGCGTGCGATACATCGCCAGCCCGCGGTTCTGCTCTTCCTGCAGGATGCGATTCCCCTTGTACTTGCCGGTCGTGGTGATGGCTGGCTCCCCGCCCATGAACATCGGCGTCATCACCACCTGGTCGCCAAGCACGAAGTAGTTGATCACCAGATGGTGTCCATCGATCTGCCATCCCCACGGCTCGGTAGCCGATGGGGTGCCCATGACGGTGAAGAAGTACAGGTCTTCCCCGAACGCCAGGGAGTCGTCGTTGATTTCACGCAGCGTCTGATCGGTTTTCATGATCGCCGCGCTGTTGGCGAGCCCACGCGCACTGAGCGACGCCTGCATGAGCCGGTTGGCTGCGCGCCGCTGCACCGGGGTCATCTCACGCAGGCTCACCCCTTGCCGTACATAGATGCCGTTGTCGACGTTCGACCAGCGACGCCACTCGGGATCGTTCACGTCGAACTGCGTACGCAGTAACTGCGCCGACGAGAGCGACGCCAGCAACCCCTTCGCCGCCGCGACAATGGGCGCCGTCGACACGCCGGTGGAGCGAATGGGAAAGAGGCCGGCCTGCGGTCCGGCCGGCGAGAAGATTCCCCGGTACGGTTCGGCGAGCGCCTTGATCTGCGCTTCAGCAAAGTCGCGCTTGACCCGTAATCCGGTGGTGTCGTACACCGTGCCTGACTGCGCCGCGGCCGGCATTGCGCCGATCAACAGAAGTGGGACCACCCGCGCCAGGGCTTGGCGAAGCGTACGAACGATTTCCGGCAATTTGATTTCTCGTGTGTTTGGCCCCAATCTAGAGAACGACGCGCCGACCGATATCTCGCCGTCGCCGGGCGTCCGCTGCGCTCCTCCATCTTGCCACCGACGGCCGTCGTTCGCGGCCGCCGTCCCGGGAGTCCCTTCGTGAAACTCGTTCGATCCCTGTTGAGCCTCGCCGTGCTGACCGTCAGCACCCTCGAGGCCCAGCAATCGTCCCGCACCGAGCCGGTCACGGGTCTCCGTGCGAACGCCACAGGCTATCACGCGCTCGTCGGCGCGCGCGTCGTCACCGCCCCCGGGCAGCTGCTCGACAACGCCACCATCGTCATCCGCAACGGCGTCGTGACGGCCGTCGGCACTGGCATCGCGGCCCCCGCCGGCGCCCGCGTGTGGGAGCTCAAGGGACTCACCGTCTACCCGGGCTTCATCGACGCCCATGCCGACCTCGGCGGTGACCTCCCCGCCCAGGGCGGCGATGTTGGGCCCACGCACTGGAACCCGCAGGTGCGCGCCTGGTTCAGCACCACCTCCAATCTCAAGGACGACTCCACGCGACGCGTGGCGCTTCGCTCCTTGGGCTTCGGCGCGGCGCTCGCCGTGCCGCGTCAGGGCATCTTTCGCGGTACCGCTTCGGTCGTGAACCTGAGCGACGCCGGCGTGCGTGAGCGCGTGTTGCGCCCAGACCTCGCGCAGACGATCGGCTTCGCGCGCTCCTTCGCGCTCGGCGGCATGTACCCCAACTCCACCATGGGCACCGTCGCGCTCATGAAGCAGACGTTCCTCGATGCCGAGTGGTACGGGCGCGCCTGGTCCACCTACGAAACGAGCGGCCGCTCCATTCTCCCCCCGGAAACGAGCGAAGCGCTCGCCGCCATGGGCAAGGCGGTCAAGGGGCAGCAGCCGGTGCTCTTCCAGACGGAAAGCGAAGAGGAATACCTGCGCGCCTACAAGCTCGCGCAGGAGTACAAGCTGACGCCGTGGTTCCGTGGCAGCGGGCAGGAGTATCGCCTGATTGACGTGCTCAAGACGCGCACGCAGCCGCTCATCGTACCGCTCACCTTCCCCGACGCGCCGAACGTCGCCAACCCCGAGGCGGCGCTCAACGTCTCGCTCGCCGACCTCCGGCACTGGTACCTCGCCCCCACCAATCCGGCGCAGCTCGCCGGCGCGGGGGTCCCGTTCGCCATTACCGCCGACGGCCTCTCGTCCATCAATCAGTTCCTCCCCAACCTGCGCGTCGCTGTTTCGCGCGGGTTGTCGGCGGACAAGGCCCTCGCGGCACTCACTACGGTGCCCGCTGGCATCCTCGGCATCGACCGCACACACGGCACGATCGCGGTGGGCAAAGTGGCCAACCTTGTCGTCAGCGAAGGCGATCTCTTCACCGAAGAAGCGAACATCCGCGACGTCTGGGTGCAGGGCGCGCGCTATGGTGTTTCGCGTCCGCCGCAGGTAGATCCGCGCGGCACGTGGGCCATTGCCTCCGACGATGCCGGCACCTTCAAGTCGGCCACGCTGCGTCTCGAAGGACCGCTCAATCGCATTCGCGGCACCATCGAAATGCCGAGCCGTCGTCCGGTGAACATCACGGGGGTGCGCATCATCGCCGAAACCGGTCGTCTCGAAGCCACCTTCAACGGTGAGCAACTTGGCCTCGAAGGTTCGGTGCTGCTGTCGGGCTCGGTGCGCGGCGACGAGTTCTTCGGCTGGATGTCGCTCCCCACGGGCACCGACGCGACCTACAAGGGCACGCGCACCGAGCCGTATGTCGGCGCGGCGCGTGGTGTGGTGGCGGTGAAGGTTCCCAAGATCGACCTGCCCTTCATTCGTCCGGCCATGGAGTTCGGCCGCACGGCGGCGCCGGAACAGCCGGCCGCTGTGGTGGTGCGCAACGCCACGGTGTGGACGCAGGGCGCGCAGGGACGCCTCGAGAACGCCGACCTGCTCGTACAGAACGGCAAGATCGTGAAGGTGGGACAGAAGCTCACCGCCCCCAAGGGCGCCGTGGAGATCGACGGTACCGGCAAGCACGTCACGCCGGGCCTCATCGATCCGCACACGCACGGCGGCGTGAGCTCGGTCAACGAAAGCGGCTTTGCCATCGTCCCCGAAGTGCAGATGGGCGACGTCATCACGCAGAACAACATCTGGTTCTACCGGCAGCTCGCCGGTGGCCTCACCACCACGATGATCCTGCACGGCTCGGCCAATCCCATTGGCGGCGAGAACGTGTACGTGAAGACGCGCTGGGGCTCACTCCCCGACGAGTACAAGATGGCCAACGCGCCGCGCACCGTGAAGTTCGCGCTCGGCGAGAACCCCAAGCGCAGCCCGAATCGGTACCCCAACACGCGCATGGGTGTGCAAGAAATCATTCGCGATCATTTCCTGGCCGCGCGTGACTACGAGAAGGAGTGGAAGAACTGGGAGAAGACGAAGACCGGCATTCCGCCGCGCAAGGATCTGCGCATGGAGGCCATCCTCGACATTCTCAACCAGAAGCTGCGCATCACGTCGCACGGCTATCGTGCCGACGAGTTCCTCGCGTTGGTGCGCCTCGCTGAAGAGTTCGGCTTCAAGGTGCAGGCGCTGCAGCACGGCGTCGAAGCGTACAAGATTGCCGATGAGCTCAAGAAGTCCGGTGTTGCCGCCGTGGTGTGGAGCGACTGGGGCGCGTTCAAGCTCGAGGCGTACGACGCGACGTCGTACAATGCACGCCTGCTCATGGAAGCCGGTGTCGTCACCTCGCTGCACTCCGATGACAACGAGATCTCCACGCGCATGAACTGGGAAGCGGGCAAGCTGCTCCGTTCCGGCGTGACCGAACTCGATGCGATGAACACCGTCACCATCAACTCGGCCAAGGCCATCGGCATTGACGACCGCATTGGGTCGCTCGACGCCGGCAAGGATGCCGACTTCGTGATCTGGAACGGCAACCCGCTCTCGCAGTTCACCAAGGCCGAGCAGACGTGGGTCGATGGCCGTCGCTACTTCTCGCTCGCCGAAGACAAGGTGCTGCGTGAAGACATCGCCAAGCAGCGCGCGCAGCTCATTCAGGCCGTGCTCGCCGCGTCACCCGCCGACGCGCCCGCTGTCGGTGCGGCGGCCCGCAGCCGCCCGGGGAGCAAGTAATCATGTCGCTCTTTCGCCGTACTTTCAGCACTCACTTCCAGACGCTGACCATGCACAATCACACGCGCGTCACGCTGCGCCACACGCCGCGGTTGCTGTTGCAGGCCGCGTCGCTTTCGCTGTCGCTTGGCATGGCCGGTGTGCTTGCACCAGCCGCTTTGCCGGCGCAGGTCGTCATTCCCACGGCGGCGCAATCCCAACCGGTGGTGCTCAAGGGCGCCACGATTCACACCGTCACGAAGGGCGTCATCGAGAATGGCGTCATCGTGATGGACAAGGGAAAGATTCTCGCCATTGGTGGCGCCGATGTCGCCGTGCCGCGGGGGGCGAAGGTTGTTGACGTCACCGGCAAGCACATTTATCCGGGGCTCATCGATGCCTACAGCACCGTAGGTATCTCAGAAATCGGTTCGGTCGATGTATCCAACGACATCAACGAGCTCGGTGATTTCAACCCCAACGTGCGCGCTGAAGTCGCCGTCAACGCCGAAAGCCGACACATCGGCACCACGCGGTCGGCCGGCGTCCTCGTCGCGTTCTCGACGCCGGGCGGTGGGGTGATTTCCGGGCTCTCGTCCGCCATCTCGCTCGAAGGGTGGACGTGGGAAGAGATGTCCATGAAGGGGGCGGCCGCACTCAACGTGAACTGGCCCGACCCCAACGCGCGTCCGCGCCGCTTCGGTGGCCCACCTCCGGGTGGGCCTAGTGACCGTGGTGCGCAGCCAGCGCCCAAGACGTACGCCGAACAGGTGGAAGAAATCCGCACTTTCTTCGGCGAAGCGCGTGCCTATCGCGATGCGCTCAAGTCGGGGCAGACGGTGCGCACCGATACGCGGTACGCGGCCATGATTCCGGCGCTCAACGGCGAGATTCCGGTGGTCGTGGCCGCCGAGGGTGTGGCGCAGATCAACGACGCCCTCACCTGGGCCAAGCAGGAAGGAATCAAGCTCGTCGTTCGTGGCGGACGCGATGCCATTCATGTGGCCGCCCGCCTCAAGGCAGACCAGGTGCCCGTCATTCTCACCTCCACCATGTCCGCACCGCCGCGCAGTGATGACGGATACGATGAGGCGTACAGCACTCCTACCGCGCTGTACAAGGCCGGCGTGAAGTTCGCGATTGCCGGTGAAGGCAACGCCCTCTACAGCTATCGCCTGCCCTGGGACGCCGGCGTGGCGGTAGCGTTTGGCTTGCCAGAAGAAGAGGCGCTCAAGGCCGTGACGATCAACGCCGCCGAGTTCATGGGCATTGCCGACAAGGTGGGCTCGCTGGAAGTGGGCAAGGAAGCGACGCTGCTCATCACCACCGGCACCCCGCTGGACATGACGACGAACATCATTCAGTCGTACATCCAGGGGCGTGAGATCGACATGAACGACATGCAGAAGCAGTTCTTCAAGAAGTACCTGGAGAAGATCAACCAGGCGAAGAAGAAGATCGCCAGCTGACTCTTGGTGAACGCAACCACGCGGCGCATTGCCCAAGGCAGTGCGCCGCGTGGTCGTTTGCAGCTTATCGGGCGCCGTTCCGCACCCGGAAGAGATAGCTGAACTTCACGAATGCGCCGTCGCTCGTGCGCTGCATATCTGTCGGCCGCATCGTCTCCGTAGCGTCAACGGCGGTCCCGTAGCCCACGAACACCACCGTACCCGGGCTCGGCAGATAGCTGATCAGCCAGTCGGCACGCCCCAACAGCGACTTCCTCCCGCCTTGCGCCGAGAGTACGCCCGTCGCTGAGCGGCGAAAGAGCGGCTGCTCCGTACGCGGATCGCGTAACGCGCTCCGATCGCGCGACTCCACCTGCCCGATGAAGCGCAAGAAGAGCGCGCGCGAGAACTGATACTCCAGGCGAAGGCGCGGCACGACCTGCGTGCTGAACACCGAACCATCGCGATCGCGCACGAATCGCTGATATCGCAACAGCGCACCGATACGCACCTGCGACGACGGTCGTAGATCCACCTGCGCCTCGACTTCACGCCGCTGCACGGTGGCGGTTTCGAAGAACTCCGGCTCGGTGCCCACGGTGGCCGTGATGGTGGCACCGGCACGTCGCCACTGCGGCGTATTCACGGCGAGCCATGTTGCTGGTGATCTGCGCGGTGTTCGGCGTGAAGCTCAGCGTGTCACGACCACTGGCAGAGAGCACGGCGTACGAGGTATAACGGCGCGCATCGAATGCAACCCGTTGGACATCGGGGGTCACGCTCACGCGCCATCCGCCGCGGATCGTCATGGAGTTGTCGACGGAGACACGCGACTCGAGCGGCGTCTCACGCTCGTTGAAGCGCTGGTACGTCCACAGCGAGCTGGCACTGAGAAAGTGCTGACGCTGGTCCCACCACCCGCCTTTCTTGCCGAAGAGCGTGTAGCGCTGATTGAGCTGTGCCCGCACGAAGTCCACACGGTTCACGAACCCCGTTTGGGTCTCGAAATCGGGGCTGAAGCCCTGCACGTTGTACCGATAGCCGTAGCCGCGGCCGGTCCGGCCGTGACTGACTTCCCACAGTGAGCCAGTGCGCGTCACGGTATCGCGCGTCATGCTCGCGGCGTAACGCACGTCGACGCTGTACACCTTCGCGAACTGCAGGCGCGTATCGAACCCGGCCACACGATTGAAGCGCGACCCTTCCGACCGGTCCGTAAACACGATGCCGGCGGTACTCTGGTCGCCGACATCGCGGCGCAATCGCACGAGGTTGAAGCGCGGGCTGGTCTTGCCATCACGACCGCTTGACGGGGCGTCGATCGCCGAAAGCAACCCCACGTCGGTGCGCGGAATCTTGCCGGTGAGTTTGATGGCGCCCAACGGCTGCACGATGGAGCGGGTGTTGACGAGCCGGTTTGGCGCGTCGAACTGCTCACTGCCTTCCACAAAGAACGGGCGGAGCTCCGGAAAGAAGAGGGCGAAGCGCACGTCACCCGGAATCTGGCCAACGTCGGTCTCGACTTGACTGAAATCCGGATTGGCGGTGGCGTTGACGGTGAAGTTCGACGTGATGCCCCAACGCACATCCCCACTGAGCTCGCCACGCGTGCCGTAGCGCCACGTGTCAGGATCCGTGATACCACCGGCTGGCCTGCCCGTGGTCGAGGTGACCGAGGTCGGCGTGAGGTCGAGCACCAGCCCGCGCTTCATGCCTGTCATGCCGCGCAGATACCCGGCCTGCGGCGTGAACGCCTGCTGCGCCCGCGAAGTCGGCGCCCACGTGTCCTGATAACCGGTGCGCTGCGTCTGCCGCACAATCTGCAATCCCCAGTCCTGCGTCGACGCCAACTGATAGCGGATGGACTTGAAGGGAATGCGCATCTCCACCGAGAACCCGTCGTCGAGCAGCTGCCCCTTGGACTGCCATACGTAATCCTGCGACAGATCGACTGCCTGCCAACGACGCGCGCGAAACGCCGGGGCCCGCGGAGGCGTCGGCGCGCATGCCGTCGGCCTGCACCCCGAACGCGTTGACCGCAAAAACGAACGACCGGCGGCGGTCATTGAACGTGTCGAGGTGAATGGCCACCCAGTCGTCGTTGGCAATGCGATCGCGTTCGGCCAGCGTGGCACGCACCGTACCAGGCGGGGCGTACGCGCGGATGCCCACATACAGCGCGTCCTCGGCGTACCAGATGCGCACCTCGGTGTTGTCCTGCGCTGGCCGGCCGTCCACAGGGTTGTACGACGTGAACTCCTTCATGACGGTGGCCTGCTGCCACACCGCCTCCGAAAGCGTGCCGTCGAGCGTGACCGTGTCGCGCAATCGCGGGGCCCGCGCGGACAGTTCCCTCGCACGGCCGGAGAAGCTGCGGCCAACGGCGGGGGTGGGCTCGAGGGTCGGCCTATCTGCGGCTCCGGCGTTGACCGGTTGCAGGAGCGCCAGCAGGAGGGGAAGCATGGACGGATTCTAATCCGTCAGGGGGAGTGGGGCGATGCTTCGACGAGAAAGAGTCCGATGGTGACGGACGCCGCTTCCCTTACCGACGAGTCACCGCCTCGGCGTCCACCATGCGCTCCCATGCGGCGAGCGCCTGCGTAAGGCGCCTGACGTCGTTGGTGCGCAGTCGCGCCAGATCATGTCGCTCACCAGGGTCCTGTTTGATG
Organism: Gemmatimonas sp.; assembly: GCA_023910675.1. Lineage (GTDB taxonomy): Bacteria > Gemmatimonadota > Gemmatimonadetes > Gemmatimonadales > Gemmatimonadaceae > Gemmatimonas. The sequence goes on from JAAVWC010000001.1 coordinate 342,708, forward strand.
TCGTACAAGTACGTGTGCGCAGCGTCGACGACGAGCTTGAGGTCTCCCTCGCGTACCGCCCGCATGGGCCGCCCCGCCTGTGACCGCCAGAACAGGGTGCGCGCCTGGGGAGGCACACGGCGCGTCATCGCCGGCAACAGGTCGCGACCATCCAGCGGCGCATCGGTGGGCAGCGCGACACCGGCCGCTGAGAGAATGGTCGCGGTGAGATCCACGGTCATCCCCACCTGCGCCGAGACCTGTCCCGCGGCAATGCGCGCCGGCCAGCGCACCAAGGCGGGCACACGGATGCCGCCTTCCCACGTGGTGTACTTGCGGCCAAAGAGCGGCGTGTTGTCGGAGAGCCACTCACCGCCGTTGTCGTTGGTGAAGATCACGAGCGTGTTGCGCGCGATCCCCTCGCGCTCGAGCGCGGCCAGGATCTCCCCCACGCCACGATCCATGCGCTCCACCATCGTCACGTAGTCGGCGCGCGAACTGGTGAGTGAATCGGCGGGTTTGAGAAAGCGCGCGTTCCCCACCGCCACACTGGGCGTATCCGGACGCTGAAAAGGCCAGTGCGGCGCATTGAACGCGACGTCGATGAAGAACGGCTCCTTTGCGTGCTGCGCGATGAATGACACCGCCTTCTGCGCAATCAGATCGGTCGAGTACCCCGTGACTGAGACGCGCGCGTCGTTCTCCCACAGGTCGGGCACACCGCGACTGTCGGTGTGCTGCCAATAGTCGTGATAGCCGCTCTTCAGGCCGAAGAAATAGTCGAAGCCATGCGCGAGCGGACTGTGTGCCGGCGTGTACCCCAAGTGCCACTTTCCCACCAACGCCGTCGCGTATCCCCGCGACTTGAGCAATCGCGGCAGCGAACCGGGCGAGGCGAGCAGCCCGCGTTCTGTCGCCACGCCCTCAGCACTGAGCGGCAACTCCACGCCGTACCGCTGCTGATAGCGGCCGGTGATGAGCGCAGCGCGCGTCGGGGTGCAGGTGGTGCCGTTCGCGTAAAAATCGGTGAAGCGCACACCGGCACGCGCCAACTTGTCCAGATTGGGCGTGCGTATGTCGCGCGCGCCGTAGCTGCCGATATCGGCGTAACCCATGTCGTCGGCAATGATGAGCACGACGTTGGGGCGATCGGCGGCCGTTGCGGCGCGCGGCTGTGCGCCAAGCGGTGCGGCGCAGAGTGCGAGTGCGGCCAGAACCGCCCGTGCATTATTCAGCAAAGATGCCCCCTACGATGTTCATGCGTTTGCGCGAAGAAAGGGACTACCGCGGGTCCCGCCGGAACACCCGCGCGCCCGTCGTCGCAAATCGCGTGTCGTAGTCGCCCACCAGCGAGTCGCCGGCCAACCGCGCCGAGAAGACCGACACCGTATCGGCGCTCGACCCCGCGGCCAGCGTCACGAGTCGCAGGCGATCGCCACGCAACGTGCCGAGCAGAAAGCGACGGAGCGCAGTGGTTTCGCGGCCGCTGATGGAGCTCACCGTCTGCCCCTCGACATCCACCCACAAGTCCATCTCGGCCGCCGCGCCGGTGCTCAACGTACCACGCCAGCGGGCATCGATGGGGAAGCGCGAGCGCTGCGTCACTGTGACGTCGCGGCGCAACATGTTGACCACGCTGCCGAACAAGCCAATGCCGCCACGCACGCTGCTGATGAGCCCCGTGCCGCCAAAGGGATCGTTCCCCGAGCGGTTGTAGTCGTAGAAGTTGGCATCGACGGCCACGACACTCGCCGTTTGCACGAAGCCGGGAAACCACACCGACGGGAGCCCCTCCGCAAAGAAGTTGCGCAGTCCTCCCGACAGGTTGAACTGCGTAGAGTCTGCAAACAGCGCCCACGGACCGTATGGCGTTTCCACCCGAATGGCGTACGTGCGCGCGTCACGCACCGGTGTCCAGCGCAGCGACAGCGTGTCACGACTGCGCTCGAGCGTGACCGGTGTGGCGACGGCGCCGGCACCAGCGGTCCATCCTGGCGGCGCTCCGGGCACCAGCGTCTCACCGGTAGCCTCGCGCCCGTCCGTGGTACGCACGCGCAACCGATAGCGACGGCCAGGTTGGACCGCGAGTGCCGCCCGCGGCACCACGTATCGTCCCGTCGCGCGCGTGCGGACGATCGTCTCTACCGCGCGTACCCCTACACTGTCGCCTTCGGCCAACAGCCGCACATCAGCGCCCGTGAGCGGAGAGCCGCCCGCAGTGCGAATGGGATCGAGCGGGTCGAACCTGAGCCCGTCGTTGATGTCCACACGCCCCGTGAGGGAGCTCTCCACCAGCACCACCTGCTCGGCGACGTCTGGATTGAGCACGGCGTGGACCACAATGGAGGCGGCGGGCGACGTCACCTCGACGGGAGCGGCCTCACATGCGACCAGCAGAACAGCGAAGCCCACGCCACAGACTCGACGTACACGCGCCAAGACGTGTTGCATCACCATGAGACGGACACTCCGGCCGTGGGGATGAATGGGAACTGTGAAATCGCCGTTCGCGTGGGAGGATTATCGCTGTAGTCGAAGAAGTAGGTGAATACGTTGCGTGCGTTGTACGCGTTCACGATGGAGAAGTACGGCGCCCACGTACGCTTGCCCGGCTTGGTCCGCGTCACGCTCACGTCCATACGCTGAAAGAGCGGAAAACGCGCACCGTTGCGGACGCCGCCAATGGGCTCGCGTGACACGTCCTGATTCCCGGTGCTGAAACTGTTCGTAATCGGATCGTACCGGCGACGTACAAGCTGACCCACCACGTCGGTGAATGGCGTTCCCGTACCCACGCCGAGTCGAATACCGTAGCTCCACACACCACCCGGCCGGTACGACGTCACCACATTGAGATTGTGGCGACGATCCTGCACCGGGGCGAACCGTCCATCCACTCCGTCGCGCCAGCTTACCGCATACGAATAGGCAATCCACCCTGACACACGCTCGCGCTCCAGCTGACGCACCAGCACGTCGGCGCCGTACGACGTGCCGGTGGTGACGATGAATTCGTCGCCCAGCACATCGGGGTCATTGAAGAGATTCGACGACGGGAGTGAACCGTAGCGCTTGATCCATCCCTCGAGCCGTACGAAGCGACTTCCACCAAACCACTGCTCGCCGCCGGCACTCCCCTGCCAGGCACTCGCCACGGGGGTATTGCGATCGGCCGTAAGCCAGAAATCAAAGATGCGAATGGGCGCTTGCTCGTTGCGCAGCGCCGGCGTCCACTGTGTCGTGCGACCGGCGGCCACGGTGAAGGCGCGGTTCGGTGTCGCGAACCACTTGAACGACAGTCGCGGCGACAGGCCGGTCCACCCGGTACCGGTTACCGTTTCGCCGCGCATACCCACGCGTGTCACCGTGCGCGCCCCCCGCACGGTGTGATCGACATACACCGAGGCGGCCGACGGGCGCTGACCAACCGCAAGGATGGGATCGTCCGAGGCCGCCGCGTTGATGTCGTAGCGCGTTCGCAATCCCGACCACTCGTACCCTACGAGCGTTTCGTGCGTACCGCGCCAGCGCGACAGCTCGCCCCACGCGCGCGAATCGCCAAGCGTGTTCACGAAGCGCAGCGATCCGTCGCCGAGGTCGAGCGTGGTATTGAATCCCGTCCACGACAGCCGCTGCATGACGCGCGTCGAGTCACCGCCCCATCGTGCGCCCAACGGCTGCGTGTATGCCACGCCGAGCAGCGTATTGCCCCAGTCGAACAGAATGCGCCCACCCCCAGCCTGCGATGAGTCGCCGAACGCTTCCAACGACGCATCGAGTACATCGCTGCCCCGATACGCTGTCGCCGACAGCGTTCCGCCCCCACGCAGCTGATGACGGACATGCGCCTGCATGTCGGTGAAGTAGTACGGCAGCTGCCGGTCGCTGAGCAACGAAACGAATCGGTCGGCGTAGGTGCGACGCGCGGCCACATTCCAGCTGGTTGTTCCGCGCACAGTGCCCCCCAGCGACAAGGTGCTCGCGAGCACCGACACCGAGGCCGCGCCGTGCACACCGCTGCGCGCTTCCGCCTTGGGAACCACACTCAACACACTCGACAAGCGCGATCCATACCGTGCCGGAATCCCACCTGGCAGCAACTCGAACTCGGCCACGGTTTCGTCAATGAACGTGCCGAACAGTCCGCCAAGGTGAAACGGATTGTAGATAGGGTAACCGTCGAGCAGCACGAGGTTCTGATCGCTTTCGCCGCCGCGCACATTGTAGCCGGCGGTGAAATCGTTGGTGGCAACCACACCGGGAAGCAGCTGCACCACACGCAGCACATCGGGCTCCCCGATGACCGGCACACGCTTGAGTGTTTCGCCGCGCACGCTCACCACGCTCGGGCTTCCCGACAGACGAAACTGGTCGCGCTCCGTGGCGGCGGCCGCCACCTTCACCGTCTGCAGCGCGGCCGTCGCCGGCTGCAACCGCACCGTAAGTCGCGTCGTGTCGCCGCTGCGAATGGTGACCGTAAGCGTATCGGTCCGATACCCCAAGCGTCCGACCACGATACGGGCCGAGCCTGCGGGAAGTCCACCCAGCACGAACCGGCCGTCGTCGTTGGCGACTGTCCCCACGCGCGTGCCGCGGAGCACGACTGTCGCCGAGCCAACCGGTGAGGCCGTTGCGGCCTCGACGACGCGACCCTCGAGCACACCGGCTTGGTCCGCTTGGCTCGCCGGAGGTTGACCCACCACGAATCCAGCGGTTAACAGCAAAAGCGCAAAGGGCACGGAAACGAGGCGAGAGGGGCCCCGTGGCGTGGGGCGACGTTAGCTTCGGAGTTCATGTCTCTGGAAACCGAAGACAGAGGCTCGTCCAGTCAAATTTAGTGGCATAATTCACTGTAACGTACTGCTTCACATGCAGTTCCCTCCTTCGCTGCGCATGCACAGGTTCGCATGAAAACGGCCCGACTGCTCGCCCTTGCGCTCCTCGCCGGCTGCAGCGGTGGTGACAACAGTACGCCCACCGGCAGTGCGTCCATCCCCGATGGGACGTTTGCCCGCATACAGCGCGACATCCTGACGCCTTCCTGCGCGAACTGCCATCGCGCCGGCGACAGCAACGCGCGGCAGTCGCAGCTGGTACTCACCGCCGATTCATCGTATCAGCAACTCGTTGGGGTGCCGTCGCTGCAAACGCTGGCCAAGGCCGACGGCATGCTGCGCGTCAAGGCGAACCGCGCCGATAGTTCGCTGCTGTACCATAAGCTGGCGTGGATTCCGGGACACCACAGCCGCGACTACGGCAACCTCATGCCCATGGGCACCACCAGAAGCCTCACCGCCGGCCAACTGGAGTACGTGCGCCGCTGGATCGAGGCAGGTGCGCCGCGGACCGGTCACGTCGTCGATACCACCGTGCTGCTCGATGCGCGCACGCAAACCGCCAGCTTTACGCCGCTCCCGGCGCCGGCCGCCGGCACGGGTATTCAGCTGGGCGTCGATAGCTTTGCCGTCACGCCCAACCTCGAGCGCGAGCTGTTCGTCTATCGGCGCCTGAACAATGCAAGCGAAATGTATGTCACCCGCATTCAGTCGCGCATGCGTCCGGGCAGTCACCACCTGTTGCTCTACACCTTCGACGAATCGCGCACGACGTTTCCGTGCAACACGCGACCGATTCCGGACCTCGTGCGCGACCTGCGTAACCCCAATGGTTCGCAGAACCTGCTGAACATGTTGCCCATGGCCTGCCATGTGTTTTTTGCGGGCGCCATGACGCCAGAGTTCGACTACAGCTTCCCACCGGGTGTGGCGCTGCGACTGCCCGCCAACGCGGCACTCGACTTCAACGTGCATTACGTGAACCGCGCGCCGATCAACATTCCCGGTCAGGCGATGGCGAATCTGTACACGGCTCCGCGGTCACAGGTGCAGACGGTCGCCCGTTCGCTCAATCTGGCCAACACCACCTTCACGCTCCCCGCCAGACAACGCAGCACGATTCGTACGCAGTTCCCCATGTCCGCGCGGACCACCGTCTTGGGACTCACGTTGCACATGCATGCGCTCGGCGAGCGCTATGAGATCCGCGTGCGCCGCGCGAACGGCATGGAAACGAGCGTGTACATGAATACCGACTGGGAGCATCCCGCCTTCATCAACTTCAGCACTCCCATCGTGCTCGAAGTGGGTGACGCGCTCGTGTCCGTGGTGACCTACAACAACGTCACCGATCGCGCCGTGGGTTTTGGATTGCTCTCCACCGACGAGATGAACATCATCTTCGGCTACGCGTACTGAACAGCCGCCGCGCGGACGACGGACTCCGGGCTGCCGCCCACACCGATCCACGTGGTGATCGATGCGGCGTCGGTCTTCGGATAGACATGCTGATGCGAAAGCGGTGCGCGCGTGCGCCCACTCCACGTCACGGCCTGCTCCTTCAGCAGCTCGGCGAATAACTCCAGTTTCTCTTCGAAGAGCACGGAGTACTGATCGCGTGCATAGCCGAGCAAGGGGAACGATTCCGTAAACGACCCTCGTCCCAGAATGACTTCGGCGCGCCCGTTCGACACGGCATCAAGGGTCGCAAACCGTTGGTACACGCGGACAGGATCGTCGGAGCTGAGGACCGTGACGGCGGACCCCAGCCGGATGCGCGACGTACGCCCCGCGATTGCCGCGAGCACGACCTCCGGCGACGACACCGCGAAGTCATCGCGGTGGTGCTCGCCGACGCCGATGAAGTCTACGCCGACACGATCGGCCAGTTCGGCTTCCGCCATGAGATTGCGGATGACGTGTGCGTGAGGGATCAGGGCGCCGTCGGGCCCTTCGGTGACGTCACCGAAGGTGTCGAGGCCGAGTTCGAGATGCGTCATGCTATGGAATCTGCATTCCCGGCAGGGCCCAGCAAATCCCAGCGGTTACCGGACACATCGACGAATACCGCGACCTGCCCATACGGCTCCGCGCGAGGTTCGGTGACGAAGTGCACGCCGGCATCGCGCATTCGTGTGTAGGTCGCGTCAAATTCATCAACACGCAGAAAGAAGCCGACGCGACCGGCGCACTGTCGGCCCACCTGGGCGATCTGCTCCTCGCCGTCGGCGCGCGCCAGCAACAGGCCAACCTGCCCCCGCGGCGGGCGCACGACCACCCACCGCTTCGGTCGACCATCATTGGTCAGTGCTGAGACGTCTTCGACCACGTCGAAGTGCAGTCCGTTGACAAAGAAGGCGATGGCGGCATCGTACTCGTGGACGAGCAGCGTGACCAGCTCGATGTGACTCATGTCAGATACCTTGGGTTCAACGGGCACGCCCGCCGCGTATGGTGATTGTGCCGCTCATCACGCGGCCACGATCATCGAGTTGTCCGTGCAGCTGCGCAATGCGGCGCACATAGCCCAGTGTTTCCGCATGACGCCATCGCGGCACCGTCGGCGCGACTCGCTCGATGTTCGCCCAGGCCCGCGGATCGAGGGCCGATGCTCGCGCCGTGCGCTGCGCGGACAGCAACGTGCCGCGCCCCGCATTGTATGATGCCAGCGTGAACGGCAGGCGATCCGTCTCGACGGAATCCCGCGCCCAGGCGTCCCATAATCGGCGGTCGTAGGCAACACCGGCCATGATGTTTGATGTCGCATCGTCAATGCGCGTCAGCTCCGGATTCTTCGACGCCACTTCGCGAAAGGTGCCGGGCATGAGCTGCATGACGCCGCGCGCGCCCACACGACTGCGCGCGGTCGCATCGATGTTGCTCTCCGCCATCCCCTGCGCCTTGAACAGGCGCCAGTCGAAGGCGGGCCCGAAGTGCCGCTTGGTGGCCTTGCGGAATACATCGTCATAGCGGTCGGCGTCGGCGCGCGGCTGTGCTCCCAACACCGTACCAGGCGCAAGCAACAGCAGTAACAACAGCGGCCGCACGCCGTAGGCGCGCATCAGTTGAGTGCGCCCGCGACGACAATGGCGACGGCGATGAAGATTGCCGCCACGAACATGCCGACCGCCAGGTTCCCTTTCTGCAGTTCTTCGGCGAAGTGCACTTCGGGCGTGAGCAGATCAATGACCTTGTACGCCACGAACATGAGCACCACCCCAAGAACCGCGTACAACAGATTGAGCCCGATAATTGACCAGTCCACGCCGCGACTCCCGTTAAGGATGAGATCACCACGTTCGCCGTGCGCTCGCGGTTTCGCCAGTTGCGCGGTTCGTCCCAACGAGATCGACGGTGCGCCGTGCAACGTATGTCGCCGTCGCTATCGCTCGGCTAGCGTTCATCTGGTTCCGCCAATGCCCTCCGCCACGTTGGGTATGCCCGCCCGTATTACGGCACAGACACCGCCGGTGATCGAGGTGGGGGTCCCCTTCGAAAGCACCGGCCGCGTCCGGCTGTACGACCCCAACAACCCGCAGGTCGGCTCGTACACGCGCTCCGACAACAGCCTTCGTAGCAGCGGCAAGGCGACCATCGCCGTGGCCATTGGGGGGCAGACGCTGGGCGACGCCTTCGGTCCTCACTTTGCGCGCCGAGTCGCGTACAACGTGACCGCCGGAGACGCGGACATTGGACTCGCCAGTGCCGGCGACCTGATTGGCCTGCTGGCAGCGGGCAATCTCATTGGACCCGCGCGCGATGCCGGCCCGGTGCGCGGCGTCATGCAGGGGGCTTCGCGAGCACCGGATAACCGCTTCACGCTCACCATCGGACCAGTCACGTCGGCGCTCTTTACCTTTTGACGCGATTGCCCAAGACTTCGTTGATGTCGCTATCACTTTCCCGGTCATTCGCCGCCGCCGTCAGCCTCGCCGCCGCGGTCGCCCTTGGCGCTTGTCGTGCGCAAGACACGGCGCCCGTTGCCACACAGCCGGTGTCGACTGGCTTTGTTCGCGCTCGCCTCGGCGCTTCGACCGACGCGCTGCCGACACTTCGTGGCCCGTCGCTGTTGCTGCAGGGCAGCGGCGCGCCCGTCGCGACGGCGTTCCAGGCACACGTTGATCGTATCGCGAGCACGCCGGTCGACGTCGTCGTGCTCGCCGCATCGCTTGCAACCAGTGGCTCACGTACGCCGGAATGTGATCGCATCATGGACCTGCGGGGTGTTGCTTCCTGCGAAACGATCACGATCCTGTCGGCCGCTGCAGCGAGCGAAGCGGCACTGGTCGCCGCCGTCGATCGCGCAGAACTCGTGTACTTTGCCGGTGGCGATCAGTGCAACTACGTCGGCTGGCGCACCTCGGCGGTCATCGAAGCGGTGCGCCGGGTGTACGCACGCGGTGGCGGCGTTGGTGGTGGCAGTGCCGGCCTCGCCATTCAAGGAACGACGATCTACGACGGATGCACGGCGAGCGCCACATCGACCCAGGTGCTCGCCAATCCGTATTCGCCCTCGGTCACGTTCTCCGATCCGTTGTTCGCGTTCGCCCCCATGCGCGGCATCATCACCGACTCGCACTTCGTTGCCCGCGATCGCATGGGTCGACTGGTCGGTTTCCTCGCGCGTCTCGCAACGCCGCCATCAACTGCGACCACCAACGTCGGCCTTGGCATCGACGAGGGTGCCGCGCTCGTTGTCGATGCGCGCGGACTGTCCACGACGTTTGCCGGCGCGGCCTACGCGGTCCGCCTCGAGCGTACCCCCGACCGGTGTGCGCCAGACGTGAGTCTTGTGGCGCGCGATATCCGCGTGGTGCGCCTCCTGTCAGGAGACACCCTCACGCTGGGCGCACCGCTCGCCAATCGCGGGTGGCTGCGCACCATCGATCACGGACGGTTCGCGCAGGACCCGTACACACCGGCACCGTAACGCGACGTCCGTCCCTATCGCTTGACCGGCAGCACCGCGTCGTTCCACGAGGCCGTGACGGTAATGCGCATCCCTTGCGGCGTGCGCACGAACACCCGTGTTGACACGCCCGTCAGCGTATCGCCAGGAGCCGGCACACCGATGTAGCGGTAGGAGCCGTACACCACGCCGGGCGCGATGGGCGTCACGCGCATCTCCTTCACGATCAGCGTGTCGGGCCAGGCATTTTCGGTGATTGCCGACCACCCGTCATAGCCGGTTTCCATACCGGATGGTGAGTGGCGCACCAATCGCGCGGTGTGCACGTACGTGGCGAGATACCGCGCTTTGTCGCGCTGATGAATGGCGGCGAGATTCTCGCGAAAGGTCGCGAGCGCGTCGGCGGAGTCTTTGGCCGACGCGCGCGCGGCGGTCGTGATGCCGGGCGCTGTGGTGCGTGGCGCGGGACGTTGCGCGATGACCATCATGGGGAGCGCGAGTATCGCGCCTACGCACAACAAGGTTTGGCGCGCGAGCGGCCGGAGGATATTGAGTAGGTCCATTGCCGAGTCTACGGCGCCGGACCCACCGCTGTCGAGCGGGACAGTGTTTCAGGCGCGGCGACGACGACGCGTGCGTATCACGAACGCCCCGAGGCCAAATCGTCCCGACAGGACAGCGGGGCGGCCGCGGGTTCCGATACGACCGCCAGATATCCGTTGCCAAAGAAGCCGTCCGTGCGCCCGATGCCGGCCAGTACGATGTCGATGGTGTTCTTCCCTGCCGTGAAGTTCGTGAATGTCGATTTGAAGGCAAAGGCGCGCGTCCAGTTCACGCCCGTTGTGGCCAACGGCTGCGGAGTGACACCGCCGTTGACGAGCGCTCCACCATTGACGCTCACGCCGAGCCAGTAGTTGTCGAACCACATCTCGGTGAGCGTGAGCTACAGGGTGGAGGGCGGGTTGGTCAGGTCGAGGTAGGTGCGGAAGGTGTAGCGGTAGTGCTGGTTCTCGATCGGGCTGCTCCGCCAAAGGGAGGCCTGGCCGTTGGCGCGATGTACGAGGCCCCGTTTACTGTCGGCGTCGACGTCTAGCAGGGTGATGAAAAAGTCGCCGTAAAAACCTGGCGTATGGCGCGCCGTGTTGTATAGTGGGCGCGACTCTTTCCCGAGGCGTTACCGATGCGTGGTGCCGATCAGCCGCAGTCGACGATGTTCAGCTACGTGTCCATTGAGGACCGGATCCCGGCCGATCATCCGCTGCGCGCGATGCACGCGCTGGTGCAGCCGATCCTGCGGGCGCTCTCCCCGCGCTTCACGGATCTGTATTCGGCGATGGGCCGCCCGTCGATTCCGCCCGAGCGCCTCCTGCGCGCGCTGCTCTTGCAGGCGCTGTACACGATCCGCAGCGAGCGCCAGTTGATGGAGCAGCTCGACTACAATCTCCTGTTCCGCTGGTTCGTCGGTCTCAATCCGGATGATCCCATCTGGGTGCCGACGGTCTTCAGCAAGAATCGCGAGCGCTTGATGGACGGCGGGATTGCCGACGCGTTTTTGCAGGAAGTGTTGCGGGTCGCCGAGTCGCATGGCCTGCTCTCGCATGAGCACTTCACCGTCGATGGCACCCTGCTCGACGCGTGGGCCAGTCAGAAGAGTGTGCAACCGAAGGATCCCGCGGCCCGGACGCCGCGCGACGATGGCGACCCGAAGAATCCGACCGTCAACTTCCGGCAGCAGCGTCGCACGAACGAGACGCACCAGTCGACGACGGACCCCGACGCGCGGTTGGCGCGGAAGAGTAGTGGCACCGCGTCCATCGTGGGCTATCTCGGCAGTGTGTTGATGGATAATCGCCACGGGCTGATCGTCGCCACGGATGTGCGCGCGCCAGGCTACGAGAGTGAGCGAGACGCGGCACTCGAGATGCTGACGACACTGGATCCCCGGGCCCGGCGGCGCACGCTCGGCGCGGACAAAGGCTACGATACCCCGGCCTTTGTGGAGGGCGTGCGCGCCGCCGGCGCCACGCCGCACGTGGCGCAGAACCTTCACGCCCGCAAACCGCGCAGCGCCGTGGATGACCGCACCACGCGGCACGACGGCTACGCGGTCAGTCAACAAAAGCGAAAGCTGGTGGAGGAGAGCTTCGGCTGGGGCAAGGTGGTGGGCGGACTGCGTAAACTGCGTCACCGCGGCCAACGCCGCGTCGACTTCGTGTTTCGCTTCGTGCACGCGGCGTACAACCTGGTGCGGATTCGCACGCTCATTCGTCGGCCAGCGGCGACGTGACGCGCGTCGCGCGCCGATAGAGCGGCCGCGCGATGGCCAAATGAGCGCCACCGCGCGCTGAACCACCGCGCCACACGCGAATCATCTCGCCAAAAGCGCTGAAACCGTCCGCACCACAAGAAAATCGCGTCCGTTCACCTTTTTTTCAGCACCCTGCTAGCGGCCCGCAGTGAAGCTGGTGGCCTTTCCGGCAAAGAACGCTCTGTTGCAAGGGCCGATTGGCTACCCTTCGGCAATGAGCCACGGGGCGACCGTGGTGCAGGAAACGTCCCCCGCTGGCGACGTCTTGGTGGGCGTGAGGGAATAAGTCTACGCATGAGCGGTCGTGGCGAGGCCGAGACTGATTAGCAGGGCGAACGTCGTACGCATCAAAATGAATATCCAGATGGTGGAACGTCGTGAACAATCGTTTACCTCGAGCAGTGATGTTGCACGGCTCTTTCACCGTTCGTCCCTGGGTGTGGCGCGCGGCGCCATCCTCGCGTGGCTCCTTCGGCCGCCGGACTCAGACCGTGAGAGAATTGTTGTCGATGAATGTGCTGCTCGTTGAAGATGACCGGGATCTGGCGGAGTTGCTCTGCGAACTCCTCCGGATCAACCAGTACAACGTGCTCGCGGCCAGTTCGCTGCGCGAAGCGCGCGCCGTGTTGCCCACATTCGACCCGGTCCTCGTCATCCTCGACCGCGGTCTCCCCGACGGCGACGGCCTCTCGCTACTTCCGGCGTTGACTACGCGGCTCGTGATCGTACTTACGGCGAGCCCGCCGGAGTATGTCGTGCAGAGTCTCGATCAGGGGGCCGATGATTTTCTGCTCAAGCCCTTCGTACCGAGCGAGTTGCTGGCGCGCATCCGCGCGCTCGTGCGCCGGAAGCAGAGCGCGGGCGAATCGGTCACGGCATTCGGCAACGTCCGACTTGGCGAGCGCCCGTTCATCAACGGTCGCGCAAGATGTGGTGCTCCTGCGACCGCGCGAATACGACATGCTCTCCGCGCTCATCGAGCGGCACCCGCGTGTGGCCAAGCGCGCCTGGATGCTGGAGAAGCATATGGACGATGCCGACTGTTCGCCCACAAGCATCTCCGTGCACGTATCGCGCTTACGCAAGGCGCTGTCCGATGCGGGAGCCTCGTTGACGATCCGATCGATTCAGGGCGTCGGCTATCGTCTGGAAGACGCGAAGCGATGAGCGCGGCGACGAACTGCCCGTTCAGATGGTGACGAATGGCCGCACAGGTTCGGTCCGGGCCAGCATCCACGCCGCGCATGTGGCTCCGGCGAGGCTACCTATACGGGTCGGCACGCACCATCAGCGGCGCGAGCATTGCCCTCGTGGGGGCGTCAATGGTGTCGTCGCTATCCATTCTGAGGCGAAGCGCATACCCCGTCTCGCGCGGCATGACAACGGACAGGTCCATCGTCATGCCGGCCGACAGCTGGCGCTGCGCCCGTACCAGGCGCTGCTGCTGCGCCGCTGACACGTCGGCGCCATCAACGGCGAGCACCTGCCACGGCTGCACGACCTGTACAGTATCGGGACCGAGTTTCACGAGCGCTACGGAATCCATGAGCGAGGTGGCAGGCTGCGGAATCAGGCCGCGCACCACGTCCGCTGCGGGCGCCAACGTGCCTCACGCGCTTCGAGCGTGACCACGAGGGTATCGTCCACACGACGGCCGGCGGGCACGCGATAGTTCTCTAGGCCGGCCAACGGCAGGTCCGTGAGCTCGCGGTGGGCAGGAGTGACCCGCGCGGCCGGAGATGCAGGTTCGCGTACGAGCAGCGGCAGTACTGCGGAGACACAGAGCGTCAAAGACACCATGCGGGTTCGAAAGAGCATGGCAGAACAATGCGGCCCGCGAGAGCGCCTGACCAGCGGCTAAGGGGCGTCTTCTGCATGTACCACACACCGAATGTACCACACACCGAGCGGCGTACCGCCTGCGGGCGTAGCTTTTCCGTGTGTCGTTGTTCTCCCACTTCCTACGCCATGACCCGTCGACATCTCGCCTTCGCGCTGGCGGCATTGACCGCTTCGGTATCCACCGCCTTTGCCTTGGGCGTACAGGTTGGCCAGCAGCGCGACAGTCGCGTGTACGAGCTGCGCACCTATACCACGAACCCCGGTCGACTGCCCGCACTCAAGAAGCGCTTTGCCGATCACACGCTCAAGCTCTTCGAGCGGCATGGCATGCGGAACGAGATGTACTGGACGCCCACGGACAGTACGCTCCGGGACAACACGCTCATTTACGTCATTTCGCACGACAGTCGCGAAGCGGCGGATCGCAACTGGAAGGCGTTCAGCGCCGACACCATGTGGCAGCGCGTTCGCACGGCGAGCGAAGTTGATGGAGCTATCCTAGCAAAACCACCAGCGCGCGTGTTCATGCAGCTCACCGAGTTCTCGCCGAAGTCTCCGCGCTAGTCCGCCGCTTTCATACAAGGAGCGTTCCCGATGGTGTGATACGCGCGACCTGTGCGACGACTTGCGCGACTGACTGTCACGCTGCTGTTCAGTGCGACAGTGGCACGCGCACAATCTGTTTCGCTCGATGCGGCGAGCATTCAGCAACTCGCCGCCGCGATGGATGCCGGCACCATCACCAGTGAGCGGTTGGTGGCTCTCCGCTTGGCGCGTATTGACGCGTATGACGACGAAGGCCCGCGCATCAATGCCGTCCTTGCGCGCACCCCACGCGCACTCGAACAGGCCCGCGCACTCGATCGTGAACGGAAAGCCACGGGCAAGCGGTCGCTGTTGCACGGCATTCCCGTCGTGCTCAAAGACAACTACGACACCCACGATCTGCCCACGACAGGCGGTTCGGTACTGCTCGAAGGCTCACTGCCGCCAGACGATGCGTTCCTGGTGAAGAAGCTGCGCGATGCCGGTGCCGTCATCATTGCCAAGGTGAATCTCTCGGAGTTCGCATCAGGCGGCGCCTTCAGCTCGTTGGGTGGGCAGACGCTCAATCCGCACGACCTGTTGCGTTCACCGTCCGGCTCCTCGGGCGGCACTGGCGCAGCGATTGCTGCGGTCTTTGCCACACTCGGACTGGGGACCGACACCGGCGGATCCATTCGCGGGCCGTCTACCGTGAACGGCATCGTCGGGCTCAAGCCCACGCACGGCCTGCTCAGTCGCGACGGCATCATTCCGAAGGTGCGCGCATCGGCATTGCCCGTGACTTTCTCGGACAGGATACCGAGGTCGCCTGGGTGGTAGAAGCGTCGCTCGCCGC
Source organism: Gemmatimonas sp. (assembly GCA_023910675.1). Taxonomy (GTDB): domain Bacteria; phylum Gemmatimonadota; class Gemmatimonadetes; order Gemmatimonadales; family Gemmatimonadaceae; genus Gemmatimonas. Next base: position 357,962 of record JAAVWC010000001.1, read on the forward strand.
CATTGTCGACGTGCGCCTCCCCAAGGGCGCCCAAAGGGGTCAGAGTCGTTTCTCCGAGTCGTTTCTCCGCAAGCGTTTCTCCTCCCATCAGAGCGGGGGCAGAGTCGAGCCATTAGCCGGCCGGTGGCCTGCCCCGGAGTCTCCGTGCCCGCACCGGACCAAGAGGCGTACCGCGGCGCGTGGCCTTGCGGATATCAAGCACGAGTGCCGAGTCGACGGGCGGCGTACACAACTCGAGATAGGCGCGCTGCCGCTCGCCTGTAGTGAGTCCGAGGTTCCTGTATTCGGCATGCTCCGTGACAAGATCGTCAGGGGTGCCGAATGCGAGCCGATTAAAGCTCGACCATGGATACTCCTCCGGCGCGCGCACCATCTCTGCGCGTACGGGGTTCTGGTCGATATAACGACTACAAGCGAGGAAGTACCTCGCCGATCCGACAACAGTAGAGCGGAACCGTCCCTCCCAGAGGGTTCCGGTACGCCGATGCCGACGGTTGAAGGCCGTCACGTATTTCCGTCCCATCCACTGAGTCAACAGCGACACGCCGTCGCGCGTCGCCGGCGTCAGCAGCAGGTGCGTGTGGTTCGACATGAAAACGTACGCATGTATAAGACACTCGAACCGCCGAACCCCTTCGAGCAGAAGATCGCGATACAACAGACGGTCTCGGTCGTCGACGAAGATCCCGGCGCGGTTGTTTCCGCGTAGTACATGATGAACCGGGGCACCAGCCAGAATGAAACGAGGGAGCCTGGGCATGGCAGGAAACGGGTAAAGGAAACGGGGCCGCTACACGGCCGCATGCGTCCAATCTGGCCTTTCCCGTCACAGCACGTGTCATCGCATTGCCGAGCGCGCTCCCGGAAAAACGCGGTGAACCGGTAGATCCGTCCTGACTCTGACCCCTTTCCTCTTTCCTCAGGAGACTTTTGGCCATTGAAAGGAAGCCAACTATTGCGAATGCATAACAGTATGCGCCTTTTCGAAACACGTGACCGCTCAGCTGCATTACCGAATGGCCGTCCTTCGGGCGGCGCGCGGCGTCAGTCGGCAAGAGCTGGCCGACGCCGTAAGTGGCAACCCGCAAACCATCGGGTTCATCGAGCGGGGGGACTATACCCCGTCGCTCGAACTCGGCTTGCGCATGGCCGATTTTTTCGCCGTGCCGGTCGAGGTGCTGTTCTCCCTGCATCCGTTCGAACCGCTCGAGACGGCACTCCGTCGAGCGGGCCCGGACAACAAGTCGACTTCTCCATCAGCACCCTGAGGGCTCTCGCATGTCAGTGATCTCTCCCAAGCAGGCTCCGTCGCGGTTGGCCGTAGTCGACGCGATGAACGATTCGGCGCGAGAATGGACACGTGATCCCGCGACCCGCCGCCGACTGGTACTGACCAGTGTCGTCGCGACAGTTGTGCTGACGAGTATGCTGTTCACCGTTGGGGCACTGCACGTTGCCGATCAACGCGTGGCGAGTGGATGGACCATGGCTGGGGCGGTATTCGTCATGCTTGGGTGGATGCTGTTGACCGGGTGTCTCAACGCATCGGTGCGTGGCGCCGCCGATCCGCTCGTGGCCGCCCTGCCGGCCGGTCACGATGAGTGGCAGCAGCGGCTCGACGATCAGACGTATCGGCGCTGCTACTGGCCGATGCTGATTCTACTGAGCCTCGCCATACTCGTACTTTCGGTTGGCAAGCTGCCTGTCGTCCCCGCACTCGGGGTGTTTCTCTCGACCTTCCTGCTGGCCGTCATGGCTCCGCTGTGGACCATGGCTTCGACGCTTCCCGACGATCGGCGCGAACCTGGTTTGGACTGAGTGCGGCGCACCGTTATGGCGCGGGCAGATCAGCGCATCCGCGGCGGCGGCTCGAACAGCTGCCGCTCGGGGGCGCGGTTTACCTGCCGTGGTTCCGGCGGCGCGGTCGCACCACGTGCCGCCATGGGCGTCAGCCATGACGATAACCACCAACGGAACCGTTCGTCCTGATGCAGCACCAGAAAGCGCGGTCCCGATGCCGCCATGGCCGATGCCGTGAACGGCAGCATGGCGCTCTGGATGTACTCGCCCTTTTCGTTGTAGTAATCGAGCAGGCGTCCATAGCGGTCAGACTCCACGCCCAGCAACAACACGAATCCGCCGTCGACGATCGCGGCGTCGACCACGTAGGGCTGCACCAACGTGCGGTCGGTGCGTGCGGCGGCACCGACCTCCCTCTTTGTGTGCGACATGGTATCACCCGGCGCCTTGAGCCGCGACAGCCGCGGTGGTGCGCCAGCGCCAAGACTGTCCGGCGCGCTGACAATGAGCACCTCACGCCCGGTAATCAACAGACACCGGCGCGAGTCACCGCTGCCAAAGCGCAACCGCGCGCCCTCGGCGCCGACAATGCGGTGCCGCCCGATGAGCGAGTCTTCCTTGGGGTCGGCCGTGAGCGTAAACGCTTCGAGCGCGCGGCGTGCGCCCAGCGTACGCACATGCAGCAGCGTCGCCGGCGACACCGTACACAAGCGACCACTCCCGCCACGCAGCAGTGGCAAGTCGCGGCGAAACACGTATCCGCCAATAGATTCGCGTACGAGCACACTGCTCGCGCTGTCGATGATGTCGACTTGCCCGTCGTCGGTCACGCGCGACAGATCGGTAGGCGCCACGATGTCGCGTGGCACCTCTGCGTTCAGCACGGCATCGACTCGCGCCGGCCGCGTGGAGAGCAGCATGCCCTTCCGATTGAGCTCGAAGAGCGAAACACGCTGCGGCGCGTCCTGGAGCAGCGCGACCGTGGTCCCGCTGGCGCGAAACACGCGCGGCACCATGGTGCTGTCGGTGTACGACGTGATGTCGCTACGCCACTCTTCGCGCTTTGCCGGATACACGGTGCGTGCCTCCAGCGCGGCGTTGAGCTCCGGCGGGGCTTTTCCCTCGGTCTTCGAACCGACGTCACACCCCAACAGGCCAAGCGGCAGCAACAGCGTCACCGCCGAGCGCGCGATTACCCCGCGCACACGTTCCAACGCACCACGGTGTCATCGTTGCAGCGGTAGGTGCAGAAGCCGCAGTTGCTGCCCCCGATGTTGCTGCACGCGCCATACCCCGGCACGCGGGCATACCGCGGGCAGCGACGGGACTGGCTGCCAGTGAGTGTCGGCACCAGCAAACCCAGCGCGACCAGCACCATCAGACGGACGCGACGCGGGGCCAGCGCCGACGATGAGAGAGAAAGAATTTTCATACCCGTGAACTACGATAGCGGGCGCGAGTCGGCAAGGGCTGGAGCCCTCCCGTCGGAGCGAGCGCAGGCGGTCACCTGCCCGCCACGACACATTCGGCGGGACACCACGTCTACCGGACCCTGATCATACGTCTCGCTTTTCGTCCGCTGGTACGCGCCGCCGCCTTCGCGACCACCTGCGCGCTCTCGTTGACCGTCAGCCGCGCGGTGCATGCCCAGGCTGCAGCCACGCCGGTTTCCCCCACGCGCCTCGAGTGTGGCACCAACGCGCCGCCAACCGACGTGGGGCAGCATTGCTCCGACACGTACGCGTACAACGGCCTTAGGGGGCAGCTGATGTACAGCTGCTACGTCATCCGCCACAGCGATGACGTGCTCGTATGGGACACCGGGTTTCCCAAAGGCCCTGCCCCCACGGCGCCCAAACAAAGTCTGGTGGAGCTGATGGGACAGCTCTCGATCGTTCCCGGGCAGGTGAAGCTTGTGGGGCTCAGCCACTCGCACGGCGATCACATCGGACAGGCGAGCCTCTTCCCGCAAGCGACGCTACTCGTGGGCAAGGGTGACTGGGACGTGCTCGCAGACGCCAAGCTCACGCCCAACCAGGCGCCCATTGCCCCGTGGCTCACTGGTGGCAGCAAGCTCGAATCGCTCACCGGCAAAATTGACGTATTCGGTGATGGATCGGTGATCATTCTCAACATGCCCGGCCATACGCCGGGACATCGCAGTCTGCTCGTGCGCCTCACGGAGACCGGCAACGTCCTGCTCACCGGCGATCTCGCGCATTTTTACGAGAACTACGACAGTAACGGCGTTCCGAGCTTCAACACCGATCGCGCGGCCACCCTCGCGTCACTCGATCGCTTCAAGCAGACCGCAAAGCATCTCATGGCGACGATCATCATTCAGCATGACCAGCGCGACATTGCCAAGCTGCCGGCATTTCCGCAGGCGGCGAAACGGCGGGGCGGCGACGGGCGCGGCGCGCGCCTGTGATGCCGCGCGGACTGGCAGACACATGGCCAAACGGGAGCAGCATCATGTCGGCGCCGCTCCCGTTGTGCGTTTCGTGTTGCCGCTCAGTCCTGCTGGAACTCAGCGAGCACCAGTCGCCGCCGATCGTCGGGATGGGTGCGAACGACCAGTGTGGCGCCATTCACGCGGGCGCGTACGGTGCGTGGCGCCGCGGCGGGGAACCACGCCACCGCCCGATCCACGATAGGCACGCCGCGACCAATGCCGCGAGCGGGAGCGCCGTCAAACTGCACCGAATCACGATCCGCACTGAAATAGCCTCGTGGCCGCGTGATCAACACGCTCACACTATCGCCGCGTGATGCGACCGGCGCAGGAAGCCGGACGTTGACCACGGCACTGGAGCGAGGGAACGGTGCACGATACACATGCAGGATGACGCTGCTGTCCGGCGCGACAACCTCGAACTCGTACGTCGTGGTTGGCGTCGCGCGGAACGGCCCCCATCGTCCGTCGTCACGCGTCACGGCACGATGCGCCGGCGCACCCACCCGCTCTCCTGTCGCGGCATTCAGGACATGGACCGTCACGATCGCGCCGGCCAATGGAGTATTGGTGGGCTGGCCGGCCGTATTGGCGCTGATCATCCCGTCGAGCACGGACACCGACTCGGGGAGAATCTCCATGGTTGCTGCCGGCCGCCCGGTGAGAAAGCGATACTGCTCGCGAAACGCTGCGGCGCCAAAGGCGACCTCGCGATGATCGGTGCCCGGCAATACGATGTTGCGCGCGCCCCGGAGCGCGGGTGACCGCTCGTCGATGCCGGAGTTGCGCGTCGGTGCGCCGAGTCCCACGCCGGTAGGTTGCGCATACTTGTCGAACAAGTCCGAACGTAATGCCAGCGTGTGTACGCCCGGCTCCACTTCGCGGCCTTTGTTGAGCGCGCGCAGAAATGGAGAAAGGCCATTGAACTCGCTCTCGGGCTGCATGGTCGTCAACGCCATGACGCCGTGGTTGGGCGTCCCGCCGGTAATCACGTGCGACACATGGGCCGCGCCGCCGCCGAACCGTACGTAGTACCGAATGGTGAGGCCACCGCGCGAGCTTCCAACCAGCGCCACCTTGCTGGCGCCGGTGCGCAGCAGCACACGCGTAACGAACGCCGCCAGCGCCGCGGCCTGATCCTCCGGCGTACTGCGATTGACCTCGCGTGCCGACGGCGTGCTCGATGCCGTGGGCTGGGGCAAGTCGATCGCGAACAAACGGTTGCGGGGATAGCCGTTGCTTTCGAAGCGCCAGATGGTGTTGTCCCATAGGCCGGCGTGGTCGCCGTTGCCGTGCACGAAGATGACCGGGATGGGCGCGGCAGCCCTGTTGGCAGCGGGGGCGCGGCGCGGCACGCGTTGCGCCGCCACGCGCGGCGCGAAGAGCTGGTCTGCCAGAAAGCAGGCCGAGGCGGCGATAACGACTCGAAAGATGTGAGACATGTCCGTAAGCTGCATTGCCGACGCGGACCGGGACGCGCGGCGCGCGTCAATGTTCGGTCACGGGTGACACGATGTTCATGGGATCCGTTCGGGTGAGGCTACGCAAATCGTTATCCGGCATAGCCTTCCGCTTGCTCTATCAGTCTGGTATGATTTGGTATGACCAAGGCCGTGAAAGTCGCCATTACCATTCCCCCCGACGATCTGGCCGCCGCCGATCGGCTTGCGGCTCGACTCGGTCGTTCCCGCAGTTGGGTGCTCAGCGAGGCGTTACGGCGCTTTGTCGCGCACGAGCGCCTGACGAACCAGCTCGATACGTCACGCGCCATCCAACTACGACGCGATCTGCAACGCACCGCCGAGCAGCGCGTGCGTGAGTCTGACGTCGCGGTGGTGGACCCGGTGGCGGGAGGAGTGATTGAACGACCACGCCGCTTCGATACCTACGACGAGTTTATTGCGTGGCGAAAGTCCGGTGGGTACGGTGGCTGATCCCACGACGCGCGTTGCCCGCGTCAGCGCGCTGCTGAACGCGGCCGATGCGCGTTACGTAGTCGTTGGCGCCACGGCCATGCAACTCTGGGGCACGTCGCGCGCAACACGCGATGTCGATGTGCTCATTGAGCCGACACTCGAGAACGCCGCGCGCGTCATCACCGCGCTCTCGCAGTTGCCCGCCGGCATGGCCAGGGAGCTGACGCCGGCACTGGTGCTGCAACGGGGTGTCACGATGATTGGCGATACACCAAATGTCGATGTCCTCACGCGTGCCTGGAACGTGCAGTGGACGGAGGCAAGCCGTGGCATTGCCGTCTTCGACGTCGAAGGCGTGCCGATTCCCACCATGTCGCTCGAGCTGCTCATCGCCTCCAAACGTACTGGCCGACCGCAGGACGACGCTGATATTCTCGTTCTTGAAGCCCTGTTGCACGCACGAGAATAGTCGACGCGAACAGTCGACGATTCAGCGCGGCGTCCCCCGATAGCAGCCGATCGTATACGGATACTCGATCGTCGCGTGATAGTGATAGCCAAGCGTGCCGTGCGAGTGACCGTGGCATTCGTCGAGATCGGTGTTCCGCAGTTCGGTGCCACCAACGCCCTTGTAGCCGTAAATCGCGAAACCGTCGCGAATGTAGCCGATGATCCCCGAGTGTCCGTCGGCGAGTGGCGCACGATCGAGACGTTCAGGAACGAAGTGGTAGTGATAGTCCGCCTGCGCTGGGTGGCCGCCGTGCGCGTCCACGATTTCGTGCGCGACGGCATCGTTGCCGCGAGCGTCGGCGGCATTGTAGATCACCACACCGTTGGTCGTCACGCCGATCGTCCCCAGCGACACGCAGGTGGGCGTCACGTTCACGGTCGGTGCCACGGGCAGCGCGAAAGAGTAGCTGCGTGCCGCCGGTGTATCCGGATTGGGATCGATCGCCGTCAGCGCCGCGTAGCGCGACATGGGCCAGTCGCCAATGCGCCCGTCCACGGGGAGATTGTTGATCTCAATCGTGCGCGTGCCGTTGGCTTCCTGCAGCGTGTAGCTCCCCGACGCCGGCGCAAAGGTCCCGGATGGCAGGAACGGCTTGCGCAGCAGATTCCACGTGGATGACGCGTCGTCAATCCAGGTAATGCGTGCCCGAATGCTTCCGGGTGCGCCGGGATTGGCCGCGTTGCACGAAAACAGCTTCCCCACACCCGCCGCCGTGGTGGAGAGCTGCGTGTCCCCCAGGCGGAGCTTGGTGCAGTCCGGCCCCTGCGAATCGGCGCACAGCGCAAAGGTGAGGTAGTACGGCGCGAGGACGTCGCGACCCGTCGTGGTGCCGCCAGTCGTGCTGGGTGTGGCCGTCACACTGTTTCCGCCGCAGGCGGTGGCGAGCAAGGCGAAGAGGAGGGCAGAGGCGAAGGGCAGCACGCGAACAGACATGTTGGGGACCGGAGGGAGAGGCAGCGCAACACTGGGGACATGCAGTCGACGTTGCGCGAACAAAAACGTTAAGGACCGAAGCGAGTGGATAGCGCCCATTCCGCTCTCGTGTGCTTCATCGGTCGAGTGGCGACGCAGGTGCACGATCGATCCCGGACTTCGCGATCGCTTCCTCCGCGAAACGCGACTGGTCGCCGGCTTCTCACATCCGAACCTCGTGCCGATGTTCGCCGTGGAGGAGCCCCCAACGCTCTTCGCCTTCGCCATGGGCTATGTGGAAGGGGAACGTCTCGGCGACCGCGTGACGCGGGCAAGGCCCCTGACGAGCCGGGAAGCGGTGCGCCTGCTGCAGGACATCGGCGATTTCGGGATCGCCCGTGCGATCGATGCACCGACCGCACGCCCGGGACTCACGCGCGTAGGCGAGGTGGTAGGCACGCCGGAGTTCATGAGCCTCGAACAAGCAGCCCGCGACGTGGTCGACGGACGCAGCGACCTCTACGCGCTTGCGCTCGTCGCGTATTTTGCCCTGACCGATACGCTCGCCATCACCGGTGAGTCGACACCGCGCGTAATCGTCGCGCAGCTCACGCAAACGGTGCCGAGCGTCGGCAGTGCGCGCGCAGTCCTGCCGCCCGCACTGGTGGCGGTCATCGAGGGCCGCGCGCAGAATGAACCCGGCGCGTGCATCGCGACGGCCGAAGCGCTCGTCGAGGCCAACGAGACGCGTGGCGGGGCAGAGGCAGATGCACTGACCACCATTACGGTCATCGCGGCCTTCATTGGCGCGCGCCTCGTCCACGTGGCGCAGGCACGGCGGCGTCTGACCGCACTCGGCTATGACGGAACCGTGCGGTACGCTGGGCTGACGCAACAGCTCGACGATCGCGCGGCCCTTGCCGCCGCCGTGCGGGCTCAGCCAGACGACCTGCAACGGCAGCGACAGCTGCTCTTGGTGGGTGCGGCATTGTTGCCACTGGCATGGCTGCTGGGAGAGGTCGGCATGGCCGGTCGCCCGCAGCCCGCTGACTGCAGTCCGGGATCGGCATTTCCGTGCCCTCTGCTCGGGCCGATTGGTCGGCGCCTTATGGGGCTTCAGGGGGGCGCTGCGTTGCGCGCTCGATGCACTCGACGCCCACGTGCGACAGCTCGGGGCGCGCACCAACGATTACGCCACTTCGTCGTCTGTCAGATGGTCCGTTGTTTGCAAGAGGTCAGGGCATCCCGAAGTGACGTCCCAGGATTCCCACAGCCACCACCACTATGCGCAAGTCCTTCCAGCTCCGCTCGGCACTCCTCGCCGTGGCGCTCGCCACCGGGGCGTCGGTCGCCAGCGCTCAGGCCGTGACGTACATCGGCGGCGACAACAATGTGAGTTCGCTTGCGCAGATGGTGAACGCGCAAACCGCGAGAGGAAACTTTCTGGCCGCTGCCGGCAACCTCAATGTGTTCGATTTTGAATCGGCGATTCCGGCCAACCTCACCATCAGCGGTGGCACAACGACGAACAACAGTGGCTGCGGGGCGCTGTGCGGGTTCAACACGACCACCGGTGGACAATTCTTCAGACTGGTGGGAGGCGGCGCGGTGACCTTCTCCTTCACCAATCCGGTCGATGCCTTCGGCTTCTTCGTGAACGGTCTGCAAACGAATCTGGTACCGCAGCAGACGATCGTGTACGTCGACGGGTCGTCGGTGACGCGGTCGATCAACATGCCGAGCGCGACGGATGGCGGCGGTGCGTTTCTCGGATTCATCGACTTTGGTCAGCAGATTGTGAGCGTCACCTTCAACGCGACGAACGACATTCTCGGGTTCGATGACCTGCGTTTCGGTCGGTCGGCCACGAACCCGAACGATCCCCCAACCAGCGTGCCGGAGCCGTCTACCTACGTCTTGATCGGCGCGGGACTGGCCGGCTTGATGGCTCGGCGTTGGCATCGCAAGATTGCCTGAAGCGCAATGGCGAGCACCATGAAGGGCCTGATGCCACGGTATCAGGCCCTTCATGGTTCGCGACCAATTCGTGCCCGACGTTATCGCGTGAGACGGAACTGTACGCCGGCCATCCGGAACGGAGCGACGGGTTCGAACGACATCAGCACCGTGAGTTCACCCTGATGCGCCGCATGGTGGTCCCTGAGCATCCAGTGCCCATGCAGGCAGATCCCTTCCGACTCGGGCAGGTGCTGCGGAAGGTGCGGCAAAACGCCATAACACACACACCACCGACGGGTCAGATCTCTTCGACGCTCCGTGTGGATGGCAACACCAGCGTGATCAGCGTGGTGGATACCGGCCGCAGCATTCCCGCCGATCAACGCCCGCTCATCTGGATTGCTTTCCCGCGTCGATCCATCACGTGACCGCACGACGGGTGGCATGGGGCTCGGCCTCGCGCTACCGAAGCGCATGGTCGAGGGAATGGGTGGCACGATCAGCGCGTGGTGTACGGTTGGGGTCGGTGCGTCACGTGGTGCTTCCTTGTGTCATAGCCGCGTTTACTGACGGGCGGCACTCACACGGTCGAAATAGTCGATGATCTTGCGCGACGTCCGCCCGATCATGTCCTCGGCCTCACCGTATTCCCCCGTGATGTCGTTGGTGAAGAATACGACGAGCACGGTCCCCGAGCGGGCGTACACCATACCCACGTCATTCGCGATCGTCGGGCCGTCGCCGGTCTTGTGCGCCACCGGAACATCCAGATAGTGCGGGATGCGGCGCACGCCAAGCTGCTGACGGCGCAGGATCGTTCGCATGGTGGCCGACGCCGGCGCCGATGCAAGTGTCCCCTGCTCGATGCCTTCGAGCAGACGGGCTGTCTCTCGCGGATTCATGTCACCAGGCCAGTACGATTGGTCGCGTACAGTCAGTCGATTGCGCGCCTCGGCCAGTACTGCGCGCTTCGCCGGATCGCGAACGAGCGCCACCCACGTGGCCCGCTCACCGGTAAAGAGCGGCGCATACACATCGAAAAGCGGATTGTCCGTCGCGGCGTACTGCAGCGCGGTCGTTTCTTCAGCCGTGAGGCTGGCAAACTCCGGATTGAGCACGGCCAACAGCTTGCGGCGATACTCGTATCCGCGCGACACCATGCGCGTCTGCGTGTATCCGGAGGCCGCCAGCCAGACGTTGAGGCTATCGACGCCACCCACCAGCGTCGTCATGAGATCGGTGGCCGTATTGTCGCTGGTGATGATCATCTGCGTGATCAGCTCTCGCACCGTCGGCTTAAGGCCCATGTCGAGATACTGAAAGACGCCGGTCCCGTCGCGCAGCGTCGCGCGGGTAATCTCCACGCGCGCGTCGAGATTCAGCTTGAGCTGATCGGCCAGCTGAAACGCGCGGATCATGATGGGGATCCTGATGACACTCACGCTGCTGAAGCGTTGGTCGGCGTTGATCATCGCTTCCTCGCCCGTGCGCAAGTTCTTGACGTACACGCCGGCTGTGGCCGGGTACTTTGCCAAGTCGGCTTCGAGGAGTCGCCTGAGCTCGCTCTTTCCCGCTTGCGGCGGTGCGCGCGACGGCTGAGCGAGCATCATCAGAAGGGCCAGCAATGCTCGGCGCATTCGGGGTTCCTGTTTGGTGTCGATGGCGTACGGCAGCGTTGACGGTGGGAGGACCCTACGCCGTGGTCGACGCGGCGAGGGCAGTTTCCCGATAGTTGGCCATCGCATCGGCGACGTTGGTCACGTCGTACCCGTGGCGCTGCAGCAGAGAGGCCGCGTGTGCAGACCGCGCCCCGCTGTTGCAATGCACCAGCACCGGGTATGCCGTCGGCACATCGGCCAATCGGACGAGCAGTCGCGTATGCGCCACGTTGATCGCGTCGGGGACGTGGAAATGATCAAAATCCACACGGCCGCGCACATCGAGGATCGTGACACCACCGGCGAGACGCCGCTGCTCGAGCGCGGCCATGTCGATCGACGGAATGGACGCCATCGCACCACCGTTCGCCGCATAGGCCTCGACATCCATCGGCGTGACGTAGCCGCGGATATCATCGACGCCAATGCGGATCAATGCCCGCACCGCCTCATCCAGCCGATCTTCGCCCACGACCAGATAGACCGGTACCCGCTCCTCGATATACGAGCCGACGATGTTGACGAGCTGATAGTCTATCTCGGCGAGGATCGACGCGGGCATGTGGCTGGCGAGAAACGCCGTGCGACCGCGGGTATCGAAAAGGGCGACATCTGTGCGCCCCGCGAGCGACGCGAGCGTCGGACGGTCGAGGTGCACTGGCGAAGGCACACGACCCAGCACCGTCGGTCCCGCGCGGTTCTCGCGCTTCATGCGCGCGAAGTACACTGGCGGCTCCGGCTGTCCGGAGAGAATGAACGCCACGAAGTGCGCTTCACTGGTGGCCGCCCTGATGGACGGGTTCGTCCGCAGCTCATAGCCAATCGTTGAGCCTGGAACGTCGCCGAGCGACTTACCGCAGGCGCTGCCGGCCCCATGGGCGGGCCACACCTGCAGATACTCCGGCAACCGCTTGAACGATTCGACGGACTGATAGAGTTGCCGGGCGCCCGGCTCCATGGTGCCTGTGACCCCTGCCGCCGACTCCAACAAATCCGGTCGCCCCACGTCTCCCACAAAGACGAAGTCGCCGGTGATCATGCTGATCGGCTCGGCGGCGCCCGCACCCAAGTCCTGTACCAGATAGCTGAGGTGCTCCGGTGTGTGCCCCGGCGTATGCAGCGCCGTCAGCTCGACATTACCAACGGTGAAGCGGTCGTTGTTCTTCAGCAACTGATACGTGTACGCCGACCCCGGCAGCCACTCATAGCGCCATTCAGGAGCGCCTTCATCGCTGGCGTACACCTTGACGCCTCGCTCGGCGAACTCACGAAGCCCCGAAAGGTAGTCGGCGTGAATGTGGGTATCGGCCGCCGCAACAATGTGCAGCTTGTGGTGTGCCGCGAGTGCGAAGTAGCGGTCGATGTCGCGCTCGGGGTCCATGATGATCGCCTCGCCCGTACTGGGGCAGCCAATCAGATAGGCGTACTGCGCGAGCTTCTGGTCGTGAATCTGACGGACGAGCATGAGCACCTCGGGCGGAGCGATGACGACAGGAGGATGGAGACCCTCGAGACATTCCTTGGTGGAGTGTGTGTTGGCACCTGTGCACACGGCGTCGGGCTTTCCCCTGTGGTTTTGCGCGTTTGCAATACGCCGCCTCATCAGACGGCGTGACGCGGCGACTCCATCCTAGGGAAAGTCTGAACAGGTAGGAATCGCGGGCAGTGTGGATAAACTCAGCGTCAGCGGGCGCCGACAGGCGCTCGACTGACCGCGTGCACGGCTCGTCGCGCCCCATTCACGGGGCGACATCGGCCTTTTTCGGCCGATGTCGGCGCGCGCGCCGACACTACGTGCCCTGCGGCCGTAGTCGGTGCCGCAGCCGGAAGAGGTTGGCGAGGGTACAGAGGGCGTACACGCGCGCCTTGTTCTTGGCGAGCCCCCGGTAGCGCACCGTCGTAAAGCCCCACAGCCGCTTGATGGTGTGAAACGGATGCTCGACCATGGCGCGCACGCGCGACCGGGTGCGATTGATCGCATCCCAGTAGTCGGTCCGCTTGCCGCTCTTGTTGACGAGGTACCGGCCGCCGCTGAGCTCCCACTGCAGTTTGTCTTCGGCTTTGTAGTACGCCTTGTCGCCGTGCAGCGTCGTCTCCTGGCCGTGGAGCAAGTGGGGTAACTGGGTGATATCGGCCGTGGCCGCGTCGGTCGTGGTGATCGTGTGGATCACGCCGCGCCGGTCGGTGCCCACGTGCACCTTCATGCCGAAGTACCACTGGTTGCCCTTCTTCGTCTGCCGCATCTCGGGATCGCGGGTCTTCGTGGCATTCTTCGTCGAGCTGGGCGCGCCAATGATGGTGGCATCGACGATGGTACCGGCCTTCAGTAAGAGCTTCCGCCCCTCAAGCAGCGCCTTCACCGCGTCGAACATCCGCGCGGTGAGCTGATGCGCCTCCAGCAGGTGGCGGAATTTGCAGATCGTGGTCTCGTCGGGCACCGTGTCGTGCAGCAGATCGATACGGGCGAAGCGGCGCATCGACTCCGAGTCGTAGAGCATGTCTTCGGCCTGCGGGTCCGACAGATTGAACCACTGCTGGAGGAAGTAAATCCGGAGCATGGTCGCCATCGGCAGGGGGCGTCGGCCACGTCCCGCTTTCGGATAGTGCGGCTCGACCAGCGCCTCGAGCGTCGCCCACGGAATCACCTGGTCCATCTCGGTGAGGAACTGCTCGCGGCGGGTCGTCCGTCGCTTGTTCGAGAGGATCGCATCCGCAAACGTGCGCTGCTCGGTCATCCGGTAGCTCCGACAGAAGGGAAAATCGCGCGCGCCAATATTGCGATTTTCCCTCCGCGGCGCACTACTTAATCAGAGATTCCCTAGGGCGCGCGCGGCGGCAGTTGCGGTTCGGCGATGTATGCGGCTGGCAACGTGCCCGTCAGTGTGGCGAGCCACCGGCGGATACGCTCCACGCGAGCGGCATCCAGCTCCACCCCCAGCTGATGCCGACCCATCAGGCGAATGGCACTGTCGAGTGACGCCACCGATCCGTCGTGAAAGTACGGCGCCGTGTTCTCGACATTGCGCAGCGATGGCACCTTGAACACGAAGCGGTCCGCGGCCAGGTGGGTGACGGCAATCCGGCCACTGTCGAGCGCGGTGGGCCACGGCCGCACCACGCCGAGCCGGCGATACATCTGTCCGCCGACGTACGCCCCGCTGTGACAGCCCGCGCACCCCGTGCGCACGAATGTCGCCGCCCCTTCCAGCTCGAGGCGCGTGAGTGCGGTGGAATCTCCTGCGAGATACGCGTCCCATCGCGACGGGGTCACGAGCCCGCGCTCGAACGCCCCGATCGCGCGGCCCACGTTGTCGTAACTGATCGGCGCGGACTGCCCGGGAAACGCGGCCGCGAATGCCGCGCGATACGAGGCAGACGCGCGGAGATGGTCGAGAACCGCCGCGGAGTTGGGCATCCCCATCTCGACCGCATTGAGGATCGGCCCTTTCGCCTGTTCCTCCACAGTGGCCGCGCGCCCATCCCAGAACTGCGCCAGATGGCCGGCCGCGTTGTACACCGTCGGCGCATTGCGCCCACCCACATGTCCCACGCTCCCAAAGCTCACCCGCCGGCCGTCGGCGCCGTATCCGTTCAGCGCGTGACAGCTGTTGCACGACACATCGTGTCCATTCGACAGCAGCGTCTCGTAAAACAGACGACGGCCCAGCGCCACTTCGGCGGCGCTGGCGGCCGGCCCGGGCGCCGACATCACGGCGGGGAGCGGGGCGAATATCGCACGTTCTCCGCGCGTGAGGAGCGCAGCGCCTGACGGACTTTCGATCGCGCCCCCTAACCGCGCGCTGGCGCTGTCGGCGATAACGCGTGGTGGTGATGATGCGCGGTCGCACCCGACAAGCACCACTATGGCCAGTATCGCACGCCGGACGTGTGCTCGTGCCGCGCGCACCCGATCAGTGACGGAAACTGAAACCGCAGAACGTGATATGCGCATGATCGCACTCTGTGCCAGACGGCACGTGACGAGAGATGTTCACCTCGGAATCGCAGCATGAACGACCATGTCGTCCCACCTCAGTGTGATGCGTCGCGCGACGCAGTGCAATCAAACCCGACGGTGACGACGGGAAGCGCGATCAGCGGCGGGCTCGTCGGGTTCATGCGACCTGTGCTGTGAATTGTGTCAGGGATCCGACGACACATGCCCCATGCCCTGCCGTGTATTGGTCATGTGTCGTCGAGGACGCGCCCATCGGCGCGAACGCGTGTGACGCCGTGTGTCACGCGGTGTGTACGGCAGGCGTTCGCGCGAGGGCGTTGAGCCCTGACATCATCTCTCCGGCAAATGGCCATGACGGCACCGCTCCTCCTCCTGTGGATCACCGTGGCGCTCGTCGTACAGGTCGCGATCGGCATCGTCGTCGTGATGCGGTCGCGTGGTGCCACCAAGGCTCCGATACGCTCGACGCGGACATCACAGGCGGCGTGGCAAGGGCTGCGCCCCTTCCGTATCGATGCGCGCACCTTTGAGGATCCCGCACACCACCAGTGTTCCTTTCGGCTCGTTCCGGTCGACGGCATCGCATTGCCGCCGTTTCAGCCAGGACAGTTCCTCACCGTTGTCATACCGACGTCTTCCGTCGCGCCGGCGGCGGGAGATATGGCGGTGGGGGCTTTCACTCGCTGCTATTCCCTGTCTGATGTCCCGCGTGCGGACTGGTATCAGATCACGGTGAAGCGGGCACTGGCGCCGCAAGCGCAACCCGAAGTGCCGACGGGAATCGTCTCGACCTACTTTCACGATCGACTGGTTGTCGGTTCGATCGTGGACGCACGCGCCCCGTCAGGACAATTCGTCCTCGATCCTGATGCGTCAGTACCCGTCGTACTGATCGGCGGCGGTATCGGCGTGACGCCGCTGCTCAGCATGCTCCGCTGGATCCTCGCAGAACAACCGCAGCGACACGTCACGCTGTTCTTCGGCGTGCGCTCCGGAGCAGACCACGCCTTCAAGGCTATCCTCCAGGAGCTTGCCGCATCACACCCGACCTTCGATCTCCACGTCCTGTACGGCACGCCGGAGGCGGGCGATATCGAAGGACGCGACTTCACACATCGTGGAGTCATCTCACTCAGTCTGCTCGCGCCACTGCTGGCGGCCGGCCGTCATCACTACTACGTGTGCGGTCCTCCGGCCATGATGGAACGCATCGTCCCCGCGCTCGCAGCGGCAGGCGTCGCCGCAACCGATCTCCACGTCGAGGCCTTCGGGCCAGCGTCCGTGCAACGGGGGCCTCGCCTGCCGTCGGCGGCGACGTCGCACTTCGCGGTGCAGTTCCGTCAGTCTGGACGCACGGTGACATGGGACGGTGGTGAGGCATCGCTCCTCGACTTCGCCGAGTCGAACGGCATCACGATTGAGGCGGGCTGCCGGTCCGGGAGTTGCGGGACCTGCGAGACACGAGTAGCGGACGGGAACGTCACGTATCCCCAACAGCCCTCGTTTACCATCACTGCGGGGTTCTGCTTGCCGTGCGTTGGCGTTCCACAATCCGCGCTGGTACTCGACGCATGACGCCGCGCACTGCGCAGCTGCTGCGACGCGAAGTGGTGCCCTTCTACGTCTCGTTGCTGCTCCTGCTGGTCGTCAGCCTGGTGATCGACGGCCTGCTGCACCTGAGCGACGCCGTGTGGGTCGGCCGGTACCTTGGCATACCCGGCGTACTGCTGATCGTGGGATCCTTCGGCTTCTCCCTGCGGCGCCGCAAGCTCATCTCGACAGGACGACCCGCAACGCTGGTTCAGGTGCATGAGTACATGGCCTGGGCAGGGTCACTTGTGATTCTGGTGCACGCCGGAATCCACTTCCATGCCATACTCGGGTGGCTGGCGGTCGCGGCCATGCTCGTGAATGTCGGGAGCGGACTGACCGGGAAGTACCTGCTCGAACGGTCACGAGCGCGTCTGGATCTGGTGCGGCGACGCTTGCTGCGGGAGGGGATGAGCGAAGCGAGTATCAGCGATCGGCTGCATCAGGACACATTGACCTTCGACATTGTGAAGCACTGGCGGGTGGTGCACATACCGATCTCCTTGGCATTCGGAGTGCTGGCCATGGCGCATATCGTGTCCGAGCTGCTGTTCTGGAGCTGGTCGTGAGCCGCCGTCTCGGGCTCGCCGTGATTGCGGCCAATCTGGTCGGGATTCTGGTGCTGGTCTTCGCCTATCCGCATCTCATGGTGAGTCCCGGGCCGCTGGTGGCCGCCCACAGCCAGCTGACCACCGACTGCGCGTCGTGCCACACCCCGTGGCACGGTCCGGATCCGGCGCGCTGCGTTCAGTGCCATGTCGTCGCGGAAATCGGGCTCCGCACGACGGACGGCACCCCGATGGTCCGTCGGAAAAAGACGTCGTCGTTTCATCAGCAGCTCATCCAGCAGAACTGCAACGCTTGCCATAGCGATCACCAAGGCCCGTTGCGTACTGAAGCGAACCGCGTGCGCTTCTCACACGCGGTACTGCGTCCGGAATCCCGGATGCAATGTGAAACGTGCCACACCGCGCCGCGCAATCGAATCCACACCAACATCACGGGCGCGTGCGCGCAGTGTCATCGTCCGAGTGCGTGGAGACCCGCCACCCTGAACCACCGCACATTGTTTGTGCTCGACCGCAACCACAGTCCGACGTGCGTCACCTGCCATACCGGTGGGGACTACACTCGCTATACCTGCTACGGCTGTCATGCGCACACGGAAGCGCGGATCACCGCGAAGCATGTCGAGGAGGGGGTCCGTGACGTCAGGAACTGTGTCCGGTGCCACCGGAGCGCCAGTGAGAGCGGCGAATCGGAGGAACGGTAGAGGCGCTCTCAACCCTCGTGTCCTCACCGGTACGCAATGGCGCGCGGCACGCGCTGCTCGCATGGGTGGAGCACGGGACGGTGCCAGCGCCTAACGGCGTGGCGTCAGTATGTGCCCAAGTAGCGGCTGCGTACGATCCGGCCAACGGGTGTCGCTTTGTGCCAACCTACACACCAGCGTCGCGGGCCACGCGCGTGTCGCTTCGCGAGCAGCCTTTTCTGCGCGTAGAGGCAGTCTCGAGTGTACGCACATGTCATTGGCGAAATCGTTCAGCGTAATGCACTGTTCCTATTCAAAGTTGGCCTGTTGTGAACGGCTCGCGGCGGTCACCAACCGCCACCAAGGAGGGTTCCATGCGCAAAATGTTCTGTTTGGCCTTCGTGCTCGTTGCCTGCACGAAGGCGGAAACGCCCGCTGCCGACACTACGGCGGTCGCGATGACTCCAGCGCCGGTTCTGCTCACGGCCTCGGACGTCTCCGGCAAGTGGAACGGGATGTCGATGGGTGAGACGAGTGATTCGGTGACCGCACGCTGGACCAGCGAAAGCGTCGACGATGCCAGCGGCAAACTGACCATCGAAGGATCGATGAACGCCATTCCGTTCACGCGGATGTTCGATGGTGACAGCATGATCGTGACGTCGACGGCACCGTATGCGAATCCGGCCAGTCCGAAGGGCCCCATGATGAACTTCCGCTCCGTCGGTCGCCTGAAAGACGGGAAGCTGGTGGGCACCTCGGTGAACACGCTGGCTGACAAGCCGGACTCGGTGGTTGCACGTGGCCGGTGGGAAGCAACGCGCGCGCCGTAACCACGCGTCGCCAGTAAGTCACGCAGCAGATCCGGTCGATCGGTGGTGATGCCGTCAACACCGAGTTCGATCATGGCTTTCATATCGGCGGGATCATCCACCGTCCACGGATAGACGCGGAGGCCCAGGGCATCGGCCTCCGCGATTCGTTCGGCAGTGAGGTTCCGAAAGTGCGGTGACCAGTGCCTGCCGCCAGCGGCCGCAATCGCTCGCGGGACAGACCCGCCATGCGCGTCCACGTCGATCCCGCCCATCCAGATCGCGGCGCCGGCGCGGCCAATCTCGATCGTGTTCCAGTCCGTCGAGTCTCGCCCTTCATAGGTGAGGTAGCTCGTGGGCATGTCGGCCGCGATCTGCTGCACGCGCATGACGGCGCGCCAGTCGAAGGCGATGATCTGCGCGCGGTTTGCAACACCGCGGCGGCGCAGCTGCGTGACGGTGCGCTCGGCGAGCAGCGCCGGTGGAGCGGACAGCTCCGGGCGCGTGGGGTCGGTCTTGATTTCCACGACGAGTCGCGTGGGTGGCGCGCACTCCGCCTTGAAGAGGGTGATGACCTCATCGAGCGTGGGGACACGCTCTCCACTGTGCGGTTCCTGCAACGGATGACGCTTGGCGTAGTCGGACCCGGGCCGGAGTTGTCCCACGTCGTACATGCGAAGCTGCGCGACCGTCAGCTGTCGCAACAGCGGGCGCGGCTCGCCAATGCTGTACGCGCCCGCAGCATCACGCGTGAGATCCGGATGCAGCGTGTAGTCGTGATGTACAACCAGCACACTGTCCGCAGTGAGATGCACGTCGAGTTCAATACCCGTGACGCCGATGGCGCAGGCGCGCCGGAACGCCGCCAACGTGTTCTCCGGCGCCAGGCCGGCGGCTCCGCGATGGCCGATGATTTCCACCTCGCGGCGCGCGCGGGTGCTTTGACCGGACAACGCCGTAGTGGCGGTGGCGACAGCGACCAGCAAGGCGGCCGTACGTATAGGGGTGCTCGTCATGATCAGGGGCGCGTGGTGAACTGAGGGAGCGTCTCGCTGCCATCAACGCTAGCCGCATTCGTGGGCGCCCATCGGCGATCGTCGCGATGGTTACAGGACGTTGGCAATCCGGTGACGCGCGGAGGTCAGTCCACGATAAACAGCGTCGCGCCAGTGCGCGTACTCGACCGGTGCGCCTCCGCGTCATCGGCCACCTGATAGCTCATCCCCGGCGTCAGGATGAAACGGCGCCCGTCGGTCAGCTCCGTCTCCAGTTCGCCGCTCACGCCGAGGAGGACATGCCCCTTCGAGCACCAATGGTCCGCTTCGTACAGGGGCGAGTACTCGACCATGCGCACGCGAATGCTGCCACATTGCGCGGTGCGCCAATGGGCCACGCCGGTGGTGCCTTTGTGTTCACTGCGCGGCACGGATGCCCAGTCGGTGACACCAAACGGGATGTTTTCGATGTTCCTGATGAATGCGCGGCCATTACTCCGGCACCACCAGATCCAGCGCCGCCGTCTCGATCACCCCACTCATACGCCGCACCTGTACGAAGATGCGATAGCGCCCAGCCGACGGAATCGCGACCGGAAAGCTGACCACGCCCTGCGCCGCACCCGCACCCGCACCGCACCGCACCCGCACCCGCACCCGCACCCTTAGCCGCTGACGCCGCGCCTGTCCCGTGCATCGCGTGCATGCCGGCTATTGCCGCCGCGGGCTGCGAATCCCCATGCATTACCGTATCGCCCGCCTCGCGCCGCACCAGCCGCTCCTGCGCCGCCATCGAGCTGGTCCCCATAGGGTGCAAGTGCATGAACACCCCGCCGTCGGTACGCAGCAGCATCGCATGGCCGGCCATGCCAAGCCACGGCGCCAACGGCATGGGAGATCCATCGGCATTGGTGAGACGCGCCGTGATCACCACGTCGCTCCCCACCGCCGGCGTCTTGTCGAGCGAGATCGCGAAAGTGGCGCCGTCGCCCAGTGCAGCGGCGCCCTTATTGACCGTGGGCGGTAACTGCGACCACGCGTCATCACCATCAGCGTTCGGGGACGATTCACCGGCCGCCACCGTGACCGTATCGACAATCGTGCGCGTCGCGCCGCTCTCGTGCACCACGTCGGCGAACAGCCAGTACGTCCCCGCGGGCACCGCAGTGAGCGGCGTGGTGAACGTCCGCTCGTCGCGGCGTACCGGGTGCAAATGTGCTACCGCGCCCGCGCCGCCCGCCTCTACCAGAAAGAGGTGCATCAGCTTCCCGTGGTCCGGCATGAGCGGTGTGCTTTGCCCCCCACGCAATGGCTCACCGGGCTTGGCAAAGCGCCACGAACTGTCGGTGACCGTCAGCGTCAGTGTGCGCTCGGCGCCCGCACTCACCGTGCCCTCGGCGCGCACCGGACGAAGCAGTGCATCCCGGTAGTCGGCCTCCACCGCCGTCCACCACTTCCAGCCACCGGTCACCATCACGGCGAGCATCACGAACGCCATCGCCGAGGCGAATCGTGCACGACGATAGCGCGGCCCATCGGGGGTGAGTCCTGCGGGGAGCGTGGCCTCACGCGACGCCGCGCCAATGACCGACACGAGGCCGAACACCAGGAACGCGCCGAGCGCCGCCAGCACCCAGCCGAGCCAGTCGGGCATGCCGAGCGTGGCCGTGGGGGCGCTGGTATACGGCACGATGAATGTGCCACTGCCCGCCGGCCCCGTTGCCGCCACGTGAATGGCGTACGACCCGCTGCTCATGATCCAGATCTGCGTTTGGAACGTGCCCGGCTCGCCCGGAACAGCCGGTGCCGCTTCGGGAGCGGGGGCGCCCTTCGTGCCGTAACGCCAGAGCGCAGGCTGCACCGTGACGGCCGACGGACGCGTCGCTGAACTCGTGGTGCGAATGACCACGTCCACCAAGCCGGGAATCACCGCCGGCGGGCGCACGAGCACGCGCAATCCGTACGGCCCCGCCACTCCATCCTGCACCACCATGGTGCTGCCTACGTGCGCACTGCTGGTGAGCCACAGTGCGGAGAGCATCAGCAGCGACACGAACCGACCGCGCCGATTCATCGCTTCACCTCACGCAGCCATCCGCCCCACGCCAGACCCACGCGCGCTGAAATGACGGCGGCGAGCACGCCATACGTCACCGTCTTGGTGAGGGCCACCACGACACCACCTTCATCGATCCAGAACCCACGCGGTCCCACCAGCCACTCAGCCGGCACACTATATGGGGCAAAGCCCCCACCGAAGAACGGATGCCGACCAATCTCCGTGGCGAGCAGTGACCCGAACGGCCACTGCACCGCCAGGAACGCCACGACGAACGACAGGCCAAGCACGAGTGACGTGAGCCACGCGTTGCGATGCGCCATACGCTGCAGCACAAGGTCGATCGCCAGCGCCGGCGCGATGAGCAGCAGGGGAAAGTTCATCGGCACCATGTGCGTGACCTCATGCCCGATGGGTCCGAGCTTTGGTGTGGCGCCGAATAGCGGAAAGATCCACAGCTGCGCCGCCATGATGCTCATGTAGAACGCCGCAGTCGCGGTCGCAGGCCAGCGCAGGCGCGACGCGCGCGAAGCCGCCACGAGAAATAGAGGGTAGACCGCGCCGGCGACGATGTAAAAGAGCGAGTTGTGCATGATCTCCACCTCGCTGTATTCGGTCGCCGCGATAGCGGCGAGCGTAAGCAAGACGCCGCTCGCAAACGCGACGACGGTCGCCCGTGACGTGGTATCGCCCTCGACGTTCTGCGACGACACCGCCATCGTCTGCGCACCGATGAGAATGCCGAACAACCCGGTGAGCAGCACGACATGCGGCGGACTCAGAATCTCCACGTCGAGCCCGTAGGCGTTGTGCCACCAGTCGTCGAAGGGTGCCGAAGTGAGCATGGCGAGCGCGCCCCAGATGCAGATCCAGCCGCCGATCGGGCCGGTGAAGAACCGCCACAGCCGCACGCCGTCGGTGGCGTGTGTCTCCGCGCGCCAGAACGAATTCGCGAGGACGCGCGCGCCGCACGAAAGACCGGCCAGCGTTCCGCCGAAGTAGATGGCCATGTGCGCTGGTGTCCAGAACGTGTCGCGGCCGATGGTCATGTGCCACGAGATGTCCCAGATGAGGCCGACCAGAATACTGGTGGCGCCGAGGACCACGGCCGCCAGATGCAGCGGAATCGCGGGTGCCGCCTCGGCGGTCGTAGCGGGTGCGGTGGTGCCAGGAGTGTACAGCGACGTGGCCATGGTTCGAACGGGTCAGGAGTGCGTGCAGAAATGCACGTCAAGGATACGCGATTATTTCGCGAACAGCAGCGAGGGCGGAATGGGATTGCCCGGCGTCTCGGCTTCCCAGTAAATCGTGACCACCCACCAGCGCGTGCCATCGAAGAAGAGCTGGAAGGAGTTCACGCCACGGGCAAACGGTGTGGGATCACTGAGGGCGCGCTTCGAGTCGTACGCGCTCATGAGATGCACCACGTTGCCGTAGCGCTCGAGCTTGCGGCCAATCTCGCGCTCGAAGAACCCGCTCCGCTCGAGCTGCGGGCCGGCGTTCGCGATGTAGTCCTCGGCCGTCCACATGCGCAGGACGCCCACGCCGTTCGGTTGCTTTCCGGTGGGAATGAGCCGGGCACCGGGCGCCATAAGCGAGCGGAAGCGATTCCAGTCGCGCGCCTGCCCGGCCGGCCCGGAAATGACGTCGTACACCGCCCGCAGGATTGCGTCGATGCTTTCGACATCGGCGGGGCGGGCCGCCGGCGCCGTGCGCGCCGTGTCGCGGGCCGTTGGCTGTTGTGCCGCGGCGAGCGCGGGGGTGAGCAGCAGGGTTCCAGCGAAGAGCGCGAGTGGTAGTGAACGGCGCATGGACATGGGGCGGGAGGGAGGTGTGGCGCGAGGAAATCGCGCGTCGGCATGTGGCGTCGTACGGTAACGGGCGGCCCCCGGTTTCCGGGTGCGGTCTCGGGGGGGCGGCCCGCCCGGGACGAAGCCAGCCTTGAGCGCCGTAATGAGTCGGTCGGCCAGATGATGCGGTGTGCCCTCGCTCGCTTCGAAGCGCTTGGCGACCGCCTCGATCACCTCGGGACCCACCAGGATATTCCCCTGCGTCACATCGTTCTTTCCGCCACGATGCCGCGCCTGCGCGATGCGCGGGGCGCCCACGACGGCAACGGTGAACGCGAACGACGGGGGTCGGCCAAGGGGCCGGCGAGCGTGGGTACGCATGGGGAACCGGGTGAAGGTGAGCGACGGCACGGCGCGCATCAGCGCGGGCCTGGACCAAGATGCCGATCGAAGTGCGTGACCAGCTTGTTCATGAGATACCGCGCGTAGTACGGCCGCTGCGTCCAGCCATGTGTCGCCGCCGGCGCCATCGCGAAGTCGAAATCCTTGCCGAGCCGCATGAACTCCTCGGCCATCGCCACGATGCTTGCA
The DNA here is from genome assembly GCA_023910675.1 of Gemmatimonas sp. Taxonomy (GTDB): domain Bacteria; phylum Gemmatimonadota; class Gemmatimonadetes; order Gemmatimonadales; family Gemmatimonadaceae; genus Gemmatimonas. The sequence goes on from JAAVWC010000001.1 coordinate 382,220, forward strand.
AATGGCACGACGTCGTCCTGCATGCCGTGAATGAGCAGCAGATGATCGCGCAGATTTCCCGCGTACTGCAGCGCCCCGCGCTTGAACGCGTCCGGGTGTGATTGCGGACGGCGCACGATCGCCACATCGTCGCTGCCAAACTGGAACGGATCGACGGCGGCGGCAGCGGCGACGCCGGCCTGGAACAGTCCGGGCTTCTTGAGCAGCGAGTAGATCGTCAGCGTCCCGCCGTAGCTGCTCCCCCAGATGCCAAAACGCGAGGCGTCCACGAACGGCAGGGTCTTCATGTACGTCACGGCGCTCTCAAGGTCATCGAGATCGCCTCCGCCCCAATCCATCAGGAACTTCTCACGGAATTCGCGCCCGTATCCGGTGCTGCCGCGCACATCCACCTGCACCACGATGTAGCCTTTCTCGAGCGCGAGATACTGTTGCACCATACCGTTCATGCCGCCCCAGCGGTTGCGCACAGTATTCGAGTACGCCGGACCGAAGAGCACCGGATAGTGCTTCGTGGAGTCGATGTTCGGCGGGAAGAACACGCGAATACGCAGCGGCAGCGTGTCGCGTCCATTCCGGACGCTCAGGTACTGCGGTGCGATCCACGGGACCGTCGCGAACGCCGGTGTCGTGGAGCTCGTGATGCGGCGCTCCACCGCGCCGGCGCGCACGTCGAGCAGATAGAGCTCCGTGGGCTGTACATCACTCGAGGACAGCAGCGCGATCGTGCGTCCATCAGGCGACACGAACGGCGCGTGCGTCCCCGGCATCGTGGTGAGCTGCCGCGAGACGCCACCGGCCGCACTGACGCGAAACACGTGACGTTCCGACGGGCGCGGCGCCGAACTCACATAGTCGAGACTCTGCGTAGCGCCGCGCGGTATGCCGGGGCCAGCCACATCGTGCGGGCCCGCGGTGAGTGCCACGGGGACGGTATCACCCGGCAGCACGCGATACAGGCGATATCGATCATCGAGATCACCCGTCAGCACGATGCTCCGTCCATCGGCACTCCACGCCGAGGCAATGTCGTTGTAGACGCGGGTATCGCGGTGGTCGTGCCACGCGAGGCGCGGGGTCGGCGCGGCGACGGTGAGCACATGAATCGTGCGATCGATCGCGTCATCACTTTCACGATCGATCATCAGCGTGCCGGTGGTGGACCACGCAAAGTGCACGACGCGCGTACGACTCGAGTCGGGCAGCGCCACGAAGCGGAACGCACGCGTGGCCACGTCATACAGCCCCACCTTGCGCACTTCGTTGGCCTGACCGGGAGCGCCACGACGCAGCGTGTTCATCTGCACCGTGTCGCCCAGGTAGTACGGCATGCTGAAGCGCGGCACGCCGCGTCGGTCGACGTAGTGCACCGCGATCGTGCGTGAATCGGGGGACCACGCATACGCGGGCGACGGTCCACTCCATGTGGCGCCGCCGATCTCGACGTCGCGTCCGTAGTACGTGCCGAGGGGAATGTCGCCGATTGGCGCGACGGCCACCGTCGTGGCGCGCACCGGCCCACCGCCTACCGGCGCTTCCCCCGTCAGTGGCAGTAACCACAGATCGCCATCGCGCAGGAACGACACCGTCGCACCGTTCGGTGAGATCGCGAGTTCGCTCACCTCCCCACGACCGCTCGACAGAGCCGTTCGCGCACCGGTTGTGATCGTGACGCGCCAGAGCGAATCCGCCTGGACGAAGACGATCGCGCGCCCATCGGGCGTCCACACGAACTCGCCGACGCGACCGGTGTGACTGGCAGGGAGCAGGCGGCGCGGCACCGTCCCGGCACGGTCTACCAACCACAGCGACCGGTCGGGGTGCGCCGGATTGCTCCAGAGAAAAGCCACCGTCTTCGAATCGGGAGACCAGTGGGGCGACGACGGGGCCATCCCCGTCAGCGTGGGCCCAGCGGTGATCCGTTCCAGCGTGAGTGGGGTGCGGGCGAGCGTGGCCTGGGCGACAGCCACGCCGGGAACGACCGCGATACATAAGGCGACGAGAATTCGGGTGAAGGAGTGCATGGCCCGAACATACAGGCTGCACCGAAAGCGCGAGGGACGAACAGCGACCATGGCCCCATGCGACTCGCGCCGTCGGCCATCGCGGCGTATAGTCGTGCGATTCCGATCGCATGTCCCCTTCGAACTGGAAGCCCATGCCGCTCGCGGCGGTCGCACGTGTACCGATCGTCGCGCGCACGCTCCCCATCAGAGTCCGAGGTTTGCCTCAAAATGGAACAGTCGCCCCCGCCCTCGTCGCGGTCCGTCACCACTGCCAAACCCAATCGCACCGTCGCGGCGCTCCTCCTCGACTATCTGGAGCTCGAGGGCGCGACCACGGTCTTCGGTGTGCCGGGTGGCGCGCTCATCTACGTCATGGACGAGCTGAGGCGCCGCCAACAGACCTTCAACTTCATCATCTGCCGCCACGAGACCGGCGCCGGCTATATCGCCCATGGCTATGCGCTGGTGACCGGGGGGCTGGGCGTGGTGCTCACCACCAGCGGTCCCTCCGCCACCAATGCCCTTACCGCCGCGATGAACGCGCAGGCGGCGAACTGCGCGCAGCTCGTCATCACCGGGGAGATCCCGCAGCAATTCTCCGGGCAAGGCTACTTGCAGGAAGGGGTCGATTCACGTCTCGACGTGGGTGTGATCTTCCGTAATGCCGTTGAGTACAGCGCGGTGGTGTCGAGTCCCCTCAACTTCGTCACCCTCTTTACGCAGGCGCTGCGCTATGCGCGCTCGCTCCCCAACCGCGCCGCGCACATCAGTCTTCCCAACAACGTCGCCGGCGCCTGCGTAGCGGCGACCGGGCAGTCGATCACCTTTCCCACCACGCCGAGCGCCTATCGCGCGCAGGCCAGCGGCACCGACACCGAGCTCGTGCACACGGCCTTCGCGAACTTGGCGGATGCCAAACGGCCGCTCATCTTCCTCGGCAACGGGGCACGGACCGCGCTCGAGGACACCGGGCGCGCCACACGCTTTCGCGAGATGGTGGAACGCTTCGCGATTCCCGTCATGACCACGGCGGATGGCAAGGGCGTTTTCCCGGAGAGCCACCCGCTCTCGCTGCGCAACTTCGGGATGACGGCCTGCCAGTGGCCAGCGCTGTATATGGGAACCACCACGGACCCCAACCATTTCGACGCCCTGCTGGTGATCGGATCGAGCCTCGGGGAGCTGGCCACCTCCGATGCGGCGTCCAAACCCTATGATCGGATCCTCGTCCCCACCACGCACTTCATGCAGGTGGATCTCGATGGCAGTGTGATTGGCCGCGAGTATCCGGTCACGCTGGGCCTCGTGGGCGAGGCGTCGGCGACCATTGATGCGCTCATTGAACGTTCGCTCACCACCGAACCCAACGTGGACGGCGCCGCCGCGCGTCGCGCCTCGATCGAAGCCCTCAAGCTGACGAACTCGCCGTGGGTGAACCCGGAATGGCGTGATACCACCACGGGCCCCACCAATCCTGCGGCGATCATGCGGGTCATCAACGACACCGTCACGGCCGGCCGCGTCTTCATCGACGCGGGCAACTGCGTGGGGTGGTCGCTGCACTATCTCGTCGTCGATGCACCGGTACGCTATCACTCGGCGCTCGACATGGGCCCGATGGGATTCGGCCTCGGCGCCGTGATTGGTGGTAAGTTGGGCGTGCCCACCGAAACCTGCGTCTCCGTGGTGGGCGACGGGGCCTTCATGATGCACTGCGGCGAAATCTCCACCGCGGCCCAGTATGGGGTGGGCGCGGTGATCGTCGTGCTCTTCGACAACGATCTGGGCATGGTGAGTCAGGGTATGGACAAGCTGTTCCCGACCGACGCACCCTTCTCGCCCGCCTATCAGCTCGGCGCGCCGGACCTCGCGAAGGTGGCCGAAGGCCTCGGTGCCGATGCGTTCACCATTGGCGACGGGCAAGGGCCGGCCGAGTTCGCGGTGGCGCTGCGCAAGGCCATCGAACAGGCGGATACCCGCAAGCGTCCACAGGTGATCGTCGTACACATCGACACCACCGTGATGCCGCCCTACGGTTGGCCCCAACTCCCGCCCTCGCCCTGCGCGTCGCCGTCACCCACTCCCCCCAGCACCGGACAGACAACATGACCCCTGCGGTAAATACCGTGCTCGACTATGCCATCGTCGGTGGCGGCGTTTCGGGACTCTACAGTGCGTGGCGGTTGCTCAACGATTCCCCAGCGGGCAGCACGCCCAGTGTCGCGGTTTTCGAGGGCAGCGGCCGACTAGGCGGCCGCTTGCTGTCGGTGGAGCCGCCGGGCATCCCGCAGGCGCGCGTGGAGCTCGGCGGGATGCGCATCATCTGCCCCGCGCAGGATTGGGCGTCGTCGCTCGTGCAGCACCTGAAGCTCGCGACCGAGCCGCTGCTCGACGTGCAGCCACAGAATGTCGCCTACATCCGCGGCAAGCGGCTGCGCATCTTCGAGCTCGATGATCCCACGAAGTTGCCGTACGCCCTGCCCGCCGATCTCGCCAATGCCGATGCGCTCCAGAATCTCACAGCGGTGGCGGCGCTGCGTGCCCTCCGGGACGTCATCAAGCAGGTGCTCGGTCGCGACCTCACCACCTGGCAGCAGCTCGCCACCACCCTCAACGACGAGGACTGGGACACGCTCGCCCAAGAGGGGATGATCAACGGCGTGCCGCTCCGCGACCTCCCCATGCGCTACCTGATGATGAAAGCGATTGGTAACGAAGCGCTCGCGTTGGCGCAGGACAGCTGCGGCTACGACAGCATCCTGCACACGTGGAATGCCGCCGATGGCTTTCCGTGGAACATCGGTGACTACGGGCCGCTCGTACGCTACCTCCACGTCGTGGACGGTTTCGAAGCGGTGCCGCTCACAATCGCGCAGCAATTCGAGACGGCCGGTGGTGTCATTCACATGAACCACTGGCTGCGCAGCTTCGACACCGCCGCGCCGGGTGAGCCGTTCACACTTACTTTCGACGGTCCGGATGGATCCACGACCGTGCAGGCGCGGAACCTCATCCTCGCCATGCCACGCCGGTCGCTGGAGATGCTCGAGGCACGCGGGCCGGTCCTCGATCCGTCCAACACCCACGTGCGAGAGCTGATGTCGGCGGTGCTCCCGATTCCGCTGTTCAAGCTCGCGATCTGCTACGAGCGTGCCTGGTGGGAGGAGATGCCGCCGGTCGATCCCGGCATCGGCCTCATGCGCACCATCACCAACGGCAAGTCGGTCACCGATCTGCCGCTGCGTCAGTGCATCTACTGGAAGGTGAACCCGCAGAATGGACACGCCGTGATCCTCATCTACGATGATGGGACGGATCTCGACTACTGGGCCGGTTTGCGCGACTCGACCTCCACGCCGCACCTCGATGACCTGGCCATCGCGGGACACGAGACCGAGCTGCCCAACTGGTCGTCGTGCAAGGCGCCTGACACGATGGTGCAGGAAGTACACCGACAGCTACTCGAGATGCACGGCGTGAAGGACCCCACGGCGGTGCCGGCGCCCTACACAGCGGCGTATCGCGACTGGGGCGAAGATCCGTTCGGCGGCGGCGCGAACTTCTGGCAGGTGGGCGTTGACAGCCAGCGCGTGGCCAAGGAGATCGTGCAGCCGGTCAAGCCGTATCGCGTCTACATCTGCGGCGAGGCGTACTCGCACGCACAGGGGTGGGTCGAAGGTGCGCTGCAGACCGCAGAAGACATGCTCCAGAATCACCTCGGGCTGCCGGTGCCGGCGTGGAAGCAGGCACCGACCGCGCTCAACTGCACTCCCACCACCGAACAGGGGCCTCGCCGATGAGCACGGGCGCCCGCATTGCCATTACGGGTACGGGGGCGGCCGTCGGCGACATCGTGCGCGGGAACGACGATCCGGTATTCGCCTACGTCATTGCCAATCCGCCGCCGAATCGCGACATCTTCGATGGGCTCACCTATCGGCGCGTCCTGGGACCAGGGCAGACCGTGGTGAGTATCGCTGCCGGCGCCGCGCTCCAAGCGATGGAGCGGGCCGGCATCGATGCCTCGCAGGTAGACCTCCTGGTCGGTGCCGCGACGATGGGGGAGAACTTTGCCCCGAGCGCGCTGACGCAGGTGCACGCGTACATGCAGCTGCCCAGCACCTGTCGCGTGCTGGCGCTCAACTCCGAATACTCGCCGTTTGTGGACGGCCTGCGCGTGGCCAACGACATGGTCGCCGCCGGCTCCGTCAAATGTGCGCTGGTCGTTGCGGCCTGCGCCTGGACGCAACACATGGACTACCACCAAGGCGGTGTGTGTGGCGGCCTCCGACGGGGCCGGCGCCGCTGTCGTGACACGCACCGACGATCCGGCCGCGTTCGCCCTAGTCGATTGGGAGAGCGTCACCGACTCGTCGTGGTTCGGGGCCTTCCGCATGGCGCCGCGCCCGGTGTCGGTGCCGCCGTATTACACGCCGAGCGATGCACTGTATTCGCACGCCCTGATGGCGCTCGACGAGGTGCGTGGTGCCCAGGCCGTGAAGGAATTCGGCCTGCCCGTACCGGTGACCGTGGTCAAGCGCCTACTGGAGCGGGCCGGACTTGTACCGTCGCAGATTGCCCTCGTTCCGCATCAGACCTCCACGCTCGTGGAGGGCTACTGGAAGTCGAACATCAATCCCGGGGCCTATATCAGCACCGTGCACGACTACGCGGACATGGTATCGGCCACGGCGGCGGTCAATCTCGCCACCTGTGCTGACCAGATCACGCAGGACCACATGGTGATCCTCGGCATCGGCATGGAGATGCACGCGACCGCGCTGCTCTACTCGCGTCAACGCAGCTGAGCCGCACCACACCACGAAGGGGTCGGCATCGGAAGCTGCCACGATGCCGACCCCTTGTCGTCTCTGGTCCGGCGCGTTGGCGCCCAGGACCGTCAGGCAGTCTGCGACTGCCGCGACATGATGCGCACGAAGTTGGCCTCGGCGAAGAATTCCGCGACAGGGACCGTCTGCGCGAACACCCCGAAGTACTGATCGATGGCGTCCTGTTGACCCGGCAGCGCGCCGAACAGGTCCATGATGGGCTGTGGCGGTGGCTCGAGCTTGCCCGACTCCTTGGCGAACTCATAGAGCGGAATCGAAACGGCATCGCGTTCATCCTGAAAACGCGCCACCACGGCATCGATGTCGGCACCGGCCGCGAGACCGTCGTGCACCGCGGCACTCAGCAGGTCGGCGTCGCGAAAGGCATTCGAGATACCGGCCGCGGTGATCGGGTCCATCGTGACGCCAGCGTCGCCCACCAGCGCCCAGCCAGGTCCCGTGGCCTGACGCCGGAAGCCCTTCGTGCTGCGCGTGAGCCAGCGGCTCGACTGCGTGGCCTGCCGCGTCCGTGCCGCGAGCGAGGGAGCCAGCGCCTCAAACTCTTCGAGCATGCGCGTATCCGCCTCGCGCGCGACCTCCGCGTAATCCTCCTGATGCACGCAGCTGCCCACCAGCGACTGTCCGTCGTTGGTGGGATACACCATCAGCATGCGGCGCGGGCGCGAGTAGAACTCCATCCCTTCGGCGGGGAAGTTGTCGAAGTACGCCCAGATGATCCCCTCGTGTCGCGGATGCTCGTCGAGCACCGCCGCGCCCACCATCTTGGCCACGGGAGAGCTGGCACCGTCGGCCCCGATGAGCATGCGGCACGTGGCCTCCTCCGTACGTCCATCGGCGGTGCTCCAGCGTACCCCGTGCACGCGACTGTCCTGCATGAGGAGCTCTCGCACGCGCGACTCCTGATGGAACTCCACGCCCGCCTCCTGCGCGGCCTCCAACAGCAGTTCGTCGAGGACGAGGCGACGCGGGCAGAACGCCTCCTCGATGCCGTCGGCGGCGGGCGCGTTGCCTTCGAGCGACATCACCGCCAAATCCAGCGTGATCTTCCGGATGGGAGGACACCCCGTCTCCCGCAGACGATCGAGCAGCCCCCACTTCGCCAACCGCGCGGCACCGCTTTGCCAGAGCAGGTGCGTGGACGCTTCGAAATCGCTCGGGAATCGATCCGCGTCGAGCAGCAACACCGAATGACCGCGTCGGGCCAGTAGCATGGCTGTCGCACTGCCGGCGCACCGCGCGCCCACGATGATCACGTCATATGCCTGTCGTTGCGCCATCACTCCCGATGCTCCCATTCAGTGGTGAAGAATTCCGTTCAGGCGCACCGCGTCGAGTACCTCCTGTGCGTCGCTCTCACGACCCACGTCGACCAACGCGCTGGCCAAGTCACGAGCCGCACGCAACGCCCAGCTGTGGGCGCCCTGCTCTGCGGCGACGTGCAACGCCGTACGATAACGTACTTCCGCATCGGCAGTGAGGGTTCCGGCTCGCGCCGTGAGCGCCTTGCCCACGAGCCGGTGCACCTCGGCTTCCGTCCACCGCTCGCCCCAGTGCGCGACCTGCTGCTCCGCGGCCGCCAGCACGACGAGCGCCTCATCGGCTCGGCCGTCACGCAGCAGCAGCTCAGCTTCCAGTCCCTGGAAAAAGGGCACCGCGATTTCCGCCCCCGTCGCGCGGAACGCCGTGATGCCCTCGCGAAGCTCCGCCAGACCACCAACCAGATCGCCGCGTTCGCCGCGCAGCCATCCATAGAGCGTATGTGCCATCGCCGCCACGTAGGCGTAGCCATGCTCGCCGGCGACGGCGGCCCCCAACTGCAGCGACGGCGCCAGCGTCTCGGCGTCGCCTGCCAGCAACTCCACGACGCCACCCCACGTGTGGCTCCAGGACATGGAGTACGGGTGGCCGCTCGCCACGGACAGGGCCCGCGCGCGGCGCGCATGTGCCAAGGCCTCCTCCGTGTCGCCGGTGATCCAGCAGGCGAGCGCCTCGTGCACCACGCACACGAGCTCGAGGTCGGTGGAGTAAAGCTCCGTGAGTGAGCCGAAGCGTGCCGCGTCGTAGCGCTCGCGGAAGCGCCGGCAATGCGCCCGCGAGCGCTGCGGATCACCGGCGTACAGATGCACCTGCAGACCGATCATGTCGGCCACCAGCAGCGAGGCATCCGTCCCATCGCGCTCGGCGCGCTCCTGAATCTGCGCGGCGGCGGCAACCGCCTCATCGAGCCGGCCTCGCACCTGGTAGTACACCCACGTGCCCCAGAGCACTTGGATTTCTTCCGCGGTGGATTCCGCCGCGGCGCTGAGCGATGCCGCCGCCAGATACGAGCGCTCCACCTCGGGCGCCGCCCAGCCGCGCGCCTGCATGTACGTCGTGCCGAGCGCCGCGCGAAGACGCAGTTCGAGCCGGTCACGGCGCAGCGACGGCGCGGCCCCCTCCAGCACGTTCAGCCCGCGCGTAAGGTGACTGAGCGCTTCCGACAACGCGCTCGATCGCATCGCGCGACTCGCCGCCGCGAGAAAGTAGACCGTCGCCGGTTCGGCCTGCCCCCCTTCGGCATGGTGATGCGCGAGCATTTCCGGCTCCGATTGCGCAATGCCGGGGAAGTGCGTCTCGAGTACCGCGGCCGTCTCGAGATGAATATCGCGGCGACGCGACTTGAGCTGCGACTGGTAGGCGGCTTCCCGCACGAGGGCGTGCCGGAAGGCGAACTGCGCATCATCGTCGAAGGGGGTCGTACATTCCAGCACGCCGCTGTCGCAGAGCCGCTGCAGCGCGGTATCGAGTTGCTCATCGGCCATCGACAGCACACGCGCAAGCAGGCGTCGCGAGAAGCGCAGCCCCAACGTGGCCGCCACACGACACACGGCCTTTGCCGGACCGAGGCTGTCCAGACGCGCCACCAGCAGATCGTGTAGCGTGGCCGGAATCTCGATATCCGATGCTGTGGCGTGCAACTCGTAGCTGTCGCCCGTGGTCCGCAAGCGTCCCGATTCGATCAGCGATTTGGTGAGCTCCTCGATGAACAGCGGCACGCCACCAGCGGCGGCCACGATCGAGGCGAACACCGTGTCGGGGAGGCGACGTCCGCCCGCAAGGTCGTCCACGACAGAGCGAATGTCGCCCACCGGCAGACGATCCACCGCGATGCGTACACACTCACGTTCGTCGAAGGGCGAGGTAAACTCCGGGCGCGCCGTCATCACCAGCAACCCCGGCACCGATGCGCGTCGCGCGGTGAGTCGCGTCAGCAAATCGATGCTCGTGGGGTCGGCCCAGTGCAGGTCTTCGACGAGGACGAGCAACGGGCGGTCAGACGGGCCGGCCACCATGAGGTCGAGCAGTCGTTCAATCGTACGCTCACGCAGCAGCAGCGGACTGAGCGAGGGCATACTGGCACGACGGTCAAGCGGCACCGACAACAGTGTCGCGAGCAGCGGCAACGCGTCGGCCACATCGATGCCTCGTTCACGAATAAACGATTCGAGGCGGTCGAGCGCACTGCCGGCGTCCAGGTCCACCGAGAGACGTGCCGAGCGGCGCACCCATTCGGCGACGGGGTTGAGCGCCGTGTCGCGGTAGAACGGGGAGCACTGCAGCGCGACCGGTTCGCGCGCGTCCGCCATCGTGCGCTCGGCGAGCGATTGCAGGAGGCGCGACTTGCCGATCCCGGCTTCTCCGGTGATGAGCACGGCGCGTCCCTCACCGTGACGGCCGTGATCCCACTCGTGCAACAGGCTGGCAAGTTCCGCATCGCGCCCCACCATCCGTCGAGCGCCGGCACCGGCCCGCGTGTCGAATCGGCTGCCCGACACCGGCACCCCATTCACGAGCCACCAATCCACCTGCCCCTCGATCCCCTTGAGGACCTGCGCGGGCATGTCCTGCAGCAGGAACTGTTCGCCGATGAGCTTTCGGGTACGCGCGGCGATGGCCACCCCCCCCGGCGGCGCCAGAGACTGGATGCGCGCCGCGAGATTGGGCGTGGTGCCCACCGCCCCCTCGCGCTTGCGCAGCGTGGCGCTCTTGATGTCGCCCACCACCACGAGTCCGGTCGCAATGCCGGCGCGGGCCGAGAGGCGGACGGCGCCGGCATCGAGCTGTCCGGCGGCCCGGGTGAGCTCGAGCGCCGCGTGAACGGCGCGGGCGGCGTCGTCCTCGTGCGCCACCGGCCAGCCGAAGTACACAACGGCCCCGTCGCCGAGGAACTCCGCGAGATGACCGTCCCAACGCGCCACCACTGATTCGCAGCAGCGTTGATACGACGTCATCACCTCGGCCAGCTCCTCAGGATCGAGTCGTCCGGCCAGCCGCGTCGAGTCCACCAGATCGCAGAAGATGATCGTAACCTGCCGCCGTTCGGCCTCCCCGGCAGCCTCGGCCGGTGGCGCCGCCTCGCGCAGGGCTGGGAGCACAGGCGCGGGAATCGCCGAGGTCGCGGGCGAGCGACGCTCGTCGACGGCGCGGCGCAGGCGCTTGCGGTCACCCAAGGGCAACCCCAGAGCGCGGAGATCGTCGTCCGTGAGCTCGGAGAGCACATCGAAATCCACGCGCTCCGACGCCAACAGGGCCGCGTATTGGCCGAGGCCGCTGGCATGAAGCCAACGGTCGAAGTCGCTCAGCTCCGCCTCAGGCGTGGTCATGCCGAACGCGGGGAACGTGGTGGATGACGATGCTCATGCTAGCAACATCGACGAGTACACCGCCGGACGCCACTGGCGATTTCTCCGTACGGGCACAGGTGGATGGAGCGCTCGAGGATCGCGGCCGCAGACTGCACGCTGGCGGAAGGCGCCGCCTGCGACGACAACATCCTGCGCGACGCCACGACGCCGTCGTACCATCCGCTTCGCTGCGCGGCACAGGGCTACCCCTGAGCGCCGGTGCGCGACGCTGCACACCACGCCACCGAACGCGACCCAGTGGAGCACGCGCACGATGGCGCACGCCCAGGGCCTCAGTGAAGCGACGGTCCGGCACATCTGGCAGTGTCACCAACTGAAGCCGCACGTGACGAAGAGGTTCAAGTTGAGCCGAAACAAGGCGTTCGTCGAGACGCTGGTGGACAACGTCGGGTTGTCCCTCAATCCGCCGGATCGCGCACGGGGGTTGTCTGTCGACGAGAAGTCGCAGAAGCCAGCGCTGGATTGGACGCAACCGGACTTGCCGCTCAAGACAGCCCCGGGCGGGACGATGACGCACGACGACAAACGTAACGGGACGACGACGTTGTTCGCCGCGCGGAGCATGCTGAATGGCAACGTGATCGGCGACTGCATGCCGCGCCATCGGCATCAGAAGTTCATCCGCTGTCTCAAGACGATTGAGACCGAAACGCCACCCGACCTCGGGCTCTTGGCGCAATCTCGGGGAGCGCTGGTTTCGCGACCTCACCGACAAGCGCATCCGACGCGATTCGTTCGACCGCGTGCCCGATCTTCTCGCGACCATCGAGCACTACATTCTGCAATCGAACCAGAACCCCAGCGTCTTCGACTGGACCGCCTCGGTGGAGAATATCCTGGCAAAGACCGCCAAATGGAAAGAAGCGTTAGGCGCACGACACTAACTGGAGCGCCCAGAATCAAGGGCCCATCCCGGCCGCCGTGATCGGCCATGTGCTGGTGGTGGGAGCGGCGCTTCACGTGGGCATGCATCCGCCGTCAAAGGTGAACACGCCGGTGCTGCCCGATGGCCGTGTACAGGCGTGGGGCGTATGCGTTGCCGCGGGAGCGCCGCCGCAGGTTGGCCATCGCGCGTCATCGTACCACCGACAACGGCACGAAGTCGGTCTTCTCACGCACACCGCAGTCCGGACAGGGCCAGTCTGCGGGAAGGGCGGCCCACGGCGTACCGGCCGGATATCCTTCGCGAGGGGCACCGTGCCGAGGCGCGTAGGTATATCCGCACCCCGGGCAGCCGTACGCGTCGGCCTCCCACGGTGCGGGCGCTGTGGTGCCGTCGCCCTGAGTCACGGTGCGGCGTCGTGCCGGTGTCGAGTTGGCAGGCGCAGGGTAGCGCGCCAGCAGTCGCGCCCGAGCGTGTGGCGCGAGATTGGCGAGGCGCACGTCACCGTCGTAATGCGCGAGCACCAGCGGATCGACGGTGCGGTACCAGAGCGGCGGGACGAGGGCCAGCAGGATCATGCCGGCGTAGCCCGTGGGGAGCACCGGCGCCTCCGCGTGATCACGCAGCGCCTGATACCGCCGAGTGGGATGCGCGTGGTGGTCGCTGTGCCGCTGGAGGTGATACAGCAGGACGTTGGTCGTGAGGTGGTTGGAGTTCCACGAGTGACGCGGCGCCACATGCTCGTAGCGCTCGCGTCCCGGTGCGCCAACGCGTTGGCGCAGCAGCCCATAGTGCTCGAGGTAGTTGACCGCTTCGAGCAGCGTGAACCCGATCACCCCCTGCAGCACGAGATACGGCAGGATCTCGACCCCCAGCCAGAGGACCATGGCCGTCCAGAGTACGGCGGACAGCAACCACGCGTTCAGCACATTGTTTCCGAGCCGAAACGGGTGCTGGCCAATGCGCGCATACCGTCGCGCTTCGAGTTGCCACGCGCTACGTAGCGAACCCGCCACGGTGCGTGGCCAGAACCGGTAGAACGATTCGCCCAGTCGGCTGCTGGCCGGATCGTCCGGCGTCGCGACGCGCACGTGGTGGCCGCGATTGTGCTCGATGTAGAAGTGGCCGTACCAGCTCTGCGCGAGCGCGATCTTGGACAGCCAGCGCTCGACGCTCTCCCGCTTGTGTCCGAGTTCGTGCGCGGTGTTGATCCCGAGTCCGCCGATGAAGCCCACCGTGGCGGAGAGGCCGATGCACTCCGCGACGGAGAGGTCACCGCTTTCGATGACGTGGAAGGCGGCCACGAATCCGGCGTACCGCAGCGGGAGAAAGAGATACGTGACCCACCGATAGTAGCGATCTCCCTCCAGCGCGGCGGTCAGCTCGGCGGGTGGGTTGGCACTTTCGACGCCCGTGATGACGTCGAGCAGCGGGACGACCCCCAGAGTGACGATCGGGCCAAGCCAGAGCCAGATGCCGGCGCCGCTCGCTGCATGGAGCCCCAGCGCCAGCCACGGCAGGAGTGGCATGGTCAGCGCGATGGCCCAGAGATACCGCTTGTGATCCTGCCAGGTCGCCGGTGTGCGTCCGGACGCGGCGGTTCAGGGGGCCGGCGATACCACGCGCGCACGCTGCCACACCGTATCCGGGACTGACGGAGTCCTTGTCCTTACGACTTCAAGAGAAACGCTTCGCCGAGCTCGCGAGCCCGGTTGGTCGCCGCTTCGACGGCATCGATGAGCGTGGTGCGAAGACCGCCCGCTTCGAGCGTGTGCAGCCCTGCGATGGCCGTGCCGCCGGGGCTGGTGACCTGATCCTTCAGCTGACCGGGGTGCTGATTCGTCTCGATCTGCAGTTTCGCGCTGCCCAGCACTGTCTGCGCTGCCAGCTTGAGCGACTGGTGCCGCGAGAGACCGACCTTCACGCCGGCATCGGAGAGCGCCTCGATGATAAGGAAGATGTACGCGGGCCCGCTGCCGCTCAGGCCGGTGACTGCGTCGAGCTGGTACTCGTCGACCACGGTCGTCATCCCCACGGAGTCGAACATTGCGGTGGCGATCTGCAAATCTTCAGGCGTCGCATGTTCGCCCGAAGACAGCGCAGTCGCGCCCAGACCGACCAGGCACGGCGTGTTGGGCATGGTGCGCACGATGCGAGCCCCGGCGCCCAGACGCCGTTCGATCGCGGCGATGGGTACGCCCGCCGCCACCGAGACGATCAGCTTCGAGTGATCGATCGCCGAGGCGATCTGCGTGAGCACCTTGTCGAGCGCCTGCGGTTTCACGCACAGCACCACGACCTCGGCCTCCTTCGCCGCCTCGACGTTGTCCAAGCCCACCCGAATTCCATACGCGGCTTCGAGCTCGGCCTTCTTTTCTTCACGTCGAACGGTGGCCGTGATCTTTTCCTTCGGCAGCCCCGCGCGGATGAGGCCGCGGATGATGGCGTTGGCCATGTTGCCTGCGCCGAGAAAGGTGATGCGACGGTCGATCACTGCGAGTCTCCGATGGGGAACGCGGCCGGGTAACGCACGTGGGTGGCGAGGATCTCCGCAGCGCGCGGACGGCAAATGGTGCCAATCGCACGCCCCGAAGCCTTCGTGAAGCAGGGCTCGTCTTCTTTCGAGCTGCCGATGGCGACGCCGCGTTTCGGAGCTGCCGCCGACGCGAAGAGGGACACGGAACATAGCGCTGCGACGCAGAGACGAGTCATCGGGGCCCCTCGGGGCGACGGCGTTGGAAAGGAGAGGGCCATGATGTCCCGGTGGAAGAGGCGGCTAACGGAGCGGCCATGATCGAAGAATGCGTCCAGCGATTGCCGCGAAAACTGCCCTTCGTTTCGCGTGAAACCGCTGCGGTATAACGCCGGCTTCTGCAGCGGGCGATCACACAATCGCGCGCGCAGCGCGCTTCCGAAAGCGCCCGTCTGTAGCACAAGCATCGTTCGGCCGGCGCCACGCGGATGGTGCGTCGAAACGGCCCGTCGCGCAACACCACGGTGATGGTCCGCACCCCAATCGAACGTATGCTCGGCGCTCCCCGGTCCCGGAGCGCGCATCCCCGATACGGCCTCGGCGGCGCGTGGCGTCTACACGCCCCGGCGCCCCCAGGCGGCGCCCTCGACCACGGGTTCGCGCGCATCCGTTGTGACGACTGTGCACACGAATACCTGCTCGCGTTCTCGTGCAAGTGCCGCTACTTCTGCCCGAGCGGCCACGCCAAGCGCCTCGCGATCTGGACGCAGTGGCTCGACACGACCCTGCTCGCGCCGGTACCGCACCGGCAGGTGGTACTCACGATCCCCAAGCGGCTGCGCGCCTACTGTGTGTATCGCCGCCGCCTGCTCCGCGTTTTCGCCCGCGTCGCCGCCCGCACCATGACCGCCGCCATCCGGTCGCTGACCGGCGAGCACGACCTCACCGTGGGGATCGTCGCGTGCCTGCAGACGCATGTTCCCGGGCCAACTGGCATCCGCACCGGCACCTCCTCGTCACCGACGACGGCTTCCGGCCCGACGGGACCTTGGTGTCGTGGCCCGCACACGACACGGCGCGCTTGACCGAAGCGTTCCACCGCGCCACGCGGATCGGCGCGTTCATCACGCAGGCGTCCGTCGCGAAAGAGGGAGGCGTGCCTCGGTGCTGCGGCCGGGCCTGCGTCAGAGACAGGGACCAGCCGACAGCTATCAGGCACGCCACTTCTGCGATGGACTTTCGGACGGTAACGCGCGGCCAGTACGGAGCTCGTGCGAAGCATGGCACCGCAACGACGTCCTGCCTGGGAGATGACGCGTCGCTGACGGCTCGGCCGGATGATCACGGGTGCGCTGACCAGAAATCAGCGCACGCCCTGCGACTCTGGCCAGGCCGAGCACGGTTACGAGCCACCCCAACCGGACAAATGGCCAGACGAGGCGACGCAAAACCGCGTTGACAGGAACGTCTCGGACCGGTAGGTGTCGCCTCCGTGATGGACAATCAATCACCTTTCAGCAAGCGTGGCCGACGGGCCGACGCTTTTGACGGCTCCCACCAATGCCCAGGCCGATGGGGCACGCATCCGTTCAGCGGCCACGGTGACTCTGCTGAATGTCTCGAACGCCAGCCCCGCTGTGCTCTTGCGCGAAAGCGACCCGGTGGAAGGCGTCATACGTAGGGGAACCGCCATGGGGGACCTTCGTTTAGATCGAGACGCCAACGCCAGCGGGGAACGGATCCCGTTGCTCCGCAGTCGTGCGAAGCGACGGCCGTTCTCGGAAAGCGCGAAGGACGAGCCGGGGCGGAACGTCTCGGCGACGGTCGGAGCAGCTTGCGGCGCCGCCATCACCACCGCCATCGATTCCGCTGGGGTGAGTGTCACCGCGTGCGTATTTCGAGGAGGGCACCTGCTCGCCGCGTTGGAAGACTGGCGGGACGACTGCGCTCCAGCTGCGACGTAACTCTTCACCAGAGGATTGGATCATGCTCGCCATTGTGAGTCTCGTGGGCTCCCTGATCGGCGGTGTCTGGGCCATGCGACAGACCTGCAGCCGCGCACAACCGCCAGGGTGGGCGTTTGGGTTCTTCGTCGCGGTGTGTATCTCGTCCGTGCCCATGGTGTTTTTTGATGACTCCGCGAGGGTAAAAACCGCGGCGGCTGTCATCAGTGGAGCCTTGTTCTTGTTTGCGCTCTCGCTGATGGCACGTCACACGTCGTTGGATCGCGGGCAGTGAGCAGCGACCGAACATTGACTCTCGGTTGGCGAACAGCGGTGGAGCACGGGGGGCCTGTCCGAAGGCCCCCCGTTCGTTTTGCGCGATTGCGGGGGAATTGCGCGAACGTGTGCGGGTGGGCTCGTCGACCCGTCGCGCGGGGTCCGTCGGTTTATTGGATGACGAAGCGGTGACATGCCGACGTACCGTACATCGAGCGCATCCCCACGCCCAGTGAGCGCTGCGGCCGAACTCCTCGAGCACGCCACGGTTGCCTGGTCGCGCCCAGAAGGCTTCGCGGCCTTGCTGCACACGCACCCGCCAGCCCTTATGGTGAAGGGCGGCGCCTATACTTCGGCCAGTGAGGTGGTGCGGGCAGGACTGCTCTCCTCAAGGAGCGCGAGGAGGAGCACCAGGCACGCTTGGAGGCGCTTCGCGGGGATATTGCCATCGCCCAGGAGCAGGTGGCCCGAGGCCACACCCACGAGGGCGCGGCGGTCTTCGAGGACGTCAGGCGGCGGCGACGCGCTGCCGGTGGCTGATTTGTCCGAACCGTATCGCCTGTCGGATGCGGCCAGGGGCGATCTCGTTGAAATCGACGCACATAGCGCCACGGTAAACGTGGCCGCGGCGGCTGGGGTCGCAGACGACATCGAAGCCACCTGCCAACTTCTGGGGAGCATCCCGGCGTCGGTCGTCATCGTGACGAGTTGGGCCTTGGAGTGATGAACTTCCCAGTGGGATCGTATGTGATCTTCTACCAAGACCGGGACGCCGAGGGGCGCAGCTACATCCCGCGCATCCTGCACGGACGGCGCGACATTCCCTGCGTATTCCGGTAACGGCACGGCGGTGACTGCCGCCGGCTGACGCCCCGTTGGCGGTACGCTAGGGCAACTCTTCGCGTCTCGGGCCGGTGTTGGCCGGCTCCGCTAGGCCCCTTGAGAGTTCCTCAGCCAGTCCGAAGGTCATACACGGTCCGCCAGGCCCATCCAACCGTCCTGTTCGTCGGATTGCGCTGCTGCTACTGACTACACTCAGCTTTTCCCCGTTGGGCAAGACCGCCACGGTATTTTCCCTCGCGCCGCCATAGCGACAGCGGGCTGTTTTATGGCCGAGTCTGTCAAAACTTTTCGCCAATCGCTGTCCAAATCTTATCTCGCGACGGCACCCGGATGCCGTTTCGGAAAAGTCTGTTGACAGGTATTCGGGAAAGGTTTCGACAGGTTCGCCACGAATGAGTCTTACAACAGCAGCCATAGCTGGTGCCTGAGTGGCGCAAACCGCGAGGACGCACTCCGTAGTCTACGGCGCGGGGAACCACTCCTCAAACGTAAGGCGAGCGCCGGGCGTGGGCAGCGTTCCGTCCTCGTAGTCAATCAAGGGAGCCTCGTCGGGCGTCGACGACGACGTGTCAGGCACCTGTGCTGATCGGCAGGCGATGCCGACCTCGCCGGCGGCATGGAACGCGACGCCAAGGCGCTGGCAGACAGCGTGGTCAACGCCGCGAGGATACTCGTCGGGAAGCCCGCAGACAGCGATACCGACATCTGTCACGACGTCGACCAGATCGCACGGTTCGACCTCAAAAGCCACCAGGTGGGGCCCCGTCCCTGGCAACAGGTCCTCGATCTCCAGTCCGTGCCCGGCGAGATACCGCACGGCGTTCGCCTTGGCCGTTGCCCTCGTCGCATTCAGGTACAACACCCCGAACGCTCCGGACGGATTCCACCGGCCGCCGGACTTCTTGCTATACGAGGTATCCGCCGCGTCGGTCCACCCCTCGCCGACCACGCGCCAGTACGTCGCCCCACCGCACGGCAGATATCGCCAAAACGCCGAAGGACCCGTGCTCATAACGGTCCCATTAGAACGCTTGGTACGAAAAGACCGCCTTGAAACGTTCGTGCGTGGCCACTGGCCCCTCCTCGCGCAGCGCCTCCAGCCACGTCCGCCCCCCGAGTTGGGGCACCGAGCGCCGAACGACAGCCGGGATGCGCTCAGGCTTGATCGCCGTTGTCAGATAGCGACACAGCTGCCGATGCTGATCGATCTCGTCAGCGCGCTCGCTCGGAATCCCACGGCGGCGCCACTGGGCCACCGCTTGACGCCGTACCTTCAACAGGTCCCCAAGTTCGGTTTCGGAGAGGCGTAGGACATCACGAATTTCGTTCAGCGCCGATTGATCACCGACCATTCGCTTGAGCTCATCCGCGATCAGTGCGAACAGTTCGGCGGACGCGCGGTGCCCCACGTCCAATGGATGGGGGCTGGCCGTTGCCCGTGTTGGCCCAAGCGGGACCACATCGACGACCCCATACTCTGACGCGAGCTCACGAAGGCGATCAACCATGGCGACCCACACCCCTTGGCGTCCGAGACGCAGGCGCCATCCCGAGAAGGCCACCTGGAGTGGCGTTTGCTCAACGGCCAGGCTGAACGCCTGCCACAACAGTTCAGCCTCGCCCGACTGGCGGTCTGAAGGCTTTGGGTAGACGATTTCAGTCGCGCGCTCCAGCCACTCCAGTGATGGGCGGACAAAGGCGCCGACGTCAGATGGTGCTTGCGTGCGTGAGGCCCGCTCGAGCGCCTCCGTCGCGATGACGACCGACGGGGGGGGCGTCTCGGCGAGCAGCTGGTCGAGTGACCAAGTGATCAACATCTCACGCTCTAACGTATGACGCGACGGCGAAACGCTGACTCCCATGTGGATCTCCGGTCTAGGCGACGCTTGGGCGCGATGACGGCCTCGTTCTGAGGAAGCATCGACTCCACGCAAGCCTTTCGCAAGCAAGATACCTGATCCTGAATCTCTCCGCAAGCAAAACGCAAGCACATGTTTGGCCCTCTCGGCGGCGTGCTTTACCTGTACACCCACGCCGCCCAAGCTCAGGACCACACCGGCCGCGGCCGCGTGGGTCGGGTGCACTGTGGCCCTCCTCGCCGGGGAGCTGTCGCGCGCGCTCGCCCTCAAGCTGCGCGCCGCAGCGGCCCCCAAGGGCAAGAAGACGCCCGATTGAGACTGTAAACGTCACTTCGAGGCGGGAACGTCAAGCTCTTTCGCCGACACCCGAAAGCGAATTATCCGAAACGGCACCCGGATGCCGTTTCGGACAATTCGCCGACAGCTTTTGGCTGAGGATCTTTACAAATCGAGGATGAAGGTTCTTGACGGCCGTCTGATTTGCACGCCGCGCGGCCGATTGAGGGCGACGACGTAGCCGCGCCGATCTCCACCCTCGTTTCGAGTGCGGCTCCTAGGTATCTCGCGAGGCCGGGGTCATGGTGCAGAGGAACTGCCTCACTCAAGTCCGCGAGCGCGCCGAGCCGCTGCTGGTAGGTGAGCGAATCCATATGTGCGTTCAGGCGCTGGGCTAGCGCGAACGCCGGGGCCGGCGGCACGGTCGCCCTGAAGACCGCTGCGGGCGCCGCGCCCACAGACACCTTCGGGAGCTTCTCCGACCTCCGCACATTCAGTATGGCCGTCATTCATGAGCATGTATAGGCCACCGTGCCGGCGTCCAGCATTTGCTCTTCAGAGTCGTTGAGCAATGCGCACACCAATCTCTCGGTATTGCTGGTCGAACGACCAGTGCGCGGTATGGATCACTGACACGTCCACCTTCGACGGACTCGAGGAGGTGTGCGCGATCTCAGGCGCCGGCATTGCGGAGCAGCGCATCATGATTGAGGTGTCGGGCACCAGGTCTTCCGGCGCGGCCGACACCGCAGCGATCAAGCGGTTGCAGCGTTGGTGCCGGGAGTACCTGAACGCCGCTGCGCCGCCGGCCGAGGCGTAGTGGCTCGCGGCGTCGACGCCTCAATCGCGGGCCTCACAACGCGAACGCGCCCCGCGTACGAGGGGCGCAAGCATCACGAACTCGATGCGCCCCGCTGTCGAGAGCTCCTCGCCAAGAGGGGCGTCGGGCATGCAGCGCCCAGTCCGTCTCACGTTGTGAACAGCGGAGGCGTCCCACCAGGGTATCGGACTCCTGGACGAGAGAAGGTGTGGACGAAGGCGAACGGGAGGGGCGAACTCAATGGCGACGACACGCACATAGCCGTCGGCACGCAGATACCGCACGCCATCGCGACAGTGCGAAGTATCTGCGGCTGAGGCCGCCGAAACTATTCCTCAATCACCGCCCAAAACATTCTTCGTTGCGACACGGTTTCGGCAATCCACCGACCTCAAGTCAGCCGAGGCCACATGCTGGCCGAATCGGGGCACCTGGTTCGGAGATGGCCATGGAGCGGCGGTGGTCCGGTTGCAGACATTGCAATCCAGTTCAGGCATCGATCGACCAGAGTCTGATTGGTTTGTCCCATCTCGAAACGCACAAATCGAGCATGGAAATCCGGGCCTTTCATCCCTTCGTCTTCTCAGCGCGCTTGCGCCGGCGGGGCCCCACGACAAGGGCTGCTGCAGCGGCGGCACCCAGCAGCGGCAGTGTTCCAGGCGTGGGGACCTCCGTTGACAGGCAAACTTCCGAGCAAACGGATGTCCTTGAGAACGTAGTTGCCGGCGTTGTAAATAGTCGGCCCGTGGTTGTAATACGGGTCTACGGTTCGATGATAGAAGGATACGGTGATGCCGTAGATTTGCGTCAGGTCCAAATCAGCCGGCTTCTGACTGAAGTCGAGTACGAAATTTTCGTAGGTACCCTCCAAGGCGGTGGACCATGTCCACATGGGGCTCCAACCATGTGTTCCTCCGGCGAGGTGGATCGCCATGCGCATGTTGTTCACCCCTCCCTCGACCGTGAAGTGGCCTGATCCCGTGACCTGCAAGCCGGTGAACCCACTCAGGTCGAACGGGGAGGCGTTGTTGTAGCCAAACGATACGCCGCCATACGACAAGGGGCCCCATCCTGGGCCGTGGACAAATTCCCCATAATCAATGGCGACAGAACCCGCACCTTCTGAGTTCGCTGAAAAGGATGCTGTATTCCAGTAATTCCGAATGTTGAGCGAACCGGGGATGGGCAAGATATTGGGGTCGTAGTGCCCAAAACCGCCTGACATGGGCCCGAAGCTCCCGGAGGTGAAATCGTCGACGATGACCGTCTGGGCGGAAGCGACGGCGGGGGCGCCGAGTAGGAGGGCACCGACCAGCAAGTTGCGGAACGTGGGCATGAAGAATCCGGAGCAAAAAAGGAAGCGCAGCTGCCTAGTAGGTATCGGATGGGCCGAACCGGAGCTTGAGAATGAAGAATCCGGAGAAAAAAAAGGAAGCGCAGCGGCAGGGGAGCCCCGCGCGCCAACCGCAACCGTTGCAATTGGCAAGCCAAAGTGCCGAATGTCCGGCAGATCACGCGCGCCAACAGCCCGTTGCACGCCATGTCATTGTCAGGAAGAGATTTCCAAAAGATTTACGATCATTGCTCTCGCGGCGGCAGGCCAATGCCCGCAGGTACCGCCAAGACTCGCGACGCACAAACCGCTGGATCTACGCTACAACACGTGGCGCGCATGTATCAGCCTGGCGTTCCCCTACAGGATGTCCTTGCGCAGATCCTCATCTTCCGCGATCGCCTTGGGTGCTCGCGGACCATCGCAGCGTCGACGGAGACGGCATCCTTGCCCCGATCGGGCAACTCGTAGAGCACGTCTTCGAGCAGCGTGGTCAAGACCGTATGCCGCCGCCGCACGCCGATGTTCTTCATGCGCTCGTTCACGCGCGTGGCCACCCGCGCGATCTCGGCGATGCCGTCTGGCTCGAACGTGAGCGCGGCGACGATCACCTCAACAGCGTGGCGGGTGATGGCCTCACGAAATGGACATCCGCCAACCGCCCAATCGCCAACACCGACCTCGTCACCTGGCTCACCCCCGGCTTCCACCATGTGCCGCGCCCGGAAGACTGGCCGGTGATGCCGGTGGCATGGCACCGCTTCGCCATCAAGCCGGTGGGCTTCTTCGGGCGCAGCCCGCAATCGACATTCCGCGATCGCGCTGACCTAGGCTCGAGGCCGTGTCCGGAATCGCCTGATGGTGCACGTCACCGTCAAGGATACTGTCGAAGTCCGGCGAATTGTTCGTCGGCTGGCGATGATTTCGGGGATGGCCATGGAGCGGCGGTGGTCGGTTGCAGACTTGCAATCGAGTTCAGGCATCGATCGACCAGAGTCTGATTGGTTGTTCCATCTCGAAACGCACAAATCGAGCGTGGAAATCCGGGCCTTTCATCCCTTCGACGTCTCAGCGCGCTTGCGCCGGCGGGCCCCCACGACAAGGGCTGCTGCAGCGGCGGCACCCAGCAGCGGCAGTGATCCAGGTTCGGGGACCTCGCTGACAGGCAAACTTCCGAGCAACCGGAAGTCTTGGAGATTGTAGTTACCGGCATTGTATTGGGTCGGCTCAAAAGAGTAGCCATACCCCCAAATTCGCCCAAACGTGACCTCGAATCCCGCGATATTCGCAAGGCTGAAATCAGCCGGCTTCAGGCTGAAATCGACCACGAAGTCTCCTTGTTCACCATCCAACATTTTCCGCGTCGTCCAACGATTCCTCCACGGATCGTTAAGTATAAAACTAACCTCCATGAACTGAGCTTGCCAATCCCCCGTGAAGAGACCAGACCCCGTAATCTGGAAGCCGGCGAATTCACTAAGGTCAAGAGCTCCACGGCCGAAGCCAAAGCCGCTATAGTTAAAGGTGACCCCACCGCCCGAACGACAATAATTGTTGTAGTAACACCAATGCGTTCCGTAGTCAATTGCCAAAGAACCTGTATCCGTCTTGTTGGTGGAATAAAAAGGGTCAGCCGCGACAAACCTTTGGTTAATTGAACTGGGGATTGGCAAGATCCTAGCGTCGACGTCTGAAATGCCCGTTTTCCCAGACCACGAGCTGAAGTCATCGACGATGACCGTCTGTGCGGAAGCGACGGCGGGGGCGCCGAGCAGGAGGGCACCGACCAGCAAGTTGCGGAACTTGGACACGAAGAATCCTGAGAAAAAAGGAAGAGCAGCTACAGGGGATGCCCACGCAGCAGGCTCTACCGTAGCATATATCATGCCAAAGCGCCGAATGTCCGGCAGATCACGCGCGCCAACAGCCCGTTACACGCCAATCTATTACCAGGAAAAGATTTACAAGAGATTTACGATCATTGCTCTCGCGGCGGCAGGCCAATGCCCGCAGGTACCGCCAAGACTCGCGACACACAAACCGCTGGATCTACGCTACAACACGTGGCGCGCATGTATCAGCCTGGCGTTCCCCTACAGGATGTCCTTGCGCAGATCCTCATCTTCCGCGATCGCCTTGGGTGCTCGCGGACCATCGCAGCGTCGACGGAGACGGCATCCTTGCCCCGATCGGGCAACTCGTAGAGCACGTCTTCGAGCAGCGTGGTCATGACCGTATGCCGCCGCCGCACGCCGATGTTCTCCATGCGCTCGTTCACGCGCGTGGCCACCCGCGCGATCTCGGCGATGCCGTCTGGCTCGAACGTGAGCGCGGCGACGATCACCTCAACAGCGTGGCGGGTGATGGCCTCACGAAATGGACATCCGCCAACCGCCCAATCGCCAACACCGACCTCGTCACCTGGCTCACCCCCGGCTTCCACCATGTGCCGCGCCCGGAAGACTGGCCGGTGATGCCGGTGGCATGGCACCGCTTCGCCATCAAGCCGGTGGGCTTCTTCGGGCGCAGCCCGCAATCGACATTCCGCGATCGCGCTGACCTAGGCTCGAGGCCGTGTCCGGAATCGCCTGATGGTGCACGTCACCGTCAAGGATACTGTCGAAGTCCGGCGAATTGTTCGTCGGCTGGCGATGATTAGGAGGATCCATGAAGAAGGCCATGTTGCTGTTCGTCGCGTCGGCGGTGCTCGTGCATTCCGCTGCCGCGCAAACCATCAGCGTTCCGGGCGGCGGTCAGATTGGTGGCTGGGGCGTCGGTGGCATTCAGACGGTTGGGCAAACGTTCACCGCGCTCAACTCGCGACTCGATAGTTTCAGCCTATGGCTGAAGGCCGAAGTCGGTCCTCCGGTCACCTTCAATGCGTATGTCTTTCAATGGGATGACGTGAATTTCCGCGCCACGGGACCGGCGCTGTATGTGAGTCCACTCGGGGCGTCACCGCCACCGCTGCCGTCGTTCGTGCCGTACCAGTTCACGCCAGCCATCACGCTCACCACCGGCGCGCGTTACGTCGCATTCCTGTCGATCACCGGCCAAGGCCTGTTCGCCAGCGTCGAATCGAGCCTGACGGACGAGTATGCCGGTGGCAGCTTCGTCAGTACCAATCTTCCGCCGACCGCGACGGCGTGGAACACGTACACCGGCGTCGGCGCTTCGCCACCGCCGCGTGATCTCCGATTCGAGGCAGCATTCTCATCGGTACCGGAGCCGTCGTCGGCGATCTTGCTCGCCCTCGCGCTCCTCGGGCTTGGACTGGCCACGCGTGGGCGCGACGTATTGCGACGATGGTAGCGCGCAGCCGTGGGACGCGCACCCCATACCGTTCCCCCTCCCGTTAATCGACGGGCAGTTCCTGCAGCAATCGGCGAATCCCACGCCACACCACGAGCGGAATCTCATGCCCACCGTCGAACGGCACCCACGTCACGGCGGCGCCACCGCGCAGGCACAAGTCGCGCAGCGCTTCGCCGGCGGCGAATGACAGTTCGGCATCGGTCCGACCATGACTCACCAACACCGGTAGCGCATGGAACGCCTTCCGCCGCGCCTCCCACTCCGCGGCGGTGATCCGGCAACTGGAGAGCAAGGCGAGCCCATCGATCCGAACATGATCGCGCAGCAGTGCGTCGCAGGCCAGCATGCCGCCTTGCGAGAAGCCGATGAGCACGACCGCGTGATCGGGTGCCTGCGCCTTGACGTGCTGCAGCAGCTCGAGAAGCGCGGCGCGCGCTGACGACGCCCCTGCCGGGGACTCGGCATGCAGATCCCGCGGTCCCTGCGCACGCATCGCCCGGCGACAGGTCGCATCCACCGGCCACCAGGCGTGCCCTGGCCCCTCGCAGACCGGTCCTTCGGGAATGAAATAGTCGGCCGCCATCCCCAGCGATGTGGCGAAGGGGGCGAGTGACTCGGGGGCCATTGCTCGTCCGTGAAGCATCACGACACTCAGTCGCGGCTCGCCGACGGTCACCCGAAGCGTCCGGAGGCCGGCCACGTACTCCGTCCATTCCGTGGGCACGGGATCAGGCGTTGAGCGTGTGACGAAGTGCCTGCCAGAGCATCTCGCGCATCCACCCCGCCGAGAGACTATGATCGCAGCCCGGCAGGTGGGCGAGGCGCACGCGGCCGGTGTCGTGCAGCTGCGTGAACGCGCGCCCGGCATCGTTGCGCAGCAAGGCCTCGCCCGGATCACCCTCGGAGAACACAAACCGGACGGGCACACCGCGTTCAACGATACCCAGCAGTTCGGTGCCGAGATCGTCAGCGACCGGGACGCCGATCGCGCGCCGGGTGTCACGCACGAGACGCCCGCCGCGGTCGCGCAGCCGGTCGGCGATCACCTCGCCGGCGTGACGCAGGTCCACACCGCCACGCAGCAACTTCACCCACTTGCTCCAGTGGCGGATCGAGTCGCGGTACTGCGCGGCCGACTGCGCCATCACGTACGCGGGATACTTCAACGACATCTCCTCGTGCCACCGGAAGGTGAGTGGGTTGACCACCACGATGCCGTCAAGCGGGACCCCCGCCGCCGCAGCGCGGAAGACGTTGTACCCGCCCGAGCAGAGTCCGGCGCCCTGCACCTGCGCAAGGCCTCGCGTGTGGCGGAGGAAATGCACCGCGTCACGAAGGTCATCCACGGCCTTCGCCGTATAGACCTCGTTCTCGGGGCACCCCGGGTGCGGCGCACTCTCGCCGATCCCGGACACGTCGACGCGAAGCACGACCCATCCCTCGCTCGCGAGGCGACGCGCCATCTGTACATACATCCGCCCGTTGCCGATGTGATGATTCGCCCCGGCATTGACCAGAATCAGGGCGCGCGTCGGCACCACCGCGACCGGCTTCGCGAGCACCCCGAACAGCGCGCCGTGCGTGCCGAACTGTACCGGGCACTCCTCGACGTCGCTCGTCACCCGCGCAGGGTCCGCGCTCAGCGCGAACGCCGATCCGGCGAATTCCGAACTGGCATGCTCAGCCGCCTCGGCGTACGTCGCCTCCAGCCACCGGACCACGCGCGCGATGATCGCCGTCGGCACGTCGGCCTCATGCGGGTCCTGCATCATCTCCACGTATCCGGGCAGCATCGCGTGTTCGACCGGCGCCCCTTGCCGCTCGAGCGCGGCGATCCATGTCGTACTCGGCGCCCGATCCGTCCGGTCGATCACGAGCCACGGCCGCGCGCCCTCCCACGTGATGGCGGTGAGATCCACGCGCGCGATCGCCTCCTTCGTCTCGGCCGAGAGAAAGAGTCCGACGATCTCCTCGCTCCCGTCGGGGAGTTCGAAGCCTGCTGGCGGCGCAGCGCGCGCCATCACGCGCTGCAGCGCCTGCATCTCACGAAGCCACCCCTTTCCGTTCACGATCGGCGCGATCGCGATCGCCCCCGCGATGCCCGGATCATCGGCGGCAACCGTGGCCGCGAGGGTGGCCCCGAGCCCCACGCCAAGCAGGACGACGCGCTCGACCTGTGCGGAGGTGCGCAGGGCGCGCACCGCGTCGCCGATGCTCGTGCGCCATGCCGGCCACCGCGCGGGATCATCCACGAGTCCGACTGAGTCTCCGGTGCCGTCGTAGTCGAAGCGCAAGCTCGGATAACCGGCCAACGCAGCGGCCGCCGCGACGTGCCGAAGACTCCGGTGGGCACAGAGCGCCTCGTAGCCGTGGGGCGGGCAGATCACCACGCCGGTGGAGCGACGCCGCCCTTCCGTCGATGGCGGGTGCAACCATCCCATCCGTCGTCGCTCCGGCGGGCCGAAGTACCCGGCGTGCACGGTCGGCGTCATCACTCCACCCCGATGGGAATCGCGGCGGTCGTGTTCAGCGCAGACACCGTGCCCTCCACGGGCATCGCCGAGGGCATCGCCGAGGGCATCGCCGAGGGCATCGCCGAGGGCATCGCCGAGGGCATCAGACGAAGCGTCCGCTCCTCGCCCGGCACGAGATGGAAATGCTCGTCGCTGCACCGGTAGCCGGGAATCGTGGACTGCACATGCAACGCCACCCGCCGGGTGGCGACGGTCAGGAGCCACGCGCCATCGTCGGCCCGATGCGCCCGCGCCGAGAGTCCGATGTCCGCATCGCGCGCAACCGGAATCGCCCCGATGAAGTGGTGCGCCGAGGCGATCAGCGACCCATCGGGTGCCACCAGCCGCAGCGAGACGAGGTCCTGCGGTGGCGGCCCGAAGCGATAGGCGTAGCTCAGGTCGTGAAAGGCATCGAGCAGCGCGACGGCATTGCGTTCGATGCCGCCGCGTCCGGGGACGGTGATGTGTTGCGTGGCGCGACCGACATTGATCTCGCCGTCGCGCCACATGGCCAATTCGAGGGTGGCATGCAACGTGTCGGCCGCGTCGTTCACCACATGCAGCGCGAGCCCGTTTCCCCCTTCGTCGGAGATATGCACCGCTACCGGGGCGCAGGCGCGCCGCAGATGATACCACGCGGCCTTCGGTCGACCGGATGCATCCACGATCCCCCACCCCGCGCCCGGCCACAGGTCGCGCAGGAACCAGACGAGCGCCCCGCGTGTCACCGAGCCCTGCCGGCGCCATTCGCCGATGGTCCGACGCATGACCTCCCCCGGAACCTCGCGGCTCAACTGGAGGTAGCGGGCTTCATCCGAGGCGCACAGCGACGCCGCCGCCATGCCGTAGATGAGGGCGAAGTAGTGGTCGCGCACATCGTCGAAGTCCCAGGACGCGCCGCGATCGCGCGGCGCGCGCGCGCGCCAGACCGCATCACGCACCCGCGGCGCGCCGCCGGGCAATGCGGCGAGCGTCGACGCAGGCGGGATGTTCGCGAAGGCGAGACACTCGGTCGCGAACCGGATCTCCGCACGGCGCGCATCCTCGAGCGGACGCAGATAGGCCCCGACGCCGAAGTACGAGGTCGTGCCGACGTTCCCCTGATGCGGGAAGTCGCCGCCATGCGCGGAGGAGGGCCAGTAGGCCACGCCCGGCAGCACCGCCTCCACGAGCACCGGCAAGAGCTGATGGAACAACGGCGGCGACCAGCGCTCGCGCGCGGCGCCCCACATCGCGGCCTGCTGCTCCACCTCGCCATTCCCACAGATCACCGCGACCGACGGGCGCCCGGCGAGCCGTTGCAACTGCTGGCCCACCTCGACACGGACACGGTCCACGAAGGCGGCATCGTCCTCGGGATAGTCCATGTTCGCGAACATGAGATCCTGCCAGAGCAGGACACCGCGGGCATCGCAGCGGTCGAGGAAGGCGTCCGATTCGTAGATCATCGTGCCACCCACGCGGACCATGTTGAGCCCCGCGTCCACGAGCTGCTCGAAGGCCTCGTCCAACTGCCGGTCGCTCGCCTCGAGGGAGACGACATCGAGCGGCGTCCAGCAGGCCCCGCGGCAGAAGATCGACACGCCGTTGACCACCACCTCGAAATCGCCGGCGCCACGGCGTACCTCGATCGTGCGAAAACCGACCCGTCCAAGGTCGAGCGTGATCGTATCGCTGCGGTCGGTGAGCAGCTCGACCGAGACCTCGTAAAGCGCGGGCTCACCGTGGGTGTGCGGCCACCACAAGACGACGTCGGGGAGCATCACGCGCTGCCAGCGCATGGCGCCATCCACGGAAACGACGATGGGCTCCTGATACCGGTACGCCGCACGACGCACCACGAGCGTGGCCGTGGTCACGGCCGTCGCGTCCAGGGCGCGCAACGACACCGCGACATCGAGCGCGCCGGTGCCGTATGCCCGCAGCGCCACCTGCTCCACATCGAACTGCTGCCGCTGCTCGAGTCTGATACCACGCCACGGACCGACGGCGGCCACCGGCGGTGACCACCCGGGTGTGCGCCCCAGCAACGTGGTGCGGAACCATCGGTACTGCTGTACCTCGAGCATCGGCACGCGCCAGCGCGGACGTGGACGTTTCACCGCGAGTGCGGCGTCGAGTGCATGGAAGCGCATCACCAGCTCGTTCTCGGCGCGGAGTTGCGCGTTCACCGGACAAGCGTGTGCCGTGAACATCCCCTCCACCGACAGCAGGGGCGCCCCGTTCAGCCAGACATCGGCGATCGTAGCCAGGCCGTCGAAGCAGAGCCAGCTCTCCCCCTCTCCAGTAGACGGCTCGTACGCGAATCGGGTGCGAACCCACCAGTCCTCGGCGTCGAACCGTCGAGCCACACCATCCAGGCTCCACGTGCCCGCCTCGCGCAACGCGGCCGCCGCCGTCATCGGCCCCGAGCAGCCGGTCCACGTGAGGTTCGCGGCGTCCAGACCCGCCACGTCTTCCACGGCGCCAGGCGCACACGAGGCCATCGCCCACTTACCGCCCAGTGGCTGCGACCGATGACTCGTGATACCGCGGAGTGGGCCTGGCATCCGCCGTCAACCCGCCAGGGTCTCGACCGCCGAACGAATCATGGCGATGCTCGAGAACACAGCGCGCGTGAGCATGGCATCGGGAAACTCGATGTCGAACTCCGCTTCGAGCGCGAGCATCACGTTCACACTGGCGTGCGACGTCATGCCGGCCTGATGGAGGTCCGTGCCATCGTCGATCGCGCTCGCATCGGCGTTCAGGCGCCCGTGTTCGGCGAGAATGCGACGGATCGTTTCGGTACGCTCGAGCTGTTGGTGGGTCATGCGTTGGGGAGACGGTGGACGGCTGCCACGACGACCGCCGCGGCATACTCGTGTTCGTGGCTCAGACTGATGGCGAGTGAGGTGGCGCCGAGGGCATCGGCGGCAACGCGAACCCTCCCGTGGAGCAAGAGTTCACAGCGGCCGGAGGCGGTTCGGATCACCTCGATACAGCGCCATGCGCCCTCGTGCTCCGCCATGCCCAGCGCCTTGATCGTGGCTTCCTTCGCCGCGAAGCGGGCAGCCAACCGCTCCGGCATCCGGGTCGGGTCACCGCGCGCGTAGCTGAGCTCCGCCGGCGTGAACAGGCGCTGCAGATAGCGGTCACCGAACGTGTTCACCGACTCGGTCACATCGCGCACGCGCACGAGATCGACACCCACCCGCATCATGGGCATTCCGGTCATGACCCGATCTCCGCAGCGAGCTGTGTCATGCTGCGGGACCAGGCATCCGACATCGCCCCGAAGGTGCCGGTATCGTCGAAGGGGCGCTTGCCATTCACCGCGCGAGCGGCCTTGAGCACGAACGCCTTCGCGGTCGCGCTGAGCTGCAGGAACTGCGCGGCTGCCTCATCGAGGGGCACCGACGGCGTGATGCGTGCGAGCCACTCGAGATGACGCGCCAGCAGTTCCATCGACGCGCCCAGCTGGCGGGTGGTCGCGAACGCCCAGGCGTGATAGTGCGGCAGCCCGCGCTCCTGCATCGTGGGCAGGTACGCCTCGAAATGTGCCTGGAAACGCGCCACCGGATTCGTGCGCGGACGACGGGCGACATGGACGCGCAGTCGCTCGCGCGCCATCGCCGCCAGCTCCTGCGGCCCGGATGTCCGCCGCCGATCCACCCGCACCACTTCGGCAAAGAGTGGCAACGCCACCGCGTCGGGCGTGGGTGGCATCGCGCGGAAGGTCCGATCGAAGTCCTCGCCGTCGAGTTCGAAATAGCCGGCGTTGTGGAAGTAGCCCAGACGCCGCGCGTCGACATCCACGTCGGCGATGACGATCGTGGTCTTTACGTGATGGCGGCGATAGTCCGTGCCACTCGTATCGGGGAGCCAGAAGGCATTGGCTTCCGTGATCAGGAATTTCCCGTCGCCCAGGTGGTGCACGGCATGGTCGAGCAGCGGCCGCCACACATTGAGCTCCTGAATGTCCACGCCGTAGAACGCGCGCAGATCCTCGTGGTCGGGCTTGTAGAAGGTGAAGCCGTCCCCGTCGAAATCCACCGACGCGGTGGAACCCAGCAGCGCCAGCGGTTCGAGCCCGAGGGTGTGCAGCAGCTCGATGAGCACATCCACGTAGCAGTTCTTCTCCACCCACAGCGCGTCCACGTCGTGCAGCGCATGGCGCGCGTAGCCGTTGGCGGAGAGCCCCGGAAGTACGCGAACGCGGGTCATGGCCAGAGCAGGGCGCGCACGGTCGCGGGCCAGTGCGCCGGGTCCACACCGTGGGTACGGAACAGTGCCATCACCGTGCGCTCGAGCCCGAAGCCGAGACAGGCCGAATGGGCCGTTTCCCCCGAGAGCAGACGGATCCCGAAGATCGTGCCGAACTTGTCCTGGTGGTAGTTGAACGAGGCGCAGGCCGTCGGTGGAAGCGCCGGGAGAATCGGAATCAGCACTTCGAACTTGAGCTTCTGCTCGATCTGCCCGGCCGCGAGCATCTTACCGGCGCGGCCGAAGAACGGATCCGCCGCGATGTCGAGTTCGGCCGGGAGGTCCAGCGATCGAAGAATGGCGAGGCCGCGGTCTCGCCACTGATCCCGCCAGGCGAGCACCGTGTCCGGTGCACCGATGCGAACCACCTCGCGCATGCGAAAGGCCCGCATGCGGGTGGGCTCGATCGACGGTTCCTGCCGGTACACCCACGAGCGCAGCGTGACTTCGCGACCGTTCGCGGGCACCGTGCCGCGGCAGGTCGGATAGAACGGGTAGCAGGCGGCGGGCGTCAGCACGACGTCGGTCGGGCTGAGCAGATCGCCCCACGCTTGCCCCTCGGCGATGCGCGTGGGGATGGCTCGCGCCTCACGGTCGTTCCCCGCGAAGCTGTGAATGGCGCCGCAGAGATTGGGGAAGGACTCCATGTATCCGGTCCGCTCGATGATCGCGCGGTCGATCACCGGCGGAAACGTCATCGTCTCCACGTGGTCGCTCGCGGCCCTGCGCACGATCAGCGCATCGAAGGCTTCGAGCACCTGTTCGAACACGGCGCCACGGGCGAAGGCACCAACGGGACCCGCCGTAAAGAGCAGTCCGGCCTTCACGAACTCGTCGTAGAGCCCCTCCGCCGACGACGCGCTGATGCCCGCCATGCTAGTCCCCCTTGGAGACGAGGAGCATCGAGGCGCTCTTGGAGAGGATGCGCTCATTGCCGACCATGAGCGCGGCGGAGAGGGTGTCGCGGAAGTGACGCCCGACGCTGTACGGGCTGTCGTTCTTGTAGCCCAGGATACCGATGATCTGCAGCGCTTGATGGACGATGGCCGGCGCCATCTCGGAGGCGGCGATCTTGAGATTGTTGAAGCGCAACGCCCAGGGCATGGTCTGCAACGGCGCGCGGTGGTCATCCAGCGCATCGAAGTCTGCGGCCGTGGCCTGCACGTTGTTCCGGAGAGATTGCAGCGTAACCGAGACCTCGGCGAGGCGCTTGGCCGTGGACGGCATGGTGCCCGGCTTGCGGCGGGCCTCGGCGCGAACGAACGCGGCCGCCCGGTTCACGGCATCGGTCGCGATCCCCAACCAGAGCGCCGACCAGAGGATATGCGAGTAGGGGACCATCGACTCGGCCGACGCGTCCGCGAAGGCGCCGGGAAGGATCTGCTCCTCGGGGCCGGAGGAGACGACTCTGAACGGCGGGCTGCAGGTGCCGCGCATGCCGAGCGTGTCCCAGACCCCGCCCCCCTCGAGCGTGAAGTCCCCCTTCTGGACGAGCACGAGCACCTGATCGCTGGCGCCGGCGTCCGCGTCCCGACGGGCCGTGATCAGGAGATCCTCGGCGTGGGCCCCGTACGACACCGTGGTGGCATCCTTCTCGAAGGTAAAGCGGCCATGGGCCCGCTCCACGGCACAGAGGCTCGACCGGGTGTCGCCACCGACGCCGACTTCGGACGTGACCGATGCCAAGAGCATCTGTTCGTCGGCGAGGCGGCGAAGGTAGCCCTCGAAGAACGCGCTGCCGCGGGCATGCCGGGCGATGCACGCCACCTGAATGTGGTGCATGGCCAGAACCATGGCACTCGAACCACACGCCTGTCCCACGATGGCGCAGGACTCGGCGAGGTCGCGCATGGTTGCGCCAAGGCCGCCGAACTCCCGCGGGACGACAGCGGACAGGAGACCACGCTCGCGAGCGGCCGAGATGGTCTCGATGGGAAACCGGCCCTCGCGGTCAACCGCGTCGGCAAAGTGTGCCGACACATCGCGAGCAATGGCACGGCTGGCTTCCAGGAGATCGCCCCGGGAGACCATGGAGGGAGGAAGGACAGCGCTCATATGCGACACATTTCAGGAAGATGAGAAAACGGTGTGGCGGCACTCCGGTATCGAGCGAGCATGCGCCGGTTCACCCGATCACGATCAGTGCCGCAACGCGTGTGACGATGCTCACGGGCAGTGTCTTCTCGCGACGCTGCCAGAAATGAACGCGAGTGAAGATGACACCTTTGCGACGCCAATACCTTTCCGCAAGCAAACTGGTGCGCACCACAGCATGCATCACGCCTGGCGTGCTCTCGTGGTGCACGTTGCGAACGCGGTGCTCGTGAGTGAGCCGATCACCGTGGGCGACCGCGTACCGTGTCACGCGTACAGTATGGCCGTGGCGGTGGCATCGGGAGCGGGAATTCCCTGACAACACCGGCAAGCAAACCCGACAAGACCGGGGCGGCACTCCGGATCATTCGTCATATCGTACAGCTCGCGTGCCTTCACCTCGCGCGTCGCGCGCTCCGCCCACTCGTTGTACTCGAAATTCGTGTGCTTACTCCACATCGCGTGCTCGCCAAGCTTCACGCCGTGATCGGACCAGAGCACGATGATCGTGTCCTTGCGGAGATCGAGTCAATCCAGCGCTTCGAGAATCCTACCGACTTGGGCGTCGACACCGCTCAGGCAGGCGTAATGAGCGTGAACGGCTGGCGTTCATTCGCCGAGTCCGTCGTGGTGCGTGACGCGACGCGACCGAGTGATTTGACGAGCGGATGACCGTAGCAGCCGAGCGCCGGGCGCATGTCGTCGAACACGCGGAACAGGACGTTCTTCTTTTGCGTGGCCGGCGAGCGGGGACCATCAATGGGTTCAGCCGACCGGGCGCCCTGCGGCGACAGCGCGATCACCCCGCCGACACTGGCGAACGCGGGCTTTCCCCCCTTGTCGACGCGATAGCGATCGTGAATCTCGCGCGGGCCGTCAATGGAGATCCCAACGAGCCCGTCGTTCACCTGGGTGGCTACGCTGTCGATGTCGAGGGGCCGTTCATGATGACCGGGACTGATGTCCAGTGTGCCGATCGCTACAGCGCCGCGCTCAGGTAAATGTCCGTCCGCCAGCGCTTCCGTGGATATAACCCGCGCGAGAAGTCCACACGAATCAACCCATCGAGGACGCCGACGCCGACGCCCGCCCCGCGCTGCGCCTGCACCTTGCCGAACGTCTCACGGCTCCCCGCCCAGCCCACGTCAAAGAACCCGACGGGGCGGAAGACGCCCTGCCTCGTCCCCACTTCCGCGCGCGCCAGCCAGAACGCATCGCCGTCCTGCGTGCCGGCGATCTGCCCACGCACGGTCCGCACGCCGCCCAGAAACCAGCCGCGCTGCCGCGGCACGTCGCCGATCGAACTGCCGATCGCGCCGGTCAGCGCCGTCGCGAATAGCCCCACGGGACGCGCTGCCGTGGCCTCGACGGACGCGCGCGCATACCGGAAGGTGCCCGTACCCGCTTCGCCGTTCAGCACGGTGGTGAGCCGCAGCCCCTGCGGACGCTCGAGCACCACGCGCGAATAGGTGCCCGACACACCGGTCACACTCATGCGATCCGATGGGATGTTCCGACGGAATCGCCGGTCGGCGATCAGCTTCGCCAGCGAGAAGGTGTTCACCACCGTGGTGTCGCCCGCGGTCCACTGCCGTTCGACGAACAGCGTGTACTCGAACGCGCCGCGGCGATGTTCGCGTTGCTCACGGAGCTCGACGCCCATGGCGCGGTAGTAGAACCCTTCATCGCGCCCGTATAGAAACGCCGGCAACGACGGACCGAGCGCGAGTCCCCCGCCCCACTCAGGGTTGACGGCCGCGAGGCGATGGTACATGGTGGCCGTGACGGTGCGCGCGCCGTTGCTGCGCGCCAACGACAGTTCACCATTGGCGTGCAGATCGGCGTGTCCGATGCGCGCCACTCCGGTAAGCGTGTACCCGGCGCCCAGCACCTGCGACACGTTCACGCCGGCGGAGAGCCCTTCCACCCGGTTGAAGCGCACCAGGTCGGAGCCGAAACGAATCGTGGGCATCTGCGGCATCCAGCCGGGCTGCAACGATAGGTCGAGTGCCGCCAGCAGTTCGTCGCGAGCCTTGAGATCGAAGAGATCATCATCCGACGTGACCGCCGGTGGCAGCGCCGGTGAGTTCGCGAGCTTCGACGCATCGCACGGCATGTCGTACGCCACCCGCAACGCCCCCCCATAGCGGGGCTCCACCCGTGTATAGGTGGAATCCCGCGCGCACAGCCGACGCCGCAGCCGCTCGGTCGCCGACAGCTTCGCCGTATCGACGACAGCGCTGCCGGTACCGCCCGACAGCGCGCCGCCCCCGATGTTGATCGACACCTCCGCGTTGCCCACCAGCACCGTGGTGTCGCCAGCCGAGCCGGTGCCGGACGCCGAATCCGCGCCGGTGCGCGCGACACGCGCGGCCGGGATCGCCGCCAGCGAGAAGTCGCCGTTCACCTCGTCGTACGTGAATTTCTCATCGATGCTGAAGGGCGTACGGATGAAACCGAGCTGCATCGATGCCGTGGCGCTGTTGGCGCGCGGCAGCCAGAACTTGCCCTGATACAATCCGTACTCCACCGTGATCGCATCGAGCTTGGCCCTGGCGGGACGGAACGTCGCCTTCACCCACGCCGGCGGCGCATCGTCTCCCCCCGTGCCGCTGGCCCGCGCCTGCACCGACGGTGCGCGCAGGATGGAGTCTTTCACGTACATGTCACGCGGCATGCGCACCCGGGCAATCGAATCGCGCAGCCGATCGGCTTCGCGGCTCACCTGCTGGTCGGCCACACTCTCGTCCGACGCGACATCCCAGATCTCGAGGTCCACCGCCAACCGGTACGCCGCGCGCACAAGCTGCCCGCCGTCACGATCGAACCAGAACGAGCCCACGAACAACCGCCATTCCGGACGGCGCGCCGTGATGCGCAACTCGCGCAGCTTGATCACCCGGCCACCGGGGATCGTGATATCCACGGAGTCGCCGGTCGCGTACTTGTAGTACGTCTCCGCGCCGTTGGCGAGCGGATGAATCACCTCGCGTTCGTCGATGTCGCTCTTCACCACCCCGAAGTTGCTGCTCGGGAACCACAGCGATTCGCGCCCCGGAAAGTAGGGAATGGAAATGGCGCTGCTGAAATCCCCGCTCCCATTCCCCATCGGCACGGTCAGCCGGGACCCGACGGGGCGCACCCGGACGCCCGTATCACGGCGCCACGCGATCTCGGCCACGTTGTCACCGCGGAAGAGCAGCTTTTCGAGCCCCAACCGCCTCGCGCCCATGCCCATCGAAATGCGCTGCGTGGCGGTGGCCTTGTAGGCCCGGAGCGCGCTGTCCTGCCGCACACGCGCCTCACGGGCCTTGAGGAGAATCTGCTTGGCCTCCGGGTCGCTGAAGGCCGATGCGCTGGCCGAGTCGGCGCGCAGGCGTCGCACCACGCTGTCGGGAGACAGCTGCCGGCGCGCCATGGCGCGGGCGTCGCGGGAGGCGTCGCGCGCGACGGCCCGTTCGGCGGCCGTGAGCGTGTCGCGCGTCGCTGGCTGCGGACGTCGCCCCTGCCCCTGCAGGGCATCGGGGCTCGCGACCGAGACCAGGCTGAGGACGCCGACGAGGATGACGGCACGGAGCGATATCGAAGGGCGCATGAATCGGGGACCAGAACAAGGAGAACGACCACCGCTGTCGGGGTGACCGTACGGGAGGCGCGACCGAGCGGTTTCCCAAACCGCAACGTCATTTCGTAACTCGCCTGTGCTGCCCGGTTCGCGAGGGGGGCGCCGGGAGCGACCGTTCCGGCGGCGGCCGCCGCCGCACCCGCCGCCCCTGCCGACCCCCGCCTCGAGAAGCTCGAGGCCGAGGCGCTGCAGATGATCGAGTCGCGCGCCACGCAAGTCCTGGAAATCGTGGACATGTTCTTCTCGTTCCAGGAGCTCGGCTTCGAGGCGTTCGAGTCGCAGCGCTACATCACCACGCTGCTCGCCAAGGAAGGCTTCACCATCGAGAAGGGCATCGCCGGCATCCCATCGTTCTGGACCGCCAATGTGCGGCTCTTTTCTGGTAGTACCATCGAGCGGTTTTTGCGTAGCCACGTGCGCCGGTGGCTACACGTCGCACAATCCCACGGTCGTGAACTGGCGCGATGATTCGGTGAGCACTGCTCGGTCACCGCGATCGCGTGCGGACCGCGTGCGGACCGCGTGCGGACCGCGTGCGCGGCAAGCTACGACAAGAATCGCGTGGCGACATTGGGGACATAGAGGGCGGCCTGCAGGCGCGTATACGAACGAGACGTGGCGATAGGGTAATGCACCGCGTCACGTGACGCATGTAGAACACGCACTTTCTGGCTTGCCGAACGCGGGCTTCTGCAGCGGGCGCTCCAAACAAAATGCGGCAGCGCGGCGCCCGTCTGCCGCACACCGCCTCGCGCTGCCAGCAGCAACGTTCCGTTAGCGTGCCACTAGCCGGCGCGCGGCAAGGGCTTCAATCGGCCAATGGCCGCGGCTTCGGCAGAGCGCAACGCATGCCACAGGTCCCAATCCTGCTGGAGGCCGAGCCAAACATCCGCGCTCATGCCGGTCACCTGCGCCAAGCGGAGCGCCGTATCCGGGGTGACCGCGCGCTTGGCGTGAATCACCTCGTTCAGTCGCGGGAACGTCACGCCAAGCTGCACCGCGAATGCGGACTGCGAGATGCCGAGCGGACGCAGGAACTCCTCCAACAGCATCTCACCCGGATGCGTAGGCGGGCGATGCGTGGGCAGTCGCCGCTGCACCAGCGTCGGCGGCCATTTAGTGGTGGTCCGTGACTTCGACGTCGTCGGCATAGCCGTCCTCCCACCGGAAGCAAATCCGGAACTGATCGTTGATGCGAATACTGTGCTGACCGCGCCGCGTCCCACGCGGCGCCTCCGGTCGATTCCCTGGCGGCGTCGGCGAACGTGCGTATCACAGTATCTGTTATAGCGGGTACCGTAGCACCGTGCCAGCTTGCGTTGTCGCGCTAACGCGGGCTTCTGATGCGAGCGGACCGCGGGATGCCGAGATCTACGCTGACAGACGGTCCGCTCGTCTGCAGCGAGCATCGTTAGCCATGCGAAACCGCCAGTAGCATCGGCATGCGTTGTCGCACAACGCGATGGTCTCGGTGGGCGCTCCGCGCTCGCGTTTGTTTGGCGCACTCGCGCAAACGTGCCACCCATTGGTTACCTCTGGATACCAAAGCGAGCGTTCGAGCCTCAATCCACCATGAACGGGCCAACGTGCCCTGCGTGCTTGATCAGCTCGTTCACGCCGAACAGGGGCATAACCTGCCTGGCGACGCCGTCGCGTATCCAACATGCGACATGGCCGCTCCACTGTCCCGTACGTCCTACCCGGTTCGAATCGCGGTTGATGGTTGCCGCTCGGTCATGGCGAAGCGTTACGAACGTGGGCAGAAGTTGGTCCAGCGGCAACGCCTGAGTGAACAGGTGGCGCAGGCACGCGGCGTCTTCGCTTGCGAGACCACCACCTTGACCCAAATTGGGGGTTGTCGGATGGGCAGCGTCGCCGGCGAGAAGGCATCGCCCGCGATACCACCGGTTGTCGGGGCGCCTATCTGGGCTCTCCCATGCCGAAGCTGACGTCACGTTGGCTAGCAATTGCTTTGGCCAGTAAACCGTACGCATCAGGCGGCGTACTACACGCGCGGATGACGGAAGAACTTCTGAGGTACTCATCCACGTCGCGACGATCGCCCGACTCACGCCCAAGAGCGCCGCGATCGCCATGAAGGTCTGCCCTTGCTCGCGCAGCCGCACGGCCGTGCGCCGCTTCTCTTCTCGCGCCTCTGGGGATAGGATCCGCGCAGCGACGTGCGTCACAGCCCCAGCGTAGCACACCGTCGGTAGTATGGAAAGCCCCGTCGCCTCGCGATTCGGGAACAGCCAGCCGCCACCCGCGGCGTCGTGACGGCGCGCCGCCGGCGCGGCACGCCAATGCGCGCTCAACAGATCGTGGGAGGGGGTGTCGCTTCGCGCGACGCGTCGGCCAACCACGTGTCCAGCGTGTCCAGCGTGTCCGGCGATCGCGCAAAGTGCGTCGCCAACCCCGTCACCGCGCCACGGTACGCCTGCGGCGTTTTGTTGGGTGATGACCGGGTACAAACCCGGTAGATGGATAACTGAACAAACCGACAACATGGGAGACACTCCATTCAAACTGCATCTTCGCTTCATGACCCGCGAGGAGCGACGATGCCGTGGTTGGAGACCGCACCGTTGGCGGGCGGCGCGGTTTGGCGGATCGTCGCCGAGCATCTCTGCCAGGCGCGACAGCATCTGATGTTATCCCCTCACGATTGCCGATCTGTACACGAGCCTCCTGCTCACCTGTCGCGGGCTCCTCTCCACCCACGGCCCGCCGTTCGCAAGCGAGCGGTGCGAATCAGCGCCTGCACCGAAGCCTCACGCGCGCGTTCGACGCCTTCCGGCGCGAGGACCACACCGAATAGCCGCACGAGTACGTGTGCGGCGAGACGTCGGCCGCACACTACGCGAGCGCGCCGCGTCCGTATCCGAAACAACTCCCTCTTCTTCAACATCGTCCTCTTGGCCAAGCTCAACGAACGGGACTCTATCGTTCGCGGCGAACCCGTTCAATGGTGTTACCCATGGTGCCGGTTTACGCGGTTACCCATCTCCCCGGTGCTCATGCCCGCAGCGAACCAGGTTTTCACAAGAGGAACGGCTTCGTCAAGTGAGCGAAGAACCATGTGGACGGACGTTGCGAGTTCCGCAGACAGAGCCGTGATATCCGGGACGAGAACAACTTGTGCGCCTGCGGCCGCGGCGGCCGCGGCTCCGTGCTCGCTATCTTCAAACGCGATGCACTGGCTCGGGGCGACGCCAAGCCTTGATGCGGCGAGCAAGTAAACGGCCGGATCAGGTTTGCCGCGATGGACTTCGTTCCCGCCTGCCGCAGCTCCGAAGTATTGCCACACGCCATTGCGTGTGAGGCGGTCTTCAATCTCGGCAGACGTCGAGGAGGAGGCCACAGCGCATGGCACGTTGTGTCGGCGAAGTTCGCCTAAAAGCGAGAGGACGCCAGACTTCAGCGGAAAGACGACGTTGCCAGGCGAAGCGTGAAGCTTGCTCCTGGCGAGCGAGCGCACGCTCAGGAACGTTGACTCGCTGCCAAGAAGTGTAATGAGCAACTGGTTCGACTCTTCATCATTGAGACCGATGACTTGTGAGTACTGGACAGGATCCAACGGCACGCCAAACTCGCGCGACGAATCCATCCAAGCGTTGAGGATGACACGTTCGGAATCAACGAGTGTTCCGTCCATGTCGAAGAGAGCGGCGAGTAGACGCATGTGGTTTCTGATGCCTCACGAGGCGGTAGGATGAGTCCGCGTTCCGTTGGACGTCCTGATTCACCACAAATCGGAACTATTGCCAAGGCGGCGACCTTCGATCTTCGAGCCAAATGTGAAGCCCGAGTCTTCCACGGAGAGACGAGTGAATACGGTGGGCGACTTGTTCTACAGCCTCAACGCCAGCTTCTGTTGCGAGCGGACCGCCCGATGCTTCGCGCTGCGCGGATGGTCGGTCCGCTCGTCAACAGCAAGCATCGTTAGGCCCGCGCAACCGGACATTGCGTCGAAACAGCCCGTCGCGCAACGGAACGGTGATGGTCCGCAGCCGAGTCGGATGTATGCTCGGCGCTCCTCGGTCCCGGAGCGCGCATGCCCGACGCGGCCTCGGTGGCGCGCGGCGTCGACAAGCCCCGACGTCCCCAAGCGTCGCCGCTCTTTCGGTTGGTCTCGGACCATCTGCATCGCCTGCAGACGGTCTACGACGAGCGCTTCGCGCGCGAGTATGGCCCATGGCGCCCCGTCGTCACCCAGGTCGCGGAGAAGTTCCTCGCCTGCGGCGTGCTCGAGCACGGGTTCGCGCGCATCCGCTGCGATGCGTGCACGCACGAGTACCTGCTCGCGTTCTCGTGCAAGTGCCGCGACGTCTGCCCCAGCGGTCACGCCAAGCGGTTGGCCATCTGGACCCAGTGGCTGGATACCACGCTGCTCGCGCCGGTGCCGCACCGCCAAGCGGTGCTCACCATCCCCAAGCGGCTCCGCGCCTACTGTCTGTACCGCCGCCGCCTGCTCGGCGAGATCGCCCGCGTCGCGGCCCGCACCGTCACGACCGCCATTCGGACGCTGACGGGGGAGCGCGACCTCGCCGTCGGCATCGTGGCGTGCCTGCAGACGCATGGGTCGCGGGCCAATTGGCATCCGCACCTGCACCTCCTTGTCACCGACGGCGGGTTCCGGCCGGATGGGACGTTTGTGTCGTGGCCAGTGCATGACACCGCCCGGTTGACCGAGGCGTTCCGCCGCGCCGTACTCCGGCTCTTCGTGCGCCTCGAGCTGTTTGATGAGGAGCAGGCCGCCGGCATGCTCACCTGGCCGCACTCGGGGTTCCACGTCCACACCGCCGTGTGGGTGCCCGAGGACGATCGCGCGTTCGTCACCCGACTCGCCAGGTACTGTGCGCGGAATCCGGTCGCGCTGGAGCGCTTGACGTACGACCGAGCCGCCAAGGCGGTGACGTACCGGTCGGACAAGTCCGACGGACCCACGGCGGGCACCGAGACCGTGGCCCCGCTGGAGTTCCTCGCCCGGGTCCTCGTGCACATCCCCGACCAGGGCCACGTCACCGCGCGATACTATGGCTGGTATGCCAACCGTCCGCGGGGCATGCGCCAGAAGGCGGCGCCGACCGGAGCTGACGGGCCGCCGGTGATCGTCCCCGCGCGACCGCTGGCCCCGACCGAGGCGTCCGCCGGTGGGCGACCCTGCTTCAGCAGATCTTCGAGGTCGACCCGCTCGCGTGTCCCAGCTGCCACGGCGCCATGCGCATCGTCGCCGTCATCACCCAGACGTCGGTGATCGACCAGATCCTCACCCACCGCCGAACCCGCGCTTCCCGTGCGGCGCACGCCGGGCCACGGAGCCCCCATCGACGCGGGCCCCCGCGAGCCGGGGGGCGTCACGCGCCCCACGCCCGTTCGCCGACGCTCCGCCGGTCACCTGAGTTCGGCCCGGACGCCCCGCCACCACGCGGGGACCTTCGGCGTGGGCGGCCGTCCCGCCGACGCGGCGCATTGGCCCCCGCCGGCATCGCTCCCCCCATGGTGCCCGCCGTTCCCACGGCCCTCGAGCCGCACGAACGAGTCGGCGGGCCCGCCGCCACCCGCCAGTCGGTGCTCGGGCGGGCGGTGATCGCGTCGTATACTCAACCGACCCAGATCGAAATTCCTATCCCGATCGTCCTTCGCTGATCCGCCGCGGCGTGGCGCCGCTCGGTACCGCCGTGTTGGGGCTGCTACTCGGGGTGAGCACACTCTCGGCCCAACCGGTGGCCAGCGTCTTCGTGCGCCCCGGTGAGCGTGTCCGCGTCATCACCCGTACACCGACGCGCGAGGGCGCCCCACGCATGGGCCCCTCGCGCGTTGGGCTCCTGCAACAGCAGTCGCGGGACAGCCTGACGATCGATTTCGCGAACGGCGATCGCGAGAC
The DNA here is from genome assembly GCA_023910675.1 of Gemmatimonas sp. Lineage (GTDB taxonomy): Bacteria > Gemmatimonadota > Gemmatimonadetes > Gemmatimonadales > Gemmatimonadaceae > Gemmatimonas. Next base: position 426,146 of record JAAVWC010000001.1, read on the forward strand.
GCTGGCGCTCGACCAGCTCGCGCGCCTCGAAGTGAGCGACGGTCGCACCAGCTATCTGGCGCACGGCATGGGCTATGGATTCGTTGCCGGCGCGCTGGTCGGCGCCGCGGTCGGCATGTCGGCGAGCGATGTGGGCAACGACATCATCCCGCCGGTGGCCGTGGTAGCCGTGACTGGCGTCGTGGGCGGATTGGCAGGCACCGTAGTGGGCGGCGTGCTGGGAGCGCTCGGGCAGCGCGAGCGCTGGACGAAAGTTCGCGCGGAAAACCCACTGCGCCGAGTCACCGTCGCCCCACATCTCGCACCCGCCGGCGCTGCACCAACACGGAGCGGCGTGCAGGCGGGTGTGCAGCTAGGGATGCGCTTCTGAGCGGTACGACGCCGAGCGCCAGACGGTGCACGGCGCGGTTGTTGTCCTAGAAGCCGACGCCGAGGCTCATGCCGTAGAGCGCACCGCGTTCGCCCAAGGCGTCGGGAATCGTTGCGGCGCGCAGTTGGAATACCACGACTGAGCGTGCCACCCGCACACCCACACCAATGCTACTCCCCAGCATGACCCCCGTCGTGTAATCGCCAGTGGGTTTATAGTTCTCCACCACGCGGGCTGACTGATCGCGTAGCCGTCGTGGCGGATGGTGCGGTCATCAATGGCGCTTCGCGGCTTGCGGGCGTGAATGTTTTGAGCGACGATCAGCCCGTGACGGCTATCCATGACGACACTCCCGAGATAGCCCACGATCGACGCGGTCCCGCTGCTCGTGCGGGCCAATCGCGCCTCGGGGTCCGTGGTCGATGCGTGGGTCTCGTTGGTCCGCCGCTGATCTCGGACGTTGACCGTCGGATTCTTCGGGTCGTCGTCGTCGCGCGGCGTCCGCGCGGCGGGATCCTTCGGCTGGACACTCTTCTGACTGGCCCACGCGTCGAGCAGCGTGCCGTCGACGGTGGAGTGCTCATGCAAGAGGCGGCGATGCGTCTCGGCAACCCGCCACACTTCCTGCAGAAACGCGTCCGCGATTCCGGCGTCAATCAAGCGCTCGCGATGCTTGCTGAAGACCGACGACACCCAAATGGGATCATCCGGATTGAGGCCAACGAACCACCGGAACAGCACACTGTAGTCAAGCTGCTCCATCAACTGGCGCTCACTCCGGATCGTGTACAGCGCTTGGAGGAGCAGCACGCGCAGCAGGCGCTCCAACGGAATGGACGGGCGCCCCATCGTCGAGTAGCGCTCGGCGAATCGCGGGGAAAGCGCTCGCAAGATCGGCTGCAGCTGCGCGTGCATCGCCCGCAGCGGGTGATCAGCGGGAATGCGGTCCTCGATGGACACGTAGCTGAACATCGTCGACTGCGGCTGATTGGCACCACGCATCGGAAACGCCCCGGGAAGGAGTCGCGCCCAAAATACAACCCGGGGCGCCACGCGCCAGGTTTTACCGCGACTCTTTCATCATTCTGCGAGTAGGCGTGCAGGTTGACCAGCTATACCGATTTTCACGGTGAGCCGGTCGTCATGGTCGTGGTGTTTCGCCGAGCGCGCGGTTCATCGGCGTATGGTACGACCTCCTGCCAGCTTTCGCTGTACACGTTCGCCCGGGCGGCTCGGGTGGGAGCCGGCACTCACGCGCGCGCGCCGCACCCATTGGCTTACAGGCCGTACGTGATCCATCGCCGTCGACAACGCGCTCATCGTTGCATCTGCACGATGAGTGGTTGCGAAGTGCCGAAGCATACCTCGCCAAGCTCCACCACTCGCTCACGATATCCGTTGGCGATAATCGCGACCGTCATCGCACTGGCCTGTCCTTTGGGCGGTGTGCCTAGCTGGCCAATGCGTTCGAGCGGAATGGTGTCCGAACGTGTCCCATCCGCGCGAATCCGAGATACCCGCGCCGCGATCGGCGTCCCCGCCGAGTCCGTGGCGATGACGCGTATGAGCGGGATCGCAGGCACGGTGTCATCGTCGCACGGAGATGTGGTCTGGCGACAGCTCAACACGGCGAGTGCGCCGGCAAAGAGCAAACGATGACGACGCCCCGTGAGGTTCTGTGTCAACATCCGTAGGCGAAGCACAGCGTTGGGATTTCCTGACGAATCTGATTGAATGAACTATATCCGCCGATGCTGTTGTTTACGGTGTTCTCCGCGACCATAACACCCATAAACAGAACTTGATTTCCGCCACTTTGCGTGTTGAGATCCTTCAGGACAGGTCCTCCGCTGTCTCCCCCGTTCGGAGCAATCTGCGCAACGTCCGTGCATACCACGACAACGGATCTATAGACGCCTCCTGGAAAAGTCTCGTCGACGCAGGTATCGGTGACAACACCGAAGGTCCACCCTGTTTCAGCCCCGATTTTCTCAACAACCTCGTTTTTCACTGCCCAAGACAAGACGCCCGCAACCTCGAGAAATCCTGAGACACTAGTTGGTCCTGGTACGCCAAAGGCGCCGGCGACCCGCGCAGTTGGTCGAGCAATCAACCCCGGAAAGAACGGTTGCTCCGGGGAGTTCAGATCGATTCCACTGATCGAGTAAACCGCGATGTCTGCACGGCGACAGTCTTTCCGATTGATCCATGAGCCGCATCGGTAGGGAGGTACAATCAAAAAGTGTGGAAATGAACGGCAGACGGTGGCACCTTTTCAGGTAACCCAGTCACCCCCGGGAGAATCCCGGCAACAAAAAGGAGCCACCGCCCGTGATGAAGATCGACATTCCTGCGACCGCGTCAAGCCCGACTTGGTCGACGCTGGAAACGTGTATTCGTGAGCAAGTGCAAACCTGCCTGCAGCGCGTGTTGGACGACGAGGTCGACGCGCTGCTGGGTCGCGGCCGTCATGAGCGCCGAGCGGCGGATGCCGTCGTCGGCTATCGCAATGGCCACGGGCAGCCCCGACAGGTGGCGTTGATGAACGGCACGATCTCGATTCGTCGTCCCCGCGTGCGTGGGCTCGACGCGCGCTTTGAGAGTCGGATCCTGCCGTTGTTTCAGCGCCGCACGCCGGAGATCGCGAAGCTGTTGCCGGAGCGGTATTTGCACGGCCTGTCCAGCGGCGACTTCACGCGGGCGCTGCGCGGGCTGCTGGGCGATGGCGCGCCGCTGAGTGCGAGCCGTGTGCAACGCCTGACCGAAGACTGGCAGCGCGACTACGCGCCGTGGCGCACGCAGGACTTGTCCGCGCTCGAGCCCGTGTACGTCTGGGCCGACGGGATCTACGTGAAGGCCGGCCTGGAGTCGACGAAGGCCGCGCTGTTGGTGCTGATCGCCGCGCTCGCGGACGGGACCAAGGTGGTCCTCGCCGTCGAGAGCGGTCACCGCGAGTCGAGTGAGAGCTGGGCGGAGATCTTGCGCGATCTCACGGCGCGCGGCCTGCCGGCCCCCGCCTGCGTGATTGGCGATGGCGCGTTGGGCCTGTGGAACGCGGTGGGCCAGGTATGGCCAGACGCGGCGGAGCAACGCTGCTGGAATCACCAGCTCCGCAACGTGGTCGACGCGGCCCCGCTCAAACACCAGCCGGACGTGCAGGGCGCGGTACAGCGCATCGCCGCCGCCGAATCCGTTGCCGACGCGGAGCAGGAGCGGCAGCGCTTCCACCGCGCCTATCGGCTCCGCTTCCCGAAAGCGTGCGAGCGTCTGGATCGCGACTGGGCGCGGATGCTCACGTACTACCAGTTTCCGAAAGAGCATTGGCGCCATCTGCGCACCACCAACGTCGTCGAATCGCCCTTCGCGGCGGTGCGGCTCCGCACGAGCGCGGCCAAGCGTTTCAAGAAAGTGGAGCGCGCCACGGCGATCATCTGGCGGCTGCTGCGCGTCGCCGAGAAGCGCTTTCGCAAGCTGAACGCGCCGGAGCAGTGCCGCGATGTGTATCGTGGCGTCCGCTACGCCGATGGCATCGAAATCCCCGCTATGTCACCCACCCAGAAAGCCGCCGCCTGACGCGCATTTACACACTTCTTGACGAGACCTCCGGCGCGTCCGAATCGACTGCTTGCCGCTGACCATACCTTGTGAAACCCTTTGCAGCCCGGGCACTGATAGTCGCCGAGCTCAATCAGCTGCACAGGTGCGGTAGCTTCACCGATCAGCGTACCGCGCGAAAGTAGCGTCCGCCACTCTGCGTGCCATGTGTCTTCGGCTCGTTTCGTATGCGGCTCCACTGGAGTACGAGCCTTCTTCAGCCAAAGACTCACAGCCACAAGGCACAATACAATGAGTGAGATGTTCCCAGCTGCATCAAGGAGCGTCAATCGCTTCATCACTTGCTGGTCGGACGTAAAAGTCGACAGCACACATCGGTAGATGCGAAGAACCACGCCTTCCGCACCGAGCACTGGTGGAACTCATGCGCCGGGCAAGCGGGCTCCGCTCGAGTAAAGCACCTTGGGACTGGAAGCGGAGCTGCTGCCGACGAGTCGAAGCCACTCACATGGGGTATCGAGAATCACAGTAGTTGCAGGTGTACTCGCAGCTGTCCTGACACATGGCGTAGGTAACGCCACATCCAGGGGAATGAGAGATGCCGATGCACTCCTGATAGGCACGGTACATGTAATCGTCGCAAGCCTGCCAGTTCGGGAACCCACCACCACCGTCCGCGTGTACCGGACTGGACAGCGCAATCGAGGTGAAGGCGACTGCCGCCAGCCCGAGCTTGAATAGCTTCAGAGACATAGAACCTCTGGAATCGAAATGAACGTGGGATTGACTAAAGCGCGCCTACAAATGGTCTGGTGCGCAGCGCTGTCAAGAGTACCCTGTCTCGAGCCGACTTGTCTCCTGAGCGTTGCGACTGCATCTCGCGCGGGCACGACGTGATGAGGGTGCCGAGTCGACACCAACGCAGACGAACACCATCGCGGATTCTCGAGTAGTGCCTGACGAAGGCGAGTGCGCGACCATCTCCGGTACCGTCGTTAATGTCGCAGGGGTGCCGATCATGAAGGCCTCCGTATCCGTACGAGCGCACTCACCGCAACCAATTGAAAGCAGCTGCAGTGAGTGCCCGTTCAATAGATTCCTCTTGGCCCAAACATTCCGCGCGATTCAACGAATTGGACCCGCTCGCGTGTCCGACATGTCGCGGGCCGATGCGGATCCTCGCGTTCATCACCCAGACGGCGGAGATCGACCAGATCCTCACCCACCTCCGCTCCCTCGCGGCCCACGGCGGGGACCTTTTGGCGTGAGTGGCCGTCCCACCGACGTCCGCAATAGCTCCACCGCGCCGGCATCGCCCCCGCTGGGACCGCCGTTCTCACGACCCACCAGGCGCGCCAGCGGGGCGGAGAGCACGCCGACGGCGCATCGCCGCCGCTCACGAGGCATGGGACCGGGGCCTCTACTCAGCCTACCCCGATTGAAATTCCTATCCTGATCTCGACGCGCTGTTGCAGCGGACGAACGTCCTCCGGACACGGCGGGTATCACGCACAGCGCTGCTCTGCCGGATTCCATACCGCGCCAAAGAGTCGCGTTGCGAACAGGCCGAGGAGGGCGTGCCGGATCCGTCCCCGCTTGTCGACGCAAAGCACCAAGGGAACCGCGCGAACAGCTAGCCCGGGGATCTGCACGAGCTGGTGCGGAGCGGCGATTCTCACGTCGCCCCAGTAGTCTTCCGTCGATGCAGAAGTTTCCATCGACAGCGTGATAATCTTCGAAGCGTCGACCTGTGCAAACAGGTCGCGAAGAGCCTCCCGCTGTGCAGCACAGTAGGGACAGCCGGTCGACATCACGTATACCATACGATCGGTCTGTCCGCCGAGCTCCAGTGTGTCGACGCCGCCGGGCTTACCGGCGCTCACGACAATGCGTGACACCTTAGTGCCCTCCAGAGCGCTCATGCGCCGAAAGGTCTGCTTGCCTTTCACAATGGCTGCGTTCGTCCACACGGCGAGTGCACCGAGGGTCATCGCTGCGGCGATGACCGAGTAGACCTTATCTGCTCGAGTCATTCAGACGCCAACTGGAGATCACGGCGCCGCTCGCGGTCACCCGAAGGGCTACGAGACCAGCACTGTCAAACGAGACCCAGCTCATTTTTGACGGGGTCTTCCACGTCTTCAGGTAAGTTCCATCGTTGACGGTGTACGCGTCGATGTAGCGGCCTCGGCTCTCGCCGATCCCGATGGTCGCAACGAGAACAGCGTCTCCGCGAACACCGGCGCTGATACTGGAGATGGAAGATGCACGCAGCGAGTCATCAGGCACTTTCACCTGCGTCGATCGTGTCCATCGGAGGACACCATCAGAAAACAACGCCAAGCCATTCGACGTTTGGCCGGCGTATGCGCAGAGCTTGCGGCCGTCACCACCAAAAACGCCCTGATTGGTACGAACCAGCTCGGTTAGCAATGCTCCCGCATCGGGGCTCATCGGAGCGCTCATGGGAGCCTCGGAAGACCATGGGACCTTCGATGCTTCGATTCGACGCCCATCCGCCGCCACGAGAACAATGGGTCGGCCCATGCTCAGCTGAAATGCAAGCATGCGGCGATCCTGCATCATGCAGGAAGAGCGCACCGACGCGATCTCGGTGTTCGGCGACTCACGAACGAAATGGCCGTCGCCATCGAGCCAAACGACTTTGCCGTTTGCACCATCGATGACGTAGATCGCGCCATCGGGGCCGACACCGATATCGGCGGGGTCTTTGATCTCGGTGGGTCCGCTCCCGTTCTTCGCGTAGGTCCACGCGTGCCTCCCCGTCGACCGATCGAAGCCGACCACGCGACGTGCTCCCATATCGAGTACCGCGACGATCCTCGCCGTGCTTGCAATTTTTGCCGGCGCAGTGAGCAGCGTGTCCGTGTCCTCAAAGCGCGACTCCCAGTCGACGGAGATCGCATTGGGAACCACCCACCTGGCTCCGTCCTTGTACCCATCGGACTTGGAGGAGCAACTGATGACCAGCATCGCCAACGCCAGCGCAGGCAAAGCGCTGAGCGCTCTCATTCGGCGTGAATCACCGTACGAAACCTGCAGCTGAACGAACAGAGCCAAGTTCCGTCCCGCAGTTGCTTGCAGGAGGCTGGAGTGCACGTACAGGCGGAATTTCCGTAGTTGCCGCACAGAGGATTTTCTTCATCCGCTGAAGCCAATCGAGCCGTTGCCACGGAACTCACGAGCAAGAATCCAGCGAGCAGCGCGATTCGGTGCATTGCTTTCCTCCTTTCTGATGTACACGGAGCTACTCAGCTCTGGGCGTACGACCTTTACACAGCACTTGGCAGAAGACTTCTCCCGACCTGGATCGCTCGCAGCTGCCCGAGAGGACCTCGCATGTATTGGCGCAGATCACGCTTCCTGAGCTGCACGACGGTCCATCATCAGCTGCGTGGGCGGCGCGGACCGCGAGACACAGTGCTGCGAATGCGACGGTTGCCAACAATCGATGCATAGACCCAACCTTCGAATCAAAAGGACCGAGCGTTCCAGCTGATCTTCACCTGCCCCGACATCGTTTCAATCGAGACGGCAGATGCAGTATGGGGGGGGAGAGTCGGTGTCAATAGGCATGCCAGCTCAAACCGCAGAGAGCTGTGAAGGCAGTTCTTGAGGCGATCTGACGGAGGCGTTCCGCCGCGCCGTCCGCCGCTTGTTCGTGCGCTTGGCGCTCTTCGACGAAGACCAAGCCGCCGCCATGCTCACGTGGCCGCACTCGGGGTTCCACGTGCACACCGCCGTCTGGGAGGACCCCTTCGGGTCTCGGAGGACGATCGTGCCTTCGCCACCCGACTCGCCCGGTACTGCGCCCGCAATCCGGTCGCGCTGGAACGGCTCACCTACGACCGCAGCGCGAAGGCGGTGACGTACCGGTCGGACAAGTCCGAGGGGCCAACGGCGGGCACCGAGACCGCCGACCCGCTGGAGTTCCTCGCCCGAGTCCTCGTGCACATCCCCGACAAGGGGCACGTCACCACGCGCTACTACGGCTGGTATTCCAACCGTCCGCGCGGTATCCCGTTCCGGGATGCGACGTCAGGCTGAGCCCGCCGCAGCCGACACACCGCCCATGATCATCCCCGCGCCACGACTCGCGCCGACCGAGGCCACTCACCGATGGGCGAAGGCCCTACGGCGGTCCTCCTGCCGCAGATGTTCGAGGTCGACCCGCTCGCCTGTCCCACCTCCGCACCCGCGCGGCACACGCGGCCCACGCCGATGCGCGGAGCCCCCCATCGACGCGGGCCCGCGCGAGCCGAGGTGCGTCACAAGCCCCCACGTGTTGTTGCGGGGCTTGCCGTTGCGGCTTCTTCGATTGTCCGAGCGATCCTCGAGGTGCTGCTCAGCCTTCTGTTCGCGCTCTGGAGTGGGACGCGATAGTCCCGGCGCAGTGGGGTGGTTACGAAAGAGCGGACGGCGCCAACTATCAAACGACGTCGATGGTCCGTGGTGCGTCCAGGAAATTCCCGCGCTCGCCGATAGCGCGATGGCCAAGGTCGATGCGCTCTCCGCCGATGCCAAGGCGCTGCAGGATCACACCACGGGCAAGGCAGCTTCGCCCAACCCGTAACGGCGACGACAGACGGATTGAAACCATCCGACCGCAGCACCCGTCAAAGAAAGCGCAGTCGCCGGACATCACGCGCTCTTTTCCCACGGTGCTCCATGCGAAATCCCGCCCCTCGCTCCGCATTCCTCGCCATCGCGCCCGCATGCGACGGTCGTCGCACCTCGATCATCAACGCGGCGCGCACCCTACGACTGCTCGCCGGACTCGTACTCGCGAGCACCGCACTCGCGCCCGAAGTCCGTGCGCAGTCGGAGCGGAAGACGCTCAGCGGATCGTCTGTCGCGATCTACAACTTGGCTGGCAATGTCTCCGTCGAGTCCGGGCGCGGATCGGACGTGGTGGTCGAAGTCACACGCCGCGGCAGTGATGCGCGCGAACTGCGCGTAGAGACCAGTGAGATCGGCGGACGACAGACGCTCCGCGTGGTGTACCCGGACGACGACATTATCTTTTCGGGCCGTCGCGATTCCTGGGGTAGCACCGAAGTGCAGGTGAACGACGATGGCACGTGGGGCGGCAAGCGGTGGCGCGGTGGCCGCAAGGTGCGCATTCGCTCGCGTGGACGCGGCACGGAAGCATGGGCCGACGTGCGCATTCTCGTGCCCGAGGGCAAGTCCGTCGCGGCGTACGTTGCCGTCGGCGAACTCTCTGCGAACAATGTGAACGGCAACTTCACGATCGATTGCGGATCAGGACGTACCACCGCGGCGAACGTTCGCGGCTCACTGTCGGTGGACGTCGGATCCGGCGGCGTGAACGTGCGTGATTCGGACCTGGATCAGCTCACGATCGACACGGGCTCGGGCGGCGTATCGCTCTCGAGGGTGACAGCGTTGCGGTGTGTCATCGACACGGGATTGGGCGGCGTGCAGGGCGACAACGCGTCGTGCGACGAATTGAGTGTCGATGTTGGCTCTGGCGGTGTCCGCTTCGTCGACTCGCGATCCTCAGCGATTCGCGTCGATGCCGGCAGGGGGACCGTGTCGATGACGCTACGCAACTCTCCGCGCTCGGTAAACATCGAATCGGGCTCGGGGGGCGTGCTGCTTGGCGTGCCCGGTTCCCTCAGCGCGGATATCGACATCGAGACCGGCAGCGGCGGGATCGAAACCGACTTCATGCTCCGTACCACTCGCGTCGAGCGCAATCACGTCCGTGGCGTCATCGGCGACGGAGCCGGTCGCATTCGCATCGAGACAGGCTCCGGCTCGGTGACGCTGCGCCGCAACTGACGCAGCGCGGCTACGGCGCGAACCCGCGCGCCTTGAGCAGCGCACGCACCGGCTCCGCCGCCATGCTCTCCGGCGACTCGTGCCATCGGTTAAGCGACTCGGCGCGCGGGGCACCGGCATTGAGCAGCGCGGCATATACACCGCGCCAGTGCCCCGCCGCGCGCGTCGATTCCTACCTCGATGCGCACAACGCCGGCTTCTGCAGCGGGCGTTCAAATCAAATGCGAGCGCAGCGAGCTACCGAGGGCACCCGACTGCAGCCAGCATCGTTATGCAGCGACCTCAACCACCATCGCATAGGCATGTGGCTCCGGTGCAGCCATACCTTCGGCGCGAAGCCCTTCCAGATGAAACTCGATGGCCTCACGCATTGTGCGCTCAACGGCGTCGCGCGTGGGACCCGTCGCCACACAGCCCGGGACGTCCGGCGCGTACGCAGAGAATCCTGAGGCCGTCGGCTCGACCACGATCAGTAATTTCATGACTTCAGCCCTGCCTGCTTGAGGATGCTGTTCAGCGTACCGGGTGCCAGTTCGTCGCCGGGATGTCCTGCCACGGTGACTAACCCCGGTTTCGTTGGATGCGTGTATTGCTGATGACTTCCCCGTGTTCGCACGAGGATCCAGCCATCGTCGGTCAGCAAACGAAGTGCATCGCGAACCTTCATGCGGTAAAGATCGGACAGGGCTTCCAGACGGGCAAGCGGGGGGCGGGCGATCTTGCCCTACAAGAATCGGTGCATGATGTGCAGGTCCACCAACCCGCGCTCCAGATGACGGAACGCCTGTGGAACCGTGCCGACGACGCTGAAGCCCAACCGCTGCCACAGGGCGATGGCCCGGTGGTTCGTGCTCACGACGGCGTTGAACTGCATGGCGTGAAACCCGGCAGCTCGCGCCTCAGCCAGGCCGTGCTCCGCGAGCTGAAAGCCAACACCACGACCGTCGAGCCCGGGTCGCACCATGTAGCCCGCATTGGCAACGTGCGATCCCAGGCCGCGATGGTTCGCCTTCAACGTGTAGGTGCCGACAACATCCCCGTCGTCCTCGGCGACGTAGGCAGAGAGTCCTGGTCCCATCCAGTACTCCTTCGCGGCCGCTTCGGAAATGTCGGTTTCGAGAAAGTAGGTGTGTCCGGCAGCGGCCACCGGTGAGATGATCGACCACACCGATGGCCAGTCCGCTTCCGCCGCACGTCGAATTGACCTCATCAGCTAGGCAGCGTCCAAGATGTAGGATCAGTAGGCCTCGCGTGCTCATTAACCGACATGCATAACGCCTGGCGTTCTGCTGCAGCGCTCAAAACAAAGTGCGCCCGCCTGCCGCACAGCGCATCGCGCTGCCAGCAGCAACGTTCCGTTATGCCACGCGCTTGCGGCGTGGCGGGGTCGCCGCGGCGACATGCTCGACGTACTGGCGAAGAACCGCGTTGATCTGCGATTGATACCGCGGGCCGGAAGCCCGAAAGAAATCGAGCACGTCCTGATCGAGACGGATCGAGATCGCCTGCTTGGTCACCGGGGACACCACGCGGACATCCTGTCAGAGACTCTCGGGCAAATCGCGTAAGGCGGGCGGGGACGTGCGCGTGATCTCGGACTCGGTCACCCGGCGAAGACGGCTCAGATCAGCCCGCCCCCGCGTCGGCGTCGTCTTGCGGGCGGATGGCTTCGAGGGCTTGGGCATAACGACGTCGCTCCTTGCGATGGCTCACGCGGGCACTGATCAGTCGGCGAATGATGCCGCCGGTCGAATCGACGCGATCGGTATAGACGATCGTCAGTGGGATACCGTCCGCCACACCAAGGGCGATGACGCGGCACTCGCCGTAATCACGGCGTGTGTCATCGACTTCGACATGCGGTCCCGAGAAGACCAACGTAGCGAATTCAAAGTCGAATCCGCGCTGCCATCAGATTGCGGGTGCCCTTGGCGGCGTCCCACTCGAAAGTCACCGCAACAGCATACAGGTGTATATACACCTGTACAAGGCCCGTTGCGATGGCATAACGGTCTGAATGTCGACCTTCATCGGGGTTCGTATGGATGTGCGCCGCCTACCGAGGCTGTAGGATAAGTCCCGCAGCCGGCCAATGTGGAAACGGAACCTGATGCCACGCGGCGGGTTGGTCTGGCATCGAAGGTGGTGTCGGTTCGCCTCGCTGTCGAGCACCCGCCATGGCCCGCTACAAGTCCCTCGATACGAATCCGCAGTTCCTGAGCGTCGACCTCGCGCGCCAGTTGCTGCCCGGCACGTTCGCGCACCATACCACACGCCGGGAGGCATCCGCACCGTCCCCAACGACGGCATCATGACGGAAAGCTGCCGAACAGCCCTGTTGAACGATGCGGCAATTCTTCGTGCGGAGTTTTCGCGCGATGCGGGACCTTCAGCGGAGGTGCGTTGAGGCTTTTCTACAGCCTCAACGCCCGCTTCTGCAGCGGGCGCCAAGATAAAGTGCGCGCGCAGCGCGCTTCCGAAAACGCCCGACGGCAGCACGCGTCGTGAAGCTCGCGCCACGCGAAGGGTTACCGCCGTTTCGGTAGGTGCCGTGTACGCGACCTACCAGAATCGACGTTCCTATCTCGTCAATGATGCACTCGCCGAGTGGGGAGCCGGTGACCTGCGGTGTGGCACCAAAGAGTGCCGACTCGTGGTGGAACAGGCGGTGTTACTGCCTCCCATGTTGGAGCCGGCGGATCGATTGGCACCGGCGTGAAGACTCAATGCGACGGTTATGGCAACTGTTGTGGGGGCTTCAGGAAGGGTGAACGAACTGAAGACGAAGAGAAGGACGAGACGAGTGTCGAGCACCATGGCGACCGCACTACCAGCGCGACCAGAGCAGGAGTGTGCCGCACGGCGAACCCCCAAAAGCGAACTGAAACGGTAGAGTGGCGGGCGTATAGAACTCGGCGGCGGCGATCGTGGCGGGCTGGATGGAGTCCAGATTCAGTGGTGCCGCGTCGAGGCTCCCGTCGAAGATCACGCGTATCGGGCACTGCGGCTGCGAAAAGCTGATGCTCCCACGACTCGAGACCAGCGTCCGACGGCCGGTATCGGCGATGCGCATCCCGGGGATTCGGCTGGTGAGGAAATTCAGGATGTTTCCGCCTTCGGCCTTTGCAAAGTCATCCTGCGTCAGGAACCTGCCGAATCCCATCTTCCGCCTCTCGTCGAAGTCCGCGAGGTTGCGCCCGAGCACCGTGCGCGCCATCGCGTTCGCACGTACCCGCATCGTATCCATGGCTTGCACGCGCACCAGCGCCACCACCTGCGCCACGGTGTCGCCGGGCACGAGATCGACCGGCTGCTGCCGCGGCGCGTACCCGAGCGCCTGCACGGCGAGCGTCCACGTGCCGGTGGGTGTGGCCGCGAGCAGGAAGCGCCCCGCACTGTCGGTGCGTGTATCGAGCCCGGTCGCACTCAACCCGACGATGGCGTTGGCGAGCGGACGTCCGTCGACGGTCTGCACCGTGCCGCGCACCCCACCCGCGCCACGCAGCACGATGTCCACCAGGCCACTGTCTTCCGGTGCCTGCGGGCTACTCGGCGTTGTCACCACCGTGTCCGCACGCCCCAGCACCAGGTCGCGCGACACAATGCCGGTGGCCGACGACGTGAACGTGACGACGCCGCTCGCCCCTTCGGCGCCTACAGCGCGCAGCCGTACGGTGGCCTCGGTGGGCACGCCGCACAGCACGTAGCGGCCGTTGTCGCCCACCGGCACGTCGGTGGTCACGATGGTGCGTTCGACACGCCCCGTCTCGATTCGCAGGTCCGGCCACTGCGCCGTCACCTGCCCGGTGCTGAGCGGCAGGGCGCTGCCCGTCGCTGCTGCGCGCGGCGACGCGCTGGTCCGCACGGCCCGCCGCACGGTGCCGAACAGATAGCCGGTGCCCGGGGTGGCCGCGCTCCCGCACACGCGCGCCACGAGTGTGCCGACCGACGGCACCGCCGCGCGCACGGTCACGCCGCGCCCAGAGCGCACAGTGAACGGCACCGCCACGCTGCCCACACCGAGCGTATCGAGGCGTGCGTGGCGCGCCGTGAGCATCCACGGCCCGACCGGCAGGCTGTCCACCCGTACGCGTCCGCGCGCATCGAGGGTGGCGTCGTGCACGCGCGTCGTATCGAACACCGACACGAGGCGCACGCTCGCACCCGCGAGCGGCAGGCGTGTGATGCTATCCACACTCGTGATGTCCACGCGCCCGGGACGCCCCGGTGACGCGGACGCTTGCGCGTGCACACGCGCGGCGCCGAGGATGCTCACGCACGCGACCATGGCGGCGGCGAGGAACTTCTTTCGATGCGTCATCACTTGCGATTCTCCATTTATACCGATGTTTTCGAGCGACTTGCGAGCTGTCCAGAACACGAGTGCCCCGCAGTCCATGGTGAAGCGCTGGAACCGCAGCGGCGCCAAGGTCTTGCATTGTCGTTCTCCCCGCCGAGCACGTCGTCGAGATCGCCCTCTGGAGAGGAATTGCAATCGGGCTGGGCCGATTCCCTATGGAGCATACGGCGCGATCACCGGCCTCGCCAGCGCCTCGTGCCGGGCGGCGGCCTGTCGTCGATTATGCGCTGGTAACCTCCGCGGTGCGGGGCGCCGGTCGCGGTGCGTGGCCAAACCCCGCCCAGACCCATCGGAGGCGCCGGTGAGACGGCCACCGACGCCGAAGGTCCCCTCGTGGTGGCGGGGTGTCGGTGCCGTCCTCAGGTGACTCGCACAGCGCCGTCGGAGGGGCGTGGGGCGCGCGCCGCGCCGCATGCCACTCCGACTTCACGGCCTGCGCCCGAGTACTGATTGGATCAAAGGCAGAACCAATCACATCCGCCCCATCGTGATGTGAGTTCGCCGAACGCCTCAAGTTCAGTTGCAGCCGAATGCAGATCAAGCGAGCGCAGCGAGCACACCGTAGCTCGGCTGTCAACGGCAACCTTTTGTTCGGCGGCCTACCGACCGAGCACCACATCAATGCTCACCAAGATCTGCTCGAGCCGCTTCGGCGCCACTTTGCCCGCGCGGGTGCTGAGGAAGCGGCGATCAATGGCGAACAACTGGGAGGCATTCGCGACCGAATCCTTCGGCAGACCGGTCGCCTTTGCCGACAGCAGCGTGTTTCCCGGGGCAGTCGCCCATGCCACATTGCTCGTGAGCGGGACACACACCACGGTCGGCAGGCGGCTCCGGTTTATGGCGTTGCCCTGCACCACCACGAGCGGACGGCGGAAGCCGGACCCTGATCCGGCGGGCATGGGCAGCTCCGCCCACCAAATCTCGCCTTGTGCAACCTCTACCATTCGACGCGCTGCAAGACGGCATGCGCGGCCGCGTGCACGAACGGATCCCGCCGCTCATCCAGCTGGTCCACCACCTGATTCATCGCCTCGGTGACTTCCTCGGGAGCATGTCGGCTCAAGTACTCGGACAGCGCCTCGGCATACAGCTGGCTCCGCGACTTCCGCGCACGCTTCGCCTGACGCTCCGCCGCCAGAAACACGGCATCGGGGAGAGAGATCGCGGTCTTCATACCACAAGTATAACCACCTGCGATCTCACCACAACACCGTGATCACAGGCAGGTCCGCTGTAGGCCGGCTCACGCGAGTCCAAGTCGTGCGAGATGCTGGTCGCACTCGTGAACGCCTGGGAGGACACCGACGCCGAGCTGTACCTGAACACGAACCACATCCAGAAGAACAAGTCGCCACTGTTCTTTGGCGCAGTGCAGATCAAGAAGGCCTACGTCAGCTACCATCTGATGCCGGTGTACGTGACGCCGGAGCTGCTCGACGACATCTCGCCGGCGCTCAAGGCCTGCATGCAGGGCAAGTCGTGCTTCAACTTCAAGAGCGTCGAACCGGCGCTGTTCAAGGAGCTCGCCAAGCTCACCAAGGCCGGCTACGTCAGCTACAAGGCGCAGGGGTTCGTGCCTTAGTCCAGTGCGACATCACGGTCGTCTCGTCATGCAGTCAGCTACCAACACACCAGCCGACGACACCACCCGCGCCCAGGCCTTCTACGCCAGCGTCTTCGGCTGGACCTTCAACGCCTGGGGCCCGCCGGGCTTCTGGATGATCGACACCGGCTCGCGCGAACCCGGCGCCCCGATGGCCGCGCTCCAGCAGCGGCGCCCCCTCGTCGAAGGCGAACGGATGACCGGCTTCGAGTGCACCATCAGCACCCCCGACATCCGCGCCACCGAACGCGCCATCCTTGGCGCCGGCGGCACCATACTCATGCCCCGCACCACCATCCCTGGCGTCGGCCACCTCCTCTGGTTCCGCGACACCGAGGGCAATGTCGCCGGTGCGATGCAGTATGACACCGGAGCACGGGTGGAGGACTGAGGGCTTATGGGGCCATCCGACGTCCAAGCCGCACCCCTCACCCGCCAGGAGCCCCCCGCATGGCCCGCCTCGTCATCGGCCTGAACCAGTCCCTCGACGGCTATGTGGACCACACCGCCTTCGGCCCCAGCCCCGTGCTCTCCCGCCACGTCATCGAGGAAGCACGCGAGCAGGCCGGTAGCAGCTACGGACGCCGCATGTACGAGATCATGCGCTCCTGGGACGTCGCGCAGCCTGAATGGTCCGACGACGCACGCGCCTGCGCCAACGCCTGGCGCCGCCTGCCAAAGTGGGTGGTATCGCGCACCGCACCATCACTCGGCCCGCACGCCACGCTCGTCGGTACCGACCTCGCCGCAGCGATTCAGTCGATCAAGGACCGCGTCGACGGCGAGATGAGTGTGGCGGCACCGGCATCGGTGAACGTTCCCGACGATCCGGTCGCACGCACCTGCGTGTGCCCCGCCAGTCAGTCGCTCTATCGGACGGAAGCGGCGAGTGTCACACGCGACCACCTCGGCGACGCCTTCCGCGGCGCAAGGCGCGACTGTGCCCTGTGTCCGCTGCGCGCGCAGTGCCTGCGCACACCCGCCACGATGCCCGTGCGCTACGTCGCCTTCTTCCACGATCACGTCGGACGCCGCCGTAACTACTCGGCGCTGATGCGAGAGCGGATCGACAGCGCCGCCGGTCGCGCGCAGTATGCCCAGCGGTTCGCGACCGTGGAGCCCGTGTTCGCCGATCTGCGCGCCAATCAGCGCCTGGATCAGTTCACGCTGCGCGGGCGCGTGAAGGTTGACACGCAATGGAAGCTGAACTGCCTCGTACACAACAGTGAGAAGCCCGCGACAAGCGGATATGCGGCTTGACGCTGCGCTCCGTCGCGCTCACCCCGTGCCGAAAGTCCACAAATCATTTGGCGGTAACCTGTTCCCACACCCACATCGCCCCGTTTTTCGTCACCACCTTTTTCAGCTTATTCTGCTCAAAGAGCGCGTCCAACACCCTTTCCGCCTCCGCTCTGGGCTTGCCTGACAGCACCGAAAACTCCTTCGCCGTTAGGGTTGGATAGTGCGCGAAGAGGGCCTCAGGCGCAGTTTCAAATGCATTTTTGGTTGTTTCGGGGGCCAACGTCAGCAGCTTTTGCTCAAACTGTGCGTAAGGCGGTGCGCCGTATTGCGTCAGGCGATTGCCAGATGTATCAGAAAAGAACAGCGTCGGAAAGCCGCGCACACCGAGGCTGCGAGACAACGTCAGGTCATCTTGGAAAGCGCGTTGGGCTGCGCCCTCGAAGTCGGTTTTTAGGCGAACAGCATCCAGCCCGACCTGTGTGGCAGCGGCTGCGAGGTACTCCCACTTCGTGATGTTCCTTTTTTCCAAAAACACCATCTCGCGAATGCGGCGGAGGAATTTTCGGGCCAATTTCTCATCCTGCATCTGCGCTGCTTTGAACGCGATACTCGGCGGGTAGGAGGACGACAGTGGGTCTTCGAGCCACACATCGCCGTCAATCGGCATATCGTAGTGGTGACTCACCTCGTCCCAGTGGCCCGCCACATCGGAGGGTTTGGAGATGCCGCCGCTGTTGTAACTCCAGTCAGGCAGCAGGCCGCCCATGCGGTATTCGATGTCGAACTGATCGCCGTACTCCAGTTCCAAGCGGCGCAACTGTGGTTCGATGCCCCAGCACGAGGAGCAAATCGGGTCGGTGAAGTACAGAATGCGAATCGGCGTATTCTGCGCTGCTATGTTCTTCAGGCTGGTGGGGCGGGCCGTGTCGGGCATTTCACAAAGACTCGTCCGAACATCGCAGAGGAGCGGATTGGAAGTGTCGGCAGTATTCATGTCGCGGATTTTTTTTCTCCGTTGCCGTGCGTCAGGAGCAGCAGCAGCGGGAGCGTGAGGTGAAGGTGGAACTTCATCGGTGACTTCGATTTGACTATACGCAAAGGTCTGGGGAACCCTAGGCTTACACAATCAGTCAGAAAAACATGACTACCGAATCGGAGAAGCTCATTGCAGAGCAGTGTCCAGCAGAGGGTTTGCTGCGCCAACTATCCGGGAAGTGGAAACCTCAGATTTTCCGCTTGGCCCTCGAAGGGCCATTGCGATTCAACGCCTTACTGCGGCAGTTGCCGGGTGCCAACAAGCAGTCTGTGGCCGTTGCGTTGAAAGAAATGGAAGAGGCCGGGCTGCTCACCAAAACCGTTGTGCGGGAAAAACCGCTGCACATCGAACACAGCCTTTCGGAACGCGGACAGGCGATGACGGGCGTGTTCAGAACCTTGGAGGGGCTGTAAAGGGTTGAGTCAGGATTTCACAAGCACCTGTTTTCCAGCGCTATGCAATAGCGCATCGAGACTCCCCGACTCCTGCTCCGAGCCAAGCACGATGGCGATGCCGATGTGGTCTGCACCCCAGATCCTGATCCAGCGGAACTCACAAAATGGCGGTACGATAGACGCTGGCCATGAGCCCCCGGACGGGGCGGAGGACAGCACATGCGGACCAGCAAGTACAGCCCAGAGCAGATCGCCCAGGCGCTGCGGCAGGCCGAGAGCGGCACGCCCATCGTGGAGATCCGCCGCAAGTTGCAGGTGACGGAGCAGACGTTCTATCGCTGGAAGAAGAAGTTCGGGGAGCTCGGGACGCCGGAGATTCGCGAGCTCCGTCAGCTCCGTGAAGAAAACCGAAAGCTCAAGCAGCTCGTCGCCGACTTGAGCCTCGACAAGACCATCCTGCAGGATACCCTGCGAAGAACATGGTGAGCCCAGCGCAGCGGCGGACGTGGGTGCGCTGGGTGCAGGACGCGTATGCGGTCTCCGAGCGCACCGCATGTGACGCGGGCGGCGTCGCCCGTTCGAGCGTGCGGTACGCAAGCGTGGCGGCGCCGCAAGAGCCGCTACGGCAGCGCCTGCAGGAGCTGGCACAAACGCGCGTGGCCTACGGCTATCGGCGCCTCCACGTGCTCCTCTGTCGCGAAGGGTGGCCCGTGAATCACAAGCGCATCCAGCGCCTGTATCGCGACGAGGGGCTCACCCAGCAGCGAACGCGGCCGAAGCGTTGGCGCAGCGCGGTGCCGCGCGTGGTTCGTCAGCTCCCCGGCGCGGCCAATGAGCGCTGGGCGATGGACTTCATCCACGATCAGCTCGCCGATGGCACGGCGTTCCGCGTGCTGAGCATCGTCGATCTCTACACGCGCGAGTGCGTTGGCCTGGTGCCGGCCGTGCGCCTCCGAGCCGATGATGTGATCGCGGCCCTCAACCGGCTGCGCGACGAGCGCGGTATTCCCGCGGTCATTCAATGCGACAACGGCACCGAGTTCACGTCGGT
Source organism: Gemmatimonas sp. (assembly GCA_023910675.1). GTDB lineage: Bacteria > Gemmatimonadota > Gemmatimonadetes > Gemmatimonadales > Gemmatimonadaceae > Gemmatimonas. The sequence goes on from JAAVWC010000001.1 coordinate 445,587, forward strand.
CGCGCTCGATCACTTGTGCTACTGGAATCAGGTGCGCCTAGACTTCAGCCGTCCCGGCAAACCGACCGACAACGCCGCCATCGAGAGCTTCCACAACCGCTTCCGACGTGAGTGCCTCACCCAGCATTACTTCATCGATGTTACCGACGCCCAAGAGACCATTGCGCAGTACCGGTCGGAGTACAACAACGACCGGCCCCACAGCAGCTTAGGCAACGTGCCACCGGCCCACTTCCGGGCGACCGTGGCGATCACCGCCAGCGTCTCCACTACCGCATAAAGTGAGTCGGGCTGGACCAGGTTTGGGGGGCAGACCAATTAACCATTGGCTAACAGCAGCGCTGGATCAGCAATTGGGGTCACGTCATGGGAGGGTAGCCGTGGGAAGGCCGATAGCAATCGCACTAAACGCGATCGCGACGAAGCGCTTGATGTATGCCATCGCTCAAGCGTCCGTGCAGTTTCGGCAGCGCCAGTGGCAAGGACCGGCAAGATTGCACGGATTACCGCACGTGTAGCTACCATCTTCGGGTCTGTCCCCCGTCTAGTTGAAAGTTGGGTGGTGCCTCCATACTGAAGCGTTGATCCCTGCCAGGATTCGCGCCGCAACAGGAGACCCCCCCATGCCAAGAGTACGAACGAAGTCGCCCGTCCACCAGTCGCCGACCCCCACCCCCAGCGCGGCGCCGGCGCCCGTGGAGGCGAACAGCCTGGCGGTCGCCATGATCCAAGCGCTGATCCCGCTGGGCCTGCAGGCGGTGGAAGACGCCTTGCCGCAGGAAGTCCTGGCGCTCGCGGGGCCGCGCTCCGCGCACGCCGATGGGCGCCCGGCCATTGCCCGCTGGGGCGCGCAAGCCGGCTCCGTGTTTCTCGCCGATCAGAAAGTGCCGATCCGGGTCCCGCGCGTGCGCCACCGGGCCACGAACACGGAGGTGCCGTTGGCCACCTATGCGCACTTGCAGACACCGCGCGGCCAGGATGTCGGCCTGTTCCGGCGGGTGCTCGGGGGGCTCTCCTGTCGCGACTACGAAGCGGCGGCGGAAGCGGTGCCGGAGGCGTTCGGCCTGACCAAGTCCAGCGTCTCGCGACGGTTCGTGCGCGCGAGCGCGAAGGCGTTGCAGACGCTGCACGAGCGGCGGCATGATGATCACGACTGGCTGGTGCTCCTGCTCGACGGCCAATCCTTCGCCGACGATCAGGTGGTCATCGCGCTCGGTGTGACGACGACGGGGGAGAAGCGCATCCTCGGCCTCGTGCAGACCGCGACCGAGAACAAGCGGGTGTGCGCCGCCTTTCTGCGCGAGCTGGTCGAGCGCGGCTTCCAGACGCCGGCCGGGCTACTGGTGGTGCTGGACGGGGCCAAGGGCCTGAGCGCGGCCGTGCGGGAGGTGTTCGGCGAGCAGGTGCCGATCCAGCGCTGCCAGTGGCACAAGCGCGAGAATGTGCTGAGCTACCTGCCCAAGACCCAGCACGCGCTCTGGCGTCGCAAGTTGCAGGCGGCGTATGCCAAGTCCACCTTCGCCGAGGCCCAGCGCGCCTTGCGGCTGCTCGTCAAGGCACTCGCGCCGCACAACGCCTCCGCGGCCCGAAGTCTTGAGGAGGGCCTTGATGAAACGCTCACCCTCCATCGCTTGGATGTCTTCGCGAAACTCGGCCTCAGCTTCAAGACCACGAACCTGATCGAGCGTGTCATGGCCCGTGTCGAAGCGAAGACCCATCGCATCACGCGCTGGCGGACGAGTGACCAGAAGCAGCGCTGGTGTGCGGCGACGCGGCTGGAGATCGAGAAGCAGTTCCGCAAAGTGAAAGGCCACCAACACCTCGGCTTGCTCCAGGCCGCGCTGCGTGGCAAACTCTCCTCACCCATCGCTGCCGCCTGAGCAGCATCCTTGAGGCTCCCATCCGAGTTTCAACTAGCCTCGGGACAATCCCCACGGAGTTCCTCGAGGGCAAGTGCCGTGTCGAGGAGCAGGAGCTTACGACGCATGACGCCGTGGAGCGTTGACGGAAAACGCCGAACCCGCTCGCGATTGAAGAGCCGCTCCGTATCGCGGTCGGCAAAGCTGGCGATCATGAACCAATAATAACGCTCACCGTTATTACCGTCAAGTCACCCGAGAATTGCGACCAGTTAACGCGGGCTTCTGCAGCGGGCGATCAAATCAAAAGCGAGCGAAGCGAGCCACCGCATCGCCCGTCTGCAGCAAGCATCGTTAACTGGCGGCCGCGTAGACGGCGACCTCGACACCGAGACGCAGGCCTAACCGGTCGCTTTCGACCTCAAGGTCATAGCGCGTCTGCAGGTTTAACCAGAACTGCGCCGAGGTGCCGAAGTATCGACCGAGTCGCAGCGCCGTGTCGGCGGTGATACCACGCTTACCGTGCACGATCTCATTGATACGGCGCGGCGGCACGGACAGGTCGTGGGCCAGTCGGTACTGGGAGAGCGCCAACGGCTCAAGGAACTCCGCCAGCAGGATCTCGCCGGGATGAATGGGCGCGAGTTTGGTTGCCATGATCCGCTCAGTGATAGTCTACGATTTCGACCGCGAACGCCGCGCCGTCCCGCCAGCGAAAACAGACGCGCCATGGCTGGTTGACGCGGATGCTGTGCTGGCCCGCCCGATCGCCACGCAACTTCTCCAGCCGATTCCCTGGCGGCACACGGAGTTCCTCGAGGGCAAGTGCCGCGTCGAGGAGCAGGAGCTTACGACGCATGACGCCGTGGAGCGTTGACGGAAAACGCCGAACCCGCTCGCGATTGAAGAGCCGCTCCGTATCGCGGTCGGCAAAGCTGGCGATCATGAACCAATAATAACGCTCACCGTTATTACCGTCAAGTCACCCGAGAATTGCGACCAGTTAACGCTGCGCTCTGCTGCAGCGACTCTCAACAAATAGCCGTGAACGCAGGCGCGCCAGCACCGCAGTTACACGGCGCACCGCATCGTCGCTGTCGGCAGCAGCGATCCGTTATGCGCTCGCGCGCCGTTCGGCCGCAATGCGCTCCGCCAAGTACACCTTGAGGAGCGACTGGTACGGGACATCACGCTGATTCGCCAACACCTTGAGCTCATCGAGGAGCCCTTGCGGGAGGCGCAGCGAGATCGTCGCGGTGGACGGCTTCAGATTCGGAAACGCCACGCGGGTCGCCTGCGGATACTCGAAATACTCGGACGTATCCGCCGTCGCCCAGAACGCCCGCTCCTCGTCTTCGGAGCGGAACGTCGGGATCGACTTACGGGGCTTCGTGCGGGGTTTTGGCATACAGGGTTCGCTCCTTGCGACTCATCGGTCGGGCCGAAATCACGCGGACCAGATCGCGACGTACGGTGAAGATCACCGCGAGTCGCCGATCCGCCGCCGTACGGCCCAGCACGAGGTAGCGCGGCTCTCGGGTGGAGTGCTTGGCATCCTCGGCCAGCAGCACCGGCTCATGAAAAAAGACCTCCTCGGCTTCGTTCCGCGAGACCGCATGCCGAGCCCAGTTCTTCTCCGCATTCCCGCGATCCCAGTCAAAGCCGGCCAGTCGGGCCGCGAAGGCGGAAAAATCAGTCACCCTGAAAGTATATGCTGATCATATACAGCACGCCAGTGGTTCCGCCGCGCGCGTCCATTCTTGCCTCGATGCGCATAACGCGGGCTTCTACTGCGGACACTCCAATAGAATGCGGTGCCGTAGGCACCGCTACGACAGCGTGACCGCCAGTAGCAAGCATCGTTAAGCGATCACGGGCGCCCCAGAAACGCGAGAACGGCTCGATTGAATGCCGCTTCCGCCTCAAGATTGATCATGTGCCCGACTCCCGGGAAGTCGATTCGCCGCACCTGGGGGACATTCGCCGCAAGGGAATCCGCCATAGCGAGTAACATGGGTGTGTCACGGTTCCCCACCAACAGCATTACCGGTATCCGCAGCTGCCCAAGGCGGTTCGCGGCCGGCGGAGAGACTTCCCGCTCAAGATCTTGATCGCGGGCCCGTTGCATCAGATGACTCGCATTGTCGGTAACGATCTCTCGAAGCCGTGCACTGGCCTCTGGTGTGCGCAGCGCCGTACGGATGTAGTCGCTCTCGAGCCAGGCTAGCGCGAGCCCAATTGAGTCGTGGCGCGCGAACGCCGCGCGACCAGCGGCGAGCCACAAGGTATCTGCGTCGTCGGGCCAAGTTCCGCCGCTGACCGAAGGTGCCGCCAGCACCAAACGGTTTACCATGTCCGGATAGGCCAAGGCGAAGTCGATAGCGATTCCGCCACCCATGGACAGGCCGACAAGAGTCGCGCGGGAGATCCGATGCGCGCGCAGCAGTGCCGCGAGGTCGTCGGGCGCCCGAAAGGGGCGATCCGCCCGGCTTGATCGGCCGAAGCCGCGGGCATCGTAGCGGATGACCCGATAGTGGCGCCGCAGCGTGTCAAACTGTGCATCCCACATCCGCCGATCGAGATTGCCGCCATGGATCAGAATGACGGGGGCACCTGTGCCGGTCGCTTCCCAGTACAGCGATCCACCGTCCACAGCGACTCGACCGGTATCGACGGCGAAGGTCGATCGTAATCCGGCATCGCTGGGCGCCTCGGCGCGGCATGCGCCAAGCAACAGAGGGGCGAATGCGACTGAGCGTATTCGCGCGCGATGGACGCGTGAGAGAAGGGGCATCGATCTCAAAGAATGTCGCTTAACGCCTTACGTTCTGCTGCAGCGCATCAAATAAAGTGCGGCCGGACGGGCGACGTGCGCCAGCACGGCGACCGCCTGCCGCACACCGCATGGCGCTGTCAGCAGCAACGTTTCGTTAGACCTCAGCGCCGCGACTGCCAACGGCGTGGATGACGGCGGCTGTGAATGACCGCAATCACCGATATTCCTCGAGTAGTGCCCACGAAGTACACCACGTACGGGAATCGGCGAAGCGGCACCAGGCGAATATCGTCGACCGCGATCGCATACTGCTCAGGTGCGCGCTGAATCGAGGTGAATGCGACCGAGACGGCCCGTAGGAATTCATGTCCGAGTCCGACACTTCGCGCTTCGTACCACTGAAACGCCTCCGCCATTTCTGCGCGCGCCTCGCGTCGAACGAACAAGCGCGGCGTCACGCGCCGCGCTTACCGATCTCTTTCACGACCAGGTCCCACGGCTCGCCCGGATCCCCGTCAGCCTCAAGCGCAGCGCGGCGGCGGCGTAGCTCGTCGAGGACGGGCTCAGTCGGCTGCTGCTCCGAAACGGGCAGGCTGTCCCAGAGCTGCTCCGCGAGCTCGATACGCTCGTCGGGCGTCAGGTGACTGAAATCTAGAATCGGCGAGGACATACTTGGAAGGTGTCGCAGGACTGGCCGGCGGACAAGACCGTCCTTGGAGGTCTAACGCCTTACGTTCTGCTGCAGCGCATCAACTAAAGTGCGGCCGGACGGGCGACGTGCGCCAGAACGGCGACCGCCTGCCGCACACCGCTTCGCGCTGACAGCAGCAACGTTTCGTTAGGTGCCCGGCTCGGGGGCGAACTTCGTTCCGACTGGGCGTGTGCACCCCGCGAGATTGACAGCATCATGCTTCTCGAGCCACTCGGCAAACGCGTAGTACTGGAGCTCAGTCGTTGCGACGTGTAGCACCACATACGCGAGTCGATCTGGAAACTCCGGATTCTCTATGGGTACAAACCCGCTCCCGTACACGATCCAGTTCTCGACGGCCGCCTCCGCCGCCAGTTGTGACAGATCCGAATCGGTCGAGCCGAGCGGGAGGCGGATCAGCACGGCCGGACCGCACGGGACCGTCGGATAGTCAAACGAACCGAGTGGCCGATACGGAGAGGTCCACGTTTCTTCATCGGCGAGATCCCAGTGCTTTGGAATGTCGGGATAGACATCCCGCCAAGTGGCACCGACGGGCAGCGCGCTCACATGCGCTAAGAATTCCCCGACTACTTCCTCACTGCCGGACGCCAGTACACCATATGGTGAACTCTCTTCGTCTAGTCCGATCCGACGAAGCTCATGACGAAACCTCTCGACGAAAGAAGCAGTGTCCATGTTACTCCACTAGTGGGGCGTAGTTGATTTTCGTGTAGCAGGCATGCGACGGGTGACGTCGCGGTACCGCCACACAAACGGCTGGCAGGTTTCGTTGTGGAGCTTGATGTACCGAAGGAGCTTGCGCGTGAGATCCGTCGTCGAGGTGAAGATGCCGCGTGCAATGCAGTCGCGTTCGATGCGCGCGAACCAACGCTCCACCTGATTGAGCCAGCTACTATAGGTCGGGGTGTAGTGCATCGTGACGCGCGGATGCGCCGCGAGCCAGTCTTTCACCGCCTGGGTCTTGTGCGCGGACAGGTTGTCGACGACAAAGTGGACGGCCTTCCCGCGCGGCGCGGAGCGGGTGACCGTGTCGAGGAAGTCGACGAATTCCGCGCTGGTGTGCCGCACGGCGACCTTGCCCTGCACGTGCCCGGTGCCCACGTCGAGCGCCGCGTAGAGGGAGCGCGTCCCGTGCCGGACGTACTCGAACCCGTGGGTCTCGGCCCGCCCGGGGCGCAGCGGCAACACCGGATCCGTGCGATTCAGCGCTTGGATGGCGGTCTTCTCATCGACGCAGAACACCACCGCATTCGTGGGCGGCGCGATGTACAGGCCAATAATGTCCGCCGCTTTCGTCTCGAATTCCGGATCGGGACTGCCCTGGTATCGTTCCAAGCGATGCGGCTTGAGGCCGTGCAGCTTCCACACCTTCGTGACGGTCGTGTGCGCCACGCCGAGCTTGGCCGCGAGCCGCCGGCTCGACCAATGGGTGAGGGGCGCGGGGGGCTTCGTCTGCAGGGTCAGCCGCACGATCTTCGCCTCCAGCGCCGCGCTCATGCCATGCCCGCGGCCCGCGCGCGGCGCGTCGGCCATGGCGAGGACGCCGCCCTCGAGGAAGCGGCGCTTCCAGATCGCGATAAAGCGATCCGTACACCCCGCGCGCGCCGCGATGGTGGCGTAGGTGTCCCCGTCGGCCAGCGCCAGCACCACGCGCACCCGCTTGGCGATGGCTTGGCTCAGCGTCGTCTGTCGCAGGAGCTGCTCGAGCGTGCGACGGTCATCGGGGGTAAGCACGAGATGCATGGCAGGAGTAAACATACGCCATCCGGCTGCAATTCTCGTGCTATCCACATTTCAACTACGCCCCACTAGAAGCGTTGCACACCTAACGCTCGCGTTCTGCAGCAAACGCCCGCACGAATGCAAGCGGGGCGTTCGCACCTGCCTTTGACGCAATCGTGAACGCCCCGCGGTCGCCACACCACTCTCGCCAGCGTTTGGCTGCAGCAACGCAAGGTTAGGAAGCAGTACCCGCGCGCGGATTATGGACGCATGACTGCACTGGAATTGAGCCTAGCAGGGTGATGAAAAAGTGGCGGATGGACGTGACTTTTTGCGTCCCGCTGACGTGTTCAGCGATTATTGCGCGTGAATTTCGTGCGGGGGGCAATGCCCACGTGCTCGGCGGCCCCGCTTTGGCCGGCATCCGGCGGCCGCCGGGGCCCGCGTCGCGCGTCACGCACCCGCAGGCCGACGGATCAGCGTGCGGATCCGCACGAGATTGTACGCGGCGTGTACGAAGCGAAACACGAAGTCGACGCGGCGTTGGCCGCGGTGATGCAGTTTGCGCAGCCCGCCGACCACTTTGCCCCAGCCGAAGCTCTCCTCCACCAGCTTCCGCTTTTGTTGACTGATCGCGTAGCCGTCGTGCCGCGTGGTGCGGTCATCCACGGCGCTGCGCGGTTTGCGGGCGTGAAGGTTCTGCGCCACGTGCGGCGTGGCGCCGGCGGCGCGCACGCCCTCCACAAAGGCCGGGGAGTCGTAGCCTTTGTCCGCGCCGAGCGTGCGCCGCCGGGCCCGGGGCTCCAACGTCGTCAGCATCTCCAACGCCGCGTCGCGCTCACTCTCGTAGCCTGGCGCGCGCACATCCGTGGCGACGATCAGCCCGTGCCGATTGTCCATCAACACACTGCCGAGATAGCCCACGATGGACGCGGTGCCACTACTCTTCCGCGCCAACCGCGCGTCGGGGTCCGTCGTCGACTGGTGTGTCTCGTTCGTGCGCCGCTGCTGCCGGAAGTTGACGGTCGGATTCTTGGGATCGCCATCGTCGCGCGGCGTCCGGGCGGCGGGATCCTTCGGTTGCACACTCTTCTGACTGGCCCACGCGTCGAGCAGCGTCCCATCGACGGTGAAGTGCTCATGCGAGAGCAGGCCATGCGACTCGGCGACCCGCAACACTTCCTGCAAAAACGCGTCGGCAATCCCGCCGTCCATCAAGCGCTCGCGATTCTTGCTGAAGACCGTCGGCACCCAGATGGGATCATCCGGATTGAGGCCGACGAACCAGCGGAACAGGAGATTGTAGTCGAGCTGCTCCATCAACTGGCGCTCGCTGCGGATCGTGTACAGGGCCTGCAAGAGCAGCGCGCGCAGGAGGCGCTCGGGCGGAATCGACGGGCGGCCCATGGCCGAATACAGATCCGCAAAGCGCGGGGAGAGCGCCCGCAGGATCGGCTGCACCAGCGCGTGCATCGCGCGCAGCGGATGATCGGCCGGGATCCGGTCCTCAATGGACACGTAGCTGAACATCGTCGACTGCGGCTGATCGGCACCACGCATCGGAAACGCCTCGGGAAAGAGTCGCGCCCAGTATACAACACGGCGCGCCATACGCCAGGTTTTTACGGCGACTTTTTCATCACCCTGCTAGAAATCCCGGTCGATCTCTTGCAACTGCTCGTCAGCTAAGACCCACCCAGGCGTGTCGCTCGCACTCTCCCCTATCCGAACCCACCCTTCCGCAATTGGCCTTCTTGTTTGTTTGAGCGGTGACTGTGGATCGCTCCATGTCACGTCCGTATCAAACACCAAACCCTGCCACCTCACAAACCCTGTGCCCTCCGCACGGTACTGCAAGTATTCCAGCCTGTCACCCCTTGTGAGTTGGATCGACGCGGACTCGCCACCATCGTGGTAGTAGTTTGCATTTGAGATGTAGTCCGTCGCGCCGAGTACTCGCCCGTGGACTACACAATCTGAAACCGCAACCACCTCCCCTGGCCGGAGCGTGCGATATCTGAATCCTTGAAAGTCAATCGGAGCGCCTAGTGGAAGTGGAAGTTCGCCAACTATGGGTGATTCCGAACTCGGTCGCGCGTGAAGAAGTAGTGGTGAAGTCTTTACGACGAACTTCGGACGACCCTCCTCAGGCCAGAACTCGGATTCAAAGAGACGCAATGATGGCTGCCTGAACACCTCTGCCCCTCTCGGGACCTTTCGAAAGGTCCCGGCGAAGCTCACGTGGTGCCCAAGCGACGCGCGATTCCCTTCCTCTATCGCCATCACGCCATCAGCAGTCGGTTTGAGCACAAGCGTGTAGCCGGAGCTCTCCACTACGAGCAGATCAGCTTGTACTCGTGCCTCGGCGTCGATTTCGCCAGTATTTGGGCCGGACGGACGGAGTGTCCCCCAAAAGGCGAGACCGCGCACTGCATACCTTTCGGCGTCGATGCGTTCAATGCTGAGTTCAGCAGAAGCATTCTCGTTCTCCCACCGGTACACGCCTTGCCATGTCGCGCGCGGAGCGGATTCCGGAGTTAGTGAGATCGGAGCCTCACGAGCAGCCAACAGCGCCTCCGCGAGCTCCGCCCTAAACACTTTGACCTCTCCAATCGTCAGTCCCTTGCTCTGCCTCGTCGAACTATCGTACTGATCGTGATGATTGAGGCAAAGAAAGGCGAGATTGTCAATTGCATTGTTTCCGCTGTTATGATCGAGATGTGCTATCTGTCCACTCTTTACCGAGTAGTCTCGATCTATCCCGAAACAAATGGCGCACCTACGCCTGCTGTCCAACAGGACCGCTGTTTCAGTTTTGCTTGGAATTCTCGCGCGGGCCATGCGCTCAAAACTGCATACGGATTTGCAGTTGCGCTACACGCGTGTCGTTGGTGAACGAGAAGTTCGTGTCACCTCGTTGGCCACTCGAATGAGATACTGCGCCGAATAGTGGTGGACTGTGGCCATTGCAGCCGCATGGGGATGCAAGCGTTGACTGAGACTTCCGGCGAAGTCCAGAAAGCGTACAAGCTTAGTCGCGACGCCATTCGCAATCCCGACTGCTGCCTAACGCCCAAGGCTCTGCTGCGGCGCTGCCATAGAATTACGCGCGCAGCGCGTAGTCCGTAATGCGCCGTCTGCAGCAGCCCATCGTTAGCGAGCCATTTCCCGCTGTCGGCACGCCGCTTCAGCAACTGCGCGCACCTTCACAGGTTCGCAAAGGGGTGTCATGTGCGTCGGCCACACTTGGCGCTAACGTGCCGTTGCGCTGAACCAAAGGCACACCATGGAAATTACCAGCAAGCTGTACGAGACCACGTACAAGCGTCTTCGGGAAAAGATGGCGCCGACCGCCTGAAGCAGCATGGCTCCCGAAAGAAAGACCGAGCCGAGCGGCCGAAACGGCGGTTCACTCCCGAATACGGGGACCCCTCGCCATGAGAGCACGCTCGCAACGAAAAGCGCAGACGTTAAGAGCACGAAGCTTTGGTCAAGTCGCACCCATCGCGGGTCGTCGTATCGCCAGGCCATTTTATGCACATCCTCGGAACAACAGAAGTTTTCGTTAGGACTCGCTAACGCTGGCTTCTGCAGCGGACACTCCAAATCGATGCGGTCGCGCAGCGGTCGCTTCCATACCGTGGCCGTCAGCAGCAAGCACCGTTAGAGCGCGGTGCGCCGATCTTCACTGCGAAACACTTAGGCTGTCCAGCACTGATCGCAAACGCTGGAGACGAACCTTCGCATCCTGTTCGATGCCGAGCTGTCGCCATGCCACCTCACCCTTTCGGTTGAGCACAAGGAACGTTGGCAGCCCAAATGCCTTTCTCCACGGCAACACTGACTGATCATGGGTAAAGGTGTCACGTAGCGAGCCAGAAGCGAGAGCGACCGGCACCGTCACGCCCGCCTGCTCAAAAACTGTCGAGACAGCGGTAGAGTCGTTGTCCTCCGCAAGGATCATGACGCGTGCCCCTTTCCCGGCGTATTCGGAATGCAGCGCACCGACTGTCTCGAGGGCAAGTCGCGAGGCGGAACAGGTCGTCGACCACAGCACAATCACGGTGGGCGCTCCGCGTACACTTTCCGGATTTACTACGCTACCGTCGAAAGCACGATACTGAAAGAAGGGGACGGGATCGCCGATAGCGGGTAACACGTCATACATGTCCACGAGGGCAGGACGGCACGACGCGGCGGAAAACGCCAGCGCGATAAGCGCGACTTTCGCGAGCGAGTTAGCGACAGATGACATAAATGAATCGACTTAGACGTTTGCTATTGACGGCGCGCGACTGCGAGTTCAGCGATCTAACGCCAGCTTCTGTTGCGAGCGGACCGCCCGATGCTTCACCCTGCGCGGATGGTCGGTCCGCTCGGCAACAGCAAGCACCGTTAGGCCGACACCACGTGGACATTGCGTCGAAACAGCCCGTCGCGCAACGGAACGGTGATGGTCCGCACCCGAGTCGGATGTATGCTCGGCGCTCCTCGGTCCCGGAGCGCGCATGCCCGACGCGGCCTCGGTGGCGCGCGGCGTCGACAAGCCCCGACGTCCCCAAGCGTCGCCGCGCTTTCGGTTGGTCTCGGACCATCTGCATCGCCTGCAGACGGTCGACGACGAGCGCTTCGCCCGCGAGTACGGCCCGTGGCGCCCCGTGGTCGCGCAGGTGGCCGACACGTTCCTCGAATGCGGCGTGCTCGACCACGGATTCGCGCGCATCCGGTGCGACGCGTGCACGCACGAGTATCTGCTCGCGTTCTCGTGCAAGTGCCGCTACTTCTGCCCCAGCGGTCACGCCAAGCGGTTGGCGATCTGGACGCAGTGGCTGGACACGACCCTGCTCGCGCCGGTGCCGCACCGCCAAGTGGTGCTCACCATCCCCAAGCGGCTCCGCGCCTACTGTCTGTACCGCCGCCGCCTGCTCGGCGAGATCGCCCGCGTCGCCGCCCGCACCGTGACCGCCGCCATTCGCACACTGACCGGCGAGCGCGACCTCGCCGTGGGGATCGTCGCGTGCCTGCAGACGCACGGCTCCCGGGCGAACTGGCATCCGCACCTGCACCTCCTCGTGACCGACGGCGGCTTCCGGCCGGATGGCACCTTCGTCTCCTGGCCCGCCCACGACACGGCGCGCTTGACCGAGGCGTTCCGCCGCGCCGTGCTCCGCTTGTTCGTGCGCCTGGAGCTGTTCGACGAAGACCAGGCCGCCGGCATGCTCACCTGGCCGCACTCGGGGTTCCACGTGCACACGGCCGTGTGGGTGGCCGAGGACGACCGCGCCTTTGCCACCCGGCTCGCCCGGTACTGTGCGCGCAATCCGGTCGCGCTGGAGCGCTTGACGTACGACCGAGTCGCGAAGGCGGTGACGTACCGGTCCGATAAGGCGGACGGCCCGACGGCGGGCACCGAGACCGCCGACCCGCTGGAGTTTCTGGCGCGGGTGTTGGTCCATATCCCCGACAAAGGACACGTCACGACGCGATACTCTGGCTGGTATGCCAACCGCCCCCGTGGCATGCGGGACACGGCGGCGCCCGCCGTAGCGGACGGGCCGCCCGCGATCGTCCCCGCCCCACGGCTGGCGCCGACCGAGGCCACCCGCCGGTGGGCGAAGGCCCTACGGCAGCCCTCCTCCAACAGATCTTTGAGGTCGACCCGCTAAGGTGTCCCACCTGCCACGGCGCGATGCGCATCGTCGCCTTCATCACCCAGACGTCGGTGATCGACCAGATCCTCACCCACCTCCGGACCCGCGCTTCCCGTGCGGCGCACGCCGGGCCACGGAGCCCCCCATCGACCCGGGCCCCCGCGAGCCGGGGCCCGGCGCGCACCCCACGCTCGTCCGCCGACGCTGCGCCGGTCCTCTGAGGACGGCCCCGACGCTCCGCCACCACGCGGGGACCGTCGGCGTGGGCGGCCGTCCCGCCGGCGCGGCTCATTGGTCCCGCCGGCATCGCCCCCCCACAGTCACCGCCGTTCCCACGGCCCTCGAGTCGCACGAACACGTCAGTGGGCACGCCGCCGCCCGCCAGTCGGTGCTTACGCGGTCGGTGATCTCGCCCTATACTCGACCGATAGTCGCCCCGCCCCGCATTGAAATTCCTATCCCCGAGCTGGCGGTGCGGGCGGAAGCCGAGGGCATGGGGTATCGGGCGTATCTCGACACGCTCATCGCCGAAGAGATCGCGCATCGCGCGGAGACGCGGCTGCGCCGCGCCGTCCGGGCGGCGCGCTTTCCGGTGCTCCGCACCATCGACGACTTCAACTTTACCTTTCAATCGGCGCTGCGACGCCAGATGCTCGGCAGCTATCTCGGCGTCGAACTCATCACCGATGGGCGCAACGCGATCTTTAGTGGGCCGACCGGGACCGGCAAAACGCATCTGGTCATCGCGCTCGCGTATCGCGCCCTGCAACACGGCTACGAGGCGCGCTTTGTCTCCGCGGATGTGCTGATCGGCGAATTGTCGCACGCCGCAAGCCTCGGCACGCTCGATGCCGCGCTCGGGCCGTATCTGCAGCCGCATGTGCTCGTGCTCGACGAAATCGGCTACCTCGCGCACGCAGCCGACGCGGCGAACGTGCTGTATCGCGTTGTTAATGAACGCTACCTCCGGCAGCTCCCCATCCTCGTCACCACCAACAAACCGCTGGCGGCGTGGGGGCACGTGCTGCATGATGGCGATCTGGCCGAAGCCATCCTCGACCGCCTACTCGAACGCGGCACGCATTTCGAAATGCGCGGCCGCTCCTACCGTACCCGCCACCTCAAGGAGACCACGAGCGTCGACACCACTGACGCGTAGTCCCATCACGGCCCAGCCTGCGACAGAATATCGAGAAAAAGTGCGCCAGACTATAGAGAACTCACAGCGCGCGTTAGACGGACCTCTCAACTGAGTCCACTATGTTCAACCGCGTCCTTAGATGGCCGTCATTCTGGAGTACGGCTGAATTGGAAGAACTGGTCTCGCTGCCTGACACACCAAAGCCTCTACCACGAGAAGTGGTGCACGAGAGTTTTGTGAGATACTCGTCGGAACTCTTTGCGGGTTGCGCATCGGAACTCCTCTTGCTCCCGGTTCGTAAAGAGTGGTCTTACACAGTCGGAAAGCTGAAGCGCGCAATGCCGCCGTCGCTGAAGCGACGAACCCAAACCGTCGATTCGCGCGGAAGCACATGGGGGGTGATTGCGCGATACATGAGTCCAATCGTGGCTTGCCTTCCTAACGACGAATCGTGGATTGAGCCGACGATGGACGCAGAGGAAGTCGCAACCGGTCTGTACTCACTGGTTCTCGTGTCCTGCTCCAGTTGAAATGTGACACTCCCCGCTCCACACTCTGGAGCAACGGAGGTTGTCATGAGTCCCTCGACGGAAGCCATCCGACGCTCGCGGCGCGTGTTCACGCCCGAGGAGAAGGCCACCATCTTGCGTCGTCATCTGGCCGACAAGATCCCGGTGTCGGATCTGTGTGACGAGTATCAGCTCGCCCCGAGTCTGTTTTATCTGTGGCAGAAGCAAGCGCTCGATCATCTGACGGCCGCGTTGCAGGACGGGCGCACGGCCCGCGGCGCGTCGCAGACCGCGAGCGCCGACCGGGCGCGCCTCGCCGCGCTGGAAGCGATCATCGCGAAGAAGGACCGGATCATTGCGGAAGTGTCGGAGGAGTACCTCGACATGAAAAAAAAGAGTGGGGACCGATGACGGGCCGCTGGGTGCCGCCCGATCGGCGCGACGAGGTGGTCGATTGGGTCACCGCGCTCGCCACGCGGACCGCGCTGCCCGTACGACCGATGCTCCGCCGGCTCGGGATCGCGCGGACGAAGTACGCCCGCTGGACCGCGTCGTACGGCGCGCTGGCGACGGCGCACGGCCCCGTACCGCGCGAGCATCACCTTACCCAGGCCGAGCGCGATGGCATCTTGGCATTTCACGACCGCCATCCGCGCGACGGCTATCGGCAGTTGGCCGACATGCTGCTCGATGCCGGGGAGGTGGCGGTGAGCCCCTCGTCCGTGTATCGCGTGCTGAAGGTGGCCGGTCGGTTGGATCGTTGGACGCGCACGCCGTCGAAGAAGGGCACGGGCTTCGACCAACCGACGCAGGCGCACGCGCATTGGCACATCGATTTCACGTACGTGAACATCGCCGGCACGTTCTACTATCTCTGCGCGATTCTCGATGGCTGGTCGCGCTACCTGGTGCACTGGGAGCTCCGCGAATCGATGACCACGGCGGATGTCACCACCATTCTGCAACGCGCGCGCGAACGGTTCCCCGACGCGCGTCCGCGCATGATCTCCGACAACGGCCCGCAATTCGTCGCGCGCGATTTTCGCGACTTCATTCGCGTGTCGGGCATGACGCATGTGCGCACGGCGCCGTACTATCCCCAATCGAACGGGAAACTCGAACGCTGGCATCAAACGCTCAACGTCACCACGATTCGGCCCGAGGCGCCGCACTCGATCGAGGACGCGCGTCGCCTCGTCACGGCGTTCGTCGCCGAGTACAACACCCAGCGCTTGCACAGCGCGATCGGCTACCTCACGCCGGCCGATCGACTCGCCGGTCGCTCGGCGCAGATCTGGGCGACGCGCGATCAACAACTGGAAGCGGCGCGCGCGGCGAGGCAGCTCGCGCATCGCGCGGCGGCGGCGTAACATCACATCCTGCAGGACGCTGGATTCCATTGTTGGCCCACCCACGTGTCACATTCACGCTGAACCAGGACAGGAGGAACGTAGGCGCCACGTAGAACGTGAGCGAAGAGTCTTCAGTAGCTCGCGCCAATCATGAGGGATGAAGGGAGAGTCGTACGGACGCATCGGTCAGCGCGGCAGCAGATACGCGAATCCGAAGTTGTCGCCGGCAAGGGGAATGACACGGTCAATTCGACGGCCTGTGAGCGACAATACGATGACGCGCGCGGGCTGCACCGGGTAAAGAGACCCAAAGGGCGCCGAGCCGGTTCGCACGTACAGTTCCCCGGTCGCGTCATCAACGACGCCATCGCCCATAACAGTCGCCAAAGGCGAATGAGGCGACCCACCTAGTGGGGTGCTGACGTCGATACTATCGACCGCAGCGAGCTGATCATCAAAAAGATACACGATGCCAGACCCTGCGATCTCGGGAAAGCGACCTTGATCAAGTGCCGCGAACCGAGAATTGTTTTGGAAGGGAACGACAGCGCCGAGGCCGAGCCGCTGCCGAGAGGCAACCACGCGGCGCGCCAGCAAATCGAAGACCAAGAACCGAGTGTCGGTGCCGATCAGCAGTGATGCGCCGTCCTTCAAGACTACAAGGTTGATGACTACCCGAGCACCACCCAATTCCGAAAAAGAAATGGAGTCGAAAGGTGCGAGAGACAGACGATCAAGCAGGTAAATGCGCGCGGCGCCGAGAACGCCTCCAGCCGCATTCTCACGAGAGGCAACCATCGCAATAGCACCGTCGGGACGCCCCGGCAAATGCGGCACCTCGCGGAATCTGCCTCCCACAAGCCAAGGCCCGCTGAAGGCTTCTGCAACGCCGGAAAGTGAGTTCAAGCGCGCTATGCCCACCGTGCCACTCTGCTCGGCTTGCGCCACATATACCCATCTCCCGTCCCGCGATGCCGCTAACGAGATCACGGCACGAAGGCCCACGCCAGACTGTGCCGTTGGCGTAAGAGCATATGAAACGGTTCTTCGCCATCGCTCGCGCAAAGTCAGCGCATCGACCGCTACCAGATCCCGTCGCGCGTCCTCGTGCACGACTCCCATAAGTAGTGTGTTGTCGGCGAGTAGCGCAGCTGACTCGAGTGACCCCGGGATGGTGGATGATCTTTCTGGCTTCAGAGCCGTACCGACCACACTCAGCGCCGTCTTGCCCCCCCCAAAAATCTCTGATGTGACGAGCACGCGAGCAGTCCCATTCGATTGTGGTGAGTTGGGCTCGTTGCTACAGCCCCAGCACAAAACGAGTGCAAGGAATACCATCAAAGCGTGCACGGGCATCATCTCTCCTTGGCGAGGCGTAACATTTCCTTCCGCTTGCGGCGGGATCTTTGCATTTCCTCTCACTCGCTGTCGAGTCGTGCCCCCTGAGTGGCTCCCGAGCCATTCCACGCAGGAGGCGCCAACTCCGTCTTCGAGTGGATAAGCGGAGCGCATCCGTGTACGTACACCGAGCGCCAAGCCGCTAGATCGGAACTACAGCGCGGAGCCGAAAGCGTTGAGCTTACCTGTTCCGAACGTCGTGGCAGATCCCCACGGCACCGCAGTTGTTCTGAGTCTTGTCTTTACCTGGCCGGCAGTGAGCGCAGGATAGCGCGTCAGGACGAGAGCCGCGACACCGCTGGCTTGTGGCGCGGCGGCCGACGTCCCCGAGAATGTCGAGGTAAAATCGATAGCGCCGCCCGGCCCGTCGTTGCAGCCTGAGGCACCGTATCTGTCGACAGTGACCACCTCACCTACACAGCTGCCGGTGAACATCCCGCTCGGTGCGACTACATCAATGGTGCCACTCGGTGCATAGTCCGCCGGAGTGCCGAAGCGGCTGATGGCGCTAACCGAAATGACGTTGCTCGAGCTTGACAAGCTCGCAGGATAAAGCACGGAGCCGATTAATCCGAGGGAGCGCCTCGAGGGGTTGCCCGCGGCGAACACGACCACTGATCCCTTGCCGCTCCTTCCAGAAGAAAGCGCACTGTTGATCGCACTCGTGATGGCCGTCGCCGGCGCACCGCCTCCCCAACTATTATTAATCACGTCGCTCTGCATCCAACTCCACGCTTGGTTGATTGCGTCCGCAATTTGGCCCGTTGAGGCAGCCTGAGGCAAGGAACCAAACCCGTCGGGATACGTGCGACGAAAAATGCGAAGCACGTTCAAGATCACGTTAGGAGCGACGCCCGCACCGCCCACTCCGTTGTTATGTTGCCCGGCGGTGATGCCGGCCACCGACGTCCCGTGCGTGTCGTTGGAGTATGGATTGTACGCGTTGTCTCCCGTTGCCAGCGCTGCCATTGCGTCGAAGCTATATCCACCGCCGAAACGGCCGACGAGGTCGCCAGCAAACCCTCCGCCAGAGTTGCCGTGTAGCACGTCTACACCGTCATCAATCACCGCCACTCTGAGCGTACTCGAACCGAGCGTAAGGTTCCAAGCCTGCTCGACGTTAATGTCGACAGGCACCCCGTAGAGCGTATTGGAGTTCAGAAGATGAAACTGCGCACCATAGAATGGATCGGTGGGCGTGTAGCTCGGTGCGAAGTTGGTCACCTTGTCGGGATCAGCCCAGTCCACTGAGGGGCGGGATGATAAGGCGGTGGCCACTTCGAGCGGGTCTGATGTCCGGTCGTACGCAAGTCGGTACGCAAAGTACCCCGAGTCCGGTCGAGGTGCTCGAATGACGCGAGCCCTCACACTTCGGATACTCTCGTCGACTTCTTGGCCAGAAACACCATCTTTGAACCGGACGTCGAGCTGGTTCACTGGCAAGATTGGATGATTCCCTTTCGCAGTAACGTACGCCTGAGATACGAACTCAACGCGCGGCTCCTTCAACAGAACCTCACGTGCGCGAGCAATTGCCTCTTCGGAAGCACCCGTCACCTCGACGGCTCGGTGATTGGGAACCGACAATCGCTCAGAACTCGTCACCTTCACGGTTGGCGTTCCCGCGAAGGCAGCCGCAACGAGAGCCTCCACGTTATCCATCGAGGTGCTAATCACGAGACGGCGCGTGTCCGGCCGGAGCGTAATCTTCTCACGCTCATGCAAATAGTACCTTTCGCTCCGCGAAACGGAGACGGTCGAGAAGGGCTGCCGAAGCTCTGGCTCCGTCACACCGTCTCGCGTGGAGCAGCCCGCAAGAAGGGCCGCTAGGAGTAGCCAGAAACGCGATTTCACTGAACGTGTGCACTGCATGGGGCATCATCCTCCATATTAGGTTCTCTTCACAATCTTCCGTCTTCAATCCTGAAGACGAATTAATGTTGGAGACTCGCTTCAGAGTTTGCAAGAGTGACCGCAGTTGCGGATTGGAATCATGTGAGGGCCGGTAACGAAAAGAGGCTCTGTGGACTTTACCCGATTTCGTGGACGCCTGACTCGCCCTAATTTCGGGGCGGAGGTGGCACATGGGATCGAGCAAGAAAGGAGTCCGGCGTGAACGCCGCGTGTTCAGCGCGGAGTTCAAGGCCGAGGCGGTGCGGCTGATGGCCGACCGCCGGGCGGCGGGCGCATCGGTCGCGCAGATCGGCCGGGAATTGGCGGTGCGACCGGACCTGTTGCGGGTGTGGGCGAAGGAGCAGCCGGCGGCAGCCAAAGCCGGCGGCGCGGTGCCGGGGGAGACGCTGGAGCAGGAGAACCGGCGGTTGCGGCGCGAGCTCGCGACCCTGCAGCAGGAGCAGGCGTTCTTGAAAAAAGCGGCGGCGTACTTCGCGAAAGAGTCGCGATGAGGTGCGCCGTGATTGCTCGCCATCGGGGCGAGTATCCTGTGCGACTCATGTGCCGGGTCCTCCACGTGTCCGTGGCCGGTTTCTATGCCTATCTCCAGCGGCCGGAGCCGTGGCGGGCCGTCATCGACGACGTGTTGATGGCCCACGTCCGGATCGCGTTCGCCGAGAGCGGCGAGACCTACGGGGCGCCGCGCATTCATCAAGAGCTGCGCGCGGCGGGGCTGCCGACCAGCACGAAGCGCGTCGCGCGCCTGATGCAGCAAGCCGGCTTGGTGGCCCGCCGCCCGAAGCGCGGACGGGTCGTGACGACCGACTCGACCCACGGCGAGCCCATCGCGCCGAATCGGCTCGGGCGCCAGTTCGACGTGCACGGCGTCGCGTTGAATCAGGTATGGGTGGGCGACATCACCTACATCCCGACCCGGGAGGGCTTCCTCTACCTCGCGACCGTGTTGGACCTCAGCTCGCGCCGCTGCGTCGGCTGGGCGATGCGGGAGACCATGGAGGTCGACCTGGTGACGAGCGCGCTGCGGATGGCGCGGGACGCGCGCCATCCGGCCCCCGGTTTGATCGTCCATTCGGATCGCGGCAGTCAATACGCATCGGCGGCGTACCGCGCCGAACTGGAGACCCACGGGATGCTGGCGAGCATGAGCGGCAAGGGCAATTGTTATGATAACGCCGTCGCCGAGAGCTTCTTCGCGACGTTGGAGTTCGAGCTGGTCATGAAGCACGACT
Organism: Gemmatimonas sp.; assembly: GCA_023910675.1. Lineage (GTDB taxonomy): Bacteria > Gemmatimonadota > Gemmatimonadetes > Gemmatimonadales > Gemmatimonadaceae > Gemmatimonas. The sequence continues at coordinate 465,853 of JAAVWC010000001.1, forward strand.
GGCACACGCGCGCGGAGGCGCGGCGGGCGATCTTCCGCTATATCGAGACCTGGTACAACCGGAAACGGCGGCATTCGACCTTGGGCTACGTCAGCCCCGCCGAGTACGAAGCGCAGTTACTGCAGGCCGCGTAGTTCTTATCACGTACGCGTCCACTTTTTCGGGGTAAGTCCACTTCGTGGAATCGTTTGGGTGACACCCGAGATTAACGGCAATCCATGCATACAGCGCTAACCCGAATACGCTAAATGCTAGTACACGAACGACCGTGGAAAGCTCCTTCTCCCGCCAGTCAGTCCCTACGAGTCGAGTGAATACGACATTACCCAAGGCTCCGGGAACAATCGCGATCACGAGAATCAGAAGTGCGGCTGCGGATGTTGGCATTCCGATTGGTCGAGGTGATTCAATGCTGATGTGGCCCTAACGCCTTACGTTCTGCTGCAGCGCATCAAATAAAGTGCGGCCGGACGGTCGACGTGCGCCAGCACGGCGACCGCCTGCCGCACACCGTGTTGCGCTGACAGCAGCAACGTCCCGTTCGGCAGTGCTCACTCTCGCCTCAGTCGGTCCCAGGCGGAGTGCTCGTCCATCCATCGAATCGCCTGGGCCGAGATGGCGGCACAGCCGAAGAACCACAGGCTAGCCGCGAAGAAATGCGCGGGTGAGAGTATCGAAGGCAGGAGGATCGCGCCCGCTCCGCTGACCAGTCCGGCCGTGCACGAGAGCTGGTAGCAGAACTGTGCACCGGTGCGATTGGGGACGCCGATCAGACAAAACCGAACCCAGTCCGGCGGCGTAACTTCCGTTCCAGCCTCGAACATCTCCTCGGTCGCGTCATTGACCGCGTCGACGCTCAGCCCCGCCTCGACTGCCGCCTCGCGAACATGGCGAAGCCGCACGGACTGTCCGGCGTCGAGTTGACTAGCGCGACGAAGGAAATCCGCCGCCTCGACCTCAGTGAGCCAACGCTCGTCATTCGTCTCGCGACCCGTCATTCGATGTCGTCTCAGGAAAGTTGGAATCTGCCGAACGCCTTACGTTCTGCTGCAGCGCATCAAATAAAGTGCGGCCGGACGGTCGACGTGCGCCAGCACGGCGACCGCCTGCCGCACACCGTGTTGCGCTGACAGCAGCAACGTCCCGTTCGGCAGTGCTCACTCTCGCCTCAGTCGGTCCCAGGCGGAGTGCTCGTCCATCCATCGAATCGCCTGGGCCGAGATGGCGGCACAGCCGAAGAACCACAGGCTAGCCGCGAAGAAATGCGCGGGTGAGAGTATCGAAGGCAGGAGGATCGCGCCCGCTCCGCTGACCAGTCCGGCCGTGCACGAGAGCTGGTAGCAGAACTGTGCACCGGTGCGATTGGGGACGCCGATCAGACAAAACCGAACCCAGTCCGGCGGCGTAACTTCCGTTCCAGCCTCGAACATCTCCTCGGTCGCGTCATTGACCGCGTCGACGCTCAGCCCCGCCTCGACTGCCGCCTCGCGAACATGGCGAAGCCGCACGGACTGTCCGGCGTCGAGTTGACTAGCGCGACGAAGGAAATCCGCCGCCTCGACCTCAGTGAGCCAACGCTCGTCATTCGTCTCGCGACCCGTCATTCGATGTCGTCTCAGGAAAGTTGGAATCTGCCGAACGCCTTACGTTCTGCTGCAGCGCATCAAATAAAGTGCGGCCGGACGGTCGACGTGCGCCAGCACGGCGACCGCCTGCCGCACACCGTGTTGCGCTGACAGCAGCAACGTCCCGTTCGGCAGTGCTCACTCTCGCCTCAGTCGGTCCCAGGCGGAGTGCTCGTCCATCCATCGAATCGCCTGGGCCGAGATGGCGGCACAGCCGAAGAACCACAGGCTAGCCGCGAAGAAATGCGCGGGTGAGAGTATCGAAGGCAGGAGGATCGCGCCCGCTCCGCTGACCAGTCCGGCCGTGCACGAGAGCTGGTAGCAGAACTGTGCACCGGTGCGATTGGGGACGCCGATCAGACAAAACCGAACCCAGTCCGGCGGCGTAACTTCCGTTCCAGCCTCGAACATCTCCTCGGTCGCGTCATTGACCGCGTCGACGCTCAGCCCCGCCTCGACTGCCGCCTCGCGAACATGGCGAAGCCGCACGGACTGTCCGGCGTCGAGTTGACTAGCGCGACGAAGGAAATCCGCCGCCTCGACCTCAGTGAGCCAACGCTCGTCATTCGTCTCGCGACCCGTCATTCGATGTCGTCTCAGGAAAGTTGGAATCTGCCGAACGCCCAAGGCTCTGCTGCGGCGCTGCCATAGAATTACGCGCGCAGCGCGTAGTCCGTAATGCGCCGTCTGCAGCAGCCCATCGTTAGCGAGCCATTTCCCGCTGTCGGCACGCCGCTTCAGCAACTGCGCGCACCTTCACAGGTTCGCAAAGGGGTGTCATGTGCGTCGGCCACACTTGGCGCTAACGTGCCGTTGCGCTGAACCAAAGGCACACCATGGAAATTACCAGCAAGCTGTACGAGACCACGTACAAGCGTCTTCGGGAAAAGATGGCGCCGACCGCCTGAAGCAGCATGGCTCCCGAAAGAAAGACCGAGCCGAGCGGCCGAAACGGCGGTTCACTCCCGAATACGGGGACCCCTCGCCATGAGAGCACGCTCGCAACGAAAAGCGCAGACGTTAAGAGCACGAAGCTTTGGTCAAGTCGCACCCATCGCGGGTCGTCGTATCGCCAGGCCATTTTATGCACATCCTCGGAACAACAGAAGTTTTCGTTAGGACTCGCTAACGCCCAAGGCTCTGCTGCGGCGCTGCCATAGAATTACGCGCGCAGCGCGTAGTCCGTAATGCGCCGTCTGCAGCAGCCCATCGTTAGCGAGCCATTTCCCGCTGTCGGCACGCCGCTTCAGCAACTGCGCGCACCTTCACAGGTTCGCAAAGGGTTGTCATGTGCGTCGGCCACACTTGGCGCTAACGTGCCGTTGCGCTGAACCAAAGGCACACCATGGAAATTACCAGCAAGCTGTACGAGACCACGTACAAGCGTCTTCGGGAAAAGATGGCGCCGACCGCCTGAAGCAGCATGGCTCCCGAAAGAAAGACCGAGCCGAGCGGCCGAAACGGCGGTTCACTCCCGAATACGGGGACCCCTCGCCATGAGAGCACGCTCGCAACGAAAAGCGCAGACGTTAAGAGCACGAAGCTTTGGTCAAGTCGCACCCATCGCGGGTCGTCGTATCGCCAGGCCATTTTATGCACATCCTCGGAACAACAGAAGTTTTCGTTAGGACTCGCTAACGCCCAAGGCTCTGCTGCGGCGCTGCCATAGAATTACGCGCGCAGCGCGTAGTCCGTAATGCGCCGTCTGCAGCAGCCCATCGTTAGCGAGCCATTTCCCGCTGTCGGCACGCCGCTTCAGCAACTGCGCGCACCTTCACAGGTTCGCAAAGGGGTGTCATGTGCGTCGGCCACACTTGGCGCTAACGTGCCGTTGCGCTGAACCAAAGGCACACCATGGAAATTACCAGCAAGCTGTACGAGACCACGTACAAGCGTCTTCGGGAAAAGATGGCGCCGACCGCCTGAAGCAGCATGGCTCCCGAAAGAAAGACCGAGCCGAGCGGCCGAAACGGCGGTTCACTCCCGAATACGGGGACCCCTCGCCATGAGAGCACGCTCGCAACGAAAAGCGCAGACGTTAAGAGCACGAAGCTTTGGTCAAGTCGCACCCATCGCGGGTCGTCGTATCGCCAGGCCATTTTATGCACATCCTCGGAACAACAGAAGTTTTCGTTAGGACTCGCTAACAAAATAGAGGTTTTGCGTCGCGTAGCCGACGCCAAACCTCCGTTGAACTGAACCGCGGGAGGTCCGCTATGGAGTTTGCAGGGCGAGCGAGCGTCCCGCCACCGGTCGTTTCACGGCACACGCGGAGCGCGCACCGGCGCGGCGGCAGGATCGGGCGGCGGGAGGCGGGGTCTGGCGAGCCCTGATGGCGCGGAGGACGCGCGGATGGTCGATGGCAGCCGCGACGAGGCCACACATCGGTCGGATCGATGTGCCGGTGGGACCGGCGATGCGAGCGCGGCAGCGAGTCGTCATGGCGGGTCGATCCACGCCGGCGCGTGGCTCGCGCGGAGTAGTCGGCGCGTGCGGTAGAGATGTCCCTGCCCGCACTGCCGACACGTGGGCGCCCCCGGGAGGGAGGCGGGCGGGGCCTCGAGGTGTGCTGCTCGTGGCGCGAGGACCGACGCGGGCGCGAGGCGATGCTGCAGCGCGGCGCGTACCGCCGCCGCGTTCGGCCGCCAGAACCCATAGTAGCGCACTTTGTGAAAGCCGCGCGGTAACACGTGCTGCAGGAAGCGCCGCAAGAACTCCTCGCCGCGCAGGGTCATCGTGCGCCAGCCGCAGGCCGTCGCGTCCCGATACCGGAAGGTCACGGTCGTGGCGTCGACGCGGACGATGCGCGCATCGGTGATGGCCGCGCGATGCACGTAGCGCGCGAGATAGCGCAGCACGCAGTCCGCGCCTTGCACGGTGGGCTTGGCGTAGACGACCCACGGCTTCTTCCAGACCGAGGCGGGGACAATCACGTCAGGTAAGAGTCGTTTACATCGCATCAGGAATCGCGCGCGGAAGCCGACCGACAGCGCGCGCACCGGCACCAGATACTGGCCCCGCGCCCGCCGCCACGTGCCGTCGGCCGCCACGGCGCCGCCCGGCACGAGGCAGTGCACATGCGGATGATATTCGAGCGTGCGCGTCCAGGTATGCAGCACGGCCAACATGCCCACGGTGCCGCCCAGATAATGTCGGTCGGCCGTCAGCGCTTGCAGCGCCTCGGCCGCCGTCTGCATCAACGCCCCCAACAACACGCGCTGGTGCGCCCGGACGACCGTCCGGAGCTCGGCCGGCAGCGTGAACACCACATGGAAGTAGGGGACTGGCAACAGCTCCGCTTCGCGTGCCGCCGTCCAGGCGCGGGTGCTGACGCCATGACATGTCGGACACTGGCGGTGGCGGCACGAGTGATAGACGAAGTGCTCGACGCCACAGGTGTCGCACTGCGTCACATGCCCGCCCATCGCGGCCGTGCGACAGGCGGCGAGATCCGCCACGGCACGCCGATGGCCGGCCGGCATCGTCGCGCCGAAGCGCGCCACGTACGCCGGCCCAAATTGCCGCACGACCGTCGCCACGGTCATGCGCGCGTCCCTCACCACCCCACGCGGTTACAAGGTGGCCATCAGCGAATTGACCGTGGCATGCAACGCGCTGGTCACCGTCGGCGTGATGTGCGTGTAGATCGCGGTCGTCGCGGGGCTACGATGCCCCAGCAGCTCCTGGATGGTGCGCAGATGCACGCCACACTCCAGCAGGTGTGTCGCATACGAGTGGCGGAGTGTGTGCACGGACGCGTGCTTGGTTAGGCCGCTAGATCGCACCACGGCGGCGAAGGTCTTCTGGAGACTGGCCGGATGCAACGGCCCCGTCGCCTCGCGATTCGGAAATAGCCAGCCGCCACGCGCCGCGGCGCGGCGGCGTGCGGGCGGCGCGGCCCGCCAATACGCACTCAGCAGATCGAGCGTGCGCTGCGGCAGCGGCACATACCGATCGCGTCCGCCTTTGCCCGCGCACACGTGCACGACCATGCGCGCCCGATCAATGTCCCGCGTCCGCAGCGAGATCCCCTCCGAGAGGCGCAAGCCACACGAGTAGATCAGCGTCAACGTCATGCGCGCCTGCGCGTCGCGCACGGCCGCGAGCAGCTGACGGACTTCAGCCACCGCGAGCACATTCGGCAGGGTGTGCCGCTTCGCGGGACGCACGAGATCGAACACCGGCCACGTCCGCTGCAGCGTGACTTCGTACAGAAAACGAATGCCGCTGCGGTAGACAATCAGCGTACTGCGCGAGACCTGGCGCGTCGTGACCAACTCGAGGAAGAAGGCACGCAACTCGTCTTCCGACAGCGTGTCCAGCGTCTCCGGCGAGCGCGCGAAATGCGTCGCCAAGCCGGTGACCGCGCCCCGGTACGCCTGCTGCGTTTTGGGCGCGAAGCCGCGCAACCGCATATCCTCACCCATCCGGTCGGTGAGCGTCTGCATCACAACCTCCGTCTGCGGGAAAAGAAGGACCTGCTCCCACGACGTTACGGCGACCGGCCGACACACAAAAGGACGGCCCCCCGAAGGGAACCGTCCTCAACAACCACTACCGCGCAGCGGTTTAGTTCAACGCCTATTAGCCTGCAGGAAACTCTTGCAACGCCGCCGTTATCTGACGTTTCCCTGCAAGATAATGGAAGCATCAAACCGTTCATGACGTCCCGCAAGCGACCGCAGGGAAACGACTTGGGACGAGTTTCGCCGTTTTGAACGGCGCTGTTCTCTTGCAAGCGCTGCAAGATAAGGGGAATTCGCTGAGAGGCGGCGCCGCGCAAACGTCATCGCCTCGCTCGGTCCAAGGGACTCTGAACCCCGAGCCCCCCGCGGTTCAATACGTGGGTGTACAGCATTGTCGTTTTCACGTCACGGTGCCCCAGGAGTTCCTGCACCGTCCGGATATCGGAGCCCGACTCCAGCAGGTGCGTGGCAAAACTGTGGCGGAACGTATGGCACCCCACCCGCTGGGCGACCCCACTCTTCACGCCGGCCTCGGCCACCGCCCGTTGCACCACAGAGGGATCGAGATGATGCGTGCGCCGAGTGCTGCTCTCCCGGTGCCAATACTCCCGCGCTGCGGGGAACACCCAACACCATCCCCAGAGGCGAGAGACCCGTGGCGCCTTTCGGTCCATGGCAAGCGGCACCTCCACCCAAGCGCCTCCGCGCGCCACCCGCCGTCCCATCAGGTGGCGCACCTGCGCGAGGTGCGCGCGCAACGGCGTACTTACCGACACGGGCAGCATGGTGACACGATCGCGCTGCCCTTTGCCACGGCGCACCCGTATCTCCCCTCGATCGAAGTCCACATCCTTCACTCGCAGCTGACAACACTCCTGAACGCGCAGGCCGCTGCCGTACATGAGCTGCGCCATCAGTAAAGGCGTCCCCGACAAGCACCCGAGTACCAGTTGGACGGCCTCGCGCGACAGCACGTTGGGCAGGTGCGTCGGGCGACGCGCCGGCTCGACGCCCGGCAACTCCGCCAATGGCTGCTCCAAGACGTCACGATAGAGAAACTGCAGGGCGGCCAATGCCTGATTCTGTGTCGACGCCGCGACGTTGCGCTCGCGGGCCAGATACGTGAGAAAATCGCGCACCTGCATGGCGCCCAGCTGAGCAGGGTGGCGCAGCCCACTCCAGCGCACATACCGCACAATCCACCGCACATACACCTGCACCGTGCGCGGACTGTACCGCCGCACGGCCGCACGGTCGCGCACCAACAACAAGAGGCGTGAAGACGTCATGCAGCATCATGCATCCGTCTCTACGCCTCTATGTCATCATCGCAACGCACGCCGTCTCACGACAACGCGCGCCGCATCTTCTACACCAGGACCAGGACCAGCACCAACGCTACTTGGTCCGGTCCCGCCGCACCTGCACCCGCAACCCCTTGATCTTCGTGTTCTTGAGCGCGCTGATCACCTCGTCCGCCATCGCCTCCGGCACGTCGACCGTGCTGAAGTTGTCGGCGATCTGAATGGCACCAATGTGCTCCGAGTCCAACCCGGCCTCGTTCGCGATCGCCCCCACGAGATCGCCCGGACGCATCTTGAGCTTGCGGCCGGCACCGATCCACAACGTCGCCGCCGTCCACCCGGTCTCGCGACGCGGCTTCTTGCTGCGACCCGCCGCACCACCACCGTCCGCACGCGGCGGACGACGATCGCTGCCGCTCCGATCTTCGCGCGCGAAGCGCTCACCACCACGCTCGCCACCGCGCGACTCGCCACGCGACTCCCCACCACGGCTCTCGCCACGATCAAACCGCTCACGCGGCTCGCGCGCCGTCACCGCCGGGATCTCGTCTTCACCACCATCGCGCGCCGCGACCAACTTCACCGCCGCCGCCGCCACGTCCATCACGTCGAACTCGCCCGCCAGCGCTTCCACGATGCCGCGGAAGCTCTCGAGACCGCCCTCAACAATGGCCTCTCGCAACGTCATCTTCACCAGCTCCTGACGGTGCGCACGCAAGTCGGCTACCGTGGGCACCTGCGCAATGTCGATCTTCTGGCTCGTCTGACGCTCGATGTTGCGCAGCAACCGGTGTTCACGCGGCTCGGCCAACGTAATGGCCACGCCCTCACGGCCCGCACGGCCGGTGCGGCCAATGCGGTGCACATACGTTTCGGCGTCAGCCGGCACGTCGAAGTTCACCACGTGACTCACGTGCTTCACGTCGAGCCCACGCGCCGCCACGTCGGTAGCAATAAGCAGGTCTACCTTCTTGGCGCGGAACTTCTGCATCACACGGTCACGCTGATCCTGCGACAGCCCGCCGTGCAACGACTCCGCCCGCAGCCCGCGCGCCGACAGCGTCTCGCTCAGCTCGTCCACTTCGGTACGCGTGCGGCAGAAAACAATCGCACTGGTGGGCTGCTCGATGTCGAGCACCCGCGCCAACGCCGGCATCTTGTGCGCACGGCTCACCACGTACGCCACCTGGCGCACCCGAGCCACCGCGCCCTCAGCCAACACCTCACGCTCCACCGTGACATGCTCGGGGTCACGCAGATACTTGCGCGCGATCCCGGCAATGCGCGGCGGCAACGTAGCCGAGAAGAGACAGGTCTGCTTGCTCTCTGGCGTCGCGTCGAGAATGGCCTCGAGTTCGTCGGCGAAGCCCATGTCGAGCATTTCGTCGGCTTCGTCGAGCACCACCGCCTGCAACGTGCCCAGCTTGAGCGTGTTGCGCTTGATATGGTCGAGCGCACGGCCGGGCGTCGCAATCACCACATCGACGCCGCGCTTGAGCGCGCGGATCTGCAACTCCATGCTCGCGCCGCCATACACGGCCAGCGCGTGCAAGCCGAGCGGCTTGCCGTACCGATGCACCGCCTCGGCCACCTGCATGGCCAGTTCACGGGTCGGGACCAGAATGAGGACCGACGGCGCCCCGTTAGCAGCCTTGTGTCCGGCGCCGATGCGGGTGAGCAACGGCAGCGAAAAGGCGGCCGTCTTGCCGGTGCCCGTGGCGGCCTGCGCGAGCACGTCGCGACCAGCCAGCAGGGGCGGAATGGACGCCCGCTGTACGGGCGTGGGTTCTTCGTATCCGAGAGCCGAAAGGGCCTCGGCAATGCGCGGGTCAACACCCAGAGCGGCGAAACCGTTGGAACTGCCGGTTTCGGAACTATCCTGCTGATCGAGCTCGGTGTTCGCGCGGATCGGCGCTGCAGACGAGCGCACGTCCGTTTTGGTCATGGTTTTCTCCTGTAGCCCCGAAATATATCACACTGGACCCCCGAGTGGCGAAATTATCCACATGAGCTCCTCCACCGACCTCCCGTTCGAGGTTCGCCATAGTGCCATCCAGGGCGCCGGCGGCTTCGCGACCCGCCCCATCCCGGCCGGCGTCCGCATTATCGAGTACGCCGGGGAACGGCTCAGCCCCGCCGAGGCGGAAGCGCGCTACCCCGATATTCCCGGCGAGCGGCATCACACCTACCTGTTCGCCATCGACGACGACGTGGTCATCGATGCGGCGGTCGACGGCAACGAGGCGCGCTTTCTCAATCACTCCTGCGCCCCCAACTGCGACGCGGTCATTGAAGACGGACGCATTTGGATCGAATCCATTCACGACATCGAAGTCGGCGAAGAGCTCGTCTACGACTACGCCTACATGCTCGCGGAACGGCACACCCCCGCCGCCAAGAAGCGATTCCCCTGCTTCTGCGGCGCGATCACCTGCCGCGGGACCATCCTGGCCAAGAAGCGCTGATCGTCACCCTGCGCCACCGCCGCGCGGCGTACTAACTTGCCTCCGTACTCTTACGGAGATCGTACCATGCGTTCCATGCTCGCCGCCGCGTTGCTCGCGGCCGTCACGGCCACCGCCTGCGCCCGCACTCAGCAGGAAGCCCCGGTCGCGGCGGCCGTGCCCATCGCTGCCGCCGCAGGTGCCGCCCCCGCCGCGCCCACCCCCCGCCGGCAGCCGGTCAGCCCCATGAAGATGGACACCGTGCGCCGAGACGCGGTGGCCACGCTGCTGGCCACCCTCAAGGGGCGTGAGAACGAACCCGCCGGCGTGGTCTTCAAAAACGTGAAGCTGCACAAGGACATGCCGGTCCGAGAGTTCCTCAGCATGATGGACGAGCAGTACGGACGTGGCCTCGGCTTCACCTGCGTCAATTGCCACATGGACAACGGCGACTACGCCAGCGACGAGCGCAAGAACAAGGTGATCGCCCGGCAGATGGAGCGCATGCAGCGCGATATCGACAACAAGTACATCGCGAAGGTCAAGGAACTCGACGACCCGCGCCCCAAGACCACCTGCGTCATGTGCCACCGCGGCACTCCGCACATGCCGAACACGATGGACGTGCCCACGGCGCCGGTCCCGCAGCGCAAGCGCGGCTAAGCGGTCAGTGCCGTCGACATGACGGCGTCCTGCTGTTCGTCGGAGCCCAACCAAAAGGTTTGGGCTCCGACGCGTTCAAAGCCCTGCTTTTCGTAAAAGTGGATGGCCTTCGCGTTGCGCTCCCACACACCGAGCCAGAGCACATCGCCCTGCCAACCACGCGCAACGCCGCGCGCCGCGTCCATGAGTGCCGCCGCGACGCCGCGCCCATGCCAGCCCTGATCGAGGTAGAAGCGCTCGATCTCCACGGGGTGCGCCGCCGCGACCGCGCTGTGCGGCGCGCTGTCCAGGAGCGACGCATACCCGATGAGCACGCCGTCGGCTTCCATCAGCAGGCACACACGCTGGGTCTCCTCAAGCTCGGCCTGCTGCGTCGCCGGCGAAAACGCCTGGGCGAGATACACGGCCATGTCCTCCGGCGTATTGTCCTCCGCGAACGTGTCATGAAACACGCGCCGCGCGAATGCGCTCAGCGCGACCGCGTCGTGTACTGTCGCGCGTCGGAACGAAACACTTGACGAAGTCATGCTGCTCCTGAGATCTGAGTACTCAGCGTGAGACGAAGACGCGAGAGCCGAGAGTCGAGTTCCGGATAGGCGTGAGAGTTGAGTAACGCAGCGGTGAGCAGCGAGGACCCGCAGTCGGCGGTGTCTGTCCTCTCACTGCTGCGTTACTCGATTCTCACCCCGATCAAAGACTCAGTTCTGAGCTCTGAGCCTCTGATTCTCAACTCTGACCGTCTGAGCACTCACCGCTCACCGCTCGTACGGTGTGGGAGCGGATGGCGTTGTTGCCGTATCCCAACGCATTCCACGCGATGCGCTCGGGCTGCACAGCCCCACTCGCATCGGTCGCGCGACTGCGCAGCGTGACCTCTCCCGGTGGAAGCGAGACCGACAGTTCGAACGGCGTCCACGCATATGCCGACGCCGCCCGCCCCACGGTGGCGCGATGCCACTGGTCATTGACGGCCACATCCACGCGGATGATGGCACCGCTCCCCGACCACGCCCAGCCGCGTACCACCGTGTCAGCCGCCGTCTCGGCATGCAGAGCCGGCAGCACGATCATCGATTTCACCAGCGCGCGCGTGACCGGGGTGGTCGTGCCATTGACGTCGTACACGTAGCGCTTCGACTGGAAGTAGCCCGTGAACGGCGTCGTGCGCACGTCGAGCGCCGTGAGCCACTTCACACTCGCCATGCCGTACCAATTGGGCACCAGCAATCGCAGCGGTGCACCGTGATGGGCGGTGAGAGGGACGCCGTCCATGTGCATGGCAACGAGCGTATCGGGATGACGCGCCACCTCCAGCGGCAACGCGCGCTCGAAGCGCACTTCACCCTCCGCATCGTCGCGCGGACCCGCGTCGGCGCCCACTGCCACCACTTCGAGGGCGTCGTCATGCACCCCCGCGCGATCGAGCAACGCGGCCAGCGACACGCCACGCCATCGCGTGGTACTCACCGCGCCGTACTTCCAGGGCTCACCGGTGGGCACGGGATCCATACCCAACCGCCAGTTCCCCGCGCACTCCATCGTGGCCAGCACGGTGTGCATGGGCAACGCGGCGATGTCGGCCAGCGACAGCGTGAACGGCGCACGCACGGCGCCGCCCACCGCCAGCGTCCACGCGCCGTGTGCGATCGGGGTTTCGAAGTTGCTGCGCACGTACACGCTCTCACGTGGCGTAACGGCCAGCGGCAACACCGAGGTCGGTGTCTCGGCGCACAATGGATGCGCGCGCACGACATCGAGCGGCGCAACGGCGTCGGTCACCGGCCCCCCTGAACGCGCAGACAACGTCTTGGTCACGACGCCATCAGCCCAGCGCGCTTCCCCTTTCGCTGCTTGGCACGGCGACCCACCGCCACGGCCTCCTCAGCCCACACGACAAGCGCCTCGCGCTCTTCGAGCACCTCGGCGGGCACCTCGTAGTACTGCATGACCTCCCCGCCTTCGCCGAAAGGACGAAACGGCCGCATCCCCTTGGCTTCGAAATGCTTCCGTGTCAGGTCGTCGACCTTGAAATGGAGCACGTCGTTTCCGATGAGTGCGAAAAATACGGGGCCGCAGTAAATGCCGACTCCGCCGAACATGCTGCGCGCCCGGACGTCAGGGAGGGCCCTCGACAGCTGCTCGAGGACAAAGGCACGATAGGTAGCGCTGACCGTCATGGGTTGATTCTCGGGCTCAGACCCGCCGCCGTCAATCGGCGATTTCCCCACACGACCCTCAGAAGTGCGGCACGTCGGCCTCGTAGGTCTGATAGCGGCCGCGGATGGCCCGCAGCACCTCCATGTCGACCGGCGCATTCCGGCGGTGCGATTCGGCGGCCACTGCGGCCGCATCGGCCACGTACTTGTCGAAATCACCGCTGGGTGAGCACACCAGCAGATAGCGTGATCGGCTCGCGCCCTCGATGCGATAACTGTGCAGGATACCCGGCGGAATGTACGCCACGTCGCCCGGTGCCAGCTGCTCGTCATGGTGCGCGAAGCGCACCGTACACGTGCCTTCGAGGCACACGAACGTTTCGGCGTAACTCCTGTGCCAATGCAGCGGCGGCCCATCGAATGGGCGTTCGAAGGTGAACTCCGTCACCGCCTGAGCGCCACCGCTGTCGGCGCTCGAGACGAGTACGCGGACCTCGAAATTCATTCCCGCAAAACGGTATGGCGCGACCTGTTCGCGGGACCGCACGACGCCTGCCGTTGGTTCATGCATGCTGCAACCTATACTCCTAAAGAGATGCGCTGAATGCTACTCGCAATGGTCGCGTTCGCCACATTCAGGAAGAGGTCGCCGTCGGTAACGGACAGCTCAAAGGACATCCGGCGGTCGAGCCGCTCCACCAGTGCGTCGATGAGCTCACGTTCGAGCCGATAGCACTCGATACGCTCCACCTTGTGAATGCGCTCGCCGGCAATCTGACGCAGCCAGACCGTGGGATCCTTGTGCGTGTACACCACCGTCCGGGGCGCCGCTTTGCTCGCCTTGTGCAACCGCGCCGCATCGGGCAGTCCGATCTCGATCCACGTCGTGATCGTCCCCGTCAGGTCGCGCACGCTCACCGTCGGATCGTCCGGGTCGGAGACGCCCTTGGAAAACGCGATCCCCTCGCGGTACTCCAGGCAGTAGGCCAGCAGCCGCGCCACGAAATACTCCGGCGACTCCGACGGATGCATGGCCATGCGGAACTCGAGCTGCTCGTACACACCACGATCCACATGGGCGAGCGAGACGGTCATGGCGTACATCGTTGAGGTCAGCGCCATGCGCCCGCCGTCGCCACCACCACGCCCGTGGCCCGATCGTTGCGAAGTACCCCGCCAGACCCGTTGGTGGAGATGGCTATGGACATGGTCACGTGGCTCATCGTTGGACTCGTTGCCGGTGTGCTCGCCTCACTGGTGGTCGGAGGCGTGGGGTTGGTGGGGAACATCGTCGTCGGCATCGTGGGCGCCTTTGTCGGCGGATGGATGTTCCGCCAGCTCGGCGTCAGCACGCCCCTCCCGGGATTGGGTGGCGTGATCTTCACCGCCTTTATCGGCGCGATGGTGACGCTGCTCCTGCTGCATTTCATCGGCGGGAGACGCAGAACCGCGCCCTGAGCACGCTCAAGACGCGGTTCGCCATCGATGCATGATGCCCTTAGCGGCAGTGCGTCAGCCACCCGTGGCGGTCTTCGATCTGCCCCTTGGCGATGCCGAGGTATTCCTGCTGAAGCTGCTTGGTGATGGGGCCAACGCGACCCGCACCAACCGTAATGCGATCGACGCTGCGCACCGGCGTGAGCTCGGCGGCCGTCCCCGTGAAGAACACCTCGTCGGCCATGTAGAGCATCTCGCGCGGGATGTGCATTTCGCGCACCGGGATGCCCGCATCGGCCGCCAACTGCATGATCGTCGCGCGCGTAATGCCGCCCAGAATGCTGCCGTCGAGCGGGGTCGTGATGATCGTGCCCTTCGACACGATGAAGACGTTCTGTCCCGACCCTTCGCTGACCATCCCGCTCGGACTCAGCGCGATGCCTTCGGCGTACCCGTTCGCGAGCGCTTCCATCTTGATGAGCTGACCGCTGAGGTAGTTACCCGCGATCTTGGCCATGGCCGGAATGGTGTTGGGCTGCACACGATGCCAGCTCGAAATGCACGCGTCCACTCCTGCGTCGAGCGCTTCGTCGCCCAGATAGGCGCCCCACGGCCAACAGGGGAGATACGTCTCCACCGGCGCCCCAATGGGCACCATGCCCGCCGTGCCGTAGCCACGCACGACCATGGGGCGCAGGTAGCACGATTCGACGCCGTTGCGCGCGACGGTTTCGCGCGACGCCTCGATGAGCTGCTCGATCGTGTACGGCACCTCCATGCGGTAGATCTTGCACGAATGCAGGAGCCGCTCGAGATGCTCGCGCAGACGGAAGATCGCCGGTCCCGTGGGCGTGCTGTACGCACGGATCCCTTCGAACGCGGACGACCCGAACTGCACGGAGTGGCTGAGCACGTGAATCGTGGCGTCGGCCCACGGAATGAAATGGC
This sequence comes from Gemmatimonas sp., assembly GCA_023910675.1. Classification (GTDB taxonomy): domain Bacteria; phylum Gemmatimonadota; class Gemmatimonadetes; order Gemmatimonadales; family Gemmatimonadaceae; genus Gemmatimonas. The sequence goes on from JAAVWC010000001.1 coordinate 480,896, forward strand.
CATCGCGCCAAATCCACTGCGTCTCGGAAATGCGGCTCATGTGCGGAAGTGCTGAAGTAGAACGGAAACTGCGCGGACCCGCGCGACGAATCGGAATGCAGCGAACGACTGCGGTGTGACTAGAGCAACGAGCGCACGGCGCCGCCGTCCACCAGCACGGCCTGTCCGGTCATGAAGCCGGCGCGCGTCGAGCACAGGAAAGCTATCACCGCGGCCAACTCATCGGGGCGCCCGACGCGCCCCAGCGGCGATTCGTTGGCCCACCCGGCAAAGATCGCCTCGGGAGACTGCCCGCTGCGGAGTGCATTGGCGGCGGCCAGGTCGTCGAGCCGCTCGGTGGCCGTGAACCCGGGGAGCACCGTGTTCACCGTCACGCCGTCACGCCCCACATCATCGGCCAGTGTGCGCAGATAACCCGTCACACCCGCGCGCAGGGCATTGCTCAGCACGAGGTTGGCCTGCGGACGCTTCACGGCCAGCGACGTGATGGCGATGACGCGCCCCCACCTCTTTGCCTGCATGGCCGGCACGAACGCGCGCGTGAGCTCCACCACGCTCCGCAGCAGCATATCCGTCGCCGCCTGCCACACGCTCCAGTCGTGCCCCAGAGGCGTTCCGGTTGGCGGGCCGCCGGTGTTGCACACCAGAATGTCGATCCCCGCCGGATACGCCGACTGCACATGCGCCACCACATGCGCGATGCCGTCGGCCGTCGCGAGATCGGCCTCGAGTGCCGTCACCGTGACACCATGGGCTTCGAGCCTCCGCTTCGCGTTGCGAAGACTGTCACCGGCGCGCGAGCAGATCACCAGCTCCACCCCTTCCTGCGCCAGCTCGTCAGCGGTGGCGTAGCCAATGCCGCGGCTGGCCCCGCAGACGAGCGCCACCTTGCCCTTGAGCCCAAGATCCATCAGCCCTGCCCTCCGTTGCTCATCGGCTTGCCCGAGCGGAGATAGTCGTCCGACTTGTCGATCCAGTCCTGACGCGGCGGATTGAAGATGTCCACGTCGAGCGTGTCCTCAAGCGCCTCGGCGCGGTGCCGCACCATGCTCGAAATGACGAGCACTTCGCCGGCGCGCACATCCACGAAGGTGCCGCCCGGCTGGTCGGCGTGTTCGCCAATCCAGAAGCGCAGCGCGCCCGACAGGATGTACGTGATCTGCTCGTTGATGTGATCATGCGCGGGCACGATCGCGCCCTGCTTGAGATACACATGCGCGAGCATCTGCTTGTCGGTATACACCAGGCGACGGCCAATGAGCGGCGTTAGCTCTTCGACGGCCATCTCATCCCACGCGATCTTGCGAACGTCGGTCATATCCTCAGCCAGGTACAGGGAAGCGGGAAGGGTGGGGACTTCAACAACGGGACCAGATGCCGCCGGGGTGGGCCACCGCATGGCCGTTGCCGAAGCGGTTGGTGGAGGAGCCGACGCGCGCGCCTGCTGCAGTGCGGCCTTTTTCGCGGCGGCCAACTTGTTCTCCTTGCGCAGATCCCACAGCATCCAGCCGCAGAACGCCATTGCCGCACAGAACGTCAACAGCGTGTCGTACGGAAAACCTGAACGCAAAGAGGGATCCACGCGGGCTCCGTCGTTAGCTTGAGCGGTCAGCGCTCGGCGGCGTAGACCGCCTGCTGCGCAAACTTCGGCGCACCCAACTCCTGCACGAGCAACTTCGCCAGCGACGCACGCGACACCTGACTACCGGCACCGAGCGACACCGTCGTGTCCATCTGCGCATGATCGCTGACCGCCCCATCCGTCAGCGTGCCGGGCTTGATCACCGTCCAGCCATCGAGGCCACTCGCACGGACGGATCGCTCCTGCTCGTCGCGGTCTTCCATCATGCCGTCATGCGCCGAGCGGCGCGCAAAGAGCGTGCGGATTTTCATGGTAAGGCCAACCGTCGAATCGCCCGCCATCGCGCTCGTCACGACGAGCAACCGCGACTGATTGAGCGTCTGCATGGTGCTCACGACGAGCTTCATGGCCGCGGCGATATACGGCACGCGCGCATCATCCTTGTGCCCGAGCATCACCACCGCCGCGTCGGCGCCGCGCAACACTTCGCGTACCGCGGTCGGATCGGCCAGCGACCCCACGATCACGGTAGCGTTCTCCGGCAGCTGCTCCGACGGCTTGGAGCGATAGTGCAGACGCAGTGAATGGCCGGCATCGGCAGCGGCCACGATGAACTGCTGTCCCAACCGGCTCGACGCGCCGTACACGGCGATGATCATGAGCGTACACCCGCGCCACGGCGGGGTCCGGTGATTGCTGCTAGAATGAAGGAAGGCGCCATGCCTACAACTTGCACTCGCACCCCACGGTCCGCCATGACGGTCACGCCATCTTCCGTCCCCTCCGATATCGAGATCGCGCAACAGGCGCTCATGCGTCCCATCCGCGACGTGGCCGCCGAACTCGGACTGGCCGAGAACGACATCGACCTGTACGGAAAGTACAAAGCCAAACTGCCGTTATCGCTCGCGTCGGCGCCGCCCAAGGGGCGCCTGGTGCTGGTTACGGCCATCAACCCCACACCGGCGGGCGAAGGCAAGAGCACGGTCAGCGTGGGGCTGTCGCAGGCGTTCCGGCGGCTGGGCCACAACGCCGTATTGTGCATGCGTGAACCGAGCCTCGGCCCGGTGTTCGGGGTGAAGGGCGGTGCCGCTGGTGGCGGCTACTCGCAGGTGTTGCCCATGGACGACATCAACCTGCATTTCACCGGCGATTTTCACGCGATCGCCAGTGCGCACGCGCTGCTCAGTGCCATGATCGACAACCACCTCTATCACGGCAACGCGCTGGGGCTCAACCCCAAGGCCATCACGTGGCCGCGCACCATCGACATGAATGACCGCGCACTGCGCAGCGCCATCATCGGCGTGGGCACCGGCAACGGCACCATGCGCGAAGAGCGGTGGGTCATCATCCCCGCCAGCGAGATCATGGCGATCGTGGCGCTTGCCGCCGACGCGGAAGACCTCGAGCAACGACTGGGTAACATCGTCGTAGGTACCACGCTCGGCAAAGACAAGAAGCCCGTCTACGCGCGCGACCTCGGCGCCACCGGCGCCATGACGCTGCTGCTCAAGGATGCCATGCGCCCCAACCTCGTGCAGACGCTCGAAGGCGGTCCGGCCATTTTGCACGCCGGCCCGTTCGGCAACATTGCGCACGGCTGCAACTCGCTCGTCGCGACGCGCACCGGTCTCGCACTCGCCGACATCGTGGTCACCGAAGCAGGCTTCGGCAGTGATCTGGGCGCCGAAAAGTTCTTCGACATCAAGTGTCGCGCTGGTGGGCTCACCCCCGAGGCTGCGGTCCTGGTCGCCACGGTACGCTCACTCAAGATGCAGGGCGGTGTGCCCAAGTCGGAGCTCGACCACGAAGACCTTGGCGCCCTCGAACGCGGGCTGCCGCATGTCGCGCATCATGTGCGCAACGTGCAGCAGTTCGGCGTGCCGGCGGTGGTGGCCATCAACCGCCGTACCAGCGACAGCGATGCCGAAGTCGAGATGATTCGCGCGTACGTGGCGCAGCTTGGCGTACCCGTGGCCATGTGCAACGTGTGGGCCGAGGGCGGCGCAGGCGGTGAAGCGTTGGCGCACGAAGTGCTCGCCTTGTTGGCCTCCGGGCGCGCCGAGTTCCGGCCGCTGTACGACAGCGAACGTCCCATTCGCGAGAAGATTCTCGAGGTGGCGCAGAAGGTGTACGGCGCCGATGGCGTGGACTTTTCGAGCGCGGCGGAAAAGAGCATGGCATGGCTCGAAGCCAACGGCATGGCGCACACGCCGGTGTGCATGGCCAAAACGCAATATTCGCTCACCGACGATGCGACGCGGCTCAACGTGCCCACTGGCTTTCGCATTACCGTGAACGAAGTCTATGGCAGCGCGGGCGCGGGTTTCGTGGTGGCCAAATGCGGCGACATCATGACGATGCCGGGGCTGTCGAAAAAGCCCGCCGCCGAAGGCATGCGGCTGCGGGCGGATGGGACGATCGAGGGGTTGTCGTAGCGCGACGGCCGCCGTGGGGAGCCGTCCCCGTCAGGCTGACGACGGGGTGGCTTCGCGCACCATGACACCGCTGATGAAGATGTAAAGCTCCGTCCATGCGCGTTTCACGTCGGCGTCCCATTTGACGCCAAGCCCCTGCTCGAGAGCCCACAACAGCGCCGCTCCTACAGTCTCATAATGCGCCACGAGCACGCCATAGCCCACATGGCGTCGCGACAGCGCCTGGAGTTCTTCGATGACGCGCGGCGGATAGTCGAGGGTCTGTACGAGCCAGTCGACGGTCTTCAGGAACTTGTCGTGCTGCTCGTGCATCGGCTTGCCGGCGAAGAACTCTTCCGCCGTGGGGTCGATGGCAAACAACCGCGAGTAGAACAGCTCGGCCGCCGCAGCGCGAATGGGCACGAGCTGCATCCACGAGTTCAGCGAATCAGGCGTTCAGCGTTGGGATTCATAGGCGGGGCTGAGCAGTTGAGGGATGGGAGAGCTTACGCAGGTACCTGCAGCGGCGCTATCGCCCCGCGCGTGATGTGCTGAAGCTGTGACAGCGCTTCCTGCACCGCACCGCCGTACGCCTTTACCAACCCGCCCGTATTGTGCGTGGCATTCGAAAACCCGGTGTTCATCGACTTGATGAACGCCTGTGCCTCTTCGGCATTGGCCGCGCTGGGCGACAGGTGCAGATGAAGCGACTGCGATCGACCACCTGCTCGATGCGGTGGACGGCGGCCGGTACCGGATACCGAAGATCGTTCACGGTACCGCCGCGATCACAGGCTTACTTGTACGGGCTATCCGACCGGCGCGACCCGCCGCCGCTGCTTCCCCCACTGCGCCCACCGCCGCCGGCTGCACCGCCACCGCCCGGACGACGCGGACCACGACGGGCACCGCCCACCTTGGCGCCTTCGGCCGGACGCTCCGGACTGCGCGCAGCCGGTGCGCCGCGAGGCACCTGCCGGACGGGACGGCTTGCTCGACTTGCGTTCGGCCTCACTCTGCTGCGCCGCCGTACGACGCGCCACCTTGGCGGCCGCGCGCGCACGATCTTCCGCCTTCTTCTTGCGAATCTCGGCGATGCGTTCGGCAATGGGCACCTCGAGCTTCGCCTGCGGCTTTGCGCTGTAGTCGAAATCGGGGACTGTCACCCGCGGCAACTGCTTCTTGATGGCGCGCTCGATGAGCTTGAGTTCGCCTTCTTCTTCCGGGCTCACGAACGTGAACGCTTCACCCGTCGCTTCGGCACGCGCCGTACGGCCGACGCGGTGGATGTAATCCTCCGCAGCCACCGGCACGTCGAAGTTCACCACGTGCCCAAGCGCTTCCACGTCGATACCACGCGCCGCGATATCGGTGGCCACGAGCACCTGATACGAACCGTCCTTGAAGCCGGCGAGCGCCTGCGTGCGCTGGCTCTGCGACCGGTTGCCGTGAATACGTTCCGCCTTGATGCCGGCCGTCACCAACTGCGACGCCAGCCGGTTGGCGCGATGTTTGGTGCGCGTGAAGACGAGGGCCTGCGGCATATCGCCGCGCTTGAGCAGCGAAATGAGCAGCGCGCTCTTGAGATCCTGCGCCACCGGATACACGGCCTGCGTGATCCCCTTGGCGGGGGCAGCGGTGCGCTGGAGGTTGAGCGTGACCGGCTTGTTGAGCATCTCCTGCGCAAGCGCCGCGATTGGCGGCGGCATGGTCGCGCTGAAGAACAGCGTCTGCCGCTTGGTGTTCGGCAGATGCCGCAGGATTTTCTTGATTTCGGGCAGGAAGCCCATGTCGAGCATGCGGTCGGCTTCGTCGAGCACGAGAAACTCGAGCGCTTCGAGCTTCGCGTACGGCTGACGGAAGTGATCAAGCAACCGACCCGGCGTGGCGATGAGCACATCGGCGCCGCTGCGGAACGCGTGTTCCTGAGGACCCATGCCCACGCCACCAAACACCGCCGCGCCCGTGAGCGGCGTGTGAATGGTGACGTCTTTGAGGCTGTCGTGAATCTGCGCGGCCAGTTCACGGGTGGGCGTGAGCACGAGCGCGCGCGTCTTTCCGCGCGGCTTGCTCATGAGATGATGCAGAATGGGAAGCAGGAACGCGTAGGTCTTGCCGCTGCCGGTCATGGCGCAGGCCAACAGATCGCGTCCCTCGAGCGCCGGCGGAATCGATTCGCCCTGAATGGGCGTCGGCCGAGCAAACCCGAGCTCCTTGAGGCCCTGCAGGAGATTCGGGTGAAGCTGAAGCGTGGTAAACGTCGGTGAAGCAGTCACGGATGGTTTCTTGGATAATGTGTATCCTTGAAACTTCGCCTGATTGACACTAAAGCGGTACCTGTGTAGGCAGGCAATTGACAAGCCCGTCAGCCCGTGGCGGCAATCTCTTCGCCCGGATTGATGAACTGATCGCTCTCCAGCTGATACTGCCGACGGTACAGGTCGTGATAGCGTCCCCCCAGCTCCAGCAACCGCGCGTGCGTGCCGCGCTCCACGATCTCGCCATGTTCCAGCACGAGAATCTGGTCGGCGCTCGTAATGGTCGACAACCGGTGCGCGATCACGAAGGTGGTACGACCGGCCCGTAGGCGGCGCAGCCCTTCCTGAATGAGATGCTCGCTCTCGCTGTCGAGGCTCGACGTGGCTTCGTCCAGAATGAGCACGCGCGGATTGGCGAGAATGGCACGCGCGATGGCCACACGCTGACGCTGGCCACCCGACAGCTTCACGCCACGCTCACCGACAATCGTATCGTAGCCCTGCGGAAAGCCTTCGATGAACTCGTGCGCGTTGGCGATCTTGGCAACATGCATGACCTCGTCGTCGGTCGCGCCGGGCTTCGTGAAGGCGATATTCTCCTTCACCGTACCATCGAAGAGGAAATTGTCCTGCATGACCACACCAAGGTGCCGGCGATAGTCGCGCAGCTTGAGGTCACGCACCGGGACCCCATCCACCTTGATGCTCCCCTGCTGCGGCTGCGCGAAGGCCATGATGAGCGAAATCATGGTGCTCTTGCCGCTGCCGCTCGAGCCCACCAACGCCGTGGTGGTTCCGGCCGGCGCCGAAAAGTTGACGTGCTTGAGCACCGGCACCCCGGGCTCGTATTCGAAGCTCACGTCGTCGAATTCCACACGCCCCACGACTTCCGGCACCGACTGCTTGCTCGCGTCTTCCTGATCTTCTGTCGCCATGTCGCGCAACTCGCGAATGCGGTCGAGTCCCGCAAACGCTTCCGTGATCTGCGTGCCGATGCTCGCCACCGAAATGAGCGGCGCCGTTACCATGCCAATGAAGATGAGGAATGTGAACAGGCTGCCGATCGTCGTCGTGCCGCGCATGACGTCACCACCGCCCACGTACATCACGATCACACCGATCACACCCACAACGGCCAACCCGAGCGTGCCGGTGAGCGACGTGCCCGTAATGGTCTTCGCGATGTTCTGAAAGAGGCGCTGCACGCCCTTGCCGAACACTTCCTTCTCGCGCTCTTCGGCCGTGTACACCTTGATGAGACGAATGCCGCCCAGGGTTTCCGTAAGACGACCCGTGACTTCGGCATTGATGACGCTGCGTTCACGGAAAATGGGGCGCAGGCGCTTGAACGCGATGCTCATGCCAGCGCCGAACAGCGCAATGGGCAACACCGTGGCCAGCGTGAGCTTCCAATTGAGATGCAGCAGCACACCCATGGCCGCGATCGCGCTCAGCATGCCGCCCGTGAGCTGAATGAGCCCCGTGCCAATGAGATTCCGGATGCCTTCGGGGTCGCTCATCACGCGCGAGACGAGCACGCCGCTCTTGGTGCTGTCGAAGTAGCGCACCGGCAGGCGAATGAGATGTCCCTGCACTTCTTCACGCAGCTGCGCGATGGCCTGCTGCGCCGCGACGCTCACCACTTGCGAGAGCGCGTAGCCGGTGAGTGTCTGCACGATGGTGGCGCCAAGTCCCGCCAGCGCGACGAGCCCCAGCATCCGCAGATCCTTCTGCGGCAGCACTTCATCGAGGACATACTTGGTGGAGTACGGCAGCACGAAACTCGCGGCTCGGCTGATCAGCATCAGCACCAAGCCGATGCCGACCGACTTGCGGTGCTGGAGAATGAGCGCGCGGGCTTCGCCCCAGGCGCGCTTGCTGTCGTACTTGGGCTTCCGTGTTGCCGCAGTTGGAGGAACCATTCTCCAAACCTAGCGCGTCGTCAGAGTGCGGGCCGTGTCCAGATCACGCCCTCATGCGCTCGGACGCGCAGCGCCGTGGTGGAAGGCCGTTGTATGGATATCGCTGACTGTCGAGCCATTAATGAAGCACTAAGGCGCCGTAAAAGCGCCATAGTCTACATGGAACGCTGCACCAGCGCCTCAATCCGCTTGAGATGCTCGGCCGTGGGCAGTCCGCCGCGCATCCCCGCCGTGTTGTCGTTCACGTACTTCACCTGCGCCGTCCCCGGGATCACGCAGGTCACCGCCGGGTTGGCCACGATGTACTTGAGGAAGATCTGCGCCCAGCTCGACGCGTCGAACTCCTTGGCCCACTCGGGCACCGGCGTCTGGAGCACGTTCTGAAAGACCCGCGTGCGCCCGAACGGCAGGTTCACCAGCACGCCAATGCCCTTCTCGCGCGCCAGCGGCAGCACCCGCTCGGCGGCGTTGCGATTGTCCGCCGCGTAGTCGATCTGGATGAAGTCCAGCGTCTCCGACTGCATGAGCTGCTCGAGTATCGGGTACTGCTGATCGCTGCTGGTCGTCACCCCCACGTAGCGAATCCGCCCGGCGGCCTTCATCTCGCGCAGCACCGGCAAGAGCGTCGACGTGCCCTGAAGATTCCAGACCTGCATGAGGTCAATGCGCGCCGTCTTGAGGCGACGGAACGACTCCTCCATTTGCGCGACGCCCGGGGCCGCATCGGTCCCCCGAATGGACACCTTGGTGGCCAGAAAGAGTCGCTCGCGAATACCCAGCTCACTCACGAGCTCTCCCGTCACCACCTCGGCTTGCCCGTACCCTGGGGCGGTGTCGATCACCTTCCCGCCCAGCTTGGGAAACTCACGCAATGTCTCGCGCAGGGGGGCCTTTTCCTCGGCCGTCGATACGTCGTAGCGGCGCGCCGTCCCAATACCGACCACCGGAAGCTTTTCACCGCTCGACGGAATCGCCCGGGCAATGAGCACGCCCTGCGCCGCCTCGTCGCGGGCGACCACCGGGGGCAGCACGCCGTGGCGCAGGGCTTCAGCCACCGCCGGCGTGACGATGGCCGCCAGACCGGCACCAATTCCGAGCTTGAGCGCCGCACGACGCGAGAAATTTGCCGACGATTGGGGACGAAGCGTGTCAGACACTGGGGCGGTTGGCGAACGGTTAGTGGCGTTGCTGCGTTTATGAAATATCAGCGATGGGTGCGCCCTCCTGCTGTCGCAGGACAAACTGCGGCGCCAAGCTGATTGGTCCCTGAGGTGTCGTTCCGGTAGTTTACCGGTGATACCCGCCCCCCATCAGGATTGCATGTTCATACCCGATAACGAAACACTGGCCAAGGTCGAAGTGCTTGCCGACCTCGAGAGTGACGTCGAGCAGCTCATGGCGACGCACGAGTCCAAGCGCATCCTTTGGTTCCCCTCCGAACTGCTCGCCCCCGCGCCCGACACGGACCCTGACGAACATGTGAAGATGCTGCGCGAACGTGCGCGCGGCATCAGCATGCCGGCCCGTGTGGCGCTCGCGCTCAACACGCTCACTGAAGAAGGGCTGCCGCACTTTCACCGCCTGCTCGCCACCTACCTGGGCGGTGACACCTTCTGGGCCAAGTGGAACAACCTGTGGACCGCCGAGGAAGACCGCCACGGCGCCGTGCTGCATGACTACGCGCACGACAGCAAGATCCTCGACAATCCGGTGCTCGAGCGCATGCAGTTCGAGTATCTCAAGGCCGGCTTCGAGCCCCAGTGGGACAAGGATCCGTATCGCGTGTTCGTGTACACCTCGCTGCAGGAGCGCGCGACGCAGGTGAGCCATGCCAATACCGGCAAGCTCGCGGGCGAATACGAGCCGCTCATTGGCGAGGTGCTCGCCAACGTGGCCAAGGAGGAAGCGCGGCATTACGTGTTCTACCGCGAAATCTTCCAGCGCGTGCTCGAGCGCGACCCCAACAACGCCATGGTGTCGGCGTCGCTCGTCATGCCCAGCATCGACATGCCGGGCGTGAGTATGCCACACTTCCGCGAGATGGGCGACGTGATCCGTCGCGCCGGCATCTACGGCCCGCGCGATTATATCAAGATCGTCGACGATCTCATCAAGTTCTGGGCGCTCGACAAGGTCGAAGGGCTCAATGAGATGGGCAAGAAGGCGCAGGAAAAGATCATGGGGATCACGGCGCGCCTGGAGCGCATCGCCGATGCCATGGAGACCCGCAGCAAGGCCAAGACGTTTGCCTTCAACGTCGCCTTCGCTCGCGAATTCTCCATGGAATGAAGCGCTGTTGACTGCGCACTGAAAACTCAGACTGACGACCGAACACTCGAACTGACAACTGACAACGCCCCGGTGGTTCGCGCGATTCCTGCATCGTGGTACCCCCCGGGGAGTTGTCAGTCGTCAGTCAGAGATCTCGGTTGTCAGTTTGCGTCTTCCGTTTTCAGTTCACCCGCCCTCACCCGCTATTCCGAAGCCCCGCAGCAATACCATTGATGGTGATGTGAATGCCGCGGCGCAGGAATTCGTCTGTCACGCGTTCCGGAGCGCCGTGCTCACGGTACCGGCGCAGCAGCGCAATTTGCAGATGATTGAGCGGATCCATATACGGAAAGCGCGTTTCGATGGACCGCGCCAGCAACGGATTATCGGCCAACAGTTCCTCTTGCCCAGTAATGCGCCGCAACGCGTCACGTGTGCGCTGCCACTCGGCGCTGATGCGGCCGAAGATCGTCTCGCGCAATGTCGCATCAGTGACGAGTTCGGCGTAGCGCGACGCGACGCGCAAGTCGCTCTTGGCAAGCACCATGTCCACGTTCGACAGCAGCGTGCGGAAGAACGGCCACGCCGTGGCCATGCGCTGCAGCACCGGCAACCCGTCGGGATGTTCGTCCAGCCACTGCGACACCGCGCTGCCGAAGCCATACCAGCCCGGCAGCATGCAGCGGCACTGCGCCCAGGCGAACACCCATGGGATGGCCCGCAAGTCTTCAATGCGGTCCGATGGCTTTCGCGATGCCGGACGGCTCCCGATGTTGAGCGTCGCAATTTCGGCAAGCGGCGTACTCTCGCGGAAGTACTGCGTAAAGCCCGGTGTTTCGTACACCAGCGCGCGATACGCCTGGAAGGCCAGCGCCGATAAGCGCTCCATGACCGGATGAAAGGTCACCGCCTTATCGGCCTGATTCTCATGATCGGTGAGCGTGGCCTCGAGCGTCGCCGCCACCAGCAACTCCAGATTGCGGCGACCAACATCCGGCGTGGCGTACTTGGACGCGATCACTTCGCCTTGTTCAGTAAGTCGGATCTGTCCGGTCACCGCGCCCGAGGGCTGCGCCAGAATGGCCTCGTAGCTGGGGCCACCGCCGCGGCCTACGCTGCCACCGCGACCGTGGAAGAAGCGCAACTTGACCGACGCGCGCGCGAACACCCCCATGAGCGCGAGTTCGGCCTGATACAACTCCCAGCCGCTCGTGAGGAAGCCACCGTCCTTGTTGCTGTCGGAATACCCGAGCATGACCTCCTGCACATTGCCGCGCGCGGCGACGAGCGCGCGATACGCCGGAAGGTCGAACGCCGCCTGCATGATGTCGCCGGCTCGCTGCAGGTCGCTGATGGTCTCGAAGAGCGGAATGATGTCGAGGTCCACACCGGGCGCCGCACCGCCGGTGGCGAGCCCCGCCTCCTTCAGCAGCAGCGCCACCTCGAGCAGGTCCGACACGCCATCGCACTTGGAGATGATGTAGTGTGGCAGCGCCGCGCGTCCGAAGCGCTCGCGCATGACGCGCGCCGCAAACACGATGGCCAGTTCACCCTGGACCTCGGCGCTGTACGTCAGGTGCGGCGAGTACAGCGGGCGCGTGCCCCGCGAGTTCCGACGCCAATAGCGCTACGCGCGCCGCTTCGTCGAGGGCCAGGTATTGGTCGGTGACGCCAGGCCTGCGATGAGGAGCTCGGCCACCACTTTCTCATGCACATCGGCATTCTGCCGCAGATCGAGCGGGGCCAGATGAAATCCGAAAACGTCCACGGCCGTCATGAGCGCACGCAGCCGCCCGCTGGCGAGCAACGTCAATCCGGTGTGCACGAGTGACTCGTGCACCACATGCAACTCGGCCCGTAACTCGGCCGCGTTTCCGTAGGGCGCCGCGTCGCCCAAGGCTGCTCGCGTGGGGAGCGGCACGTCGAGCGTTCGCATCGTGGCCACGAGTCTCGCATAGATGCCACTGAGCGCACGACGATACGGCTCGTCGCGCCGCTGCACCGATTGATCCGGCGAGGCCGCCGCGAGCGCGTCGAGCGCCGGCGTCACAGGATGCAAGGCGCGCGATACGCTGAGCGTACCACCGACTTCGTGTACTTCGGCCAGATAGAAATCGAACGCCGCGGCCGATTGCAGGCGGAGCGTATCGCGAAGAATGTCGGCGGTCACGAACGGATTACCGTCACGGTCACCGCCAATCCAGCTTCCCACCTGCAGAAACGTCCCCGGCGTAAACGGTGCGTCGGGAAATCGTTGGGCCCACAGGGAGGCCGTGTGCGCGTACAACCGCGGCACCTCGGTAAAGAAGGTGCTGCGGTAATAGCCAATCCCGTTCTTCACCTCGTCGAGCACGCGCAGCCGCTCGCCGCGAACGAGTCGCGTGTGCCACAGCGTCAACACCTGACGCTGCAACGCCAGATCGTTCTCGGCGCGCTCTTCGGCGGTCAGCACCATGCGTTCGCGCTGCTCGAGCAATTCCGCGATTTCCTGCATGGCCACCTGCGTGCTCTGACGCTGCACTTCGGTGGGGTGTGCGGTGAGCACGGGTACGACCAGCGCCTCGGCAAAGAATTGCTGCAACCGCTCGCGCGCCGCGGCGTCGTCACCAATAGGCCTTGCGCACCGCGTCGATGGCAAAGGCCAACGTCCCTTCGCGTGGCCGGCGAGCCCATGGCTTCAGTGCGCTCGACGGCGCCGCGCGCGGTGCGTATCCTCGGCGATATTCGACAGCTGCAAAAAATACGCGAATGCACGCACCACGCTGAGCATCGTGGCGGGGGGCAACTGATCGAGCAGATCGTGCAGCCGTACCCGGTCCTCGGCCCGTCCCTCACGCGCAAAGCGAATGGCGGCCTTGCGCGTCTGTTCGACGAGTTCGAACGTCGCCGCCCCCTCCTGCTCCCGAACCGCATCGCCAAGCAGACGGCCGAGGAGACGAATATCGTCGCGGAGTGGAAGGTCTTTGTCGTCGCGGTTGATGGGCATGACGAAACTACGCCACGGGACCGCGCCTTAGCGACGGATCCGCCCCGTTCCCTCGGCGACAAGGAACGGATCATCCCCGAAAATGCCATCGACGCCGAGCGCGATCATTTCGCGCACTTCGGCGAGCGCATCACCACGGTACCGCTTGGGAAGAAACATCGGCTCCGGCCGCAACGTCCACACGTGTACCAACAGCCCCGCCGCGTGTGCGTCCTGCACGATGGTCGTCGGCACGGCTGACGAGTCCGCCCCGACCAGCATGCGGGTGTTCACGCCGATGCCGTTGGCGAACGTGGCGATCTCCCGTAACCGCTCCGGCGTAAGGGCCCCGCGGTCGAGGAGATAAATGAGCCGCACGGAGGTCTGCCCACGCAGCGCCTTCAGGTTCGCCAACTCGAAGCTTTGAATGAAGACCGGGGCATTCGCCCGGTTCATACCACGCGCGGTAAGCGACGCCAACAGCGTCGGCTCCAGCGGAAGGCCAATGGCGCGATGATACGTGGGATGCTTGGTCTCAGGGTACACGCCCACCACCCGTCCGCGGGCGCGGCCCAAGGAGTCGGCGAGCGCGAGCACATCGTCGAAGGTGGGAATACCGTACTGTCCGTCATAGGCATGCGAACGGAACGGCAACCGTTCACGGGCGCGCAGTGTACGCAGCTCGGCCAGCGTGAAGTCTTCGGTGAACCAGCCCTGGATGGTGTCGCCGTCGACCACCTTGCGCGTACGCCGCGAGGGGAACTTGTCGGCGACGTCAGTCGTGCCGCCAATTTCGTTCTCGTGCCGCGCTACGAGTACGCCGTCCTTGGTGCTCACCAGGTCGGGCTCGATGAAGTCGGCGCCCATCTGCACGGCCAGCGTGTAGGCCGCCAGCGTATGCTCGGGACGGTGCGCGCTCGCCCCGCGATGCGCGATCACGAGAGGCCGCGTGGTGGGCATGAGCGTGCGCGCCGGGGTGGCCCTGCACCCGGTCGCAAGCGCACCGGAGAGCAGGAGGAGGGGCATCGCTATCGCCACCCGCAGTGAACGGACCGGCCGGAGTGCATCGAGAAGAGTCGCCATGGCGTCCATCATAACGCGGGAATGCGTCAGGGGATGGTCCGCTCCGTCACGGTTTGGACGCGAAGTCCGGGCCCGTACCTGTTGACGGGCCCGGCGTCGGCCTGCAGGATAGCGTATGGTCCCTACCGCCCCTGATTCCCTGATCGCAGCCATCCGCGGCCGCGATCAGCTCAGCATTGTCCGGCAACTCGACGAAGACCCCGCGCGTGCCAGCATGCGTGGGCCTGGCGGCGAGTCGCTGACGCTGTACGCCTGTTACGCGGGCGCGGCCGATTTGGCGCCGCTGCTGCTGCGGGGCCGCAAGCCCGACGCCTGCGAAGCGGCGGCCATTGGCGATATCGCGGCGCTCCGTGAGGCCATTGAAACCGACGATGACGCGCGGGTACGGCGGAGCAGTGATGGCTGGACGCCGCTGCATCTCGCCGCGTTCTTCGGACGCGAAGATGCCGTGGCGCTGCTCATCGACCATGGTGCGCCGCTTGATGCGCACTCCACCAACGCCACACGCAACACCCCGCTGCACGCCGCCATCGCTGGCGCGAGCAAGCCGGCGATCGTGCGCCGCATCATCTTCGCTGGCGCCGATGTCGAATCGCGCGGCGCCAGCAACATTACGCCCCTGCACGTCGCGGCCTCGCGCGGTGACGCCGCACTCTGCGACCTGCTGGTGGCGCGTGGTGCCGCCCCCCATGCCGTGATGGAAGACGGCACCACGCCGGCGCAGCTCGCGACCGCCCGCGGCTTTGCCGAGCTAGGCGAGAAGCTCGCCGCCCTGCCCCACGACGAGTCCGCCTGACCGCGCGCGCACGGGCTCGTCGTCACTCTCGAGCGCCGGTGCCAGCAACTTGTACATCACCGGCGTCACCAGCCGCGCAATGAGCGTGCTGCTCACCAAGCCGCCAATGATCACCCAGGCCAGCGGCGAATACAATCCCGACCCCTGAAATGCCAGCGGTAGCAGACCGCCAATGGCGGTCATGGTCGTGAGCACAATGGGCAGGAAACGCACTTCACCCGCACGTTGAATCGCTTCGTCCAGCGCGACGCCTTCACGACGTAGCTGGTCGGTGAAGTCGACGAGCAGAATGCTCGTTTTGATTTCGATCCCCACCAGCGCCACAAAACCGATCATCGCGGTGAAACTGAACGTGTAGCCGCTCAAGAGCAGCGCCAGGATACCGCCCACGACGCCAAGGGGAATCACGCTCGCCACCACGAGCGTGGTGCGGAAGTCGCGGAACTCGAGCACCAGAATGGCAAGAATCGCAAACACGGCTACGACAACAGCACCACCAATGCCGCCAAAGCTCTCCTCCCGACTCTCGATCTCACCCGCCGGGACCAGCGTATAGCCCACGGGCAGGGCGATATCTTCCAACCGTTCGATGACCTGCTTGGTGACGGCGTCGGTGTTGTAGCCCGAACGCACGTAGCTGGTCACCGTGACGGCGCGGGTGCGGTCGTTATGGTCGATGGTGGTGGGTGAACCGGCGAAGCGCAGACTCGCAATCTGCGACAGCGGCACCATCGCCCCCGTCACACTGCTCACGAAGATGCGATCGAGTGCTTCGGGCGCCGGCCGGCCATTGTGCGCAATGCGCACCGTGAGCGGATACTCGTCGCCGTTGTCGGCGCGTATAGCACCAGCCTGCACCCCCGCAATTCCCAGGCGCAGCGTCCGCTCGACTTCAGCACTCGGTACCCCGAGCAGCCCCGCTTTCTGCTTGTCCACCACGAGGCGCAAATCAGAACGACGCAGGCGAACCGGGTTGTTCACATACTGCGTACCGTCGGTACCCTTGAGCACCTGCTCGAACCTGGACGCAATCTGCTGCAACGTGTCGAGGTTGGGCCCTTCCACACGCATCGCAATGGGCGCATCGATCGGCGGACCGTTCTCGAACTCCTTGAGCTCGATGCGCGCACCGGGGTATACCGCCAACTTCTCACGCAGGGAATCAAGCGCGATGGGCGTGGCGTCGTTGTCGTACGACTTGAGCAGCACGAGCAACTGCGCGCGATTGGGTGCCTCGGCACGCTGAAAGACGTTGTAGTACACATCAGGATTATCCTTGCCCACGTTGGCAAAGATGCCACGCGTGTCGGGATGTCCCCCAATGATCGCTTCGGCGTACTGCACGGCACGATCGGTCTCCTGCAGCGACGTGCCTTCGGGCGTGGTGATGTCTACGTGATACTGCGGCGTCCCGGCCTTGGGGAAGAGGGAGAAGCCCACCACCGGTACCAGCGCAAACGCGCCCACCACCAGCGCGAACGACGCCACGAGTGTCGCGCGCGGATAGGCCATGGCCCGCTTGAGCAGCGGCGCATACGTGCGGTGAATACCGCCGTCGAACCAGCGCAGCACCGCATTGCCGTCGGCATGTTCCTCGCGCGGCATGAGCCGGCTGGCCAGCCACGGGATGATCGTGAGCGAGACGAACAACGAGGCCAGCACCGCGTAGACCACCGCAATCGGCAGGGAGCGGATGTACTTGCCGGCAAGACCTGGAAGGAACAGCAGCGGTAGGAACGCGAAAATGAGCGTACCGGTAGCACCCAATACGGCCACACCGATCTGCTTGGTGGCCTCGATCGCCGCCTGGGTACGCGTGTATCCCTCACGCAGGAAGCGCGCAATATTCTCCACGACCACGATGGAATCGTCCACGAGCAAACCCAGTGCGATCACGAAGCCCACGATCGACAGCTGGTTGATGGAATATCCCGTGGCGTACAGCAGCATCACGGCAATGGCCAGCGACGTCGGGATCGAGATCATCACGATGATCGACGCGCGCGTCCCCAGCGGCAGCAGCGTGATGAGCACGAGCGCAATGGCGATCAGGAAATCCCAGCCGAGGCGCGACAGACGCTCGTCGACATTACTCGACTGATCGAAGCCGCGTGCCAGCGTAATGCCTTTGGGGAGCGTACGCTCAACGCCATCGAGTGCATCCCACACGCGCGTCTTCACCGCCGAGATGTTGTTCCCCTTCTGCACCGCGACGGTAATCCACATGGCACGCTGTCCGTTCCATCGACCCATGTGCACCGGGTCGCCGTCGGCCCACTGCACCGTCGCTACATCGGCGATGCGTACCGTGGCGCCATTGGCACCAGCGAGTACCGTGCGCTCCACATCGGCCGCAGTCTTGTAACGACCGGTCGTCGCGATGTTGTAGCGACGCGTGCCGACATCCACCGAGCCGCCGGGAATCTGCAGATTGTCGCTGCCGAGCGCGTTCAGCACCTGACCGGGCGTGAGCCCCAACCGCGACAGGCGTCCGAGGTCGAGCGTCACCTGCATTTCACGTGGCGGCGCAGCCCACCGTTCGGCCTTCTTCACACCGGCCACGCGTTCCAGCGCGTCCTCGATGCGTTTGGCGATATCGTCGACCTGCTGATACGGCGCACTCGGCGCCACGAGCGCCACCTGAAACACACTCAGGTCGGAGTTTTCGTTGCGCTTCACTTCGAGGCGCTGCAATGACGCCGGCAACTCCGGACGCAGTGCATTCACTTCGCGGATGACCTGATCGTACTTCCGCTCGGCGTCCGCATCGGCCTCGAACTCCACCTTGATGACCGACAGGCCATCGCTGCTGGTGCTTTCGAGTTTCTTGACCTCCTCAAGTGACTTGAGCTGCTTTTCGATGGGCTCCGTGACCAACTGCTCCATGTCTTCCGGACTCGCGCCAGGATACACGGCGACCGTCGTAAAGATCGGGACTGGAAAGTCGGGATCCTCGGCGCGCGCGATGTTCATCCAGCTCACCCCGCCCAACGCGGCGAACATGAGGAAGACGAGCACGGTGAACTGCCACCGGCGAACGGAGAACTCGGTAAGTTTGCTGAGGAAGTTCACGGCGTGTGCCCTCCGTTGCGCGCGGCGAGCGTTGGCGTCGCCGCAATGGTGCGTGAGGGGACCATGCTGTCGAGCGTAGCGGTGGTGATGATGCGAATGGGCGCGCCCGGCGTGACATAGGCGGCACCGCGCGTAATGACACGCGCGTTCGCCGGCAGCCCGCTGATGGCCGCGCGATCGCCTTCAATGCCCGTCACCCGAATCCGGAGTGGCGCCGCCGTCAGTGCCGCGGTGGGCGTGCGCCCGCTCTGTACGGTGTACACCGTCGCGGAGTCACGATCGGCTTCGAGCAGCGCATCCACCGGCAGGAGCGATGCGCTCTGCTTGCCGCGTATGGTCACCGACATCTGCCCCACCAGCCCGCTCGGCAGTCCGTCGGCGTTCTGCACCGCCACTTCGACGGCGTAGGTGCCCGTGCGCGGATCGGCGGAGCGACCCACGAGCACCACCTTCCCCGTGAAGCTCTTGCCGGGGAGCGCCTCGAAGCGCACCATCGCGGGGTCGCCCACATGTACGCGCAAGGCGTCGCGGTCCGGAAGTCCGGCGCGCAGCACACGCCCCCGTCGCGAACCGCCGAGCATGAGCACCGGGGTTCCCGGCGCCACGTTGCTGCCAGGCGTCACGAGCCGCTGCAGCACGACGCCCGCTTCCGGTGCGGTGATGATGGCGTACTCGCGGTTCACGCGCGCACTCGCGAGATCGGCGCGCGCCGCTTCCAGCGCCGACATCGCGTCCTGTGCCTGCGCGAGCGTGGCGACGCTGTCGGCCGCGAGTCGCTGCACCCGCTGCTGATCGCGCTCCGCCTTATCGACGGCAACCTGCGCCTTGTTTACCGCCGCGTCGATCTCACGCAGGTCGAGCATGGCGAGGACTTGTCCGCGCTGCACCGTCGCGCCTTCGTCGACGAGGACGCGGGTGGCGATGCCGCCAATCTTGAAGCCGAGCGGAATCTCGTCGCGCGAGCCGAAGCTGCCGGTCGCGGTCACAAGCGCGGTGGAGTCACTGGATGTGGCATCCGCGACGGTAACGGGCACTGGCGTGACCCGGATCTCGGGCGCGGGAGCATCACTGCACGCCGCGAACAGGGGGAGCGCAACGGCCGAGAGATAGACAGTGGGGCGCATGAGCGGATGACGCTGAGCGGCGGTATGAGTGGGGGCAGTCATGAGGCGCGTCCTCGGGAGGGAGAGCGAGTTAGTTGGGCAGCGAGCGGAGGGCGGCGGCGCGTTCGAGGTCGACCACGCGCGTGGCGAAGCTGAAGCGGGTGATCACCTGATTGAGCGCGGCGCCGGTGAAGGCGGAGCGTGCGCTCAGGAATTCGATTTGCGTGGCAAGGCCTTCGGCATAGCGGCGTTGTACGAGCGAGAAGGCGCGCTGCGCCGAGGCGTAGCGGTCGTCGGCCGTGACGAGATTGCTGCGCGCGGCCTGCACCGCATCCCAGGCGTTGAGGACATCGCGGCGCACGGCGCGTTCGGCTTCGCGACGCCGGAACTCGGCTTCGGTGCGCGACGCTCGCGCCTGTTCGCGGCGGGCGGCGTCCTGCGTACCGTTGAAGAGGTTCCAGCCGAGCACCAGCGACGCGAGCCCGACGTCGTTGTTGCGATTGAAGCGGTACGCGTCGCCCTGGACGCCGTAGCTGGCCCCCAGCGACAGATTGGGCAGGAAGGCGGACGTGGCGACGCGCTCTTGCGCGCGGGCGATATCAATGAGACTTCCGGTTTGCGCGAGCTCCTCTCGGCGTTGCAGCGCGCGGGACAGGAGCGTTTCGCGATCGAGCAGGGCGAACGCAGTTAGCGTACTGTCGCTCACGAGCGTCACCGCGGCATCGTCTGGCGCATTGCGCAACAGATTGAAGCTGCGGCGCGCGCTTTCGCGCTGCCGGCGTGTTTCTTCGAGTTGCTGCAACAACTCGCTGCGTTCCGCGCGCGCGCGGAGCAGCACGTCGGGAGTGGCCTGCCCATTCTGAATGAGGCGCTCACTGACGCGGACGTTTTCGTCGAGCACCGGGAGTGTGGCTTCGAGCGTTTCGACGGCGCGCACCGTGGTGGCGTAGCCGAGCCACGCCTGTTGTACATCGGCAGCGAGCTGACGCATGGCGGCATGACGACCACTCCCCACGAGATCGCGCTGTGCGCGGGCTGCGGCGCGGGCCCCGAAGAGCGCGTCGTTGAAGAGCGGCATGCTCAGTTCGAGCTTCGTTTCCTGCCGGAAGGGAAGCGTGGCGGCGATGTTGGTGGGAAAGCGCTCCTGACCGATGAGCTGGTTGAGCGCGGCGTAGGCCGGGTTGATGAAGTCACCGATGTTCAGGACGCCGCTGAATTCGGAGTAGCGGGCGTTGAGGGCGACCGAGGGGAGAAAGCGGCCGTGGGCTTCACGCACGCTTTGTGTGGCTCGGCGGAGGGCGGCGCTCTGCTGCGCGATGGCGAGGTTGGCGTTGAGCGCCTCGTTCACGTAGCCGTCGAGGAGCGCGCGCGCCGTGACGCTGTCTCGTGCGACGCCCTGTGCCTGAACCGAGGTGGCCATCAGGAGGGCGAGCGTCAGGGCCACGATGACGGCCAGCGTGACGGCGCTCTTGAGTGGTCGGTAGAACAACGATTTGATGTTGAACATCGCTTTTTGGACTAACACTGTTAAGTGAGAGGGTGTGAAGAAGGGCGCCGAGGCGCCCTGGGTCTCAGAGCTGACGCACGAGGGTCAGTTCGGGTTTCGTACCGCTCCGCAGAGCACGCAGTTGCAGAGGGCGCGAACTACTTGCCGCGGGTCTCGGAAGGTGATGTGCGGATCATCGCAGTGGGTGAACCAGAGCGCGACGATCCCGTGAATACCCCCCCAGAACATCTGTGCCAGTTCGACCGCATCGGTATGTTCGGGGCGATAGAGCTGCTTATCGATCCCTTCCTGCACGGTCTGGAGGAGGAACTGATAGGCGTCCTCGTCCGGCATCGGCATCATGTTGCCAGCAGCATCTTTCAACTGCTGCTGGTATGATGTCATGAACATGAAACGATACTGGCTCTGATTATCGAGCGCGAAGTCGGTGTAGGCCATGGCCAGCCGGCGCAGCCGCTCGATCGGGTCTTCAATGCGGCCAATCTTGAACATCGCGTGTCCCAGCGCCGTGAAGTCGGCGAGACACAGCTCCACAATCAGGGCGTCCTTGTCCCGGAAGTGGTGATAAATGGCGGTGGGCGTATAGCCGATTTTCGCGGCAATGGCCCGCATGGTGGTCGCCTCGACTCCCTCTGCCACAAACAGCTCCCGCGCCGCGTCCAGGATAGCCTGGCGCGTTTCGGCCTTTTGCCGTTCCCGGCGGGCCAGCGAAGCGGAGCGAATGGCGGAGGTGGTCACAGGGGGACGATACGCTTTTCACTTAACACTGTCAAGTGGCTGACGACCGGGCGCTCGACCCCGGTGATCCTGTCGCCTGCCGTGAGACCCGGCCGTTCGGCCACTCCACGAAAAAGGGCTTTGCCCGCGGCAAGGTACTACATGATGACTTCGCAGCTGTAGTCAGGCCTCATCGCCGCCAAGCTCTGCCTCGCTGGCAGTGGTACATCTGACAGATCTTTGGTGCTCAAGCCAGCGCGAAGTCCGAGTAGCCCGATCTAGTCGTAGATGGGAAGTTGGATTACGCGGACTCAACGCTCGCGTTCGGCAATTGGGTCGGGGCTATTTGCCACTGCCTCGTCTTCGTACTGCTTGAGGATCTGGCGCTTAGTCCTTATTAACCCGGCCAGCGTTTAGTTGACATATTAGAGTTCTGGTGCTATCTTGCATCATGACGCACCCCGATGCGCGCACCCTGAAGCCGGCGGCGCAGGCCGAGAAGCGGCGGATCGCGATGACCATGCGCGAAGCCGGCACCCGCTTCAGCGAGATTGGGCGCGCGTTGGGGGTGCACTACATGACCGTGTCGAAGTGGTGGGATCGGTACCAGGACGGTGGCGCCGACGCGCTGGCGGCGCAGAAGCGTGGGCCCGCGGTCGGGGCGCATCGCCGTCTGACCGCCAAGCAGGAACAGGCGATACAGCGTGCGATGACCGACTCGACGCCCGATCAACTGAAGCTGCCGTTCGCGTTGTGGACCCGCGCCGCCGTCGTGCAATGGATCAAGCGGAAGTACGGGTTCACCCTGCCGGTGCGCACGATGGGGCACTATCTCGCGCGTTGGGGCTTCACGGCGCAGAAGCCGATCAAGCGGGCGTACGAGCAGCGGCCCGAGGCCATCGCGGCGTGGCTCAAGACCGAGTATCCGCGGATCAAGCGGCAGGCGGCCGCCGAGGGGGCAGAGATCTACTGGGGCGATGAAACGAGCCTCAGCACGAGCGATCCGCGCGGCCGCGGCGTCGCGCCCAAAGGCAAGACACCGGTGCGCCCGATCCTCTCGCAGCGCCAATCGGTCAGCTACCTCTCCGCGATCAGTAACAGCGGCCTCCTCCGCTTCATGGTGCTCAAGAAGGCGGTCGACGCGCCCACGCTCATGACCTTCCTCAAGCGTTTGTGCAAAGACGCGGGGCGCAAAGTCGTGCTGATCTTGGACAACCTCAACGTGCACAAGGCGAAGGACGTGCGCGCGTGGGTGGCGGAGCACACGGACCTGATCGCGATTCACTACCTGCCGCCCTATGCGCCAGAACTCAACCCCGACGAGTATCTAAACGGGGACCTCAAGATGCAGGTCGCGCAGCGCGCGCCGGCTCGTGATCGCGCCGAGTTGGAGCGGACCGCCACGCGACGACTGCGGTCACTGCAGCGCCGCCCCGAATGCGTCAAGAAATTCTTCCATCATCCACGCGTGCAATACGCGGCGTGATGTCAACTAAACTGTGGCCCAAGTAATAAGAGGGGTCACTCCACTCCAATGAAGTGTGCCATTAAAATCGACATTGACACCAATGACCCTGAAACATAACGTGACCATCATGATGGACGGTGACACGTCACGCCGCCATCGCAGCGACGCCTGATGACGCCCCTCAACGCAGCCCGATGACCGGGGCACGGACTGCGCAAATCATTTCGACCAATGTCAGATCGGCGCGACGAATCCTCGCGCCGAAATCGCACGCCACTCCAGCGTTAGAGGTAACATGAATCGCAGCAAAAGGCTAATTGCCGCAAGACTCCGCAGGACGACTCTTCTGGTGATTGCAGGCGGGCTCGTTGGAACTGGGTGTTCTGATGCGTCTACGTCTATGACGGGCACGAGTGAACAGATGCCTCGTCGCTCCGCAAGCAAGACCGAAACCAACAAGTCGATCAAGGGCGATTTCACGTACACGTTAAAGACGTTCGACGCTCAGGGTCGTGCCCGCAGCATCACCGGCGACGCGTCGGTTGACGATCCAGTGGAGCGAGGTAAGCCATCAATCGCACTGCGCAAAACGTCTGCATCGAAACGGAACCTGTCAATGAGTTTGAGACACCGGGTGGGTGGGGTTTACTGAGCGACGTCGGTTGACGGTCGTGGTGTGGGAGGATTGATCCACGCGGCGGTCGGTAGCGCGCGGGGGGTGGGCAGACCATGGACAAAGCGGTCAGGACGTGCGGCGTAGGCGGCGGTGAGGACGTCGGCGCGTGCGGCGTTGCGCGCGTCAGCCAGCTGGTGATGCACGTCGAAGGGTGTGTGCAGCCCGAGCCCGCTGTGGTGATGCTCGGTGTTGTACCAGTGAAAGAAGTCGACGCAGTGCGCGCGAGCGTCTTCGAGCGACCCAAAGCGCGCGGGGAAATCCGGGCGATACTTGAGTGTCTTGAACTGCGCTTCCGAATACGGATTGTCGTTCGAGACGGAGGGGCGCGAGTGCGACTTGGTGACGCCGAGATCGGCGAGCAGGTGCGCGACCGGCTGCGACACCATCGACGACCCACGATCCGCGTGCAGGGTGAGTTGATTGGGCCCGATGCCTTCGCGCGTACAGCAGGCGGCGATGAGCCGCTCCGCGAGGAGCGCCGATTCGCGCGGCGCGACCATCCAGCCCACGACGTAGCGACTGAACACATCGAGGATCACGTACAAGTGATACCACGACCAGGTCGTGGGCCCCTTGAGTTTGGTGATATCCCAACTCCACAGCTGATTCGGTGCGGTCGCGAGCAACTCGGGCGCGGTGTACACCGGGTGTCGCCGTTGCGCGCGCCGTTCGCGGATCTCGTCGTGCGCGGCCAAGAGCCGGTACATGGTGCGCTCGGCGCAGTGGTACACGCCTTCGTCCAGCAGCGTTGCATACACTTGAGCGGGCGCCAGATCGACGAAGCGGTCCTCGTGCAGCACGTCGAGGACCCGCTGTTGCTCGACAGGGGCCAACGTGCGTGGTGGTGCGCGGCGGGGCAGCGCGCACGTGGGCCGCTCGGCGCGTCGCCGCGCCCGATAGTAGGTCGCCGGCGCGACCCCAAGGCTCGCACAGAGCCCGCGCAGGGACGTTGCCGCCCCGTGCGTCGTGACGGTGCTCACGAGCGCGTCTCGGTGGGCTCGTCGCGCGGCGGGAGTGTCAGGCCCAAGAGCTGCGAGAACTTTTTTTGGGCGTCGATAATGAGCTCCGCACGCTCTGCGCGCGCGGTCGCCTTCGCGAGCTGGCGCTCCAGCTCGGCCACCTGTTTCCGCGCCGGATCGGGCGCCAACCGCGCCGGTCCGCGGCGCTTGGCCGGGCCCTGCAGGTCGCCCCGTCGCTGCGCGGCCCGCCACATGGCCAGATGGGACGAGTACAGGCCTTCGCGACGCAGGAGCGCGCCGAGCTCACCGGGCTTCGTGCACGCGTCGGCGGCGGCGAGGATCTGGAGCTTGTAGGTCGCGGGGAACTGGCGACGGGTCCGGGTCGGTGACACCCCGGTATCATGAAGAAGCAACGGCGCAACGGAAAGAGCGGACGACATGGGAACAGCCTCGATCACCCTCGTACACTAAACTCGGGATGGATCGGTGTCTCACTCATATTGGCAGAGAGGGTCCCCCCAACAACCGAAACGAGTTCCTGCGCGACACGCGCTGGGTCAACAGGCGCATGGAACCCTGAGTCTTAAAGTGCAAGATGAAAGTTCGATCTGTCGACAAATATTTCGACCCTGACGGCGACTTCTTGATCCGATGCGGTTGACTGAGAACCCTGTGGGTCGATATTCGACAAACTATCCTCAATTGGGGTGCGTTCGCTAACCATCAATAAGGGGAAGACCGCTACCCTTCATGCATTTCGTGGTGGGAAAGCCGACGGGCCGCTCCCGGAGGGGGCGGCCCGCGTCTAGCTCGGATCAGGAACCTCACCCTCTCGGGGGGCCGTCGTGCTTGGTAGAGGAAGAGCACGGCATTGCGGGTCTTCCCGCAATAACCCGCCAACGTGACGCCGTTCGATTCTCTGGGCCAGAGTGTCGCCGCTCACCACGTTATTCTTCAATGCGGCGGTTTAAGCATTCGGAAAACTATTACTTGGCAAGCAATTAGCACAGTCTTACGGTTTGCACCAACGAAGACGTTTGCCGGGTCCAGATAGTGCGGGGAGTCCCCGTGGCGAATTGTCACACGAAACACGATACTCAGGGGTGTCTGAATAAACTCCGAAGTCCATGGTACTCGAACTTCCTCTCTAATTCCGTCCCTCGCTGAATGGGAAGCGCACTGCGCGGAGCTCGTCCGCGACTGGCTGGTCGACCGAGCGCTGTGGGTAGCAAGCCTCGACACGCGGTGGACGTGCGGCACGCTGGGGCACGCGGATAAGGCTGCGTCGGCTGCACCTGCGCAGCTAAACTTCGACTTTTAGCGCCTGCTTTCTTCCACGCGTCTAGGCGCCTCCACGTACGATGCGGACGGTTCAGCCGAGGACGACGACGCGGCCTCGGCTGAAACGTCCACCAGCCGTGACGAAACGCTGCAGACACTGGAATTTACCTTGGCGGCCATCGAGCACATTCGCTTGGGCTGCGCGAGCGCGGCGTACAGGGCAAGGATGCCCTCATTCGCACCAAGGCTCTCTTAGCCTCACCGAGTTACCGGGCCCACGGCTTTGGCCCGCGGTTCCTGCTGACGGCCCCGCCGAGCGCCGGCAAGACGTTCTAGCTAGGCGCGTTGGCAGAGACCATGGGCATCCCGATTCTGTACATCAATGCAAGCAACATCACGTCCGAAGGGTGGAGCCGTACGACCGTTAGCGAGCTGATCGACGTGAAGATCGGCATTGGCCATGAGAAGTTCACGCTTGATAAGTGGCGCCAGGGCTCCGTGCTGGTGCTTGACAGGATCGACACAGCGTGCCAAGCGTATCTGGATGATCGCCACGGCACGCAGTTGCGCCTCGATCGCCAGCACGCGATGCTGGGGCTTGTATGGGGCAGCGTGCCGATTCGGCTCAAAGACGGGACGTCGATAAAGACCGACCGCTGGATTGTCGCCGCCTGCGCGGCGTTTGCCTCGGCGCGGTTCGTCGCCGAGCAGCGGCCACTCACTGATGCGGAGTTGATCGCGTGAGGGATGAGTCCCGAGCTAACGAGTGGATTGCCGATTCGACTGACGATTGCGCCGCAGCCGATTCCGGCGCTCGTCGAGCGCCTACGCAGTCATCCGCGCGGCTTGCTGCATGCCACCCAGCGGGCAGTAAGACTCGGCTACACGCTGGACGTGCCGACTCCCACGCTCGCGCACCTCGCCGTGTTGATACACGAGTCACCCACCGCGTTCACCACGCGCACTGCATGGGCCGCCGCCGTACTAGCAGTCATCAAGAAGCTGGGCTTGGTTCGATCGACACGCGTGGGCGCTTTTCTAGCAATGACTATCGACGAACTGCTGAGGGTCTGTCCCCAGTCTAGTTGAAAGTCGGGTGGTGCCTCCATACTGAAGCGTTGATCCCTGCCAGGATTCGCGCCGCAATAGGAGACACCCCCCATGCCAAGAGTACGAACGAAGTCACCCGCGCACCAGACGCCGACGCCCACGCCGCGGTCGGAGCCGGCGCCGCTCGAGGCCAACAGCCTCGCGTTGGCGATGATACAAGCGCTGATCCCGCTGGGCCTACAGGCGGTCGAAGACGCCTTGCAGCAGGAGGTCCTCGCGCTGGCGGGGCCCCGCTACGCCCATGCGGATGGTCGCCCGGGTATCGCCCGCTGGGGCGCGCAGGCGGGCTCGGTGTTTCTGGCGGATCAGAAACTGCCGATTCAGGTGCCCCGCGTGCGCGACCGCGCGACGAACACCGAGGTCCCGTTGGCCACCTACGCCCAGTTGCAGACGCCTCGCGGTCAGGATGTCGGTCTCTTTCGCCGGGTGTTGGGCGGACTTTCCTGTCGCGACTACGAAGCGGCGGCGGAAGCCGTGCCCGAGGCGTTCGGTCTCACAAAGTCGAGTGTCTCGCGACGGTTCGTGCGCGCCAGCGCGAAGGCGCTGCAGACGCTGCACGAGCGGCGGCACGATGATGCCGAGTGGTTGGTGCTCCTGCTGGACGGCAAGGCGTTCGCCGACGATCAGGTAGTCATCGCGCTCGGCGTGACCACGACGGGCGAAAAGCGCCTGCTGGGCCTCGTGCAGACGGCCACGGAGAATAAGCGCGTGTGTGCCGCCTTCCTGCGCGAGTTGGTGGAGCGCGGCTTTCAAGCGCCCGCCGGCTTGTTGGTAGTGTTGGACGGGGCCAAGGGCCTGAGCGCCGCCGTCCGCGACGTGTTCGGCGAGCGCGTCCCGATTCAGCGCTGTCAGTGGCACAAGCGCGAGAATGTGCTGAGCTACCTCCCCAAGACCCAACACGCGCTCTGGCGCCGCAAGCTGCAGACGGCCTACGCGAAATCCACGTACGCCGACGCCCAGCACGCCCTGTGGCGCCTGGTGAAAGACCTCAAACAACAGAACGCGTCTGCCGCGCGCAGCCTTGAGGAAGGCCTCGAAGAAACGCTCACCCTGCATCGCTTGGAGGTGTTCGCGAAGCTGGGCATCAGCTTTAAAACTACGAACCTGATTGAGAGTGTCATGGCCCGCGTCGAAGCGAAGACGCATCGGATCACGCGCTGGCGGACAAGTGATCAGAAACAGCGGTGGTGCGCCGCTACCCTGCTCGACATTGAAAAGCAGTTCCGCAAGGTGAAGGGCTATCAACACCTCGGCTTGCTCCAAGCGGCGCTGCGTGGCAAACTCTCATCACCACTCGATGCTGCGTGAGCAGCATCCTTGAGGCACCACTCGACTTTCAACTAGCCTTGGGACATTCCCAACTGCTGATGGAGGAGAACATACCTCAACCCGGGGCCCTCCAGCTTTTCGATAGCGCAATGCGCGTATGGTGTACGTTGGAGAAACCTCGCGAGCGCAGAACCGTACGGATGGCATCTTTCTTCGGAGGTAACATGCAGGTGATTAGCGGGCAGATCGAGGCGCCCCTCTTGGTGTCAAGTGCGTTGGAGGTTCGAGGTACTGTCGCGGGCTCGGTGACTGTGCAGAGTGGCGCGGACTTTGTCCTACGCGGCGTGTGCAGGGGAAATGTCCGTATCGCTTACGGTGGCCGGGCACAGCTGTGGGGAGTCGTCGAAGGCGATGTGGTCAACGAAGGAGGAACTGTGTCCATTTGGGGGATCGTTGAGGGCGTCGTACATGGAACTCGGGCGACATCCCACGTCTCAAGTGACTCGCTGGTGCGAGGCGGCGTACGCGAATGAACCCGTTCTCGGAATTCGCGGATCTTGCCATCGTGCTTGCGTTGGTATGTGTGCCACTTGCGGTGGGCGCCGTGTTTATTCCACTCGGCCGTGCGCTAGCAGACCGCCTGCAAAATACGCGAATGCCAAGGGACAATCTCAATTGCGTGATTGATGCGCTGCACGCCCTCGAGGATCGGGTACAGCAGGTCGAGCAGCGGGTTGCTAAGCCTCACGAACACGTTGCTGTCAATGATCCCCGGCCATTACCACCTACGCTCCAACTCAAGGAAACACCTGTCCCATTTGCACGGTCAATCACCCCAGACTGATAAGCAAGAAGTCGCCGACAGATCATTCCTCCGTGCGCTTTGTCTAGATGGCGCGGATCACTATCAGCGCCCGTAGGAGATACATCACCACCTGTTCGACGTTTAAGCACACCTCGACAAGAACACATACAAAAAACACTCTCAGCTGGACCTGGATCCTCTCAGGTCCGGCGCGCAAGACATGTTCAGCCGTCTTGAAAATCAAGCAGGCTGCAGGGCTGCATCTTACAACGTGGCCGTTCGCACTATCTGATTAAGGATGGTGATGTGTTTGTGTATGCAGGCGACTAGGTAAGGCCCTATGTCTTTATGGCAGTGAACGCGCTCCCGTGCGCACGCCGGATCGGACCGGGGGTTCGCGGCGCGGGGGCTTGCCGCAAAGAGATCCGGGTTGTGGGTTATGAGCGAGCAGGTGCGGATCCTCCGGAGCCCTGCGACGATCCTACAGCGGAGCATGGCGACGCCGCTTGAGTTCGTTGAGCCCGCCGCTCCGCATGGCCTGGCGTTTCGCGCGAATGGTCTGCGATTTACCGTGTGAATGGCGGTTCGCGCGCTGCAACGTCCCGGGCTTTTGCGCGCGCCTAAACTCTGGGCGCGTGCATAGGCCCAAGTGCCGGAGGCCTCGCTGCTGCTCGAACCAGGCACTATTCCCCTGCTGCAAAAGATGAGTAGCTACGACCAGTACCAAGGGGCCAATTCGTGAGATCTTCACCGGGGGTCGCCACTGGATCCTGCGCTCGAACCGGCGAGGATCTAGGTAACCTGCGGCGCCCTTAGGCATTCGGACCGTGCCACCTTGTCTTTCGTGTTGGCGCTGGAGTGCTATGAGCCAAGCATCGACTGCGAACAGATTCCTGCGATTCTGGGGCACATTAAGGTCGCGGCCAGAGCGTTGACGAGGTGGGCGGAAACGCGCGCCGGCCTCAGCCTCTATGTGTTCGCGAATGCCCAAGCCCACTGCGATGCAAATCCCGACCGGCAGACCGAGCCCCGTCGGCTGGCACACTAGGGACTGGCCCGCGCGGGGCGCTTGCTCACGTGGTATGGCTATCCGTCGGGCAGCGATAGCGATTGCCTCTGGGATGGTCGCGTGGTGGCCGAACGGATAGCGGGGTATTCCGCCACACTTCCCCATCTCCTCGATCCCTCGCGCCAAGTGTGGCGAGGGGCTCTCGGCATTATCGAGATCTTTTTCCACGCGGGCGGCCAGAGCCCCGTTGCGTGGTCGAGCTTTTGTGGGGGCAGATAGAGCCGGTCGCCGACGGCCAGGTTCGCCCTATCGTTGAAGTCTGTCGACCACACGCAGGGGTCGGTGCGGTACGAGGATGACCGGGTCCTGCATGGGCGGTGGTGCCGGATGATGGGTTGTTGACGGCCCCGGGTGCGGCCTAGCCTCTAGCGCATAGCCAAACCCGCGGAGGGTGACGACCCGGACGAGGCGACTACTGCGCAGCTTGCGACGCAGATAGCCGACGTATACCGGCAATGCGTTGGAGGGTCGCGCCCCAGAGGGGAAAACGGCGCGTCGGAGCTCTTCGGTGCTGGCGCGGCGGCCGGTGCGCGTGAGGAGATAGTCGAAAAGCGACCACTCCCTGGGCGAGAGGTCAATCACGTGGCTACCGCAGCGAATGCGACGCGACTCTCGGTCGCACACCAAGTCCCCGATGGTCGCATGGCGTTGGGCGCGCGTCCGACACGTGCGCTGAATAGCGGCACGCAGGGTCGCCGCTGTGATCGCGTTCGACTGGTCCGCATACAGAACGACGTCGGCGCCGGCTGACATCACCTGAATCGCATGCCGATCACTTCGCGCCTCAAGACAACAGACGAGCGCCTCTCGGTGCGCATCGCGGATCGCCCGGATCAAGCACAATGACGCGGTCGACGTGTCCACAAGGAAAATGTCGTAAGCAGGGAGCTGCGTGAGATCCGCTTCGGGATAAGTGTGGATGGCGATCTCATCCAAGCCGCGCACGGCAGCGCGAAAGCTACGCGCCGCCTTGTGTTGGAGTATGCCGCAGGCGATTTGCACGCGCGGCTCGCCGGCCACCGTACACTCCACGAGCATTGACGCCTCCTTTCATTGGCATGAGAAATCCCGCACCGCAACGTGGGGTCCGACGACGCAGTCGGCTATGCGATGATGCGCCCGCTTAAACTCTCTGCTCTTCTTGTCGATTGTCAAGAGGAGCGCCCGTTTGAACCAGCGGCCCGCCAACGCGCGCCATACGTCGTGGGCCAATAAGAAAACTCATAGAGGCTCTTCGTGACTTCGTGTGGGTAGATCTGGGCTGATTTCCGTGGCTTCGGCGGTGTTTCCCGAGGGAAACGGGTGCTTGCGACGAGCGCGACCGGCCTGGAAGTTCGCAGATGACCAAGTTGCGGCAGGCCTCCGAGGAGTTGCGGGATGCGTATCGATACCCCGGCTTCGTGCCGAGTCGTACCATCGAGCGGCTGGTGGACGATCCCTCCGCCATTGTGCTGGCGCTCCAGCGGCGCGAAAAAAAAACGGCCTGCGGCGTATGTGGATGGGTGGCGCGGCGTTGGTACGATCGGCGGCAGCGACTGGTCCGGGATCTGCCCTGCGGCGATCTGCGGGTGCTGTTGGCCGTGGATGTCCGGCGGGTCCGCTGTGCGGCGTGTGGTGGCGTGAAGCAGGAGCGGCTGCCGTGGCTCGCCGAGAACCCGCACTACACGCGGCGGTTCGCACGGTACGTGGGGAAGCTCTGTCGTGGGTCGTCGCTCACCGAAGTGGCCGCCGACCTGCGGCTCGACTGGCATGCGGTGAAGGCCATGGACATGGCCTATATGCAGGAGCAGCTCGAGCGCGCCGGGCCGCCCGCGCCCCGAGTCATCGGTATCGACGAGATCTCCATTCGCAAAGGCCATGTTTACCGGATCATCGTCAGTGACCTGGAGGTCGGACGGCCCATCTGGTTCGGGGGCGTGGATCGGTCGGATGCGAGCATGGCCCAGTTCTACACCGAGCTCGGCCCCACCCGGTGTCAGGCGGTCGAGGTCGCGGTCATGGACATGTGGCGGGCCTTCCGCACCGCGACAGAGCGGCACGCGCCGCAGGCCGCCATTCTCTACGACAAGTTCCATGTCCTCCGCCAGTTGGGCGAGGCGATGGACCAGGTCCGGAAGGCCGAGTACAAACGGTTGACGGATCGCGACGAGCGCCAGTTCATCAAGGGCCAGAAATACGTGCTGCTCTCCCATGGGAATGTCCCAAGGCTAGTTGAAAGTCGAGTGGTGCCTCAAGGATGCTGCTCACGCAGCATCGAGTGGTGATGAGAGTTTGCCACGCAGCGCCGCTTGGAGCAAGCCGAGGTGTTGATAGCCCTTCACCTTGCGGAACTGCTTTTCAATGTCGAGCAGGGTAGCGGCGCACCACCGCTGTTTCTGATCACTTGTCCGCCAGCGCGTGATCCGATGCGTCTTCGCTTCGACGCGGGCCATGACACTCTCAATCAGGTTCGTAGTTTTAAAGCTGATGCCCAGCTTCGCGAACACCTCCAAGCGATGCAGGGTGAGCGTTTCTTCGAGGCCTTCCTCAAGGCTGCGCGCGGCAGACGCGTTCTGTTGTTTGAGGTCTTTCACCAGGCGCCACAGGGCGTGCTGGGCGTCGGCGTACGTGGATTTCGCGTAGGCCGTCTGCAGCTTGCGGCGCCAGAGCGCGTGTTGGGTCTTGGGGAGGTAGCTCAGCACATTCTCGCGCTTGTGCCACTGACAGCGCTGAATCGGGACGCGCTCGCCGAACACGTCGCGGACGGCGGCGCTCAGGCCCTTGGCCCCGTCCAACACTACCAACAAGCCGGCGGGCGCTTGAAAGCCGCGCTCCACCAACTCGCGCAGGAAGGCGGCACACACGCGCTTATTCTCCGTGGCCGTCTGCACGAGGCCCAGCAGGCGCTTTTCGCCCGTCGTGGTCACGCCGAGCGCGATGACTACCTGATCGTCGGCGAACGCCTTGCCGTCCAGCAGGAGCACCAACCACTCGGCATCATCGTGCCGCCGCTCGTGCAGCGTCTGCAGCGCCTTCGCGCTGGCGCGCACGAACCGTCGCGAGACACTCGACTTTGTGAGACCGAACGCCTCGGGCACGGCTTCCGCCGCCGCTTCGTAGTCGCGACAGGAAAGTCCGCCCAACACCCGGCGAAAGAGACCGACATCCTGACCGCGAGGCGTCTGCAACTGGGCGTAGGTGGCCAACGGGACCTCGGTGTTCGTCGCGCGGTCGCGCACGCGGGGCACCTGAATCGGCAGTTTCTGATCCGCCAGAAACACCGAGCCCGCCTGCGCGCCCCAGCGGGCGATACCCGGGCGACCATCCGCATGGGCGTAGCGGGGCCCCGCCAGCGCGAGGACCTCCTGCTGCAAGGCGTCTTCGACCGCCTGTAGGCCCAGCGGGATCAGCGCTTGTATCATCGCCAACGCGAGGCTGTTGGCCTCGAGCGGCGCCGGCTCCGACCGCGGCGTGGGCGTCGGCGTCTGGTGCGCGGGTGACTTCGTTCGTACTCTTGGCATGGGGGGTGTCTCCTATTGCGGCGCGAATCCTGGCAGGGATCAACGCTTCAGTATGGAGGCACCACCCGACTTTCAACTAGACTGGGGACAGACCCCTCTCCCATCGGGCCAATCTCAGCCCCGAAAAGCGCCGCGCTCTCACCACCTTGCTCGCAGCGAACAAGCGGTTGCACACGGCCTACGTGTTGAAGGAGCAGTTCGGCCAACTCTGGGAGTATCGCCGTGTCGCATGGGCGCGGAAGTTCTTCGAGACGTGGCGCCGCGCCCTCCGCTGGCAGCGGCTCGCCCCGTTTGAGCAGTTTGCCGCGCTGATCGAACGCCACTGGGACGGCATCGCCGCGTACTGCGAACCTGACAACTAAGTGGCGCTCGGCTTCGTCGAGGGCCTCAACAATAAGGTGCGGGTGATTCAGCGCCGCTGCTACGGCATCCGCGACGAGCAGTACCTCCGCCTCAAGGTCCTTACCTGTACACTCCCGCCGCTTCCACGGGAAGAAAACGGGTGAGAATCACCCACACGATTCCCCGAAGAGCCCTCATAGAAAATGGTTGCATCAATAACAATTCGCTTAGGTACAGGGGGACACCACACACTACGCGCGCTCCCGCCGGTAATGATTCTTGCCCCTCTGGCGTATGAGGCGTTGACATGCCGATCCTCCTTGATGACAGCTTCCACTTCACGCTGGCCCACTCGCTCTTTTATGAGCCGATTGGGCATTATCGCCCGAATGACGCGGATTATTTCGACGTAGCACGGCGCCATCTGCCGGCGTCGTGGCAGATCCTACGCCACGACATCTGGTACAACTGCGTCCCGCCAAACGCGACGCCGCCATCGCAAGGATGGAAGATTCACATCTCCGGGACGAACGGTAATTCGGCAAGCGTCTTGGCCACGGTCGCCGAGTTGGCACGCGGGCGGGGGACGCCGTTTAAGTTCGCGCTCGACAACTTCATCTTTCGTCTTCTGAATGGAAAGAATTGGCCGCGAGGGGGCTCCGGCAAGTTCATCACTATGTACCCGAGTAGTGCCGAAGAATGTGGGCAGCTGCTCGAGGCTCTGCGGCGGGCAATGCTTGGCTACAATGGCCCCTACATCCTCTCCGACCGTCGGTATCGCGAGTGTCGAACCGTCCACTACCGCTACGGCGGCATCGCTCCGACCAAACGACTCACGGTCTCGGGGGAGCAGCGAGCGGTCATACAGGGGACGGCGGGTCAGGTGATCGACGATGAACGAAATCCGTTCTTCGTGCTACCGGACGGCGTAGTTGATCCATTCGCGGAGACAGAGCAGACCGGTTCGGGCACGCCAGAGGGTGTGACACTGCGCGACGGCCGGTATCAGATCTCCAGCGCCATTTCCTTCTCCAACTCCGGTGGCGTATATCTCGGCACTGACACGACGACTGGCCGGCAGATAATTATCAAAGAGGCCCGGCCTTTCACCAGTCAGAATCTGGGCGGTACCGACGCAGTCTGGCTGCTTAAAAAGGAAGAGAGGCTTCTCCGGTTGGTTGGGGACCTTCACATTGCGCCGCAGGTCGTCGAGTTCTTCCAGGAATGGGAGCACTACTACCTTGTCGAAGAATACATCGAGGGCCAAATCCTCAGGGGCTACAACGCCAAGTGGGCCCTTGCCCTTAATGTGGCCCCCACGCAGGCGGAGGCTGACGAGTACCTCCGGCGGTTTCGCCAAGTATATCTTCGCCTCGCCGACATGGTCGCAGCGCTGCATGCGCGCAACATCGTGTTCAGCGACCTTTCGCACTACAACGTAATCGTGCAGAACGATGGCGCCGACCTCAAGCTGATTGATTTCGAGGGCGCGTATGAGCAGGGCGTAGAACCTCCGCCATTGTTGTATACCCCGGGCTTCGCGCCGAAGCAGGTCTGGCAGGATGGGTCGTCCGAGTTTCGCGACGACTACTTCGGGCTTGGCGGACTTATGCTGGCGGCGGTTTGGCCTATCAACGCGGTCATGGCACTTGACCCCCAAGCGGCCCAGCCCTTCCTGGCCTCTGCGGTACAAGATCTCGCGCTACCGAAGCCTATTGCCGACCTGATTGCTGGGCTCCTCGTGGCGGATCGCGACGCGCGGGTAACAACTCTGGACGACGTGCGGACCGCGCTCACACAGGAGTACCCGTCACGGGCGCCAGCGATTTCGTCGCGCGAGGCGGACGAGTGCGATCTACCCACACTGCTCACCGAACTCGGCGCCTATCTGGACGCCGTCGCGGACCCAACGCGCGACGACCGGCTCTACCCGTCCGCCCCTAATGCCTATCAAACGAATCCGCTTTCGATCGCATACGGTGCCACGGGAGTCGCCCACACGCTCTTTCGGCTCCGTGGTGAGATCGCGGACGGCACCCGCGATTGGCTAGCACGCCATCGTCCTGAACCCCACCGCGTCCCGCCGGGACTCCAGGTGGGGACCGGCGGCATCGCCTGGGCGCTCTGGGAGATGGAGTTGCACGACTTGGCGGAGGCCGCGATCCGGCAGAGTAGTGACCACCCACTTCGGTTCGCATCGCCCGACTATATTTGAGGGCGCGGCAGGTTGGGGTATGGCCCAGCTGCGCTTCTTCCAGGCCACGGGGGATCGGTCCTACCTGAGCCGTGCCCTCGAGGCGGGTGCTCATTTGCAGTCTACAGCCGTGCTGGCAGACGATGGCCCTTATTGGCTTCGCGAGGGTATGGAGTATGCTGGGCTCGGACATGGCGGGGCGGGGATTGCCTTGTTCCTCCTGTACCTGAGCGCGGCGTCTGGGGACCCAGAGTTTTGCACGCTCGGGCGGCGCGCACTGGAGCGGGTGATTAGCCAAGCTGTCGTGACGCCCGTGGAAGGGCTCACGTGGCGCGTTCAAGCGGGGCATCCCACCATCACGCCGTATTGGCGATGGGGGAGCGCTGGGATTGGCATGGTCATCGCGCGCTACAACGCTCAGCTGCCGTTGCGGCCGTTTACCGCGACACTTGAGCGAATTCTGCTTGATACCGATCGCAAGTATAGCATCTTCCCGGGGCAGCATCTCGGCCTGTCCGGAATTGGGGAGTTCCTCCTTGATCTGGCCCACTGGCAACCGGCACTGGCGGACCGTGCGACGGCCGCATCGCGGAAGATCTTATCGGGGACCCTGCTCTTCCGCCTTCAGCGGCCGGAGGGAGTCGCATTCCCCGGCGAATCGCGTACGCGTATCTCGTGTGACTACGCCACGGGCAGTGCCGGGGTGGCGTCCTTTGTCCATCGATGTCTGTCGGGGGACGCGCAGCCCTTCCTGCTCGATGCGCTGCTCGAACGCGGACACCAGCTGGCGCAGGCGCCGAAGGCGCGCGTCGTGGAAGCCGTCGGGTGATCAAACCCGACGCTCCTAGGGGGCAGGAAGTACGTTGGCTGGTGCGGCAGGTTTGGCCGCATCGCC
Source organism: Gemmatimonas sp. (assembly GCA_023910675.1). GTDB lineage: Bacteria > Gemmatimonadota > Gemmatimonadetes > Gemmatimonadales > Gemmatimonadaceae > Gemmatimonas. Next base: position 518,160 of record JAAVWC010000001.1, read on the forward strand.
GGCTCGCGGCGCTGAGCGTGCTCTTTATCGCGCTGAGCACAGTTCTGGCGACCGCTGACCCCTTGGTCTTGCGCTGGCTCGTTGACCACGGCCTCACGCGGGACGGTGGCCGGGACATGACCGGCGCCATGTTAGTCTTGGTGGCGATTTACGTGAGTCGGCTGGGCATCGGATACGTCAGCGGCATCGTAGGGTTTCGGCTAACAGCAAGGCTAACGATCGCGATGCGGCATCGTATTTTCCGTCGGGTGCAGGCGCGGGAACGCGCGTTCTTTGCTATCAATGCGGCGGGCGATCTGCTCCGGACGCTCGAAGATGACGTGGATCACGCGACGCGTACCGGGGTGGATACCGCGCCGGCCCTCTTTCGATTGGCGCTGACCACAGTCGTCACCATCGGTATCCTTTTCCATCTCGACTGGCGGCTCACTGCGCTGGCAACGCCGCTAATCCCCGTGATCGCATACTGGCGTTGGCGCTTTCGCGCGCCGCTCGATGCCTTGGCCGACGACACGCGTCGGGCGTTCGGCGCGCGTACTACCGTGCTGACGTCCAGTCTGATCAATAACGAGCAAGTGCAGGCGGTAGGGGCCGAGCGGTTTTTTCGGCATCGATTCGTAGCGGCGATGGCCCAATCGGCGCGGGCCAGCTTTACACAGCGTCACGCCGAGCTGCGTTTCGGTATCGGCTCAGCGGCGATTGTGGGTGCAGCCACCTTGGTCGTGCTCTGGTGGGGCACGCGCGAGGTGGTGGGGGGCGGCCTTACGGCAGGGGGATACATCGCATTCTACAGTCTCCTCGGGCGCCTCTTCGAACCCGCTCTCGCCTCCACCGAACTGTATACGGCGCTCAAGCGCGCCGGGGCGCCGATTCGACGTCTAATGGCGATCGATGCGGAGTCCAACAGTGACTCCGTGACGCCGCCGCGCGGGGACCGCCTGTTCTGGGATCGCGTGCGCCTCCAGCACGTAACAGCCGGCTACGCAGACCGCCCGTCCATCTTGCAGGACGTCTCGATGGCGCTGCACGCCGGCGACTTTGTGGCGCTTATGGGTCCCAGTGGGAGCGGTAAGTCGACTCTGCTGCACGTTCTCATGGGCCTGCACGCGCCCACGGCGGGCACGTGTACCTTCGGGAGCGCCGAGCACCCCATGCCATCACGAGCAGCGGTCGTACAAGGGGTCGCGTATGTTCCTGCACGGCCCTTTCTAATTGCGGGCACGCTCCGAGATAACGTCTGCTTGGGCAATCGGACGATTGATGAGGCTGACCTCACGCGCGCCGCCACGATCGCCTGCTTCGACCAAGTAGTGGCTCGCTATGCCGAGGGCTGGGAACACCAGTTGCTTGCAGACGGAGCAGGGCTTTCGGACGGGGAGCGCCAGCGGCTCGGGTTGGCGCGCGCACTACTCCAAGAGAAGCCTGTCCTTGTTATTGACGAAGGTACCGGGGCCGTCGACGAAGGCATTGAACAGCTCATTCTCGAGCGGCTCCGCGCTCATCGCCGGGACAGTATCACGCTTTTGGTGACGCATCGCAGCCAGGCGGCACGCGCGGCCGACGCCACTTATGTGCTCGAGAACGGGCGCCTGCGCCGCAGTGCCGTTGCGACCGTCTCTTCTGAGCCCTCAGGCAACGCGTGCTACGTCGGGGCTGGGTTCGGCCTATTCGGCCGCAGGGATGTTTCGATAGACAGTCAGGGGTGACTGGGCAGCAAACTTCCACCACAACAACGGAGTGAACAATGAGCCGTATTCTGGAGCTTCAGCGCATGGACGCCATCGGCGCGGAGCGGGCGGGCATGCAAGACGCCGAAGACGCCAGCACCTGTAGCTATCTCGCCTGCGGGAGTTCGACTGCCAGCTGCATCGCCTGCTGCGGTGGAACAACCTGCACGCACACCCAGTCCACCTTCTAGGAGAGTTCACCAATGCATGCCATTCTTAACCTGCAGACGCTGAATCCGACTGGCCCCGAAGCCGCCGGCATGCTCAGCGGCGAGGATACGAGCACCTGCAGCTATATCGGGTGCGGCAACTCCACCGCGAGCTGCATCGGATGCTGCTCTGGGACCTGTGACAATCACACCAAGTCCACCTTCTAGTTTCGAACGCTAGCGCCGTTCACCCCTGACTTCCGTAGCCTCCGGTCGTCGGCTCTCAGCGCACTACTGTGCCTGGGCCGACGGCTGGCGACCGCGGTCAGGCGTCCGTTCGAAGGTTAGCAAGCAGCTGGTCACAGCCGGATCATGTAGACGAAGCATAAGGTACCCGATACCCGCCAGGCCCTGCCAGAGCCCCGGCCCGTCGGCGACTCCTTCGTCGAGCGAGAGGGATCGATAGCCGTGCGTGAGGACGTGGGTGGCCACCGAGTGTCCCCAGCGATGCGCTGGCACGGCGAGCGCCGGATCGAGCATACTGGACGCTTCCACGAGAAAATCCACTTGCCCGAGCCACCCGCAACAGAGGTTGGCAGGGCCGGCCACGCGCTGTGTAGACAGAGTGTCTGCGATCAGCCGCAGATCGGTCGCGAGGCCGTGATGCGCCGGCAGCTGCCGCAGGCACGAAAGGCGAGCCAGCCCAATCCCGACAGCGCCATGACACCACGCGGCGTAGGTGTGCGCGTCGGCAATATCGCGCGTGTCTGCCCAGGCGCGGGTGGCTGGGCGATAGCAGGCGCGCTCCAATGCGAAGGCCGACTCCGCCAACGCCACGGCCTCGGCATCCTGCAGGTAGCTGCCTGCTCGCACCAATGCGAGCGACACGCCCGTGACGCCGTGGGCCAGCCCTGCTTGGGGACGCCCAAAGCGGGGCGACCAGACCGACAAACCTAATTCGGGATCAAGGACGCGCGGCGCGTCTTTCAACGCTGCGACGATGGCCCGCAACCGCTGATCGCGGGTCGGCGTGGGCGGGAGCGCCATGAGACCGAGTGCGAGCATCGGGAGGCCCCAGTACAGTTCCGTGAACCCCACCTCAGCAAACACCTCTTCGAGCGGCGCCGTGACGACATTCGCCGCCGCCTCGCGCAACGCCGTGTCGCCGAGGGCGCGCCCCGCATCCTCAAGGGCGAAAAGGAGGGAGCCGAGTCCGGTAAGACCCACCCCGACGCGCCGAGCATACGTCAAAATCGCAGACGGCTCCGCGCAGACCGCACAGGCAGACGCCAGGGCGTCGGTGGCGACCTGCGCGAAGCGATCGGACTGCGTCGCGCGCGCGAGGTGGGCAAGCATCCATGCTTCACCGGTTTGACCATTGAACATCCCTGCAGCGTCGCTTGGCGCACGGTGCACATCAAAACCCCGCCCCCACCACACCCCTATCGTCGGTGCGGGGCGGCTCGCCTCGCAGATCAGTTCGCCAACGCGAATTGCGCAGGCCATATACAGCGCATCTTGTGGTGCTGTGGTCATTGGTCACTAGGGGATGCGGGTTAACGCCGTCGCGCGGCACGTGCTCCTCTTGACAATCGATAGGAGCATCGCGAGTATACCGCCACTCCTTAATCGAGTCTAGTGTATGATCCCACGACGGGCAGAGTTGATCCAGGGCACTCTCGACATGTTGGTGCTCAAAGTGTTGCAATTGGGTGACATGCATGGCTGGGGCATCACTGAGCGGATTGAACGGATGTCGGAAGAAGTGCTGCAAGTGGGGCAGGGCTCGCTCTACCCCGCCCTCTATCGGCTCGAGTCGCAAGGGGTCATTCGATCGTATTGGGGCGTGACGGAGAACAACCGCCGCGCGCGCTACTATGCGATCACCGCCAAAGGCAAGCCGCGCTTCGCACAGGAACGCGCGGACTGGCAGCGCCTCGCGTCGGCGATCGAACTGGTCCTTACGGCTACAACGGCGTAGATGTGTATGAATGCCTCGGCGTGGTTCGTGCTATGGCGACGCTTCTGGCAGCGGATAACGGGGCAGGGTCCTGCGATCGCGCCGCCTCCGACCCGTGAGTCTTGGCGTGCACGGTACGACGAAGAAGTGATGTTTCACTTGGCAATGAACGAGGCCCGGCTCCGGCGTGCCGGCCGGTCGGCGGCGGAAGCACGGCGTGATGCGCGGTTAGCCTTCGGGGCGCGGACCCGATTCACGGAGGAATCGATGGATCAAGCCGTTGTCACGGTCGGTGAGGAGCTAAAGCAGGATCTAACCTACGCCATCCGGGCCCTCGTCCGAGCGAAGGGGTTTGCCTCTATCGGGGTGAGCACCCTTGCATTCGGCTTGGCCGCGGTCGCGATAATGTTTGCCTTGGTTGACTGCATTCTTTTGCGCCCCCTGCCCTACCCGCAGGCGGATCGACTTTTTGTGGTGCGCACCCAAATTCGAGAGCTGGAGGCCCAGTACGCCTCGACGCCCGTGAATGCGTCTCTTGTGGCCGCTTGGCAGGAACAGTGTCGCGAGTGCGAAGCCATCGCGGTTGTACGCCCTAGTCCGGTGACGCTGGCGACTGCGGCGGCGCCGGAGCGTCTCGACGCCTTACAGGTCACTCCCAACATGTTCGAGGTGCTGGACTGGCCGATGCGAGCCGGGCGCCGTTTAGATGCGACCGATGTGCGCTCGCCTGTCAGCGGCACCGTCGTGGTGTCGGAGGCCTTTGCGTCCGCGCACTTCACGACGCCTTCCGCCGCGATCGGGCAATCGCTCAGCCTTGAGGGGCGTCCCCACACAATCGTCGGGGTCGTGGCGGCACGAGCACTCATTCCGACCGGCAATCAGCTCGGGGCGCTCGTCGCGCTGCCGCCGCGGGCGGACGTTCTTCTTCCGCTCGTCCTTGGTCCGAACGACATCAATGCGCCAGGAGGCTTCGATCTCGGAGTCCTCGTGCGAGGACGCACTTCGGTGGGCGGGTCACTCAACGCAGAGCTGGATCGCATCACCACGGGCTTGCCTGCTGCGCGCCGTGGGAGCCTAACCATAAATACGTCCAGTACCTCATTGGCAGACACCGTCGTCGGTGCCGAGCGGGGGGCGCTCGCGGTGGAACTCGGCGCTGTGGCACTCTTGGTGGTGCTTATCTGCGTGAATCTCGGGTGCCTGTTCCTGACCCGGGCCGATGAACGGCAGCGTGAGCTCGCCGTGCGGCAGGCGTTGGGGGCAGGTCGCGTGCGCCTTAGTCGCTTGGCGGCACTCGAGGCGCTTCTCGTGACTTCCGCCGGCGCTGTCGGCGGCATTGGCCTCGCAAGGATCGGCTTGCCACTGCTGGTGCAGAGCGCCCCTTCGAGTATCCCGCGGTTACAGGAGGTACAGCTGGACTGGCGCATCACGCTCGCCGTCGTGCTCGTCGCCGCGGTCCTGGGCACCGCTACCGCCGTCCTGCCTGGTTGGGTGGCGTTCGCTACGGATCCGGCCGACGCGCTTCGATCAGGCGGAAGGGGGCTGACTACCTCGCATACCTCGCGCGTCTGGCGAAGGTGCTTGCTGAGCGCGCAAGGCGCGCTCTGCGCAGGTCTGCTGGTGCTGACGGCCCTGTTCTCGCTGAGTTACGCGCGGCTTCTCGCGGTGCCGGCGGGCTTCGATTCAGCAGGGATGACGATCGTGGACGTGGCTGCGCCGGCCAGCGCGGACAGTCCGCTTCGGCGCGCGCGGGTGTTCGCCAGTGTCGCTGATCGCCTTCGGGAACTACCAGGCGTCACCGCCACCGGTGTGACCAGCCGCCTCCCGTTGGACGGCGAGTCGGATGTCAATGCAATTGCGCGGGTGCATGAGCAGCAAACCGGCGACGCCCAGCGCCTGGCCAACCTCCGTTTTGTCACGCCGGACTACTTCAACTCGATCGGTATGCCGCTGGTACACGGGACTACCCTCCTCGCGCAGGAGCCGGGGAGCCGCTCTGTAGTGGTCAGTCGGCGGGTCGCGCAGCAACTGTTTGCGTCGGAAGATGTGATCGGGCGTGAGATGCTAGTTGGCGACGAGCGAGAGCCGAGCCGTATAGTCGGAGTCGTTGCCGACTCCCGAACCTCGAGTTTGGACGAACCCGAGGTACCGATGATCTATCGCCCGTTGGCGGATGGCGTCCGCGATGTCGTCTCCGTCGTACTGCGGAGTGGTAGCGGGACCGCGCCGACGCGCGCCCAAATACAGGCGAGTCTGCACGAGACCGCCCCAACCATGCCGATCATTCGAGTCCGGCAGGGCTGGGATCTGGTATCTGCGACGCTGGCTCGACGGCGCTTCGAGCTCGTTCTCATCGTGCTGTTTGCCACCGCGTCACTTTTAGCGGCGGCGGTCGGCACATACGGTGTCATGAGCCATTCCCTCTCGCGGCGCAAAGTCGAGCTCGGCATACGTCGGGCGCTGGGGGCGGATCGAGGGACGCTGTACAGCTTGGTCCTTCGGCAGGAATTGACCCCGTACGCGATCGGAGTGGGAGTGGGCGTCGTGGGAGCCGGCGCGATCGCCGCACTCGCCCAACCCCTACTCTTTCGCGTCCGCGCGTTTGATCCGCTCGCAGTGGGCTCCGTGTTGCTTGTCATGACCGTCGTGGGCGTCGTGGCCTGTCTGTTGCCAACGCGCCGGGTGGTGAATCTGACGGGCTTGAACGCGTTGCGAGTTGAGTAGGCGACCATGGAACGGGCGGCACCTCGGAGCATGGACCTCCCGCGCGCACGCGAGCCGCGCGCGAAGCGATCGTGGGGGCGACTGGGAGTCGCGGCGAGTGTTGGGGTAGTGACCCTTGCCGTGGTGCTCACCACGCGCCGGAGCGCGACCCTCACAGTCGACCCGGGGACGCTGGTTGTCGATACGGTGCGCCTCCAGTCCTTCGGTCGCGACACGCGCGCCCCGGGGAGTTTGGTCGCCGAGCAGGTGGATTGGGTGACGGCCCGCGCCTCTGCGCGCGTCGAACGGGTAGATGTGCGGGTTGGGGATCGGGTGCGTGCAGGCCTCGTGCTGCTTCAACTGACGAACCCCGACGTTCAGATCCAAGCGTTGCAGGCGGAGCAACAGGCGCGGCAGGCGGAGCGCGAAGCATTTGAGGCTAGTACATCGCTCGCCCAACAGCGGATTACGCAAGAGGGGGCGATTGCTACGTTGCGCACCCAATGGGCCAATGCGCAGCAAGACCTGCAAGCTAGTGATTCGCTCCTACAGCGCGGCTTGGTGGCGCCTATGGATGGGCTAAGCAAGCGCGCTTTATTCGAAGAGCTCGATGCACGATTGCGCGGCGAACTCCGGCGACTTGATCTCATGCGCGCTTCGGAACCCAAACAGTTGGCCTTTTTGCAGGGACAGGCGAAGCGCCTGCAGGAGATCGCGGCATTCCAACAGGCGCGACTCGCCGCGATGACGGTGCGCGCGCCGACGAGCGGTGTGATACAGGAGATCAACTTACAGTCCGGTCAGTGGGTCCCAGAAGGGAGTTTGCTTGCGAAAGTGATTCTCCCGGGGCGACTAAAGGCCGTTCTTCGCGTCCCGGAAACGCTCGCCAGCGACGTCGCGGTCGGGCAGGCGGTCGCGATCGATACAAGAAATGGCATTGTTCGTGGGACGGTCAGCACCAAGGCCCCAGCGGCACAAGGGGGAAGTGTGGTGGTGGAGGTGCCGTTGGCAGGGACGCTGCCGCCAGGCGCCGTCTCCGATCTGGCGGTGGAAGGAACGATCGCGCTTGAGGCCCCTACCCAGGCGCTAGTGGTCGGGCGCCCGAGCGGCGCGCGCGGAGGCACGGGGACCGTGTTTCGTCTCAATGCGGACGGGACGCGGGCGACCCGGGTGCCGGTCGCCTTCGGGCGCATCACGCTGACTCGCGCTGAGGTTCTCTCGGGCCTGCGCGCGGGCGATCGCATTGTCATCTCGGATGTGTCGGCGTGGGGAACGTCACCCAGCGTTCGATTGTCCGTCCCCTAACCTGGAGTCAGTATGTACTCGCCAGCGGCCATTATTGAATTGAAGGATATCGCGAAGCGCTATCAGACGGACACGATGGAGACACACGCGCTCCAAGCTATTGACCTCACAATTCGACGCGGGGAATTCGCCGCGATCGCAGGCCCGTCGGGGTGCGGCAAGTCGACCTTGCTTGCGATTCTCGGGTTGCTCGATACTCCCACCCGTGGCGAGTATTTCCTCGAAGGGCGTGAGGTCAGTGGGTTCAACGCCGAAGAGCGCACGCGGATTCGGGGCCGCGAGATCGGGTTTATTTTCCAGGCATTCAATCTTATTGGCGATTTGACCGTGCGGGAGAATATCGAGTTGCCCCTGCTTTACCGCGGGCTGGCCAGTGACGTCCGCGAGCAACGGGTGATCGGCGCGCTCAAGCGGGTCGATCTGCTGCATCGGGCGGCACATTTTCCGCACCAGTTGTCTGGGGGACAACAACAGCGAGTGGCGGTGGCGCGCGCGGTGGCCGGGGACCCTGCCCTATTACTCGCGGACGAACCCACGGGCAACTTGGACTCCTCGAACGGCGAGGCCGTCCTCGAGTTGTTGCAGGGACTCCATGCGGACGGCGCCACAATCTGCATGGTGACGCACGATGAGCGGTTCGCGGAGCGTGCCTCACGCCAGATTACGTTATTAGACGGGCGGATTCTCCAATGAGCCAATCGGGTAAGGGGATGATCTGGCAGTGGAGCGCGTACGCGCTTGGCCTCTGGCTTGTCGGGGTGGGGCTGGCGTGGACGCCGCTAGTCGCACAACCACGTGCCGGACCAAGCGTCGGCGGCACCGTGCGACATGACTCGATCGGGCCGGGCTTGACGCTGTTCCGCTCAGGGCGCGGGAACTTGCTGCTCCGCCTAGTCGATGGGGAAGCCGTCGTGATGGGGGCACCGCTGCCGGAGCTCGCGGCGGCCGTACGGATCTTTTTGCGCGGGGTGCCACCGCGGTGGGCGGTTATCAGCTTCGGCGATAGTGCGACGACCTTCGGGGATGCAGGCTGGGCCCGGGATGGTGCCTTAGTGGTGACCCACGAAGCCCTTCGGGGGCTGCTGTGGGGGGTGCGCGTCGACTCGACGCGCCGCGTTTCGACGCGGCCCGGCGTCGGTTTTTCTGAGGTCATCCAACTGTCCCTGCGTGGCGAGGAACTCCACCTTGTGCATCAGCCGCGCGCCTACAGTGTCGCCGACTTCATCGGGCATTTGGAGACCGCCGATGTGTTGTACTTGGGGCCGCTCTATCGCAGTGATGGCTACCCGGCGCTGGCGCTGGAGGCCGGCGGACGTATTACGGGCCTTATTGAGGTCGCTACAACGTTTCTGACCAACTTCGCAGGGCGTTCTACGATTCTGATCCCCGCCATCGGTCCGGCGACGACACTCGATCGACTCCGTGCGTATCGCGACATGCTGTTGAGTGTCCGGAATGCCGTCGCCCGAACGCTCGCCGACCACGGGACAGAGCAGGACGCGATCCGCCAGCGGCCGACCAAGGCATTCGACGCGGAGTGGGGTCGTGACGGCAGTGCCGACGCGTTTGTGCGCGCGGTCTATCGCTCCTTGTCGAAAGAGCGCTAACGAGCGGTCTGGTCCGTCGCTTCTGTCCATAGTTGCGAAATTCCCCCCCTACTCTCTGACTATGACTTCCTTCCGCATCTTCGCCGCAGCCACGCTCAAGAACTGGCCTTCATGCTGGCGCGGGCTTCATGCCTTCACTTCCGTGGCGCTCGTCGCGCCTACGCTGCTCATGAATCGCGCAGTGCACGCTCAGACGATTAGTTCTATCAGTCGACTAGCGGACGGTGGAAACACGAGGTCGCAAGAGCGCAACAAAGTTCTGATGGATGAACCGCCCCGGGTTTAGAGGAGACTCGGTTAATTGCGTGTCAAGCGCTCCGCAGGAGCCGCTTGAATGCGGTGGAACTGCTCCTCGAACTCCGCGGGAGAAACATAGCCCAGCGGCTCCAAGATGCGCTGCGTGTTGAACCACGCAACCCATTCCAGCGTCGCGTACTCGACGTCCTCGAAGCCGCGCCACGGCCCACGACGATGGATCACCTCGGTCTTGTACAACCCAATGATCGACTCGGCCAGGGCGTTGTCGTAGGCATCCCCCGCGCTGCCCACTGACGGCGCGGCGCCCGCATCGGCCAAGCGCGTCGTGTACCGCATCGCAACGTATTGCGACCCGCGATCCGAGTGCACGATGAGCTGCCCATCGAGCTCGCGGTCATGCAGGGCGTGTTCAAGCGCATCGAGCACGAGATCGGTCCGCATCGTCGTGTGGGCTCGCCAGCCGACGATGCGGCGCGAGAACACGTCAATGACGAATGCCACGTAGACGAAGCCGCGCCACGTCGCCACGTACGTAAAGTCCGCGACCCATAACTGATTGGGTCGCTCTGCGGAGAACTGCCGCTGTACAAGATCCTCGGCACAGGGCGCCGCCGTATCGGGACGCGTCGTGATACGGCGCTGCCCACGCACGACGCCCTGTAACCCCGCCGCGCGCATCAAACGCTCGACGGTGCAGCGTGCCACCGCGATGCCCTCTCGCTGCAGCTGATGCCAGATCTTGCGCACCCCGTACACCTCGTGATGCTGCCGAAAGACGCGACGGATCTCCTCCAGCAGCATCGCATCGCGCTGCGCCCGCGCGGACCGGCACGTGGCGTCGGCCTGCTGCTGGCGATAGCGATAATAGCCCGACGGTGCGATCTCCAGCACACAGCAGATCGGCTCGACACCGTAGTCCGCGTGATGGGCGTCGATAAACGCGTACATCACAGCGTGGGTTACTTCGTGTCGCGGTCGAGCTCCGCCGCGGCGAAAAACGCGCTGGCCTTCCGCAGAATTTCATTCGCGCGTTTCAGCTCGCGATTCTCCCGCTCCAAGGCGAGTACCCGCTCTCGCTCGTCGGTCTTTACGCCAGGCCGCTGGCCCGCATCGCGCTCGGTCCGCCGGAGCCAGAGCCGCAACGTCTCCGGCGAACAACCGATCTTGTCGGCAATCGACCGGATGGCGGCCCACTGCGTCGCATGCGCGCCCTGTTGCTCCTGCACCAAGCGCACCGCCCGCTCCCGGACCTCGGGCGAGAACGGCTTCGCCGGACGCTTGCCCGTCCCTTTGTCTTTCGTCATGCTCCCAAATCTCACAAAGCTGGGAGCCTCCTCCAATCCCGGGGCGGTTCAGTCAATGAGTTTGAGACACCGGGTGGGTGGGGTTTACTGAGCGACGTCGGTTGACGGTCGTGGTGTGGGAGGATTGATCCACGCGGCGGTCGGTAGCGCGCGGGGGGTGGGCAGACCATGGACAAAGCGGTCAGGACGTGCGGCGTAGGCGGCGGTGAGGACGTCGGCGCGTGCGGCGTTGCGCGCGTCAGCCAGCTGGTGATGCACGTCGAAGGGTGTGTGCAGCCCGAGCCCGCTGTGGTGATGCTCGGTGTTGTACCAGTGAAAGAAGTCGACGCAGTGCGCGCGAGCGTCTTCGAGCGACCCAAAGCGCGCGGGGAAATCCGGGCGATACTTGAGTGTCTTGAACTGCGCTTCCGAATACGGATTGTCGTTCGAGACGGAGGGGCGCGAGTGCGACTTGGTGACGCCGAGATCGGCGAGCAGGTGCGCGACCGGCTGCGACACCATCGACGACCCACGATCCGCGTGCAGGGTGAGTTGATTGGGCCCGATGCCTTCGCGCGTACAGCAGGCGGCGATGAGCCGCTCCGCGAGGAGCGCCGATTCGCGCGGCGCGACCATCCAGCCCACGACGTAGCGACTGAACACATCGAGGATCACGTACAAGTGATACCACGACCAGGTCGTGGGCCCCTTGAGTTTGGTGATATCCCAACTCCACAGCTGATTCGGTGCGGTCGCGAGCAACTCGGGCGCGGTGTACACCGGGTGTCGCCGTTGCGCGCGCCGTTCGCGGATCTCGTCGTGCGCGGCCAAGAGCCGGTACATGGTGCGCTCGGCGCAGTGGTACACGCCTTCGTCCAGCAGCGTTGCATACACTTGAGCGGGCGCCAGATCGACGAAGCGGTCCTCGTGCAGCACGTCGAGGACCCGCTGTTGCTCGACAGGGGCCAACGTGCGTGGTGGTGCGCGGCGGGGCAGCGCGCACGTGGGCCGCTCGGCGCGTCGCCGCGCCCGATAGTAGGTCGCCGGCGCGACCCCAAGGCTCGCACAGAGCCCGCGCAGGGACGTTGCCGCCCCGTGCGTCGTGACGGTGCTCACGAGCGCGTCTCGGTGGGCTCGTCGCGCGGCGGGAGTGTCAGGCCCAAGAGCTGCGAGAACTTTTTTGGGGCGTCGATAATGAGCTCCGCACGCTCTGCGCGCGCGGTCGCCTTCGCGAGCTGGCGCTCCAGCTCGGCCACCTGTTTCCGCGCCGGATCGGGCGCCAACCGCGCCGGTCCGCGGCGCTTGGCCGGGCCCTGCAGGTCGCCCCGTCGCTGCGCGGCCCGCCACATGGCCAGATGGGACGAGTACAGGCCTTCGCGACGCAGGAGCGCGCCGAGCTCACCGGGCTTCGTGCACGCGTCGGCGGCGGCGAGGATCTGGAGCTTGTAGGTCGCGGGGAACTGGCGACGGGTCCGGGTCGGTGACACCCCGGTATCATGAAGAAGCAACGGCGCAACGGAAAGAGCGGACGACATGGGAACAGCCTCGATCACCCTCGTACACTAAACTCGGGATGGATCGGTGTCTCACTCATATTGGCAGAGAGGGAAGACGGGGCCCAGCTCACGCCCGCCAACAACCCGATACCGACTTTTGGTTTTGCAACCGCGCCGAAGGACGGGGCGGAAACTCGTCGCCCGAGTGTTCGCATACCAGCTTCTCGGCTCCGAAGTGAAAAGGTCGACGGTCACTTGGTGGAGCCATACCTGGTCCGCGAAGGCGGGAAAGCCACTGGAAAGCCAGTCGGCATGATGATTCAGATTGACGGGCGTTTGCGACATATGATCGAGTTCACCGGTCTTAACGCCAGCGGCTTACCGAAGGAAGTACGCATGGTGCAGCTTGACAGCGCCGGGGGTCTCTCCTCTGAGTACACGGTAGATCTGTCGCGTGTGTCTATGAACAACCGTGTCGCTGCTGCGGAGCAGTCTGGCCTGCAAACGATGTTTCGTCGGCTCTTGCGCGGCGGTGCGAACTTGGTGCTACCGGATGTCTTGCAGGCGCAAGCTGTGGAGGATGATCCATGCAGTGGATGGATTCAGGGGCACGCTGCCGCCGTGGTAGGCCTCGCGGGCGCACTGGCCGCTTTGACCCCAGCGGCGGCCACTTGCAATCCATTCACTGGATTGTTGGGTTGCCCTGTTTTTTCTGCGGCCTTGGCATTCGCGGCAGTTTGCGCCGCTGCCGTGGTCTGGTTTGACGGGCACACCGACGAGTGCCGCACAATCCACCCGCCCTGTTTCCAGTGTGGCTACATGACGTACGGTAGTTGCGATCCGCCTGGTGGCGGAGGCACTGGTGGGGGCGGCGGAGGTGGCGGCGGCGGCACTGGCGGCGGCACTGGCGGCGGCACTGGCGGCGGCACTGGCGGCGGCACTGGCGGCGGCACTGGCGGCGGCACTGGCGGCGGCACTGGCGGCGGCACTGGCGGCGGCACTGGCGGCGGCACTGGCGGCGGCACTGGCGGCGGCACTGGCGGCGGCACTGGCGGCGGCGGCGGTGGCGGATTTGTGTGCAATGTTTGGACCGAATACACTTATACGGATGGATTCATCACTGGGATCCATACGTACACACAGTGTTACCCAATCTAGGGAGGGGGCCACGTTGCAAGCATTCAACTCAATCCTCTCTCTACGCATGGCCGGAGTGCTCACATTCTGCGCTGTGATGATCTTCTTGGCTATGGGTGGTGGGACACGGCTCTTCCCCGCGCAAGCTGACTACATCCTGCCGGTACTTCTCGGATTCGCAGCGGCCGCTATCGTGTGGGGTATGGGCTTGATCGGCTCCGACCGGTTGAAACGTCGGCGCTGGCGGCACGTTGGACTGCACATGCTACTGCTTGTTCCCGTGATCGCCGCCGCGCGAGTCATGATCAGCGATGGCACTGCGTGGTTTGTCGCGGGAGGTGCGATGGTACTCACTCTTGCGATAAATGAAGTCGCAGCGCGCAGGAGCGCTCGCTAACGCGCCGAAAGCACTGACCGGAACGATGGCAGCGGGCCGCTGTTTGGGGGCCCGCTGCCGTCGTTGCGGAACTCAGAACTCGTGCGACGGGGGTCGGCGCAAAATGAGGACTACACCCTCAGTCCGTCCGTGCCCAGAGACTTGATCGAACGACGCGCTGGCCCGCTGAAGCCGCTCCAACACGTCGGCCACACAGGCTGGGATGGACTTGGAGGACGGAGACCGTATGGCCTCCTGCTCGACCTCTGTGAGGAACTTGGTCACCTCGGACACCGTGATGCTGTCGTGCTTGGCTTCATGCCGTTTGAGCGCCGACAGAAACTCAGACCAGCTCCGAGAATCTGCCTCGCTGAACTCGCTGCTCTTGGTTGCTGCAGGTAGTGTGGTTGTCAATTCTACAAGGAACAAAATGCGGTCCGGCGAACATGACGTCGCGATTCCATTTCGAGGCGATGTGGTGATGCTGACTTTCCAACTCGTGAAGCCGAATGTTGCAGGAGCGCCGCCACGTGCGGCCAGTGCGCGGTGCTCCGCGATGAGGTTCGTGATCGACGTGCTCTGCAGTGTGTACTCTACGGTACGCCGCCGGAAAGTCGGGGTGGCGGCTGTAGCAACGTCGGGCGTTTCCCGGTCACGTGACGCACCCAGAGTTGCGATCAACAAGGTGACGAGGGCAGTCCTCTGACGACGCCCTGTTCCGCTTGCCAGGCTCCATCGTGTCCCGATTCGATGTCTCATAATGTGAACTTTGCCAAAAGCATCGGTTGAAAGAGCACTTCAAGCAGATTTCTCCAAGATATGCTGGCTCCCGTCAAATTCTGTAGGGCACGATGCTCACACCGCCGCCAATTCCGCTGTTATTACTTGGGCCACAGTTTAGTTGACATCACGCCGCGTATTGCACGCGTGGATGATGGAAGAATTTCTTGACGCATTCGGGGCGGCGCTGCAGTGACCGCAGTCGTCGCGTGGCGGTCCGCTCCAACTCGGCGCGATCACGAGCCGGCGCGCGCTGCGCGACCTGCATCTTGAGGTCCCCGTTTAGATACTCGTCGGGGTTGAGTTCTGGCGCATAGGGCGGCAGGTAGTGAATCGCGATCAGGTCCGTGTGCTCCGCCACCCACGCGCGCACGTCCTTCGCCTTGTGCACGTTGAGGTTGTCCAAGATCAGCACGACTTTGCGCCCCGCGTCTTTGCACAAACGCTTGAGGAAGGTCATGAGCGTGGGCGCGTCGACCGCCTGCTTGAGCACCATGAAGCGGAGGAGGCCGCTGTTACTGATCGCGGAGAGGTAGCTGACCGATTGGCGCTGCGAGAGGATCGGGCGCACCGGTGTCTTGCCTTTGGGCGCGAAGCCGCGGCCGCGCGGACCGCTCGTGCTGAGGCTCGTTTCATCGCCCCAGTAGATCTCTGCCCCCTCGGCGGCCGCCTGCCGCTTGATCCGCGGATACTCGGTCTTGAGCCACGCCGCGATGGCCTCGGGCCGCTGCTCGTACGCCCGCTTGATCGGCTTCTGCGCCGTGAAGCCCCAACGCGCGAGGGAGTGCCCCATCGTGCGCACCGGCAGGGTGAACCCGTACTTTCGCTTGATCCATTGCACGACGGCGGCGCGGGTCCACAACGCGAACGGCAGCTTCAGTTGATCGGGCGTCGAGTCGGTCATCGCACGCTGTATCGCCTGTTCCTGCTTGGCGGTCAGACGGCGATGCGCCCCGACCGCGGGCCCACGCTTCTGCGCCGCCAGCGCGTCGGCGCCACCGTCCTGGTACCGATCCCACCACTTCGACACGGTCATGTAGTGCACCCCCAACGCGCGCCCAATCTCGCTGAAGCGGGTGCCGGCTTCGCGCATGGTCATCGCGATCCGCCGCTTCTCGGCCTGCGCCGCCGGCTTCAGGGTGCGCGCATCGGGGTGCGTCATGATGCAAGATAGCACCAGAACTCTAATTTGTCAACTAAACGCTGGCCGGGTTAATAGCTGCTCGTTCACAACACGCACATTCTGGGTCGCTACGACTGACCTTACTTCTGGGAGGTTGGTCCATGGAGCAGAAACCGAATAGGTCGCATCAAGGCATTGGAATGTTATGTCATCAGGTGCAGCTCCGAGGAACACGCGAAGATAGCTCACCACGTTTCCGATCGAAAGACACACTAGTGGGGCGTAGTTGATTTTCGTGTAGCAGGCATGCGACGGGTGACGTCGCGGTACCGCCACACAAACGGCTGGCAGGTTTCGTTGTGGAGCTTGATGTACCGAAGGAGCTTGCGCGTGAGATCCGTCGTCGAGGTGAAGATGCCGCGTGCAATGCAGTCGCGTTCGATGCGCGCGAACCAACTCTCCACCTGATTGAGCCAGCTACTATAGGTCGGGGTGTAGTGCATCGTGACGCGCGGATGCGCCGCGAGCCAGTCTTTCACCGCCTGGGTCTTGTGCGCGGACAGGTTGTCGACGACAAAGTGGACGGCCTTCCCGCGCGGCGCGGAGCGGGTGACCGTGTCGAGGAAGTCGACGAATTCCGCGCTGGTGTGCCGCACGGCGACCTTGCCCTGCACGTGCCCGGTGCCCACGTCGAGCGCCGCGTAGAGGGAGCGCGTCCCGTGCCGGACGTACTCGAACCCGTGGGTCTCGGCCCGCCCGGGGCGCAGCGGCAACACCGGATCCGTGCGATTCAGCGCTTGGATGGCGGTCTTCTCATCGACGCAGAACACCACCGCATTCGTGGGCGGCGCGATGTACAGGCCAATAATGTCCGCCGCTTTCGTCTCGAATTCCGGATCGGGACTGCCCTGGTATCGTTCCAAGCGATGCGGCTTGAGGCCGTGCAGCTTCCACACCTTCGTGACGGTCGTGTGCGCCACGCCGAGCTTGGCCGCGAGCCGCCGGCTCGACCAATGGGTGAGGGGCGCGGGGGGCTTCGTCTGCAGGGTCAGCCGCACGATCTTCGCCTCCAGCGCCGCGCTCATGCCATGCCCGCGGCCCGCGCGCGGCGCGTCGGCCATGGCGAGGACGCCGCCCTCGAGGAAGCGGCGCTTCCAGATCGCGATAAAGCGATCCGTACACCCCGCGCGCGCCGCGATGGTGGCGTAGGTGTCCCCGTCGGCCAGCGCCAGCACCACGCGCCCCCGCTTGGCGATGGCTTGGCTCAGCGTCGTCTGTCGCAGGAGCTGCTCGAGCGTGCGACGGTCATCGGGGGTAAGCACGAGATGCATGGCAGGAGTAAACATACGCCATCCGGCTGCAATTCTCGTGCTATCCACATTTCAACTACGCCCCACTAGTTGAGTACGCATCGCGAGCGCGTGAGGACACCAGTTTCGGATAATGTCGCGAACGTCAAAGTTGATCGCATTATCCCGAAGCTTGTGAGCAGCAAAGTGATGCGCGCCGAACTCACTCTCACTTCTTAGGAAGGCTTGAACACCAAGCCCCGGAGACCCGATACTGGTTACCGAACCGCCCGAGCTTGCCCGGAGCCCGTGCTTCACGCTGTTGTATTCCGTTATGGCGGCCGAATCGAGGAGATCACTCGCGAGATAGCTCCACAGATCAGCAAACTGAGCCTTAGCGCGCGAGTTGTCCTGATGCTCAGCCAATTCGAACGCATTAACGGCGGTAGCCAAACCGAGCCACGTCCCGTCGAACTTGGTTATTGCGAGAAGGTGGTCGCCGCGATTGATCTTCCCGACCATGCGAGCAAGGTCTCCTGGGCTGTACCGAAGGATCCACCCGAGTGGACAGTGCGGAGCCTGAACGGCTGCGATCAATAGAGCGAAGAATGTCTCAAGCGCATGTGCATATGTTGTACGAATCGTCAGCGCGGCACGGTGCCTGTCTGGGCCATTGAGGTTTGGGATCTGTGAACTGGCGACGTAGTAAAAGTACGACGCGTCGACTCCGTCGAGAAAACGCATGTTCTGCGAAGTCGTGTCGATCCCCCACATGCAATACGGCTTCTCATCCACGACGAAACTGCGCCATTCGATATCTGCAGGGTTCATCGATTGGATTAGGTGTTTGGGGTTCTTCCGTCCAACGATGGCGCCTACAAAAGTCGCTCAGCCTTGAACGCCGTTTACGAGGGAGTGCGATCAACCGTCCAGTACGGCGCTATACTGAACGGCTGACCGCAACAACACTAGGCGAGGTTGTTTCGATGCAGGCCGCATGTTGCCTACCGACAGCAGCGGTGCCTCTCGTCGCGCAGTTACGCCGCCTGCGTCTTGGCCCGGACGGTCAGCCGCACTTCGGCGCCCGTCTTGCCGAGGAACGCGACCAAAGTATCGACGCTGAAACGTTCGATCTTGCCGCGTAGCAGGTCGCTGACGCGCGGCTGAGACACGCCGAGGATTGCAGCCCACTCCGTCTGCGTCTCGCCGAGGACGGCGAGGCGTTTGCGCAGCTGGATAATCAGATCCGAGCGTAGTTGGAGATTAGCGGCTTCCTCCGGCGGAAAGCCCACATCGGTGAATACGTTACCGCTCCCGCGGGTGATCTTGATGGCCATGGCTGCGCTCCTCAGCGGTCCGACCGCTGGCGTAGAATCTCGCGATACCGCTTGGCGCCAATTTCGACATCCAGGCGGCCCGTCTGCTGGGTCTTCTTCTGGAACGCGTGCAGGACGTACAGCCCTTCGGCGAACTTGGCGACATAGAACACCCGAAACGCACCGCCAGCGCGAATGCGCAACTCATAGACCCCGGCCCCAATGCTGGGCATCGGCTTGAAGTCGTGCGGCTCCAAGCCCTGCTGGAGCAGCTCGAGTTCCTGACCGGCTCGACGCCGCGCCGATTCGGGGAAGACCCGCAGATCGTCGCGCGCGGACCCTACCCAGAGGATCGCCCGATGGGTCATGCCGGAGAATATACATATTTATATACTTACGCAAGCGCTCTCGGGAAAGCCGCGCCCACGGTGGTCCCCACGCAAGCCCGATGGTGCGAGCGTGAGCGTCCGCGCAGCGCCCAAGATCATGCGAGGGCTATCCGGACGGACCTTGAGGCACCCGTACCACGCGTCAATCATGAACACGCTCAACAACGTGAGCACCCCGCCACGGGCCTAGCTGCGGTCAACAGTCAGAACGTTGCGACCGCGCTGTAGTGACCGGGCTCGATTTCACGCACCTCGCCAAGGATTGCCAGCGTTTCGAGGTGGCGTTCGACCAGTTCACGTTTCGCGCCGCGAAAGTACGGCATGGCCGTGTCTACAGTGATGGTGCTGGTGTTTACGAGCCGCTTGAGCGCGGCAATCTGCTCGATGGCCTGGGTGGGCCACGCCGCCGGTTCCGCGGCGGCGGCGGCGACCACGTTGGTGGTCAGGGCAAGCTCGGCGGCGGGAACGTCCTGCTCCGACGACGGCGCCTGAAACTCCGGACGCAGCCACCGCACGATCCCCTGCGCTTCCTCGGCTACGCGGACATCGTGCAACGCGACGAGACGCTCGAGGATCTCTTCAGTAGACAGCGGCCAAGGCCATCCGTACGCCTCGGCCACCAACGCATCGAGTTGATCGTGCATGTCACGCAGCATGCCGCAGGCGGCGAGTTCGTGCACCGTCCGTTCTTTGGGGGTGAGCGATTCGCCGGACCGAAGTTTCTCGACGACGTTGTACATACCCGTCATGGTCACCCGTTCGTCGCGAGCGATGGCGGCCTTGCGATGCGCGTCGAGCGATTCGGCTACGGCGGCGATGCGCACACGAAGGTCAGTTGACGGATCAGGGAAAGGAAATGCATCAAAGCAACGCGGGTTGTTATAGCGCTCATCATTACCGACGCCGAGTCTTGTCCCTGCAGCAGTGGCCCACTCTTTATGAATGGAAGACGAAAGAACTCCAAGTATCAGCGCGCTGTCGTGAGCGATTGCTACCACGCTATTGTCAATCGATATGGCATTATCGAGAAACATAAAGTAGCGATGGGCCGCAGTCTCTGGAGTGACAATGAATCGCTCTAGGGCCATCAGCGCCCGTCGTAATCCTGGGCGTGGTTCCCCCAAACGCCACCAATACTTTGCGTAACTTGCGCGCTTATTGGCTTCGCGATCAGGCTTAACGCGGTCAATCACAATATTGAGGACCTGAGGGTAACGCTTACTCTCGGCCTCTGTCATCAGTGCAAAATCGATTATGAATCGATTCCGCGAACGCGCAGCCAAGTCGCGACCATTAACGTGACGCCTCACCACTTTCGCGTTACTTGGCTCCTTAAGGAGCAATTCTCCCTCCGTTCGGTCAAGCTGGAAGCCCTCACCTTGAGGCTGCACACCTCTCATGGCCAAGGCAGAGTTGGCTGCAAGGGGATTCTGGCTAGCTGACGAGACGTCCGCAGTCGCGGAAAGATCCGCGTTTAGTCTTTGTGCGCGAAGTGTTTTGACGACTGCGCCGGTTTCATCTACCTCGATACGGGTAGCCCAAGACTCATCCGGTCGGGACCGCTCAACAACAGTAAGTGCCACTCGCACGGAGGCGTCGCCAGACCCGTCAGCCCACGGGTGATCAGGAGCAGCCCAAACGACCCTGCTTCCGCGCTCACTCGCAGCCCTAACGATCTCGGCGTTGAATCCTTGCGTGATGCTATTCGTTGTAATGAGACCTGCGCGAATGGAATCGCCTCTTGCTACACTTTCGGAAGCTAGCCACCACCAATACATCACAAAGTCTACGCTGTCGTTCTGATCTGGAAACGCGGCATGGAGAGCATCAACATAACCATCGCCGAGAGCATCGCGCTTCCGATGGCGCCCCAAATACGGCGGATTCCCCACAATAAAGTCCGCGCGCGGCCACTCCGCCGCCCGCGCCCCTACGTACTCCATGTAGGGAAGCTTCGCGGTAGGATCCGGCACCAGCTGCCCCGTCACCGGATGCACGATGCGCGGCGTCGGATCCGGCCGGTCACGCTCCGGTACATGCCGAATGCTGTCCCACGCCAATACCGCGTCGCGATGCTCCAACGTCCCGGTATCGCGCAGCAACGGCTCTTCTGGCTGCACATCGCCATGCTGCTGACGCCAGAACTGGTGAAACCCAATCCACAACGTGAGCTCCGCAATCTCACGAGCCCATGCTTTGACCTCGATCCCGTGAAACTGCCCCGGATCGATCTCCGCCATGCGTACGCTCGTCTGTCCGCCCTGCACATCGGCAAGCAGACGAAACACTTCCACTTCCACGCGCTTGAGCGCATGCATGGTCACGTACAGAAAGTTGCCGCTACCGCACGCCGGGTCGAGAATCTGCAAGCCGCGAAGCCACGCATGAAACTCGAGCAGCCGCGACTCTGCTTTCCTGGTGTCTGCGGCACGCTTCGATTCCCGCAGCTGCATGACCTCCGCCTGAACCGCCGCCCACCGCTCGCGAACGGGCTCTTCGACCGTCGGACGCACCAACCGCTCGATGAACTCACGCGGGGTATACTCAGCGCCTAATCGATGCCGCTCTTCCGCCGAGAGCGCGCGCACCAGCAATGTGCCGAAAATGGAGGGCTCCACCTCGCTCCAATCGGCTTCAGCGGCGCGGCGCAGTAGCTCAAGCTCCGCGCGCTCCAACGGCAACGCCTCCGCGTTGGCAAAAAAGTGTCCGTTGAAGCGCAGCAGGCGGTGGTAGCCGAACATGGCACCCGCATCCATCGCCTGCCAAAGCGCTTGTGAGGCCTGCACAAAGGCGTCCGGTCCCGATGGCAAGACGGCGTCCAGCAGACGCTTGAATGAGGCGTCTGGCAGGAGCTTCACATCTTCGGCGAACATCGAGAACACGCAGCGAATGAGGAAGCGCGCTACGCGCTCGGAATCGTGCCCGCGCTGTTCCAGCGTGGCCGCGAGTTCTGCGAGCAGCCCGGCAATCTCCACCGTAATGACCTGAGCCCGGCGGCGCGGATCGCGCACCGACGGATCCGTCCAGATATCGCGCAACAGCGCCACGTGCGCGGCATTGCGTTCGAGTGCCCGCAGGTCGATGCGCGTCGCGAGGTGAAACCCGCCGTATGACCCCGACCACCGGTCCCAGATCAGCAGCGACTTTCCAACATCGAGCACCATGATGTACGGCGGTCGCTCGGGAAGATCCTTGGCGTAGTTCGACACCTGACCAAACGCCTTGGTCAGCAGTTTGGTCGTGGAGGCACCCTCTTCCGAATCCTTGGCCTCGAGCGCAAAGCAGCCGGCCTTGTACAGATCGATGTAGTTGGTGGCGATCGCCCCGTCGCGCGTCGTGGTCTTGATGGCAAATTCGAACTGGTACGCCGCAACATCGGCCACGCGGTTGCCAGTTGACGCCGGGCGCGGCCGAACGAGCCCCAACGCTTCACAGAGCTCGATCAGGTACAGCTGATAGTTGGCGCGCTCAGCAGCGCCCGCCTCCGACCACCGGGTGGCCAGCTCCTGTAGCCGCAGCGCGGTATCCGGAGCGACATCCGCAGGAGTAGAATCGGCATCAGTCATTGCGTGCAATCTGGGAATGGGGGTACCGGCAGGCAACACGATGTCGCGCTGATCAGCGTCCGGCTTCGGATTGTGTTTGGGATAATCTCAAGCGCACCCATTCGGGCGTCACGACGTGTCCGCATCGCAAC
Source organism: Gemmatimonas sp. (assembly GCA_023910675.1). GTDB lineage: Bacteria > Gemmatimonadota > Gemmatimonadetes > Gemmatimonadales > Gemmatimonadaceae > Gemmatimonas. Next base: position 540,755 of record JAAVWC010000001.1, read on the forward strand.
CGGTGTTCGCGCTCTCCCGATCAGCACTAAATCGTTTCTTACCATGAATTTACATGTACATTGCCGCCTGTCGACCGATGCGTGTGGAGGATCGTGTAGCCAACATCGGGGTTCCATGTTGAGTTCCGCTGCCGAAACGAATGATCGTCGGAATCGTTTGGTTACTGCGGACCCGGCCGTCCGGTCGTCTCATTAGGGTACTCCCACAACGGCTTGTCCGCGTGCCAACGAAGCGGTAGCATCCTTTGGGCGCCAGACGCGGGCTGCGTTTGGTAGAACCCCCTGAAATCGGAGTTCTCGTGAAAAAACCATCTGCTGCCAAAGGTTTGGCTCGACGCGTGATGTCGGCGGCGCAGCAACCGCAGGGCAACTTGCCGACGCTGCCTCCGATCGCCAGTGCGATGGATACGATGATGGCCGACCTTGAGCGCGGTCGTACAAAGCCGGCGGGGCCTGTTCGGGGTGCAGCAAGTTCCCGAAGGACTGAGTCGACACCGGCCTCGCCCAAGCCAGCTCTTTCAATCGCGTAGACCTAGTCGCACGAGGTTTTGACAGCCCGACATCGTCGGGCTGTCTTGCTTTGTTGAGACTATGCTTGAGCTTCGCAAATACGCGCTGCAGCGCTTAGCCCGCGCAGTTGAACGACTTGAAACTGAACTGCTTCGGCTCGACGAGAGCGGTATCTTCGTAGCGCTTCAGAAGCCCGCCGTCTCCAATGCCGGCGGAGCGTATTTTCGCACCATTCGCGTACAAACAACCGCGGCAATGCAGTCGGGCATCGCATTCGGAATGACGGTCGACTTCGATGTCATGCGCCTCCAGCGCGCGAACACCTACTTGGTCATTCGGGAAGAGCAGCACTTCCGGGCGAGCGTATTTGGTGAGGGCGAACTCGCGCGGTACGAAAGTGGGCATCGCACGCACAAGCAGCATCCCCACGTTCACGGCACGTGGTGTAGGGAACACCTGCTCCCTGAACCACGCATTCAAACGCAGCGCCCGATGTCGCTGACGCGTTTCGTCGTTGCGATTGAACTCTGGAGGAGCGAAAACGCCATGTACCTGCCGCCAGAACCGCCACCATTGGGACCTATTCGCGCCTAGTCCTCAGCTTCCCTTCTCCAGTCGCGCATTCCGCGTCCCCAGCCAGAACGCCACCCCCAGCCACACCAGGCTCATGGGCGCCGCGAACAGCGCAATGCTGCTCACCGCCATGCCGGCGGCCGAGAGCCCCGCGTACGACCACGCGCCAATCTGATCGCCGCCGCGGTACACGAACGTGTCGATGAAGTTCTTGGCTTTGTACTTGTCTTCGGGGGGCACCACCGTGAACAGCACCTCGCGCGCCGGCTTGCCGAACGCGTACTCGCCGGCACGGCGCATCACCTGGAAGACCACGAACACCGCGAGCGTCTCCCACGTGCCGAGTGCCGTGAAGCCCACCACGCTCAGAATGGGCATGATGGCTAGCGTCGCCCCGACACCCACCCACTTGAGCACGCGCCCCGTGACAAACAGCTGCGCCAGAATCGTGAGCCCCTGTACCACCGTGTCCACGCTCGCCAAAAACGCGGTCCGCGCTTCACGATCGGTATAGCGGGCCCCGACGATCTCCGCCTGCTGGAAGTAGAGAATGGTGGAGCCGATGGTGAAGAGCAGCATGTACGCGCAAATGCCCAGCAGATACGGACTCGTGAGCACGTGCGTAATGCCCGACAGCGACGACCCGCCCACACTTTGTTCGGCCGCATCACGCTTGCGCGTTTCCGCACGGAAGCTGGGCGGGAACTGCTTCACCGCCTGCACCGCGCACTCGAGCAACGCCACGCTCATGACCATGAGCACTGGCGTGCCCACGGTCTGCGCCAGGCGCGATGTGAGAAAGGCACCGACGAGCGCGCCGAGTGTGCCTCCGACACTGATGAAGCCGAACAACCGTTTCCCCTGGTCGGGGCGGAAGGTGTCGGCCATGAACCCCCAGAACACCGAGGGGATGAACAGCGAGTAGATACTCGTGAGAATCCAGAACGCGGGCCCCAGGAACGGCTCCCACGATGCGGGACCATACTTGATGATGCCGGCGAAGATGAGCAGCAGCGCAATGAACACCCGGTAGACAATCGGGATGAACCGTCGCACCGGCAGCTTCGCGACAATCGCCGAATACACCGGGTTCATGAGCAGCGTCGTGATCAGCGTGCCCGTGAACAACCACGGCAACTTGTCGGTGCCGGCAGCGACCCCCGCCGCATCACGCACCGCGCGCAGAATGAAGTAGCTCGCCAGCGCGAAGAAGAAGTACGTGGCGGCCAGCAGCGTCGCGCGTTCTTCTCCCGCTTCGACCGTCCCCAACCGCGACATCAGACGTCGTAAAAAGACTGGCGTCATGCCAGTCGATTCACTCACTGGGTCCCGCCCTGCTGTGCATGCCACGCCGCGAGCACGTCGCGCTCACGCTCCGGCGACACGCCCGCGCGCAGCTTGGCCTGTGCTTCGGCCGGCCGTGCGTGATACCACGTAAGCGCATCGCGCACCGTGGTGGCCAACGGACGGAACGTCAGCCCCGCCGCCAACGCCTTCTCGATGACGCTCGTGCAGAACGCCACCGTACTCGCCCCCGTGTAACTCCACACCGGCATATCGCCCCACGAGCGCAACTTGTTCGCCGTGAGAAACGGCTGCGGCACCCACGTGAAGTGCGCGTCGTTGGCGAAGCACGCCTTGATGCCGTACAGCAACTCGCCAATGCCGCACGTCGTGCGCGGCCCCACGGCGTTGAACGCACCACCCGTGCCGTTCTCACCAAGCCGCACCATCCACTCGGTGAGATCACGCACATCGATCCACTGCGCCGGATCGTCGAGCGTGCCGGGCGCGAGAATCTCGCCACCACGCTCGATACGCACCGGCCAGTACGTGAACCGATCGGTAAGGTCACCGGGGCCGACAATGAGCCCCGGGCGCACGATCGTGGCCCGGTCGCCGAACGCCGCTTCGAGCAGCTGCTCACAGCGCGATTTCTTGGCACCGTAGCTCGCCGCCGCCGCATCAGGCCCGTTAATGGGCGCCTGGTCCATGCGCGGATGCGTTTCGTCGGGGGACGACCGCGTGTAGTCCTTGTACACGCCGGTGCTCGACACGTACACGTACTGCGACACGTTGTCTTTGAGCACCGCCACCGCGTTCACGATCCACTCGGGATTGGTCGTGGGCAAATCATACACGACATCCCACGTCCGTCCCTTGAGCGCGGCATGCCCGTCGGCCACGTTGCGGTCGCCAATGAGCTGCTCCGCCTTGGGGAACAGCCCAGGCTTGGTCTTGCCGCGATTGAACAACGTCACGCTGTGCCCACGCGCGATCGCGTGCGTCACCAGATGCGGCCCGATGTAGCCGGTGCCACCGAGCACCAGAACCTTTTTCGGCGCGCCGTCGAGGGCCGCGAGCATGTGCTCCATGCTTAGCGTCCGGCCTTGGCGTGCCAGGCGGCCAGCACCGCCTTCTCCTTCTCCGGCGCGATGCCGGCGCGCGCCTTCTCCTGCTCAGCCGCCGGACGGGTCTTGTACCACTCCAGCGTGCTCTTCGCGGTATCAGCGAGCGGACGGAACGTCAGCCCGGCGGCATACGCCTTCTGACAGTTCACCTGCATGAAGCCCAGCGTCGGCCCCATGGCCGGTTGCCACACCGGCATCTCGCTCCACGCGCGCACCTGCTGCTCACGCAGAAAATCGGCGGGGACAAACGTGAAACGTGCATCGCTCGTCGTCACCGCTTTGATGCCGTACAACATCTCCGCAATGTTCGTCGGCGTTTTGGGTCCCGTCGCGTTGAACGTGCCCAACGTGTGGTTCTCGCCACATCGCACAATCCACTCCGCCAGATCGTGTACGTCGATGTACTGCACCGCATCACTCGGCGCGCCCGGCGCGAGAATCTCACCGCCCTTGTCAATGCGCACCGGCCAGTAGCTGAAGCGATCACTCAGATCGCCCGGGCCGACAATGAGCCCGGGACGCACGATGGTGACCTTGTCTTCGCCAAACTGTGCCTTCGCTTCGATTTCGCTGCGCACCTTGTTGGCTCCGTAGTAGCGCGCATCCCGATCGAACGGCTTGCTGATGTCGGTGGGCTCGTTCAGCGGCCCACTTTCGTCCATCCCCGGCTTGGAGTAGTCACTGAACACCGAGATCGTCGACACGAAGAGGTACTGTCCCACACGCCCCTTGAGCGCCTCGCCAGCACCACGCACCCACATGGGATTCGTGGTGGGATTGTCGATCACGACGTCCCACGTACCCTTCTTGAGCACATCGTGACCGGTGGGTTCGTTCCGGTCACCGAGCAGCCGCGGCACGTTGGGAAACAGCCCCGCATTCGTCTTGCCGCGATTGAACAGCGTGAGCTTGTGCTTGCGCGCGAGCGCGTACTCCACCTGTTGCGGCCCAATGAATCCTGTGCCGCCAAGAATGAGAATACGCAGCGGCTTGGGCTGCGCGTCTCCGGTTTCCGGGCGGTACACGAGCGGGCGTACGCCGTCGGCGGTGAACGCCCCGGCAGCACCGGGAAGTCCGACGGTCATGGCGCCGCCGATGACCGCCGATGTCTTGAGGAAAGTGCGACGATCCAGCGTCATGGGATGCGCTTGCGGTCGAGTTGTTCGATGGTCTTCGTCGACGCACTGCGCGTCTGGCGAAGTCGAGCAGACACCTGTTCGGCGCGGGTCAGCGCGCGCAGCACGTTTTCGCCGGCGAGCCCGCGGAGCTCCACATCCGTCCAGCCGCGCTTCACCAGCTCGGCGAGCAGGTACGGATACTTTGAGACATCCTCGAGCCCCTCAACGGTTTCCGTGATGCCGTCATAATCGCCGCCCATCCCCACATGTTCCGCGCCGGCGACCTTTTTGATGTGGTCCAGATGGTCGGCGACGTCGGCAATCGTGGCGACGGGCGTCGGATGGGTCTCCCGCCAGGCCGCGACGGCCTTGAACTGCGCGTCGTTGTCTTTCGGAAAACGCCTGGTCACCGAATCGACCACCGCGTTCTGTGCCGCACTGTGATCGGCCACCTTCTGCGACACGAAGCCCGGCACGAACGTCATCATGACGACGCCCCCATTCTTCGGCAGTCTGGCGAGAATGGAGTCGGGCACATTGCGCGGCACATTCGTGAGGGCGCGCGCACTCGAGTGTGAAAAGATGACCGGCGCTTCGGTCGTGTTGAGCGCATCGCTCATGACGGCCGGCGACACATGCGACAGATCGACGAGCATGCCCAGCCGGTTCATCTCGCGCACGACTTCCTTGCCGAATGGCGTGAGTCCGCCGTGCGTCGGCTTGTCGTTGGCCGCATCGGCCCAGTCGAGCGTGACGTTGTGCGTCAGCGTCATGTACCGCGCGCCGAGATCGTAGTACGCGCGCAGCGCACCGAGTGAGTTCTCGATTGCGTGGCCGCCTTCCATGCCCAGCAGCGAGCCGATCTTGCCGGCCGCGTATGCTTTGCGCACATCGGCCGCGGTGAAGGCAGGCTGAAAGACATCGGGATACTTGGCGATGACGCGCTTGGCGATGTCGATCTGTTCGAGCTGCACGCGCGCGTAGCCGCTATCGCGAATTTCGCCCGGGATGTACACCGACCAGAACTGCCCGCCCACCTGACCGCGTCGCAGCCGCGCAATGTCGGTCATGCCGCGCGTCGTGCGGCGGAGATTGTACGCCTCGATGTCGCGCGGCGTTTCCTTTTCTTCGCGCAGCGCCCACGGCAGATCATTGTGGCCGTCGACCAGCGGCGAGAGGCGCAGCAGCCGGCGGACGTACGCGAGGCGGACGTCGAGCGAGGCGTTGCGGAGTGCCTGTGTCCGTGCGGCCGCGACGGGCTTGCGGGGCGGGGTTTGCTGCGCGACGAGGGGCGCTGCGAACGACAGCATGGCGATGCTCGCGACCGACATGAACCGCAACAGATCAGTTGCGGGTTTTGTGTTCAAGTTTGTGGGTTGTGTGTTGAACCTTGAACTCGTTAACCCTAACCCACTATCCGAAACTGATCGGTTCACCGCCGTCATCAGCATCCCAGCCGCTCCAGGTAATGCGGCAGCATCTTGCGCCACCACGGCCAGTCGTGGTTCACGTCGTGCCCCCACAGATCGAAAATGTGGCCGATGCCCTTTTGGTCGAGCAGGTCGTGGAAGTCGCGCGCGTAATCGGGGCGCTCGTAGGCGCCCTGTCCGCTCACGATCGCAATCCGGGAGTGATGCCGCAGCTGATCGAGCGCCCACCCCTCGGTGTTCGCCACGTACCACATGGGATTGTTGAAGTAGCAGTTGTCGTCGCTGTAGCCTTTGAAGTAGCTGCTCGACAGGTCGAAGAAGCCACTCATGCCCACCACGCCACCAAAGAGATCAGGGCGACGGAAGAAGGCGTTGGCAGCGTGAAAGCAGCCGAAGCTGGCGCCGGTGGTGATGGCGCGTGCGCCACCATCGCCACCAATGTGCCGGATGAACGGCACCACTTCGTCTTCGACGTAGCGCGAGTACAGTGCCTGGCGCCGGGCGCTCTCCTTGACTGGCAAGCCACGATCCATCCACGCCAGCCGGTTGATGCTGTCGATGGAGAAGACGCGGATGCGTCCCTGCTGTAGCAACGGCTCGATGGCTTTCACCAGCCAGAACCGTTCGTTTTCGAGGAAGTCGGCGGCGGCCGTAGGAAAGAGCAGGACGGGCTGGCCGCGCCAGCCGTAGCTCACGATGGGCATCTCGAGACCGAGTGCCGGGCTGCGCCAGCGATCAATGCGCTTGGGCAGAGACGGATCGATAAACTGAGGGGACATGCCCTAAGCTGGCCGTCCGACGCGTCTGCGGCCAGTGCATGCCCACGATCTGGCGACGGGCCCGCCGTCGGCCCCTGCGGGCTGTGCTCACGGATCCGGTGCGGGGCGGTGACCAAACGGTCGCGTGGTGACCGCCACCCCCGCACCGACCGTGGCGTCTGTCATACGAGGGTCACCGCTCCCGGACCCGGCGCGTCCCACGTGGAGGACGTATGCGTGCCAGATCGTTCGATGACGATCGCCCGCCGCAGCAACGTCCCGCTCCCGACACCACAAAGGAGCAAGCCGGCACCTCGGCGGTGCACGGTGACGTGTTCCCGCATCATGCCGATGGTATTCCGCTTCGTGGACCGATATCGAGACGACCCTGCGCGGTGGCGCCATCCGGGCGCGTGGGCGATCGGGCGCCGACGGCGCGATGAGGGTCAGCGCAGCGCTTTCGTGAAGCAGAACTTCCGGCCGATGGAGAGCTCGGAGCGCGAAATGGTGCGATAGCGCGCGATCTTTTCCGGGTAAATCTCGATGCTCGTGAGCGTGTAGCCCATGCGCAGGAACAGCGCTTCGGCCAGCGAAATGGCGAACAGCTCGTTGTGTCCCCGCTCGCGGGCCAGATGCTCGGCCGCCGTGATGAGGCACTGCCCCAGCCCTTTGCCATGCTGATCGGGGGCCACGGCGAGCGACACGATTTCCACCAGCGACGGCGTGTACTCGTCGAGGGCGACCTGTCCGAGAATGCGTCCGTCCTCGCCGCGGATGACCTGATAGTCCTGCAGGTGCGACGTGACGAACGCGTCGCTGCGACGGAGCGTGAGGCCGTCGGGCGCAAACAGATTGTTCAGCGTCACGATCGCGGGGATGTCCCGCTCCTCGGCGTGGTGCACTACGACGTCCCCGACACGGAAGGCCGGGGGCGTGCGCGGCGGTACCGGGGCTTCCCGTTCCAAGACGGCGCCCATCGGTTCGGAAAGGGGCGCCGTGCTCAACGCGAGGCGAACACCCGGGTCTTCCCAGCCTTGTCGAATAACAGGACGTCGTACGCATCCTTCTGGCTGCCCTGCTCCATACCCGGGGAGCCGATGGGCATACCCGGGACGGCCAGACCACGCCCCACCGGCTGCTCCTTGAGCAGCTTCACAATGAGGTCAGCTGGCACATGGCCTTCGATGGTGTAGCTCCCCACGCGGGCCGTGTGGCAGGAGCTCAGCCCCGAGGGGACGCCAAACGACGCTTTCACGCTGTCCATGTCGGCGGTGTCGCGCACGGTGACGACGAAACCGGCCTTCTTCACGTGGGCCACCCACTGCTCGCAGCACCCGCAGTTGGGATCCTTGTAGACGGTCATGGCGCGGACGGGAGCCTGCGCCTGCAGCTGCGGGGCGACGACGAGACCGCTCACGGCGAGGGCCGCCGCCTGAAGGAAGCCGCGACGGGAGGTCGACGCCGCGCTGGCCAGCGTGCCGGACGATGAGATGGACATGATGGAAGTATAGCAACAATCCGCGCGCTTGGTTCCGCGGGTGGATCGACAACGCGCGGCGGGCGGCGGCCAACGCCGAGGCCCGTTTTGGCGTTGGCCGCGCCCGTTTTCGCCAATCGCACCGCTTTATCGGGTTTTCCCCGACGTATTCCCATCGGCCTCCTGACGGAGTGGAGCGCAGTTGGAGCCTAGACTCCCCTTCGCACTCCCAAATCCCACACTCCCAGAGGGAATTCGATGACCCCCGCTTCCAGCGTGGCCGTGGCCGGAGCGACTCCACGCGCAGCCGGCGCCGCGCTCGATCGCTTCTCGTACGATGACGCGATCGTCCGCAAGTTTCTGTTCGCCACCCTCATTTGGGGTGTGGTGGGCATGTTGGCCGGTTTGCTCATCGCACTGCAGCTCGCCAATCCGTTCTTCAATTTCGGTGTTGAGTGGACGTCGTTCGGACGCCTGCGTCCGTTGCACACCAACGCTGTGATCTTTGCCTTTGCGGGAAACGCTTTCTTCTGTGGCGCCTATTACTCCACGCAGCGGCTGCTCAAGGCGCGGATGTTCTCCGATGGCCTGAGCAATTTTCACTTCTGGGGCTGGCAGGCCATCATCGTATCGGCCGCCCTGACACTCCCGCTGGGCTTCACGCAAGCCAAGGAGTACGCGGAGCTCGAGTGGCCCATCGACATCGCGATTGCCGTGGTGTGGGTGGCGTTTGCGGTGAACTTCTTCGGCACGTTGATCAAGCGCCGTGAGCGACACCTGTACGTGGCGCTGTGGTTCTACATCGCGTCCATCGTGACCGTCGCCATTCTGCACATCTTCAACAACCTCTCCGTGCCCGCGGGGCTGTTCAAGAGCTACAGCATTTACGCTGGCGTGCAGGATGCATTCATGCAGTGGTGGTACGGGCACAACGCCGTCGCGTTCTTCCTCACGACGCCGTTCCTCGGGCTCATGTACTACTTCATGCCCAAGGCCGCTGAAGGGCCGGTGTTCAGCTACAAGCTGTCCATCCTGCACTTCTGGTCGCTGGTGTTCATGTACATCTGGGCCGGTCCGCACCATCTGCACTACACTGCACTCCCCGAGTGGGCGAGTACGGTCGGCATGCTCTTCTCGGTCATGCTCTGGGCCCCCAGCTGGGGCGGCATGATCAACGGCCTGCTCACGTTGCGTGGTGCGTGGCACAAAGTGGCGCAGGATCCCATCCTCAAGTTCTTCGTCGTCGCCATCACGGCGTACGGCATGTCGACGTTCGAAGGGCCCATGCTCTCCATCAAGAGCGTCAATGCCCTCGCGCATTACACCGACTGGATCATTGCGCACGTCCATACCGGCGCACTGGGCTGGAACGGCTTCATGACCTTCGGCATGGTCTACTGGCTGTTGCCGCGTCTCTTTCAGGCACCGGTGTACAGCAAGAAGGCGATGGAGCTGCACTTCTGGATCGCGTCGGTGGGCATCGTGCTCTACGTCGTGGCCATTTACAGCGCCGGTGTCACGCAAGGCCTCATGTGGCGTGCCTTCGACGAAACGGGACGCCTGGCGTATCCGGATTTCGTCGAGACGGTACTCAAGCTCATGCCCATGTACTGGATGCGTGTGGTTGGTGGCTCGCTGTACATCGTCGGCATGTTCATCTTCGGCTGGAACATCTTCAAGACGTGGGCGAACCGTCCCGCGACCTACGAGGTGCCGGTCATCGAAGCGGCGCCGTTGGCGAAGCGCTACGTCGAAGACCATCCGGTGGTGCCGGCCCACGGCCTCTGGGCGCGTTTCAACCAGGTGCAGTGGCACCGCGCGTGGGAACGCATGCCGATGCTCTTCACGGCGCTCACCGTGCTCGCCGTCGTCGTCGCCTCGCTCTTTGAAATTCTCCCCACGTTCCTCATCAAGTCGAACGTACCGACCATCGCGAGCGTCAAGCCGTACACGCCGCTCGAACTTGCCGGGCGTGATCTGTACATCGCCGAGGGTTGTTTCAACTGCCACTCGCAGATGGTGCGTCCATTCCGCTACGAGACCGAGCGCTTCGGCGAGTACAGCAAGCCGGGGGAGTCGGTGTACGAGCATCCGTTCCTCTGGGGCTCGCGCCGTATCGGCCCCGATCTCGCGCGCGAGGGCGGCAAGTACCCCGATCTCTGGCATGTGCGGCACTTCGAGAACCCGCGCGCGGTGACGGCCAAGTCGATCATGCCATCGTACGCGCACTTCCTGACGAAGGCGCTCGACTTTGACGGCATTCAGTCGCGCGTCGACGCAATGGCCATGGTCGGCGTGCCGTATGGCGATGCAATCAACACCGCGCCCGCCATGGCGCGTGCGCAGGCGAAACAGATTGCCGCCGCCGTGAAGGAACAGGGCGGTCCCGACGGACTCGAAGACAAGCAGATCATCGCGATGGTCGCCTACATGCAGCGGCTGGGTCGCGACATCAAGGTGACGACGGCGGCGTCAGCCACGACCACGAACGGAGGGACGCACTGATGAAACTCTCCGACATCATGTCCTACGCGCAGCTCTCGTTCTATACCGAAGTCGCGCTGGTGCTTTTCCTTGGCGTGTTCATCGCCATCACCATTCGCACCTTTCTGCCCTCGCGGCGTGGGGAGCTCGAGGCGGCGTCCCGTCTGCCGCTCGACGATGACGTGGTGCTTACCCCTCGGACGGCGGAGCGCTGAGTCATGGCCAGCCCGAACGACACCAAGCAGCAGAACCCGCTGCAAGACAAGCTGATCGAGCACCGCTACGACGGCATTCAGGAGTACGACAATCCCATGCCCCGCTGGTGGCTCCTGACCTTTGCCGGCACGATCCTCTTCGCGGTCATCTACGTGTTCAATGTGGGACCGGTGGGGAACGGCAAAGGACGCGTCGCCGACTACGAAGCGGACATGGCCGGCCTACGCCAAGGCGCATCCTGCGCCCTACTGGTGGTGACATGCGTGCGCCGCAACTGCTGGCGCTGGCGCGTGATCATGAGGCCGTGGAGGAGGGCAGAGGAGACGTACACGGCGTACTGTGCCTCGTGCCACGCACCCGACGGTGGTGGTCTGCATCGGTCCCCAATCTCACCGATGCGTACTGGCTGCACGGCGGCGCGATCACCGACATCTACAAGACCGTCAGCGAACGGCGTGCTCGGAGAAGGGCATGCCTCCCGTGGGGCAAGACGCTCAAGCCGGAACAGCTCGCGGAGGTGGTGGCCTACGTGAGCACGCTACAAGGGCTACCACGCCCGACCTCACCCAAAGCACCACAAGGCACACCGGTTACCCCGTGAGCACCACTGCCGCACCCCCGGGCGTGGGGAGACGCGTTCTCCCCACCCTCAACGAAGACGGAACCCGTCGCTGGATCCGCCCCAAGCCGTCGCATGGCGCGTGGTGGAGACGGCGGCAGACGGTGGCCTATCTGCTCATGGCCATCTTCTTCGCGGCGCCGCATATCCGGGTGTTCGGCAAGCCGGTCTTTCTCATGGATCTGCCGCGCCGGCAGTTTACGCTGATGGGCTACACGTTCCTCCCCACCGACACGCTGCTGTTCATGTTCACCTTGGCCAGTGGCGTGATCGGCATCTTTCTGCTTACCGCGTTGTGGGGACGCGCCTGGTGCGGCTGGGCGTGTCCACAGACGGTGTATCTCGAATTTCTCTTCCGCCCCATCGGACGCTGGTTCGACGGCGGCTATACGCAGTCGCGGGCACTCGACAAACAGGGGGCGTGGTTCACGCCGCGCCGGCTCGGGAAGTACCTCACGTTCCTCCTGCTGGCGCTGTTCGTCTCGCACACGCTGTTGGCATTCTTCGTCGGCACCGATCAGCTGTACTCGTGGATGCTGCACTCGCCGGCCGCACACCCGAGCGCGTTTTTCTTCGTCGTGCTGTTCACCGGCATCGTGTGGTTCAACTTCACGTACTTCCGCGAACAGACGTGTCTCATCGTGTGCCCCTACGGCCGATGGCAGTCGGCGCTCATCGACCGGCAGTCGCTCATCGTGGCGTACGATTACAACCGCGGTGAGCCGCGGGAGCACGCCACCAAGGCCCGCGATCCGAACGCCGGCGATTGCATCGACTGCAACGCCTGCGTGCAGACCTGCCCCACCGGCATCGATATCCGTAACGGGCTGCAGATGGAGTGCGTGCACTGCACCCAGTGCATCGACGCCTGTGACGACATCATGACCAAGGTGGGCAAGCCTACCGGGCTCATTCGCTATTCCTCGCAGGATGCCCTCGCCGGCAAGCCGCGCACGCTGCTGCGACTGCGCACCGTGCTCTATCCGTTGGTACTCAGCATGCTGCTTGGCGGACTTGGCGCTGCGATGTTCTTCAAGGAGCCCGCCGATCTCACTGTGCTGCGCGGCTTGGACGGCCCGTTTGCCATCGAGGCCGACGGACGCGTCTCTAACCAGATCCGCGTCAAGATCACCAACCGCCGCAGCGCCGACATGGCGTACAGCATCGTGCTCGAAGGTCTGACCGGGGCCGGTGTGTCGTCTGACGACGCCTCGGTCGTCGCGCCCGAGAACCCGTTGCGGGTACGCGCCGGCGACACGCGCGCGACGAGTGTGTTCGTGTTGCTTCCTGCGCGCGCGTTTACGAATGGCGAGCGCTTCCTCACCATCACGGTGTCGGACGAGCGTGGCTACAACGAGTCGGTGACGTACCGGCTGCTGGGCCCCACCAACGGCACCTCGGGAGATACGCCGTGAAAAAAGGCATGGGCTGGCCCATTGGCGTGGTGACGATTCTCGCCTCGACCGTGGTGGCGAACGTGATCGTCATGCGGATCGCCAATGACGATCCGTCGTTTGCCGTCGAGCCGGATTACTACCGCAAGGCGGTGCACTTCGACTCCACGATGGCCCAGGAGCGCGAGAACATCAGCCTCGGCTGGGGCATCGAGACGCGCATCGACTCCATCGGCGATGGGCGTCACACACGCGTGGCGATTCGCCTCCGCGATGCCTCGTCGTATCCGCTGCCGGGGGCGCGGGTGGCAGTCATGGCCCGCTTCAATGCCCGCGCCAACGATACGCTCACGGCGCTACTCACCGAAGAATCGCCAGGGACGTACGTCACCACGTTGCCCATTGCTCGCCCTGGTGAATGGGACGTCCGTGTCGACGCCACACACGGCAGCCAGCGCTTCTCGGCGAGCAGCCGAGTGAGCGCGGTGCGTGCCACCGTCGCGATGCGTACGGCACCATGATCGCCACCACGGCCGGCGTCCTCGTGGCCAGCCTGGTGGGCAGCGTACACTGCGCCGGCATGTGCGGCGGGTTCGTCTGCTTTTATGCCGGTTCCTCCAGCGGCACCGGCGCGGCGGCCGTACGGGCGCACGCGTTGTACAACGTGGGCCGGCTCATGTCGTACCTGCTGCTTGGCGCCATCGCCGGTACGCTGGGCGCGGGTGTTTCGCGCTTTGGGCTGCTCGTTGGCGTGGGTCACGCCGCCGCCGTGGTCGCGGGCGCGCTCATGGTCGGCTGGGCGCTCAGCAGCATCGCGGCACAGCGCGGCGTCTCCATTGGCACGTTGCACGCGCCATTGGCGTGGCAACGCGCCCTCGGGCGCCTGCTGCAATCGGTGCGCGGACAGCCCATGGCCGTTCGCGCCGCCCTCACGGGGCTGTTGACCACCATGATGCCGTGCGGCTGGTTGTACGTGTTCGTGGCGACGGCCGGCGGAACGGGCAGCGTACGCAGCGCCGTGCTCACGATGGCCGTGTTCTGGGCGGGCACCGTGCCGGCCATGCTCGCCGTCGGCATCGGGGCACAAACCGTTCTCGCACCATTCCGGCGACGGTTGCCGGCCTTCAGTGCCGCGGTCGTGCTCATCATGGGATTGCTCTCGCTCTCCGGCCGTTTGTCGCCGGTGTCTGCCACCGCCACGGCACACGCGGCGCACCGTCTTTCCGCCGATGGGGTCGAGGACGCCCATGTCCACTGAGTCACTGACGCTTTCCGGGTCCGCCACGGCAGGCACCGTTGCCGCCGACGTCGCGTGCGCGCACTGCAGCTTGCCGGTGCCCTCCGGACTGTTTGATGCGCAGGCTTCACACCAGTTCTGCTGCGCCGGATGTCACACGGCCTTCACCATTCTGCACGAGCACGGCCTCGATTCGTACTACGGCTTCGCCGATCGGCGTGAGACTGCCGTGCGAGCGTCGGGGCGCAGCTTCGACGAGTTCGATCATCCCGCGTTTGCGGCGTTGTACGTGACGCGGACACACGAGGGACTAAGTCGCACCGAGCTCTATCTCGAAGGCGTGCATTGCGCGTCGTGCGTGTGGTTGGTGGAGCGCATGCCGCTGTTGCAATCGGGGGTGGTGCGCGCCGAGCTCGATGTGCGTCGTTCGCTGGCGGTGGTGGAATGGGACGACGCCGTGGTGCCACTGTCGACCGTGGCACGCGCACTCGACCTGCTGGGGTATGTACCACATCCGTTTCGCGGCGTCGCCCGCGATGCCATGCGGCGGCGTGAAGACCGCGCCATGCTGGTGCGCATCGGCATTGCCGGCGCCATCGCGATCAATGTGATGCTGGCCGCACTCGCGCTGTATGCCGGTGAAGTGAATGGCATGGAGGCCAACTTCACGACGTTCTTCCGCTGGGTGAGCTTTGCGATCACCATCCCCGCCTTCGTGTGGCCGGGACGGGTGTTCTTCGCCGGTGCATGGGCGTCGCTGCGCACCAAGGCGTTGCACATGGACCTTCCCATCGCCATCGCGTTGGCGGCAGGATTCGTGCGCGGTGCCATGAACACCGTCACGGGCGTTGGTCCCGTGTATTTCGACGGACTCGCGATTCTCATTTTCGCGCTGCTGGTGGGACGTTTCCTGCAGCAGCGTGGACAGCGCATGGCCGCCGACGCGGCCGAACTGCTGCACGCGATCGCGCCCAGTACGGCCCGCATCGTCGAGAACGAGGTGGTGCGTGATATTCCGTCACAGGCGCTGCTGCCGGGCATGGTGCTCGACATCCGCGCGGGCGACACGTTTGCGGCGGACGGTGTGGTCGTGCGCGGCATGTCCAGTGTGAATGCGGCGCTGCTCACCGGCGAGTCGCGGCCATCGTCGGTGTCGGTCGGGATGCCGGTATTTGCGGGCACGCTGAACGTGGAGGCGCCGCTGCGGGTGCAGGTCGAACAGTCCGGCGAATCGAGCCGGATTGCCAAGCTGTTGCGGCAGGTGGAGGAGAGCGCGCAGCGTCGTGCCCCCATCGTGCAGATGGCCAACAGGCTGGCGGGCGGGTTCACGGCCATCGTGCTGGCCGTCGCCGCGGTCACGTTCATCATCAAGACGCAACGCCATGCGCCGGCGGCGCTTGATGATGCGATTGCGCTGCTGATCGTCACCTGTCCGTGTGCGTTGGCGCTGGCGACCCCGTTGGCCATTACCGTGGCCGTGGGACGCGCTGCGGGGAACGGGATGCTCATCAAAGGGGGCGATGCCCTCGAGCTGCTCGCGACACCGGGCACACTCGTGCTCGACAAAACGGGGACGATGACCGAGGGACGTACCGCGCTGACGACGTGGCTCGGACCCGAGTGGGTCAAGCCGCTGGTGCTCGCCCTCGAACAGGGATCGTCGCATCCGCTCGCCGACGGCTTCCGTCGTGCGTGGCCCGATATGGCCACGCCTGAGGTCGCCCAGTCGCAGCATGTCGTGGGCGGAGGGCTCGAGGGCACCGTGAGTGGCCACGTGGTGCGCATCGGATCGCCGCGCTTTGTGGCGCAGACCACCGTCCACACGGCGGACCATGTGCGTGAAGGGATGCACGCGGTAGATGCCACACAGACACCGGTGCACGTGTCAGTCGATGGCGTACTCGTTGCAGTGGCGGGGTTAGGCGATCGAATCCGCGAGGATGCCCTCGTCTCACTCCGGCAGTTGCGGGCACGCGGGTGGCGGACCGTGATGCTGAGTGGAGATGTTCCGGAGGTCGTAGCGTCGGTAGGTCGGGCGCTTCAATTCGATGCGCAAGATGCTATCGGCGCCGCGTCGCCGGAGGACAAGCTCGCTTTCGTCGAGCGGTGCAAGCAGTCGGGCACCGTCGTCATGGTGGGTGACGGCGTCAACGACGCGGCGGCGATTGCGGCAGCGAGCGTGGGCATCGGTGTGCATGGCGGCGCCGAAGCGTGTCTGGCCACCGCCGATATCTATCTCACGCGCCCGGGGCTCTCGGCGCTCGTCGAGCTCACCGAGGGCGCGCGGCGCACGATGCGCGTCATCCGTCGCAATATCGCGTTTTCCATCGGCTACAACATCATTGGCGCCGGGCTCGCAGTAGCCGGGTTGCTGACGCCGCTCATCGCCGCCGTGCTCATGCCCACCAGCTCCATTACGGTCGTGCTGGGCAGCTGGTATGGCTACACCTTCGCGCGGCGCGTCCACGGCGCTGCCGACACGCCGGATTCTCTCGCATGAGGCCCACATGAGCGTTGTCTACCTCGTTCTTCCCCTCGCCCTGGTTGTCGTAGGGGCCGCCGTGGTGGCCTTCGTCTGGAGCGCCAAAAGCGGCCAGTACGACGACCTGGAAACGCCAGCCGTGCGGATGCTCAAGGACGAAGGACGGTAACGGCTGCGCCCCGTCCCCTTCCGCAGGCCCCCGGGAGGCCCGACATTTCGTCACATGACCGGATCAGATCGTACCCCCGCTGGCGCGGAGCGTCGCGCCAATCCGCGCCTGCGCGAACTCGTCGACGAAATGCTCGCCTCCATCCGCTGTGCAGCGAACGCCGAACTGTGGTCGCCAGAAGAACGGGCGCGCTACGAAGCCGACATGGCGCGCATCATGGACAACGTGCGCCAGCAGGCCATTGGCGGCCCAGCGGCGCCCGCGCGGCGGGGATAGCGCCCGCGCCGGTTATCCAGCGTTCGTTACGCGGGCAGCACAGGCAGTTGGCCGCCACAGTGGGCGGTCGACGTCCACTGTCCCGTGCCACATCCTCGATCCGACGGCACGGGCTCGGTTCACCCGAAGCGCCTCGGAGGTTGGACGAGCCGCAACGTCAGTTCCCGCCCTTCTTGGTCGGGCTCATGCTCAGGTAATCCACGGCGACGCTCGCCATGGTGCGCACACCCGTCAGAAGCGCGGCTTCGTCGGCGAAGAAGAGCGGCGAATGATTCGTGGGCACGGTGGCCGGGTCCTTGCCCTTGGGCGTCACGCCGAGGAAGAAGAACACACCGGGAATGTTCTTCGCGAACACCGGGAAGTCTTCCGATCCCATGACCGGATTGATGAACGCCACGTTGCCACCCGCGGCACGACGCAACGTGGGGAGCATGCGATCGGTGAGCGACGTGTCGTTCGACGTCACCAAGCCGCCCTTGTCAATCTCCACTAGCGCGGTCGCCCCGCCCGACCGCGCAATATCCTGCGCGGTGCGCGTGATGCGCGCGGCGATGTCGGCGCGCATGTTGTCGTCAAACGTGCGCAGCGTGCCCACCATGACCACGCTGTCAGGAATGATGTTGCTGCGATTGCCGCCCGTGATCTGCCCTACCGTAATCACGCTGGGCAGGTACGCCACATTCACCTGACGGCTGGCGATGGTTTGCAAGCCGAGCACGATCTGCGACGACACCACGATGGGATCGACGCCCATCCACGGCGAAGAGCCGTGTGTCTGTCGACCCTTCACGATGATCTTGAAGTTGCCAGCCGCCGCCATGATCGGGCCCTGTCGGATGGCAATCTGCCCCACTTCGTTCGGCCACACATGCAAACCGAACACGGCGCTCGGCGCCGGATTGGTCAACGCGCCGTCGTCGACCATCGCCTGCGCGCCTCCCAGCCCTTCTTCGGCGGGCTGGAAGAGGAACTTGATGGTGCCGGGGATCTGCGCCTTCATCCCCGCCAGCACTTCGGCGGCGCCCATGAGTATGGCCACATGATTGTCGTGTCCGCAGGCATGCATCACGCCGACTTCCTGCCCCTGCCACTGCGTGCGCACCTTGCTCTTGAAGGGGAGATCGACGAGTTCCGTGACCGGTAACCCGTCCATGTCGGCACGCAGTGCCACCACGGGGCCGGGCTTTCCTCCGCGCAGGATACCCACTACGCCTGTCTTGCCAATGGGCGTCTGCACTTCAATGCCCAGTTTGCGCAGATGATCGGCCACCAGCGCCGCCGTGCGTTTCTCTTCGAAGCTCAGTTCGGGATGCTCGTGAATGTCACGACGCCACGCCACCACCTTGGGCATGACGGCGGGCAGCTTCGCCTCGATGAGCTTGGAGAGTTCCGTGGCCGGTGCCGTCTGCGCGGCAGCGGTGGCGCTACACACCAGGGAGGCAGCAGCGGCGGCAAGCAAAGGGAAGCGCATGACGGACGGGCTTGGGGAATGGCCTGAGCCGACGCACGGTCGGCATCACCGGGTGAATACTACGGCCATGTCGCTCCGCGGGCACTCATTTTTTCAGCGTCGATGATCGATCAACTCGCACGCTCGCGCAACGGCGCATGTTGAGCTCGTGAACAGCATCCAGCAACGACTCACCACCGCCCTTGGCCAGAGCTACCGCGTGGAGCGCGAGCTCGGCGCGGGCGGCATGGCGACTTTCAACAGCCCCGAGCGGGCGATGAAGGCGGGATCCGCGGTGTGAGTGGTGAGGGCTCGCATCTTGTGCAGTGTAGTGCTTAAGCACTATACTTCTTAAGCATTACACGGCACGGATCGTGTTCGGCTTCTGCGATCGACCACGAACGACTCCCCTCTCCACCGACCGATGGCAGCAGGCCGCGCCACCCCCGACCCGCCACTCTTCGTGGATCGCGAGCGTGAGCGGGCGCAGCTGCGCGAGCTCATTGATCGTCCGGGCCCAAATCTCGCGCTGGTCACCGGTCAGCGGCGCGTGGGGAAGACGTATCTGCTCACGAACACGTGGCCGGACGCGCAGACCTTCTACTTTGTGGCGGCAGAGGGGAGCAGCCCCATCAATCGTCGAGAGCTCGTGCAATCCGTCGCACGGCACTTCGACCTGCGGCTCGACCCGTCAGACTACCCCAGCTGGCGCACCGTCTTCCGGCTCCTCTACGAGCTCCGGACGCCCGAGCCGCTGGTCATCGTGCTCGATGAATTCCAGTACCTCATGGGGACGCGCGAGGGCGTGCCATCGCAGCTCAACGCGATTCACGATGTGCACCGTGATGACCGGCCGTTTGTCCTGGTGCTCTGCGGCTCCGCCGTGCGGACGATGGAGCAACTGAACGCCGACGACGCACCGCTGTACGGCCGCTTTGCCCGGACCATCCGCGTCGAGCCGTTCGACTACTTCGACGCCGCCGCCCTCGTCCCGGCGTCCACGCACCGGGAGCGTGCGATGGCATATGGCATCGTGGGCGGCACCCCACGCTATCTGCGCGCCCTCCGCGCCGACCGCAGTCTCCGTGACAACGTGGCGGCCGAAGTCCTGTCACCGGGCGGGCAAATCCGGATGCAGGTCGAAACGCTCATCGACCAGGAACGAGGTCTCCGCAAGCCCGAAGACTACAAGGCTCTTCTTCGCGCGATCGGGGCTGGACGCACGAGCGCGCAGGAGATCGCCACGTACGCCGCGCTGGCCGACGACATCAGCTCGACCAAGCGGATGCTCGCCAAGCTCGTCGAGCTCGGGTACGTTCGCGCTGAGCGCAATTTCGGCGCGACCGGCACGGCCCCTTTTCGCTTCCGACTCGCCGACCCCGCGCTGCAGTTTCATGCGAAGATCGTGTCGCGGTTCCGCTCCGAGCTCGCGACCGACGATCCGCGGGAGGTGTGGGCGGAGGAGATTGCGCCTGCCCGACTCGACAGCTACATGGGCGGCATTTTCGAGCGCATGGCGGCCGAGGGATATCAGCGGCATCGCCAGCGACTCGGTCTGCCGATGATCGACACCTGGTCTCGCTGGGAGGGAACGGTGAGCACCGAACGCGGGTCCGGGGAGCCGCGCTCGGTCGAGGTCGACATCGTCGCATCCCTCACGAACGGCCGCATGCTCACCGGCGCGATCAAGTGGGGAAACCTGGGGATCGACGTGCACGCCAAGCACCTGCGTGAACTCACCATGCTCGCCGACGCCGGGCACGCGTGGGCCAAGAAGGCGCTACACCCGGACTCGCCGCTGCTGTACGTCACGGGCGGCGTGCTCTCGCCGGACTTCGCGGCGCGAGCGGAGCAGGATGGACATCCGGTGACGACGCTCACCCTCGATGACCTGTACCATGGATTGACTCCCGCCGTCGTGCCGCAGGCTCTGCGGTGGCCGGACGCGGGCTGAGCGGGCAAATTACGCCGCGTGATCGCTCCTCTCCAGCGCCTCACCACCGCCTTGTCCGACCGCTACCGCGTCGAGCGCGAGCTCGGCGCCGGCGGCATGGCCACCGTCTACCTCGCGCACGACCTCAAGCACAAGCGCGACGTGGCCATCAAGGTCCTGCACCCCGATCTCGGCGCGGCGTTGGGCGCCGAGCGGTTCCTGAGCGAAATCCGCACCACGGCGCGGTTGCAGCATCCGCACATCCTGCCGCTGCTGGATTCCGGCGCGGCCGACGGGCTGCTGTACTACGTGATGCCGTATGTGCGCGGCGAAACGCTGCGCGCGCGACCACGCGCACAAGCAGGGCGTGATTCACCGCGACATCAAGCCGGAGAACATCCTCCTGCAGGATGGCGCGGCCGTCGTCGCCGACTTCGGCATCGCCCTCGCCGTGCAGCAAGCCGGCGGCCAGCGCATGACGCAAACGGGGCTCTCCCTCGGCACGCCGCAGTACATGAGCCCCGAGCAGGCGATGGGTGAACGCACCATCGACGCGCGGAGTGACATCTATGCGCTGGGTGCGGTGACGTACGAAATGCTCACCGGCGAGCCGCCGTTCACCGGCGCCAGCGTGCAAGCCATTGTCGCCCGCGTCTTGACTGAGAAGCCGACGTCGATCACCACCTTCCGCGACATGGTGTCGCCGCCGGTGGAGCGCGCGGTGCTCTCGGCGCTGGCCAAGCTCCCGGCCGATCGCCCCCCGACCGCAGCATTATTTGCGAATGCACTGGCACCGAGCGAGACGTCGGCATCTGCAGTGCCATCGGCGCTGGAGGGTGGTGGAGCGGACGCGCAACCGCACCGGAAGCGGCGCGCTGGGCGCGGTTCACGCAGCTCACCGATGCGAGTGGCGTGGAGACCAGCCCCGCGATCGCACCAGACGGCGAGTCGTTCGCCTATGCGAGCGATGCACGCGGCTCGATGGATATCTACGTGCAGCGCGGCGCAACGACGGCGTATGGGTGATGGAGTCCGGCGGTGAGAACGCGCGACGCGTGAGTGCCGTCGGGGCGATGCCGGTGTGGTCGCCCGACGGGACACAGCTCGCCTTTGGCAGCCACGAAGTGCTGAACCCGTACAATCTGGAGGATGGCGATGTCTGGATTGCCGCCGTGTCCGGAGGCACGCCACGCCGTGTGCCGATCACTGGTGTGCAGCGCGCCTACCAACCATCGTGGTCTCCCTCGGGAGAACGCATCGCATTCTTCACCAATAACGGTGGTCGCCGCGACATCGCCACCGTCTCCGTCACCGGCGGCGACGCGTGGTTTGACCTGCCAAGCATCTCACGCGACGGTCGCCGGCTGCTGTTCCGCTCCAAGCTCGAGTCGACCAATCCCACGGCGGTCGACTTCGACGTTGACGGCGCGCGCCTCGGTGCCAGTCGGCAGCTCCAGCACCGGTCGTCTGGCGAACTCGTGCCGAGTGACATCTCACCCGTCGTTTGATCGGTGGCCGCGCTTCACGCCCGATGGTGACGCGCTGGTCTTCTATTCCAATCGAGACGGTGATTGGGGCGCCTACCGTATCGCCCCCGATGGCAGCGGGCTCACACGCCTCCTCACCAACGTACCCGGCGGGGTGTACTGGCCGAGCGTCTCTCCGACGGGACGGGGAGTGCTGGTGGTAACGGATTCGGGTCCGCGTCTGATCTCACCGCCTTGGCCTGCAACCTTTGCGCGTAGCACCCCACTCGGGCCGCCGAGTATGAAAGGGGAGAAAATCAACACCACGGCCTGGGCCCCCGATGGCCGGTGGATCACCGGTTACCTGAACGCGGTCGGTGGCGAGCGTCGCGGCCACGTGGTCGTCGACGCGCAGACTGGCGAGGCCCGCGTGCTCAACGACGACTCGGACGGATTCCGGGTCGCGTGGCTCCCCGATGCACGCCGCGTGCTGTATTTCCTGCGCAACGGCTCACTCGTGTTGCAGGACGTAGTGCGTTCAAGGGGTCGGAGTCCTTGAAGGGGCATCTCGCCTGCCGACGACCGCGCCACGACGGTAGATTGTCCATATGTCGACCGCTCGCCGCAACATGACCGTTCGTGTGGTGTCGCTCCACAGTCGGGAAGCCGGTGACAGCCGGGTGGCTGGCACGCCGTCCGAACGTGTGGCACTGGTGGCGGTGCTCAGCGCCGATCTCTGGGCTCACACGCGCGCGCCGTTGCCCGTGTATGAGCGGGCCGCGATGCCGGTGACGGTCGTGACACGTCTGGCGAACCGTCGGTAGCCGGGCGTGGTCGAGGACTTCCGGGATTTGCTCGCCGAGCTGCGTCGCGCCGAGGCGCGATTTCTGGTGGTGGGCGCGCACGCCCTCGCGGCCCACGGCGTACCGCGAGCAACGGTCGACCTCGACGTGTGGATCGATCCGTCCCCGGAGAATGTGAGTCGCGTCTGGGCGGCGCTGGCCGCGTTCGGGGCACCGCTGTCCGCACTCGAGATCACCGAGGCCGATCTCACGCGCCCCGACACCGTCGCGCAATTTGGACTCCCCCCTTGGCGCATCGACATCCTCACGGGGATCAGCGGCGTGACCTTCGACGAAGCGTGGCCTGATCGGATCGAGGCTGACTTCGCAGACGTGTCAGTCCCGTTCATCGGTCGCGCCGCCTTCGTCCGCAACAAGCGGGCGTGTGGCCGCCTCAAGGATCTCGCCGATATCGAGTCGCTCGCCGGTGAGTGACGCGGCCCAGGTCTCCGCCCGCCTTCGCGGCGCCATCCTGCAGCAGGATGTTCTCCGGCTTGATGTCGCGGTGAATCACGCCCTGCTTGTGCGCGTGCGCGGGCGGTCCGGGAACGGGCCGAGGTCTGTCGGCTATTCGCGCGCGATGAGGAGCCTGCTGCGGGAGTGGCGCCACGTTCCATGCGGTGTGTCTTATGTCGCGCGGCAGCGGTCGCTGATGCGTCATCCATGGCTGGCGCTAAGCATCTGCTCTGTATAGCGTTACGATCATAAGCGGGCTATATTCTCAATATGTCATCAGTCCGTAGCTACCTGGCCGAAATCGGACGGCGCGGCGGCACCAAGTCCCGCCGCACCCTCGATCCCGACACCGCACGCGATATGGTCCGCGTGCGTGAGGCGCGGCGCGCGTATCGCACGTACTACGCGTCGTGCTTCTGGTCATATCGCGCCGACCTCGTCATTACGCGTGATGACGTCGCGTGGGTGGCCGAACAGCTCCGGAAACACGGCGATCGCGCTGCGTGGCTGATGGCGGCGAAGCTGTGCCGCTAACCCCGTTTCAACAGCGACTACTCGCCGATCTTACGCGCGATCGTTCCGCAGACAGTCATCTGGCGGGCGGTGCGGCCATGCACATCGCGCCCAACTCGCTCCGCTACAGCAACGATCTGGATTTCTTTCACGACTCGGATGCGCGCGTCGCTTCGACGTTCGCCGCGGATCGCGCGCGGCTCGATGCGTTGGGCTACGCCACGGTCGTCGAAATCAGTCAGCCCGGTTTCATCCGCGCCATCGTGCAGCAGGGCGTCGATCAGACGCGGGTGGATTGGGCGCACGACTCGGCGTGGCGCTTCATGCCGCTCGTGAGCGATCCCGTTGGCGGGTGGATGCTGCACCCGGTCGATCTGGCGATCAACAAGACGCTTGCGCTCGCGGGGCGCGACGAGCCGCGCGATTTTGTCGACATGCTCTACGCGCACGAGACCATTCTGCCGCTGGGCGCCCTCTGCTGGGCCGCGGTTGGCAAGGATCCCGGGTTCACCCCGTTGTCGCTGCTGGAATTGCTGAAGCGGCGCAGTCGGTATCGTCCCGAAGATTTCGCGCGCCTCGACTTGGTGAGGCCGTTCGATCTGGTCGCGGCGAAATCCGTGTGGCTCGCGGCCTTGTCAGAGGCGGAGGATTTTGTTTGCCGACGTCCCCCTGAAGAGATCGGCTGTCTGTACTGGTCCACCGCGCGCGCTGCGTTTGTCATGCCGTCGCCCACTGACGACACGCAAGGCGATGTGCGAGTCCATTGGGGCATGCCGGGCGGCGTGCTGCCGCAGCTTCCTGACGCGTCGAGCCCCTCGCCCGCGCCCGCACCATGAACGACGTGCTCGAACGCCTCACCACCGCCTTGTCCGACCGCTACCGCGTCGAGCGCGAACTCGGCGCCGGCGGCATGGCCACCGTGTATCTCGCGCACGACCTCAAGCACGAGCGCGACGTGGCCATCAAGGTGCTGCACCCCGATCTCGGCGCGGCCTTGGGCGCCGAGCGGTTCCTGAGCGAAATCCGCACCACGGCGCGGTTGCAGCATCCGCACATCCTGCCGCTGTTGGATTCCGGCGCGGCCGATGGGCTGCTGTACTACGTGATGCCGTACGTGCGCGGCGAGACGCTCCGCGCGCGCCTTGAGCGCGAGAAGCAGCTCCCCATCGCCGACGCGGTGCGCATCGCCCGCGAAGTCGCCGGCGCGCTCGACCACGCGCACAAGCAGGGTGTCATTCACCGCGACATCAAGCCGGAGAACATCCTGCTACAGGATGGCGCGGCCGTCGTCGCCGACTTCGGTATCGCCCTCGCCGTACAGCAGGCCGGCGGTCAGCGCATGACGCAAACGGGGCTCTCGCTCGGCACGCCGCAGTACATGAGTCCCGAGCAGGCGATGGGCGAGCGCGCCATCGATGCCCGCAGCGACATCTATGCGCTGGGGGCGGTCACGTACGAAATGCTGTGCGGCGAGCCGCCGTTCACCGGCGCCAGCGTGCAGGCGATTGTCGCGAAGGTCCTGAGCGAGCGCCCCGTACCGCTGCGCACGCTGCGAGACACCCTCTCGGTCGGCACCGACACAACGGTCTTGCAGGCGTTAGCCAAACTGCCGGCTGATCGGTTCAGCAGTGCGTCGGCGTATGCGGCGCAACTCACGGTCACCGATAGTCGGGAGTCGTCGCCGGACGTGGAGGCGCCACGGCGAATGCAACGGAATCGGGTGCTGCCGATTGCCATGTTGCTCTCGATGGCTACCGGACTGGCGATCGGTTGGACGCTGTACGCGCGCGGGCCGAGCAGCGCTGCAGCATCACCAGCCTCGATGGTGACGTCGTTGGTGCCTTTGGCCGGTGAAACGTGGTCCGATGCCAGTAATAGCATTGCTATCGGCCCCGATGCACGCGTCGCCGCGATTGTCGGCCGCACGGCGAACTGGAACGGCCTGATCATCCGCGCGCTCGACTCGATCGGCAGTCGTTATCTGCCGAACACCGCTGGGGCACGATCGCCGTTCTGGTCACCCGATGGCGCGCATGTCGGCTTCTTTGCCGACCGCAAGCTCAAGACGGTCGATCTCAAGTCGGGGGCCGTGACGACTCTCTGCCCGTCACCCATCTCCGGAAACCGGGGCACATGGGGGGCAAACGACGTCATTCTCTACGTGCCGGAGTTTGACGGGCGCGTCTTCCGCACGACCGGACGCGGCCAGAGCTGTTCGGCGCTTGGACTCCAGATGCGTGGGGATTCGGCATTGGGGGCCGAGGTCCGGTTTCTCGAAGATGGTGAACACTTCATCCTGACGAATTCGAATTTCGTGCAACTCGGGCGCGTTGGTGATTCGACGCTCACCCTTCTGCTCACCACGAGTCTCCGTCGCACCGTTCCCGCCACCGATGACTACCTGTTGTTCAGTCAACCGGGCGCAGACGTCAGCACCGTGTTCGCGCAGCGGGTCGACGTCAACACCCGGAAGATGGTGGGCGAGCCGGTGCCGGTCCTTCGAGATGTGCTCAACAACGCTGGCAGGTCGCCGATCTCGATAGCCAACGATGGCACAATGCTCGTGCAGGTCAAGCCGCGCCTGCTTGGATACGAAACGTCCAAACTCCGATTCGCACGCTTTTCGGGCGATGGTCGAATCCGTGATACGCTGCCGGCAACCGGTACCTTCGGACTCTTTCGCGTGAGCGACAACGGCGCAATCACCCAAGGCGGATTTCGTGTGACGCGATGGGATCCGCCTGTACGGGGGTGGACCGATCTGGTGCCGCCGAGCACGCCACCAAGCACCTCGCTGAATCCGGTGTGGGGACCGGGCGATTCGTTGTTCGCCGTCGGTCGCCCCGGATCCCCCGGGGACGCGGTCGTCATCGTGGATGTGCGTACTGGACGTATGCGGCCGGTGGCCGGGCTCCCCAATCGCGCGCGTCGGCTCGAACCCACGGACTGGACGCGGGACGGGCGTTACATTCTCGTGGAAGCGTCGGGTGGCAACGGCAATCCGCCGAGCGATGCGATGGTGGTGGATGTGACCAGCGGAACGATCAGGAAACTGTTCGAGGACGACGCCGACGTGTTCGGTATGCGGGTCTCACCGAACGGGCGATACGTCGCCTACGCGGCAACCAAGGAAGGGGAGACCGATATCTTCGTACGACCGTTTCCCGGCCCTGGCGCATCGCTCCGCGTTACGAGTGGCGGTGGCGCGGGACCAGTGTGGCGCGGCAACAGCGAACTGCTGTTCATCGCGGGCCGTCGCGTCGATGCCATCGTGATCGCTGATGGTGGGAAGCTGGGTGCTCGACGGACCGTCATCACCGAGTCTTCGATTGATGCCCTCAAGACGGTGGGCGACCTCGCACTGGATGTGGCTCCCAACGGGCAGGAACTCGTCGTCAGCATGAGCGGCGACGTGGCGTCGCCGTTACTCGTGGTCACGAATTGGCAGCGCCGATTGCCGGCTGGCGGTCGGCGGTGACCGCGACCGTCGGGGAACGCCTCGCCACCGCCCTGTCCGACCGCTACCGCGTGGAGCGCGAGCTCGGCGCCGGCGGCATGGCCACGGTCTACCTCGCGCACGACGTCAAGCACGAGCGCGAGGTCGCCATCAAGGTGCTGCACCCCGACCTCGGCGCCGCGCTCGGCGCCGAGCGGTTTCTCGCCGAGATCAAGACCACCGCCAAGCTGCAGCATCCGCACATCCTGCCGCTGCTGGATTCCGGCGCGGCCGATGGGCTGCTGTACTACGTGATGCCGTACGTGAAGGGCGAAACACTGCGCGCGCGGCTGGAGCGCGAGAAGCAACTGCCGATTGCCGACGCCGTGCGCATCGCCCGCGAAGTGGCCGGCGCGCTCGACCACGCGCACAAGCAGGGCGTCATTCACCGCGACATCAAGCCGGAGAACATTCTGCTGCAGGACGGCGCGGCGGTGGTGGCCGACTTCGGCATTGCGCTCGCCGTGCAAAGCGCCGGCGGCCAGCGCATGACGCAAACCGGGCTGTCGCTCGGCACGCCGCAGTACATGAGCCCCGAGCAGGCGATGGGCGAGCGCGCCATCGATGCCCGCAGCGACATCTACGCACTCGGTGCGGTCACGTACGAAATGCTGTGCGGCGAGCCCCCCTTTGCCGGGGCGTCGGTGCAGTCCATCGTGGCCAAGGTGCTCACCGAAAAGCCGGTGCCGCCGCGAACGGTGCGCGACACGATTCCGCGGCATGTGGAGCAGGTGGTGCTGGAGGCGCTCGCCAAGCTGCCGGTCGATCGCCCCGAGAGCGCGCGGCAATTCGCCGACATGATCGGCGGCGCCACGCTGGTCGCCACCACCACCACGGGCGCCTCGCCAGCGCGCGTCGCGCCGACCACTGGGCATCGCCGCCGAGTCCCGATGGTGATCATGGCCGCCATCACCGGCCTGTGCCTCGTCGCCACGGCGTGGCTGTGGGGATCGCGCACCGATGCGGCCAGCACGGCGCCACGCGTCCGCCTGTCGATGGATGTGTCGCCCAACCCGCAGGAGCAGCTCAACGGCCGGCCCGTCATCGCGCCCGATGGACATGCCGTGGCCTTCGCCATGGCCGACACCGGTGGGCGCAGCACCCTGCGGGTGCGTCGTCTCGACTCGGCCGCCGTCATCACGATCGAAGGCACCGAGGGCGCAGTCGGACCGCTCTGGTCTCCCGACAGTCGCTGGATTGCCTATTTCGTGGGACGCACGCTGTATCGCGTGAAGGACTCCGGCGGACGACCGGAGCGCATTGCCGACGTCGGCGAGTTCCGCTTCAGCGGCGATTGGCTCACCGACGACCTCATCGTTGTCTCCGTGATCGGAACGGAATCACTGCTGGCGGTTTCCGTTGGCGATCAGCGGGTACGCGAGTTCTACAGGGGGGAGTCCGACGTCGATATCGCCGACCGCATCTGGCATGTCGGAGACGGGCAGCGGGCCATCGTTCGGCTCTTCTCTCCGACCGACACCGTCGCCGCCTACCGGTACGATCTGGTGGATGCCACGCAGGTACCGGCCACGCGCATCCGTCGGTTGCAGACGCTCACGCGCATGGCCGACGGCTTGTCGACCGGCTACATGCCGAGGAACGGGCGCTATGTCCTGCAGCGCGAAAACGACCTGTGGGTGAACGACTACGATCCGGCAACGATGGAGCTCACCGGTGAGCGCCGTCCCCTCGTGACAGGCGAGAACGTGTTGGGGTGGGATGCGAGTGCGCAGGGCGACCTCGTGTTCACCGCCAATCGCGCCGGCTCGGCCACCAGCATGCTGCTCCTCGACCGCAGCGGACAACAGGTGGGGCAAGTCGGCGCCACGCTCGATGGTATCAAGAGCGAGTACTACGGCCCGCGGTATTCCCCCGACGGTCGCTCCGTCGCCTACGAGTGGCACAATGGTCGCACCTCGGGCGATCTGTGGCGCATGGATTTGTCGACCATGCGTCCCATTCGGCAAACACGGGACGAAGTCCATCACAATGCCTTCGTGGCGTGGACCGCGGATGGGCGCCAACTGGTGTTCGAGTCCACCAGAGATGGTGGTGATTTGTACGTGCGCGATGTGGACGGTGCCACCGACCGTCGTGTGCCGCTCAGCATGGAGGCGGGCTTCCCCTCCGACTGGAGTCCCGACGGGGGCACCATTCTCTTCGGCGAGCGTAGCAACGGCGGCGATGTGTATGCGACCACGCCGCGCGGCGACTCGTTGCGCAAGGTGCTGGGCACCGATGCGTCGGAGATGCAGGCGGTCTTCTCCCCCGACGGCAAGTGGATTGCCTACGCATCCGACGAGCAGAATCGACGCTTCGAGATTTTCCTGCGTCGGTGGCCGGTCACCGATGAAAAGTGGGTGGTGAGCAACGGCGGTGGCGATTCCCCACGGTGGCGCGGAGATGGCAAGGAGCTGTTCTTCTTGCGCTACGACTCCGGCGGCAAGATGACCCGCATGATGGCCGTCGATGTCACGCTCACCGCCACGGCGCCGCAGATCGGCACGGAGCGCCTGCTCTTCCGGCGCCCTCTTCGCCCCTTGAGCGGCAACCTGCGCACCGGCCTCAATTACGACGTGCGGCGTGACGGGCAGCAGTTCGTGGTCATCATGACGGAAGGTGCCCTGCGCCCCACGCCCCCCACGCTCGACCTGTATCTCAATTGGCGGCCGGCCGTGTCGTCGAACGGATCGAATAAATGACGACCATCATCGAGCGCCTCGGTGCCGCCCTGTCCGACCGCTACCGCGTCACGCGTGAGCTCGGCGCCGGCGGGATGGCCACCGTCTACCTCGCGCACGACCTCAAGCACGACCGCGACGTGGCCATCAAGGTGCTGCACCCGGATCTCGGTGCGGCGTTAGGGGCCGAGCGCTTCCTGGCCGAGATCAAGGTCACCGCCAAGCTGCAGCACCCGCACATTCTGCCCCTGCTCGACAGCGGTGCGGCCGACGGGCTGCTGTACTACGTGATGCCGTACATTGCCGGCGAGACGCTGCGGGCCCGCCTCGAGCGCGCCCGCCCGCTGCCGGTGCCCGAGGCGCTGCGCATTGTGCGCGAGGTGGCGGGGGCCCTCGAGTCCGCCCATCGCCAGGGCGTCGTGCACCGCGACATCAAGCCCGAGAACATCCTCCTCCACGAGGGGAGCGCGCTCGTGGCCGACTTCGGCATCGCCCTCGCCGTGCAGAGCGCCAGTGGCGCCCGCATGACCCAGACCGGGCTGTCGCTCGGCACGCCACAGTACATGAGCCCCGAGCAGGCCATGGGGGAGCGCGGGCTCGACGCGCGCAGCGACATCTACGCGCTGGGCGCGGTGACCTACGAAATGCTGGCCGGGGATCCGCCGTTCACCGGCAGCACCGTGCAGGCCATCGTGGCTCGGGTCCTGAGCGAACGGCCGACCGCGTTGCGCCTGCTGCGCGATACGGTACCGCCGGGCGTCGAGGAGGCCGTGGCGACGGCGCTGGCCAAACTGCCCGCCGATCGCTTCGACAGCGCGAAAGTCTTCGCCGATGCGCTCGCGACCCCGTCCGCCGCGGCGGCAACACCGGCCCTATCGGTGGCCATGTCAGCGGGCGCCTCCCGCCGCGCCACCGTGGCCACCCGCGCGTGGGCTGCGCTGGCCATGGCCCTCGCGGCGACGCTCGCGGTGGTGGCCTGGCGCGGCCGCGCCCCGGTTGCCGACAACGCGCCCCCGGTGCGCTTCGTGGTGAAGCCGCCTCCCGGCGGTCTCTTGCTCGACGGCCTCTTCGGTGCCTCCATTTCCGCCGACGGGCGCCGAATCGCCTTTCGCGCGCGCCAGGGGAATTCGCGCCGGGTCTTCGTGCAGGAGCTGGGGAGTCTCGAGGCGATCGGCCTCGCCGGCACCGAGGAGGCGCGCTACTTCGCTCTCGCCCCCGATGGGCGGTCGCTCGTGTTCCAGTCAGGCGTCGGCGGGTTGCGCCGTGTGGCCGTGGACGGTGGGGCGGTCACCGACGTGCCACTCCCACGCGCTGTGGAGCGGTTGCTCCCCAGCGGCGTGACCTGGTCGTCGCAGGCCATCGTGGCCTCCCTCGGCGTGGCCGGTGTCGTGGTGATCCCCACCGACGGATCGCCGGCGCGCGTCGCCCCGATCACGCGCGCCGGCACGGTCTGCCGCTGCGCGCAGCGCGCCGTGCTCTCCCCCGACGGTCGGCACCTCTTCATGGCCGGCCCCAATCTCTACGTCGTCCCGGTGGAAGGCGGCGAGCTCCGCGACCTCGGCGTCCCTGGCGATGCCGTCGTGGCGGTCCGTGAGGACCTGGTGATCTACGTGTCAGCCGAGGGGGCGCTCATGGCGGCCCGGCTCGACGCGAAGCGGATGACGCTGTCCACCCCCGTGTCGCTAAGGGAGCGGGTCACGCCGGGCTCCCTTCCGGCCCTCTCGGCCAGCGGCACGCTGCTCATGTTCACCGGATTGGCAACCACGCGCCTGGAGCTGGTGGACGACCGGGGACAGGGGACACCGGTGGCCGACCCCGGCAACGGCACCCTCGGGGCCATGTTCCCGCGCTTCTCCCCCGATGGCCGCCGCATTGCCTTGTCCGTCATGGACCGCCGCGTGGATGCGCTCACGTCAATCCCCAATACGATCACCGTGGTGGACGTCGCCGCCGGCACGGCCACCCGGCTCACCAACGATCTGTTGGCGGATCGCCCGGAGTGGACGCCGGACGGCAAGCGGTTGATCTACCGGCGCATCGACTCAGGACGGGAGGAGCTCTGGTGGCAGCCCTTCGACCGAAGCCAGCCCGCGGAACGGCTCCAGCCCATGCGGGGCATCGACCGGATCGCCGAGGGCATGCTGTCACCGGACAGCCGCTGGCTGCTGTTCCGGACACTGAGCCTCAGCACCGGGCGTGACATCTGGTACCGCGCCCTTGCCGGCGACACGACGCCCAGGCCGTTCGAGGTCACGCCCTATGATGAGGCCATGCCGCGCTTCTCTCCGGATGGCCGCTGGGTAGCCTACACCTCGAACGACGGGGGCCGCACGGAGGTGTTTGTGCGCCCCTTCCCGGGGCCCGGCGGTCGCACGCAAATCTCCGCCGACGGGGGGACGGATCCCGTGTGGGCGCCGGACGGCCGTCGCCTCTTCTACCTCAACGGCACCGAGCTCACCGCCGCGACACTCGGCACCGAACAGGATCTGCGCGTGCTGTCGCGGGACAAGCTCTTTGCCGCCGACGTGACGGCCGGCGGCATTCACGCCAACTTCGACGTGGCCCGCGATGGCCGCCATTTCCTCATGCTCCGCTCCTCGGGGAGTGGGGTCGATCTCGCCGTCACCCTGAACTGGCTCGCCACCGCCGTGCAGGGAGTCGCCCGCTGACATGACCGCCGGCGACGGACTCGCCGCCAGGCTGCAGCATCCGCAGATTCTGCCGCCGCACATTCTGCCGCCGCTCGATTCCGGTACAATTGACATTTAAGTGTCATATCTGTAGCATCATGACATGCGCACCACCATCCGCCTCCAGGACCACCTGCTTCGTGAAGCCAAGGCCCAGGCGGCGCGTGCTGGCCGGTCACTGAACGAGTTCATCGAGGACGCCGTTTGGGCTGCCGTGCGGAGTGATGGCGCGCGCGAACCGGCGCCGTCCCCACTTCCCCTCTTTCGCGGCGGTCGCGGCTTGCGCCCCGGGGTGGATCTCGACAGCAACGCCGCGCTCCTCGAACTGATGGACGACGACCTCCGGTGATTTCGCCGGACGTCAACGTGCTGGTCTACGCCGCGCGGGACGACGCGCCGCGTCATGCGGATTTTCGGGCGTGGCTCGAGGCCGCACTCGCCGCGCCGGAACCCGTCGGCGTCTCCGAGCTCGTGCTGTCCGGGGTGATCCGCGTCCTGACCAACAGTCGCGTCTTCGATCCGCCCATGCCGTTGGCCGACGCGTTGGCCTACGCCGAGGCGATCCGGCAACATCCTCGCGTGGTGTCGCTCCGCCCGGGCGCACGTCACTGGGAACTGTTTGCCGAGCTCTGCCGCCGCGGCGCCGTCCGCGGCAACCTCGTGGCCGACGCGTATCACGCCGCGCTCGCGAGCGAATCCGGCGCCGAATGGGTCACCACGGATCGCGACTTCGCGCGATTTCCCGGATTGCGCTGGCGGCATCCGCTCGGCGAGTAGCGCTCGACGGCGGCCTCGACCGCATTCAGTTTACGGGTGTGACGTACTTCACTGAATCAGCATACCAAGCCGCGCGGGGCGTGCGCACGTGAGCGACGTGCTGGCCCGCCTCACCACCGCCCTTGGCCAGAGCTACCGCGTCGACCGCGAGCTCGGCGCCGGCGGCATGGCCACCGTGTATCTCGCGCACGACCTCAAGCACGAGCGCGACGTGGCCATCAAGGTGCTGCACCCGGATCTCGGGGCGGCGCTGGGTGCGGATCGGTTTCTGGCCGAGATCAAGACCACGGCGAAGCTGCAGCATCCGCATATCCTGCCGCTGCTGGATTCTGGGGCCGCCGATGGGCTGCTCTACTACGTCATGCCGTACGTGAAGGGCGAAACACTGCGCGCGCGGCTCGAGCGTGGGCCGGTCCCGATCGCGGAGGCCGCGGAGCTGCTGCGGAATGTGCTCCAGGCGCTCCAATACGCGCACGACGCGGGGATCGTGCATCGCGACATCAAGCCGGAGAACATCCTGCTGGCGTCGGGGACGGCAGTGGTCGCCGATTTCGGCATTGCCAAGGCGCTGTCCACGTCGCGCACCCAAGCGGGGATGACCATGCTGACGCAGGCCGGCACCGCCGTCGGCACTCCGGCGTACATGGCACCCGAGCAGGCCGCTGGTGATCCGCACACCGACTTCCGCGCCGATCTGTATGCGTGGGGGATCGTCGCCTACGAAGTGCTCACCGGGGCGCACCCGCTTGCGCGCCACCTGACGCCGCAGGCGATGATCACCGCGCACATGACCGAGGTGCCCGCGCCGCTCCACACCGCGGCGCCGACGGTGCCGCCGAATGTGGCCAGCGCAGTCGCTGCGTGCCTGGCCAAGCAGCCCGAGGCCCGGCCGCTGTCGGCCAGCGAGGCGTTGGCGCACTTCGACACGTACAGAACGCCCTCCGCGCTCCCGGCCCGTGGTGCATCGCCCGGCGGGCGCCGCCGGATCATGGCCGCGGTGCTGCTGGTCGCCGCGAGTGTGGGCGGAGCGGCGTGGTGGTTCTCACGCGCGGCGGCAAGCACCGCACCGCGTTCGCTCGCCGTGCTGCCGTTCGACATCGGCGCCGACACGGCCAACGCCTATCTGGCCGATGGCATCAGTGCCGAGCTCACCACCAAGCTGTCCCGGGTGCCGGGGCTGGTGGTGCGCGCGTACTCCTCGAGTCACAACGTGAGCGCGAGGGAACCGCAGGCGGCGGCCAAGGCGCTGGGCGTGGCGACGGTGCTGAGTGCCACGGTGCGACGCGACAAGGATCGCCTGCATGTGAACGCGTCACTGATTGCCGGTGACGATGCGCGCGTGCTGTGGAGCGATACGTTCGACGAGCGCAGTGCCGACCAATTCGCCCTGCAGGATCGCCTCGCCGAGTCGATTGCGCGGGCGCTCGAGATACGACTGTCGCGAGCCGACGCGCAGGCGATACGCGGGGCACGGACCGCCGACGCGACGGCGCACGACCTCGTGCAGCGCTCCCGCTACCTGGCGGACCAGCTCGATCCGGTGTCTGCACAGCGGGCCGTGCAATACGCCGAAGACGCCATTCGGCGCGATTCGTCCTATGCGGATGCATGGTTCGCCCTGACCAATGCCTATATGCTGCAGGCGGACGACAACAAGCGCCCGGCCGATCTGCTGGCCCCCATGCGGCGGGCGGCCGAACGGGGGGCTGCCCTCGATCCACGCAGTGCTGACGGCCACGGGCTTGTAGGGACGGTCGCCGGCTGGTACACGCTCGACTCGGTCACCGCGGACCGCGAGTTGCGACGAGCGCTCGCCATCGACAGCACCAGCGGATTGGCGTTGACGTCTCTGCCGTCTCTGCTCGGAACCTCATATCCAGACAGCATGAGCCTCTGGTATGCCCGGGCATTCCGGCACAATCCGATGTCCATGATCACCCTCTATTTCGGGTCGCTCTTTCCTGAGTACCACAGGGCGCTCACGCCCGACACGTCCGCGCTGGTGTGCGAGCGCCTGCGTCGGGCCGCTCCACCGCTTGGCGACAACTGTGAGGCCTATCGTCTCGACAAGCTTGGCAAGCGCGCCGACGCCCGCCGGTTCCTGCGTGCGGCCGATACGACACAGTTCCCGGCCAGCGCGTGGACGTGGCGCGCGTTCGTCGCGGCGCAGCTTGGCGACTCGGCATTCGCCCGCCAGCTGCTCGTGCGGGCGATCGAAGCCGGGCGAACGCAATACGTGCGTGAGGACTTCATCGCCTGGTCCTACATCGCACTGGCCGACGTCGAGGAAGCGCGTCGGTGGACGCTGCGTGCGCTGGAGTCCCGCAGCTCCGGCGCCATGTGGGCGCGCCGCGCCTTTACCAACCGCTTCCCCGCAGAGCGGGCCGCGATTGCACAGATCGATTCGGCCTTCGCGGCCGAACGACGCAAGAGCATGCAATGAGCAGCGTGGCCGATGGCCGCTCCGCCATGCGCGACGCGGGTTCCGCGACGCGGGTTCCGCGGCCGCTTGAAGTACGCGGCGCCTTACCCTAAAGTAAGGAACACTCATACTGGAGCGGCGATGAGTACGGCCACGGTGACGACGAAGGGACAGATCACCATTCCGGCCGAGGTGCGCCGCCGGCTCGGTCTGGAAACCGGGGACCGGGTAGAGTTCGTCGAAATCGAGGATGGCTTCGCCATCAAGGTCGCGAACGACGACGTCCGGGCGTTGAAGGGGTTGCTGCGAACGCCGGCGAAGCCCGTCACCTTGGCGGCAATGGAGGCCGCCATCCGACGACGTGGCGGCGCCGTGTGATCGGGATCGACACCAATGTGCTGGTTCGCTACATCGCGCAGGACGATCGGGCGCAGTCGGCGGCCGCCACCGCGTTCATCGAGCAGCAATGCACCACCGAGTCGCCGGGATTCGTCGGCTTGGTGGTGGTCGTGGAGGTCGTGTGGGTGTGCCAGAGCGCCTATGGCGCCACGCGTACCGACATCGCGGAGATCGTTCGGCGCATGCTCACGAGTCGCCAGCTCCTGTTGCAGGACGCCGACGTGGTCTGGAAGGCGTTGCGCCAGTTCGCCGCGGGACGTGCCGACTTCGCGGACTGTCTCATTCACCAGAGTGCCGACAGTGCGGGCTGCTCCAAGATCGTCACGTTCGATCGCCGGTCGGGGATGACCCTGCTGCGCTGAGCATGCGCTCCGCCGCCACTCGCCATCCCGATTGTTCGCCTTCACTTTAGCGAAATGACTTCCACGCGCGCCCGCCTCGCTTCAACTCTCCAGGACCGCTACCGCGTCGACCGCGAGCTCGGTGCCGGTGGCATGGCCACCGTGTATCTCGCGCACGACGTCAAGCACGAGCGCGACGTGGCCATCAAGGTGCTGCACCCCGATCTCGGCGCGGCGTTAGGGGCCGAGCGGTTCCTGAGCGAGATCCGCACCACGGCGCGCTTGCAGCATCCGCACATTCTGCCGCTGCTGGATTCCGGCGCGGCGGATGGGCTGCTGTACTACGTGATGCCCTACGTGCGCGGCGAGACGCTCCGCGCGCGCCTCGAGCGCGAGAAGCAACTGCCGATTGCCGACGCGGTGCGCATTGCCCGCGAGGTGGCCGCCGCACTCGACCACGCGCACAAGCAGGGCGTCATTCACCGCGACATCAAGCCGGAGAACATTCTGCTGCAGGACGGCGCGGCGGTGGTGGCCGACTTCGGCATTGCGCTCGCCCTGCAAAGCGCCGGCGGCCAGCGCATGACGCAAACCGGGCTGTCGCTCGGCACGCCGCAGTACATGAGCCCCGAGCAGGCGATGGGCGAGCGCACCATCGATGCCCGCAGCGACATCTATGCGCTGGGCGCGGTCACGTACGAGATGCTCACCGGCGAGCCGCCGTTCACCGGTGCGAGCACGCAGGCCATCGTGGCCAAGGTGCTCACCGAGCGCCCGGTCGCGCTTCGCACGCTGCGCGACACCGTGCCAGCTGGGGTGGAGCAGGCGGTGCTTGGCGCGCTCGCCAAGCTCCCCGCCGATCGCCCCGACACGGCGGCGGCGTTCATCGCCGCGATCGATGCGGGGGCGCGTACCACCACGTCGGAGAGCACGCGGGCGGTGCCGGTTGGGCGCCGAGCACCACGAACGGGCATGATGGTGGCGATGGCGGTCAACGTGCTGCTGGCCGCCGGCCTTGCCTGGGCGTGGTTTCGTCCGGTGGCCGAACCGCCGGTGCTGCAGCACCGATTGTGGATCGACGCAGGCCATCCCCTGGCCCCCTCACTCACCGGCGGCGTCATCGCCATCTCGCCCGACGACCGACGTGTGGCGATGGTGCTCCGCGAGGGCAGCGGCAGCGCGGTCTGGGTCCGCAATCGCGACGCAGTGACGCCGACCCGCCTACCCGGAAGCGAATCCGTCGGGGCCGTGGCGTTCTCACCCGATGCGCGGCAGTTGGTTGGCGTGGGCGCCCCGCCGGGTGCCGACGGGGGGACGCTGGAGCTCCGCCTCCTGTCGCTCGACGGCGGGCAACCGCGCCAAGTGGCCAGGGTCGACATCGGCAACGAGGGGGTGGCGTGGGGCAGCGATGGCTGGATTTACTTCGACGGGCTCACGGGGCGTGGCACCAACGGCATCGAGCGCATCCGCCCCGATGGGTCGGCCCGTGAGCGGTTGACCACGGTGGATACGGCCCAGGGCGAGGTGGATCATGTCTATCCGGCCCCGCTCCCCGGAGGACGCGAGCTCCTGCTCACCGTGCGCACCAAGGCCGGGCCCGTTGTGGCCGTCGTCAACCTCAGCGACCGGAAGGTCACCCGCCTCATTGCCGGGGCCAACGCCCGCTTCCTTCGGCCAGGCTGGCTGGTGTATTCGTCGGGGCGTCTGCTGCAGGCCGTCCGGTTCGACGTGGGCGACCGCCGCGTGACAGGCACCCCGATCATGCTGACGAATGTTGGCGGCACGCTGTCGGACGCGTCCGACATCACCATCTCCGATCGCGGCACCCTCCTGTATCTCAGCGGCCAGCTCAACGCCCCAGGCGGTCGACCGCACTGGGTGGATCTCGCCGGCCGCGCCACGCCGCTGGACAGCACCCTGCCGGACGCGGCTGTGACCGCCCGCCTGTCGCCGGATGGCCGTCGCTTGGTGTACGGGGTGGCGCGGCTGGACGCGCCAGGCACGGTCAGCCTCTTCGTCAAGGCGCTCCCGAATGGGGTGCCCACGCCGGTTGACATGCCGCCGGGTTACACGATCAGCGCGTCCTGGGCCGCTGACGGGAGGCATCTCCATGTGCTGTCCGACTCGAACGGTAACCTCAGCAACCTCCGGGTGTGGGTGCTGGATGCGGCGGGCGCCGAGCCGCCGCGGCAGCTACGCGGGGGAGTGGGGGTGGGGCCGGTGGAGGCGTGGCGTGATCGACTGTTCACCTTCACCGCCCGGGGCGGGATTGCGTCCACCACCTCGCAAATCGCCGCAACCCGCTCGGCCGGAGATTCGACGTTCGTCCCCCTCTTCTCCTCCAGAATCAGGGACGACATGCCCGCCGTCTCCCCCGACGGTCGCTGGATCGCCTACCACTCCTCCATGGGCAATGGGGGCGAGCGCGCATTGTGGGTGCGGCACTTTCCCGATGTCGAGGCCGGCAGCTGGATAGTGTCGATCGGTGCGGTGCAGTCGCCGGCGCTGTGGAGTCCCGACAGCCGCGTCCTCTACTTCGTGAACCAGCAGCGGCAAGTGGAAGCGGTGCGCCTCACGGAAGACCGCGGTGATGTGCAGGTGGGTGAACGGCGCACGCTGTTCGATGCCAGCGGCTACTGGATGGACCGTATGGTCGGCTGGGACATCGCTCGCGACGGCTCGCGCTTTGTGATGATGCCGTTGCCCCAGGGGGGCCGGGAGTTGCAGTTGCTGGCCATCGAGAACCTCCCCGCCCTGCTGGCGCGGAAGGCGTCACCGTGACCGACAGCTCTCCTGAACCAGCGTACGTTCGGGTTCCGTTCCCACCTCGGCTCTCCGCCCCGCTGCTGGCCTATCGGGCGTCGCCGCGCTGCGCCAGTACGCCGCGTTGACGTACTGCCGTATCAGCTGTATGGTTATCCATATGAAGACCACGCTCAACATCGACGACACCGTGATGGACCGTCTCCGTCGCGAGTCGGCGCGGACCGGTCGGACCATGTCGGAGCTCGTCGAGACGGCGCTGCGTCAGCTCCTGCAGCGTCGGTCGGCGGTGCCGGAGCTGCCGCCGTTGCCGCACTTCGATTCGGGAGGCGCACTGGTGGACGTGGCCGATCGGGACGCGTTGTATCGCGTCATGGAGGAGCGGTAGGTGTTCGTGGTCGACACCAATGTGCTGGTCTACGCGGCCGACGTCAGCGCGCCGGAGCATCCACGGTGCCGCGCCCTCCTCGACCGCTGGCGCGCGCAGCACGGCGCGTGGTATCTCACGTGGGGAAACTGCTACGAGTTTCTCAGAGTGGTCACGCATCCCCGCGTGCTGCGAAAGCCATGGACCGGTCCTGCCGCCGGCGAGTTTCTCGCGGCCGTGCAACAGTCGCCGGGACTGTCGATGCTCACACCGACGGATCGCCACGCCGCAGTGCTCGCGGAGGTCATGTCGACGGTGCCGATGATCACCGGCAACTTGTGGCATGACGCCGAGACGGCGGTGCTCATGCGCGAGCACGGCATCCGCCGCATCTGCACGCGCGATACCGATTTCTCCCGATTCCCGTTCGTCGAGATCGTCGATCCGTTGACGTCCGAGCCGTGATGCCGTGCGTTGTGGTCGTGGCTCGGCGGCGGCGGACGTGTACCTCGCGCATGTCGTCGACCACGCCCCCCATCCCGATGCTCATGATGCACAACGCTCGTCGCGCCGCCGGAGCGTTGCTCCTCGGCCTGCTGTACGTCGCCGCCCCGCTCCCCGCCCAGACCACGTCGGCGTCCCGCGCCGTGATCGCGGCGCGGCAGGCCTTCAACGCCGCGATTGCGCGACGCGATCTGGACGCCATGCGTGCCGCGCTCACCCCCAGTTATCACATGCTGCTGGGGCGCAGCAGCCAGAGCCACGGGCCCGACGCCGCGACCGAGCGGTGGCGGAGCACCTTTGCCACCGACTCGCTCTACGGCTGCGTGCGCACCCCGGACAAGGTCACGGTGAACGCGCCGTGGGGGCTGGCCGACGAGGCCGGCCATTGGAGATGCGGCTACGCCGGCGTCCCGGCCGGAGCGCCACCGGGGTACGCCACCGGGATCTACAACGGCAAGTGGCAGCGCGATGTCGGCGGTAGCTGGCGCCTGAACGCCGAGATCTTCACGACGCGCGAGTGCGTGGGGCAATCCACGGCCTGCGTGCGCCCGGACTCGGTGCCGGCGGCGGCCGCCGGGCTATTGCCGGCCCCGGTGGCGGGGCGATCGTCGGCCGCCGCGGTGCGGGCGGCGCGGGACTGGTACAACCGCGCGATCGCCCGCCGCGACGCCAACGCGATCGCGTCACTCTTCACCCCCGACTACCACGCGGTGTTCGGGCGCGGCGCGCACATCGAAGGCGTGGAGGCCGCGCGGGCCGACTGGATCGAAGATCCATCCTCCTGCATCCGCACCGCCGATAGCGTCACGGTGAACGACGACTGGGGGCTCGCCCATGAACGCGGGCACTGGACGTGCCGCGCGACCGTGAACGGCGCCGTGGCGCGGCCGAGCGGGCGGTATACGGCCAAGTGGAAGCGGGACGTGTCCGGTCGGTGGCGGGTGCAGGCGGAGCTCTTCACCACGCTGCAGTGCGCCGGCGCGCCGGCCGGCTGCCGCCCCCCGGACCCGCTCCCGGAGCGCTGACGGCTCCTCACGGACGGGCGGTTCCTCGCCGACGTGGTGCGCATGCGGTATACTGCACGGTCCTTTGAGCCACCTCGATCGCCAAGCGGCATTTCGATCGGTCAGGTTCGACGAATGCCCATCAACGGCGCATCCTTGACGCGTGATTCCCTCCAGTGATCGATTGACCGCCGCCCTGTCCGACCGCTACCGCGTCACGCGTGAACTCGGCGCCGGCGGCATGGCCACCGTGTATCTCGCGCACGACGTCAAGCACGAGCGCGACGTGGCCATCAAGGTGCTGCACCCCGATCTCGGCGCGGCGTTAGGGGCCGAGCGGTTCCTGAGCGAGATCCGCACCACGGCGCGCTTGCAGCATCCGCACATTCTGCCGCTGCTGGATTCCGGCGCGGCGGATGGGCTGCTGTACTACGTGATGCCCTACGTGCGCGGCGAGACGCTCCGCGCGCGCCTCGAACGCGAGAAGCAGCTCCCCATCGCCGACGCGCTGCGCATCGCCCGCGAGGTGGCCGCCGCACTCGACCACGCGCACAAGCAGGGCGTCATTCACCGCGACATCAAGCCGGAGAACATTCTGCTGCAGGACGGCGCGGCGGTGGTGGCCGACTTCGGCATTGCGCTCGCCCTGCAAAGCGCCGGCGGCCAGCGCATGACGCAAACCGGGCTGTCGCTCGGCACGCCGCAGTACATGAGCCCCGAGCAGGCGATGGGCGAGCGCACCATCGATGCCCGCAGCGACATCTATGCGCTGGGCGCGGTCACGTACGAGATGCTCACCGGCGAGCCGCCGTTCACGGGGGCGAGCACGCAGGCCATCGTGGCCAAGGTGCTCACCGAGCGCCCGGTCGCGCTTCGCACGCTGCGCGACACGGTCCCACCGGGGGTGGAGCAGGCGGTGCTTGGCGCGCTCGCCAAGCTCCCCGCCGATCGCCCCGACACGGCGGCGGCGTTCATCGCCGCGATCGATGCGGGGGCGCGTACCACCACGTCGGAGAGCACGCGGGCGGTGCCGGTTGGGCGCCGAGCACCACGAACGGGCATGATGGTGGCGATTGCGGTCAACGTGCTGCTGGCCGCCGGCCTTGCCTGGGCGTGGTTTCGTCCAGTGGCCGAACCGCCCACCACGCGGCAGCAGATCACGCTCTGGCATCAGGCGTTACCCAGCATGCTCACGGCCGGGGCGCTGTACATCGCCACTCAGGCGGCGATCGCTCCCGACGGGCCCAGCATCGTCTTCACCGACTCTGTTGAGACGGGGCGCATGCTGATGCGGAAGCGCCGCGAAAGCCTGAGCGCCGAGCCGCTGGCCGGCACCGAGGGGGGCGTGACCCCGCTCTTCTCACCCGACGGACGATGGATCGGCTTCACGACAGTCGACGGCAAGCTTCGGAAGGTGCCCGTCGTCGGGGGCACGGCGATCACGCTCGCCGAGAACGTGCCGGTCGATTTCAAGTACGCCGGGTGGCTGGACGACGGCTTCATCGTTTACACCACCACCGACCACGCGGTGGTACCCGTATCGCCCAACGGTGGCCCGCCACGCCGCCTCAACGTCCCTGAGCGGTACCAAGGGCAGATGTCCTCGGTCTCGTCGCTGCCCGATGACCGTGGGTTCGTGGGCGGATTGTGCGTCGGGAACTGCTTCTTCAACTCCGACGTCTTCGCGTACGACCGACGGACCGACACGACCCACATCCTCGTGCCGGGGGCGACGGCCGCGTGGTACAGCCCCACGGGTCATCTGCTGTACACGATGCGCGATGGTGGGCTCTTCGCGACCGAGTTCGACCTCGACAAGATGGTGGTGCAGGGCGACCCGATTCCGATCATCGATCAGGTGGAGTCGGGCACGGTGGCGCTCTCCAGGCAGGGCCACCTGCTCTATTCACTCACGGCCGACGCCAACGGCGGTTCGGAGCTCGTGTGGGTGGACCGTGCCGGCAAGGAAACGCCGGTCGATGCCGGTTGGCGCGGCCGGTTCGAGTATCCGGCGCTCTCCCCTGATGGGAAAAGCCTCGCGGTCAGCGTCCGGGATCGAACCACCGATCTGTGGATCCGCAACGCGGACGGTACGCGCCGGAAAGTCATCGCGCCGGGTACGGCCAACTGGCGCCCGGATTGGAACGCCGATGGCAAGAGTCTCGTGTTCCTCTCGCTGTCACCCAAGCAGGGCGAACCGAACTACTCCACCGTGATGGAAGTGCGCGCCGACGCCGCCGATCCCGCGACGCCGCTGTTTCGTCACACCTTCGGCGTGTGGGAAGCGGAAGTGACGCCCGATCGCCAGTGGCTCGTGTTTCGCTCGGACGAGGAGAAGGGCTCGTCCAACATTTACGCCCATCCCCTTGGCGCGGACACCACCACACGCCCATTCGCCGTGGGGCCAACGTTCGACATTCAGCTGTCCCTCTCCCCCGACGGCCACTATCTCGCGTACACCTCCGACGTGCAGGGCATCACGCAGGTGTTCGTCGCGACGTTCCCTGATAGTCGTGTCCGTCGGATGGTGTCGCGTGCCGGCGGCACCGAGCCTCGCTTCGGCACCAAGGGCGACGAGCTGTTCTTCGAGAGCGCGGGCAAGCTGTGGTCCGTGAAGCTGTCGGGTGGCGCCGAGATCGTCTCCAGTGAGCCGCAGCCGCTCTTCCCGCTCACAGGCTATCGTCGCGCGCGCAACCGACCGCAGTACGACGTAGCCGCCGGTGACCAGCGCTTCCTCATGATCAAGGACCCGCCGCCGCCGCCAGCGCCGCTCGTGGTCTACGTGGAACACTGGTTCCCCGAACTGCTGGCCAAGATGAAGCGATGACGATCGACCGTCTCACCACCGCCTTG
Source organism: Gemmatimonas sp. (assembly GCA_023910675.1). Classification (GTDB taxonomy): domain Bacteria; phylum Gemmatimonadota; class Gemmatimonadetes; order Gemmatimonadales; family Gemmatimonadaceae; genus Gemmatimonas. Next base: position 584,866 of record JAAVWC010000001.1, read on the forward strand.
TCCGACCGCTACCGCGTGGAGCGCGAACTCGGCGCCGGCGGCATGGCCACCGTGTATCTCGCGCACGACCTGCGCCACGAGCGCGATGTGGCCATCAAGGTGTTGCATCCCGATCTCGGCGCGGCGCTGGGCGCGGATCGGTTTCTCGCCGAGATCAAGACCACCGCCAAGCTGCAGCATCCGCATATTCTGCCGCTGCTGGACAGCGGCGCGGCCGATGGCCTGCTGTACTACGTCATGCCCTACGTGCGCGGCGAAACGTTGCGCAGTCGGCTCGAGCGCGAGAAACAACTCCCCATCGCCGACGCCGTGCGCATCGCGCGTGAAGTCGCCGGCGCGCTCGATCATGCACACAAGCAGGGCATCATCCACCGCGACATCAAGCCGGAGAACATTCTCCTGCAAGATGGCGCGGCGGTGGTCGCCGACTTCGGCATTGCGCTCGCCGTGCAGCAAGCCGGCGGGCAGCGCATGACGCAAACGGGGCTCTCGCTCGGTACGCCGCAGTACATGAGCCCCGAGCAGGCGATGGGCGAACGCGCCATCGATGCGCGCAGCGATGTCTACGCGCTGGGCGCCGTGACCTACGAGATGCTCACCGGCGAAGCGCCGTTCAGCGGAGCGACGGCGCAGGCGATCGTGGCCAAGGTGCTGTCGTCGATGCCCGATGTGCCGAGCGTGGTGCGCCGCAACGTGCCGCCGTCGCTCGATCACGCCGTCATGCAGGCGCTCGAGAAGCTGCCCGCGGATCGCTTCGTGAATTGCGCCGAGTTCGTGCGGGCGCTGGGGGATACCGATACCGCGAGCGCCGCAGCCGTAGGCACGCAAGCCGGGGCCCGGGGCTGGTGGCGGCTGGTGGCGGGCGGTGCCGCGGCTGCCCTCCTCGCGGCCAGTGTGTGGTGGATGGGGCAGCAGCAACGAAGAGACCCCGGCGACCGCCTACCGGTGCAAGGGGCATTGCTCGTTCCGCCCCGCCTGAGCTTCGCCCGCTCGCTCGACGACCGCGCCATTGGCGTCACCGACGATGGGCGCGATGTGATCTTCAGCGCTCGCGCCGGCAGCACCGATCCCGTCTCGCGCCTGTACATCCAGCGCGTGGACGAGGATAGCGCCACCGCCATCCCCGGCACGGAGGAGCTCACCGCACCGGCGCCGTCACCGGATGGCCGCTGGCTGGCCGCCAACAACGCCAGCGGCCGCCTCGTGATCGTGCCGCTGCGCGGTGGCGCGGCCGATCTGCGCCCGCTCGCGGAGGGTACCTTCAACTTCCTGGCCTGGGCCGACGACGGCACGCTGGTGCTCTCACGCGGGGACTTCCTCACCGTCGAGCGCCTCGATCCCGCCACCCGCACCCTCACCACCCTGGTCAAGGTCCCCGATCCCGGAGTCTGGGTGCAGGCCGTGCTTGCCGGCGGGAAACGTGCCCTGGTTGTCCGCGGCGGCAACTCGGCCAAGACCGGCACCCTAGTACTGCTCGACCTCACCACGGGGGCCATGACGACCGTGCTCGACGCGCAGGTCGCGGCCGCGCGCCTCACCCCGGGATTCCTTGTGGTGCAGGTCGCCGGTGGTGATGTGCAGCTGGTGCCGTTCGACGAGCGGCGCGGTGTGGTTGCCGGCGAGCCCGTTACCGTGGCGCGCGGCGTCTTCCAGGTGGGGGGCAATGGCTCCACGCAGCTCGCCGCCGCCCGCCGTCATCCCATGGTGGTGTACGGCGGCCGCGATCTGACCCGCCTCGTACTCGTCGACCGCGACGGTGGCGCCACGCCGGCGACCGCCCGCGCCGGTGAGTGGCACCGACCTAGCTTCTCCCCTGACGGCCGCCGCCTGCTCGCCGATCTCTCCGGCGAGGATGGCCGCAACGTCTGGGCCATCGACCTTGCAACCGGGGTGCCCACCCGCGTGACCACCGCCCGCAACGGCCACGATGCCATCTGGGCGCCCGATGGCCGGAGCTTCGTGTTCCTCTCCGACGAGTCCGGTCCGCTCGGCCTGCGCCGCGGGACCCTCGACGCCGCCGCCCGCGCCGAGTCGCTGTACACCGGGCCGCTGGCCGGCGCGCCCACCGGGTGGCACCCGGCGAGCGGCGACCTGCTCGTGTCGGCCGTCCCCGAGGGCCGCAGCAACATGGACGTCATGCGAATCAGTGCGGGCGGTCGTGGGCCCGTCTCCGTCCTCTACGGTGAGGCCACCTCGGACGAAATCTCCGGCGCCATCTCCCCCGACGGCCGGTGGCTGGCCTACGCGTCCGACGTCGGCGGGCGGTCGCGGGTCTACCTGCGGCCGGCCGACAGCACCGGATCCGCCGTGACCGTCACCCCCGAGGGGGGCAAAGAACCGCTGTGGTCGCGCGACGGCCGCGCCCTGTACTTCCGGATGATGGACGGCCGTAGTGAGCGCATGGGCGTCGCCCGGGTCATTCCCGGGCCGGCGTTCCGGGTCGACCCGGCGATGCCGCTCTTCCCGATCGATCGCTACTCGCCGGCCACCCCGCACACGAACTTCGACGTCGCCCCCGACGGCAGCCGCTTCGTGTTCGTCGAGGCCGGCGAGATCAGCCGGATCGTGCTGGCGCACGAACTCGGCGCCCTCTACCGGCAGCGGCTGGCGGGGCGATGAACCGATCGGAGACGCGGTGAGCCACCCCCGCGCGAGCTACCGCGTTGACCGCTCCCCGTATGCCCGGCATGGTTAATCACGTGCAAGCTACCCTCGCCCGCCTCTCGGCCGCCCTCGCCGACCGCTACCGCGTGGACCGCGAGCTCGGCGCCGGCGGCATGGCCACCGTGTACCTCGCGCACGACCTGCGCCACGAGCGTGACGTCGCGATCAAGGTGCTGCACCCCGATCTCGGGGCGGCGCTCGGGGCCGAGCGGTTCCTGAGTGAGATCAAGACCACCGCCAAGTTGCAGCATCCGCACATCCTGCCGCTGCTGGACAGCGGTGCGGCCGACGGCTTGCTGTACTACGTGATGCCCTACGTGCGCGGCGAAACACTGCGCGCGCGACTCGAGCGGGAGCGGCAACTCGCCATCGACGACGCGGTGCAGATCGCCGCCGAAGTCGGTGATGCGCTCGCGGCCGCACACGCGCTCGGCATCATCCATCGCGACATCAAGCCGGAAAACATCCTGCTGCAGGACGGGCACGCGCTCGTGGCCGATTTCGGCATCGCGCTCGCGGTGCAGACGGCGGGTGGACAGCGCATGACGCAAACGGGGCTGTCGCTCGGGACGCCGCAGTACATGAGCCCCGAGCAGGCGGTGGGGGAGAAATCCGTCGACGCGCGCAGCGACCTGTACGCGCTGGCGGCGGTGACGTACGAGATGCTCACCGGCGACCCGCCGTTTCAGGGGAACAACGTGCAGGCGATCATCGCCCGCATCATCTCCAGTGAACCGGAACCGGTGGAGACGCTGCGGAAGGCCACGCCCGTTGGTGTGAGCGCGGCAGTGATGAAGAGCCTGGCGAAGTTGCCGGCGGATCGGCATGCGGATGTGCGGCAGTTCGTCGCAGCGTTGCGCGGCGACGCCGCGTCAGGGCGCTCGTCGGGCGCGCGCGTCGCCCCCGCGCGATCGGCGAGCACACGGCGGTGGATGGCGACGGGGCTGCTGGCGCTGCTCGCGGCCGCGGGATGGTGGCCGCGACCGGCGGCCCCCTCGGCAACGGCGCCGGTCGCGCTGAGCATCGAGCTGCCTGAAGGGGTGAGCGCGGACAACTTCGGCCGCCCCATCACCATCAGTGCGGATGGGAAGCTGGTGGTCGTTGCCGGCGCGGCGAACGACGGATCGCGCCAGCTCTATCGACGTCGCCTCGGCGAAGCCGGCGCCACGCCGATACCGGGCACTGATGATGCCACCTTTCCCGTACTCTCCCCCGACGGCACATGGGTGGCGTTCGTGTCGCGCGGCCGCCTCATGAAGGCCCCGCTGGATGGTGGTGCCGTGCGCACACTCGCCGACGTGGGCGCCTGCTACGGCCTCACGTGGCTGAGCGCCAACGATCTGGTGGTGAGCAGCGGTGGCCGACTCGCCAAGGTGAGCGCCGAGGGTGGCCGAATGATATCGCTGCCGTCGGTGGGTACCGGTAATCGGCAGACGGAACGGTTCCCGATCGCGCTCCCCGACGGGCGCAGCCTCCTGTACGTGGAGTGGGTGGGGGGAATTCAGTCAGCGCGCGTGCGCGTGCGACAGGTTGACGGAACGACCGCCAAACCGTTTGGCCTCGATTCGATCGTCCCGCTCGCCGTGGTCGAGGGCGGCATCATCGCCGCATTGCCCGGTGCGCGCGTGGGGTTCGTGCCGACCAATCCCGAGCGCAGCGCCTCCACCGGCCTGCCGCAGGCGCTCGTGACCGGCGTCTCCACCTGGATCGATGTGTCTCACGCCGCGGCCGCGATGTGCGGGGCGTTGGTGTATCAGCTGGGTTCGGAGCTGGCGGATCTGGTGCTCTACGATCCGGCGACCCGATCAGGTACGGCGGTGTCAGACGAACGTCGCGTCTATCAGGCGCCGCGGTTTTCACCGGACGGTCGTCGGGTGGCCGTCGGCATACGGGGCACCGCGCAGATCGACATCTGGATTGCCGACTTGGCGAGTCATACGACGGCCCGACTTACCAAATCGGGTCGGGCGGGTCGTTCCGAATGGATGCCCGACGGCTTGCGGGTGCTGTATGAAGATCGCGAGGACACGCGCAGTATCATCCTGCGGCAACGTTGGGATGGGAGCGATGCCCCCACGGTTGTCTACGGTGGCCCACAGACCTCGGCGCGCGAAGTCGTGGTCTCGCCGGACGGGTCCCTGTTCGCCTACCGGACCGGATCGGGGAACTCCGCCGAGATCCTGTGGCGCCGTTTCGAGGGGGACACCACCTCGAGGCCATTCGCGTCGTCTCCCGGCGCCGATTTGTCCCCCCGCTTCTCCCCCGACGGCAAGCGCCTCGCGTGGGATTCCGACGTCTCCGGCACGGCGCAGGTGTACGTCGCCGCGTTTCCGTCGGGCGAAGGGCGCCTGCAGGTCTCCGACAACGGTGGCGAACAGGCGCTCTGGTCGCGCGATGGCCAAGCCATCTACTTCGTGACCAATCGCGGCCGCATGCTCGTTCGTGCGACGATCGACTTTGCTGGTGACCCTCGTGTGGTCAAGCGGGACACCCTCGTGAACGGCGGTTTCGAGCTGACGTATCAGGATGGGCACCCCACCTACGACGTGGCCGCAGACGGTCGCCTCCTGATGCCGCGGCGTGAACCCCCAGGTCGTTTTCCGGTGATGGTGCTCGATTGGCGGGCGACACGCGCTCGCGGTCAGGACAACACGCCGTGAACGACACGCTGACTCGCCTCACCACCGCACTCCACGACCGCTACCGCGTGGAGCGCGAGCTCGGCGCCGGCGGGATGGCCACCGTGTATCTCGCGCACGACCTGCGCCACGAGCGCGACGTGGCGACGCACCCCGTCGCCGATCACCGACATTGACACGTAGCCTGTGTACACGCATTATGTGTAATGAAGAACATCACCCTGGCGCTCGATGAGGAAACGCTCGCGGCCGGCCGCGCCTATGCGGAGCGTCACCACACCACGCTGAATGCACTGGTGCGCGATCTGCTGGCACGCACCGTTCATGTGGATCGCGCGGCCGCCGTTGAGGAGCTGTTTCGGTTGATGGACCAGGCGCCGGGCCGCTCGGGCGGCACACGGTGGACGCGAGACGAGCTGTATGAGCGGCGGTAAGGTCTTTTTCGATACGAACGTGTTGGTGTACGCGCAGGATCTCGATGCGCCGCACAAGCGTGAACGCAGTCGCCAGCTGATGGCGGAGGTGGCGGCGGCGGGCCGCGGTGTGATCTCGACCCAGGTGTTGCAGGAGTACTACGTCACCGCCACGCGCAAACTGGGTGTCGCACCGCTGGCCGCGAAGTCTGTCGTGCAATCGTTCCGCATGTTCGAGATCGTGCAGCTCTCGCCCGAACTGATCGAGCAGGCCATCGATCGGTCGGTGCTGAGCCAGCTCTCGTTTTGGGATGCCCTCATCGTGGCCGCATCGGCCGCCAGCGGGTGTACGACGATCTACAGTGAAGACCTGAATGCTGGACAGGTGATTGGCGGCGTGAAGGTGGTGAATCCGTTCGGATAAGCGGCGTGCTGGCCGCGTCGTGCGGCCACGGGTATCTTCGCGATGCGCCGGTTGGCGCCTGCCAATCGGCGCCACTTCTTCAATGCCGTTGTTCGTGACTCCCCCATCCGACCGCCTCACTACCGCCCTCGCCGACCGCTACCGCGTCACCCGCGAGCTCGGCGCCGGCGGCATGGCCACCGTGTACCTCGCGCACGACATCAAGCACGAGCGCGAGGTCGCCATCAAGGTGCTGCATCCGGATCTCGGGGCCGCGTTAGGCGCCGAGCGGTTTCTGAGCGAGATCAAGACCACCGCCAAGCTGCAGCATCCGCACATTCTGCCGCTGCTCGATTCCGGCGCGGCCGACGGGCTGCTGTACTACGTCATGCCGTACGTACGCGGCGAAACGCTGCGCACGCGGCTGGAGCGCGAGACGCAGCTGCCGATTGGCGACGCGCTGCGGATCGCGATGGAGGTGGCCTACGCGCTGCAGGCCGCCCACACGCTCGGCGTCGTCCACCGCGACATCAAGCCCGAGAACATCCTGCTGCAGGACGGGCACGCGCTCGTCGCCGACTTCGGCATCGCGCTCGCCGTGCAAACCGCCGGTGGCCAGCGCATGACGCAGACGGGACTCTCGCTCGGCACGCCGCAGTACATGAGCCCCGAGCAGGCCATGGGCGAGCGCACCATCGACGCGCGCAGTGACGTGTACGCGCTCGGCGCGGTCACCTACGAGATGCTCACCGGCGACGCGCCGTTCACAGGGGCGAGCGTGCAGGCGATCGTGGCCCGCGTGCTCACCGAGCGTCCCGGGTCGATTCGTGCGGTGCGCGACACGGTGGCCGAGGGGGTCGAGGCGGCCGTCATGACGGCACTGGCCAAGTTGCCGGCCGACCGCCATGCGTCGGCGGCGGCGTTCGCGGCGGCGCTGCGTGCCCCAACGGTCTCGGCAACAACCGGGGTGGCCGCAACGGCGGTGCCGCCAGCGGCTCGCCCCCGATGGGGCGGGCGCGTTGCGGTGGCGGTGGCGCTCATGGCGACGGCGGCCGGTGGATACGCCGCCGGCCGACCGGGCGCGGGCGCTGCTCGCGTCGCCTCCTCGCCCGTCCTGCGCTTTCCGGTCGGCATCGATTCCCCCTATCGCGCCACCAGCATCGGCGCCACGCTCCTCCCTGATGGCTCGGGGATCGCCTTCATCGGCGACGGCCCCCCGGGGCACGGCATGTACCTGCGTCGCTTCGCCGACACGACCTTCCGGTACCTCGCGCTCCCCGACGCCTCGATTGGCACGGTCCCGACGCCCGACGGGCGCGCCCTGCTCACGTACGTGTTTACCAGCGCAGGGCTCTCCCGCGTCATGATCCTGCCGCTCAACGGCGATCCGGCGCGGCCGTGGACCGACTCGCTCCGCTACGGGCTCGCGGTGGATGAGGAAGGGTGGGTGTGGGGGAGTCACCACGATGCCGACGGCCTGTTCCGCGTGGCCCCCGATGGTGCGCGCACGGAGCGGCTCACGCGCCCCGACACGACCGCCGGCCAGGCCAGCCACCGGTTCCCGATCCTGCTACCGAAGGGCAAGGGGGCCCTCTTCAGCCTCGCCTGGCGCGACGGGCGCCCCATCGAGATCGGCCTGTACGATGCCGGCAGCCACACGGTGCGAAGCCTTGGCCCGGGGGTGCCCAACGCGCTCGTCGATGGCCGCTATCTCGTGTACGCCAACGACGCGCTGACGCTCCTCGCGCAGCGGTTCGATGTCGACCGGATGACGCTGGTGGGGCCGGCCGTGCCGCTCGTGGAGCGGGCCAGCACGCCATCGGGGGTGTTCGGGGTGGTGCCGGCGCGCAGCGGCGATGCCCTGTACTTCCTGCGCCCCCCCGGCAGCTGGTCTATCGTGCGTCTCGACGGCAACACCGCCACGCCGTGGATCAGCGGTCGTGGCGACGACCCCCGGAACTTCCGCCTGGCACCCGACGGGCAGTCGGTGGCGCTGGAGACATTGGCCGGGATCGAGTTTCGGACCGGCGACGGCAGTGTGCGGCGATTGCCGCTGGCAGGATCGGTCACCCTCGCCGGCTATCTCCCGGATGGATCAGGGGTGACCTTCACCCGTGACCGGTCGCAGGGGGGCGCCAGCGCCGGCGTGCCCGTCGAGGTGGCGCCCGCCGACGGATCGCTCACCCCCCGTCGGCTCGACAATGGCACGACCGCGCTCCCCACGGTCTCGGCGGGGACGCTGGTTGGCATCGGGAGCGCGGGGGTCGTGCTCGTGCAGAAACGCGAGACGTTCAGCGAACTGCGCTTCGTCCCCCGCGATGGCGCACCGGCAGTCCGCATCGCCGAGAGCGGAGGGTCACCCGCCATAGCCCCCGACGGCCGGTTCGTCGCCTGGACGCGCAGCTCCAGCGATCCGACCACGACGAGTGTGGTCATGGTGTCGGCGCTCCCCCCGGCCACCGGCAGCTGGGAGGTGGGCGCCGGCAGTACGCCCCGGTGGTCGGCGGATGCACGCACGCTGTATTTCACCGAGCCGCGCATCTCGTACGACACCCGGCCGAGCGCCATTCTCAAGGTCACGGTCGGCGCCGGTGCCGCCTTCGCGGCGGGCCCGGTGTCGGTGGCTGCGGCGCCGCCCGCCAACGCCACGTCGATTTGGGACGTGGGGCGCGACGGACGCATCTACTGGCTCACCAGCACCGCGCAACAGCAGATCGTCTTCGTGCACAACTTCGCCCACCTCGTCGATAGCCTCGTCACGCAGGCCGGAGCCACGGCGAAATGACCAACGTGCAATCCCGCCTCACCACCGCCCTGTCCGACCGCTATCGCGTTGACCGAGTTCAAGGGGTCAGAGTCGTTGAAGTCCGCGCCCCTTGCGCGACCGTTTTTGGCGCTGGATATGCGTGGATATCCATTCAGTGAGGCCAGCGAATGACGGTCGCCCGCAGCAGGACCTTCCGGAGCGGTAACAGTGAAGCGCTCCGGCTCCCCAAGGACGTCGCCTTCGGCGACGATGTGGAGCTGGTGCTGGTTCGCTCGGGCAATGTGATGACGATCTACCCGGCGGCGACGAGCGCGGGGTGCTGGTGCACAACTGGGGGCGTGAGCGGCGGCGCACGCTGCAGGAGGGGCGGCGGTGGCCGGCACCCCACGGGTCGGGCGGCACGGGCTTGCCCGTCGTCCTCCAGCGTGGCTAGTTTAAACTAGTCATCAACCAGTTGCACCAGACGACCTATGGAATCCATCGCCGCCTTCGACGCCAAGACGCGCCTCAGTGAGTTGCTCGAGCGTGCCGCCAACGGCGAGACGTTCGAGATCACCAAGCACGGACGCCCCGTTGGCAAGTTGGGGCCGCCCGATTCCGCACGCGATCCGAGGGTGGTCGCCGAGGCCGTCCAGCGCCTCAAGACCTATCGGGGCGCGCTGAAGGGGCTGAAGGTCGACGAGGTGGTCGCGCTCAAGCATGTCGGCCACCGTTTCTGATGCCGGTCGTTCCTGACGTCTCGGCGATTCTCGGACAGGCGCTCGATGACGAGGATGCGACGTATGCGGAATCGGTGATCGGGGCGATCGCTCGCGACGAAGCCGTCGTGCCGACGCTCTTCTGGTACGAGATCCGGAACGTGCTCGTGATGGCCGAGCGGCGCAAACGCATCGGTGCGGCGCGCACCACGGCCTTTCTCTCGGACCTCGCCCTCCTGCCCTTCACGGTGGACGACCTGCCGCGCGAAGCCTCGGTGCTCGATATCGCGCGGCGACGGGCGCTGACCGTCTACGACGCCACGTATCTCGAACTCGCGCAGCGCATCGGCGCGCCCTTGGCCACGCTGAATCACGCGCTCATGGCGGCCGCCAAGAAGGAAGGCGTGGCGCTCTACAAGCCGAAGGCCACCAGGTGACCGAGATCGCGCAGCGCCTCGCCGCTGCACTAGCCGACCGCTACCGCGTGGAGCGCGAACTTGGGGCCGGCGGCATGGCCACCGTGTACCTCGCGCACGACCTGCGCCACGAGCGCGACGTGGCCATCAAGGTGCTGCATCCCGATCTGGGTGAAGCGCTCGGCGCGGATCGGTTCCTGGCCGAGATCAAAACCACCGCCAAGCTGCAGCACCCGCACATCCTGCCGCTGCTGGATTCGGGCGCGGCCGGTGGCTTGCTGTACTACGTCATGCCGTACATCACCGGCGAGACGGTGCGCGCCCGGCTGGAGCGCGAGCGGCAGCTGCCGGTGGACGACGCCCTGCGTATTGCGCGCGCGGTTGGCGATGCGCTGCAGTATGCGCACGAGCAGGGGATTATCCACCGCGACATCAAGCCGGAGAACATCCTGCTGCAGGGCGGGCACGCGCTGGTGGCTGACTTCGGCATCGCGCTGGCGGTGCAGCAGGCGGGCGGTCAGCGCATGACGCAAACCGGTCTGTCGCTGGGGACGCCGCAGTACATGTCGCCGGAACAGGCGATGGGCGAGCGCACCATCGATGCCCGCAGCGACCAGTACGCGCTCGCGGCGGTGCTCTACGAACTGCTCGCCGGTGAGCCGCCCTTCACCGGGGCCACGGTGCAGGCGGTCATCGCCAAGGTGATCAGCGCCGAACCGGAGCCGCTGACCCTCGTGCGGAAGGCCGTGACGCCGGCGGTGGATGCCGCGGTGCGGCGCGCGCTGGCCAAGCTGCCGGCCGACCGCTTCGCGTCGGTGGCGGCGTTCCTCGCGGCGCTTGCCACCGCCGAGACGCTCGGTGTCGCGGGCCCGCCCGCCACCGCCACCGTCCGTGAGGGCACCAACCCGCGCTCGCGCTGGTCGGCAGTGGCCGTGGCCGGCACTCTGGCGGCCGTGCTCGGCCTGACCGCCGGGTGGGGGCTCTGCGGCGCCGCGCGCGCGGGCGGCACAGCGGCCGACATGGCAACGCTCACGCGGGTGCAGGCCACCTTCACCGGCGTGGCGGGGCTGCCGGCGCTCTCCGCCGACGGCGACGTGCTGGCGTACGTGGAGCGACGCTGCGCCCAGCCCAGCCACGATGGCCATCAGAACGAGTTCGCGATGGGCGTCGATGCCGTCCCCTGCGTGGACCGCGTGCTGGTGCAGGACACCGGCTCCACGTCGCCGGTCACCGTGCTCCGCGGCGTGCGCGAGGTGCAGGACGTGCGGTGGACGCCTTCCGGCACCGCGCTCGTGCTGGCGGCGGCGCTCGATTCGGTGTCGCAGGGGACCTACGTGTTGCCCCGCCTGGGTGGGATCCCACGGCGCGTGGGGCCCATGGGCTTCGTGGACGTGCATGCGCGCGGCGACACGGCCCTGGTGCTCCCCGGCACTGCCGAGTTCCAGAGCGCGCCGTACGCGCTCGTGGTCGTGCTCGCCACCGGCCAGGTTGCGGACAGCGTGCGGATGCCCTCGCACTACCTCACCGGGATCGCCTGGTCACCCGACGGGGGCCACATCGCCACCACCGATGCGCGCGGTCGGGTGTACGTGGTGGATCGCGCCAACGGTCGGGCCGATTCGATCGCGGCGGCGACGCGACAGCACCTGCGCTGGACTCCGGCCGGCGAGGCGCTGCTGTTCTTCCAGCCGGCCGCCGGTCGCGACGACGACTTCCTGCGGGTGGCGGTGGACCGGGCGGGACATTTCGTGGGCGCGCCGGTGCCGATCGCGCCGCGCGCGCAGATGGTGTTCCGCGGCAGCTTCGATGTGGCCCGGACCAGCGGTCTGGTCGCCGTCATCACCGGGAATGCCACCGGCGATCTCCACACCTTCCCGGTGCGCCTCGGCGAGCGGACGACGTCGCGGCAGGTAACCAGCGGCACCTCGTGGTACAGCTACCCGACCATCGCCCCCAACGGGCGCGCGATCTACTACCTGAGCGGTAACGGCAACGGCGATAACCTGTTCCGCGTAGCCACCGACACGCCGGAGCCCGTGGAAGAGGCGCTGACTACCGGGAACGGCGCCGGCGTGTCCATCTACTCGCTCGTGTCGCCCGATGGGCGCCGCGTGATCTTTCAGCGGTACCTTGGCGATTCGCTGCGTACGCTGGATGTGAACGTCGAAGGCCAGCCGGCGGTGAGCACCAGTCCGCTCGGGGCCGACGGCAGCTGGCGCCCCGGGCTCTTCCCGTTCGGCACCGATGGCGTGGCGGGGGTCTCGGCCGACCTGCGGGCGCTGCTGGTGGTGGAGGGGCGCGGCCGCCCGGTCCGCCGCGTCGCGGCCCCCGATTCCTTCCTCATCATGGCCACGGCCCTCAGCCCCGACGCCACGCGCATGGCCGTCGAGCTGTACGGACCGCGCGAAACGCTGTTCGGCGTCACGCCCATCGACCGCTGGGACTTCATGGTGCTCGAGCGCGTTCCCGGGCCGGCTATCGGTACGTCGCTGTCATGGCGCGACGACGGGTTCGTGTACTACGGCGACTTCGATACGGCGCTCCGGATGCCGGTGCTGCGCCGGCTGGACCCGCGCGCGCCCATCGCCGGGCGCGCGCGGGTCGCCCTCACCCTTCCCGAGCGGTGCAAGGTCCCGTCGGCCGTGGTGGCCGCCCGCGCGCCGGTGGGCACCTGTCTGGTGGAAGACTATCGCGGCGATGTGTACCTCTGGCGCCTCGACGGCGTGACGCGGTGAGCCGGCACCGCACCGACCTCGCCCCCCGCGCGTCAGCGCGGTGACGTCGTAGCGGCAGCCGCCGCCGTGAGATGGCGACGCAGCGACAGCCCCGGTCGACCGTGACTGAACAGCCCACGATGTGAGGCATACAGCACGTTGAGCATCACCCGCCGTCGACCCACTGCGGCCCGCCGGTGGAACGCTTCCGTGTCTTCGAAGAACATGGTCCCGGCCGGACCCGTGATCGTCCGGATCGCCGCCCCGAAGCGTCGGTACGCTTCCGCATCGGTGATCGACGAGCGGACCGCATCGCGAAATCCGCGACGCTGGTGGGTACCCGCAGCCACTTCGTGGGGCGCCGCGCTGCCATCCACGTCGGTCAGGTACACGAACAGGGTCAGCGACTGCCAGCCGCCGAAGTCGAAGTGAAACCATCGCTGTGGCCCCGCTTTGTCTCGGCCCTTCGCATCAGGCTCGACGATGCCGAGTGTGCATTCCAGCAGCACCGGCTCGCAGCCGAAGTGCGCACGGAGCACCGACAGGATGGCCGGATCGGACACCAACGCCTGCACGTCCGCATTCGCGTCGTTGGCATGCGTGTACGCATCGACCGGAAGGCCATCCGTGACGGCGCGGATGCGCGCCAGGAGCTCGGGGGGGAGCACACCCGCCACGTAGACGCTCTCTTCGCGAAGACGGCCCACCGCTTCGGCCACATCGATCGGCGCCAGCAACGACGCCGTCGGCGTGAGGCCGCCCGGCTGCCGAGGCCTCGTGACCCGGATCGCGGCACGGAACAGATGTCGCCACGGCCCAAAGTGCACAATGGCACGGCCGGCACGGACGGACCACGCCACGCGCGGATACCGCTCCAGCCAGCTCCGGACACTCCGAAGGATTCCCGATAGCGCGGGAGACGAACGCACGGCCAGTACATGCGACGATGGCGACACGACGATAACCTCGGCATTGATGGTGACAAATTGAACCGCGCGATCACGTTACGGGATCCGTCTGACAATACAGGCTGGACACTGGGTCGCGGACATGGCCCCCGGCCCACGCGCACCGTGCACCCCCGGCGGCAGAGTGCCCGGCCGCATCCCGTACGGTAGCCTACCCCGCACAGACCGCCGCGACTTCCGGCTGCACTGCGGCGGTGGCACCGCCTTGTTCGAGCGCGACCTGTGCGCCGAGCTGGCGCCCGCGCCGCAAGCACGGGATGAAGCTGGGCTGGTACTACTCCATTTTCGAGCTGCGCTTCCTTCCCAGTGGACGACAGGCACTGCTCAACCCGAACTACTGCGGCTTTTCCCTTGCCTCAGGGCTCGACAGCGAGTCGCCTACGCTGACACCCACGCTCGCACTCGAACAGCCGCGCGCGCTGTTCTGTGGCCTACCGTGGCTCGTGGGGAAGTGGTGGATCATGCCGGTCGAGAGCGCGTTCGAGTTCGTCGTCTTCGACATCTCGGCGCCGGCGCATCCGCGTCGCGCCGGCGCCGAGATGTCGACAGCAGCTTCACGCTGCACTGGATTTCCCGCGATCCCAGCAGAGACCGCCTGGGCATGGCCGCCGGTGGTCCGGCGCCGGTCGTGCGACTGGCCCGCATCGACACAACTGCGGGCGCGCTTCGCTGGGACGAGCGTTTGCGCGAACGGCCCGATCGCCCTCTCGGCGTCTCCTGCGATCGCAAGCGCTGGCCCGGTGGGGCTGCCGGAGGTGCCGAGCCGCACGGGGCCATCTTCTCGCGACGGTAACGCGGATTATGTCAGAAGCGCGTCAGCGCGGTCGTGTCGGTCAGGGCGCGCATGAACCGCACCAACGCGCGCTGTTCCGCACCCGTGAGGTTGAGCGGATCGGCCGGGAGGGTTTGGTTCTCGAGGGAAATGCCGATGCCCGCGCCGCCACCACGGTTGTAAAAGTCGACAACCTGTTCGAGCGTGCGATAGACCCCATTGTGCATGTACGGCGCGGTCAGTGCGACATTGCGAATGGACGGGGTGCGGAAGGCGTGCTGGTGTGGTGCTGCGCGCGTGAGCCGGAACCGTCCGATGTCGGGATCGATCGTGGCCTTGGCAGTCACGGCACGCGTTGGCACTCCGAGCACCTCGACCTCCGACTTCTGGTACATCGGTGGCACGGTGCCGTTGGTGAGTGGCAGGAAGTGACAGCTCGCACACTTCGCCTTGCCCACGAACAGGTTGAAGCCGCGACGTTCCTCCTCGGAGAGCGCGGTACGGTCCCCACGGAGCGCACGATCCACGGGCGAGTTGAGCCGCGTCAGG
Source organism: Gemmatimonas sp. (assembly GCA_023910675.1). GTDB lineage: Bacteria > Gemmatimonadota > Gemmatimonadetes > Gemmatimonadales > Gemmatimonadaceae > Gemmatimonas. Next base: position 599,869 of record JAAVWC010000001.1, read on the forward strand.
CTGCGCTGATACGCTGCGAGCGCAGTCCGTACGCGGGTGGCGGTGATTGCCGAGTCCTTGGCGATACGCGCCGTCGCGAAGGCTTCACGGAACTGCGTAGCGAGCGTCGTATCCACGGCCAGTCGACGGACGATCGTGGACAGATTGCCATGCATTTCGTCGACGTTCTCGATCACATCGGTGACCTGATCTTCCAGGTAGGTGGTGCGAAGGTCGGCGAACGAGCCGAGTTGCAAGCCGCTGTTGATCACCGTGGGTGTATTCCGGGCCAGCGGTGCTCCGCCGCGCGCGCGGTTGGACACGAGCCCATCGGTGAACGCCTTCTCCGGCAAGTGACAGGAACTGCAGGCACGTTTGCCGTCGCCGGACAGTTGCCTGTCGTGAAACAAGCGGGCGCCAAGCGCCACCTGTTGCGGTGTGGGCGATGTGGCATCGATGGGAGCAAAGCCCAGCACATCGAACGCGTGACTGTCAAATACCGTCGCCGCGTCGAGCCGGTAGGCGCGACGCTCCACGGGAACACCAATGGCGAGCGTCAATCGAGCGCGCTGCATGGCGCGGCCGAGCGGAATGAAATGCTCTGCCAGAACCGTGAGATGATCGAACTGCTCCCGGTCGCTGGAGGCCGTCAGCAACGAGCGCGTGCCGGATAGCTTGGCATCGAGCTGCGTCCACGTGCTGTCGGCCGTGCGGTATGGGGCGAGGGTCCGCGTCACGCCTTCGAGCGCCTCATCTGCCTCACGCAACGAATGCCCGGCCACTGGGGAATCGAAGCCGGCCAGTCCCAGCGTCGCAATGCGGGCGAGCTCCAACTTCACCGCATCCCACACATGCGCATCGCTGGCGCGCTGCACGTCCATCATAGTTTTGGCGCGTGTCACTAACGGACGAAGCGTTCCCGTTTCACGGACCAGCTCCTCCTTGGCCGCGACGGGATCATCGCCGTACAACAACTCTTCGATGACCTGAAAGCCTGTTGGTGGAAACACGGCCTCGGGCCCTTCGGCATCATCGACTTCGGGAAGCGCGGGGCCATTCATCTCTTTCGCCGCCGTCGGCGTGTAGTACTCGAGCGCGACTTCCGCGAGCTTGAAGGCGCGGCGCGCCGAGACAAACGCCTCGCGAGCGCGCGCGATGTCACTCGCGGCATTGAGGGCGTGCGCAGCGGAATCCATCGCCGCAACGCGCACCGCCAGCGTATCGACATGTACACGCCAGACTGCCACGGCCTGCATGGCACGAGGACTCTCGTCTGTTACCGTGGCCATCGTGCGCGAGGGTGCATCGGCGACGCACGCGAGCGCCACGGTCAGCGTGGCCGCACCAAGCGCGACGCTCGTCTTCTTGAGGGTGATGTTCATATGGGTCGAATCGATGCCGGCCCGAGGCGCATGGCCCCGGGCCGGCATACGATCAGCAGGTGAGTCGCCGCGTTACCGCGGCAGTCCCTTCACGAGCACAAGCATGCTTGCCTGATTCTCGTTCGGCCGGAGCGTTCCGCCGTCAACACCACGATACTTGTCGGCGCGCCAGGAGTGCGGCTGAAGCGCGATGGCAAACGCGTTATCCTGACCGAGAATCGTGGAGAGATCCAGCATGGCGCCGTACTCCCAGCCGGCCTTGCCAGCCGGGCGACCGCCAACGGCGTTATACAATGCGGCGTCACTCTCCGTGCGACGATGATCGAGCTCCAGCACCGGGCGCAGCACGCGCGTCGCGATGTTGTACTGGTAGATGTAGGCGTCGTGCGTCTCGTCGCCGTAGCCGTTGTCGTCTTCCTGGATGTAGACGAAGTTCTGGCCGACATAGATGTTGTCAGGGTTCTGGAAAAGACGCGCGACATTCGTTTCCGTCTTGTCATCACCGTCGGCAATGACTTCGAGGGTGCCGGTCAGCGGGTTGGCCTCGTCGAGGCGCAAACGATACACGCGGCCATACTTCGTGCGGCTGTAGTCGGCGTTGAGCCCCGTGTTGTTCTGGCCGGTCGCCGTGAAGTACACCTCGCGACCGTTGGCGCCTGACCCCTTGCGGTAGTCTACGTCTTCGACGCGCGCAAAGCGCATCGCGTTCACCGTCGTGGTGGCCACATTCAGTTGGCGACCGGTAATGGTGCGCTGATTCTGAATCTGTCGGAACTGAATGGGATAGCTCTGACCGACCACCATGTCGCGCTCGCGGGTGTTGTTGTCGGTACGCGCCAGCACATACAGATTGCCATTGTCGAGATCACCCACGGTGTTGGACAGATACATGCCCACCTGACCGCCCTCGGCACTCGAGTCGTCATCGCCGATGATAACCACCGTGCGATTCGGAAACGCCGTCTTGGGAAGCGGCACCGTGTTCTCGGCGTTCCAACGACCGAATCCCGCGAGATACTTGGGTGTATTGGCCACACCGCTCGGATCCACCGCCAGAATTTCCGACTCTTCGCTGCTTTCTCCGGACGTAAGGAACAGCGGACCGAAGCCGTGCTCCTCCGGCGTGGCGAGGGTGGCCGAGCACAACCGATAACGGCCGGCCGTCGAGTTCACGACGTAGTCACCCGAGATCGGCTTGAGCGTCTTGTCGAAGCGGATGCGCGAAACGGCGAAGTTGTCTTCGTGGTTCACGAGGGCCGTGAACGTGCCGTCGAGGTTGCGCATGAACGCCGCGCCGTCGGCAGAGCCACCAAAGACGAACGACGGTGAGCCCGGCAGCTGATCGTCGCTGCTGATGAGCGAGTAGACCTCGACGCCCGGAATGAGCGAGCGGATGAGCGGCGGCGTCACGGACTGATTCTTCATCGCCACCGGTTCGATCACAGCGGCTTCAGTAGAGGCGTCATCGCCACAGGCGGCACCCAAGAGGGTACTGGCGGCCAGCAGCAAGCGGGTATTCAAGCGAAACGTGGACATGGATGACCTGACGGCATGGTGAATGCGCGCACGGCTTCGTACCGTGGACGCGGGACATACACCAGGCTCGGTCACGGACTGCGCACTGCTTGGTCACCGACCTGTCACGCCACGGCAACGGATCTGCAGAACGTTTCAGTAAGGACTCATGAGCAGTAATCCCTCAGGCCGTGAAAGGATCGGGGAAATCTCCGCCCCGTGTCAGGTTTTCTCCGTTTGCGGCCCGTCATGACCGGCCGCACCGTGCAGCAGTGGTGTACAGGCCTGTGTACTCCCGCCCCCCATTCTGCGCTGCCCGTCGTCGAGGCGGCGAGGAGGATCCCGTGCTGGTCGTATTGCCTACGCCAGAAGCCAGTGTTGTTGCCCGGTTTTCCAGCGGCGACGAAAACGCCCTCGTGACCCTGTACCGTCAGGAGTACGACAGTCTGCTTGCCGCCGCCAGTGAGCTGCTCGGCCGCGAGCTGTCGCACTTCCGGGGGCGCGTGGCGCACAAGGCCATGCTTGATGCCTGGCATGCGCGCGAACGTTTTCTCAATCCCGTGGCGTTCAGCGCGTTCCTCGAAGAGGCGGTGCGGCAGGAGGCCGATATTCAGCGTCGCAAACATGCGGCCCTCCACCGGCGCGAGGGGCGGGGAGCGGCCCACGTCACCGTCGGCACGGTTGACGACGCGGTGCGGGAGCTGCTGCAGGAGCTGCATGCGCCCGTCGTCGATCCCGCACTCGCCGCCGAGGAAGCACGCACCTTGAAACGGACGCACGCCGCTGAGCACGTGGAGCGGGTTGCGGGAAGGCCCAAGTGGCTGCTGTATGGCGCTATTGGCGTGGTGATCGTGGCCAGCATCATCGGTGCGCAGCGCATGCTCGATGTGGCCGGCACCGAAGTCGCCGTCGATCGCGCATTCAAGAGCGACGACGTGCAGACACTTACCTCGAATAAGGGGCAGCGTGGGTCCGTCACGTTGCGCGATGGCACTCAGGTGACGATGGGCAGCGAGACGCGGGTGCGAATTCCGGCACAGTTCGGCGTCACCCAACGCACCGTCGAGCTCGATGGTACGGCCACCTTCGCCGTCGGACCGTCCAGCAATCCGAAGGTGCCCGCCTTTGCGGTGCGCGCGGGCACGGTCACCGTGACGACCACCGGTACGATCTTTACGATACGGCACTATACCGACGAAGCGTCGGTCGTCGTGCAGGTCACGCAGGGCACCGTCGAGCTCAAGGATCGCGTCAGCGGCGTGATGCAGGTGATCTCCGCCGGCGAAGCGCTACGCTTTGCCAATGGTGCCGCTGCACCACTCAACGGGATCGCCCGCGATGTGGCGCTCGCCTGGACACGCGACAGCATCGTCTTCGACAATGCTCCGCTCGGTCAGGTCATTCCCGAGCTGGTACGCTGGTTCGGTATGAACGCCGTGCTCATTGACCCCTCGGCTGCCGCACGCCCGGTCTCCATGCGCCTCGCGCTCAACTCGTCTGGTGAGGCCGCCCGGGTACTCACGCAAACGGCCAACCTTACCATGTCCTTCGGCAAGGACGACCGGCTCGAGTTCAGCGGTGCGCCGGCCGCCAAGTAACAGGGCGGCCACGAAGCGATAACGCGCCCGCGCAGTTACTTCACGACCACGGTGACGCCGACAGGGACATACGTGTACAACCACGCCAAGTCTCTATCGGCGAGACGTATGCAGCCGTGCGTCGTGTTCGAGCCAATCGCACGCTGGTCGTTGGTGCCGTGCAGCATGTAACCATCACCAAGATCGAGCGCGTAATCACCGAGCTCGCCGTGGAGCCGCCTGTTCAGCGACGCGATGGGCGGGATGAACAACGTGGAATCGAACACGATGTGTTCGGTAGTCGGCAGGGCGAGAAATGTCGTATCGCCCGGTTTGATGAGCCCGACGACGGAATCTCGCAGGACCAGCCGGCTGCCATCACGCAGACGCGTTTCGGGGACAAGTCGGGCGAGTTTCAGCGTGTTCCGCTGCGCAACTTCGGCGTAGTGCCAGTCTGGCGGCAACCACACCGGATCGGTGCGCTTGCCGCGAATGAAGAGTCGCCCGCGCGGGGTGGCGAAGCGCCACCGGCGGCCGCCGTAGGTGAGATCGCTCCCGGACGCCACCGAAACGGTCGCCGAGCGTAAGGTATCGGTGCCGGCGACGACCCAGAGGCGTCTCGCGTTCACCGAGACGATGAGCCGCACGTTCCGTGGCGTGAGCACGAAACGCGGCACCTCGTCGATCACCGACGTCACCGGCACCGGTTTGACGGAGTCGGGAGCCGACGCGACCACAACGATCGTCGTCTCCGGGCTTACTTGTGCAACACTGGCGGTGGCGCACGCATTGGTGGCCACCGCCAGCAGCAGGAGAGACATGACGCGAGCCACGTGGCTCAGCGGAGTTTGACGCCAAGCACGATCGGCACCCACCGCAGCGAGTTGCCGCGATCGCCGAAGAAGTCACGGAAGGCCACGCCATCGTCGCGGTTGGCGAACACATTCACGAACCGCGACTCGACGTATACCGAAGAGGTCCCGACCGTCCAATCGAGTCCCGCACCGGCCTGCGCGCCGAACTTGTTCCGTGTCGACTTGTTCTTGTTCTCGTTCGTTTGCAACACATCGTTGCCGAGGTAGCCGCCCAGCGCCGAGCCGCCGCCGAACGAACGGAAGTGATACACCCCAGCGCCACCGACTCCATACAGACGCACGTTGCGCAGCAGCGAGAGCGGTGTGGCGAGCGTGACGTTGGCGGTCGCGCTGAATACCGAAGGATTGGGATTGTCGATCGTGTTGGCCGACCCCACCGGACGCGTCCCCGTGAACGTCTGCCCACTGAAGCGGCTGTACCCCAGGTCGAATCGCACGCCGAGTGCGGAGTTATTGCGGTGCCAGCCAATGGGCACATGCACGTTGAGCCCGCTGTTGTAGCCGAGATTCTTGAAGTCGTTCGTGGGCGCTGACGCGCCGGCGCCGAGGCCCATGTACCATCCATTGCCGCCGAAGCGAAAGCGGGCCATCTCGCGCCGGTGGGCCGCTTCAGCCGCCGCGATCGAATCAGAACGCGCCACACTGTCGCGACGGAACGCATCGACACGCGCCACCGAATCGGCACGGGCGCGTTCGATGGCGGCCAGCGAGTCACTGCGGGCACGGTCTGCGGCGGCCGCCAAATCGCGCTGCCGCTGCATCGCCACATTGATGGAGTCCACGCGCGTCCGTTCTACGGCCGCCAGTGAATCGGCCCGCAGGTCGATCGTGCCGCCGGCTTCGCCTTTTTGGACTCGCAATCGTTGCTGCGACGTCGCACGCGGTCGTCGCGTGGTCGTGTCACGGCGGGTGGTGGTGTCGACCTGAGCGGTCAGTGAACCAGGGAGAAAGAGAGCCGCCGAGCAGGCGGCCGCAAGAAGTACGCGTCGAGTGGTCATGGGAACCTTGCACGTTCGAGTGAACAGAACTTCGCACCCCACGGGCGCAACACTGTACACGTGCAAGAGCCGTGCGCCGCGGCGTGATCTAGGCACATCCGCACGTAAGCCATATCACACGACGTGATTTATCGCTCCGCGACGGCGGCGTTCGCCCGATGCCACGCTAACGCCGCCACCAGCTGATCGCGCAAATCACTCAGCAGCTGGCGGGCGGTTGGCGAGGCATCGATGGTCTCCATGGTACAGTCGAAGTACAGACAGCCGATGAGTTTCCCTTCGAGCACCAGCGGCAGGAGCGCGAAGCGCCTGGGTGCAAGTTCTTTGGTCAACCGGTCTCGTCCGTACGTCTTCGCATCCGCACCAGTGAATTCAATGAACAGATCCGTACAGCGTGGAGTCGGTGACGCTACCTACCGTGAACGTCGTCGACTGCGCTGGTCGATGCTGCATAAGTTCACCGACGGCATCGCGCGGTTTGGACTCCTTCGGCGTATCGGTCGCACTCGGCGCCAACCGCTCTTGCACGCGCGCAATGGCCTCCTGCTCCAGTGCCTCCGGTGTAAGCGACTCACTGGGGGTCGCGATGGAGTACGCCATGTTGCGCGTCATCAATCCGTGAAAGGGCAACCGCCACCGAACGCTCGCACTTCTTGAGCCAGCTCCCGAGATCGACCTGCATACTCGACAACGTGGCGCGCGCCACATCGACGCTGCACTGCGTGAGGGCACGCAACTGGGCACCTTCCAGTGACGCGCCCCGATACGTGCGCATGGTGCGGATGACGCTGACGGGCATCCCCCATTTTTTCGCGAGGGCCACGCCGACGTCTTCGAAGGTGAACGGAAAGACCGTCGCTTCGGCGCCGTCATGTGGCGGAGCACCCACCAGCAGCGGCTGCATCCACCCGCGATACTGACGTGCACGGTAACACGCGACAAGCCCTTCAGCCAACCGGCGGAAGAGCGCGCACAGATCGATCTGCTCGGGCTACGGATAGCCGGCGGCCATTGCCGGCTGCACGCTGCGATTTGCCGCCCGCACACTTTCCACCATCAGCTCGCGTACCGATGGCGCGTCCTTCGCCAGCTTCTCGAAGACGCTCGACGCCATCGACAGGTGCCGCACGCGATTATCACCGAGGAGCATGATCGCCTGCTTGATGGATTCGATCGTGGCTCCGGAACCCGCGGTCGACAACGCCACCGAATGGGCAATTCGCAGCATGCGGGCCGAGTGCGCGACGTCCTAGCCGATGGGGTCTTCCCGCAAGGCAACGCAGGCGTCGGTATTCTGCGCGACGGTGGCGATGCTCATTTCTCGGCCGCCGCAAAGCGGGGCCTAACCGTCAGCTGAGCCCGAAATCCTCGCGCGCCTGCTGCCTGGCCATGCTCTGGGCCGACGCATCGGCGAGCGACCCCTGCCCGTCCGGCGGCAGCCGCAGGGCGGCTTCACGCCGCTCGAGCAACGCCCAGAACTCGCCGGCATCGGGGTCCGTTTCACTGCTCGCCGGCAGCAGCGCATACATGGCCTTGTACATGAGACTGAAGGCAAAGAACAGCGCGATCATGTCGGGAAGGACGAGCACGATGCGCGTAATCGCATTCACGTTCGCCACCTGATCATTGAACTGCGGCGTGCTGAACGGCGCCGTGACCATACGCAGGTTGATCAGGTAGTTCGCGGCACCGGCCCCAAGATTCGTCACCCCGATGATCAGCGCCGCCTGCTTCATGGCGCGCAACACGCTCGCTTCGTTGAGCAGGCGCTGCATCTGGTCGGCGCGCGAGGGGGTATCGGGATCGAGCCCCTGCAGCGCGATACTGCGCGTCACCGGTATCCCGATCATGGCCGACAGGCCAAACACGATGAACGCCAACAGGTAGCTCGCGCTGTCCTTGAACGCGAAGAGCGCGCCGTCGACATACCAGAACGCGAGCGCGCCGCGCATGACCGCCGAAGCGCCGCCGTAGCTCGTGATGAAGTTGAACCGCCGACTGATGACCAGCAGATCGAGCAGTACCCACGCCACCGGCACCAACGCCGCGGCCAGGTACGCCGGAAGCGTTCCCAGAGGGGCGGTGCCGTATTTCAGGATCAGGACCGGTGCGACCGCCCCGATCAGGATGTCCAGCGTGAGCTTCAGCGACTTCGACATGCAGGAATCTACAACCGGCTCGAATGGGGCCTGAGCCCCAGCGCCAGATTGAGCCAGCGCACGAACGGGGTCATGGCCGCGAAGTGTCTGGCGAGGAGTTTCGGCAGCTTGGGGTCGGTTACTTCAGCGTCGGTCAGCGGGGTCCCCGCCGTGAACGACTGGTACCGCAGCCATTCGCCGGCCGGATGGTCGGCCGCGTACCCGCGCGGAAGCCGCGTGAGCATCCCCTCCTGATCCAGCGTCCCGAAGCGGCGGCGGAACGCCTTGTCGTGCACGATCTCCTCCCACCCCTCGAGATCATCCACGAGCGCTTCGCGAATCTTGTTCAGTCCGGGGCGCGGCGGCATCCAGATGCCGCCGCCGCAAAAGCATTCGCCCGGCGAGATATGCAGATAGAAGCCCGCACCGCCATGCACCGCCTCGCTCTGCATGCGCGTGCCGATGTCCCGATGAAAGAACCAGGAGGCCACATGCGTCTTGTACGGCGCCTTGTCCTTGCTGAAACGCACATCGCGATGAATGCGGAACGCCGACTTCTTGGGCGACCCGATGATTTCGGGCGCGACCGTCGCCAACTGGACGTCCACCTCTTCGATGAGGGCCGCCAGCGGCAGCTTGAGCTCCTGTTCGTACTGGGCACGATGCGCTTCGAACCATTCCTTGCGGTTGTTCTTCTTGAGACCGCGCAGGAAGGTGAGCGCCTTCGGCGAAAACTGCGTGAAGCTATCCATGATGATGTTTGATGATCCTTACGCCGAGGCCGGAAACAGGAAGCGCAGAAACAACCCCGACCGCTCGCCCCAGGCACGCTCGTCGTGCAGCGCGCCCTCCGCTTCCATGTAGTGCAGATTGCGCCCGACTTGCCATCCCTGGCGGAGCAGCATGCGATACAACAAGCGGGTTCCCTTGAGCATGCGCTTCTCGCCCGTGCCCGCATCGAGCCAAATGCGCTGTTCCTGACGGTGCGCGTCGTCGGCCACCAGCTGACGCACGATCCAGCGATCATCCCACCACACGCTGGGACTGAGCAGGCCGAGTTTGCCGAAGACGGCCGGGTGCGTAAGCCCCAAGTGCAGACTCAGGAGCCCGCCAAGCGAACTGCCCGCCACCCCCGTATCGCGCGCCGTACGACGCGTGCGCCACGTATGATCGACCCACGGCTTGATCTCGTACACGAGCATCTGCCCGTAGCGATCGGCCAGCCCACCGGCGTCGTGCATGTTGTCGCGCGTGGGCGTGTACTCGTCAATGCGATCGCGCCCCGCATTCCCGATAGCCACAATAATGAGGGGCTCGATCACGCGCGCATGCATGAGCGCGCGCGCCGTGGTGTCGACGCCCCATTGCACACCGAACGGCGACATCGGCAGATCGTCGAACACGTTCTGCCCGTCGTGCAGATACAGCACCGGATAGCGGCGCTGCGGCTGCGCGTCGTAATCGGGCGGCAGACACACGATGACATCGTGTGAATGCGGCAGAAAACGCGACTGGATCTCGGGGAAATGCAGCAGCGACCCGGCCGGCGTGGGAACGGGCGGGACGGGGTGCAGCGAGGGGTCGAGACCGGCGATAGGCACGGGTGCAGTCTAATGCCCAGCGCTACGTCCCCGACACCCCGCTCCCCGCTCAGCTAGATCACCTTGTCGTGCACCGGAAGGCCGGACACGAACGCGTCGACATTGCTCAGCGCGCGCATCCCCATGTTGGTCCGTGTTTCGATGGTGGCGCTTCCCAGATGCGGCACGAGCACGACGTTTTCCAGCTCCTTCAACTCGGCCGCCACACTGGGCTCGAATTCGTACACATCAAGCCCGGCGCCGGCGATCTGGCGCTGCTTGAGCGCATCGGCCAGCGCCGCTTCGTGCACCACGTCGCCGCGCGCCGTGTTGATGAGGTACGCATGCTCGGGCATGAGCGCGAGCGTCTCCGCATTCATGAGGTGCCGCGTTTCCGGCGTGGCCGGGCAATGCAGCGACACGACGTCCGCGCGGCGCAGCAATGTCGCGAGCGACTCGGCGCGTTCGGCATTGGCCGGACCCGCCGTCGCGGGATCGTCAATGCGCGGATCGCGTGGCGCGTGCCACAGGATCTTCATGCCGAACGCCTCGTGCGCAATGCGCGCCACCGCACGTCCGATACGGCCGTAACCCACGATGCCCAGCGTTTTGCCGCGCAGCGTGCGTCCAAGCATGAACGTGGGGCGCAATCCGCCCCACGCGCCACTGCGCAGATGCCGCTCGCCTTCACTCAAGCGGCGCATGCTCATGAGCATGAGCCCGATGGCGACATCGGCGGTGTCGTCGGTGACGACGTCGGGCGTGTTGCTCACCGTAATGCCCGCACGGCGCGCCGACTCGAGCGCAATGTGATTGACGCCAACCCCCACGTTGGCGAGCAGCTTGGTGCGAATGCCCGTCGTATCGAAGATTCCCGCGTGCCACTTGTCGGTGACAGTCGTGATCACGATGTCCGCCTGCTGCAGCACCTGCACCAACTGGTCCGGCGACAGCGCCACATCCGTCCGGTTGAACAGCGCATCGTACTTCTCGGCAATGACCGCCTCAACGGGCGCCGGCATCTTTCGCGTGACGACGACGCGCAACTCTTTCGTGTTCACGCCTGCACCCGCCACTGCGCCAGCGCCGCCCCAACACCGCTGCCAAGCGTGATGGGAATCCCGGCGTCGGCCAGCGCCATTTCGACACCGGCGAGGGCGCCCGCCAACGTGAGCGCATTCATGTCACCCAGGTGACCAATGCGGAATACCTTGCCGGACACTTCGCTTAGCCCCGAGCCCAGCGCGATATCGTAGCGGGTGAACGCGATATCAATGACCGTGCGTGCATCCGTGCCCTCGGGCACGACGATGGCGGTGAGGGAATCGCTCGCGATCTCCGGGCGCATGGCGCATTCGCGCAGCCCCCACGCTTTCACGGCCGCACGTACCCCGTTGGCCAGCCGCGTGTGACGCGCAGCCACGTTGTCCATCCCTTCGTCGAGCAGCATGGTGAGCGCTTCGTCGAGTCCGTACAGCAACGACAGCGCCGGCGTGCTCGGGAAGTAGCCCTGCGCGTTGTTGGCACGCATCGGCCGCAGATCGAAATAGGCGCGCGGTGTGGTGCACTGCTCCACGCGCGCGAGCGCCTTCTCACTCGCGAAGAGCATGCCCAATCCCGCGGGCAACATGAAGCCTTTCTGCGATCCGGTAATCGCGCAATCCACGCCCCACTCATCGAACCGGAAGTCGAGACTCGCAATGGAGCTCACACCGTCGACGAAGAGCAGCGCCGGATGTTGTGCGCGATCCATTGCCGCACGCACCGCACCCACGTCGCTCGTGACACCGGTGGCCGTTTCGTTGTGTACCAACAGTACGCCCTGAATGTGGTGCGCCGTGTCGGCCTTCAGCGCCGCTTCGATACGCTCGGCGCTGGCGGCTTCCCCCCACGGCTCTTCGAGCACGTCAACGGTATAGCCGAGAGTGCGCGCGGTCTGAATGAACAGATGCGAGAACTGTCCAAAGCGCGGCGCCAGCAGACGCGCACCCGGGTTCACCGTATTCACCAGCGCGGCTTCCCACATGGCCGAGCCCGTGGCCGGGAAGACGAACGCTTCGCCCTTGGTCTGCTTCACGATCTGCGGCAGCCGTGACAGGATCGAACGCGTGAACGCCGGAAACGCCGACGAGCGATGATCCTCCATCTGGCGGTGCATGGCCCGCTGAAGACGATCAGGAACAGGCGTGGGCCCGGGAATCTGCAGGAAGTGACGACCAGCCATGTGGACAGTGCGGTGAACGGGGAGTGGGAACGGCGACGCGCTCAGTTCGGCGACGTCTCGATTGGTGTTTCGGTATCGACGTGGTCATCGTCGTCATCATCGTCGCTGGCGTCGTCAGCAGCCGCGACGCTCGGACTCGCGCGCTCGTCGGGCGTCTCATCCGCGTCCGCGAGTGGATCGAGGACGCGCAACAGACGTCCGCACAAGCGCATGAGCTTGGTCTTCTGTTCACCGCTCAACTCACGCATGAGTTCGAGGATCGAGTCGGTGCGCGCGGGGCCCGCCTCAGCGAGCAGTACCCGTCCGGCTTCGGTGAGATAGACGGTGATGTAGCGGCGGTCCACTTCGTGTCGCTCGCGCCGAACCAGCGCACGCGCTTCGAGCGCGTCGATAATGGCGGTCATCTGCGCCTTGCTGCGCCCCAAGGCCTCGGCGAGTTCCTGCTGGTGCACCGGGCCGCGATGTTGCAGCGTGTCGAGCACACCGTATTGCGACGCCGACAGGCTGAATGGCTGTACGGCGTCATCCACGCGTGCCGCCGCCAAGGCCGCCGCACGTTGCAGCGACCAGTAGGCATCAAGGGCGCGCCGTCGCTTCTTCTCGCCTTTGCTCATCGTCTGGTTGTCATGAAGAGAGGTACCTGCGCTTATCGCAGCAGTCCAGCGTGTCGCGCCGCGATACGTCCGGCCAGCACGGTGGAGACCGCCATGATCGTTTCCTGGGGATTGACCCCGAGTGCCGTGGGCAACGCCGCCCCGTCGGTAATGTACAGACCGCGCACCCCGTAGCGCTCGCCGTCTGGCGTCGCCCCTGAGGTGTCTGGGTCTGTGCCCATGCGGCAGGTCCCGTTCACGTGCGCCGAGAAGAGCGCCATGCGGTTGGGCGCAATACTGGCGGTGGCGAGCGACTCCACGTCGCGCGGCGAACGGATGGTGAGCGGCGTGGCGTGCATCGTCGACACGGAGCTCGCGCCCATGGCAAAATGCAACCGGGCCATGGCGGGCAGCGACGCCCGCACGCGCCGTTCGTCTTCGAGCGTCAGGCGGTACCGGATGGACGTGTCGCCACGTCGGCTCACGGTGACGCTACCACTCGAACGCTGTCGTTCCGCGCCATCACGGGAGAGGCCGATGGTGACCCCGAAGCGGTTGAAGTCGCGCATCTCCGCCGCGTGCGCGGCACCAGTGCCGGGCAACGCGGCCGCGGTGAATGACGGGTGCATGGGTGGCGTTTCGATCCAGAAGCCGTAGTCGGTGCCCTGCCAGCGCAGAAACTCGTCACACATGGTCGTGAGCGGAATCCCGGTGCTCGTCACGATGGGGCGATCATAGCGGGCGTATAGGGCGGTGGTGGGGTGCAGGCGCAGCCACTGCCCCACACCGCCACCGCCCATTCCCGACCGCTGCAGCAATACCGGGGTCCCCACGGCCCCACCCGCCACCACGACAAGCGGGGCATCGATCGCGAGCGTTCGCGAGGTGCCGCGCTGGCGATCGCGTATCACGGCGTGCACGCGCTTGAGTGGCGGTGTGCCCGTGCCGCGGTCGCGCTCGCGCACTTCGATGCGCTGGACCTGCGCATCGGTGTAGAGCGACGCCTGCGCCGCCAGCGCGCGCGGCAGGTAGGTGAGCAGCGTGGATTGCTTGGCGTTGTGCCGACACCCGGTCCCGCAGAATCCGCAGCGCACGCAGCCGCGCGCGTTGATTCGTCCGTGCTCCACCCGCCATCCCAAGGCGCGGGCGCCGTCGAGCAGAAGGCGGTTGTTGGCCGAATGGGCTTCATCAGGGACCGCACCCGCATGCACCTCGCGCTCGATCTGCTCGAACACCGGGGCCATCTCCGCTGGCGACATGCCCGCTATCCCACTCTCGCGCGCCCACTGTTCGAGCACGTAGCTCGGCGTGCGCAGCATGATCATCCAGTTCACCGTCGTACTGCCGCCAGCGGTGTCGCCCTGCACCAGCGCGATCGAACCATCGTCGGTCGCGCGCAGACAGCCATCGGCGTACAACCGCTCGGTGAGCGCGGCTTCGTCGTCGGTGAAATCACTGCGCGTGTGCCACCCGCCCGATTCGAGCACGACGACTTCATAGCCGGCTTCGGCGAGGCGCGCCGCCGCGACCGCACCACCGGCGCCGCTGCCAATGACCACGACATCGGCACGTCGCTGCACATCCTGCAACACGGTCTGCCCGGGCATGACACCGGCGGGGAGCGGATCGGGCTCGATGATGTTGGGAAGCACGACATGGCCGCGGGCGACCGGCTCGCCAGGAATTGGCGGGGTGCCGTCGGGGAGCGGCCCTTCCCAGGGGCGCCGCGTCGTGCGCGTCCGAAAGGGGCCGCCGTAGCCAATGGCGGCGGCCACCTCGGGACGCGCGTAGTGCACCGACAGCACGAGCCGTCGCACGGTCTGCCACGCCGACCGGAGGGGCGGGAGCGACGAATCGGTCCATGCCGCAAAGCAGCGGCGCTGGTCGATGGGGGCGAGGTCGGCGACGCGCCGGAAACGCTGGATGGCGAGCAGCACGGTGGCCGGCGCGCCGAGGACGTCGATGGCGGTACCGACCAACGCCTGCCGGTGCGGCGGGAGCGACGACAGGCGCGCGGCACACCGGGTGACGAGCTGCGGAATCGTTTCATCGGCGGGCGGCGCGCCGTCGAGAATGGCCGACGCCAAGGCGCAGAGCGTGGCGTGCTGTGTGGCGGAGAGGGGCACGACCAAGGCTACGCTATGGGCGGGCGATCGGGGAGGTGCGCGGGGAACAACGGGTGGGCCGGCGGTCTACTCGCGGCGAATCGAGCCCTCAGGGGGAAGAACGTAAGGGCAAAGGGAAGAGCACGGTGCGCTCGGCACGGAACAACGGGTCGTTGTTTCCAATGGACGGCACCGTGCTTTTGCTTTGCCTTGCGTTCTTCCCCCTGAGGGCTCGATTCGCAGCCAGTAAACCGCCCGACCGCGTCTCAGAACTCAGCGAGCCTCAGTCCCTACTTCGCCCCCGCAAACAATTCCGTGGTCTCGCGATGCGTCAGCACCCAGATCGAGTAGCCACCGAACAGGGTGCCCCAGGGCCAGTTGAAGAGCCGGAACGCCGAGACCACGAGCACGACGTAGCGCGCCCAGTTCTGGTGGTTGAGGAGCGCGAGCCCGGCAATGAGGCCGAAGATGCTGATGGCCCCGATGACGATGCCCATGACCACGCCCACGACGCTGCCGATGACCATGGCGACCGGATTGAGCGTCGCGAGCGACCCGAAGACGGTGCCGAAGAGCGCGCCCAGGGCCGCAAGAATGCCAAGAGCGCTGTAGAGCAGATTGACGAGCGCGACGACTTTGATGTGGGTACGCACCGGCTGACTCCCTGAAAGTGTGAGGACCCTTCCCCGTACGGCGGCGCGACGAGCGCGTTTCAGCCGCAGGGTTGCGGGTGCAAACGACACAGCATCAAGGGCTCCAGGACAAAGGGGTCAGAAAACAAAGGGGTCAGAGTCGTTGAACGGGATGCAACGACTCCGACCCCTTGGACCTTGGACTTCCGACTACGCGGCCGCCGGTCGTCGGCGCGCGTCGACGAGGCTCACCAGGGCGACGCCGCCCACGATGACGGTCATGGCGACCCAGGCGAGCTTGGGCAGGCGCTCCCCGCCGAGCGCGACGCCAAGCAGGACGGCGACGAGCGGATTGACGTACGCGTAGGTACCCACCGCGGCCGGGCTGGCCACCTTGAGCAACCACATGTACGTGGAGAAGCCAATAAGTGAGCCGAAGGTGATGAGATAGAGTAGCGATAATGCCGAGGTAAGCGTGACCGTGGAGGGGTGCACACGCGTGAACTCCCCCATGCTGCCCGACAGGATCGTGAGCAGCACGCCTCCCGTGAGCATCTGCATGGAGATCGCGAGCGCGGCCGGCCTGGCTTGGCGGGAGCTGCGTGAATAGAGCGAGCCCACCGTCCAACTGAGCGAGCCCACCGCCAGCACGGCGGCGCCAACGGGGTCGACGGCGGCGCTGCGTCCGGCCGGCGTCCCCGACGCGGGAAGCACCAGCAACCCCACCCCCACCAGCCCGATGAGCACCCCCACCACCTGCATCGCGCGCGGACGCATTCCCTGCCACGCTTCGCAGAGCACCAGCCAGAGCGGCACCGTCGCCACGATGACCGACGTGAGCCCCGAATTCACCCGCTGACTGGCCCACGACACGGCGCCGTTGCCCACGAAGAGCAGTAGCATGCCCACGACGGCCGCGTCCCGCCACTCGCGACGCGTGGGGGCCGGCGCACCGCGCCAGCGCGAAAACCCATACAGCGCACTGCCCGCCACCAGAAAGCGCACCGCCCCCATAAAAAAGGGCGGAATGGTCTGGACCCCCCACTTGATGGCGAGATAGGTGGAGCCCCACACGATGTAGATGACGAGGAACCCGCCGATGCGCTGCCAGCGCGGCACCGGCGGTGTCGTGGTTTCGATGAGGCGGGGGCGCGACGCGGAGGCGCTCAAGTCGAGACAGGGAGCGGGGCGGACGGGGGCGTCGCTACGGGGCGGAGTGCCCGCAACGCGGCGTCACCGGCGGCCAGACCACCAATGAGGATGTAGAGGTAGAACGTGTAGAAGCGCCACCACAACAGCGCCGCGGCGAATATCCCGGCGGGAATGGCGCTCGACAGCGTGGCCGCGAAGGCCCCTTCGATGAAGCCGCCGCCACCAGGCGCCGGGACCACGACCCCGCCGTAGAACAACGCCAACGGCCAGAGCACCAGCGGCGCCAGCGTGTCCATGGTGAACGGAAACGACGGGTCGCCCAAGAAGACCAGGATGGGCAACGTGGCCACCTTGAAGCACACATGCAGTACCGATCCGCCAAAGGCGAGCGACATGCGCCACGGGTTGGCCGTCCGCAACGACTGCACCGCATCACGGAGCGACCGCAGCGTGCGCTGCACGACGCGCCATCGCCCGGCATGAAGCCCAACCGCGGTCGCCCAGCGCGGCGCCGGTCCGTGCGCGTTACGCTGCGACAGAAACCACCCCGCCGCGCCGGCCCCAAGGACGAACGTGCTGTACCCACCCACCAACGCCAGCAACCCACCAACGCTCGCGCCGCGGCCACGGAAGAGCACCGCCAACACCGTGCACACGACCACCAGCGAACACATCTCGAGAAACAGTTCGAGAAAGAGGACCAACACCCGCGACGCCGCGTTGGTGCCACTCTCGGCGAGCACCAGAAAGCGCGACGGCTCCGCACCCGACCGTGCCGGCGTGATGGCCGCCGCAAAATCGCCGGCCAGACAGACGCGCAGCGCCGTCCCGAACGCCAACGGAATGGCACAGGCCCGCGCGGACGCCTGAATCTTGAAGGCGCGCGTGAGGACTTCCGCCGTCACCGTTACCAGCGCCGCCACGTGCACCGGCCACGCCAACCACGGCATACCCTGCGCTGGCCAATGCCCCGACACCACCCACGCGGAGGTGCCGAACATGAGTGCAAATGAAAGGCCCGTCACGAGCCAGCGACGCCAGGACATGGCGCGCAAGATACTCACCCCCAAAGGGGTCAGACTCCTTTAGCCGACCCGAAAGGAGTCTGACCCCTTTGGGGACCCCTTTTGGGGGCGCGTGAACGGACTGGCGCCATCGGGTTTCTGATGGTCCATTGATGCGGAAGGCCATCCCGAATTTTCTTCAGCCTCGAGGTTTCCGTGAGCAGCGTGTCCCGTCGTCAGTGGCTTCGCACAACCGGCTTGGGTGTTGGCGCCAGCGTGGCGCTCCCCGGTCTGCTTCCCGCGTCGGAAATGTCACGCGTGCTCGGTGGCGGCCTCCCCTATTCGGCGCTGCTCGAGCAGATGGAGCGGGACGTCACGACGGCGCGGCGCGCGGCAGGGCCCATCCGGCTCCAGTACAACGAGAACCCGTTCGGCATGTCACCCAAGTCGAAGGATGCGCTCATGGGTAACTGGGCACAGCACACGTGGTATGTCCCGCCCATCCGCGAGGAGATCACCGAAACGTTCGCCAAGCATGTCGGTGTCCCGGCCGACCATGTGCTCGTGACGCAGGGCTCGAGTGAAGTGCTCTCCATTCTCGCGCTCGCCTACAACATGAATGGCGGCGAAATCGTCGCCCCGTGGCCGACGTTCGAAGATCTGCCGCGCTGGGGCGAGACGGTCGGCGCGAAGGTGCACAAGGTGCCGCTCGATCACCGTCTGGATCATGATCTCTACCAGATGGATCAGAAGATCAACGGCAACACCAAGCTCGTCTTCGTCTGCAATCCCAACAACCCCACGTCGAACCTCGCCGACGATCAGGCGCTGCGCGATTTCGTCTCAAACGCGGCCAAACGTTCGACCGTGATTGTGGACGAAGCGTACTACGACTTCGTGGACATGCCGGGCTACAAGAGCATGACCGATCTGGTGCTCAAGGGCGAGAATGTCATCGTGTCACGGACGGCGAGCAAGATTCACGGCCTCGCCGGTCTGCGCGTCGGCTTCGCGGTGGCGCGCCCCGACATCATCAAGAAGCTCAGCCAGTACGTGAGCGGCGACCCGAACGTCTTCGGCCTCACGGCTGCGAACGCCTCGCTCACGGACACCGAGTATCAGGCGTTCGTGAAAGCGAAGAACACGCAGGGGCGGCAGATGCTGCTCGATGCCGTGGCCAAGCTTGGCAAGAAAGCCGCGCCGTCGCAGACCAACTTCGTCTTCTTCGAAGCCGGCAAGCCCGTGGCGCAGATGCAGAAGTATTTCGCCGACAAGGGCTTCACGATTGGCCGCGCGTTCCCGCCGTACAACGACTGGTGCCGCGTTTCCATTGGCACCCCTGACGAAATGAAGCAGTTCTGCGCGGTGCTCCCGGGCGCGTTGGCGTAAGCTCAGGTGCCACGTGGCTTGGCCCGTCTCGTCGCCGTGGCGGCGAGCGGGTCGTCTGGCCACGGATGCCGAGGGTAACGGCCGCGCAGTTCCTTGCGCACCTCGAAGTAGCTCGACTTCCAGAAGCCGGCGAGATCGCGCGTGACTTGCACGGGGCGCTGCGCCGGCGACAGCAAATGCAACGTGAGTGCGACGCGCCCATCCATCACGGTGGGCGTCGTTGTCCACCCGAAGACTTCCTGCAGCTTCACCGCCAACACCGGCGCCGTGGGCTCGCGGTAGTCGAGGGTAATGCGCGACCCGCTCGGCACCTCCATATGCGTTGGAGCCAACCGGTCGAGCAGCGCGCGCTGATTCCACGGCACCACACTGCTCAGCGCTTCGTGCCAGTCGATTTGCTCGAGCTGCGCCCACGTGCGGACGTTGTCGAGGAACGGCGCCAGCCACTCCGGCGCCGCGGCCACGAGCGCGTCATCGGAGACATCGGGCCACGACGCATCGTGCGCGTGCACGAACGCGAGTCGCTCGCGCAGTCGCTGCGCCCCATCGCGCCACGGCCATGCACCAACGCCCACGCGCACCAGCTGCGACAGTAATGCCGCACGGACCTGTGCCGCATCGGGATCGCGCTGCGGCTTCTCTTCGAGCGTAATGGCGCCCAGCATGGTGCGCTGCACCGCTTTCACGCCGCGTGTACGCTCGTCCCACTCGACGACGGACGCGCGAACCAGCTGCTCGCCAAAGTCCTCGCGGATGTCGTCGAGCGAGAGCGGCGCCGCGCGCGCAATGCGATACTCGGGAGGCTGTCCTTCGAGATCGGCCACCGCCAGATACGGCGCATCGTACAGGCTGTCCCCCTTGGGGAGTGACGCCCCGCTGCCGTTGCGCAACAGATAGCGGCCCTCGCTGCCGGGGCGCCGCTGCGCGACCCGATCGGGAAAGGCGAGCGCCAGCAACACCCCGACATCACTCTCCCCCTCGGACGGGCGGGTGCTGCTGGTGACTCGCCGCGCGATCTCGAGGGCATTCTGCTTGACGCGTCGCACGGCGTCACGATCCGCACGCGCGCCATACATGGCGACCGCACCGCCATCACCCCCGCGCTCCAGCAGTTCGGTGCGCAGTCGCACGTCGGCGGGCGCCTTGGCAAAGCCTTCGGCGCGCAACACATCGCGCTCCTCGAGCAGCGCGGCAATGGCGGCGCCGTGTGTCAGCACACCGCGCGCATCGGCGACGAGCACCAGGTGAGCAAGACGCGGCGACAGCGGCAGCGCCGCCATACGCCGACCATGCGGCGTGACGCGGCCGGAAACATCGAGCGCGCCCAACTGCTGCAAGAGTGCGCGCGCCTGTGCAAACGGCCCCGCGCGCGGCGCATCGAGCCAGCGCAGCTGCGCCGGGTCGGCAATACCGGCATCAGCGAGCTCGAGCGCCAGCGACGACAGATCGGCGTCGATGATCTCGGGACGCGAACTCGCGAGAAAGCCGTGCTCTTCGTGTACGTCCCACAGGCGATAGCAGACGCCGGGCGCCACACGTCCCGCGCGGCCGCGGCGCTGATCCGCCGACGCCTTGCTCACGCGCACCGTGTGCAATCGCGTCAGCCCCGCCGTGGCATCGTAGCGCGGCACACGCGAATATCCCGCGTCGACGACAATGCGCACGCCTTCAACGGTGAGACTCGTTTCGGCGACACTCGTACTCACAACGACCTTACGCAGCCCCGCCGGCGCCGGCGCCAACGCCGCGTCTTGATCCGCCAAAGGCATGCTGCCGTGCAGCACATGCACACGCACGTTGGCGTCTACGGCGCCCACCAGCCGCTCTTCCACGCGCCGCTGCTCTCCCATGCCCGGCAGAAAGACCAGCACATCGCCATCGTTGGCGCGTAATGCGTCACGAACGATGCGACTGGTAGCGGCCTCGAGCTTTTCGTCGCTCCGCAGCGGCGTGTGGTGCGTAACGATGGGGAACATGCGGCCACTGCTGCGCACTATCGGTGCAGGCCCAGTATCGTCGCGCAGCAGTTCCGCAACGGCGTCGCCGTCGAGCGTGGCCGACATCACCAGCACACGCAGCTCCTCGCGTACCTGCTGCGTTTCCAGCACCAGTGCGAGTCCGAGGTCGGCGTGCAGCGAGCGCTCGTGATATTCGTCGAAGAGCACGGCGCCGTAGCCGTCGAGCGTAGGGTCGGCCGACAGCAGTCGCGCCAACACGCCTTCGGTCACCACCTCGATGCGCGTGCGGTTCGTCATCCGTGTTTCGCCGCGCACACGATAGCCCACCGTACCACCCACCTGCTCGCCCAGCAGTTGCGCCATGTAGTGCGCCGCCGCGCGCGCGGCGAGCCGGCGTGGTTCGAGCATGACCACGCGTTGTCCCGTCATCCACGGCTCATCGAGCAGGGCGATGGGAACGCGTGTGGTTTTCCCCGCGCCCGGTGGCGCTTCCAGAACTGCCACACGCCGTGTACGCAGCGCGTCGCGGAGCGCTGGAAGCGCCTCGAGAATGGGGACGTTCACCTGCTGATCGCTCACTGCCGACGCGACGAGCGGCCGTCGAGCTGCTGCACGAGCCACTCCTGCGCACGCGTCACGACGTCATCGGCGCCACTCCGATAGCTGCGTGGCGTAAGCCGCGCCTCCACCACCGGCGTGAGCCCCACGCGCTGCCACTGCCCGCCGTCGGTACGACGAAGCTCGGCGGTCGGCACCGTCAGCGTGAGACCTCCAGGCAGACCAATGTGGACCGCCTCTGCCGGTGAGCCCGCAGTCGCGGTCCCCACGAACGTCACCCCCGTCGTCGCCTCGAGCGTGAGCGCCAACCGTTCCATCGCTCCGCTCGTGCGCTCATCGACCAGCGCCACCAGTCGCCCCGCGTAATGCCCCGAGGTATCGCCACGCGATACACGCGAGCGTACCTCCCGCTCGTCGGGACATTGCTGCGCCGACTCACGCAACGTTTCCACCAGACACGGTGCCGACTGATAGCGGTGCAGCTCACGCGCCACCACTGCCACCTCGCGCTCCCGCAAAGCGCGCAGGACAACATCCGCCACGCGACTGCTATCGGCCAACGCACCACGCAAGTCGACAATCAGCGCGCGCGCACCGCGATGCTTGCTGAGTTCGGCGTCGACGGTCTGCTCGGTCAGCCGATTCACATCGATGTACGCTACACCGTTGCTCAACGCCATTGACGCCGATTGCCACGGCCGCTCCACCTGTGGCTGCAACGCCATGTAGTCCACACGGCGAGGTACGTTGAGCTGACGCTCCTTGTTCGTCACGTCGCGCACGCGCACCAGCGACGCGCCCGGATTCCCGCGCGGCATGAGCGTGGCCAGCTGCTGCTGCCTCGACCAGTCGTTGGGCGCCGATATCGTACGCCGGTGCTCCTGCATCCACGCAGGTACGGGATATCCGTCAACGGCCGTGAGCTCCTGCCCCGCCACGAGCCCCAACGCGCGCGTCACGGAATCGGCAATCACGTCGGTGATGATGGCGCGCCCATCCGCCCAGCGCACGCGAAACGGGAGTGTGGCAACACCAACTACCGTATCGATGGATGCACCGCGCACGGCGACTTGCGCGTCATCGAAGGCGCTGACCATCTGCTGCACGGTACTCGCATATTCACTGGCCGATCGCGCCGATTCATACCGCCCGATCGCGCGCTCGAACAATGCATCGATGTCGTCGTCGTACAGATCGCGATGCGCATGACGTGCACGCATGAGGCTCCACACGCGCGCGCCACCCAACACGCGTGCACCCATGTACGGATACGGATCGGCATCGTAGTAGCCCGGGAGCGCGGCGCGCGCGCGCACCGGCGCGAGGCGCGACGCACGGACAAAGCGGCCGCTCCGCAACATGGCCACCGCCGCACGCATGGCGGGCGCGCTGTCGGTGGGGAGTGCCGAGCGTCCCACCAGCGTATCGATCACGATGCCGCTACTGCCGTCGGCGTGCAGCAGCTCACCGGTGCGCAGCCGCACCGACAGCCCGTACCCCAGCGCGACACGGACGCTTGGCACGAGGGCGTCATCGTGCACCGCCTCTTCACCCACGAGCGTGGCGCGGCCGCTCGCCAGCAGGCCAAGCACGCCGCGCGGCAACACCGTGTTCCCATTGGCGAGGACCACCACCCGACGCGGCGCCGCATTGATCGGTGACACGAGCGCACCGTCACGACCGAGCCACGCATCGTCGAAGGTCCACGCACCAGCCTGCTCGCGCGCGCCACCCACACGGCGCACGCGTACACCGCTCAGCGTGAACGGCACCGACGCCAGTCGCTCCACGAGCTGCGTGCGCGCGACGAACGCATCGATACTGTCGGCATTTGCCCCTGCCGACGCCGTGCGCAGGTCGAGCACCACGCGCGATGGGACGGCGGCGAGCGCCTGTCGGATCCCGACCGCCGCGCTCTCTTCGTAGCGCGTGGCCGACGGCATCTGCAGTATGAGAATGCTGTCGCGCGTCCGCTCGATGTTGAGCGTCGTCACCGTGAGCGGCGCCCGCGTCTCGTTCGCCTCATCGCGCTCCACGCGCGTCAGCGGATCGTTGAGCGCCGCCAGAAAGCGCGTATATGCGAGCTCCAGCTGCGCCGCGTTGTCGGCACGACGCACCAATGTCACGGCGCGAATGAACGCCGAGTCGAGTGGCGCTCCGCGCACCGCGACGGCGGGGTGATGCAACGACGCCAGATGCCACACGTACGAGAGGCGCACCAGCCGTGCGATGCCCCCCGAATCGGAGGCCGCCGGCTGCGGCTCGGGATCATCGGGTGCCGGCGGCAGGGCGATCGTGCGCACCGTGGCATCCACCTCGCGTACACTCGGACCGATCGGGGTCGGCGCGGGCGCCCCAGGGATACACGCACCCAAAAACGCCACCGTGCACGTGGCGGCCAGCATCGAAGGCCGGAGTCGCGTCATATTAGACGTCATGGCGCTCAAGATAGCGCACGGGCCCCTCATCGAGCTCCTCCCCGTCCTCTCCACGCACCGTTTCGTATGTCGTCCGGCACGAACAGCGCTTCCGCCAGTCCGCACGCGACCCCCGACACCATCCGTCTGTACTACGATGACGCCCAATTGGCGCGCTTCAGTGCATCGGTCACCGAGATCGCGGGCGAGGGACGGATTGTCTATCTCGATCGCACCGCCTTCTACCCCACGTCTGGCGGACAACCCCACGACCTCGGGACGATCGCCGAGGTGTCGGTGGTAGACGTCGTCGATGAGGAGTCACGCATTGCGCATCACCTGGCCGAACCCCTGGGGCTCCCGGCTGGCGCCATGGTCGTGGGCCAGATCGACGTGGCCCGCCGTATCGATCATATGCAGCAGCACACCGGGCAGCATCTGCTGTCGGCATTGCTCACCGACGAGTACGGCTGGCCCACGGTGAGCGTGCACTTCGGCGACGAAAGCTCCACGGTGGATGTGGCCGGAGAGGGACTCACCCTGGAGCTGCTCGCAACCATCGAGCAGCGCGTCAATACGCTCGCGCTGGAGAACCACGCGGTATCGGTCTCGTACGAAGACGCGAGCACCGCCGAGGGGCTGCGCAAAGCGAGTGACCGTGCCGGGACACTGCGCATCGTCACCATCGAGGGGCTCGACCGCAGCGCCTGCGGGGGCACGCATGTGGCACGTACCGCCGAGATCGGCGCCATGTTGCTGCGCCGCTACGAGAAGACGCGCGGCAATTCGCGCATTGAGTTCATCTGCGGGCATCGCGCCGTCCAGCGCGCGCGGCTCGATGCCGACCTGCTCACGCGTGCGGCGCGTCCGCTTTCGGCGGCGCCACACGATCTGCCGGCCTTGGTAGAGCAGCAGCAGTCGCGGCTCGTGGAGCTCGAGCGCGAGCGCAAGCGTCTCCTCTCCGCGCTCGCCGGCTACGAAGCGCAGGCGCTCTGGCAGTCGGCGCCGCTCGATGCGAACGGCGTGCGGCGGGTGCGGCGCGTCATCACGGGCGCCCCCAAAGAGGCCGAGCCGCTGGCGCAGCAGCTCATCGCGCTGGGCGGCTGCGCCGTGCTGGTGAGCAACGACGCCACCGGTGGCGTGCTCTTCGCGACCGCGGCCGATACCGCCCTCGATGCCGGCCAGCTGCTCAAGGCCGCCCTGCAGAGCGTCGGCGGACGCGGCGGTGGTGCGCCCCGTCTCGCGCAGGGCGCCGTGGCCGACCCCGCCTCTCTCCCCTCGCTCGCCCTCACCCTTGGCTTTCCCGGCTGACCCATGACCATCGCCCGCCCCGTGCTCGACGAACACGCGCCCTACGCGCTGACGTACATCAATGCCACCGCCGACGCGCTTGCCGCACTCGGCACCGACGACGTGGTGCACCTGCTCGAGGTCCAGCGTGAGCAGTGTCGGGCGCTGTTGGCCGGCGTCCCCGAATCGCAGGCGGGCTTTTCGTACGCTCCCGGGAAGTGGACGCTGGCCGAGTCGTTGGTCCACGTGAGCGACACCGAGCGAGTGTTTGCCTATCGCCTGCTGCGCATAGCCCGCGGCGACCGGACGCCGCTCCCCGGGTTCGAGCAGGACGATTGGGTGCCGCAGAGCCGGTCCACACGGCGCACCCTTTCAGACATTGTGACCGAACTCCTCGCCTGTCGTGAGGCGACGTTGGCCCTGGTGCGGTCGCTCGACGACGAAGCCATCGCCCAGCGAGGGATCGCCAGCGGCGTCGAGGTCTCGGCGCGGGCGCTGGTGTGGATGCTGGCGGGGCACATGGGGCATCACATAACGCTGACGCGCGACAAGTACTGCGGTTGAACGACGGTTAGCTGGTCCGGCGGTCCACCAGCCACGAGTCGAGCCCTCAGGGGGAAGAACGCAAGGGAAAAGGGGGAAGCGCGGTACCATCCGCCGCGAACGGCAACCGCCACTGCGGTGGCGGCCGGTAGTGAGGTCAACCGCACTTCTCCCTTTCCCCTTGCGTTCTTTCCCCTGAGGGCTCGATCCGTCGGCTTGTGAACCGCCGGACCAAACAACCGTTGTTGAACCGCCGTTCAGCCCCGGATCCGGCTAGATTTCAGGGCTGTGGCGGGCCGATCGCGCCCGCCCTAGCCGACCCTCCCGGAGCGTTTCGTGTCCGCTGCGTCACCCCTCGCTGGTTCCGCGTCTCCCGAGACCGTGCGTCTCGCGATCGATACCGTTCGTACTCTTGCCATGGATGCGGTGCAGGCCGCAGAGTCGGGACATCCCGGCACCCCCATGGCGCTCGCCCCGCTCGCGTACGCGCTCTATACCGCGCACCTGCGCCACGATCCCGCGGCGCCGGACTGGGCCGACCGTGACCGCTTCGTGCTCTCGGTTGGACATGCGTCCATGCTGCTGTACGGCACGCTGTATCTGGCGGGCTACGAGCTCCCGCTTGACGAAATCAAGACTTTCCGTCAGTGGGAGAGCCTCACGCCGGGCCACCCCGAAGTGCACCACACCAAGGGTGTGGAGACGACGACCGGTCCGCTGGGTCAGGGTGTGGCGAACGCCGTGGGCTTTGCGGTGGCCGAAGCGCATCTCGCGGCGACGTTCAACCGCGACGGACACACCATCGTCGACCACTACACGTACTTCGTCGCCGGCGACGGCTGCCTCATGGAAGGCATCTCGCACGAAGCGGCGAGCTACGCCGGCCACATGAAGCTCGGCAAGCTCATCGGCTTCTTCGACGACAACGGCATCACCATCGACGGCAGCACCGCGCTCACCTGCAGCGACGACGCCGCCAAGCGCTTCGAAGCGTATGGCTGGCAGGTGCTGCACGTCGACGACGTGAACGATCTCGCGTCCATCGACGCGGCAATCGCGGCGGCCAAGGCCGATACGCAGCGCCCCACGCTGGTCATCACCAAGACGCACATCGGGTTTGGCTCGCCCAACCGGCAGGACACCGCAAAGGCGCACGGTGAACCCCTCGGCAAAGACGAGATCGCACTCACCAAGCAGGGCTACGGCTGGCCGTCGAGCGAGCCGTTCTTCGTACCCGACGCGGCGCTGGCGCACTGGCGCGAAGCCACCGCGCAGCGCGCGCAGTCGCACGCTGAGTGGAAGACGCGTTGGCATGCGTATGCGGCGGCCCATCCGGAGCTCGCAGCCGAACTCGGGCGCCGCATGAAGGGCCAACTGCCGGCGTCGCTCGACGCGGCGTTCCCCGTGTTCGACGCCAAGAGCGGCAACGTCGCGAGTCGCGCGGCGAGCGGTGTGGTGATCAACGCCATTGCGAACACCGTCCCCGAACTCCTTGGCGGCAGCGCTGACCTCACCGGCAGCAACCTCACCAACGTGAAGGGCGCGAGCGGTTTCGGCGCCGACAACCGCACCGGCCGCAACTTCCACTTCGGCATTCGTGAACACGCCATGGGCGCGATCATGAATGGCATGGGATTGCACGGCGGTGTGATTCCGTACGGCGGCACGTTCCTCGTGTTCAGCGATTACATGCGCCCGGCGGTGCGGCTCGCGGCGCTCATGGGTGTGCAGGCCATTTACGTGTTCACGCACGACTCCATTGGCCTTGGCGAAGACGGTCCCACGCACCAGCCTGTCGAGCATCTGGCGGCGTTGCGCTGCATTCCCAACCTGCTGGTGCTGCGCCCCGCCGATGCGGACGAAGTGAGCGAAGCGTGGCGCGTGGCGCTGCACCATCGTGGTGGACCGTCGGCCATCGTGCTCACGCGCCAGAAGCTGTCGTACTACAACGAGCCGGCGCGTGCGCGCGACGGCGTGAAGCACGGTGCGTACATCGTGGCTGATGCGGCCGGCCATGTGCCGAACGTGGTGCTGTTGGCGAGTGGCTCCGAAGTGGAGATCGCGATGGCCGCCCGTGAGCAGCTGTCGGGTGAAGGCATTCACGCGCGCGTCGTGAGCTGCCCGAGCCTCGAACTCTTTGCGCAGCAGCCGCTCGAGTATCGCCAGCATGTGCTTCCCGCGGGCGTCCCGCGCGTGGCCGTCGAAGCGGCGCACCCCATGTCGTGGTATCGCTGGGTCGGCGACCATGGCGCCATCGTGGGCATCGACACGTTCGGTGCGAGCGCGCCGGCGCCGGTGTTGTACGAGAAGTTCGGCATCACGGCACAGAACGTGGCCAAGGCTGCCAAGTCGGTGCTGCGGTAAGCCTCCGCACATTGCTACGCGAAAAGCAAAAGCGGGCCCCGGCAACTGCCGGGGCCCGCTTTTGTTGCGCGATGAAGCGCTTACTTGAGATTGGTGTTGGCGCCGATCTCTTCGAGACTGATGGGCACGCAGGTGCTGCGTCCCTGCAGCGCTGTGTTGCGTCCACTGGCGAGCCAGCGACGCAGATCCCACAAGCGACGGCCTTCGAGCCACAACACCGCGCCACGCTCACGCATGAGGATCGTCCACGCGGCATCGACCGTAGTCGCGGTCAACGCCGGCAACGACGACACCGCGCGCTCCTGATTGATGAGCAGCATGGCGTTCGTCACGTCGTTCGCGCGCAACGCCGCTTCGGCGCGGATGAGCAGCATTTCGGTGCCGCGTGCCAGCGCCACCGGATCACCAAGCGCGATGTACTTCCGCTGACGGAAGAAGCGCGTGGCACCATCCTGCCCCGTCTGGAAACCGCCGGTTGCCGTGCGCACCGTGTCGTACGGCACGCGCGTATCGCGATCGGCCACCCACACCGTGTTGAACACCGTGACTTCGCGACGATTGATCGTCTGATTGGCGAGGTCGAGGTTCTCACGCGCCGTGTTCGTGGAGAACACCGCGTTGTGGCGGAACGTGGCGGGAACCAGTGCGGCATCAGCCACCGCGGCATCCCACTTGTTCTGCCACGCCAGCACCTGAGCACGTCCCGAGAGCGCCGCGTTGAGGAGCGCCGTGTTGTTCTGCGCGCGCGCGAGGGTGATGGCCCGCGTGAACAGGCTCTCTGCACGAACGAAGTGCTCCGTGCTGGGCAGCTTCGGCCCACCATCGATGGTGGCCTCACAAACGTTTTCGCCAAGGAAACGGTTGGCAAAGCCGGCGTAGAGATAGGCACGAATGGTGAGCGGGTTGGTTTCGAACGCCGTACCCAGCACCGTCCGCATGCGCACCAATCCGTTCTCTGCCACCCAGCGGGCGGTGTGCATACGGGCCCAATCGCCGTTCACATCTTCCGGGCGAATGACGCCAGTAGCGAACTGCCGCTCGGCAGCAAAGTTGCCGGAGTGTACCAACTCGAGCCCGGCGAGTGATCCGCGGGTGAGATAGTTGCCCATGGCATTCGACAGGTCACCACCCATGCCGTTCACCAGCGCGGGCATGGCCGAGGCGTTGTTCAGGTCGTCATCGAGCAGCGGTCCCGGATTGGTGACCGTGAAGTCACAGGCGCCCAGGACAACGCTGGCGGCGACCGCGGCACCGATCGCGCGTCGGGTTTTCGTGAGGAGTGTAGGCATCAGAAGTTCGTCCTCACGCTGAAGAGGAACGTGCGGTAGGGCGGGAAGTTGTAGTAGTCGCGGCGCGAGAACGTGCTGGTGGCCTGGTCGGCGACTTCCGGATCGGTACCGGTGTAGTTGGTGCTGCGGAACAGATTGCGACCGGCGAAGGACACGGTCATGCTGCGAGCGCCCGGCGTGAAGCGCTTCGGCACGTCGTACGCGACGGAGATGTTGCGCACCTTGAAGAAGTCGGCGCTCTCCACCCAATAGCTGTAGTCGCGTTCGGCCGCGTTGATGGAGCAACGCATCCGGTCCTTGGCGTTGATCGTAGCCAGTCCCGACGCATCGCCAGCGGCTGCGGCACGCAAGGCCCGCTGCGCGGCGAAGCACGGCTGCCATATACCCAACCCGGCGTTCTGGAAACCGTTGGCGTTGAGCAGATGTCCACCGCGCTGGAACTCGCCAACCACTTCGAACGACAGGTTGTTGAACAGCGACAGCGTCAGCGACGGGTTGATGATCTTGTCGGCAAACGTCTGCCCGAGGAACTCACCGTCCACGATGACCGGCGTTTCGAAGGCGTCCGGGTTCTGCACCTTGCGACCGACGTACGCGGGCAGCGGCAGTCCTTCCTGGACATAGCTGCGCGACAAGGCGTCGATGGTCAGAATGCGACCGCCGAGGTCCACCGCTTCACCCTGCATCTTGGTGAACTGCACACGCGCTTCGAGCTTGGCCCAGCTCGTCAGGTCGAGGTTGCTCGTGGCCTGCACTTCGAAGCCGGTGTTCTTGATCGACCCGACGTTCTCGGGCTGATTGGCGCTGAAGCCATTCGACGGCGGATACGCGACGTTGATGATGGCGTCGTTGGTCCGGGCGTTGAAGTAGGTGAAGACGAGGCCGAAACGACCGTTGAGCAGACCGGCGTCGAAACCCACTTCGGTTTCGCGCGTGCGCTCGGGGCCGAGGTTCGGATTGCCCAGCTGTCCGGGCGTGAACGCCGACAGCCCGCCTTCGGCGGCAATCGGGTTCCAGGTGCGGGTCGCGTCGAAAGCGCCCGGTGCCTTGCCCGACTCACCAATCGCGCCACGCAACTTGAACGTTTCGATGAGCTTGGTGGGCCAGAACGATTCTTCGGAGAGCACCCACGAGCCGCTCACCTTGGGATACGTCTGCAGGCCGAAGCTCTGGCCGAAGGCGCTGTTGCCGTCGACACGCGCGCCAGCGGTGATGAACAGCTTATCGCGCCAGCCGATCATCTGCTGGGCAAAGAGACCGGCGTTGATCACGCGCTGCTGATTGACGTCGGTGATCTGACGCAACGACGCCGACACGAGCGTGGGAATGCCCGGGCCGGCAAAGTTGTCGCCGCGCAACTCGGTGGAGTTGAGACGGCTGTCGAACAGCTGAGCGCCGAACGACGTGGTGCCGACAAAGTTCTTCGTGTACGTCTGCTTCCACGTGGTCGCGTAGTCCACCGTGATGAGCTGACGGTTCCACAACGTCTGGAAGTACTGCCCCGTGGGCGTGCGCGGATAACCGAACGGGTTGATCGTGCGCTGATCGGTGCTGTTGTAATCGATACCGACGGCGAGACGATTGGTCAGATTCTCGAACGGCGTCCACGTGGCAGTACCGCCCACAATGAAGTGATCGCCGCCAATGGTGTTCGACTTGGAGAACATCGTGTCGTTCACCACGCAGGTCACCGTCGGCGTGCTGCACCCGCCACCACGGAAGTTCGATCCGGGTCCGCGCGAAATGTTGAGCAGAATGGCGTCGGCGCTGTTACCGTCGGAGATCATCGCCGTGTTCCGACGCTGCCAGCTGCTGTTGAGCGCGAGCGTGACGGTCTTGGTCGGCGCGAAACCGAGATTGGTACGAAGACCACCCGTGCGGTTGTTGCCCACGCGCAGGACGCCTTCTTCATTTTCGAGATTCCCCGAAATGGCGTAGTTGATACCGCCGCTGGCGCCACGCACCCCCAGGGAGTAGCGGCCCAGGTAGCCGTTCTGCAACCACGAGCCGCTTGCCGGGCAGGTGGCGTCTTCGAAGGGCACGTCGGCCGCGTCCACCATGTTGGGGCCGCGGCACTCCTTGAGGAACATGCCGGTGGGGTCCGACGCCGGACCAAACTCACCCATGCTGTTGATGCCGCCCGACACATCGAGCGTCCACGACGCGGCGCCATCGCGGCCGCGCTTGGTGAAGATCTGGATCACACCACCAGAGGCTTCCGTGCCGTACAGCGTAGTAGCCGCCGGCCCCTTCACCACTTCAATACGTTCGATGTCGGAGGCTGGAATGTCGTTGAGCGGCGACACCGACTGACGCGACGACACGCCCGTGGGGGAGTTGCCGTTGAAGATTCGGATACCGTCGACGTAGATGAGCGGACGGTTGCCCTGCGTGATGGAGTTCACGCCGCGCAAGCGGATCGTACCACCAGCGCCCGGCGTGCCACCGTTCTGGAGCACCGTGACGCCCGTCGAGCGCCCCTGCAGAATCTGCTGCGTGTTGCCAACGCCGGCCTTTTCGAAGTCCTTGCTGCTGACCGTCGTCACGGCGTTGCCGACTTCTTTTTTGCGTTCTTCACCGGTGGCCGTGACGACCAGGCCGGCGAGTGAGACGCTGCTCTTGGCGAGCACGAAGTTGATGTTCACGGGCGCCGTGGCCGAGACGACGACGGTGCGCGTCTGCTGCAGATACCCGATGCGGCGCACCGTGATGGTTTGCGAGCCGCCTGGCACACTCGTGATGGTAAAGCGACCATCATCGCCAGTGGCGCGGCCGAGCGTGGTACCGTTGATCGTGACTTGGGCCGCCGTGATGGGCTGGCCGTTTTCCGCGTCGGTGACGCGGCCGGTGACGCTACCGGTGGACTGCGCGCGTAGCGCCGTCGCGCCGCTGGCAAGCAGGACGAACGCCGACACGACGAGAGGCGCGAGCGTCCGCCACGCGCCGGAGCGGCGCATGAGATCTGGAGTCACAGAGGGAGGGGACGGAGGGAGAAAGCATGGTGGCGAGACCACCGCGCATGATATCCCCTACGGGCTCGGCGTGGCAGTAGTCAGTGCACGTTTGACGGCCGCAGTCAGTTGGGCTTCGGTGAACGGCTTGGCGACGAATGGCGCGCCCGTTTCGTCGGCATCGTCGGCATCGTCGGCGAAGGCATCGGCCTCGTAGCCGGACATGTATACGACCGCAAGCTGCGCATCACGCGCGCAAAGACTTCGCGCCAAGGTGCGTCCATTGTCGCCCGGCATCACGATGTCGGTGAGGAGCAGCTTGATGGGCACCTCATGTTGTGCCGCATGCGTCCGGAGCGCCTCTTCGGCATCCCCCGACTCCAGCACGCGGAATCCCATTTTCTGTAGCAGGCGTACGGCCACACGACGCACCAGCGTATCGTCGTCAACAACGAGCGCAAGCATGTTGCGGAATTCACTCGTGGCAATGGTGAGGCTTGCCGCCGGCACCGCGGCCGTCACGCCGGTGGCAACGGGAAGGAGCATCTCGAAGCGCGCTCCCTGCCCCGGCGCGCTTTCCACGCGAATGTCGCCGTTGGCCTGCAGCACCGCGCCGTGCACGATCGACAGGCCGAGGCCCGTCCCACGCTCCATCCCCTTGGTGGTGAAGAACGGCTCGAAGAGGCGCGACTGCACCGCAGCATCCATGCCGGCCCCATTGTCCTGCACCACCAATCGCACCGCATCCGCACCACGCAACGCCCCGGGAGCCGAAGAGACTCGCACCACGATCTCGCCGTTGCCGTCAGGAAGCGCGTCCGAAGCATTGACCACGAGATTCACCAACGCCTGCTCCACTCGGTCCGGATCGGCCAACGCCAACGGCACGTCATTCCCAATGTCGAACGTGATGCGTGCCTGCGGCGCAATCTGTCGCAACAAATGCCGCTGCATCGCGCGGACGCGCGCCGCGAGATCCAACCGAACCGGTCGCACGCGCTCGCGCCGCGCGAAGGTCAGGAGCTGCTTGGTCAACGCCGATGCACGCGTAGCCGTACTCTCGATCTCGCCAAGCTCTTCGTCGCACGTTTCACCGTCGGCGAGCCGCATACGCCCCAGCTGGGCGTTTCCCAGAATAGCGGTGAGCATGTTGTTGAAATCGTGCGCGACGCCACCGGCCAATCGCCCGATGCTGTCCAGATGATCACGCGCCGCCAGCTCGGCTTCCAAACGCCGCCGTTCGTGCACGGCCTCGATACCGCGCTGCCGCTCACGCTCGAGCAACAGCGCAATGGTACCCATCGACACGAATACATGGGCGATGGTTTCTTCGTACACCGCTGGTGGGCCATTCGGCGCGCCGGCAGAAACGAACGCAAACATGTTGTACACTTGGCGCGCTGCATAGAGCGCGAAGCCAAACGCCGCCAGCTGACGCCCCGTGGTGAGCTCGTCCTTTCGGACGCCGCAGCAGTGTCCACGAGAGCACCCCGAAGGTCACGACGTACACCAGCGTGGACGACACCAGCAGCATCGTGAGGCGCCACCAATCGGGGACCCCCTCGTACGTGGTGATCAAAGCTAGGAGCACCAACCAGGGCACCGCACGCACCACCGAACGTCGCAGCGGTTCCACAGAGCCACGTATGCCGGCCACCTGCAAGACACCACCATACATGTAGATGGCACTGGCGAACGACACCCCCATCGCCGCGGCCGTCAGCAAGCGCCGTGCAGGCATGTGGGCCGCAGCGCCCACCGTCACGGCCATGGTGCCCACTATGCTCAACAGGAAACGCACGCCCCACAACGACCACCCCATGGCCAGGTCGCGGAGCGCCTGACCAGGATACACGCGCCACATGCGCCAGATCAACAGCGCCGTGATGACCACCAGCGTGAGCTCGAGCTTGAGCGTCAGGGAAATGGTTTGCATGAGCCGCATTCCTCAAATGTCACGCCACGAGGGGCGAAACGCCACAACACACCAACAATATCGGCAACGTAAACCGGCTGCTCTCCACGAGCGGCCTGTAGCAAACTGTGGAATTCTGCTCCCCGGCAGGCCCGGGACTACCGTTTCCGAAGCGCCCGCCCCGCCAGCGCACCCGTCGCCCTGCCGTCCGCCACCGCCGGCACACCGTTCACGATCACCCAATCCATGCCGCTCGCCAGCTTGCGCGGCTCCGTATACGTCGCCTCTTCGCGAATGGCCATCGGATCGAACACCAGCACATCGGCAAAGGCGCCGGCGCGCAGTTCGCCACGATCCGTCAGTCCGTAGGTGGCCGCGACCTGCCCGCTCGCCGAGGCGACCATCCGCTCCATCGTAATGACAGGCTTGTCCAGCACGTAGCGCCGGATCTTGCGCGGGTACGTGGCATACAAGCGCGGATGTCCGTCCGATCCATCACTGCTGGTCATGATGAATTCATCACGCATGAACGTCTCGATATCTGCCTCGGTCATGTTGAAGCTGGCCACACCCATATCGATGCCGCGCAGCACGAGATCGAGCGCCGTTTCCACGGCCGGCGTCCCCGCCGCATCGGCCACCTGCTTGAGCGTCTTGCCAATGTAGGGCGCCGCCTTGGCGTTGCCATCGATGAGCAGCAACGTCGAGTCGCCACCGCGACGGCGCAGATGCTCGCGCATGTCGGCCAAAATACGCGCACGCTGCGCCGGATCCGACGCGCGCGCACGGAGCGAGTCGCGGCCACCGGCCTCCGCCCAGCGCGGCATCAGCGATGCACTCAGCCCCGTACCACTCGCCGTCCACGGATACTGATCGCCAACCACTTTACAGCCGCGCGCACGCGCCGCACGCATGATGTCCAGCACACTGTCGGCCTTGCCCCACACGTCCACGCCGAGCGCCTTGATGTGGCCGATGTTGCTCGTGAGCCCGGATTCGCAGCCAATGCGGATGGCTTCGCGCGTCGACGCCAACAACCCAATGGAATAGCTGCTCTCGTCGCGCTGGTGCGTGTCGTAGACGCCGCCAAACGGCGTCGCCGCCGAGACCACCGACAGCACCTCGTCGGTCGCCGCGTACGTTTGCGGCACATAGAACAAGCCCGAGCCAACGCCGTAGGCCCCTTCCTGCATGGCCTGCGCAATCAACGCGCGCATCTGCGCGAGCTGCTCGGCCGTGGCTGGCGCAGACGAATTTCCCATCACCTTTCCGCGCACGGTACCGAAGCCCACGAGTGCGTATGTATTCGTGCCCAATCCTGCCGCCTGCGACGCCTCCAGCACCTTCGTGACATCGTATGGGCCACGCCCGTCTGCACCCAACACCACGGTCGTAATGCCCTGCATGATCGACGACAGGTTCTTTCGGCGCTCCGCACTCAAGCGCGGGAGTCCTTCGTACGCATGCGTGTGCGGGTCGATGAACCCCGGCGTCACCACTTTGCCGCGTGCATCGATGCGTCGCTTGGCTGTTGCCCCTGCGGGCACCGGTCCCACGAAGACCATGCGATCACCGCGAATACCTACCGCCGCCTCCCGCGCCGGACCACCGCGCCCATCGTACACGCGGCCACCCGTGATGAGCAGGTCGAGTGAGTCCTGCGCGGTTACGTCGGCAGCAGGACACAACAGCATCGACAACGCGAGCGTGGTACGTGCGAACCTGTGCATCAGCGACTTCCGGTATGAACGTGAGTGCTGTAGGCGAGGGTCGCGCCGGCAAGATCCTCCAGCGCGTGTCCGACGGATTTGAACAGGGTGATCTCGTCGTCGCTTCGTCGCGCGCGAGTCTCGCCGCGCAGCAACGCGCCCAGATCGCCAATGATATGCGCGCGGGGGATTACGCCCGCTTCGAGCGGCTGCACGAGATCTCCCGCTTCCTGCAGCGCACTGTCCATGCGATCCACCACGATACGTGCCCGTTGTATGGCAACATTGTCGACCTCGCGCATGGCCGGCGTGAAGCCGCCCACCAGATCCACATGGGTACCGGGCTGCAGCCATGCTCCCAGCACCACCGGCGTCGTTGACGTGGTCACGCACGACACCAGCGCGCTCTGCTCCACCGCCGCTGGAAGCGCGGCGGTATCCACCGGTATGGCCGGGATGCCCTCGGAGTGCAGCTGGTGCGCCACGGCGCCGGCCTTCATGCCGTCTCGCCCCCAGATCCGCACCTCCGTCAGCGATGGCAGCAGCGCGCAATACGCCCGCGCCATCCACGGGGCCAGTCGCCCCGTGCCCACCACCAGCAACGATGTCGGCGCAGCCACCGCCATCGCGCGGGCCGCGAGCGCCGAGGTCGCCGCGGTTCGTCGCACCGTGAGCGCCTCGCCATCGAGCATCGCACGTGGCGCACCCGTCAGCCGGTCCAGCACGAGATACGACGCGTCAACCGTGTGGCCCCCGTGGTCACACGCCGAGGGAATGACCGTGACCAGCTTGATGCCAATGGCCTGCGCATTCCACGCCGGCATCAGCAACAGGGTGTCGGTGGGCGACAGCGCATGCGCGGTGCGCACCGGGGCACTGGGGGGAGCCATAAAGGCATCGGCCAGCGCCGACGCCATGGCATCCCACGGCAATGCCGCGTGCACCTGTTCAGCAGAGAGTTGAGGAAGCACCTTTGATTCTACCACGCTCGTGGCCACCCCGCTGGACGGAATCACATGCACAATCAGAACCCCTGGGCGACGCGCGAATGGCAGCGTCCCATACACGTCATCATCGTTGGCGGCGGCGTCATGGGCGCCGCCACGGCATGGTTCCTGGCCCGTGAACACGGCGTCCAGGTCACCGTCCTCGAGCGCGATGCCTCCTACGCAAAGGCATCAAGCGCCCTGTCGGCCTGTGCCATCCGGCAGCAGTTCTCGACCGCGATCAACATCCGCATTTCGCAGGACAGCCTGGCCCTCTACCGCGCCATCGGCACCGAGCTCGCCGTCGGCGACGAGCGCCCCAACATTGGTCTCAGTGAACCGGGCTATCTCTATCTCGCCGCCACCGACGCCGGTGCACAGACGCTGCGCGAGCAGCATGCCCTCCAAAAGAGTCATGCCGTCGAGACCGCGCTGCTGAATGCCGCGCAGCTGACCGAGCGATTCCCCTGGATCAGCTCCGACGGCCTCACGCTCGGCTCGCTCGGCCTCTCCACCGCCACCAGCGGCGAGGGGTGGTTCG
The DNA here is from genome assembly GCA_023910675.1 of Gemmatimonas sp. Taxonomy (GTDB): domain Bacteria; phylum Gemmatimonadota; class Gemmatimonadetes; order Gemmatimonadales; family Gemmatimonadaceae; genus Gemmatimonas. Next base: position 637,533 of record JAAVWC010000001.1, read on the forward strand.
ATGGCTATGCCGCCATGCAGGCGTTCCGCATGGCCGGCGTGGCCGTCGGCGTCCGCTTTCTCGAAGAGGAGGCGCTCGACTTCACCGTCGAGAATGACGACCGTCCGCCACGCGTGACGGCGGTACATACGGCGAGCGGCAAGTCATTTGCCGGCGACGCGGTGGTCATTGCGGCGGGCGCGTGGTCGGCGCGCGTCGCCGACAAGCTTGGCCTCTCGCTGCCGGTGCACGCACGCAAGCGCGATGTCTTTGCCATCGAGGCCGATATCGACATGCGTGACGCGCCGCTCGTCATCGATCCGACGGGCGTGTGGTTCCGTCCCGAGGTGCAGCGGGGCCAGTTTCTGTGCGGCGCACCGCCGCGCGGCGTCGATGCCGACGATGTACCGCTCGATCGGGTGGACCGTGGACTGTTTGATGAAGTCATCTGGCCGGCACTCGCCGCGCGCGTACCGGCATTCGACGCGTTGCGGGTGACGTCGTGCTGGGCCGGCTACTACGAGATGAACAGCTTCGATCACAACGGGCTCGTCGGTCCGCTGGGCGCGTACACCAACGCCTATACGGCGTGTGGATTTTCCGGCCACGGCCTGCAACAAGCCCCCGCCGTTGGGCGAGGGCTGGCCGAGTACATCGCCACGGGCGAATACCTCACGCTCGACCTGTCACCGTTGCGCGTGAGTCGCATTGAAGACGGACGCCCGCTACTCGAGAAGAACGTGATCTGACGTCGTGCGCGGCGGTGGTGGTGCCACGAGCGCCACCACCACCGCGCCAGCGATGCCAAGGGCCGCGAGCGTCAAGAAGGCCGCAGCCGAACTGCCGGTCGCCGTGCGCACGCGACCGATGAGATCGGGTCCGAAGTGGCCGCCCAGATTGCCGATGCTGTTGATCCACGCAATGCCGGCCGCAGCGGCGGTGCCGCGCAGATACTCCGTGGGGATGGCCCAGAACGTACTCATGCTCGACAGCACACCAGCGGCCACGAGCGACAGGGCACAGAGCGACGGGATGACGGCGGTGCCCGTGATGGACAGCAGCGACAGGCCGACCGCGGTCGCGACCAGCGAGACCGTTACGTGCCATCGCCGTTCACCAGTGCGGTCGGAGTGTGCACCCCAGAGCAACATGGACAGCCCGGCGACGCCCCACGGGATCATGGTGAGCAAGCCGATTTGCAGGTAGTCGCTCTTGGAGAGGCCAAGCTCCTGAATGATGGTCGGCATCCAGAAGTTCACGCCGTACAGCGCGACCGCCATGGTGAAGTACACGAAGGCGAGCGCCCACACTGTGCCACTCAATAGCGCCGCACGTGCAGACGATGGCGCGCCACTTCCGCTGGCATTTGCCCCGATCCGCTCGGCCTCGAGATCGCGCAATACCTGCGCCCGATCCTCATCACGCAGCCACTTGGCATCGGCGGGGCAGTTGGGGAGCAACAGCAGTACCACAAGGCCCATGATGAGCGATGGGAGACTCTCGAGCACGAAAAGCCATCGCCATCCACTCCACTCGCCGGCGCCATGAAAGTGATCCATGATCCACCCGGAGATCGGCGCCCCGAGCACATTGGCGACGGCCACGGCGGTCATGAACTTCGCGAACGCGCGCGCGCGCCGCGCCGATGGAAACCAATACGTGAGATAGAGCACGATACCGGGAAAGAATCCGGCCTCGGCCATGCCCAGCAACAAGCGGAGCGCGTAGAAGCTGAACTCCGCGCGCGGCAGTCCGAAGAGCGCGGGCAGCGGTCCCCACGGCAGTACGTCGACGAAGGCAAACGCCCCGGACACGAGCGCCCACGTGATCATGATGCGCGCAATCCAGCGGCGTGCGCCCGCACGTTCGAGCAGCAGATTGCTCGGTACTTCGAACAGGAAATAGCCAATGAAGAAGATGCCGGCGCCGAACCCATACATGGCGTCGGACCATTGCAGTTCGGTCACCATCTGCAGTTTCGCAAACCCGACGTTCACACGGTCGAGATACGCCACGATGTAGCAGAGGAAGAGCAGCGGGAGCAGCCGCCAACCAATGCGGGCATACGTGGCGTCGGCGGTGGCCGCATGAAACGATGGCGACTCGGAAGACGTAGGCATGGTGCCAAGATACGGGGACGCCAACCCGTTCCGCGAATCGCGTACTCAACACACTTTTCCGTGATGCCCAGAACGACGGTCGCCAAGACCACCAAGCAGCTTACGAGATCGCTCCGCACCCAGGGGACCACCCTGGGCACCGCGTTGGGCGCCTGCTGGACGACGTTGGCGGTGAACACGGTGCTGGGGGGCGCCCTCACGCAGTTCGGCATCGTGCCGCGTTCCCTCACAGGACTACGCGGCATTCTCTTCGCCCCGCTTCTGCACGGCAATCTCAATCACCTCATTGCCAACACCATTCCCTTTGCGGCACTGGGATGGATGGTGATGCTGCGCGACAGTCGCCACTTCGTGCCCGTCACGCTCTTCTCGATGCTCGGCGCCGGCCTCATGGCGTGGACCTTCGGCGCGCCGGGCTCGGTCCATATCGGCGCCAGCGGCGTCGTGTTCGGGTATCTGGGCTTTCTGCTGCTGGCCGGCGTGTACTCTCGGAGCTTCTGGAGCATCGTGCTCAGCCTCGTCACCGCCGGCGTGTGGGGCGGTCTCGTGCTTGGCATCGCACCGGGTCAGGTGGGCATCAGCTGGCAGGCACACCTTGGTGGGTTCATCGGCGGTATCCTCGCGGCGCGCTACTTCCGCAAGCGATAGCCAGCCGCTGTCCCGGCGCGCCGTCAGGCGTTCCGGCGACGGCCGATCGCGTCGACGATCAGCTCCGCAATCGACTTCGCAAAGCGCACGGTGGCGCGATCTGGTGCTGGGCCAGCCAGTCGGCCGGCATCGATGCACCCCACCACCTTGCCCAGCACGATGAGCGGAGAGACGCCGAACTACGGAATGCCCATCTGCTGCCCCCAGCGCATTTCGAGTGTGCTGAAGCTGCGGTCCGATGGGAGATAGACCGCCTGGCGCTGCTGCGTGAGTGCGACGATGGGGCCGCCGCGCACCGAGACCGGAAACGCGAACTGCGGAATGAGCTGTTCGATGCCGTCGCCGAGTCCGGTGCGCGCCACGAGTGACAACCGGTCGGCGGTGAGAAAGCAGGCCATCACCCGACCGAACGGACCACCGCGAACGATCGCTTCGAGCGCCTGCAACAGCACCGCGCCAATCGAGACACCCGATGCCGGATCGACGATCTCCTCAAGCTCCAGGCGCAGTCGTGCGCGCAGTGTCAACTCCGTCGCCGCATGTGGCTCCTGTCCGCCATCGCCTTCCTGCGCCGAGGTCGATGTACGGGAAACCAAGCACCATCTTCACGGCCGCAGGGTCACTGCGATCGTCATCGCGGATGCGTGCGCGAATGCGTTGGTAGTCTTCGGGAAAGTGTCCGGCAATGAGCACTTCGCCGAGATTGCGGAACATGCCGCACAAGTGCGCTTCGTCGGGATCCTGCAGCTGCAACCGCGTGGCCGCGGCGTGTGCGTGATTGGCCGTGAGCAGCGAGAGCAGCATGAGCTCCATCAGCTCGGGACTTTTTCGGGCGTAGTTCTTGAAGAGCAGCAGGCTGCCGGCGAGCTGCCGTACGGTGGGAGCCATCGACAGAAGTATCGGCCGCGCGGGGCTGTATCTTTTGTCGGTCGGCACTCCCGGCCGATTCGCCTTCCTCCCTTCTCTTCACACCGCCCGCCCATGCCCCGTTCGACCGTCGCCAGCCCGGACGCCCCCAAGGCCATCGGCCCCTACTCGCAGGCCAATTGGGCCGGCGATCTGCTCTATTGCTCGGGACAGACTCCCATCGATCCCACCGTCGGCACGCTCATCGACGGCGACGTGGAGGCGCAGACGCACCGCTGCTTCGACAACTTGCAGGCCGTCGTAGAAGCGGCCGGGCTCACGATGGACGATGTGATCAAGTGCAACGTCTACCTCACCAGCATGGCCGATTTTCAAGCGATGAACCGTGCCTATAGTGCGCGGTTCAGCGAGCCGTATCCATCGCGTACCACGGTGGCCGTTGCAGGCTTGCCGCTCAACGCCGCCGTTGAAATCGAGCTTATTGCCAAGCGGTCGTAATCGCGGGGTCGGTCCCGTTGGCGGGAGGCGGCGCGTGGTCCGACGGGGATGACGACGCCGGCACCGCCAACGGCAGGACCATGGGCAGTGCCACCGGTAACCAGACCCGGAAGGTGCTCCCCTGGCCTGGCTCACTGTGCACGTCGATGCTTCCCCCCGCTTCGAGGACCCGGTCGTGGACGATCGCGAGTCCGAGCCCAGTACCCTTGCCGGGGGGTTTGGTGGTGAAGAACGGTTCGAAAATCCGGCGACGTGTGGCCTCGCTCATGCCCGTCCCGGTGTCGCTCACCCGAAGCTCAGCCCACGCAGCACGCCCTTGAACCGTGTCGAACTGAGGCTGAGTCGTGCGCACCGTGAGCGTCCCGCCATCCGGCATCGCGTCCCGCGCATTGATGACGAGATTGAGGAGCAACTGGTCGAGGTAGTGCGCGCCACAAGTGACAATGGCACCGCGCGCCGCGAGTCGGAGCTCGACCTGCACGTTCTGGCGGAGCAACCGCTGCGCGAGCACCATGGTGCGCTCCACACACCGGTCGAGTTCTGTGGGTACGGCTGGAGGCGACATGGGGGCGAGCGGATCCGCCGTTCTGGAGCGACGGCCATGGATGAGGAGTTCGCCGCTCAGCGCACGGGCTCGCGCCGCCGCCTCACGAATCCCCGCCAGCATCTCGAGGCGCTCAGAGGGCTCGGTCACAAACTCGAGCTCACCGGCGTAGCTCTCAATGACAGCGATGAGGTTATTGAAATCGTGGGCCACACTGCTGGTGAGCAGCGCCGGAGACTGCAGCAGACGTCCATCATATAACTGATCAGTCATTTATTGGTGCCCGGGGTGAGAGTGACGGACAACATAGAATGTTCATCTTCCGGCGTTTCGCCGCAATGGTTTACGGATGTTTTGTCACAAGAAATCGGTGGCGCGGTCGCAAGCCAGGGCGCCGGTCCTGATGGCGGGCTGTCCTCGTTACGACAGGCTGGCCGTCACGAATGGTGATCGGAGTCGGAAACTCCCGGCGGCTCAGACAATCGAAGAAGCGGTTGGTCCTACTGCGCATCCCACTGCTCTCGTGAGACTGATGCGGTGAGCAGGCGCAAGAGATGCCGTTTCTTTGCATGACGCGAACAAAACCGCGGGGCCGTTGCCACAGCCTCGGGTCGCCGGCCGTATCTTCCCGCATGCCTTCCTCCACCGGCCTTCTCAACGATCTGCGCGACGCCATTCGCGGCGCCGAACATGACTATACGCAGGGACCCATCGGACGTGCGATTTTTCTGCTCGCCGTCCCCATGGTGCTCGAGATGTCGATGGAGAGCATCTTTGCGGTTGTCGATGCGTATTTCGTGGGACGACTCGGCCCGGCCGCCGTCGCGACCATCGGGCTCACCGAGTCGCTCATGGTCGTCATCTACACCGTGGCGATGGGGCTCAGCATTGGTCTCACGGCTACGGTCGCACGACGCATTGGCGAGAAGGACCCCGATGGCGCGGCACGCGCGACCGTGCAGGGACTGCTGCTTGGCTTGCTCATGTCGGGTATCCTTGGCGTCATCGGTGCCGTCTACGCGCGCGACCTGCTCACGCTCATGGGAGCGGACGCGGAGGTACTCGCGGTCGGCACCGGCTTCGCGCGCATTTCACTGGCGTGCAACAGCGCGGTGTTCCTGCTCTTTCTCATCAATGCGGCGTTTCGTGGCGCGGGTGATGCCGCCGTTGCCATGCGCGTGCTGGTGCTGGGCAACGCCATCAACATCGTGCTCTGTCCGCTGTTCATCTTCGGCGTGGGGATCTTCCCCGCGCTCGGCATGGAAGGCGCTGCGTGGGCGACGGCCATAGGCCGTACGACGGGCTTTCTGTGGGCCATGTGGCATCTGCGAGGCGGTCAGGGCAACCTGCATGTGCACCGCGCCCATGTGAAGGTCGAACCCACGACCATGCTGCACATTGCGACGCTGTCGGGATGGGGTACGGTGCAGGTGGCGTTGAGCTCGATGAGCTGGATCGTGCTCGTGCGGCTCATGTCCACCTTTGGCGGACATGTCGTCGCTGGGTATACGATTGCCATACGCGTCTTGCTCTTCGCGCTCATGCCCGCCTTCGGTGTGGGAGCGGCGGCCTCTACCATGGTCGGCCAGGCGCTTGGTGCGCAGAACCCCGAACGCGCCGAAACCTCGGTGTGGGTGGCAGCGCGCATCAACATGATGGTGCTGGGTCTCACCGGCGCCCTGTTCTGGATCTTTGCGCCGTCATTGGTCGCGTGGTTCAGCGACGCCGACGATGTGCGCACCGTGGCGACCTACGGACTGCGTGCCATGAGCCTGGGCTTTCCGCTGTACGCACTGGGCATGGTGCTCGAGCAGTCGTTCAACGGCGCCGGCGATACGCGCACGCCAAGCTGGATGAACTTTGTGGTGTTCTGGGTGCTGCAGTTGCCGGCGGCGTGGTGGTTCTCACAAAAGACCGACCTTGGCTATCGCGGGGTGTTCATTGCGGTGCCGGTCGCGTATTCAGCGCTCGCGCTCATCAGCGCGGTGTTCTTCAGGCGCGGGGCGTGGAAGACGCGGCGCGTGTGAACTCGTCAGGGCAACGAGGGCGTCGGCAATACGCCATCGACGAGGAACTGTGCACGGTCGTACACATGCGTGATGCGTGAGCGCACCGGTCCACTCGCGGAGAACTCGACCGCGTCGTGCGTCGCCACACAGTACCATCGCTGCAGCTGCTGCGGCGATGCCTTGTGAAACACGGCCGGTGTGAAGGCGCCGACATTGGTCCCGCCGTTCACGTCGCGCGCCGACGGGAAGACAAAAAGTTCAACGTTGGCCTGTCGCATGGCCGATCCCAACGGCTGCGAATACCGATACGACCGGCGTGATGCGATACGCGCGCGATGCTCGGCGAACGGCGCATCGGTCAGATCGATTCCTCGTGCTGAGCGCATGCGTACCGTGAAGCTCGACAAGGTCGTGCTGATGGGCGTGAGCGATGCGGTCGTTCCCTCGAGGAACAGCAGGCGATAGAACGCGACCTCCGCGAAGGCCGTGGCCAGGTTGGAGGAGCCATACCAGATGCCCGGTTCCTGCCGCGTCCCGAACCGCGAACCATGGCGGAGCGGCGGATAGCGGAATGGTGTGAACAGCAGGTAGTGCATGTTCGCACCAACCATCGCCGGAGGCTTGACCCCTTCCACGAGCTGCTCCAACAGCTCTTGTTCGGCGGCGGTGCTCACGAGCTTCCGCGTGGCGACTTCATGCTGCGATTCGACCACGCGCCACGCGGTGCACTGCAGCGGACGACGCCTAGAGTCGCCCTCGCATTGCATCCAGATACTGGACGACATCGACCAACCCCTCCACGGTGCAGATCCGCGTGGCCGGCACGCCACCAAGGTGTGTGTTCGTGGCGTGCAGCCAGTCGCGTGCCTTCGCGTCATCACCACCGACAAGCGCATCGAGCGACCGGAACAGCCGGACGAACAGCAATGCCAGCTCGCCTTCCTTGCTGGTGGGATCGATGCCGCGGCCGTTATTGAGCCGCGAAACGGTCGCCTCGCTCACGCCGATGACCTGCGCCAGATGCCGACTCGTTAGCCCCAAACGCTCGGCGGCAGCGAGTGCCGCCTTGGCTACGACGGCCGAGGGGTCGGGCTGGAGCTGTGGCGAGACGGCGGGGGGTCATTCTTGAAAACTAGCTACTCCTTTCTTTCATTTGCAAGTGGAGGGGGAAGTAGTTCCCCATGTCGCTCCGCCTTCCATGTCAGACCGCCTGCTGTTTGTAGGGACCACCGATCGAGCAACACGAGCGAGGGAACCGTCATCGTAGTCGTGACCAGTGCCATCACGACCATCATGGCAAAAAGCGGCGGCGACAGCACGCCGAGGTCGAGCCCGATGTTGAGCACCACGAGCTCCATGAGGCCACGCGTGTTCATGAGCACGCCGAGGGTGGAAGCGGCGTGCCAGCTCTGCCCGCTAGCCCGCGCGGCGAGCGTCGTTCCGCCCACTTTACCAACGATTGCGACCCCGAGAATACCGAACAGTGGCCACCACGCACTGGCGCCGGCAATCATGTTGAAGTCGGTACGCAGGCCGGTGTATGCGAAGAACAGTGGCAACAGCATCACCACCAGCAGATCCCCGAGCTGATTGGCCACCCTGTCGGCAAAGCTGTTTTGGCGTGGCACAATGGTGCCCGCCACGAAGGCCCCGAAGAGCGCATGAATGCCAAGCGACTCGGTGCCGAGCGCGGCCAGCAGTACGAGGAGGAGCAACAGAGACAACGTGGCGGCTGGCACGCGGGATGCCGCGTCTCCAGTCGCGAGGCGAGCGAACAGCGGGCGTACCACGCGGAACATCAGCAACACGAAGGCCACGGTTCCCGCGAGCGTCTGCAACAGCGTCGGTATCGCGCCGCCGCTTTGCACGAGCGCCACAACCGCCGCAAGCAGCATCCACGCGGTGACGTCGTCGACCGCGGCACACGCCACGGCCAGTGTGCCAATGGGCGTGTCGAGTAGCCCCCGCTCGTCGAGGATGCGCGCCAGCACAGGGAACGCCGTGATGCTCATGGCCACGCCGATGAACAGCGCGAACGCAGAAAAGGCGACACCCGGCGGCGCGTAGTGCGGAAAGAGAAACAACGCGAGCGCGACACCCAGCGTGAACGGCGCCGCGATACTGGCGTGACTGGCGACAACCGCCGTGCTCCGCTGCCGTCGGAGCGCGGGCACGTCGACGTGCAGTCCCACCAGGAACAGGAAGAGCAGTACCCCAAGCTGACTGAGCCCGTTGAGGACCGTGAGGCTGCTCGCGGGAAAGAGCTGCCTGGACAGTGCCGGCGCGAGGCTGCCGAGCAGCGACGGACCAAGGGCGATGCCGGCGAGCATTTCCCCAATGACCGCAGGTTGTCCGATGGCTTTTGCCCCCATGCCGAACAGCCGGGCAGCGCTCAGAATGACCACGAGCTGCAGCACGAGCCTGCCCAGCGAAAAGGCTACCGGCGACGCGGGCGCGGCAGACGCGCTGATCTCAGCCGCTGCGGGTGCAGCAGTCGTGAATGTCTCCGCCGGCAGCACGAACGCCGTGGAGCCGACCTGCAACAGCGCGCCAATGATCAGCACCGGCACACCAACAAGCGCGATGTAGAGCACAGGAGATGTGCGGGTCATGCGCGTACTCTGGCCGATCGCCTCACGATGGGCAAGAGAGCGGATATTCCCTTCCAGAGAAATCCGGACTGGGAACGGCCCCTCGTGCCATCTACGTTTCTCCTCAGCCGTGTGCGCACCCGTACGATACGTGAGACGGGGCAGTCGTCCGTCCCTTCATCTCGAGTACGATGCGTTACCCCATCGCCATTACGTTGACCGTCCTGTTCACCGCGGCGTGCGCAGACAAGGCCGACCCCAAGGGCAGCGCGCCTGCTGCCGGTGCGCAGGGCCCTGCCTCAGCCCCTGCGCCAGCGGCCATCGCGGCAGCGCCGTCGGTGGCGCCCGGTGGCACGCTCACGGGTACCCTCCGCGAACAGATCCCCGTGGGGCCGTACGTGTACGTGCGCCTGGAAACGGCCACCGGCGATGAGTGGGCGGCAGTGAACGAAGGGCGCCTCACCATGGGCGAGCCCGTCACGGTGTACAACGTGATGAAGATGGAGCAGTTCAACTCGCCCACGCTCGGCCGCACGTTTGCCCGCATCTACTTCGGATGCTCACCCCGCCAAGCGGAGACGCGGGTGCAGCGACCATCGCCGGCCGCGACGCCGCGCACGCCTGGTGCTGGCGCCGTGACGACCGCCGGCACGCCCGAGGCCATCGATGCGCACGTGGGCCACATCGCGCGGGCCACCGGGGCCAACGCGCACACCATCAGCGAACTCTGGGCGCAGAAGTCGGCGCTGGTCGGCAAGACCATCACCGTGCGTGGCGTCGTGGTGAAGTTCAACGGTGGCGTCATGGGCAAGAACTGGATCCACCTGCAAGACGGTAGCGGCAAGGCCGCCGATGGCACCATCGACCTGACGGCGACGTCGCAGTCGACGGTCGCCGTCGGCGATACCGTCACGGTCACCGGCACGGTGCGCACCAATAAAGACTTCGGCGCCGGCTACACGTACGCGCTTGTCGTCGAAGAAGCGAAGGTCGTTCGCTGATCACGCATTTGCGTCAGAGAGTATTCATGGTTGGTCACGCCGCCCGTCGCGCCGCTGCTGGCATCTCGCTGTTGCTTGGGGTAGCGGCAGCAGCGTCCGCTGGGGCACAGAGTCCCGCCGCACCTGCGTCGGCAACCGTCACGCGCGCCGATCTCGCGTGGCGCTACCTGCTCATGGATGCCAGCTACGCCACTGCCGATTCCGAAGGGCGTTTGTCCGACAGTACGCGCGCGGCGATCAACCGCATCTTTGATCGCTCCACGCTGAGCTTCTTTGGTGGTCGCTTTGCGATGACGGCGGCCATGATGGATACGGCCATCACCATGGCGGCGCCGACCTATCGCTACGAGCGTCGCACGCTTCCTGCCGGTGTACGCATCGACAAGCGCCCCGCACGCGAGGTACGCAACGCGCTCATCGCCCGACTCGCCGCGCTCGACAGCACCGGCACCCTTGCGCAGCCCATTGCCTCGGCGCGCGCGCGAGCAGCGCTGCTCGTCGATACCGTGTCCGCCGAGCGGAGTGCCGAATTTCTCACCGATCCCGCCGCGCTCGCGCGCGCGGTGACAGGCCGAAGTTGCTGCACTCGAGAAGGGACGTAACCCGTACGCGCGCGCCGTTGGGCGACCTGTGGCGCAGCTATCGTGGCGCCTAACGGCGCCGCCGTACCCATGCGCGTGATTGCACCCAAGGCCGCCGCATCACGTGCTGTCGGCGTGCTCATCGCGTTGCACGGCGCCGGCGGTGACGAAAACATGTTTGCCATGGGGTACGGACAGGGAATCGCCGCGCGACTGGCGCGCGAGAACAACCTGCTCTTCGTGTCGCTGGCCACTACGCCGTTCATGTCCAGCGCGGTGAACTTCGACTCACTGACCGCGGTGCTTGGTCGCGACTATCAGCTCGATGCGACGCGCATCTATGTCATTGGGCACTCCATGGGCGCCGGTGCTGCCGCGCGACTTGCGCAGGAACGTCCGCAGGCGTTGGCGGCCGTCGTATGCCTGGCGGGTGGTAGCGCCGTGACGGCTGCTGGTGCGCCGCCAATCCTGTTCATCGGCGCGCAGCTCGACCCGGTGATTCCTGCGGCACGCGTAAAGGCTGCCGCTGCAGCGACCCCCAGCGGCACCTACGAAGAGCGCGCCAACGAAGGGCACACGCTCATGGTGCGCGGCGGCGTGCTGCGTAGTGTGCCATGGCTGCTGCAACACACGCGCACGCGTTGATCATCGGCTAGCGGCTGAAGACCGCGCCGTGCGGAACGCCGGCGCCACTGCCACCGTGCGGCCACGTGGTGTTCTCCATGCGGAACCCTGGCTCGGTGCTACCGGGGGCACGGAAACGTTCGTCGAGCGTGAGCGTCCCGCGCGTCCGGTCAAAACGCGCAAGCAGGACGCGCGTTTTCATCGCCTGATAGCCCGTAATCACCACACGCTCCTGATTGGGCTCTATACCAATCCAGTGCGGCACATCGTTGGGGCCCAGCGAAATGCGTGATACTTCCCGCGGATGCCGCAGGTCCGACACGTCGAGACTCACCACGGCACTCCACGCCGGCACCGTAATGAGATAGTAGTTGCCCGCCACCACCGGCACCGCGCACGACGTACCCGGCTTGCGCGGAAATGACGCCACCAGCGTGGCCGACGGCTGCGTGCCCGCCACGCCGTCCAGCAGATACAGCCCGCAATTGAACGTGCTTACCAGCACCGTCTTGCCATCGCTCAACACGCGCGGCTCGGCGCTGCGATAGCCCTCGTCTCCACGAGGACCATTGGGCAGTTCGATGGATTGCTGCAGCGACAAGTCGGATAACCGCCAGAACTGCAAGACGCGCGTCGTGTCGCGGTTGTCCATATCGGAGGTCGTGACCACCGCGCGATCGATCGCCGGAAGAATGGCCGCGGAGTACGGACGCACACGACGATCGACACCCGGCACGTTGGCCGAGCTGCTGCGGATCACATCGCCACGCGGTGTCAGCTCCGCGAGACCACCCGGCACAAAGCTGGGAGTAGTGCCCTGCATCTCGTGCTGCATCTGAAACGTGGCGAGCACATTGCCGTTTGGCAGCCGCCAGAAGCTGTGTGGGTGCATGAGCGCGCCCACCTGTTCGAACTGGCGCACGAACCGTGGCGCCGCAGGCTTGGAGAGGTCGAAAATGAACGACTCGCCCGACCCGAAGTCATTCGCGAACAGCTGTCGGTCGGCCGCAAGCTCGTGCTCGGTGTGGTGCGTGCGATGCCCGCGCCCCGGCACCGGCACCGTTGTCACGAGCGCACCGTAGCGGTCCGTCTTGGCGTTGGCGCGCACATCGTACATGGCGAGAAAATCGGGACCGCTGCTGTCGGCGGCCGAGGTCCACAGGTAGAGATATTCGCTCTGTTTGGCAGGGGGCTGCTGCGCCGTACGCGGAGTAACCATCATGCCGCCGGCGACGGCAGCGGCAATGCCAGCGATCACTCGAATCACGATGTTCGTCCTTTCTCAGCGTCGTGTGTTGTTCTTCGCGCGATGACATCGATCATCTCGCGAGAGTGGTAGATCGCTCTGGTCGTCGGCTTTGCTTTCGTGGCGGCGATCATCGCCATCGCGATCTGCTCTGCGGTAATCGAGCGAAACTTGGACGGCGTGAAGACCGAGAACACGGGGAGACGTTTTGCCAGGATCCACGGGGTGTGCTTCGAACCGAGTATCATCGACGGTCGGAAGATGCTTACCACCGCGGGTCGCTGCGCGCGAACGCGGCATTGAGCTCGACGTCGACGGCGCGGTGCGCGTCGATGCTCATGTTCGCCATGCCGGCCCCGATGCCCAGCACACTGAACGCCGCCACATCGCCGTCGATATCGCGCAAGGCGAGGGCGGTTGCCGCGGCCAACGCAGCTGGCGTTATATCGGGCACCAGCTGTTCGCGTACTTCGCGGCCAGTTGCACGCGCCATCGCCAGCACATCGGGGAGCGACGTGCGACCGAGCGTGATGACCATATCGAAGGCGCCGTCGTGCAGCAGTGCACGCACCAGCGCGCCACCCACTGAGCCCGAGGCGCCGAGGACGATTGCCGTACGCGCGTCGCTCATGGCACCGTACGGCAGCGGGTCGCCAGCAGTCGCGTGGCCTCGTCCAGCTCGATGTCAGCCAGCAGCAACCCTTCTTCGCCGTACGGTTGAAAGCTGAGCAGCGTGCCGTCTGGGCGCGCAATGGCCGACGCCGTTGGTGCCCCATCGCTCGCGCAGTTCACCGACGCCACCCAGCACGTATTCTCGGCGGCGCGACAGAGCACGGCTTTCTCGTGAAACGTGTTTGCGGGATCCGCGAAGGCGATGGGCCGATAGCTACCGGGCTCGGCGATACCGAAGTGTGGATGAAATACCACCTGCGCACCGCGGCGCGCAGCCCAGCGTACGGTCTCAGGATAGCGCCACCCTTCGTGGCAGATCACGACACCAAAGGTGAGCGGCCCCGCCGTGAACAGGTGCCGTTCGGCGCCGGACGCCGGATACGTGGGTTCTTCGCCCGGATCGAGCTGGCCCTTGTCCTGCCATCCTGCAATGCGGCCGTCGGCATCGATCACGCAGGCGCTGATCTGCAGTCCGCGTTCGGTAACGCGTTCGGTGCCAAGAATGACCGTGATGTTCGCGCGTTGCGCCGCCTGCGCAACCTCGTCCATGGCACGCGCAAGGAACGCCGCATCTGGCGGCGGAACCGGCACACCGGGCCATCGATAGCCCGGCACATAACACTCGGGGAAGCACACGACGAGTGCCCCCGCTCGGCCCGCGTCGGCAATGGCCGCCGTCGCCAACCGGACCGACTCCTCGGGATTGGCCGGCACGCGAAGCGCCGCGAGAGCAATGCGAACGATGGACATGGTCGATGAGTCAGTGAAATCGGGACGTCGTCAACGGCTGCAATAAGCTACGCAAAAAGCAACAAGGCATGAAACGTACCTGTTTGTCAGAACCCAAGCCGCAGCGAGAGCTGGATCTGGTACGGATTACCGGCCTTTTGCAGGACCCCGAAATTCTCGTTGACCGTGTACGTGTAGGTACGTGTGGCCTGATCGAACCCCACGACATTCAAGAGCGGAAGCCGCTGTACCACCGGGTTCTGGTTGGAGATCCCGACGGGGAGCACGTACTCTGCGCCCCAGTGGGAGTTGACCAGATTCGCCACATTGAAGATGTCCAGCCCGAGAGTCACTGTCTGGCCACGTAGCCCATGCACCTCCTTGGTCACCCGCGCGTCAACGCGTTCGGTCCACGGAGCGAAGGCGCCGTTGCGGGTCGCCACGCGACCGATGTGTCGACGCAGGTATTCGCGCGCGACGTTGCGCGGATTGTCGAGCACGCGACGCATGGTGCTGGCAACGGCGCGCGGCGTAGACGGATCATCAGGATTGAAGACGAAGGCGAGATCGTTGCTCGCTGACTCATCGCCGTTGATGTCTCCGTTCACCACGGCCGAAAACGGACGGCCGCCTGCACCGACATACCGAACCCCAATGTGGACGCCCCAGCGCAGCGGCAACGTGGCAGACATGACCACTTTGCGCCGGAACTCCGTGTCAGACGGTCCCCACGATCCGGAGAGATCGCGCGGATCCTGAGAGACGGGCGTAAAGGTGGTGGCGGTCCGTGCCAGGCAACAGCCGAATGACGAGTTGTCGGACGCACGGTTGTAGGTCACCGAACCGTCCAAGCGGCCACCACGCGGCAGTATCGCCGCCGCCTCGAGCATCGCCGCGCGGTCGGTAGCGCGTGCTCCGTTGGTGAGCTCGAGCACCCGCCCCAGTTGCGGAGCCGCCAGCGCGTTGCTGTTGAGCGTCCGCCCAACGCCATCGATGGTGGACGCCGGAACGAACACCGGGCGATTCAACTCGTTCGGCAGCAGAAACGCGGGAGTACTCCGCAGATTGCGATCGGCGTACAGGTAGTTGTTGTCGGTCCGCGACGCGAGCAGCGTCCCTGTTACGGTCACATTCCGCACCACGCGCCGCGTGTACGACACACTCCCCTTCCACACGCTCGGCGTTTCGAAGCGACGGCTCACCAGGTTCACATAAGGGGTTGTCGGCGTATTGGCCAACAGCCCTGGGATGCTCGACGGATTCGCGCGATATGCCGGAAAGTCCGGCACAGGAACGGCAGCACCGGTGCTTGTGATGTCTGCAATGCGCCGTCCATCGTTGAGCAGCTGGTTGTGCTGCAGGTAGTACACCGGTTGCGCCGCGAAGCGTCCTCCGCCCACACGCACAACATCGCGCCCGCTGCCGTCGACGTCCCATACGCCTTGCGCACGCGGCTGGACTTTCCGCCAATCCGTGGGCGCCCGATCGGTGCGCGCGCCGAGTTGCTGCTCCACCAGCGCGTTGCGCGACGGTGCGGTGAGAAAGGCGGTCCCGTCCCAACGTACACCGGCGGTCACCGTCAGGCGCGCCGTGGGTCGCCACTCTGCCTGCGCGAAGCCTCCCAGCTCGAGGACGCTCTGCTGCGTCGTTGGTTCTGCTTCGGCAAGCGGAATCGTCCGACTGAAGCGGAATGCACGAAGCGCCTCCAGATCACGCAAGCTGTTGAACTCGAAGAGTCCGCGCTGTGATTCCGCAATGAAGCTGTTGAGACGGGTGAGCGTATTGTCCATCCCGACGGTGTAGAGCACGTTGCCGCGCTGGAGATACGCGTGGTCAATGAGCTGCAGTTGCAGTTCACGGCTCTCGTCTGGCGCGAGCCGATTCCCGCCGAACTGAATGCGAGTATCGCCAAGTCGACCATCGGGGAGCATCGACTGAATGCGGACAAAACCGCGGGGGATATTGGTGTTCCCCGCCAGTGTGCGCTGTGAGGTGGAGAGCGCAAGCGAGAGCGTGTTCTGAAATCCCGAGGCAAAGGTCGAACGAAGCGTGGCGATCGCTTGCTGCTCGATACTCCGGTAGTTCGATCGGGCCTCCCGCAAGGCGATCGGCAGATCGACGCCGCCACTCAGCGGGCTATTCCATACACTCAGATTCTCCGTAACGGTGAGCTGATGTGCGGGGCCGATGTTCCAATCCAGTCGGGCAAAGAGCGTATTCGCCACGGGCGTCCGCTCCAAGCGTCCAAGTTGTGCACTGGTCGTATCCAGTCCGTAGGACGTTGACAGGATGCGCAGCAGACGCGTGACAGAATCACAGGCGACCCCCGCCGCCACTTCGTCGGCGGACGTCAGCAGCTCTCCGGTGAACAGCGGCTGATCGGAGTATTGTGCATCGAGCGCGACGAATAGATGCACGCGGTCGCGGACGAGTGGGCCTCCAATGCTTCCGCCCCACTGCAGCGCGTCAAACTGGCGCTGTGCCCGCGACTTCTGCTGAAAATCGTTCACTGCCGTGAGACTGCTGCCGCGATAGAACGAGAACGCACTCCCGTGCCACTGATTGGTGCCGGACTTCGTGGCCGCGCGAATGGCGCCGCCACCTTGTCGGCCTTGCGTCACGTCGAAGACCGTGGTGCTCACTTCGAACTCGCGGATCGCTTCCATCGAGAGCGTGAACGGTCCGGCCCCGAACTCTCCGGCGCGCATCATGTTTCGTGCTTGCGCGCCATCAATGCGAATATCTGTCGAAGTCCAGCGTTGACCCAGCATCGAGAGCTGCGCCCCCGTCGCTGGCGCCAGCGCCGCGAGGTCGGTGAAGTTGCGATCGACCGCAGGCAGTGCCGCCATCTGCCCGGCGTCGATGCGACGGTTCCCGCCGAGCGTCGCGGAGCGCGTATCGCGCGCGTCGCCTTTCACCTGCAGCGTGGCAATCTGATTGGCGGCGGAGCGGAGCACGAAGTCCACCACCGATCGTTGGGCGAGGGTCAGCGTGTATCCGGTGCGCGACTGCGGCTCGAGACCAATGCGACGCGCCGCAACCTCGTAGGGACCACCCAACGGCAGTTGCACAAAGGCAAACCGTCCCGTCGCGTTCGACCGCTGCGTCCACACGCGGCCGGTGCCGATGTTCTTCACGGCAATCGTGACGCCCAGCATCGGTCGCCCCACGCTGTCACGCACGCTCCCCACAATGGAGGCCTCGGTGGTTTGTGCGCGTGCTACCGTGCTGGACGCGAAGAGCGCCGACGCCAACGGCAGCAGGGCGAACAGGCCAAGCCGGCGCAGATTCGGTCGACGGGAAGGCGGGGAGTCTGGCACTCCCCAAGATATGCGAGCGCCGGCAGTCCATGCAGCACGAGTCGAATGGCGCTCGGCATCGACACTCCCGATTTGCGCTCGCAATCCGCGTGACCGCCACGCACTTTGGGGAGCGTCGTGTCGTCATCCGTCCCCTCCCGGAGCAGGCCCCATGGTTCGTCCCCTCGTGCGTTCACTGTGCGCCATCGCGATTGGTGCATTTCCGTTGGCCCCGCTTGCTGCGCAGCCGGCAGCGGCAGGATCATCGCCGAGCACCGGCAAGAAGGTGCTCAATCTCGACGACTATGGGCGCTGGCAGCGCGTTGGTGGCACCACCATCAGCGCGAACGGACGATGGATGGCGTACACCCTCACGCCGAACGAGGGCGGCGAAGCGACGCTGCGCCTCAAGCCTCTCGAGAGTGGCGACGAAGTGGTCGTGTCGTTGGGTGCACCGCCGGCGCCGCGGGCTGGTGCTGCGCCGGCCGGTGGACGCGGCGCCGGTGCTGGTGTGGGTGCGCCCAGCTTTTCCGATGACTCCAAGTGGGTGACCTACACCGCGCCGGTCGCCGCGGCTCGCGGTGCTGCCGGCGCCGCCAATGGCCGAAACGCTCCGCCGCCGTCGGGACAGCCGGGCCGTGCACCAGCCCCCGCAGCGGCCGGCACGACGCCGCCGGCCGCGCGCCTCGAACTCCGCAACCTGGCCACCGGTGCCGTCACGCGCTTTGCGGGTGTGGCGTCGTCGAGCTTCTCGCCGAACGCGCGCTATCTCGTGCTGCGCATGAACCGCCCCACGGGCGCTGCCACGGCCTCGGTGGGCGCCGACCTGGTGCTGCACGACCTGAGCACCGGCAGCGACCGCAACATCGGGAACGTGGGACAGTTTGCCTTCAACGCCGCCGGCACATTGCTCGCCTACACCATCGACGCGCCCGAGAAGCTAGGCAACGGCGTCTTCGTCCTCGATCCGGCCACGGGGTCCACGCAGACGCTCGCTGCCAGCAACGCCGATTTCGATGGCCTCGCGTGGAATAGCACCGGGACGGCGATTGCCGTGCTCGCCGGCACCAAGGCCACCACACAGAAGCAGCGCGTCAACACGCTGTACGCGTGGACCAATGTCACGGCCAATGGTGGGACGCACATGCTGTTCGACCCCGCAAAGAGCGCGACCTTTCCGCGCGACTTCGTCGTGAGCGAATACAGTGCGCCGCGCTGGAGCCGCGATGGGTCGCGACTCTTCGTGGGTATCAAAGCACAGGAGCCCGAAGTGGCCGCGGCGGACTCGATCAAGGCCAACGTCGACGTGTGGCACTACAACGATGCGACGGTGCAGTCGGTGCAGATCGTGCAGATCGCGCAGTTACGGCGCGCCACGTGGCCGGCCGCCGTCACGGTGTCGAGTGGTGCGTTCGTGCAGCTTGGCAGCGACGACATGCGCACGGTAACGGTGGCGCCCAACGGCGCGGTGGGTGTTGGCCGTGACGATTCCGCGTATCGCGGCGAGATCGCCTGGGGTGGCAGCCGCGCCGACTACTACAAGGTTGATATCGCCACTGGCCAGCGCACGCGTTTCGCGACGGGGGTATCGCGCACGTACGGCATCAGCCCCGACTCGCGCTGGTACCTGTACGTACAGGGCAAGGACACGTGGGCGCACGATCTCACGACGGGACGCACCGTAACGCTAGACGCGAGTGGTACACCACGTCGGTCGTACATCAACGAGGACGACGACCACGCCTACGAACTGCCGCTCTGGGGTGTTGGCGGTTGGACGCGGGACGGCAAGGCCGTGTTGCTCTACGACAAGTACGATGTCTGGTCGGCGCCGCTCGATGGTAGTAAGGCGGTCAATCTCACACAGGGCGTTGGACGCGTGCAGCAGATTCAGTTCCGCGTCACGTCGTTCGACGGCAACGATGCAGCAGGCGGCGGTAGTCCGCGCGGCGGTGGCAATGCCGTCGACACGACCACACTCGATCTCTCAAAGCCCCTCACGCTCTCGGCGTACGGCACGCGCACCAAGAAGACCGGCTACTGGTCACTGAGCGCCGGCAAGGCCCCGCAAGCGATCGTGTGGGAAGACCGCAACATTGGCGGCGTCATCAAGGCCGACTCGACCGACGTGATGCTCTACACACAGCAAACATTCGACGAGTACCCCAACGTGTGGCGCACCAACACGCGATTCGAGAATCGCCAGCGGGTGACCGACGCGAATACCATCGTGAGCGAGTACGCCTGGTCGGCCGGCAAGATTCTCATCGATTACACCAACAGCCGCGGCGAGAAGCTGCAGGGCACGTTGGCGTTGCCCGCCGGCTACGTGCCGGGCAAGCAGTACCCCATGCTGGTGTCGTTCTACGAGATCGTGTCCAACACGCACCACACCTTCTCGCAGCCCGGCTACAGCAACAGCCCGCAGCTCTCCACCTACAACAGCAACGGCTACCTGACCTTCCAGCCCGACATGACGTACAAGATCGGGCGCCCGGGCACGAGCGCGCTCGACAACATGACGGCGGCCGTGAAGAAGGTCATCGCGTTGGGCTACGCCGACCCCAAGCGCATCGGGCTACATGGACACAGCTGGAGCGGATATCAGTCGGCGTTCATTCTCACGCACAGCAACCTGTTTGCCGCGGTGGTGAGCGGCGCGCCGCCGACCAACCTGCTCAGCTTCTACAACACGCTCTACAAGAGCAGCGGCACGGTGCAACAGGGGATCACCACCGTGGGGCAGGTGCGCATGGGCAAGAACGTGACGCCGTTCAACAGCACGAAGTTGTACATCGAGCAGTCCCCCATCTTCAGCGTCGATCGCATCGTCACGCCGTTCATGGTGCTGCATGGCATGGAAGATGGCGCCGTCGACTACACGGAGGGGCTGCAGTTCGTGAACGCCGCGCGCGCCGCCGGCAAACAGGGCATTCTGCTGTCGTACCCCGGTGAGGCGCACAATCTGGTGAATCGCGACAACCAGAAGGACTTTACCATTCGCATGAAGCAGTTCTTCGACCACTATCTCAAGGGCGAGTCGGCGCCGCAGTGGCTGCGTGAGGGGCTGCCGCAGGTCAACAAGGGAGGACCCATCAAGTGAGCGACGACGAGATTCGCGCGTCCGTCTCGCAGTGCCCGAGTGGCGCGTTGCGTGTTCGCGAAAGGACGGACGCCTCCTGACTGGGACTGCGGTTTGGGTTCACTACGCGAGGGGAACTACGCGAGGGGAAAAACGGGAGGAGAACTACGGGAGGGGAACTACGGGATAGCAACGACGGGGGCCCCGACCCCGTGACGAGGACCCTACCACGACCACGACCGGCGGTGGTCGTGGTCCGGGTAAATGTCACGGGGTCGAAGCCGAAGTCGCGGGGTCGTGGTTGTCATCCCGTAGTTGCCCTCCCGTGGTTCTCCTCGCGTCGTTCCCCTCCCGTAGTTCCCCTCCCGTAGTTCCCCTCCCGTAGTTCCCCTCCCGTAGTTCCCCTCCCGTAGTAAACCCAAACCGCAGTTCCCCGTCGGCCCGAGTCGTCTCGAGCGCCCCTTCGTCACTCACCAGCACATGCAGCACCGGATGCGTGGCGATCTGCTCGAATGACATCGGCGCCCCGTCTACGCGCATGGCGCGCCGCACCAACCGTATGCCGTGACTGTAGTCGACGTACCAATCGACGTGTCCGACATACAGCGGCTGAATGGGGACACCGTTCTGGTGATGCCAGCCGTAAATCGCCACACGGTTTGCACGTTCCAACAAACGGTTGGACACGACCACATCCTTTTTGATGCCGGCAATAAGCGCGCGGCGTGACGCACCGACAAGCTGCGCTTCGATGAGCCGGTGGTGTTGCAGAAAGGTGCCCGACGCCTCGCGGGCCTCGGTCAACGGCTGCGGCTCCAGCTTGACCGTAGCCGCCCGCCAGATGGCATTCACCATACGCCGCGTGGGGAGCACGTATCCATACGAATCGGCGAATACCTGCGCCGTGTGCGGTGTCATGGGCATCCGCACGAAGTCCGCATCGTCACCGATGGCGAGGTAGTCGGGCATGACGTCGTACTCGATAACGTGCAAGCGACCGTCGCTGGCCGTCGCGGAGTCACGCACGGTGTGCAGCGTGCGCAGGAACGACGGGATGTTGCCGGCAAGCAGCTCGCGCTGAATGACCGCTTCGCGCGGTGCGCGCACCAAGGTATCGATTCTGGCCAATACGGACGTCGTGCCCCGTGCCGCGCGCGCGCGATCCGGGATGGCGGTCGCCGCCGTTCCCGTCGACCGCGCCGGCGCGCACGAGCTGAGTGCCACCATGGCACTCAGCCCCAGTATCGTGCTGACCATGCGTCGCACATGGCGGGCGAAAGACGAACGCGGCATATCATAGGCTATCAGTCGTAGCGATACGACGCTACCTTCGCCGACGGCCATGATGTTTCCGACACGACAGCTCCCAGCCATGCCCACCATTCGCTTCGTCGCTGCTGCGCTCGCACTGCTGCTCACGACGCTCTCGCCGCTCACCCGTGCTGCCGCCCAGGGCACGGGCGAAGTGAGTACCAGTCCTGCCGGCGCGCGCGGCTTGGTTGGGGCGTACGACGAACAGAATCCGTTCGCGAAAATTCTTCGCGGTGAGCTGGAGACCGCCAAGGTGTACGAAGACGAGCGGGTGCTCGTGTTTCTCTCCAATGGTGCCGTCTCGCGCGGACACGCGCTGGTGATTTCCAAGACCTCCAAAGCTCGCAACGTGTTGGAGATGGACCCCGACGAGTACGGTCGCCTCATGGCGGTCGCGCGTCGTGTGGCCTTCGCGCAACGTGCAGCATTCAAAGCCGATGGCTTTACGATCTCCCAGAACAACGGCGAGGCTGCGGGTCAGTCGGTGTTTCACCTGCACATTCACGTGGTGCCGCGCTACACGGGGCAGCCGCTGCAACCCTCGCGCAACCCACCGGCCACGGTTGCCGAGCTGACGCCCATTGCCCGCGAGCTCGCGGCGGCGCTCAAGCTACCGTAAGTGCGCCCCATTCTCTCAGCAGCCTTACCCACCGGAGATCACATGCGCCGCACCGTTGTCGCCCTCTTGGCACTGCCGCTGCTCACCGGAAGTGCCTTGGCCCAGGCAACCGGGACTCCCGGAAGCGCCGCCCAAGCCGAAGCCCGTCGCGCCGCCGCCAACAAGCCGCGCACCATTGAGGGCATCAACACCGTCTGGCTCGAGGAACTCACGCAGCCCGAGTTCCGTGACATGCTCAAAGACGGCTACACCACCGTGCTCATCATGACCGGAGGCGTCGAGAACAACGACGGCAACCTCCAGATGAACAAGCACAACATCAACATCAAGCTGCTCGGCGAGATGATGGCGCGCCGAATGGGTAAGACGCTGGTGGCGCCGCTGGTGACGCTCGAACCGGGGAACGCCGGTCCCAACATCCAACCCGGACGTGCGGGCCCGATGTTGTCACAGGCCACCTATGCCGCGCTGCTCTTCGACATGGGCAACTATCTGCGCAGCATGGGCTTCAAGGAAGTGTTCTACATGGGTGACAGCGGCGGCAACGCACGCGGGATGCAAACCGCGGCCGACTCGCTCACCAAGCTCTACGCCGACAGCCCCGACCGGGTGGTGTTCAAGCACATCCCCGAGTTCTACAACCACACCAGCGTGGTGCAGCCGTACATTCAGAACGAGCTCAAGATCCCCGAAGGGATCAAAATTGGCGCGAGCTCTGGCACCAGCAGCTTGCACGAGGAGCTCGGCATTGATGCCACGATGGCGCTCGCCGACCCGCAGTCCATTCGCTTCGCGCAGCGCGTGAAGGCGGGTCAAGCCGAGATCAACGGCATCAAGTTCGAGTCGCTGGCGTGGCTTCAGGAGCTGGGGCGCAAGGTGGCCGATTTGCGCGTGAATACGGCGATCAATGCGATCAACGCCTACCGGGCCTCGCTACCGAAATAGTCGATTGCGGCCGCTAGACCAGCAGCCGCGGCACTTCGTACACCGCTATCAGCGGATCACGTGTAGCCAGCTGCAGTCCGTACGTGAGTGCCTGCGCAATGAGTACGCGGTCGAACGGGTCGTGATGATGCCACGGTAGTCGGGCACTTCGCTGGGCATCGCTGGCCGTGACCGCCAGTTCGAGGAAGCCGGTGCTGGTTGCCGCCGCCAGCCAGTGCTCGGGCAGTATGAGTTTGCCCTTGGCCGCTTTGATCTCCAACTCCCACGCGGACGCGGCGCTGAAGTAGACGGCGCGTCGTGGGTCGCTGATGGCGGCGCGGGCGGACGGCACCAAGCGCTCGGGGGCATGCAGTGCCCAGAGCAGCGTATGCGAATCGAGCAGCAGATTCACGAATCAAACCCGTCGGCTTGCGGGGCTGGAACCGGTTCGGCGACGCGCGCCGCCGCCGCGGGCTCGACGTCGCCGTAATTGAAGAGTGTCTCAATTTGTGGGTCGGCATCCCAGCAGTCGGGGGATTCGGTGACGCTACCTGCCAACACGCCTAGTTGGCGTGGCCCGGCCGCTGCGGCCATGGGCACGAGGCGGACGAGCGGCGTGCCAGCCTTGGAGATGACCACCTCTTCGCCGGCGAGGACGTCGGCAATGAGCCGAGACAGCTGGGTTTTGGCGGCGTGGATGTTTACGATCTTCATTAGACTAAGTCTAGCTAAGGGTAGTCTGATGACAAGACGCATCGGATTATTGCCGGTCAGCGCCTGATGCATTAGCATCAGATGCATGCGCACCACACTGGACATCGACGACGATCTGCTCGCGGCGGCCAAGGAGCGGGCGAAGCGCGAACACAAGACGGCTGGTCAGGTGGTGTCCGAGCTCATCCGCCAGGCGCTGACTATGCCGGCGACGGCCAAGCGGGTCGCCGAAGCGGCGCCGCTGTACGGCTTTCAGCCGTTCGCCGCAACGGGGCGCATCGTCACGAACGAACAGATCAATGAGCTGCGCGGCGATGACGTCTATTGAGTGGGCCAGCGGGCGAACGCAGCACGACCCACTGTAGGGAAGCATGCGCGCATTGCTCGACGTGAACGTGCTCATTGCCCTGCTCGACGCGAACCATGTCTCACATCTGGTCGCGCGTGACTGGTTTGCGGCGCACGCGTCGCTCGGTTGGGCGACCTGCGCGATTACGCAGAACGGATGCGTACGGATCATGTCCCACGTAGGGTACGCGAACGCTCAGCCAGTCGCAGAAGTGGCGTCGCGCCTGTACGCGGCCACCTCGCATCCGTTACACGAGTTCTGGGCCGACCGCGTCAGCCTGCTCGATCCAGCGCGTGTCGATCATACGCGCATTCACGGCCCCAAACAGCTCACCGATGTCTACCTGCTCGCGTTAGCCGTCGCCCATGGCGGGCGACTCGTGAGCTTCGATCGCGCGATCCCCATGGCCGCCGTGCACGGGGTCGCGACGGCCCATCTGGTGGTGCTGTAGGTCGGGCCGGCGCCGTGCCGGTGTCGTACGGCCTCCGCTGGCGCGCGCGTCCCGTGCGAAACCTGGAAAAAGGTGCGACGTTTTCCGCACCCATTCCTGGAGAAGCACCATGCCGCGTCCCAAGTGGTTCATGCCGGTGGCCGTTGTCGCGTTGCTGTGGAATCTCATGGGCTGTGCGGCCTACCTCATGGACGTCATGCTCACACCGGAAGCGGTGGCGGCCATGCCCCCGGACCAACAGGCGCTCTACGCCGCGCGACCGGTATGGGCGGTAGCGGCGTATGCGTTTGCTGTCTGGGGCGGCGCGCTCGGATGCGTAGGGCTCCTGGTGCGGAAGCGCTGGGCCGCGCCGGCGTTCTTGGCGTCGCTGCTCGGGCTCATCGTGCAAGACGCCGCCTTGTTCGGCATGAGCCCGGTACCCCTTTCGGCAACGATCTATGCGCTGCAAGGCATGGTGCTGGTCATTGCCGTGCTGCTGCTGATGCTCGCCAACCGCGCGTCGCGCGACGGCTGGTTACAGTAATTGGCTCGCGCTCCAGAGCTGTCGCCATGATGCGTCTGCTATTCCTTTTCCTCCTGGTGCCCGCACTCGCGATCGCACAAACCAGCGACAGCGTCCCGCCCACACCGCGCTGTGCCAGCTGCCCTGAGTGGAACAAGCCGCATGCACCGTTCAAGTTGTACGGCAACAGCTGGTACGTCGGCACCGACGGACTCTCCGCCATTCTCATCACGTCGTCCGCGGGACACATCCTCATCGACGGCGGGCTCCCGGAATCGGCACCGCTCATTCGGCGCAACATCGAGGCACTCGGCTTCAGCCTCACGGACGTCACGCTCATGCTCAACTCCCACGCGCACAACGATCATGCGGGTGGGTTGGCCATGCTGGCGCGTCTCAGCGGTGCCACGGTCGCGGCAAGCGCGCCGAGTGCTCGCTGGCTGCAACACGGCGACAGCTTCGGCGATGATCCGCAGTTCGGCCTGAACGCCCCGTATCCGCGCGTGCCGCAGGTGCGCACCGTTCGCGATGGCGAAGTCGTGCGCGTGGGCACGCTGGCGCTCACGGCCCACATTACCGGCGGACATACACCGGGCGGAACCTCGTGGAGCTGGCAGTCGTGCGAAGCGAAGGTCTGTCATGCCATTGTGTATGCCGAAAGTCAGTCACCCATCTCGGCCGATGGATTTCGCTTCTCGGGCAACACGCGGTACCCGACGGCCGTACTGGATTTCCGCCGGGCCCATACGCTCTTCGAAACGATGCCGTGCGATATCCTCGTCATGCCGCATCCGTCGGCGGCACAGCTGTGGGATCGGGTGGCCGGCGGCACGCTGATCGATCCGCGCGGGTGCAAGCGCATGGCCGCCAACGCGCGTCTCGCGCTCGACAACCGTCTCGCGACGGAAGGCGTACCCAAGTAGCGCACACAGCTGTCGCAGGCGCACATATCTGATTCCCACTCGTCAACTGTGTCTCGCTCAATACGCATCACCTACCCCGCAGCGCACGGACAGATCGCCTTGCGCACCGAGGCCGACTGGGATCGCACGCTGCTTCCGGTACGCATCGAGCAGAACAGCGCGTGGTTCGCCGTGCCGCGCACCGTCCCCACGTTGGCAATGAAGCCCGTGTTGCTGCGAGACGGAACCGTGCACTGGGCCAAGGGCGCGAACGTGGTGGTGAGTGCGTACGAGCCGGAGCCTGAGCTGCGACCGTTCTTCTTTACCGAAGAACGCGGACGGTTCTCGGCGGTCGATCACGTCCCGTTCGAAGGTGGCACGCTTGCGGTGCGCATCTACTATCCGGCCGGTTACGACGAAAACACGCTGCACCGCTATCCCGTGCTCTATATGCAGGACGGGCAGAACCTCTTCTTTCCCAACGAGGCGTTCAGCGGCAACGAGTGGCGCGTCGACGAAACCATGGATCAGCTCGACCGCATGAACGCCGTCGGCGAAACCATTGTCGTGGGAATCGCGCCGGCCGACCGCATGCGCGACTACACCCATCCGGGGTACGCGGCGTACGGTCGCGGCATCGTGCAGCAGCTCAAGCCGCTCATCGACGCCCGGGCGCGTACGCTCGCCGATGCGCGCCATACTGCGGTCATGGGCTCGTCCCTCGGGGGTGTGGCCTCACTGTACCTCGCATGGCAGTACCCCGAGCATTTCGGCCTGGCCGGCTGTCTCTCCAGCACCTTCGGCGTGCTCGACGACCTCTTTGGTCGCATTGCCACCGAGCCACGCCGCGACATTGCTGTTTACCTCGACAGCGGGTGGCCGCGCGACAACTTCGACGCCACGAATGCCATGCGCGATCTGCTGATAAAGCGTGGATACCAGCTGGGAGTCGATTTGCTGCAATTCAGCTTTCCCGACGGTTCGCACAACGAACAGTCGTGGGCTGCGCGCCTTCACCTGCCGCTGCAGTTCTTCTTTGGGAATGCGTGGTCGGCAAGACGGATCGGCGGGCTGTCTTCTGTGCCGAACTAGGAAACCCCACGTCAGGCTCTCCCGTCCATTCACTGGGCAGGAAGCACCGCTCACAGCAGTCTCTGTGCGCAACACGCCATGCCGATGTGGCTGAAAGTCATCGTCTGGGGTGTCGCGCTGGTCGTCGTCGCCGGCGGTGCGTCCGCCGCTTATGCGTGGTACCGCATCCGTAACCTGCCGTACCCGCGCGACCTTGCGCAGCAGGTAGACAAGACGGCAAGGGAGGCACTGCAGGAGGCCGATCTTGGCACCGTCGCTGTGGCAGTGCTTCGCCATGGACGCACGCCTGTGCGCCATTTGGGTTCACAGGCCGGTGCGACCACCGACACCGTGCGTTTCGAGATCGGCTCCATCACCAGGGTGTTTCCCGCGATCGCCGCACACCGGCTCGTGGGCCAAGGTGCCTGGCAGTGGTCTCACCCCATCTGGCCGCTGCTGCCGCCAGCGCTGCGACCGGCAGTCGACGACGGGACCACACTCGAGATGCTGGCCACGCATGCCTCGGGACTGCCACGACTCCCCGACAGCTGGTTTGCCAGGATTGACGCAACGGACGCCCGGTACGCTTCGACCACGGCAAACGATGTCGTGGCCGCCTACGCGTCCGGCGAAGGGCGTACGCCGTGACGCAAGGCTAAGGTCGACTACTCGAATCTTGGCTTC
Source organism: Gemmatimonas sp. (assembly GCA_023910675.1). Classification (GTDB taxonomy): domain Bacteria; phylum Gemmatimonadota; class Gemmatimonadetes; order Gemmatimonadales; family Gemmatimonadaceae; genus Gemmatimonas. The sequence goes on from JAAVWC010000001.1 coordinate 665,550, forward strand.
GGGCTGCTGGGCGTGCTGCTCGAGCGGTAGGCGAACGCTGGCTTCTGTTGCGAGCGGACCGCCCGATGTTTCGCTCGGCGCTGAAGGTCGGTCCGCTCGGCAACAGCAAGCACCGTTAGGCCGGCGCCACGCAGACGTTGCGTCGAAACAGCCCGTCGCGCAACGGAACGGTGACAGTTCCTGCCGGAGTCGAGCGTATGCTCGGCGCTCCTCGGTCCCGGAGCGCGCAGGCCCGATACGGCCTCGGCGGCGCGTGGCGTCTACACGCCCCGGCGCCCCCAGGCGTCGCCGCTCGTTCGGGTGGTGTCGGACCATCGGCATCGCCTGCAGACGGTCTACGACGAGCGCTTCGTGCGCGACTATGGCCCATGGCGCCCCGTGGTCGTGCAGGTGGCCGACACGTGCCTCGCGTGCGGCGTGCTCGACCACGGGTTCGCGCGCATCCGCTGCGAGGCGTGCACGCACGAGTCTCTTCTCGCGTTCTCCTGCACGTGCCGGTGCTTCTGCCCGAGCGGTCACGCCAAGCGGGTGGCGATCTGGACGCAGTGGCTCGACACCACGCTGCTCGCGCCGGTACCGCACCGGCAGGTCGTACTCACCATCCCCAAGCGGCTGCGCGCCTCCTGTCTGTCCCGGCGCCGCCTGCTCGGCGCGATCGCCCGCGTCGCCGCCCGGACCGTCACCGCCGCCATTGGGACGCTGACCGGTGCGCGCGACCTCGCGGTCGGCCTTGTGGCCTGCCTGCAGACGCATGGCTCGCGGGCCAACGGGCATCCGCACCGGCACCTGCTCGTGACCGACGGCGGGTTCCGGCGCTTCGTCCGCCTCGAGCGGTTCGACGAGGACCAAGCCGCCGGCATGCTGACGTGGCCGTACTCCGGCTTCCATGTCCATACGGCCGTCTGGGTGCCGGAGGACGATCGCGCGTTCGCCACCCGCCTCGCGCGCGACTGCGCGCGCAATCCGGTCGCGCTCGAACGGCTCCCCTACGACCGCCGCGCGACGGCGGTGACGTCCCGGTCCGACACGTCGGAGGGCCCGACGGCCGGCACCGAGACGGCCGACCCGCTCGAGGTCCTGGCCCGGGTGCTGGTGCACCTCCTGGACAAGGGGCACGTCACGACACGGTACTCTGGCTGGTAGGCGACCCGCCCGCGGGGCACGCGGGGAAAGGCGGCGCCAGCAACGGCGGACGGGCCGCCCGCCATCAGTCCCGCGCCACGACTCGCGCCGCCCGAGGCCGCCCGAGGCCGCCCGCCGCTGGGCGAAGGCCTCACGGCGGCGCTCCTCCAGCAGCTCTTCGAGGTCGACCCGCTCGCGGGCCCGACCTGCCATGGCCCCATGCGGGTCGTCGCGTTCCTCACCCAGGCGTCGGTGATCGATCAGATCCTCGCGCCTCTCCGGACCCGCGCCGCGCGTGCGCCGCACGCCGGGGCGCGGAGCCCCCCAGCGACGCGGGCCCTCGCGAGCCGGGGCACGGCACGCGCCCCATGCCCGTCCGCCGCCGCGCCGCCGGTCACCTGAGGACAGCCCCCCGACGCCCCGCCACCACACGCGGGGACCGTCGGCGAGGGCGGCCATCTCCCCGGCGCGACGGATGGGTCCCCGCCGGCATCGCTCCCCCCTCGGTGACCGCCGTTCCCGCAGCCCTCGAGGCGCACGAACGAGTGGCGGGCATGCCGTCGCCCGCCAGACGATGCTCGCGCGGTCGGCGATCGCGCCATATACTCGACCGACCCTAATCGAATTTCCTTCTGTGAAGCGCCGGCCCGCGTCAAGCCCCAGTTGCTGTTTCTGGGCTTGCCGTAGCCGCTGTTTCGATTGTCCGAGCGATCCTCGAGGTGCTGCTCAGCCTTCTGTTCGCGCTCTCGGGTGGGACGCGATGGTCCCGGCGCATAAGGGTGGTACGAAAGAGCGGACGGAGCCAACTATCCCACGACGTCGATGGTCCGTGGTGCGTCAAGGAATTTCACGCGCTCGCCGCTCCCGATTCAGTCATCTCGATTCGCGCCCGGTGTGCGGCGCTACGCGGCGCGCGGTGGTGCCGCCGACGGGCGCGGGCGGATCCGGTGCGCGTCGTACGCGACGTCGTCACGCCACATCGCATACCGAATACCCGCCAAGCGCCGCGCGAGCGCGCCCACCGCAATGCGTTTGCCGCGCCGCTGCGCGATCTGGACGGTCCACGCGCGCCGCGCCGCGGTCTCCGTGGACTTCGACCGCATGATTGTCCACGCTGCCTCCACCAGCAGCCAGCGCATCCGCCATTGCCCGCTTTCGTGATGTGCCCGAGCTGGCGCGTTTCCCCTGCACTGCGCTCCCTGGGAATCACGCCGAGGTACGCCTCCAGCTCGTGCGCCGTGCGAAACCGCGTAATGTCATCGACCGGCGCCACGAACGCGCTCGCCGTCACGGGCCCCACGCCGGGCGCCGTGGTGAGACGCGCCGCGATCGGATCCTCGTCCACGAATGCCGCGATGCGCGCGTCGGCCACGGCAATCTGCGCGTTGAGCGGCGCGTTGAGCGGCGCGTTGAGCGGCGCGAACAGCGCGAAGAGCGGCGCCAACTCCGTCGTCAACGTCGGCGACAGGTCGAGTTCCGCGATCCGTGTCGGCACCCACGCACTCGCACTCGTCGGCACCCGGAGTCCATCACGCCGCACCAGCGCTTTCGCGAGCGCAACGTAGCGCGTCCGCGTGCGCACCAACGCATCCATCAACGTCCGCGCATCGCGCTTGTCCGTCTTCGTGCGGCGCGAGCGATTGGCGTACATCGGGGCAGAGTTCGGATCCGCTACGATCACCTCGTGACCGAGCGACTCCAGGTGGCGGGCGACCCACTCGCTCTCGGTGCTCGCCTCAAGCAGAATGCGGGCGCGCGGCCGTTCGCCGAACACGGCAGTGAACCGCTCCCGACTGGTCGCGATCCGGCGGTCCGTGATCGTGCCGTCGTCGGCTTTGATGCACAGCTGGCTCTCGCGCTTGTGCAGATCCAGGCCGATGATCTCCATGGTGGCTGGCCTCCCGGTATGCACCCCGTCGGCAGACGGTGAGCGCGTGGATAGTGGTGGAGCAGCGGGTATCTCCACGTTACCGTGGAGGTCCAGCCGCCGCTTCATACCAACTATCCCGCAGACGGGATGCAATCGAAATCGTTGCTCACCATTTCTCCCCAGGCCATGTGCCCAAGACAGAGTACAAACGCTCGCCGGAGCCCGTATGACGCCGACTGACACTCATCGCGTAACGAGCCGTACGACGCGCTGGTGCAGCGCCTCGTGCTGCAACCGCTCGGCATGCAGAACACGAGTATCGCGCTGAACGAACACGAGGCCCACCAATTGGCGACGCGCCGCGATGAAGGCGGAAAACCCACTCCCCCGTGGACCTTCGACGCCATGGCTGGCGCCGGTGCCTATCGATCCACCATCGAAGATATGGCGTGCTTTCTCCAGGCGGCTGCGGAGCGTACGCCGATGCCGACATTCGAGTGGAGTGAGATGTGGGCGCCGCAAAAAGCTGCGTCCGGCGAGTCGGCGGCGTTTGGCTGGCATCTCGCAGTAGCAGCGAGGTGGTCGATGAGCTTGGCCTGCACTGGCTCTACACAGCCAGCACACGTCGTTCTCACCGTCACGTGTCGGCGCAGATCGCGGCTTCACGACATCGCTTTGGGCGGCGTACTCGCCGGCGCCAGCACCACCACATGGTGCACGGCACCATCATCACGTAGCGGAATCGTGGCATCCTGCCGCAGACGCCCATCGATCATGACCGTGGTGTCGGTGCGCGTGGAGTCCGCCGGTCGTAGCTGCACGTCGATCTCGTACAGCGCAGCGCCCACACGATAGTCAATGCGGTACCCCGGCCATCCTGATGGCACACAGGGCGTTATGGTGAGCACGTCGCCACGTTTGGTCACGCCCAAGATCGACTCGAGCGCCACCCGGTAGAACCAGCTCGCCGAGCCGGTATACCACGTCCATCCCCCGCGCCCCAGCTGTCCCTCGGCGGTATACACATCGGCCGCAATCACGTACGGCTCCACCTTGTACGTGGCCACGTCATCGGGCGTCGTGGTGTGCGTGAGGGGGTTGAGCATGTCGAACAACGCGAACGCGCGGTCCCCCTCGCCGCGCATGGCCAGCGCCAGCACCGACCAGAGCGCCGCGTGCGTGTACTGCGCGCCGTTCTCGCGGACGCCGGGCAGATAGCCCTTGATGTACCCTGGATCGTGTGACCCATTGTCAAAAGGCGGCGTAAGCAGCATGAGCAGCCGCGCATCGTGACGTACCAGTCGCGCGTCGACGGCCGCGAGCGCCGCGGCCTGCCGCGCGGGATCACCCGCCTCCGAGATGACACTCCAGCTCTGCGCGATCGCGTCAATCTGACAGTCGTCGCTCTGACTCGAGCCCATGGGTAACCCGTCGTCATAGTAGGCGCGGCGATACCACGCGCCGTCCCAGCCGTGTCGCTCCACCGCAGCCGCGTATGCATCGGCCTGCGATCGGAAGTGGGCGGCATCGGCATGATCACCGCGCGCTTCCAGGTACGGCGCAAACTGCCGCAGCGTACGTACGAGAAACCAGGCCAGCCACACACTTTCGCCGCGCCCCTCGATCCCCACGCGGCTCATCCCGTCGTTCCAGTCACCAATCCCGATCAGCGGTAATCCGTGCACACCAACCGTACAGGCGCGACGCAGTGCGCGCAAGCAATGCTCGTACACGCTCCCGTGCTCGTCGGTGACTTTCGGCAAGTCGTACAACTCGTGCTCGTGCGGCTCGAGAATGCGCATGGCGAGAAAGGGTACGTACTCGTCGAGCACCGTGTCATCGCCAGTCACGCGAATGTAGTGATCGACGACGAATGGCAGCCACGCGAGATCGTCCGAGAAGCGCGTGCGTACGCCGCGCCCGCTCTGCGGATGCCACCAGTGCTGTACATCGCCTTCGACGAACTGACGCGCCGCTGCCGTAAGAATATGCGCACGCGCAATGCCAGGCTCGGCATACACGAACGCCATACAGTCCTGCAGCTGATCACGAAACCCGTACGCGCCACTCGACTGATACAGCGCCGAGCGTGCCCACATGCGACAGGCCAGCGACTGATAGAGCGCCCAGCGGTTCACCATGGCATCGAGCGCCGGCACCGGCGTATGCACGCGAACGACCGACAATCGCTCCTGCCAGGCTCCAGTCGACTCCTCCATTGCGGCGCGAGCGCCCGGCACATGTCCGTAGCGATCGATCAACTGCTCTACGTCCTCCGCGCTGTCTCCGGCGCCGAGCGCGACACACAGCTCACGCGTGGCGAACGGCGCCAGCTCGATGGTGCACTGCAAGACCGCGCAGGGATCAACGCCGGCACCGGTGCGACCACTCAGGACTGTGGTACGGCGGAGCCCGACCGGCGCCGCCGTCGTGCCGTTGCGGCCCAGGAACTCGCGCCGATCTGCCGTGTGAGCCGTCAGCGGCTCGCTCAACGTGCAGAACGCGAGTTGGCTCGCGAAGTCCTCGTTGAAGGCGTTGCGGGCCACGATGGCGCGCTGCGCCTCGACGTACGACGTATGCACATGCTGCCGTGTACTTTCCCGCGCGACACCCAGCGTCCACTCCACGTATGCGGTAACGGTCAGGCGGCGCGGGCGTGACTCCGTGTTCGTCAGTCGCAGGAGCGACAGCTTGACGGGGTCAACCGGTGCCACGCCGACTGACAACATGCTCGCAATGCCGTCGTGCTCGTGCGAGAAGGTCGATCGGCCCGCACCGTGCCGTACGCTATATGTGGACTCGTGGCGGATGGGTGCCGGAGTGGCGGTCCACAAATCGCCCGTGTCGTCATCACGGATATAGAGCACATCACCAACCGGATCACTCACAGGGTCGTTGTGCCACGGCGTGAGCCGGAAGAAGTAGCTGTTTCCGGCCCAGCTGAATCCCCCCCCTTGCTCGGTCACCACACATCCGCCACGCGCGTTGGCGATGACATTGCTCCATGGCGCTGGTGGAAGCACATCACCTTGCAGACGGATTTCATAGTCGTCCGCGTCGGTCAAGCCCCCGAGTCCGTTGTCGAGCCGCAGCGGTGCGCCAACCGCGTCTTCGCGCATGACGCGGCTCTGTCTCGAGGTGCCGCGTGACGCGGTGCTCTGCCTCGTGGCGTCTGGTGCCTGCGGTGCTCCACTGCGATTGGGTGCGCCATCGCTATCGAGCAACCGGGAGGTGAGACGCTTGATGGCCCGAACCACCGGTGGTGTGCTGCGACCGGGCGTCCGCGTCGTACCGCGAAAGCGCCCCTTCAGATCGGCATCGGACTCGACATCGTCTTCCGTCAGTCGTTCCACGGCGCGCCCCAAGGTGCGGCCATCACAGAGAACGTGCACGCGCGCCGTGGCGCGGAGCATCAGCAGGACGTTGGCCGGCATGATGCTGACGCGCAGGACGAAGACGCCGCCCGGCTGATCCAGCACCAGCCCTTCGGTCGACGCGAGCACGGCCGCCATGATGCGGTCATGCTGGTCCTGTTGGTACGATGCGGGCTGCGTGTTGAGCACCACCAAGTCGATCTGCAACCCACGCCGACGCCAGTAGCGGTGCGCCGAGAGCAGCTGCCGCAACGTGCCAAGCCCATCGAGCGAGTTGACGATCGCCAGCAGGATCGGGCGATCACCCGACACACCAACCGACCAGAGCAGCGATTGCGAACCGCGGTTGCGTGCGCGTTCATCGGCGGGCGCACCAAGGGCACGATCTGCATACAGCAGATGTCCCGCAACATCCTGAAAGACACTGGCGTCCGTTGGGGCGATGTTGAGCTCGCGCAATTCCACCTGCGCCGTGGTCCACGCCAGATCGAGTGCACGCTGCGCCGCATTGATATCGTCGTACCGGTCAGCCAATTCGAACGCCCGTTCGCGACTCGCCGCCACCAGCGTGGTGAACGCCACGGTACCCGAAGCACCCGGCTCGAGGCGGAGGCGCATACGAATGGCAAAGACCGGATCGAGGACCGCGCCGGTGTGCCCGGCCAAAGGACCGTTGGCTTCGTGGTCGAGTGCCGCCGGATCGCGCGTCGACCGTCCGCGGCCAATGAAGCGGGCGCGGTCGGTTTCATAGGTCACGGGACCAACGCGCGTGTCATCGGACGCGGCCACGTGCACGCCCCATATTGGGGCATCCTTCGCCGAACGCGGGCGGCGCGTGGCGACGAGTGCCGAACACCACTCGTGCCACTCGGTTTCGACGAACAGGTTGCCGAAGGCGGGGTGCGCCCGGTCGGAGTCGGCGGTTGCCAGCACGACTTCGGCATAACTGGTGAGCTCGACCTCGACCACCGCGCTTCCACTGTTCGTCACCGTGACGCGCCGAACCTCGGCGGCGTCGCCGGGAACCACGGCAATCTCGGTTTGCGTGCTGATCGTACCGTCCATACGTGTGAAAGTCACCCGGTCGGTGGCAAAGCGCGCCCGATAGCTGTCGGCCGGAGCGCACACCGGCTGGTGTGCCGTGCTCCACAGGCTCCCCGACGCGAGTTCCTTCACGTAGCAGAACTGCCCCATGTTGTCGGTCGTCGCGTCGGCGCGCCAACGCGTGACAGCGAGCTGCTCGTGGCGACTGTAGCCGGCACCGCGGTTGTTCACCATCACCGTGTATGGCAGATGCCCGAGGAGCGCGACGCGGGGCTGCGGCGTGTCGGCGGTATCGAACTCGCGGACCGCAGGGCGCTCAAGCTCCGGTGCCGGCAGCGCCTCGTCGGCGCCCGTGACCTGGGTGGATTGAAACACCAGTCGGCGTGGGATACGCTCGTGCAACAGCAGCTCCGCGGCGCGCACGACGGGATCGGCATGAAAGCGATGCTGCCAGACATTCGACTCGAGCACGTTCGTGAACGCCACGAGACTCATGCCAATATGATGCGCCATGTAGTTGCGCACGACGGCAAAGCGTGCGTTGGGGTCAGGACGGGTGTAGTCGAGGGCATCGTAGAATCCGTATGGCCCCAACGCACCGCGTGCTTCGAGCACGGCAAGATTGTCCAGCGCAGCGCCGGCGTTGACCATCGCGGCCAGCGCCGTCGCATACGGGGCAATGACCAAGTCGCGACCAAGTCCGCGCTTGAGCGCGAGGTCGGGAACACCAAAGGCGCGATACTGATAGGTAAGCTGACGGTCGCGCAGGTTATATGCGCTTTCGCTCAATCCCCATGGCACGTCGCGTTCTTCGCCATACCGCACCTGTCGCCGTACGGCTCCCCCATACGTCTGATCGAGCACCGTCTGTGGAAAGGTGCGCATGACCAGCGCCGGCATGAGATACTCGAACATGCTGCCGCTCCACGACACCAGCGCGGTCTCCCCCTCGGTGCGTGAGAGAGTCCGGCCGAGGCGGAACCAATGCTCGACAGGAACCTGGTTGCGCGCAATCGCGACGAACGACGTGAGACGTGCCTCCGACGCGAGCAAGTCGTACGATGATTCATCGAGCGTCTGCCCCCCTTCCTGGTAGCCGATCGAGAACAGCTCCTGGTCTTCATCGAAGAGAAAGCGGAAGTCCATCGCCTGTTCGAAATGATGCGACTGCTCCGCCAGCGCCCAGAGTCGCGCAGTAAGCTCGGGGGGATGCTCACGCTGCTCGGCCAACGAGAGCAGCGCCTGCCGGAGCGCCATGAGATGGCCCGCAAGGTTACCGCTGTCGACCGTCGAGACGTACGCCGGCTGCAGCACGTGCAAGTCCGTCAGATCGTACCAGTTGTAGAAGTGCCCGCGATAGCGACGCAGCTCGCCCATGGTAGTGAAGGCCCGCTCGAGCCGGTCCACCATGCGTTCGATCGGGATGAACGTAAGGTCGTAAGCGCTGACGGTGGAGAGCAGTTGCAAGCCGATGTTGGTGGGCGAGGTGCGCATGGCCACGATCGGCACGGGATCTTCCTGAAAGTTGTCGGGAGCCAGCCAGTGCGTCTCTTCACTGACGAAGCGCTCGAAGAATTGCCAGTGCGTACGCGCGTAGCGCAGGGCATCGACGCGACGGCGCGACGGCAGCCGACGCCGGCGACGATCGTTGGGCACGCTGAGTGTTGAGGCGAGCAGCGGAGAAACCAGCCACAGTATCGACAGCGGCACGACGGAGAGCGCCAGCAGCCACGGGTGTGGAGTACCGTGGTCGAGCAGACGAACCGCGACGGTCGTGAACCCGACGACCGCGAAGAGCACGGCCATGCGCATTGTGCGCCACGCCGTGCTCCGCGATGGACCGATTGCGCGCTCTGCGTGCGACGCGGTTTGCCATTGCAACAGCAACTTGCGCGAGACGAGCATACGCCACAGGGTACGCGCAATGGCGTCGACGGCGATGGATGCCTGATGCGGCAGGAATGCGAGCGCGAGGAACACCTGACGGGCGCTGGTGCCGGCGTCCTGCACGATGGCGCCGTAGTAGGCGCGCCAGGATTTATCAAAGGGCGGGCGCACCACGGCGAGCAGCAGCGCGATGATCCAGGGCGCCGCCACCGCCAGGACCGCGAGCACCGTCCATCGCCACGGTGATCCGGCCAGCCCCGTCCATCCGGCGAGAAAGAAGAGCAGCTGCGATGGTTCCACCACACTGCGGCGGAGGTTGTCGATGATCTTCCACCGTGAGAGCATCGACAGACGATTGCGTTCGGTGCCCGATGGACCCGGGACACGACCAGTCGTCCAGCGCAACAACTGCCAATCCCCGCGAATCCAGCGGTGCTTGCGTTTGGCGTGCGCGAGATAGGTGGTGGGATAGTCGTCGTACACCTCGATATCCGCGGCGAGCGCTGCCCGCGCGTAGCTGCCTTCAATGAGGTCGTGCGACAGCAGCGCATTCTCGGGAAAACGACCACTGGTTGCCTGCTCGAAGGCATCGATGTCGTAAATGCCTTTGCCGGTGAAGCTGCCTTCGCCGAACAGATCCTGATACACGTCGGAGACCGCCGTGGTGTAGGGATCGACCCCCGGGTGGCCGGAGTGAATGGCGGCGAAGCGCGAACGATACGCACTGGGGAGCGATACGCCGACGCGCGGCTGTAGAATGGCATAGCCACGCACCACGCGCGCGTGTTCTTCATCGTACACCGCGCGGTTGAGCGGATGCGCGATGGCACCCACCAGGAGCGGGGCGGCCGCAGGGGGCAGTATCGTGTCGGCATCGAGGGTGATGGCGTAGCGAATCTGCCGGATGGCGGAGACATCGCCGACCATGGTGGTAAAGGCGTCTTGCGCCCCACCCCGCACAAAGTGATTGAACTGGGCGAGCTTTCCGCGCTTGCGCTCCCAGCCCATCCACACCCCTTCTTGCGGGTTCCACTGTCGTGACCGATGAAACAGATAGAACTCGTCGCTGCGCCCCTGTGCATACTGCGCATTGAGGGCCTTGATGCCGTCCACGGCGGCCGCGACGATGGCGTCGTCACCCGGTTGCGTTTGCGCGTCGGCATCAGTGAAGTCGCTGAGCAGTGCGAAATGAAGGTGCGCTTCGCGGTTCGCGAGGAACTGGACCTCAATGGTCTCGAGCGCCTCCTGCACCTCCTCCACGCTGCCAAAGAGCGTGGGTACGACGACCGCCGTGCGGAACTCGGGGGGGATCCCTTCCGGTCCCGTCAGGTCGAGCTTGGGCAGCGTCCGCGGTGGCAGTAGTGCCATTACGAGCTGATTCACGAGGCTCACCGCAATGTCACTGGCGGGAATGCACGTGACCAGCAGCAACACGATGATCAGCGGCCAGTGCGTCCACGAGACGGCGCCGGCGAGCATCACGGCCGCGACAACCGCGAGCACGGTGGCCGGCACGATACCGCCGATATACACGAGGTTCGGGTGATGCAACACCCACGTACGGACCGATTCGTCGAACGTCGCCTCGTAGTCGACCAGCGCACGCAGCGCTGGCAGCCCGTCGTCGACGAGATAGTACCCCACATGCTGCTGCGCCGGCCCTTCGTGACGTGCGGCGGCGTCGATGGCCAGCTGCACCGCTGCCAGCGCCACCTCCCGTTCAGTGCGGTGACTGCGTCGGGCCAGCTGTTCGACGACATGGCGGTAGGCATCGCGGGTGACGAACGTCATGCGCGCATACACGCCACCCGGATCCTGGCGTAGGGCCGCCTCCAGTTCGCTCTGCCCCTCGACGAAGGTCTTCCAATCGAGCCGCGCGATCGCCCGCAAGCTGGTGATGCTGTTCGAGGTCATCACCTGCGTGAGCGCGAGACGTTCGTTCGATCGCGTCGCGGCGTCATCAGGGTTGACGCCCACTTCCGACATCCAGGGCTCGAGCCACGCCAGCGTGGTCAGTGTCTCGTCTCCCTGCCGGACCTGCCGCAGGAATCGCGAAAGGAACACCGGCGTCAGCGGCGGCCGCGCAGCGAGAAAGTCGTTGAGGGCGGCGGGCATCGCCACGCCGCTCCCTTCCCCGCCCTGCGTAATGCGCGCGGCCCACTGATCGGCGAGTTCGATTTCGTCGAGCCGCTGCACGGTGCGCAAGGCCATGCGCCGCAGGTTTTCGATCAACGCCAGACGCAGCATCGCAGGCAGTGCCCACAACTCACCGATACGGAGTGGCTGCACCTCCTGAAAGGCGGCGACGAACAGATCAGCATTACTGCGATCGACGTGCCCCTCGCTGTGCCCGATCAGCGTCGTCGCGATCTCGTAGACACGCGGGTACCCGGCGAGGTGCCCGCTCGCGAGTTCGGGCAGTTCGCGATAGTACGTGCGTGGAAGCGACTCGCGAACCTCACGCACATGCTCTTCGACCACATGCGCATTGTCGAGCATCCACTCCCCGGCGGGACCGATATCCCCTTGGTTCCCGGCCGACGTGGCGAGGCGGGACCGCACATTGGCGAGGATGACGGCCGTATCGTCGAGTCGGCTCAGCAACGGCGTACGATCGGCGTCGCCCTGTCCAGTGTCGCTCAACCGCTGCGCCCGTGCAATCTCCCGCGCGCGGTCGGCGAGGCGGTCCGCTCCCAACAGCTCGCCGCGAATGGGACCGGTCAGCAGGTCGTCCGAGGCATTTGCCCTCGGAGAAGTCAGCGCGCGCACTTTGCGGCGTATCAGGTCGGGCCATGAGGTGATATGCACAGGAGCATAGCACGGCAAGTTTATGGCCGTGCTCGCAACGGTCTGAGCCTGCCGCGACGTGCCCTCGCGTACGGCTGTCAAGGTCGGGGCAGCGCAGTAACTTGTGGGTATGCCCACGACGAACACTCACGCGCTCATTTTCTCGCTCATCATTTCGCCCATCTTCTGCTCCGCCTGCGGCATGGATGCCACCGAGGAGCGGCAACTTGGCGCTGAGGCCGCCGCCGAAGTGGAGCGGCGCGTGCAGGTCGTGCGTGACGCCGAAGGCGAACAAGCCCTCGCCACCATCGGCAATGCCCTTGTACAGGCGGGCGGCGCAGTTGCCTACCCGTACACCTTCCGTATCGTGCGCGACTCCACCGTTAACGCGTTCGCGCTCCCGGGAGGCTTCGTGTACGTGCAAACCGGACTCTTGCGCAACGCGCGCGACGTCTCAGAGCTGGCTGGCGTCCTCGGCCACGAGGTCGCGCACGCACGCCTTTTACACGGGGCGCAGCAGGCGCAGAAGCAGAAGGGACTCTCCGCCGCCATTACCGTGGTCTGCCTCTTTTCAGGGCTCTGCGATTCGGGATTATCACAGGTGGCCATCAACGTGGGCGCGAATGTCCTCACCGCCAAGTTCAGCCGTACCGATGAACTCGAGGCCGATTCCGCGGGCATCGTGTACACCACCAACGCCGAGCGGCTTATCGGAGCCACCGCACCACGCGGGGTGCCCGCCGAGCTCACGGCGGCCTTCGCCGTGCTTCGTGCGCGGTATGGAGCCGGTGACGCGTCTGACCGTCCAGCCTTTGATTAACATGACTGCGTCACGCACCGCCTGGCTGGTCCAACCGGTACGTGGTAGGTCACGCCGAGGTCGGCACAGGCACCCTGGCCGGCAACATCGGCTTCAAGGGCGGTCCGTCTGACGACGGGACCGTCGAAATTGGCGACAGTGTACTCAAGGTGCATCAACGCTGCGGCTATGCCTCAGAGGCGGTGAACGCGATCTCGGCCTTCACCTTTTCTCACCCAACGATCACGCGCGTAACCGCTCGTACCCTGCCGAAGCTGACGCCGTCCATTGCAGTACTCACAAAAACAGCTTTCGAGTGCTCGGCACCGGTACCGAAGGACCCGAACCGATTCTGTTGGAACGCGCGCACCCAATGCATGGGCACGCCGTTAGATGACCCACGACGTTGCGCTGAGGAGCATTGCAGCGGGCTCGCCCCGACTATGACGGGCGCGGCATCGATTCCATCGCCCGCGCCAGTTCGGTCTCGTCGGTGCTCGCCAGCACGACACCGCCGCCGCGCGCCAGCACTTCGCCAGCACGCGTCTTGCTGGCGGCATCGACCAACGCGACGAGCATTGAGGAATTGGTAGTAAGCCCCTCACCCATCTGCGTGAGCAGCGCATCCGGGAAGCCAAGGTCGAGGAAGTAGGCCGCCAAGGCCCCGCCTGCCGCGAGCGTAATAGTGCCCACGCCTGGCAGAATGAGCCCCGCCAACGCGCCAACAAGTGCGCTCTTGCCGACTCCCCAGTCCTGCGACTCGGTGAACGTCACCTCGCCACTGCCGTCGCGCGTAATGACGGCCACATTGCCGAGTCCGATTGACGCGGACTTGAGCTGCGCCACGCCGCTCTCGGCGCCGCCCGGCATGTTGAAGCTGGCAATCAGAATATGACGGGGCTTCACATCGGACATGGTATCTCCGGGAAAGGGTTCAGCGTTATACACCAGTCGAGGGATTATGGCTGCGGCACCGGCGCCAATCCGGCCTGCGCGGCCACCGCATTGAGCCGCGACAGCATGGGCCCCAGCAGTGCGTCGGCCTGCGCGCGCACCGTCGCCCACTGCGCTGCCAACTCGCGCACCCGCGCGAATCGCGCGGCATTGGGCCGCCCCTCCGCAGAGCCGCTACCGTAGCCGCCGTCACCCACCAGCGTGCCGTACAGCGTCTGGTATTGCACGGCGATCCCCGCTGGCACCACGGGGCCCGTGGCACTGGCCGGCCCACTCGCGCGCTCTATGGCATCGACCTCGCGCACGACACTGTCGGCCAGCCCGATGACCGCCGTGACATTACCCGCACGACCTTTGAGTTGCTGTGCGCCGACGCGTACGGCGCGCAAGGCATCGAGCGTGGCCGTCAGCGCACTGATGCTGTCGCGCACCGCCACCGAGAGCGTGTACTGCGCATCGTAATCGGCCTGCGTGTGGCCAGCGGTGGCGTTGGGGATAATGAGGAGCGGTCGTTCTGCCACCACACCACTCGCGCTCAACCGCACGCTGTACCGACCCGGCGGCATCTTCACACCGCGTCCGCCTGCGCCGAGTGGGTCGCGCGCTGAACGTGGACCGGCACCGCGCACGTCCCACACCACACGATGCGCGCCCGCCGTCGCTGGCGCACGCTGCGACATGGGGAGCGTACTGTCGGCGCGCCACGCACGCACCACGCGCCCGGCCGCATCCCGGACTTCCAGCACCAGCCCGGGCTGCGCCTGCGTCAGCGTGTACTGCAGGTGCGCACCAAACGGACGATCATCGGGCAACACCAAGTCCACTTCCTGCAGCGCCACGCCAATCGTGCCACGCTCCGCCGGTCGCGGCGTGAACAGGCGCACGGTGCGCGTGGTGGTATCGGCCGCGAGCTCGCGCAGCGGTGTCAAATCATCGAGCACCCAGAACGAGCGTCCCTGTGTGGCAATCACGAGATCACCACGATGCACCTTGAGATCGGTAATGGGGGAGCTGGGCAGCCGCCCTTGCATGGGCTGCCACGACACACCGTCGTTGAGCGAGACATAGAGCCCGAACTCGGTGCCGGCATACAACAGACCCTTGCGCACCGGATCTTCGCGGACCACGCGCACGAAATGCGTTGCCGGCAACCCGTTGGCGCCCGTAGCAAGCGGCGTCCACGTGCGCCCGAAGTCGTTGGTGCGCCAGATATACGGCGCAAAATCGTCCATGCGGTACCGGTGTACCGCCACGAACGCGCGTCCGGGGGCATGCGGGGACACGTCAATGCGATTGACCGTCGCAAAGGGCGGCATGTTCGGCGGCGTAATGTCGCGCCATGTCGTGCCATGATCGCGCGTGAGGTGCACACGACCATCGTCGGTACCCACCCAGATGGTGCGCGCATCGTGTGTCGATGGCACGACACTGAAGATCGTCCCGAACACCTCCACGCCGGTGTTGTCGGGCGTGATGGGACCGCCAGCCCAGCGCTGCAGTGTGGTGTCGTTGCGTGTGAGATCGGGAGAAATGCGTGCCCACGTGTTGCCGGCATCTCGACTGGCGTAGAGATACTGACTCGCATGATACACCGTGCGCGCATCGTGCGGGCTTACCACGATGGGTGCCACCCACTGCCACCGGTCGCGCAACACCCGTGGCGCGGCCTGCTGACTCTCGAGCCCCACGCCCACACTCACGCGCGAATCGCGTGCGACGTCGTAGCGATTGATGTTGCCACCATAGCAGCCACCGAAGACGACGTTCGGTTGGTCGGGGTGTAGCGCTACGGGACCGGTTTCGCACCCCGCCGCGTAGCCCCACTCCTGCTGTGGGCGCAGGGAATTGCCAAGGCGACGCGACAGGACGCTGATAGCGGAGTTGTCCTGCTGCGAGCCGTACACACGATACGGATACTGGTTGTCCACCACGACGTCGTACAGTTCGGCGGTAGGCTGGTTGTACATGGTACTGAATGTACGGCCACCATTGAGAGTGACTACGGTGCCACCATCATCGGACAACGCAAAGATCTTGGGATTGACCGGATTGATCCACAAATCATGCGTATCGCCGTGTGGTACCGGGAGCTGCGCGAAGGTGCGGCCGCCATCGGTGCTGCGCAGCAGCGGCGTATTCAGCACCCACACATTGTCGGCGTTGCTGGGGTCGGCAACGACATGCCCGTAGTAGAAGGGCCGTGAGCGGACGCGCGCATCATCGGACACGCGCGTCCAGGTGCCGCCGCGATCGTCGCTGCGATACAGGCCACCCTGCGTGGCGTGCTCCACCAGCGCGAACACGCGATCAGGGTTGGCTGCCGACGTGGTGAGCCCCACCTTGCCCACGATGCCGGTGGGCAGACCTTCGCCAAGCTTGCTCCAGCTGTCGCCGCCATCAGTGCTCTTGTACACGCCGCCGGCAGGGCCACCGGAGATCATCGTCCACGGCTTGCGTTCACCACGCCACGCGCCCGCATACAGTTCACGCGGATTCGCGGGGTTGAGGGCCAGCGACACCACGCCCGTGGAGTCGTCGAGCGCGAGCACATGTTGCCACGTGCTGCCACCGTCGACCGTGCGGAACACGCCGCGTTCGCTGTTCTTGCCGAACGGGTGCCCCAACGCCGCGACCCACGCCATGTCCGGGTTGGTTGGATGCACGATGAGCTCACCAATCGCGCCCGACTCGCGCAACCCGCGAAACGTCCATGTGCGTCCGCCGTCGGTCGAGCGCCACACCCCGCGCCCCACCGACGAGTTGCCGCGAATGGACGCCGAGCCCGTCCCGACCCAGATGACATTGGGGTCGCTGTCTGCCACATCGATGGCACCGATGTTTCCCACGTCGAGGAACCCATCGGTGATGTTGCGCCAATGTGCGCCGGCATCATCGGTCTTCCACACACCACCGCCTGTCGTGCCCATATAGAACACGTGCGGTTGCTCGGCGATCCCCGCGACCGCCGTCGCGCGACCGCCCCGGTGCGGGCCGAGCATGCGGTAGTTGAGGGGCACGAGCGGATCACGCGCCTGGGCCGCGAGTACGGAGGGCGGCGCCGAGAGGGCGGTACAGATTGCGAGTAGACCAACGCCCTTCATGGTACGCTGGAATCGCTGCGCACGACGGCCGTGTCCGGATCACGTTCGATGACAATCGTGAACTCCTTCGCGAGCGCCACGATGCCGGCGACGGCAAGCCAGAACGGCATGAGCACCGCGCCGGCGACGCCGGCCGTGAGCGGCATGTCGAGCAGCGTGCGGCCACTCGCGTTGCGAATGATGACCCGACGGACGTTCCCCTCACGCAGCAGCTGCTTGAGAGTGTCCTTCAGTTTGTCGCTCGCGACTTTGATTTCGCTCATGCGCTTTCTCCAAGGTGAGAGATACTCGTACCCTCAGCCAACGTTGCTCACTCAACCGCCGATCTCGTCCAATCGCGTCAACGTGGCGGCAAAAAGCTCGTACATCCGGCGCAGTCTCGATGCATCCTCAATGAGCCCGGACACCGTGAGCTCAAGGGGATCGATCCCAGGCGTAGGATCGGTAGAGAACGCCTGGTCATCCTTGAGGGCGATCGACCCCTCGAAGTCTGCGCGATAGCGTTCACGGAGCGGTGCATCACGGAACAGCGTGCGCACGAAGTCTGGCGTGTCACCCTTCAGGACGAACGCGTCGTCGAACACCGGATCATCCACGTGGATATCCAGACGACCGAACCACTCCGCCACTGACGTGGCAAAGTTGGCGCGCGATACCGAGAAGCGGTGCGCCGGGTTGGTGGGGCGCGGCGCCGAAAAGATCGTGGAGACCACCGGGATCATGACGTTTCCCGTCATGATCATCGTCACGTCGCGCTCAAGGACAATCGGCCCGTGCGCATGCGGAATCACGAGGCGCGCCTCGTGACCGAGCGAGGGAGCACTCCACGTACCCTGCACTTCGGCGGCAAACGCTTCCCACGTGGACAGAGAGGAGCCCTGCAACAGATGGTTGAGACGCTTGCCCATGCTCAGTCCTCACTGGTGAGAATGCGTGCAGTTTCCGTTTCCACCACCAATCTAGCCAGCAGTTCATCGAGCTGATCGAACGTCTCCGGCATCGCGGCCGACGCCCCGGTGTCCACCGCCTCTTCCGACGGGTACAGATCGCGCACCACCACGAGCGTTCTGCCGTGCTGCTCCTCGAACGTCACCGTCGTGACTGTCTCGCCCAGGTCGCCCTCTTCGTTGGTCCACACCAGCCGCGAGTGCGGGGTCACGTCGGTGTAGGTGCCGAAGAACGCCATTGGGGTATCGCCGTGGAGAAAGACCAGGCGATACTGCTCGCCAACGCGCACATCCATCTCGCACGACAGCAGCGTGAGCCCGTACGACTTGGGCACCCACCATGTCCGGAACAGATCGGCCGTCGTCCACGCCTTGAACACGAGATGTGGCGGTCCGTTGACGAGGCGTGTCACCACGACCTCGCGCGGGGTCGGCCGTTCCACCGTGGTCAGTGGTTTGCTTGGGGTCTCATCACGTTCACTCTGCTTGTCCATGTGCGCGTTCCTCCCGGGTGAGTGCTTCGATCACGGTATCGAGGGCATCGAAGCGTGCGCTCCGGAACTCGTGATACCGTCCCACACATGCAGGCACTGCACTCGAAAGCAACTGGTGCTCTACCCAGCATACACAAATTCGTACGGCTTTGATATCCCCGCCGATCGACTCACTGCACCGCGCGAAGGTTCAGTGTCCAGTCGTACTCGGTGTCCACCCAGCGGAAGGCACCACCATGCGCCAGATCGCGCGCCGCTCCGTCGGGGAGAAAGCGCGCCCAGATTGCGCCGACTCCCGCCAGTGTACCACCAAAGTCTTCGCGGTACTACGTGAAGATCGGCGAACCGTATACGGTGCGCGCCGCCACGTTTACACGATTCTTGACCGTTTGCGCCAGGAACCGTTGCGCCTGATGGACGGTGAGCTCGACTTCCTTCTTGCCGGCTTGGGCGCGGTCGCCATAGACGGCGCCAAAGCGGTAGGGAAAACGGCGACGGTAATGCGACGGGCGGCACGGACCGTTCGCTTGGATCGCGAGCAGGAGGCCCCGGTCGTGAGGGCTGATCCAGACGCCGCGCTACGCGAGCCCTTCCCAGTCTTCTTCGACGAGTGGCAGCACGTCCCATCGGTGTGGGATGCGGTCCGCCATCGCGTTGATGATGACCTCTCGCCAGGACTGGTCCTCGTGGCGGGCGCCGCCGCGCCCGCGGCGCGTACCCAACCCACGCACACAGGTGCGGGCCGTATCGTGACGGGGCGCATACGCCGACTGACCATCTCTGAACGATTGCACAGCATCCCACGAGACACCATCAGCGTCGAGTCATTACTGACCGTCGGCGAACGCCCGCGCCTGGTCGGAAGCTCACCGTGGACGCTCTTCGAAAACACGTTTCCTACAGAATCAGCGCGTGTCCGGCAACGCGGGGGTGGTGCCCCTTGGAACAGCGGCGGGTTCGTCGAGCGTGCACGCGGTACGGCTCTCCATGTGCGCGGCGCGCATGGGAGCCCAGCGCGGCAGCTGCACGCCGACGGAGCGCAGGCTGAAACTCCCGCAGCGCCCATCACCATCGGCGCCAGCAGCGCGCTGCAGGCGCCCGCGCGCTCGACAAGTTCAGGGGCGATGCCTACTTCGGCGCTGATCTCCTGCAGCTGCTGCAACGTCAAGCCATGCGAGCTCGCGACCGGCCGTGCAATTCCGCCCTGATCCTGCGCCCGCTTGCTCGAGGATGCGGGCGATCTCCTGCTCCTGAGAGCGACGGTTCGCGGTGATAACAGGCTCCCGTCAAGGCGTTGAGTCTTGGCGGCCCTCCGACCGCGCGGCATCGGTTGGTTTCGCTAGGCACGCCGACCGAGAACCGCCCGCAGCGACTCGTGTCTCGAAGGCGTGCTGTGACCATTTCGCGCGTGGCGCGCCGCAAACAGAGTGGCACCAGCGCGACAGTCCCTCAACCCGACTCGCGATGCAGGACGACCTGCGCGCGAGAAGCTTGCTCCCAATGCGTTGAGCATACGACGCGTCAGGTAAGGTGAGTAAGCAAGAGCTTATGGCTGCGCTTGGCACCAACGTCGCGCAATCGCGAGGCAAACACAACACGGGATTCCGCTCATGGCCCGCCGCCTCGCTGTCGTCGCTGCTATTGCTACCCTGCTCGCTACGCCGTCCGTGGTCTAAGCGCACTCCTGCCAGACGATGGCGACCAATCTGGTGCAGAATTGCAACTTCGAGATCGGTTCGCCGCAGAAGAATGGTGCCGACTACCCGAACGCCATCGTGTCGTCGTGGACGTCGCTCGGCAGCGCCAGCTCGGGCACCTTCGAGCGAGGGAAGAGCTCGGTCCAGGGCTACACGGCGACGGACAGCACCAGCCACCTGGAGTTGCAGGTGAACAGCTCGACCTCTATCCAGCAGTTGCGCACCACAACGGCAGGCGCCGAGTACGCGCTGGATTTCTGGGCCGCGTATCGCCCGCGCGACCGTAATGGATTCAGCGCGATCGATGTGTACGTGAATAGCAGCGTCCTGATGTCCACGGACCAGATCACCACGCCGTACCGGTGAAACGGTTTCACGGATTTCTTCGTCGCGTAGGGTGCCAACACCATGCTCGAGTTCCGCTCCCGCGGCAATCAGCCCAGCGACGGTGACCTCCTGAACGACGTGAGCGTGGTGGGAACCGGCATCAATACGTCGACGGCATCTGAGCCCTCGTCCTTCGTTCTGCTGGGTGGCGGCGTCTCGCTGTCAGGGTTCATTGCGCGTTGGCGTCGGCGCGTGTGTGCGGCTCCGGCCGACACGTACGACAACGCGATGCGCGCCTGAGAGCGCGCATCGCGTTGTCGTGCAAAGCCCGTGCGATGCATGAGGGCGCGCGAGGAACGCGGGCACTCCGGTACCGTCGCCGCGTCTTCGCTTGGCCACACAGCTCCAACCACTCCGACCGAGAACGCGCACGGTCGGCTGTGTCTAGCGCTTGGGTAAGGCGTCCACTATCCCAGTGACTTCCACCACCACAGGTACACCCTCGATCTCGGTGGGCACTCGTGAGGCGACGCCGCGGTCGATAATACCCACCGCGATCGCATCGCGACCTGGTGGCCCAAAAGCGATGCCAACGGAGGTTACACCGGGAATGGCGAGCAACCGTGACGATTCATTGGCCAGCACACGCTCGATGGTGCTCCGCGGCACCGACTCCGCCGGTCGGTACTCCACAGGACCTGAGTCAGCAAAGTCCGGTTCTCCGTCAGGGCTATGCGCCATAGTGATTCCCCCTTACGCCTGATATCGTACCGGCAACCTAGGTGTCGCCGACATCGTCTACCGCCAATCGCTCAAGGTAGCAAGCGAATGTTGAGCGCGGCGAGCACAGCGCCAATTGGATTGGCGAATGTCGTGCCGCCACCTCCGGCAAAGAGAAGTCCGACCGGCCGCAGTCCAGACGCCCAATGCCAGATGAGTGAACCGGAATCGCCCCCGGCAGAGAACGGGTTTGCGTTGACCGATTGGATCGCGATCTGATTGCGGAACAGTGCGACACGCCCCCCGCCGTAATTCACATTGACGGACACGCCGATCTGTGTGACACGGCCTTGCGTGAGGCCCGTGGTGCGACCGCTCTTTCCGACAATCATGCCGAGCGACGCGGCCAATGGCGCCGTTCCGGTGCGGTAGTAGGCCGCCCTGCCACCGGACAGATAGTATTGCTCGCCACGGATGCGCTCATGCCAGGCCCAACCGAAGGCAGCATCGACAAAGTTCGCAGCGCCGCCAAACGCGATCGGCACCCACCGCGCCAACACCGCGATCTGGTCACCGGGATGGCGTCCGCCGTCTGCCGGTCCGGGCTGTACGATACTGTCATTGACACTCGCCGCATTGGAGTTCGCCAGCACGTGATTGTTGCTGAGAATCAAGTGCCGATTGGTCCACGGAGCGGTGAGGCCGATCGCGCGGCTTCCGAGCGTGCCGGCGGTCACGTTCACGTGCGCAACCGAGACGCCTCCCGGAGCAGGACGGTGTCGCGCGCGATGCGAATACGCGTCAACCGCGCCCACGTGCACCTGCTGCACGGGTACGCTGGACAGCGCGCGCGTCCCTGCGCTCTGCGCGAGCTGACTCAAGAGGACGTCGTGGGGCAAGACGCTTTCGGTGAACAGCGTCAACGATGGCTCGCCCGGACCACCCGCACCGAGCGCAATACTGTCCGGATCAGGCAGTCCGATACCGACCCCGACAATGCCCCTGTCAGCGGACGCATCGGACAACGTGTCAGTCGCGCCCGACGCTGCGAGCAGCGTTGCATCGACCGCATCGCGAAGCGCGAGGAGATCGCTCGACACGCCAGCTTGTACCAGTACTGATTGCACTTCTGCCTCAACGCTCAGCGCCTCACGGCCAGAGCTGAACGCGTCCGGATTCTCCGGACCGGCGGTGGAGGATTCACCGCCCCCTGTGTTGCTGTCGTCTCCTTCGCCAGGATTTTCCATGTGCGAAGTATCGCTACTCTTGCGGGACATATTCTGTCGCCTCCCTGACTGCGATGTGCAGCGACTTGCTGCGGTGGGCATTGCTCTTCGGGAGCGACCACACTACATGCACACGAGAACTTCGTCAACAAAAAGTTTCGTACACTTCAGGTTGGCAACGCTTCACGAACCCGTTGCCGGTGAACGATTCGTCCGCATCAATACTCGAGGAACACCGTTGGCCCAACGCGGCCATCGACTGACCAATCAATGCAACGGACTGAACAGAGCGCATACCGCCACGTGTGAGATAAGGGTCGAGAGTTGACTCACAAGCGCATCCGGCGGCAACAGATCATCGTCCACGACGCCGGGATCAAGCGTCGGTTGACTTTGCAGTGCTTTCCGTGAGACCGGCAGCGAACGGATACCGCTGCCGTCCGACGCTGAGAGATCAAGGTAGAGTTCAAGGGGTCAGAGTCCTTCTCAGAGTTCAAGGGGTCAGAGTCCTTCTCAGTTCAAGGACTCTGACCCCTCGAAACGGAGCCGCGTGCCGTGAGCGGTGAGCGTCAGGCGACTAGGTGCGCGCTGTGTATCGACCGCCTGGAATTCGCTGCACCCTCATGACTACACGGTAACCCGATCCATCACACTATCATCGGCGTCGACCGTCGCCGGCGCGTCAACCGCCGTGATCGGCAACATGATCGTCCGCGCCGGCTCGAGCAACGTGCCACAGCCGGATACGAGCAGCGAGCTCTCGTCAAGAAGTGTGTAAATGCGCGTCAGGCGGCGGCCTTCTGGGTGGATGACACAGCGGGGACTTCGATGCCATCCGCATAGCGGACGCCACGATACACATCACGGCACTGCTCGGGCGCGTTGAGCTTGCGAAAACGTTTCTCGGTGACGCGGAGCAAACGCCAAATAGTCGCCGTGGCGCGTTCGACTTTCTTGAAGCGCTTCGCCGCGCTGGTACGCAGCCGCACCGCCGCAAAGGGCGATTCGACGACGTTGGTGGTGCGCCGATGGCGCCAATGCGCTTTCGGAAACTGGTAGTACGTGTTGCGGAACGTGTGGTTGCAGCACCGTTGTTCCGCCGCGTGCGGCCACACTTGGCCCACCGCGTTCCACAGGCGCAGCGCCCCGTCGTCGATCACGCACGCCGGTGCCGGCAAGCCGCGCGCCGTGAGATCGCGGAGGATCTCCGCCCAGCTCTCGCGCGACTCGCGGTGGCCACTCTCGACGGCGAGCACCACCTCCGGGGTGTGTCGCTGAAACAGCGGCAACACGCGACTCACGAAGCGCGCGTCCAGATTCCGCACGCGTGGCCGTCGCACGGTCACCGTACCGTTGAGCAGCGCAAGCTGTCGCGGCTGGCCGTAGCCATTCCGATAGCCGCTCACCGCAGTTCCCCGTCGCGCATGCTTGGCGCGACCGAGCAGCTCCTCCACTTCTTCCGCCAACACGCGCTGCAGGCCGGGTTGCACTTGATCACGCACGAACACTTCCAGCGACCGCCAGGTCGGGCTGGACGATGCGGCAGAATTGTCGATCTTGATCACGGGCGGTGGCTCCTTTTCGATGCCGGGATACTCCCGGGGTGATTGGATTACCCGAAAAGGTGCCACCGACTGCCGTTCAGTTCCACACTTCTTGATTGTACCTCCGAGCAGCGCGGTGACGAGGCTCAGGCCGACGCGCCTCCGACGCAACAGCCACGTGCGGTGTTCAGTCATCTGGCATCAGCGACGCGTGTAGTCGATTACATCATCATCATTCCCTCCGGCGCGCTGGCGCCAAAGACCATGGGGGATTTCCTCCCATTGCTGAGCAACACGGCTCACGCACACGCGCCTACCCGTCAGCGCAACCCGTACGTCACCGTCGTCACTACGCGCAGTCGCTTGTTCACCTGGCTCTCTTCGCTGATCCCCGCGGCCTGATCACGCGGGAGAATTTCAAAGAAGCCCTGACTTGCCGTGCGAATCCCTGACAGTTCGCTGCGCGAGTCCTTCGCGAACTGCTCAGCCCCTTCCCGCGCACGCGCCGTCGCCTCGGCGATCATGGCGGGCTTGAAGTCGTTGAGCTTGGTGAAGACGAACGTGGGACCACCACCACCATACTCCTGACCGCTGGAGAGCACGACGCCCTGCCGCACGAGCTCGGGGACGCGCTGACTGGCCTGCTGTACGAGATCGACGCGCGACGAGCGCACGACGATCGTTTGCCTGATGACGTAGCGCGCACCGCTCGAGCCCATGGAGCTCTGGTCCTGCACGACGAACTCCTGCACGGTGATTTCGGCGGCGGTCGAGTCGAGCTGATTGGCCGCGAGAAAGGTCCGCACCGCCTGCACGCTCCGGTCGAGCGTCGCGCTGGCGGCGGCAAGATCGTCGTTGGAAGCCATGATGCGAAGCGGCCAGATGGCGAGGTCAGCCTTGGCTTCGCGTTCGGAGACCCCCTTCACCGATACCGTGCGGTCGGCGGTGCGCACCATCGTTACACCGCGCCCCACGAGAAAGCCGGCGGCGGCAATGCCGGCGGCAACGAGCAGAGCCGGCAGGAGCAGGGACGCAGAAGGTCGGGTCTCCATGATGCGGTTGGGAGTGGTTCACGTGGACAGCAGCGCGTCAGTACGATATCACCGAATTACACCGGCCGAGTGGAGATGGTTGCAGCGCCTTGCGCCGGGGTTCCGGTGCCTTCTGCCGAACGATGACCGCCGGCGCCTCCTCTCCTTCGGGGTATGGACCGGATGCCACCGAAATGCGCTTGTCGGCATGCAGGATCTGATAGGGTGCGTACAGCGTGTCGAGAACCTCTCCTCGCACGGTCGTACGGATGAATCGCCCCGCGGCTTC
This sequence comes from Gemmatimonas sp., assembly GCA_023910675.1. Taxonomy (GTDB): domain Bacteria; phylum Gemmatimonadota; class Gemmatimonadetes; order Gemmatimonadales; family Gemmatimonadaceae; genus Gemmatimonas. The sequence goes on from JAAVWC010000001.1 coordinate 690,763, forward strand.
GTCACCAACGCTGAACCACAACAGTCCGTCTGCCGACACGATAACCGATGAGTATCGGACGATCTGCCGAGGCTGCGCGGCGTTCATCGCATCGACGATTTTGCGCGACGAGGCCGCGTTGCCGTAACCGCTGCTGTAGCTATCGATCATCTGCTTACGGTACGCGGAAGACAAGGTATCCACGCGGCCACGGTATGGCGGCTTGTGCAGCAGTGTGAAACGTGTGTCGTACACATCGACCATGTTGTCCGCGACGATGACAAACCCATTCTCGCAGACGGCGAGGCCACGAGTCGTCGTCATCGGAACCTTGAGCATGGTTCTGCCATTACCGGTCGCAACCTGCAGTTCGCGTGTCACGGGCAGATTCATTTGCCGGAGTGTCCGCCCCTTGTCGCTCACGTACACAATGTGCTGCACGTTGCGCACACCGTCCGGCGCCGCAAAGTTCGGCATCGGCGCATGCCGCATGACGTACGATCCATCGGCGAACTGTCCTTGCACCGCGTTCCATCCCTTCGAGGTCGCGAGTTCCACGGGAACCTCGGTACGCACGAACTTGAGCTTCTGGTCGAAGATCGACATGCGCCGGAGCGTCGCGTCGTCAACGCCGATTGTATCACCACGCAGTCTCATCAAGCGCGCTCGCGACTGAAACTCGCCGGGCCCGCTGCCGTTGCGCCCAGCCGCCGCGACATATCGCCCGGTCGAGTCGGTGAGGACAATGCGTTGCTCGTATTGATCGGCGACAAGCACCGACCCATTCGAAAGAATCGCCACATTCGCGACAAAGCCGAACGGAATCGGCTCGCCCGTCACGTCACGAAGTTGGGCGAGGGCCACGGAATTCTCCGCTTTGACATACATGGCGGCTTGCGCCTTGGACTGCGCGTGCGCGGCGGACGTCCCCGTGAAGAGTGTCAGTGCGGTAGCGAGCGTGCATACGACCGGAAGCATATTGCCGTTCATCGTGTGCCTCATGGTGATTGTCATTGTGTCGCTCTGAGATAACTTGCAAGTAACTTAAACTTGGAAGGGGTCAGAGTCGTTGCGGAAGGGGTCAGAGTCGTTGAAATGGCCAGCACCGCGCGCCGGTGCCTCTTTCCTCCGTGACCCCTCACGCCTACAGCCAATTGCCATGACGATCCCATTTCGCACCATGGTCTCCCTCAGCGTGCTGTCGCTGAGCGTGATCACGCTCGGCGCCTGCGCGCGCACCTCCAAGCCCAACGTCGCCGCCTCGCCCGCCACCGATCCGCGCAACGCGCTCAAGCCCGGCATGTACGACGCCGGCGTGCACGTCTCCAACCTGCGGCTCCTCTCCAGCGTGCGCAGTGCGCAATCGTTCGGCGACGAATGGAATACCGATCTCGCGTTCACCGGCAAGTACGTCGTGCAGGGCAACCAGAATGGCCCCATCGTCTGGGATATCAGCAACCCGTCGAGCCCCACACTCGTGGTCGCGTACGAGTGCCCCGCCTCGCAGAATGACGTCTCGGTATACAAGAATCTGCTCTTCGTCTCCGCCGAAGCGATGAACGGCCGCATCGACTGCAAGCCGGGCGGCGTACGACAGGCCGTGAGCACGGAGCGCATGCGTGGCGTGCGCATCTTCGACATCACCAACATCAGGGAGCCCAAGCTCCTCACCAACGTGCAGACGTGTCGCGGTTCGCATACGCACACGGTGCTCGAAGACCCGAAGGACAGGGACAACATCTACATCTACGTATCGGGCTCCTCACCCGTGCGCCCCAAGGGTGAGGTGAGCGACTGCTCGAACGCGCCCAGCGCCGACGTCGCGTCCAATCGCCTGCGCATCGAAATCATCAAGGTGCCGCTCGCCGATCCGACCAAGGCCGCGATCGTTAATCGCGCCAACATCTTCACCGGACTGAACGCGCCCACGTTGCACGGCCCGTCGGCGGCCGATCTTCTCCAGATCGAGGAGCTCAAGAAGAGCGGCAAGTTCTTCGCGTTCATTCCCGGCATGGGCATCGTGGAAGAGTTGCCCGCGGAGATGGTGAAGCCGGTGATCGACAACATCACCAAGCAGCGTGGAGGTACCGTCGCCACGGCCGCCGACTCCGCTGCCGCGCGTCCTATTGTCGACAACATGGTGAAGATGTTCATGCAGCAGAACGGCTTGGGAGGAGATCCCACCGGCAAGTTCAACGAGATGTCGCAGTGTCACGACATCACCGTCTACCCCGCACTCGGCATCGCCGGCGGCGCGTGCGAAGGACATGGCCTGCTGCTCGACATCAGCAATCCGGTGAACCCCATACGGCTCGATGCCGTTGCCGACAGCAACTTCGCCTACTGGCACTCGGCCACGTTCAACAACGACGGCACCGCGATGCTCTTCAGCGACGAGTGGGGCGGTGGCACCGGCGCCAAGTGTCGTGTGGGAGACAAGCCCGAGTGGGGCGCCAACGCGATCTTCGACATCGTGACCAACGCCACGACCGGCAAAAAGTCACTCAAGTTCCGCAGCTACTACAAGATTCCCACGTATCAGACGTCGAACGAAAACTGCGTGGCGCACAACGGGTCGCTCATCCCCATCCCGGGGCGCGACATCATGGTGCAGAGCTGGTATCAGGGTGGTATCTCGGTGTTCGACTGGACCGACACCTCGCATCCGCAGGAGATCGCGAGCTTCGACCGCGGCCCTGTTGACGGCAGCCGCATGGTGACCGCCGGCTCGTGGAGTGTGTACTGGTACAACGGTCACATCGTGAGCAGCGAAATCGCGCGCGGCATGGACGTGGCCGAACTCGTGCCGAGCCGTTTTGTGTCGCAGAACGAAATCGATGCCGCCAAGACGGTGAAGTGGGAGCAGCTCAACGCGCAGGGGCAGCCCAAGATGGTGTGGCCGCCGAGCTTCCCGCTCGCCAAGGCGTTCACCGATCAGTTGGAGCGGAAAGGCTGTGCGACGGGCGCGGTGAGTGCACTGCGCACGCAGATTGCGGCCGCCGAGAAGGCGAGCGGTGCATCGCGCAACTCGGCGCTTGAGGCAGCGGTGAGCGCGGCCGAGGGCGCGCGTGACTGCGACGCGAAGAGGACCGATTTGCTCAAGAAGGCGCTGCAGGATTTGCGGACGCCGGCGATGTAAAGGCGGGCGTTGTTGACGCGACGACGGCCATCACCTTGAGCGAGGTGGTGGCCGCTGCCCTAAAGGGGTCAGAGTCCTTTCGCAGGGCCTAAAGTGATTGCCAAAAGGGGTCAGAGTCATTTCCCCACACGCCCACTCCTCGGTGGCGTCGGTTTCCACTTGACACCGCTGAACTCGTGGATCAAGCTAACCCGTATGGCTTTGTGGAATGCACTCACAGTTCGTGGAGTAATAGTACTTATTGCAGCGCTGTTCGGCGTAATGGCCGAAGCGCCGCGGCCGGCGATGCGCTCGAGCCATGCGCCCGAGTTCTCCGCCAGTCTCGCGTCGTCGGCACGCGTGGTGCAGACGGACTCCGTGCGCATCACCGCCGAGGCCGTCCTCGCCATCAGTGAATTTTTCATTGAATGGCAGCGGCTCTGGCGCACCAGCGCCGTCGTCCGTGCCCAGGCCTTGGACTCTGCCGACCGTGAACTTCGGCTCCCGTACCTGCATTGCCATCGGGATGTTTCGCCGGAATCGCGTGCCATTGCCGCAACAAACGGCGAGCCGACGGAGCGGTTCGTTCGTACGTCTGCGCGTTTTGCGATCGTTGCGAGCGAGTACTCCCAGTATGCTGTGTGCCCATCGTGGATCTTCGGAAGCTCGGTTCCGGATGTACAGGACGAACGGCTTTCCCGCGACGGAGCGCTGGTGCTCGCGCTGCGCCCTGTTGCACGTGCGGCGCGCGCACGGCTGCTGCTGGTGCTAGACTCTGCCGTCCACGCGCTGCCACACTCCGGATTTCTCGTTGGCCAACGCGTTCGCTTTCTCCTCGAACAACGTGACGGCGCCGGCGCAGAACGGGCGACGCAGAACTGCCTGGCTGAACGCTGGTGGTGTCTCGCCCTCGCCGGATATGTCCAGGATCGCCTCGGCGCGTCACTCGAGGCCGATTCGATCTACCGCGTCATGGAGCGCGTCATGCGGGACGCGCGGCCGATCGACTCCCTGCGGCACTGGTACGACGTACGTCCGCTCGTGTCGAGCGACGCTTGGCAGGATTACGACAGCCGCCTCGGCGAAGAACGTATCGCCGCCGTGAAGAATTTCTGGTGGCTTTCCGACCCGCTCTTCCGCGAGACGGGCAACGAGCGATGGACCGCCCACCAAACGCGTCGTGTAGACATCGCCTTGCGGAGCGCGTTGGACGGTGACGAGCGATACGTCTGGGACGCCGAGCGCGGTGGCGATGCCCTTCGACAGCTCATTCTTCGTTACGACTGGCCAAGCTATACGTGGTGGGATTCACGGGCCACCGATGTTGGCCACTCCGGGTACCTGTCGCTTCGGCGTTCAAGGCCTGTCCCACCGTACTCGACGTTTGAGTACTCGCTGGATCGGGTGCATTTCACCCCGGCGTGGACGGCGGCAGCGGCACCGTTCTCCGCGCAGGAGTCCGACTGGGATATCGCGCCGCGTGAGTCGAATGGAGGAATAGACGCAACGTGGTAGGCCCCGGAACTCGTGCGACCCCGCCACCCAATGGTCCAGCTGCCAGAGGGGCAGACCGTCCTCCTGCGGCGCGACACCAACATCGTACTCGTTACCGCGCACAATCTCACATCTCCCGCAATACCATCGAAGTCAAGTCGCTTCGATGTATTGCTTCTCGCCGCACAGTCCGAGAATCTGATCGATACGGTGGCACACGACGTGGCGGAGGGCGGTGGCGCGTTCGTCATGCGTGCCCTGCTGGGTCGCCGACCCGTCGTGATGTCGGTAGAGGCTGCGCTTTTGGACAGCACACCGCTGTCGGCACGTGCCCGCTTCGGTGTCCAACCGCCGCCCACACTGCAGATGATGCGCGCCGGTGACATCGCGATCTCCGACTTGGCCATTGTTCGTCCCGCGACGGTTTCGGGCGACCAAGCAGCACCGTCCGATGGGCGACTCGGCAAGTTGCTCTCCTCGCTTGTGCTGGACGCGTCTCAGCGACGCATTGGTCTTTATTGGGAGACATACGGCTTGGTACCGACCGATATCGTGGAGATTGCGGTGGAGGTACAGCCAGATCTGTCGGTCGGCACTCTCCGAAGGATCGGGATGGCACTACGCATTGCCAACGACCCGACTCGTTCGCTCACCATTCGGTGGACCGAACCCAGCCTGCAGCAGCGGCCCTCACAACTGCCCGGCGCACGCCCGGTGTTGCTGCGCGAGATCGCACTCAATTTGGAGCCGTTGGCTCCTGGCCCTTACCTGCTTCGCGTTTCGGTGCGGAAGCCGGGCGGAGCGACGCTCAGCAGCGGTCGTCGACTGGTACTGCAACGGTGAAGCGACTGGTGGCCGGCGTGCTGCTAACGCTCCTTGCCTTGCGCGTAACTGACGCGCAACGTCCGTTGCCGCGTCAGCGTGTCGGGCCAAATCCCGAACCGTCACGGCCAATGCTCGGTGATTCGGTCATCGTGGAGAGGCAGACCATTCGCGTTAGCGTACCGCTACCGGTGATCGGCCCGAGCGCGGGACCGCACGTCATGGGCTTCTATGCGTGGCAGCTTGCCGTTCCGGGACCGAATGCCTTCTCGATCGTGCTGATGAGTGATTCCGCGCTACGCACGACCGAGGTGAACGAAATCACGCGTTCGTTGACATTACGTCGATGCCCAACCGCACAGCCCGCCTCGCTTCGCGAATGCACCATTCCCGTCGCCGCCCTCGTGTACTACGAGCGCGAAGCCATTCGCGCGCTCGTTACCGATGTGGATCTTGTCATGCAGCTTCGTGCAGAGCGTCCACTGTACTTCGTGCGCACGACCATTGAACCTCGCGGTCGTACCGAGAGTTCCGAGAAGCTTTGGATTTATGCGGACCGGCGAGAATAGCGGCGGCGGGACCGCTGTTATGCGGAAAGCCCCGAATTCATGGTGCAACGCCGTTCAACGCGAGTTCGGTACGTTCGCTCGATTCTCGCCAAAAGGCGCCAAAAGGGGTCAGAGTCCTTTCTCGGAGTCGTTGAACAAAGCGGCCCTCAGCACCGCGTGCGCGAAGGAGCCGGCAGCGGAATCGGTTTCCACCGGCAACCATGACTCTCACCGACGTCGCGCTGGCGAAGTAGCACCGATCTGCTAGCGTAGTAGCACATCAGTGCTACACGAGGAGTTTATGGTCCGCGAACTTACGCTCCGTCAGGTCGGCGGCTCGATTGGCGCGACAATTCCGAAGGACATTGCCGAGAGGCTTCACCTCGAGGCTGGGGACCGCGTGCTGGCCATCGAGACCGACCGCGGCATTCTGCTGACGCCATACGATCCAGATGTGGAAGCGGGCCTCGCGGTGGCCGCCCACGCAGCGAAGAAGTTCCGCAACGCGCTGCGCGAACTGGCGAAGTAGCCCATGGCTACGCCCCGTTGGGTACCGCGGCTCGCGCTGGACGCGGCCTTGGCGCGCGCACCGCAGAAATACCATTACGAGCCGGATTCAGACCTCGCGACGCTGGCCTCCGCGTACGCGTTCGGTCTAGCGAAGGCGCGTCCGTACCACGACGGAAACAAGCGGGCCGCGCTTCTGGCCGCGACGATTTTTCTTGGTCTGAACGGGAAGGACCTCGACGCTACCGAAACCGAGGCTGTGCAAGTGGTCACCGCACTCGCGGCCGGTTCCCTCACCGAAGTCGCGCTGGCCACGTGGATGCGCGGGCAACTGGTTCGGTTCAAGCTGTAGTGTTTGGAAGTCCTAAAGGGGTCAGAGCCCTTTCCCCGCTCGATTCTCGAGCAGCTTCTCCGTGAACTGTTGCCCGTCGGCAACGCGACGGAGTTCGGCGTTTTGCGCCTCGAGCTGTTCTTCCAGCAGCTCGACGCGCTCACGCAGCGCCACGAGCTCCGGGGCCGACGCGCCCTTTGCTTCGAGCGCCCGGACGGCGCGCCACGCGAGGTAGCCCGCGCCTCCCAACGCGCTCAGCAGAAAGAGCGGCCACAGCAGCACCAGCAGAATGGGGAGAAATTCAGCCATGGAGCACTCGAGAGAAGGGCATCAATGATTCGGGTTGGTTCTCTCGAAAAACTAACACTTCAGCGCGCGATGATTACCAACGCCGACTGTTCAACGCCTGACGGAGCGCGGACCGTCACGTTGGTCAATCCGGTCGCGGCGCGCGGCAACGGTGGCCCGAAGAACGGGAGACCGGTAACGCTCTCGCCGCACGCGGTGAGTAGAGCGACCGCGACGAATAAGGTGCGTAGCCTGCGCATGTCATCAACCTACTCAGGGATTGACGCTTGCACCGTGGCCGTCGTCGAGCGGGGCTCGCACGCCTCGCCGTTGGGATACGTGTCAGTGAATTTCACCGGCTGCGGCGGTGTCGTGTTGCGCACGCCGCGCTCTGTGGTGACACGAACGGTGAAGTTGGTGGCGATCAGTCCGGGGAACCGTATGGTCCTGGTACGGCATTGTGGCCCACCATCGCAGCGATAGGTGTACGACACCGGCAGCGACGGCGAGAACACAGGCACCCCGATCTCGACCGTGAATGGACCGACGGGCACCGGCGAGATTTCGACCGTGAGCCCAGTGATGTCGCCGGCCAGCGGACAGGTGAGGTCGTCCGAACCGCACCCTGCGGTGAGCGCGAGCAGCAGGAGGAGTGCCGGGCGATGACGGCTGAGTCTTCGAGTCATGTGCGTGGGCATCGCGTATTGAGGATCGCCCAGGGAGCATCACGGGACACGACCTGCTGATGGACCACGTCTGACAACCATGGTGGGACGGTAGACGTCACTGCGTCGACGTACGACTATCTCGAAAGTGGCAGACACGTCACGCAGACGTCATTCGCTGTTACCGCTGACCTCGACCCCAGTCTCAACACGTGGTGCCCATGTACTGCGGTGGGGCTTCGCGAGTTCATGTACGCCGTCGTCAATGAGCGACTGACCAAGGACACGGCGGTGTTCGTGGGGACGGCGTTCATCGTCTGAGTTGCGGCGCTGTACAAGCAGCCGTGGCGACGCGGGCGGTAGACGGCGAAGCGAGGCGTTAGAGCACCGGAACGCCAAGTGCCTTGAGATACTGAAACGTCTGATCGTAATTCTCAGGGTGCAGAGTCGCGTCGGATTTACGTCCCTTGGGCACAAAGATCGCCATCCCCTGCCGCGCGCGCGTGAGCAGCACACGGTATGCATTGAGTAGATAGCGTTGACGATCGGCATTGTGCACGGTGGTCCAGCGATCGCCGCGGAAGTTGTGATACGACCACCGGTCGTTGGTGCGACGCAGATCGGCGTCCCAGCTCATCATGGTCCAATCAAGCTCGAGCCCCTGCGTCTGGAACTCTGTCGCCGCATCCTCGAGATAGTACGACGAGCGGGTGTCAGCACGATCAGCGAGGAAGTACTTCACCGGGTCGACATCGACGCGCACATCGATGCAGTACGCCTTGAGGCGTTGCGCCTGCGATGACGCGACGAGTCCGTACCGTTCACTGCCACGCGCCTGACTTCGCACCCACTTCTTCGCCACCGTCCGATCGCGCGTGAGCACGACCGAGTACGTCCTCAGCACCTCCGACAGCAGCTCGCGCGCGCGGTCCTCGTCTGCATCAAGCGCCGCTTTCACAAAGCCCGACACTTTCTCGGCGCGAAAGGAGCGCATCGATACCGCCAAGTGCAGCGCGTATTGCGTCTCCACGTGCGCGTTCGCCCCAAGGCGCTCGATGGCTCTGCCGGCGGCGTACTCCGAGTCGTGGAGCTCTGGAGAGATATAGGTGTGCCAATGCGGATACTTGTCGCGTACCGCGTCGAGCCACGCCCCGATACCGGCTTCTCCTGTGTGGATCTCCTGACCACCGCCCACGAGACACACCACGACGGCCCAGTCCTGATGGCGATCCATGTACGAGATGAGAAACTCCGGCTCGGACATGCTGAAATCCGCGACGCCCTTTCGCTGCTTCATGAACAACGCGGTCTTTTCGCGGTTCCATGCGCGCTGTGATTCGTCGAAGATGGCGACGTGCTCGATGGGTGGTGCGGCGCTGCGTAGCCCTTCATCGCGGAAGTGGTGCACGTTCTGAATGAACGGCTTCACCTTCTGGCGAACAGCGCCTTTGCGCTCGGGGGTATTGCCGAGGTCACGCTGCCGCTGGATGTCATCTTCCACGAGCGCTTCACGGAGCACGGCGACGAGCGGGCCATTGCCGGAGAGAAATACGGCGTGCGTCTCGTCGTGCCCGAGATGCTGCGTGGCGATGTTGAGCCCCACGAGCGTCTTCCCTGCGCCCGGCACACCGGTGACAAAAACAATGGCCTTCTCGCGCTGCAAGCGGCTGCGGGCAATGATCTCCTCCACACACTGCGTGGTGACGTGGAGATTGCGTGCGCCGGCATCCGACCGCGCAATGGACTGCACGGAGTGTCGGGCGTACAGCGCCTTGGCCGCCTCGATGATCGTGGGGCTCGGCCGATACGGCGCTCGTCCCCACGCCTCGGCGTTGACCGGTGCGGAAGGTGCGAGGGCAATGGCCGAACGTACGGCCTCGCCGACGGTGGCGGAGTTTGCCTTGATTGGCGGATACACGCCGTCGGCGTGCGGTTGTTGCCAACTGTCGTCAGGCGTCGCGCCATTGGTCGCGCAGAGCACCGGAAAGATGGGCAGCGCCTGACTTGCTTGGTGAAAGTTCTTGAGGTCGAGCGCGTAGTCCCACGCTTGGTTGTAATCGGTCTTGGCGTAGCGATGCTCGCCTACTTTGAACTCGATTGGCACTACGGCGGAGTTGGCAACCACCACACCATCGATACGACTGCCGAGTCGAGGGACATCGAATTCGAGGAAGAGCGATCCGTCTACACCGGGGAGTGTTTGCTTGAGCAGACGTACCTGCTCCTTCCACGCTTCAGTTTGCGCACCGTCGATAGCAAGGCCGCTACCGCCGGCGAGGTGGCCGAGCACGGTATGCTCGTCTGCGGCGAGAAACTGCGCGATGGGCGCGGCGTAAAACGCCGATTGGCGGGCATTGTCATTGGGAGCGGTCATTCCGAAAAGGTAGACGAAGGGAACGGGGTCACGCCAGGGGAACGCTAGCGCGCGTTCGGTCAGGCGTGGCGGGCTTCGTCCAGCGTTTCGTTCCCATAGTCGACGAACTGGAGGACGCCGGTTGCGTCACACACGTCGATTCTGCGGTGTTCGCTTTGGAAGCCATCGACTTCGACGGTGAATAGCTCGCGATCGCTCATTGGAATGCTCCGAAATGAGGTGGTTCGCCGTCGTTACCAACAATACTCCGAGACCGTGACAGTTGAGCGTGGGCGACGATCAGTTGCGCGAGGAAGCGTGTGAATCGCTTTGGGCCCCTGAGCGCCTGGCTGGCTTTGGGCGCTCAGATAGCGGCCCCTGTTTTCCGTTGAGCAGAATCACGCCGGACAATCCATCACGGCTTGAGAACGCAACGCCACCGGCTCTACTGAAGTGGATGAGGTTCAATAAGCAGCGTGTCGATTCGATGGGCTGCGCCAACCACTCAGATCAAACTTGTTTTTCAGCTCGAGACTTGATCGGTGCGACAGTGACGTGACCCCAGTTGCTGATTCAGCGCTATTGTTAGCCATTGGTTGAACTGGTCTCGCCCCCAAGGGTGGTCCAGCCGGAGTCTCGTTAGGCGGTACTGGAGGCGGTGGCGGTCGTCGCCACGGTGGCCCGGAAGTGGGCTGGTGGCACGATTGACCGAAGCGTTCCGCCGTGCCGGGATTCGACGTCGGGCTACGCCCCTCGCGCTCGAGGCGCCGACCGCGATCGTCCCTGTTCCTCGTCACGCGGCGCTGACGAGGTCAGCGATGGCGCCATATGCTCGGTGGGTAAACCCCACCCGGCGCCGGTGTCGTGCAACCTCCGAGGCCGTGGTGGGGGGTGATCGACGCAGGGCTCGGGACCGGGCCTTGCGCCAAGCGGAAGCTGATCAGCGCAAGCGGCGACGCACCGCGACTACACCGACGAGCCCGATCGCCATCAGAGCCGACGTTGACGGCTCCGGCACCGTCGGGTTTGGCGGCGGGCCAGGAATGAAATCGTCGGCGGAGATGTCCACCGCGTACCCGTTCGTAAACCCGTGGTCCTCGAGGATCAGCTGCAGGAAGTGGGTTCCCGCCGCGAGATCTCCGAGGTTGAGAGTGTACTCGTTCACGCCGACGCCCCCTGGATCGCGCTTGCCGAAGATGTACTGTCCATTCAACCACGCGTACATGCCGTTGTCGACACCGAATTTGGCGACGACGTTCGTCGCGCCGAGGGTGTTGAACTGGTACATCACCGCCACCTCGGTGCCGATCGCCCAGCTGTTCGGAATCGAGCCAAGGAACGACCAGTTGCTGTTCAGGTTGAGCGGGTCGGTGAGCCAGTTGCCGAGGATGGAACTGGCGGCGTCGAGCTTGGGCGCGGTCGAGTACGTAGCGTTGCAGTCATTGGCGATAGGGAACGGCTCGGCACAGTTGTCCGCCCCGCTGCCGGTTGTGCCCGAGAGACCCGAGAGATTGAGCGTGTTGCCGATCTGATTGTTGTAGTAGCCCGCGTCGGTCGTCTTGACCAGCGTGACCTGAGCGCTGGCGAGAGCCGGGAGACACAGCGCGCCGAGTGCTGCGAGTGCGCGCACAAATTTCGGATGTCGCATTGGATGAGTCTGGGTTGGGAGGGGGAAGATTCGACGCTGTTTTCTTGCACGAAGCGCAAGATTCGTGCGACCGGCCATCAAGGTCCAACTCCTTGTCCTGAATGAGGATGCGCTACCGTCCTGCGGCCCCGCTGTCGCGGCGATGCAACACAAGTGTCGGTGTTGCACCACAACATCGCACGGCGCGGCACCCGCACCCTGCCCTGCCCTGCCGTGAGCAACAGCTCGGCCCTTCTGCGCAGACAGGTGCCGACACGGATCCCCGATCGGGATCTGTCACCGACCCTGCCGCGCCGGTGACGACGATCTCCATCGGGGTGACGATGCCGCCTTTAGGAAAACTCGCCAGCTGGTTCGGGAGCGAACGTTGTCTCTCGCCCTTCGCGACGCCCTTTTGCACAGGCGTGTGGGAGCCACCGTAGACCGTGGTACGAGGCCGTAAACCCACCCGGCGGCCCACTTCTTCTCGATCTTCTCCATCGACGGCTTTGCGCCGATTTCGATCGAGGCATGGTAGCAACCAGTCAACAACGCGCCTGCGAGGACCGCGCTCACGATTCGTCGAGCCATCTTCTCTTCTAGTCAATGGTTTGGACATCTACCACTCGCATTCGCGCGTGAAGGGATCTGCAGTACCGAGCCAGCCGTAAACGTTTGCGGTTGTTTAGCGCCCGTTCGGGCACAGCTGTGACGTGCGACAACAGACGGCCACCAAAGCCAAACGGGAGCAAGACCCGAAGAATGGCACGTGGACAGCCGCGTCGGCGTGGCAGTGCCGGCAGTGCCGGCGGTGCCGCTGCGATCGGTGGCATCTCGGAGTTATCGCTGGGCTGGCCCCCGCGCTTTGCGTGGGTTAGCTCCTCCGGTACCCCGAGTCACCAGCGCCACCTGATCAGCCACCTGATCCAGCTCCGCCGATTCGCCACTCGAGATCCTTCGCGCCCATGGAGTCGAACAGCCGGTATAGAAGCTCCGCAAGATCGTTCCCCTGGAGGTCAGCCCAAGGAAGCTCAGTCGGTAAGAAGAGATCTTTCGGCATGCTGATGGTCGTGATGCCCAACAGAACAGAGGGTTTGCGTCGCGTCGCCGACGCCAAACCTCCGTTGAACTGAACCGCGGGAGGACTGCGATGGAGTGTGCGACGCGAGCGAGCGTCCCGCCACCAGCCGTTGTGCGGCGGACGCAGCCCTCGCATGTGCGTGCATGGCGGTTTGGTTCAACGCCTGTTTGCCCGCAGGAAACTCTTGCAGGATAGCCGCGATATGGGCAATCCTCTGCAAGACAACAGAATCAATCAGCTGCTCACGGCGTCCCTCTGCGACAGCTGTACAACCACTTGGAACGAAGCACCGTGGCGGAACTTCCGCCGTGCTCTTGCAGGCGTTGCAAGCCAGGAGGAAATCGCCGAGAGAGCGCCACCCGCATGATGCGCTCGGCGGTTTCATCCTCCACGTCGATGAAATGGTCGACATGGGCAAGCGGAATGACGGTGCACTCGCCTGGCGATGATGGATGGATCGCCATGAAGGCATCAACCAGATCGTCCCGATAGATGATGCTCGCGGGTGACGCACCTTCGATGATCCCGCAGAACACGCATGCCAGCGGTGTCGTCGTTTCAAGTGTTCAACTGATATCTCGCATCGTCCGCAAGCAAACGGGCACGGGAGGCTGCAAGATCGCGTGTGGCCGCATGCTGCCCGCGCAAAATCCTCGCCATCGGTCGCCCCTTCGCCAACTCGTCGACCAGCTTGTCCATGTACCGGATTCTTCGCACCAGCGGGTCTTCAATCTCTTCGATCCCGACGCCGCAAATCACGCCGGTGATCTTCCCGACATGCCGATATAACGCGGGCGCATTGGCGAAGAAGGTCTCCAAGGCGGTCGTAAAGATCCGATGCGTTGCCACTACAGCGGACGGACTCAGCGCAGACGCGTCTGCGCTTCGTTGATGAGATCCTTGTACTGCAGGAGAATGCGGTCCCACTCGCGGAAAAGCTCGTCGTCCTTCACGGTCGCGCGACCTTCGTCTGCCTTCTCGCTCGCCAGCTTGATGGTGTACTTGAGCGGATTGGAGTCGGCAAGCTTCACGATGACGCGCGTGCGAATGACCTTGTCGCTGAAGCGGCGCACATTCCACCCGGTACGCAGGTAGCCCGTTTCCTTGTCGGTCACTTCGAGCACGTCGAAGCTGTTGGTGATGATCTGGCTGATCGTCTTCCACGCGTCGTCGGCGGTACGCTTGTCACCCACTTCGATGGTGAAATTGACGTTCGCCTGATCGCTCGCCAACGAGAGATCCCACGCCTCGTCGCGCCCGAGCTTGACCAGGTCGTCGAACGGGATGGGCTGTGCATTGTCCTGATTGCAGTATTCGCGGCGCTGCGCGGAAAAGGCGGGCGCCTCGATGCGCACCTCCGCGCAGGTTCCCGTGCGGATCGCCACGTTGAACTGTCCGGTGCCGACCTTCCGGCCGCCAACAAAAATGTCCGCCGTCGCCGGCTCCGCCGATACGGCCACCATGCGATCGCGCAGTTCGATCTTGTCGGTCAGCGGCAGCGCGGCGAACGCCGGGCCCTCGCAGTACTGCTTCTCGACGGGCATGAAGCCGGGACGGACGGCACGCACCGCGGTGCACTGTCCGGGCGGCACCGCGATCTCCGCGGCGTTCTCTCCGATGGGCTTGCCGGCCACCTCGATGGTCGTACCGGCGGGGGCTACGGTCAGCAGCACGGCCCGATCGGAGAGCTGGAACCGCTCGATGGTCGGCGGCTGGGTGCCCTCGAGATTTTCGTAGCGCTTCACGATACGCCGGTAGCCGGGCTTCGTGATCTCCAACGTACGCGCCTTGTCACGCTCCACCTCGAGCACGAAGGAGCGCCGCGGCTGCACCACGCCATCCACCCGACCATCGGCATCGAACGGGTCGATGTTGATGGGGAAACGCCAGGTGGTCAGGGCGAACTTGAGCCCTCCGCTCTGCACGTCGGCCTTCGTGAAGACGCGCGACACGGGGCGGTACCCATCGGCGGTGATGAGCACACGGGTACCCTCGTCCTTGACGATGACCGAGGCCGATCCTCCCTGACCCAACAGCGTACTGTCCCCGCGGGGACTGTAGCCGTAGACCTTCGCCGTTGACGGCGTCACCGTGAGCAGCAACGGCTTTGGCGCGCACGCCGACAGGGCGGCGAGCATCGTCATCAAACTGGAAGCCGCGGCGAAACGGGAAGCGGACGCGCGGGGGGGATGGAGAGCGGGCATGAGATCTCGAGGTCGCGATGGATTGACACTTCAAAGGCAGAGTTCGCGTCGAGTCTACGGAGTGGAGTCCGGCGCGGCAAGCATCCTCGTGGCGGGCTACGAGGGGACGTCGCGGCCAGCGCCGTCGCCGCAGCCGCTCGACGTGTCCCCACATTTGGTCGCTCCGCGTCGTTAATCTGGGACAAGACGTGCCGATACGGTATTATCAAAAGGAACTACGGTCAAGGGTGATACGGCGCACAGCGTCGGCGCTGACCATCACCGCGTGCGGCTCGGAATCTCCAACGAGCGTCTTCGGCGCCTCGACCTCCGCCGCGGGCGCCACCACCGCTGCCCGCAGCCACGGCCCGCTCGCCGACACTCAGGTTCGTAGGAACGTGCAGCTCTCGATCGATGGGTCGATCATTGCCAACGGCGCCCGCATCTCGGGGAGCGTTCAGGCGGACGATGCGCGGCGCGTGGTGATTGCGGCCAACTGCAGCATCGTGGGCGACGTGCAGGTCGCAAAGGCGAGCAGCGCCGAGTTGGCGCGTCTCAAGGAACAGTGCCGCGCGCTGTGAGCTGGATGAGTCCGTAGGCAAGTGATCCTCGACGGCGCGCCATTCGCGCCCTCATGTCCGCGCGCTCCAATTCCTTGATCCGCGCGTATTGCTCCGTCGTGAGCAGCGCTCCGATCAGCCGTCGGTCACGCGCCCGCTCGCTCGCCGACTCCGCCAAGCGGTCGGCCTGCCTCCGCGCATTCTCCCGAATCGCGGCTTCGTCCGAGTAGGTGCAACGAGTCAGCGCTGTCTGCGTTCGTTTCCGCCGCCTCGAAGAGCGCGCCTTGCAATACACGACGCCGCCTGTCTGTGTAGAGCGGCACGATCTGCTCGCGAATCGTACGCACCTGTGCATCGACTGGAATCACACGCTCCGGAACGTGGTGGACGCGGTTCCGCTCAAACGTTAGCCGGACGT
The DNA here is from genome assembly GCA_023910675.1 of Gemmatimonas sp. Lineage (GTDB taxonomy): Bacteria > Gemmatimonadota > Gemmatimonadetes > Gemmatimonadales > Gemmatimonadaceae > Gemmatimonas. The sequence goes on from JAAVWC010000001.1 coordinate 706,737, forward strand.
GCTGGCGGCGATTCAGCGGCGAGCCACCGTTCCGCGCTACCCGCGCTGCGCAATCCTTGCGGCTGGACTTTACGGGAAACCACACTCCGGTGGACATGAGCGGCGAAGGCAGGGGTCTCGAGAGCGGCACCACGCTGGTCGTCCAGAACAACCGGGAAGGCAGTCACACCCAGCGGTCGATGACATCTGCGGGTCCGGATTCACAGCAGGTTGCGCCGTATATTGAGGCGCTGGTAGCCGAAAAGCGGAAGGACCGTCTCGGTAGTCTGCCGCGCAAGCCGGGGTATCTCTTTGCCGATGGCGCACGGCGCGTGATCACCGACGGCGAGCAGACACTGGCATTGCTGCAAGTTGGCCCTCATCCGCACGCCGACGAGATGCTGATTGCGCATGTGCCAACGGCGTACGTGGTCTTCCAAGCGGATATGTGCTTTGCGCCCACCACGGAGGGCCAGCCACAGGTGATGCCCGCGCGGCCACCGGATCAGCCGCCGGCGAGCTCGGCATCGCGGTTGAGGGCTGCACGGCTGACGCCCTCGATCTCGCGCATCTGCTTCTCGAGGCCCTCCTTGCCGACGCCGGTGAGAAAACGGATGCCGGGATCACCGTTGTCGACATGAACGCCGAGCTTCTCGACGCGGCTCTTCACAGCGTTGAAGGCGAATCCCTTCTTGACGGTCAGATCGTATCGAACCGACATCTCTCCCTCTGCGGTCGAGGTAACGCTTCAACTCGTGGGGGCCTGCACCCATCCGACTCCCACGTCTTCAATACTGTGACTTAACGTTGTTGTGCTACTGAGGAGAACCTGGCGGCGTTCCATTCCCCGCAACGCGCGGCCCCGGGGCGCCATTGTGTACCGCTGCCCCCGACGAGCTTCAGCGGTCGCGCCATGGGCTGGTGGTTGACACGGCGCAGTCGCGCGCGGTGACCGACTTCGCACCCTGCGTCCGAGGTGTGCCGGCATGCTCCGCCAGCGCAGGCGGTGCGGGAAGCGACGCACCGCCTGGCTGGTTCCGCGACGTTACGGTATGCGCGACGTGGACAGCGTCTGCTTCTGTGTTATCGATACCGACACGTTCTCTTCCTCGATCACGAGCGTGCGGGCGATCGTCGCCTTGCTCTCGACCCCGACGAGCTGCCCCGTCGGCGTCACCCACGCCTGACCGACCGTGGTCACCGTGCCGTCGAGCGACGCCTTGCCGTTGGGCGTGTCACCGCCGCCCTTGGCCTTGCCATCGGCGGCGATGGCAATCGCGAGCACCCGGGCGCCGCCGATGATGGTGTCGCCCGCATACGTGAAGCGCGTTGCGGTCGTCGTCGTGATGACAAGGCCATTTTCCTCCGTGATGACCGCCAGCGTGTCAGCCCAGCTCTGTCCGCGCGTGGCGCCGGGCTTGAGCCGCGGGAGGAAGGCGCGCAACGAAGCCGCGAGCGGCAACTTGTGCTCGGCTCCCGCCGCATCCGTGACGGTGGACGTGGTTGGGTAGCCGCCCGGCAGGGTCGTGGCCTTGTACGTAACGCCCTTGAGGTTGGGGCTCGCGACTCCCTGCGAGCTCGTCAAATGGGTGGTGTCGAGCCGCACGGAGATGTCGAGCCCCTGCGCCGCCTTGCTCACGCTGACCGTGGCTTCGCGGTAGGTGGTATTGGTCATCGACTGACTATCGCCCATGGCTTCCTGCGTGATTTCCTGGACCACCGTGGTCCGATAGCGCGCCGTACCGACGGCCCAAGCGGGGACAGTCTGGGCGGCAGCCGCGCCAGTAGGAGTGATAAGTGCGAGGCTCAGGGCCACCGCGAACTTCGTATGCATGGGAGATTTGCAGAAAAGAGGTTAGTGGCACACCGGGCCGAGACGGCGGCACGGCGACGCTCGCTATTTCTACGTATCAGTAGCCGCGCGAGTTTCTGCAGGGTCTTCTCCTGGCCCAGGCACTCCCGCAGGCACTCCCGCAATCGCGCAGAAGATTGCGCAAGCGCGTGGCGAGTGCGTCGCTTACCCGCCGTAAATTCATGGGACAACCCGCCATCACCAAACCAACACGGCGCATGTACTCCTCATGATGGTCGCGACATCCGGAACTCGGCGCGATCACGCGCCGGCGCGCGCTGCGCGACCTGCGCCTTGAGGTCGCCGTTCAGCTACTCGTCGGGGGTGAGCTCCGGCGCGTACGGCGGCAGGTAGTGAATCGCGATCAGATCCGCGTGCTGCGCCACCCAGGCGCGCACGTCCTTCGCATGGTGCACGTTGCGATTGTCGAGGATCAGCACGACCTTGCGTCCCGCGTCCTTGCACAGGCGCTTGAGGAACGTGATGCGCGTGGGCGCGTCGACCGCCTTTTTGCGCACCATGAAGCGGAGCAGGCCGCTGTTGCTGATCGCGGAGAGGTAGCTGACCGATTGGCGCTGCGAGAGGATCGGGCGCACGGGCGTCTTTCCCCGTGGCGCGAAGCCGCGGCCGCGCGGATCGCTCGTGCTGAGGCTCGTTTCATCGCCCCAGTAGATCTCCGCCCCCTCGGCGGCGGCCTGCCGCTTGATCTGCGGATACTCGGTCTTGAGCCACGCCGCGATGGCCTCGGGGCGCTGTTCGTATGCGCGCTTGATCAGCTGCTGCGCCGTGAACGACGTCTCGAACGCAAGATTACCTAAACGATGATGGCGGTGTTGGACGCGCGTCGCCCCCGCGGACCAACTGCTCGATCGCTTCAGCCGGGAGCGTACCACCTGCGACCAACAGCCGCGTAAGTTCGCCGACCACCAGCTATAGGTCAGAAACTTCTTTCCGCAGGGTCAGCAGCGCTTCATCCTGCGTTCGGTCGGTCGTTTGTTGGGACCTCAATCGTGCACGCAGGCGAGCAACGTCATTCTCGACATCGTCAATGTCGCGCTGTTGCCCCACGTCGCCCAGCAACAGCATTCTGGCCCAACTCATCGAGGCACTCTGTGATCGAGGTGAAGCAAGATTGATCTCACCATCAACAGTTCTGTTGGCCCGATCGGCACGCCAAGCCCGATTCGCGGCACACCCCCGCCCCTACTTCTTCAGGCAGGACAACGCCACACCCTCCGGCCCGCGCGTGGTCCGGTAGCACACCACGCCGTCCTGGGGGAATTCATATCGATCGACGGGTGTTGATCCCTGTGCAACAAGGTCATCAGGCTGCAGCCCGACGTACATCAATCCGGAAACGGAAAGAATCACGGTAGCAAGAAATAGTCTAGACGCGTGGCGCATGGTGTGGCTTCCCAGGTCGTATTGAGGTGGCGGCGGGGGAGTCGAACCCCCGATTCCCCCGCGTAGCTTCATGGTGAGCATACGCATGGCAAACCCATAGGTTTCACCGTCGGCGCGGCTGTGGGGCATCGTCGGACACCCGGCCGGAGTACTCGCATGCAACCACGATGTTGCACCACTTTCGTGGACACTCATGGATTATGCGGCGCAGCGCGGTGCGCAGCGCGTGATCGTCGAGAAAGGCGACGCCGCGCGCCCCATGTACTCCGTGCCGCGATCGCTGTGAAAAATCACACCCGTCGCAGGTCGTCTGCGGACAGCCTCGGCGAGTACGGCGCACGTGACCGCCGGCGTGCGGCGCCGCGTCAAGGACTACGCCAAGATGCGGCGGGAGAACTGATCCATCACGATCGCGAGGTACCACCAGCAGCCCGCCACCTTGACGTACGTGATGTCGCCGACCCAGACCTGATTGGTCGTGGTCACCGTGGTCTTCCACAGCAGGTTCGGATGGCGAGCATACCGCTGATGCACGGCGGCCTTGGCGCGATACCCCCGCACGGCTTTGGCGCGCAGGCCAGCGTCCGTCAGGAGTCGCGCGACCCGACGGCGACTGACGGTCCAGCCGGCGTCGATCAACGCGCGATGCAGGCGTGGGCTTCCGTACCGCTCGTGATGGCGCGTGAACACGCGGACAATCTCGATGGTCGAGCGACGGTCTTGATTCGCATGGTCACTCACCCCGCGGGCGCGCCAGGCAGAGAAGCCGGACCGCTCCGCTAAGGCATGACACGGTCGCTTGAATCGATTGATCGGGCGGCCGCGAGAGGATAACACCCGGTGATATCAGGGGATCGACAAAGCGAACGTCCGCAAAATCGGTGTCGAGTGTGACGAGAATCCGCTCTTCCTGTTCACATACGGTGCGAATCACCGTGTCGAGTTCCCCGGCGAGCCCTTCCTCGTGCCCGTCGTGACCATCCCAACCCTGCTCGGCGAGGACGGCCGAATCGGGCGGAACGCTGAGCGCTGAGCGAATGCGTGACGATGGGCTCTCGTCGAGTGTGGTGTTCCGGGTGAGACGGGGGTCCGCGATCCGCACATCCGACGCGGCCGTCACTGTAGTCGCAATCGTAGATGCGGGGGCCATCAGCCGTCAGCAGCAGCGGGCGAGCAAGCGTGTCATCTCGTGCGCCATCGCGTAACGTGTCGATGCGAACGGTGAGCGAGACATATCGGCGGGTCTGCGACGGCGCCGTGAGGGACATGGAGTATGACTTCAACTGCGAATGTTGACGATGCCTCGAGCGTGGCCTAAGTGCAAACAAACGGTGGCGGCGAAACCATATGAGCTGGCAAGATCTCGCATCGTGAACGAAGCAATAGCTCCTCAACATTCGCCACTCGTGCGGCCCTTGTTGCGGTAGTACCGTCGACCTGTTTCGGCGTGACCACGTCGGTCGGTGGCTGTACGTCGCACATTCCCACGGTCGTGAACTGGCGCGACGTTTCGGTGAGCACTGATCGTTCACCGCGATCGCGTGCGGCCCCTGCCGATCGCCCTTGAGGACATAAAGACGATTGCCCCGTGGCTCCCACAAGTCATCGACGCTGGTCACCAACGCTACCTACTCAAGTTTGCGACCCGCTTGCGAACCGCTTGCGAACCGCTTGCGCGGCAAACTACGGCGGAGACGGCCTGGCGACCTTGTCGATATCGATGGCCTGCATGCGCGTATGCAAACGCGACTTGACGATTGGGCAATGCCGCCCGTCACGCGGCGCTGGCGACGTCGGCGATCGCGCCGTATGATCTACGGATAGTCGATCGACCACGATTGAAAGTCTCATCGCGACTCTGAAGAATCTGTGAAGATAGCGCTGATGCCTGGCCGCGAGAGTGCGAGTGCGTACCGCCGAGGGGATTAGCGTCTGTTTCTACGTCCTGTTGATGGCAGCGGGTGTGTTTGCCCCGTTGCCCGGACGAAGGCGCTTGAGGGTCATCGTGATCGGGGCTGCCGGAATCTCGGCGGGCTGGGCACTGCGGTTTCTTGACGCGCTGCCTGGCGGGAGCCTGACGCGCGATCTCGTTCCCGGGCTCCTGTTGACTATCGGCTATTGGCAGTCCGGACAGTTCTTCACGCGCGCCAATCCGCGTGTCCAGACGTGGCTCAGGACGATTGATGAACGCTGGTTCCCCTGGGTCCTGCGGATGACGGTGAGTCTGCCCGAGCGCCGCATGCTCTCCGCCTACCTGGAAGTGGCCTATCTCAGTTTCTATCCGCTGATTCCGCTCGGCATCGTGATCCTCTACCTCGGCGGGCAGAGCGACGGCGCAGATCAATATTGGACGGCCGTGCTTGTGCCGACCTATGTCTGTCATGCCAGCACGGTGCTCTTCCCAAGCCTTCCCCCGCGGCTGGTCGAAGCAGACGAAGGGGGTCGCCTCAGGCGATCTCGTCTTCGTGCCGTCAGCTCGTGGGTGCTCCAACACGGCGGCATCACCGTCAACACGTTTCCCAGTGGCCACGTCACCAGCGCGTTCGGCGCCGCCTTTGTCCTCCTGACGCTCACCCCGGTCGCTGGCATCGTCTGCCTCTGGATCGCGGGGAGCATTGCGCTCGCGACTGCCGTGCTCCGGTATCACTACTTCATGGACGCAGTTCTCGGCGTTGCACTTGCGCTGCTGACCTACGTGTGTTTTGCCGCCTGAAAGTTCATGATGACCGCGCTCTGTGGCTGTAGCAGCATCTTTGGCTGAATCGCGACAGGCTCGTCATTCGCCAGGGTGAAATCGTAGTGTCGGACAAAGGCCACCACAATCATGAGGATCTGCATGACGGCCAGATTGGCGCCCAGACAGAGTCTGGGGCCGCCACCGAACGGGATGAAAGCGAAAGGGTGGCGCTCTTTGGATCGGCCTCGTTCGAAGCGGCGCGGATCGAAGGTTTCGACGTCCTCCCATTGCGCCGGGTTGCGATGCGTGCCGTAGATGTACGGGATGACCATAACTCCGGCCGGAATGTGAACGCCACCGATCTCATCGGTCTTGAGTGCGACCCGATCGATCATCCAGAAGGGCGGGAAGAGCCGCATAGCTTCGTCGATCACGCGCACGGTTCCTTCCAGCTGGTGCAGATTCTGATAGTCAATCGCGTTCTCGCCAATGACCGCCACCACCTCGTCCCGGATCTCGCGGATGTACTTGGGATGGCGCGCCAGTAAGTAGAAAATCCAGGTCAGCGCATTCGACGACGTCTGGTTACCGGCGACCAGCATTTGGAGGCTTTCGGTCAAAACCAGCGGCTCGTCCATCGTCTGCCCGGTGTCCTGGTACGGCGTCTCGAGCAGGACTTGAAGGATGTCGTTTTCCCTCAGGCCTTCCGTTATCCGGGCCCGGATATGTCTCAACGCGATCGCGTCGCCGTCCCGGCGCAGCTGCTGGTATTTCGCCGACTGGCCACTTAACCGGAACCACGGAATCTTCCAGGGCTGGGTAATCTGACGATGGGCGAACGCCTCAATCGAAGCGATGATATCTGCGATCTGCTCGAGTTCCTCGATTCGCATGGTCCGACCAAAGAGCGACTTCCCGACCAATCGAAGCGTGAACCGCAGCATCTGCCGGCGCACGTCCACAGGTCCCTTCCGAACATCGCGATCGAAGTCACTCATCAGTCCCTGCAGCACGTCCTGCTGCATCGGAAGCAACTTGTCGAGATAGGCGGGCTTGAAGCCCTGCGCCAGCAGCCTGCGCTGCCGCAACCAGGCCTCGCCATGAGTGTTGACCACGCCCTCGCCCTGGAATTCCACCATGCGCTCGACCTGGATATAGGACTTCTCGTAATTGTCCCGGTTGCTGCGCAACACGTGCTCGAGAATGGCTGGATCGGTCGACACCAGTGAGGCCTTGACTCCTCCAAAGTGAAGAGTGAAGGTCGGCCCGAGACGCGCACGGTACTTCTCAAACACCGCGACCGGGTTGCGCATCATGTCGCGTGCATCCAGCAGTGAACGGCCACGGGGCACGTGTGGCACGTTGCTGATCCGTCCCTCAAGCATGATCTGCCACCCCAAACGAACTCGAGTCGACAAGGGTCCGGTCGGCGGGACTCGCTTCCTGCACGAGGTGGTGCTTCCGCATGAACCGCAGGATGCCCAGCACCACGTCGCCGAGCGGAGGATCGGCCTTTCCGAAGGCCGATGCGTCACGGACGCGACGGTAATTGCTATTGTCGTAGCGCTTGAACTCCATCGCCGTGATGTTGTCGACGGAACGAACGAGGAACTCCAGCAAGGGAAACAGGATGTCACCGGTGTGACAGCGCTCGATCACCTCCGGCACGAACTCGGGCAGCGCATAGCCCCGAAATTGCCGCCCCGTCAGCTCAGCCAGGATCGTAGTGACATCCGCCAACGTGGCATATTCGTCGCGCGTCACATGGTAGGTGGCGCCGACGCTGTCAGGGGTCTGAGCGATGGCGACAATGTTGGCAGCGGCAATATCGGCCGGAGTGAAGCTGACCTGATTCTGCGCGGTCGTGCTGAGGCCGTGATTGAGCATGAACGCCAGCAGGCGAATCGAGATATCGAAGTTGTATCCGCCACCGTGCACGGACGGGGTGAGCAGGGCGGGGCGGAAGATTCGCGCCTGCAGTCCTTGCGGCATGGCGTCGTGCACCACCTGTTCGGACACCCATTTGCTCTGGCTGTAGCCGAAGTCGAGACGGTCCATGGCAGCGTTCGTGTCTCTCTCGGAGATCGTTTCCTGCACCGACCAGCCAAAGATGAACGTGGTGGAGATGTGGTTCAGGACCTTGGGACGGTGACTCATCGCCAGTCGAACGATTTCGTTCGTTCCGCCGACGTTCGCGTCGCGCATGGACGCATAGTCGAGCAGGTAATTCACCAACGCCCCGTTGTGATAGATGGTGTGCACGCTGTCAGCGACGGCACGCCAGGCGGCGGCGCTGAGGCCCAGGTTCGCGGCTGACAGGTCGCCCGTTACGGGTCGTACCCGGTGCTCCCATCCTTCGGGACACGAGGCGCCATCCGCCGAAACGGACATCAGCCCGGCGCGAATCCGGCGCATCGCGTCATCGCCACCTGCTCGTACCAGCACCAAGATCTCGTCTGCGGTTTGTTCCAGCAGGCTGGCGAGAAGAAACGGACCGAAAAATCCAGTTCCCCCTGTGAGGAGCACGCCTCCGCCAGACGGGCGACACAGTGCCTGCGCGGCTGGAAGGCTGCCCGGATCGAAGCGAAGGCGTGTGTCCCGGCGCATCATCTCCGCTTCGATTGTCTGGTGCTTGCGGCCCAGATCCGAAAGCGCGCGCTTCAGGCGAAGCCTGGCGTGCGGAGCCGACGCCGCGACTTGATCGACCAGGTCGAAGAGCTCGCAGATCGCAATCTTCTGCAGCGACCGCAGATCAACCGTTCGCGAAAGATCGTGGCCGCCGCGCATCTCCAATTGCTCCTTGAGCGTCTGGGCGAACTCAACCAGCTTGAGCGAGTCGAACCCTGCCTCCTCCAGCGTCCAGGTTTCGGCGCCCGTTAACCCGAATTGACCAAGCCAGGCGCGCGGTTGCTCCAGCCCCGGCTCGGCACCGGGAGCGTCCGCGTCAAGGACGGTGTCAACCTGACTCAGCACCTGGAGCTGGCCCTCGAGCCATCGCTCACGCACGAGATGGCGAACGATTTTGCCAGAGCTGGTCTTGGGAATCGTGCGCGCCTCTACGAAGACAAACGATGACGCAGCCACACCAAGCGCCTGCAGCAGTTGCTGGTTGAGACTGCGCGCATCAGGCACACGATGCGGGTGCTTCAACTCCGCGACGACAACCAGCGTCTCTCCGCTCTCGCCGTCGCAGGCGAACGCGGCCACGCAACCCTTCCTGACGCGGACGTCCCCTTCCACCAGCGCCTCAATGTCCTGCGGATAGTAGTTGAGGCCGCGGACGATGATCATGTCCTTGGAGCGGCCGCAGATGTACAGCTCGCTGTCGTGGAAGAAGCCCATGTCCCCGCTGCGAAGCCAAGTCGGAGCACTGGGAGGTTCACCGGGAAGCCTCGCTTCGAAGATCGTCGCGCTCAGTTCTGGCCGTCGCCAATATCCCTGGCACTTGCTGGGTCCCCGCATCCAGATCTCGCCGATCTCGCCGTCTCTGGCCGCGCGCGGGTCCGCCGTTACATTGACGATCTTGACCTCCGTCGTCCCCAACGTCTCGCCGCAGCTGACGAGCATCGTGGTATCGGCAGCGACAGTATCGTGATTCGCGGGCTGGACTTCATGGCGGCGAAGCGCGGCGCGATCGAAGGCCTGGACGGTCCGGCCATAGTTCGACACCGCCAACGTGAATTCAGCCAGGCCATACGCCGAGAAGAAGTGCCTGGGGTTGAGACCGTACGGCTCGAACTTCCGAATGAAGTCACGGTAGACATTGGCACGCACCGGCTCGGCGGCGGTCATCAGGAACCGCAGAGAGCTCAGGTCGAGATGCTCGAGCGTCGCCGCTGGCACCTTCTCCGGCCGCAGGCAATACTCGTAGGCGAAGTTCGGCGCCGACGAAGCGGTGCCGCGGTACTTGCTGATGGTCTCGAGCCACAACGCGGGCCGCTGGATGAAGTCGAGAGGCGAAAACCCGTACGTAGTGCCGCCTTTCAGCGCGAAATAGAGGTAGTACCCAATCAGTCCCATGTCGTGATACTGGGGCAGCCAGGAGACTCCGACGGGCCGGTGATCGACGACCGCTTCGCAGTTGGCCAGGGTATTGTCGTGGGTGACCATCACGCCCTTGGGCTCACTGGTTGAGCCCGAGGTGTATTGCAGAAAGAGCACGTCGGAGTGCGCTTCGGCGAAGGCGGCGCGTGCGCCCTTGTCGGCGTCAGTGCTGATGATCCACTTCAGTCGCGAGAGGCCAGAGCGCTGGAACGAGAGTGTCGCAACGGTGTTCCTCGCCTCGGCCAACTTCATCGACCAGTAGTATGAGCGGCTGGTGAGCACGGCGGCGGCCTGGCAGTCGTGGGCGATGTAATCCGTCTTGTCGCGCGCGGCCTGGAATCCATGACTGGTCGGCGGGTAGACCGGAACAGGAATCAGCCCGAGGCGGACACACGCGAAGAACGCACAGATCATCTCCAGGCCCGGCGGATAGGCGAGGAGCACGCGCTCACCCGGATCCATCGGAAATGTGCGCCGGAGATGCGACGCAATGTCCGTGGTGCGCTGCAGGAACTGCGCGTAGCTGTACGACTCCGCGACACGTCCCTCAGCATCCAGAAATGCATAGAGCAACTGATCTGGATGGCGTTCGGTCCAGTCGAACAGGGGTCCAAGAATCGACGGGGTCATCCGGCCTCGCTGCTGAAGTGGTAGCCCTGCGTCACGTGCGAACGTCCGCGAATGGCGCGCCACCACGGAGTGTGCGGCAGCGGCAGGGAGGCGTCGCCATGCCGATCTATGTAGTAGCTTCCGGACGCCGCGCACGAGGCGTCCTTGAACACCGTGCCCTCGGCGCGCCGCCAGATGTGGCGCATGTACCGCTCGTGCACATCGCGCTTCACCTCGACACGCGTGGCGCCGCGCGCGCGGGCGCCGTCGAGGCACTTCATGATGTGGGCGAGGTTGGCCTCGAGCATCGTGAACCAGTTGAAGCCGGCGGAATAGGGACCTGAGGTCAGGAAGAAGTTGGGGAAGCCGGGCAACGACACGCCCGCATACGCCTGCAACCGGTGTTCCTCCCAGAACTGTCCAAGCTCAACGCCCTCGCTGCCGACCACTTCAAACCTCGGCGCGTTGCCTTGCTCCGTCGTCAGGAAACCGGTGGCCAGGATGATCGTGTCCACCTCGTGCAGCGTCTGGTCATCAGTCACGATGCCTTCCGGACAGATGCGCTCGATGTTCCGAGTGATCAGGAGTACGTTGTCGCGGCTGAGCGCAGGGAGATACGTGTTCGACGTCGTCGGGCGCTTGCAGCCGAGGCCATAGCCGGGCAGCAGCTTTGCCGCCAATGCCTGGTCTGTGACCTGCCGGCGCATCTGCCAGCGAAGAAAACGCTGAGTCCCTCGGACAAACCACGGCCATCGCCGATAGTTCACGATGGAGAACGTCAGGAACTCGAGGTGCGCTTCGGATAACAGGCGCAGCAGCGAACGAATCACGGCGAAGCGGCGCATGGATAGCCGGGATGGCGGCGGCAGTTGCCGGTCGAGTCGCGGACTGATCCAGATTGGCGTGCGCTGGAACACGCGCAGCTGCCGGACCTGCGGGGCGATTTCCGGAATGACCTGAACCGCCGACGCGCCGGTGCCAATGACGGCGACAGACTTCCGGGCCAGGTCATAACCTTGCTCCCACTGGGCCGTGTGCATGGTCTTTCCGGCAAATGTGTCCAGCCCGGGTATCGCCGGCCACTTCGGCTCGCCGAACAGCCCGGTCGCGGCGATGAGATAGCGCGAGGTGACGACGGTGCCATTGTCGAGATGAGTCGCCCAGGTGTTACGAGCGGCGTCGAACTGGGCATGGAGCACTCGAGAGCCATAGCGAATGTGCTTGGCCACGCCGTACTTCTCAGCGCACAGATTGACGTAGCGTTGGATCTCGGCGCCCGGAGCAAACTTGCGAGACCAGGGGAAATCGGTCTCGAACGCATAGCAATACGACGACGACGGAATATCGACGGCGATGCCGGGGTAGGTGTTGTCACGCCAGGTTCCGCCCAGTTCGTTCGCAGCCTCGAGCAGGGCAAAGGCTGTGATTCCGCCTCTCAGGAGTTCAATGCCTGCGCCGATGCCGCTGATACCGGCGCCCACGATCAAGACCTCGAGGTCCGTTGCTGCATTGCGGGCCATCGTCACGGGACGTCCTGCTTCCCTTCGACCATTGTTTCGCGCCACTGCGCCAACCGCTTGGCCCGCATGTCGTCCACGCCGATCCTGCGAATCGCCGCATCACCCATGAGCTTGTTGCCGGTGACAGGCATCAGGCGCTTCAGGAAGTCACCAAGCGTTGCCTCGGAAGTGATCAGCAGGCGGGGAGTGCCTTTCTCAATGGCCTTGATCATTTGCGCGGCCGCGCGTTCTGGCGGCACGGCGTTCTGCTCATACCAATTCGTGAGCCGCCGCAGGAGATCCGGGTCGTCGCCACGGGCGGTCTTGATGATGTTGGTCGCGACGGCGCCCGGGTGAACGACCGTCAGACCGATGGACGTTGCACGAAGCTCCTCCCACAGCGACTCTGAAAAGCCACGCACCGCGAACTTGGTCGTGCAGTACGCGGACTGACCCGGCATTGCGACAATGCCGAGCAGGCTAGAGATGTTCACGATGTGTGCCCGTTCAGCTTGTGCGAGATACGGCATGAAGAAGTGGCAACCGTGGATCACTCCCCACAGGTTTACGCCCACGATGCGATCCCAATCGTCGAGGCTCGTCTGCGGAAACGCAGCTTCATGACTGATGCCGGCGTTGTTGATGAGCAGATGGATGGCGCCGTGCGCCTCGGCCACCTCTCGGGCAAGCGTGCGCATCCACGAGCGGTCGCTGACGTCTCCGACGTGCGTCGTCACGGCGGCTTGACTGTGGGATTCCGCAAGGTCGCGTTGGAGGTGTGACAGGCCGTCCCGATCGAGATCGACGAGTGCGAGGTGGCAGCCCTTTGCTCGAAGACCCATGGCCAGGGCTCTGCCAATCCCGCTGGCCGCCCCGGTAACGACAGCGAGCTTTCCACTGAGTCGGGGGATGCCTTTGCGCCGGCTGAGCCAGAACCTCACAGCAGCCAGCCTTCTGGCCCCTTCTGGCACGTCGTCGAGGGGAATTCGGTCCAGTCCGCAGCGTTGCACCCGGCCGCGGTCGAAGCCAAGCGGTCGCGTGAAGCATTCCCGAGTACGAACTTGGTGCTCATCGCAGGGATGGGAAATAGGTCAGCACTCGATGAAGCGGTCGAACGCGGGCGTTCTGCAGCAAACGCCCACACCGCAGCAAGCGGGGCGTTCGCTCCTGCCCTTGAGGCAATCGCGAACGCCCCGCGCTCGCCGCACCGATGCTGGCAGCGTTTGCCTGCAGCAACGCAAGGTTAGCCAGCGCGCTCAGCCAGCGGCTACGGCTCCGAGGCTCGTGGCGTGATCACTAGCGCTGGTCCCGGATCCGGCCCAGGCCCGAGTTGATCACGGAGGTGTCGGAAGAGATCTGGCCACCTCTCCACGGCACCGAGCTGCGGCATGGGATACCACTCAATGCGGGGGCGCTCCACACCAAAGACCAAGCCTACGAGCCCAAACTCCCCCTGATGTATTTCTAGCACACGGTTTGGCACGCGACGTATGCGCCCGTTTGGATGGTCCAAGATCACCCAGTACGAGAACTCGCGCACCTCGCCCCGCGTCCCCCGCGCACCGAGGGCGATCTGTGCCTTTGCCGTCACAACCTGCCCTGTTGTCGAGGTATCCACTTCCAAGAACTTCCCACCGTCCGCCCACTTGATTGGGCCTGGCGTCACAGACTCGATGTAGTTCGTGACTTCGGGCGGCGTATGCACGCTGTCGTGGCGCTCCCCCTTTTGGGTGTACGCCGTAGCACATACCCCTATGGCAGTCATGGTTGCCTCCGTCTGAAGGATCCTGCGGCAGCCGGGCGCCGCCGCCTGTTCCTCATCTTTCGGCGTTATCGCATTCGGTGGTGTCAGCAGTCTGCCTACGTCGTGTAGGGCAATGGGAACCGTGCACCGACGCGCTCCCTCCCTGAGCAACTGTGTCGCTGGGTCCGCCTTCACGCGGGATCAATGCACCCTGGCGCAACCGGCAGTACGCGGACACTTAGCGTTGAGGCTGTGTCTTGAGAGGGGGCGGGCTCGCGGGTGCCTTTGATCGTTACTCGTCCGCTTCCACCGCGCGCCAACTACACCTAAGTGCGAGAGCTCCGCGGAATCGAGGGACGGGACCGCTGCCACTGGTTCTGCTCACAGCAATTCCCCGACAAGGAGCCACCTGCGCACCCTTTCGGCGGCTCGCGATCCACGACTGTCGTTGGTCGAGGGGCCATCACGCTTTGCTTGGCCGAGGCACGCACGCTCTGTACACACCAAGGCGATCGAGCAGCGAAGGGGCCGATTGAGTAGGTCGGTGACCCTCAGGGGAACGCGATACCTCTGTAATCCTTGAATACTGGAGCGTCGGGGTGCTGGTTAACGCGAGAGCGTTCTGCTGCAGCGCATCAAATGAATTGCGGCCGGACGGGCGGCGTGCGCCAGCCCGGCGACCGCCTGCCGCACACCGCATGGCGCTGTCAGCAGCAACGTTTCGTTAGACCTCAGCGCCGCGACTGCCAACGGCATGGATGACGGCGTCTGTGAATGACCGCAATCACCGATATTCCTCGAGGAGTGCCCACGAAGTACACCACGTACGGGAATCGGCGAAGCGGCACCAGGCGAATATCGTCGACCGCGATCGCATACTGCTCAGGTGCGCGCTGAATCGAGGTGAATGCGACCGAGACGGCCCGTAGGAATTCATGTCCGAGTCCGACACTTCGCGCTTCGTACCACTGAAACGCCTCCGCCATTTCTGCGCGTGCCTCGCGTCGAACGAACAAGCGCGGCGTCACGCGCCGCGCTTACCGATCTCTTTCACGACCAGGTCCCACGGCTCGCCCGGATCCCCGTCAGCCTCAAGCGCAGCGCGGCGGCGGCGTAGCTCGTCGAGGACGGGCTCAGTCGGCTGCTGCTCCGAAACGGGCAGGCTGTCCCAGAGCTGCTCCGCGAGCTCGATACGCTCGTCGGGCGTCAGGTGACTGAAATCTAGAATCGGCGAGGACATACTTGGAAGGTGTCGCAGGACCGGCCGGCGGACAAGACCGTCCTTGGAGGTCTAACGCGGGCTTCTGTTGCGAGCGGACCGCCCGACATATCCCGTTGCGCGGAGGATCCGTCCGCTCGTCAACAGCAAGCTTCGTTAGGCCTGCGACACCGGACGTTGCGTCGGAATAGCCCCTCGCGCAGTGGAATGGTGACCGTCCGCGCCCGAGTCGGGCGTATGCTCGGCGCTCCCTGGTCCCGGAGCGCGCGTCCCGATTCGGCTCCGCTGTTTCGGTTGGTGTCGGATCATCTGCAGCGCCTGCAGTCGTCTACGACTAGCGCTTCGGGCGCGAGTACGGCCTGTGGCGCCCCGTGGTCGCGCAGGTGGCCGAGAAGTTCCTCGCCTGCGGCGTGCTCGACCACGGGTTCGCGCGCATCCGTTGCGACACGTGCACGCACGAGCATCGTATCCTCGACGGATACTTGACCCGCCCCGATTGGAATTCCTTTCCCTGGAGAAGACAAGCGAACCGTATCACCTTTCCTTCAACGCTTTCTCCAGCGGGACACGCTGCAGTTTCCGCATCGGATCGCGAACCTTGCTGATCCAGCCAAGCGCATCGGCCGTCAATGCGTACTGTGCCCGCTTGTTCCGATCGGCGAACACGCCCGCGGAACCCCACGGTGTGTGCAGCACGCCGCCAAGCATGGCGGTACCAGTGCGTGGGACAGCGGACGCGACGGAGGCTCCCCACGTGTGCATCTCGGAAGTCGTGTATGAGTGTCGCAGGTAGCCATAGAGCTCGACGACAGCCAACTCGGAGTACGTGCTGTCATTGCGGAAGTATGGCATGAGACCGCCCACGGGATGAACGAAAATCCACTGGTTGCGGGGCGGCGCAAGACTCCGTCCTAGTGACGTGTCGCAGTCGCGCACAGGGCTGATCAGGCGCCCCACGAACCCGAGGCGGCACGACGCGGCAAGTCTCTCCCACAGCGTCATCGAGTAGCCGTTCTTCACGAACAGCGCCCACTGCGCCTCCGCGGCGGCGTAGTTTATGGCCACCCGTCGCAGCTCGGGCTGATTCAGGTACTCCAGGTAGCGGGTCAGCGTGCTGGCAGTTGCGCAGACGGCTACCGCCACCGCGCGGTTCGACTCATCGATGGTAAACACGGTGTCCACACCGAGCATGACGGTGCCGGGGTTTGCTGCAGCGCCAAGTCTGAGCGATGCCGCATTGACGACCTGCCCATTACGAAGACTCTTGCCGTCCTCGATGAGCTGCTTGAGCGAGCCGCGAGTTATGGCGGTCCGACTGCGTACCAACGTGATGACTGGATCGAGCGTGGATGACGTGCCGTCCCTCACCAGCTCGAGAAGACGGTCACCGCGCTGCGCGATCGAGTCCAGCGCAGCAAGCGCCCCAAATCGTGCCTGAAGCGAGACGTAGTCGACGTGGGCCTGTCGCCAGAGCAAGCGGTTGAGCATCTCCTGCGTAGCGGTCGGATCGGATGCCTGGAATGCTGGTACGCCATTGACGCAGTTGGATACCTGTGTGGCAACTTGCGCGTGAGCCGGCGCGGCGATCAGCGCGAGCGCGAGCAGGAGTACGGCACGGACTTTCATGAGCATTTCCCCCTTGCGTCCAGCAACAGCCCGACCGCGCGCAGCAGCCGCTCGAGCCATCCTGCGGTTACGAGCACCAGATCGCCCGGCGGCGTGGGACAATTCTGCACGTAGAGGTCCTTGGCCCGCTTGAGGTCGGCAAGCGCGGTTTGAGTCTTGGTGCACGTGAGCTGCGGTAACTGCTGCCATGCCGCCGGCACGTTGAGCTGAGCCAGCTCCTGCGCATCGAACGCTGCACCACGCAAGGCACCGGCAAGCGCCTGCGATACCTCGGCGGACATCAGGTAGTTCGCGAAGCCATGAACATTCATGATGTCTGGCGTGCGTCCCGGTGGCGCCGCCACACCGAGCGTTTGGAACGTGCGAAGATTCGCGATCGCACTCTGAAGCTTCCATGCGTCCTTCCACGACGCGCCGGCGTTCTCAGCACGCCACGGGCGCCAGGGCATGAGCCACGGAATTGGGTCTGCCTCGTGGTACACGTTGCACATCTGACGCACCAAGGTGCCTGTCTGGCCAGGTAGGAGTGGCGGCGAATACACATCCGCCGTTGGCATCAGGAAGGGCGCAACATTGGCGAGTGTGGCCCAAAACTCGAATCCGCCGGTCTGTGCCCACACCGCGTTGCTGCCGAGATGTCGCAGCGCGTACGTCGTCGCCGCGTTGCCGAGCGAGTGCGAGACGAGCAGGCGGCGAATGTTTGCACCCGGCACCTGTCGAGCGAGATCGTCCGCGCGCGTGATGGTTGCGAGGATACTCGCGGTGGCCATGGTGCGTGCCTGCACGGTATCGGCCCACCACAGCAGCACATCCATGCAGTTGACCCACGCGAAGTCCGTGTTGGTCAGCTCCGTGACATACGCATCCACGAGATTGGCGATACCGAGCGCATTGACTTTGGCTTTGCGGTCCGTCGCGCCTCGCCGGAAGTCATCGAACGTGGCGTGATACGACACGGGGACCACCCAGATGGCGTTCGCGTTGTCGCTCCCCGCGGGTGGACTGGACGGCACAGGATCGAGCACCGTGGCACGAGGCAACCGGTAGGTGTCGGTAATCCAGTTGACTGCGTCGACGACGGAATCTGACCAACGTTGGCCTGCGGGCGCGGGGCTGCCATCGGCGCTGCCGCAGCCCATGCCGTGGACGAGGTAGAGAATGGTAGGCATGGGAGCGTCCCGTCAGATGGTGGGGACGACTCGAGCGGATGGCGGCGCAGCGGTGAATGCCGGCGCTGCAGCGGCCGCTTGCGTGACCTGCACCGCGAGGCTGGCCTTCTCGAGCCTGCGCACGTCCTTGGCCGCGCTTGCGAAGCTCACGATACTCGTCCAGAACGCGGAGCCGCCACTGATCATCAGTCCAAAGATCAGCCAGTTGATCGTGCGGCCTGGACCTACAGCGATGGTGCGCATATACCAGTTGCTCTGCCTATCCCCGACTAGCCAAGCGGTAACAAGGCTCGCCGTCATCGTGATTCCAAGTACCGCCAATCGGCGGCGCTGATCCACGTCGTACTCGGATTCCCCCGGTTCGGCGACCACCGGCTTGGCAAGCCACGGGAACATCGTCTTGGCGATGACCACGAGTCGCTCCATCGCCAAGCTTCCAGCGAGAGCGAGGGGTGCGAAATCGGACAGCGAATCGAGTTGCATGATGGAGCCCTCTCAGGTGGATTGGGACTGGATACCTAACTTGAAGCGTCATTCGCATTGCCGGAGCGCGGCGGCAACCGCCCGCACACCGTTCGTTGATGTGCTTGACGTTAGCACCCAATACGAGAGTCCGGTAACTCCAGTGTGACCAGCGTCGACTTGCGCAGGCTTCAGCGTCCGGCGCGAACTGCGCACCAAACTCACGCGTAATGCCGGTGACCTCGCTGGCGCCTCGCGAGGTAATCCACTCAGTGAACGCATCGCACTCGTTCAGTTACGCGCCATCGATCGCAATGTCCAGGCTGCTTCGCACACCCCGCCCCGCGGCCTAACTCCAGACTGCAAGTAGAGCGGCGAACACCGCTATCGCTTTCCGCATGATTCACATCCGCTGGGGACGCCTAACGCCTTACGTTCTGCTGCAGCGCATCAAATAAAGTGCGGCCGGACGGGCGACGTGCGCCAGCACGGCGACCGCCTGCCGCACACCGCATGGCGCTGTCAGCAGCAACGTTTCGTTAGATGTCTGCCGGTTCGATATAGCGGTCCACGAACGGTCGCGCCTTGAGCACTTCGATGCCCCGCCAGCCGGACACCCGCAGCAGATGCTTATCGCCCGACACGATGAGCCGTGCGTTCGCGGCGAGCGCCGCCGCCAGGAACATCTCATCATCGGGATCCTCGCTCACGCGCTCATCGAGCGCTGGGGCATCCACCAGCAGGGCGTGCACCGTCAGCATCGCGAGCAGCGCCTCGAGTGTCCCCACGAGCGGCTCACGCCCTTTGCTCAGCGCGAGCCCAACCCGTCGGTATTCTTCCAATATCGGCGGCGAGATGACGAGGCGGATGGTTCCCGTACTCCACGCCGTCAGAATGCGGCCTGGCACGCCACCAAAGAGCAGCCCTGACACCAAGACGTTGGTGTCCAGCACGACCTTCACTTGGCGCGTCGCACCTTTTTGATCGCCCGCGGCACGTCGGCCGACTTGAGACCAGCGGCTTTCGCCGCGCGGCGCGCCTGCGCCGTGAGCGCCGTGAACTCCGACAGGGCGGGCGGCTCCAGCACCTTCAGAATGACGACGTCGCGATCCGCCACGACCACGAACTGCGCACCCGTCTTCAGGCCGAGGCGTTCGCGAATGGCTTCGGGGATGACGACCTGCCCTTTCGAGGACAAGGTCGTGGTCGCGGCATCGAACATACTGGCTCCTTGAAGGGTCTTACCAGTAAGAATGGTGCCTGTCGATCCCTCGGGCAAGTCGGCGCCCGCTACAGACATCTAACGCGGGCTTCTGCAGCGGGTGAATCAGACCAAGCGCGCGCAGCGCGCTACCGAGGGCGCCCGACTGCAGCAAGCATCGTTACGCCGCACCGCGCCGGGGCTCGACGGACCGTACGGCTGGCAGATCGGCATCACGGAGGGCACGGATCGCCTCGATCGGCAACCGGACCAGTGCCTGGGTCCGGCCGGACGCGCGAACGAACTCCACGTCGATGGTCGTTTCGTCGTAGACGTGCACCACGGCCCCGAGATCGCCGCGGCGGAGTTCGTGCTCCGGCAGATCGCGCTCGAGCACCACGGTATCGAGTTCACGTAGCATCATGTCGTACCTCCGGGATACACCGTGATGAGCCGGGGCGGCTCACCTACTGAAGGAATGAGCCAAACACTCACAATCGGCAAGGCTCGGCCGGACGGTCCGGTCAGGATACCCGTGCCCACATAGCGCTGGCCGTACTCGTCCGCGGCGGCCGGCGTCACGTCGAGGACACCGGCGAGGGCGCGAATCTCCTCGCGCAACTGCTGCCATGCCTCGCGACGGTACCCGGCTGCCGCGAACACGCGCGCCTTGAAGCGACCGACCGGATGCTCAGGCGAAAGCAGGTAGTCGCGAACTTTTGCGTCGTCGACAATCGCGCGATCCGCGGACGGTAGCTTCATGCTCGTTCAATGAATGTTGTCCGCGTAACGCCGGCTTCTGCAGCGGGCGATCGAATGAAATGCGCGCGCAGCGCGCTACCGAATGCGCCTGTCTGCAGCAAGCATCGTTATGCCGCACCGCGCTTGGCCGGCTTCCACTGCATCGCGAGCCGACGACCGGTCCCCGCGCACTCGCGGAGATACAGGTTGATTAAGGTCTGATACGGTATTTCGGTGTCGAGCGCCAACGCCTTGAAGTAGTCGACCGTGAACTCGTCGAGCCGAATCGTCACGGGCCGCTTCAGTTTCGCTGCGTACGGATTGCGCTGGCCCTTCGAAAAGTCGAGTGTGCGCTTCATCGTTTCCACCGCGCGGCGTACTGCGCGCGCTGCGAAGGGGTGGCCTTGCGGGCCGAAATAAGCCGAATGACGCCGTCATCGGCACGATAACAGTGGATGACGAGCAGGAGCCGCAGGCGCGCGCTCAGGCCGAGGAGGTAAAAGCGTTCCTCATCCGTCGAATGCACGGCATCCGCCAACAGAATCGCGTCGTCATCGGCAAACGCCGTCTGCGCCTCATCGAACGCGATGCCGTGCTTCTGTCGGTTCCGTCGATCTTTGGCTGGATCCCACTCGAAGCGAAGTTCGTCCACCTTCAATTGTACACATATTGTACGTACAGCGCAACAGCCTCAGTATGGCGCCATAACGCCAGCTTCTGTTGCGAGCGGACCGCCCGATGCTTCACCCTGCGCGGATGGTCGGTCCGCTCGGCAACAGCAAGCACCGTTAGGCCGACACCACGTGGACATTGCGTCGAAACAGCCCGTCGCGCAACGGAACGGTGATGGTCCGCACCCGAGTCGGATGTATGCTCGGCGCTCCTCGGTCCCGGAGCGCGCATGCCCGACGCGGCCTCGGTGGCGCGCGGCGTCGACAAGCCCCGACGTCCCCAAGCGTCGCCGCGCTTTCGGTTGGTCTCGGACCATCTGCATCGCCTGCAGACGGTCGACGACGAGCGCTTCGCACGCGAGTACGGCCCGTGGCGCCCCGTGGTCGCGCAGGTGGCCGACACGTTCCTCGAATGCGGCGTGCTCGACCACGGCTTCGCGCGCATCCGGTGCGACGCGTGCACGCACGAGTATCTGCTCGCGTTCTCGTGCAAGTGCCGCTACTTCTGCCCCAGCGGTCACGCCAAGCGGTTGGCGATCTGGACGCAGTGGCTGGACACGACCCTGCTCGCGCCGGTGCCGCACCGCCAAGTGGTGCTCACCATTCCCAAGCGGCTCCGCGCCTACTGTCTCTACCGCCGCCGCCTGCTCGGCGAGATCGCCCGCGTCGCCGCCCGCACCGTGACCGCCGCCATTCGCACACTGACCGGCGAGCGCGACCTCGCCGTGGGGATCGTCGCGTGCCTGCAGACGCACGGCTCCCGGGCGAACTGGCATCCGCACCTGCACCTCCTCGTGACCGACGGCGGCTTCCGGCCGGATGGCACCTTCGTCTCCTGGCCCGCCCACGACACGGCGCGCTTGACCGAGGCGTTCCGCCGCGCCGTGCTCCGCTTGTTCGTGCGCCTGGAGCTGTTCGACGAAGACCAGGCCGCCGGCATGCTCACCTGGCCGCACTCGGGGTTCCACGTGCACACGGCCGTGTGGGTGGCCGAGGACGACCGCGCCTTTGCCACCCGGCTCGCCCGGTACTGTGCGCGCAATCCGGTCGCGCTGGCGCGCTTGACGTACGACCGCGTCGCGAAGGCGGTGACGTACCGGTCCGATAAGGCGGACGGCCCGACGGCGGGCACCGAGACCGCCGACCCGCTGGAGTTTCTGGCGCGGGTGTTGGTCCATATCCCCGACAAAGGACACGTCACGACGCGATACTCTGGCTGGTATGCCAACCGCCCCCGTGGCATGCGGGACACGGCGGCGCCCGCCGTAGCGGACGGGCCGCCCGCGATCGTCCCCGCCCCACGGCTGGCGCCGACCGAGGCCACCCGCCGGTGGGCGAAGGCCCTACGGCAGCCCTCCTCCAACAGATCTTTGAGGTCGACCCGCTAAGGTGTCCCACCTGCCACGGCGCGATGCGCATCGTCGCCTTCATCACCCAGACGTCGGTGATCGACCAGATCCTCACCCACCTCCGGACCCGCGCTTCCCGTGCGGCGCACGCCGGGCCACGGAGCCCCCCATCGACCCGGGCCCCCGCGAGCCGGGGCCCGGCGCGCACCCCACGCTCGTCCGCCGACGCTGCGCCGGTCCTCTGAGGACGGCCCCGACGCTCCGCCACCACGCGGGGACCGTCGGCGTGGGCGGCCGTCCCGCCGGCGCGGCTCATTGGTCCCGCCGGCATCGCCCCCCCACAGTCACCGCCGTTCCCACGGCCCTCGAGTCGCACGAACACGTCAGTGGGCACGCCGCCGCCCGCCAGTCGGTGCGTACGCGGTCGGTGATCGCGCCCTATACTCGACCGATAGTCGACCCGCCCCGATTGAAATTCCTATCCCCCCCGCTCCTCGCGCGCTACTCGACGCGCGCCGCGACGATGGGCGGGCCGTTGGCCGGCAGCACGACGAACGACCGCCCGCGTCCTTGCGCGTCGCGCTCGAATGCGAACATCGTCGGACTTTCGACAACGAAGAACGTGTCGCTCCCCGCCGGCAGGAGCCGCCGCAGCTCGCCCCCGCCATCGTAGAGCATCAGGACATCGCCGCTACGGGTCACCGTGTAGGTGCGCGTCCTGCCCCGGACGACGGCGCTGTACCGGCCGGTGAGCGCCGAGTCCGCCGTCCACGGGCCGGCCGCGACGCGCCTCTCGACGCGCGGCTCGGTCGCGAGGCCGAACGCCGCGTCGAAGGCGCGCGTGATCTCCGACAGCAGCGCGGGTGATGTGCCATTAGTCATGACGACGAGGCCGCGGCCCTGTGCCGGGTACATCACGAGGGTCGCGACAAACCCCTCGTTGAGCCCGGTGTGCATGAATCGCAGCGAGTCGCCCGCGCCGGCGAGTTCCACGCCCAGCCCCCACGCACTTCGCGGCTGCGGTGGCTCCTCGGGCAGCGCGACCTGCGGCGTCAGCATCTCGCGTGCAGCGCGGGCCGAGAGCACCCCGTTCGGACGACCGCGGTACGCGTTCGCGATGCCGACAGCCCAGCGCGCTAGGTCCGACGGCGTGGTCCATAGCCCGGCGGCCGCCATCTCCGGGTACGTGTGGAAGCGGCCCGGCACCACGCTGTCCGGCCGTTCGTGGCCGCTGGCGGCGTGGCGCGCGAGCGCGGCGGGCAGCGGCTGCTCGTACGTGCTGTGCGCCATGTTGAGCGGACGGAGCACGAGGCGACGCACGAGGGCTGGCAGCGGCTCGCCGGTCACGTCGGTCGTCAGCATCTGCGCGACCGTGTAGCCGCCGCCCGAGTACGACCAGCGCGCGCCCGGGACCGTGTCGGACCGCACCGGCGCGCTGTTGGCCGGCGGCAGTCCGTCGAGTACCTGGGGCACGGTCGGCACGGGCGCGCCGGCGGCGTATCCCCCGAACCCGCTCACCGTGAGCCCCGCGGTGTGATCGAGGAGCCGACGCAGCGTGACCTTCTCCGTCGCCGTGAACGCGCTGGGCGGCAGGCGCCACGAGCGGAGCTGGCCGGTGACGTCGGCGTCGAGTGCGAGCCGCCCCTGCTCGACGAGGGCAAGGGCCATCGTCGCGAAGATCGGCTTGCTGATTGAGCCCGCCTGGAAGCGCGTCGCCGCGTCGACGCGTTCCGTCCCGCCAGCCGTGGCGACGCCGAAGCCCTGCGCCCATGCCACCCGGCCGCCGTCGATCACCGCGATACTGACGCCCTGGACGTGATAGAACCGCATCCGGTCGGCGAGGGCGTACGCGGTGTCGCGCCCGTTGGTCACGCGGACGAGTGGGTGCAGCCCGTTAACGATGCGCTCCCCGATCCCGGGCGTCGGCGTTTGGGCGCTCACGCCCGCGGGGAGGGCGACGGCCAGCCACAGCACGCGGGACAGAACGGGCAGAACGACGGCACGCATGTTACGCATGGGTGGCTTCACGGGTTGGCGGGTGAGAGAGAATCGTCGGACGAGACTTCGTTTCGAGCAGCCTGCTGGGTAAACCTGCGACTTCAGGGCTCCCGGTCGCGGTGGAGCGCGAGCGTGCCAACGACCACCGGGGCCGCCGTCCCTGCGGCCGGTTCACCTGGGTATGCCACGGTGACCCATGCCCCCGGCACGCGCGCGACGCAGGTCGTGTCGAAGACTCCGGGCGCCAGCGCAGGCATACACATCACGGCGCCGTCGACCGACAGCATCGCTCCGGCTTTGACGTCTGGCGTTGGGAGCAGCGACATGGAGAACCGCCCCGTCGGCAGCGGCCAACGGACGGACGCGCCCCGCGCCAGACGCACCGGCGCGGCGACGAGCCGCTGATCAGCACGGAGCCCGACAAGCGTGTGCACCGGCTCGAAAACGCGCACCATGAAGTCGGCGGTGCGGTCCCCCACGCGCAGGTCGACCCGC
This sequence comes from Gemmatimonas sp., assembly GCA_023910675.1. Classification (GTDB taxonomy): domain Bacteria; phylum Gemmatimonadota; class Gemmatimonadetes; order Gemmatimonadales; family Gemmatimonadaceae; genus Gemmatimonas. Next base: position 731,476 of record JAAVWC010000001.1, read on the forward strand.
GTCTCGCCAGGCGAGCGGGGATGGATCCGCAGACCATCGAGCACGGCGACCGTGCTGTCGTCGATGCTCAACCACGCGCCGAACTGCGTGACGCGCCGGCCGTCGATGCCGACGGCCACCAGGTCAAGCTCCCGTGCCGAGTCGCCCAGCACGAAATCGGTCCAATAACCGTAACCGCCGCGCAGCTCGCGCACCGGCCGGCAGCGCACAAGGATGTTCGTCGCCAGCGGGCCGAGGGAGGCGCGCACGGTGGCGTCGCCGGGACGCGCGCACGTGACTACGCCGCGCGAGGAGATGGAGATCGGCGCGCCGAGGGCTTGGGCATACCGCACCCCGCTGTCGGGCAGGAGACGACCCGCCGCGTCAAACACCCGCATCGGGAGCGATACCGGCCGGAGGTTGTTCACGACGACGGTGTCCCGAGTACCGGCGACGAGGCGCACGGGCGGGCCGGCGCGGAATGACAGCGCGATCAGGACGACGCAGGCCACGAGGGCAAGGGTGGCGACGACTGCGGCAAGGCGAGCCCGCCCCGCGGGGTGATGTGCCGCGCTCCGGATCAGGTGTGGCGCCGAGCGCAGCGCTTGTCCGACGTACCACCAGCGGGCCGCGTTAACGTCGCACGCGGCACGTTCGGCGTACTCCTCAGACAGGTCGCCCAAGACGGCCTCGGCGAAGATGGGATCGACGCCGAGCGCTTGCAGCGCGCGCTCGACCGTCGGCGTCGGCTCGGGGCGATGCCTAGTCCCCGGCGCGGGCCCAGGCGCGCCCACAGGGGCCTTCACGCGGGCTCCGGGCCCGCAGTGGTACCAACGCCGGCCCAGATTGAGGCCGCGTACCGCTCGGCGTCGCGCAGCGCGCGCGCGCCGGCACCGGTAATTGTGAAGCAGCGGCGCGAGCGCCCGCCCCGCACCGGCAGCGGGTCGGTGGCGTGTGAGGTGAGGAAGCCCTTGTCCTCAAGGCGCTGCAGCGTGGTGTACAACGCGCCGACCGAGTAGTCGCGCCCAGTGCGCGCCGCGAGATCGCGGCGGAGCGCGAGACCGTAGGCGTCGGTGCCGAGCCGGGCGACCGCAAGCAACGCGGCGAGTTCCAGGGAGCCGAGCGTCTGGGAGACCATTGTATTCAACTTGTAGAACAAATCGCCAGCACGCAAGCCTGCGCGGATCGCTGCCCATCGGTGTCTCACCAACCGCCCCCGTGGCATGCGGGACACGGCGGCGCCCGCCGTAGCGGACGGGCCGCCCGCGATCGTCCCCGCCCCACGGCTGGCGCCGACCGAGGCCACCCGCCGGTGGGCGAAGGCCCTACGGCAGCCCTCCTCCAACAGATCTTTGAGGTCGACCCGCTAAGGTGTCCCACCTGCCACGGCGCGATGCGCATCGTCGCCTTCGTCACCCAGACGTCGGTGATCGACCAGATCCTCACCCACCTCCGGACCCGCGCTTCCCGTGCGGCGCACGCCGGGCCACGGAGCCCCCCATCTACCCGGACCCCCGCGAGCCGGGGCCCGGCGCGCCCCCCACGCTCGTCCGCCGACGCCGCGCCGGTCCTCTGAGGACGGCCCCGACGCTTCGCCACCACGCGGGGACCGTCGGCGTGGGCGGCCGTCCCGCCGGCGCGGCGCATTGGTCCCGCCGGCATCGCCCCCCCACCGTCACCGCCGTTCCCACGGCCCTCGAGTCGCACGAACACGTCAGTGGGCACGCCGCCGCCCGCCAGTCGGTGCGTACGCGGTCGGTGATCTCGCCCTATACTCGACCGATAGTCGACCCGCCCCGATTGAAATTCCTATCCCCAAGCAGAAAGACAGCGCCGGCAAGCGCGCCGTCGGCCCACGGCGGCAGGGCGTAATCAATCACTTGGAGGCATCGGCGACTTCCCAGCACCACCCACGCTAGTAGCGGCAGCCAAGACGTGTGCGCGTGAGCGCCCCAAGAAGCGCGGGTTGATCTACCCATCAGAGCAACGCCAACCCAGATCCCCGGTAACGCGAAGTACGTCGTAGCAATGAGCCTCTCACCAATCGGAGTGGCGCTCGGCAGCCACGAAAAAAAGCCGATTGCGAGCATCACCGACGCCCCAGCCAAAATGAGCACGCTCCACGCTCGCCGAGTAATCGACATTACTTCTCCGAGTTTGATGCACTTTGATGAGTCAAAACTGCACTGCATCTAAGCAACGCTTGGGTTGATTATCACTTGCGAGCCCCCCGGAAAATACAGGTCTCGCTAAGGTTTTGACCACATAACGCTCGCGTTCTGCAGCAAACGCCCACACCAAGGCAAGCGGGGCGTTCGCACCTTCCCTTGATGCTATCGCGAACGCCCCGCGGTCGCTACACCGATGCCGGCAGCGTTTGCCTGCAGCAACGCAAGGTTAGCCAGCCGCGGAAGCGCGGTCGCGATTGATAGGCGAGCAAGGGTCCACGCCAGACCTTGATGGAATGTGCGTGACTACGATTGGCATGACTCCACACCGTAGTCCATACACGCGTACTGCCGCCCGATTCTCATGGTGGGGACGGCAGGCACTGAACAGAGGCCGCAATGCGTTTGTCACCGGCAGCGTAAACCAGAAATGCAACGGAGTCCCCAGCACGTAGCACCACACCGTCTCTCTCAAGCGACGATATGTGAACAAAGTACTGCTGCTCATCCTCTGCCTGGATGAATCCAAAGCCCTTCGTGGAGCTGAACCACTTCACTCTCCCAAAGTGAATCTTGCCAGCGCTCCTTCGGACGCCCGCGCTATTGACCAATCGAGCGAGATTACGCAGGGCCGAGGAGTGACCTTTGTCTATGGAAAGCACCTCGATGTATGCCGCGATCGCCTCGTCCGGCTGGCCTAGTCGCTCACACAGAGTCCCACGCTCGAACGCCTGCTCCGAGAGCCTGTTTGATCCGACTACGTCGAGAATCTTCTGCGCGACAGCTTCGACGCCACTATCGCTAGTTACCGCGAGTTTGTCGGCGAGTAGAGGAAGCTGATCCATCACCTCCTGTTTCGACACGCCGTGCCAAATGGGCAGTATGACCTTCCCCGTGAAGTCTTCACGAGCGACGAGAGATGCTAGTGTAGTGTCGCAGAAATAGCGTGCATAATACGACCGCACGTGGTATCTTGTTCGTCATGCCACTGCCTATTCGGAAGATCGCGCTGCACCGTGGTGATCGCGCCCGGTTGGAAGCCCTGGTTCGGGCGCGCACGACGGCGCAGCGTGTGGTCGAGCGCGCGCAGATCGTGCTGGCCTCCGCGGCCGGGGACGCGGGCAGCGCGATCTGTGTGCAGTTGGGCGTGTCGCGACCGACCGTCTCGCGTTGGTTGGATCGCTATGCCGCCGAGGGACTGACGGGACTGCTCGCGGATCGGCCGCGCGCCGGGCGACCGAAGCAGATTTCCGTCGCCGACGAAACGGCGATCATCGAGCGCACGCTGCAGACCGCCCCGCCAAGCGGGACCCATTGGAGCACGCGGTTGATGGCGACGGCGACGGGCCATCATGCGGCGACGATCAGTCGGATCTGGCGCGCGCACGGCCTCACGCCGCATCGCGTCAAGCAGTTCAAGCTGTCGACCGATCCCCAGTTCGTCGCGAAGTTGCGCGATGTCGTGGGGCTGTATCTGAATCCCCCCGAGCGGGCGGTGGTCTTTTCGTTCGATGAGAAGAGTCAGATTCAAGCGCTGGATCGCACGCAGCCCGGCTTGCCGATGAAGAAAGGGCGCGCCGGCACGATGACGCACGATTACAAGCGCCATGGGACGACGACGCTGTTCGCCGCGTTGGATGTCGCGACGGGGAGGATCCAGCAGAAATGTCTCCCGCAGCATCGCCATGAGGACTTCCTCGTGTTTCTCACGCAGATCGTCCGCAGCGTGCCAAAAGACCTCGCGATCCATGTCATTCTCGACAACTACGCCACGCACAAGCACGCCAACGTGAAGGCGTGGCTGGCCCGGAACCCGCGGGTCCACTTCCACTTCACGCCGACGTCTGCCTCGTGGCTGAACCTCGTCGAGCGGTTCTTCGGCGAGTTGACGCAGCGCCAGATTCGCCGCCTCGCCGTCACGAGTGTCGACCACCTGATCGCGACGATCACCGCGTACATCGATCATCGCAACGAAAACCCCGAACCGTTTGTGTGGACCGCAACGGTGCGCGAGATTCTCAGGAAGGTCGGCAAAGCCAACGCTACTTTGGCGACACTACACTAGTTCGCGGCGCGGCCACTTCTTTGCGATGAAGTGTCGACTTATGACCACCACGCCGTACGAGCAACTGGCTAGGCCCTGACCAATCGATTCTGACAGGCTGTCTCCTAGCTGGAGGGCGAAGTCGTCGTACCAGACAGCAAGCCCCTTTTCGCGGAGCGTTGTGGCAAGTGCTCGCACAAAGGACTCTTTGTCCTCACTGGCGTGGCTAATGAATACGTCGAATCTCGCAGTCGGCATCGAATTGGCTGGCTAACGCTCGCGTTCTGCAGCAAACGCCCACACCGAATCAAGCGGGGCGTTCGCTCCTCCCTTGAGGCTACAGCGGACGCCCCGCGGTCGCCACACCGATGCTGCGTATTTCGGCTGATGTCGATCACCCGTTTCGGCGGAAGGCGATCACCCGTTTCGGCGGAAGGCGATCACCCGTTTCGGTGCTGCCGATCAGGCGTTTCGGCTGATGCCGATCACCGGTTTCGGCTGATGCCGATCACCCAGGAGGGCGCGGACGGGACCACCCGCGCGGCACGTTCCCCCCGGACTCTATTCCGGAGGGACGGTGCCCGCAGTGAGGATCCCGATGCGACAGGTAGTGGAGGCACTCCGCCTCGCGTTTGACCACGGCCGGAGCCAGCGCGAGATCGCGCGGGCCCTCGGCGTTTCGCAGAGCACCATCAATGAGTACCGGGGCCGGTTCGCGGCGTCCGGGCTCCCGTGGCCGCTGCCGCCCGAGGTGGACGAGGCGGCACTGGCCGCGCGACTGTATCCCCCGACACCGCATGCCCGGGTGCCGCGCCCCGAGCCCGATTGGTCGGTGGTGCACGCCGAGCGGCAGCGGCCGGGCATGACGCTCCAGCAGTGCTGGATCGAGTACAAGACGACGGAGCCGACGGGCTACGGGTATACGCAGTTCTGCGCCCGCTACCACGCCTGGGCAGAGACGCTGGAGCCGGTGCTGCGGCAGGTGCACGTGCCGGGCGAGAAGGTGTTCGTCGACTACGCCGGCCAGACGATGCCCGTGCAGGATCTGGCTGCCGGCACCACGCAGGACGCGCAGATCTTTGTCGGGGCGCTCGGCGCGAGCCACCTGTTGTTCGTCATGGCATCCTGGTCGCAGACGCTCACCGATTGGATCGCCGCGCACGTGGCGATGCTGGAGGCGTTTGGCGGCGTCCCGCGCGCCATCGTGCCCGACAATCTCAAGGCCGGCGTGTCGCGGCCGTGTTACTACGAGCCGACGATCCATCCGACGTACCAGGATCTCGCGAGCCACTATGGTACGGTGATCTTGCCCGCGCGGGCGAAGCATCCGCGCGACAAGGCGAAGGTCGAGACGGCGGTGCAGATCGTCGAGCGCGAGATCCTGGCGCCGCTGCGGCATGACGTCTTCACCTCGCTCGCGGAATTGCAGCACGCGCTCGCCTTCGGCTGTGCGCGCGTGAACGAGCGCCCGTTTCAGAAGCTGGCGGGCTCACGGCGGAGTGTCTTCGACGCGCTCGAACGCGAGACGCTGCAGCCACTGCCGACCGAACGGTACGAGCTCGCCGAGTGGCGCACGGCGAAGGTGAACATCGACTACCACATTTCGGTCGAGGGGCACCTCTACAGCGTGCCGTATCGCTTGGTCGGCGAGACGGTCACGGTCCGCCTCACCGCCACGCTCGTGGACATCCTGCACAGCGGGCGGCGCGTCGCGCTACATGCGCGCAGCGCGCTGAAGGGGCGGATGACCACCGATCCGTCGCATCGGCCCAAGTCGCATCAGCGCCATCTCGACTGGTCGCCGTCCCGTCTCGTCGCGTGGGGCCGCTCCATCGGTGCGCCGACCGCCGCCTTCATCGAGGCGCTCTTGGCTCGGTGGCCGCATCCGGAACAGGGCTATCGCTCGTGTCTCGGGCTGTTGTCGCTCGCGAAACGCTATCCCGCCGAGCGCGTGAACGCCGCGTGTGCGCGGGCGCAGGGCGCCGGCACCATCGCGTATCGCTCGGTCAAGTCGATCCTTGAGCAACAGCTTGACCGCCTGCCGCTCGAGGACGCCGCGCCGCCGCGCCCGCTGCCCGTGCATCACGAGCATGTCCGCGGGCCCGCGTACTACGAAGCCGCCGCCACCGGCACGGATGCGGTCGCGGAACCGCTCCCGGTGGCCGCGTCTCACCTCACCCTCTGCTGAGCTCCTGATGCTCCTCGAACAAACGCTGTCCACGTTACACGCGCTCAAGCTGCATGGTATGGCCACGGCGCTCGACGAACAACGCGGCATCCCCGATCTCACCACCCTCGCCTTCGAGGAGCGGCTCGCGCTGCTCCTCGAGCGCGAGCAGGCACTCCGGCATGATCGACGGCTGTCACGCCTCCTCCAGCTCGCGCGACTCCGATATCCCGCGTGTGTCGAGGACGTGAACTTCCGCGCGAAGCGCGGCCTCGAACGCAGTCGCGTGCTCCAACTCGCGGGCGGCGAATGGATACGCCAACATCAGACGCTGCTGATCACCGGGCCCACGGGCACGGGGAAGTCTTGGCTTGCGTGCGCCCTGGGGAACAGCGCCTGTCGTCAGGGCCACACCGTGCGCTATGTGCGCGTGCCGCGTCTGCTTGGCGAAGACCTCATCCTCGCCCGGGCCGATGGCAGCTACGCGAAGCTGATGCAAACGCTGGCGCGCACCGATCTCCTGATTCTCGACGACTGGGGGCTCGCGCCGCTCGGGGACCGCGAACGGCGCGATCTGCTCGAACTGGTCGAAGATCGGGTCGGCCGTCGCGCCACCCTCGTGACCAGCCAACTGCCGGTCGATCACTGGCACGAGATGATCGGCGACCCCACGTTTGGGGACGCCATCCTCGACCGCTTGGTGCATCATGCCCACCGGCTCACCCTTACCGGCGGCTCGTTACGCCGCTTGCCGACCCCCGACACCCCGACTGACTAACCCCTCGTCCGCGCCCTGCTCCCGGTGATCGACATCAGCCGAAACGGCTGATCGCCTTGGATCGAAACCGGTGATCGCTTTGAAGCGAAACGTGTGATCGACTTGGGTGAAATGCGCAGATGCCCGCAGCGTTTGCCTGCAGCAACGCAAGGTTAGGCAGCGACGTCACACGAGGAGCGTTGCAAGACCTGAAGCAACAGCTGGCGATCTCCCCAACTCACGCATACCTAGTTCAAGACTGCTCACGCTCCCGCAAGTGAGCTCCTACCATTCGCAGGAAATCCCAGATGTCTCCTGACTTTTGTCCGGACTTCCGGACCACGGCTGCGGCCTCATTTGCCCATGCGCTCTTGTTGTGCTTTGAAGACTCAATCTGCTCGCTCTTCAGCCACTCCTCGAGTTCGCCAACTGGAACAAGAAATATCCCGTGCGTGGCCAGTCGCGACAGGAATACCTGAATCTTCCCTGAGACACTCTGCGGTAGGGCATCGACTCCCCCGCGTTTGATTCGGCGTAGACGATCCAGCTCGTTGCAAATGCTCGACAGATCCTTTCGAATCCCAACATCCTGTCCAAGGCACCAATCCATTTCAGCCGCAAGCGCCTTACTGAGGCGATCTCGCAGTTCCTCCGGAAGAATCGTCGGAGGAAGCAACTTTAGCTGTGCCGAGATATCGGTCGCCTCTTGCAGGATCGCGTCGAGCTGATCTGCAGGTGCAAGGACGGCGATGATTCTCTTCAGCTTTTCTAGATCAGCAACGACGTCGAGGTCTGCTACGACTGATACGGGGATCTCGAGAGTGCGGTAGAGCTGACACGTATCGGCGATTCCACCGGTGCCGCCTACCGCGGCGAAATGTATGTCAAGTCGAAACTCTTCATGCAAAGTCTCCCATACTGCCTGATAGACCGTACGGTCCGTATCCGCCTCAAGCACAATGACGGCTTGGGAGAATATCCCATCCAAGATTGCCTCAGCGCGGACCGTCGGCTTTGCAAGAGCAGTCGACAGCGCCTCTGAGCTGACAGTATGAGCACGAAAGCCAGTACCGCTTCTGGTAAGTCGAACAATCTGTAGCTTCTGCGCAGTTTGGACAGCGCCGCGAAGCACATGACTGCTATGTGTTGCGACGAATGTTGCAGTGTCTTCGGAACTGCCGAACCTACCGATGAACTTGCCGAGATTGTATGCCTGCGGTGGATGGAGGCAGAGTTCCGGCTCGTCGAGGAGGCATACAGGTCGCAGGCCAAGTAGCAGGGCCACGCACGTAGCAGCGTACGATCGCATGCCGTCTCCCTCCGACTCGATGTCGCGGTACTTCGCCATTTTAGTTGGCGAGAGCCGCGCTTCTGGCGAGGGCAGAGCTCCATCGTCACTCACCTTCAAGCAGAGCACGCTACCGCGGGACGCATCTGGCCACGCTGCCTTTCCGAAGCTCGACTTAACCTCCAAGTACAGCTGCTCTCTTGCGTCGTCGTTGATATAGAGTGCGTGCAGTTCGTTCTGAGGTGCAACCTTTACGAAATCGTGCGTGCCCGTCGAATTGAGGGCAACCAATCGCCGATCTAGAAACAGGCGCGTCACAAGAAACCGGCCAAACTACGCAAGAAACTCGCTCTTTCGTCGTGCGTCCTTCGAAGCTGGTCCGTTGAACTCGTTATACCAACTCCGCGGCTGGTTCGGACTGACTTGCGGGATGGCGTCCCCGATACCCAGAGATGTTGTCTGTGCGAACAGCTGGGTTGGTCCGCCGTCTTCAGTCACAGTCCTGAGCAGCCCCTCTTCTTCGAGGCACTTCAATAAGGATTCCACTTCAAGCGATCCTAACGCGATTTCTGATGCTACGACCGGCGTTCTCGGCGCACCCGTAACGCGGTGATGGATGTCTCGAAGCAGCTGGCTCTTGCCGGAGGAATTCGGGCCAACAATCAGAATTAGTCCGGACGTATCAAGCGCATCGGCTCCGGGGATCGATAGTGTCTGAATTGGCTTGAAGTCAGAAAGGCGACTCATCCGGTGTTCTCAATTCGAGGTTCTGGTGTCGCTGCCTAACGCGCGCGTTCTGCAGCAAACGCCCACCCGGAGGCGAGCGGGGCGTTCGCACCGGCCCTTGACGCTATCGCGAACGCCCCGCGGTCGCCACACCAATGCCCACAGCGTTTGACTGCAGCAACGCAAGGTTAGGCCGCAGTTGCGTCAAAGCGTCCGCGGTTGAAGCTGCACTTCAATATCTCTCGTAGAGGATATGACCTCACTCCAGCGCACCTTGTACTTGGAGACGAAACCTTCCAGCTCGCCTGCGCGATACTGATCGATGATTCGCCGCGAGCAGTCGACAAGCAGAGCTGACACGAGCACGAACAAGTGGCGGAAGCCTTCTATAGTTCGAATCATTGCGATTGCCGTTCCCGCTTCGTCCGTAACTAGATGCCCGGACTCATGACCTCCATGAACATTGTAGGATGTGTGCATGTAGGTTGTATCGTAGGCCGCTAAAGCATCAACCGCTATCGCGAGCTGACGAATGGATCGAATCCGCTCTTTGATTGGCGCACTCCCATCGTAGTACCAAGGCTGTTCGTAACCGTGCTTCTTGAGCCCGACTTGGAAGCCAGCGTCAATCTTCGCAAGGTGAGGGCGGGACAGCACGGTATCGGTCGCCGCTATGAACTGCCTATTTCGTTCGATGGATTCTGGAGTCTCAGGATTCGCTGCATTCGTGAGCTCACGAGCCGCCTCGTACATTGTGTATTCCTTCGTCCCAGGAACAAGCCGACGAGCCTCATGTCGGTTCTTGCGGAGCGTCGACACGTGTGTCCTGGTTCAGCGTGAATGTGACGGGTGGGTGGTACTACAATGGAATCGTGGGTGTGTGATGACTCGAGATTACGCTGCCGCAGCGTGATGCGCGAGGGCGCGAGTAGCGCGGGCGGCTTCGAGGCGTGCATCGCGTGTCGCCCAGATCTGCGCGGACCGGCCCGCCAAGCGGTCGGCTGGCGTGATGTACCCGATCGCGCTGTGCAGTCGCTGCTCGTTGTAGTGCGTGACGAAGGCGGTAACGTGACGCCGCGCGTCCTCGATCGACGACGGCGCCGCCGGGCGAATCGTGGTGACCTTGAGCGTCTGGTTCCAGCGTTCCAGTTTGCCGTTCGACTGCGGATAGTACGGGGCGGGGCGGACGTGCGTCATGCCGGCGAGCCGGATGAAATCGCGGAAGTCGCGGGCGATGAACTGTGGCCCGTTATCCGAGATGATCCGCGGCTGCGCGTCCGGAAACGTTTCTTTGGCGCGTTGCACGATGGTGGTGACGTCGCGCGTCGTCATCGACTCGCGCAGTTCCCAGTGCACCAAGTAGCGCGACCAGCCATCGAGGATCGCGCAGAGATAGTAGAACGTGCCGGCGATGTTGACGTACGTGAAATCGATGTGCCAGTGGGCGTGCGCGTGCGTCGGCTGATCGAAGCCCGTGACCTTCTTGGAGGGCGTGCGGGTCCAGCGATCCAGCCGCCCTGCACTCTTCAAGACGCGATACACGGAGGACGGACTGACCGCGACCTCGCCGTGATCGAGCAGCATGTACGACAGCCGGCGATACCCTTCGAGCGGATAGCGGTCATGAAACTGCAGGATGCCATCGCGCTCCGCTGGGGTCAGCCAATGCTCGCGCGGCACCGGCCCGTGCGGCGTGGGCACCGCCCCGTACGAGGCCGTCCAGCGCGCATTTTTGGCGCGCGCAATGCCGAGCCGCTCCAGCATCGAGCGGACCGGCAAGTCCGTGCGCGTGCTCAGTGACGTGACGCAATCCACGACCTCGTCGCGCCGATCGGGCGGGACCCAGCGCCCGGTCATGGGGCCCCACGCTTTTTTTTCATGTCGAGATACTCTTCCGAGACTTCGGCGATGATGCGGTCCTTCTTGGCAATCGTGGCTTCGAGCTCGGCGATGCGCGCGCGATCGGCCTGGGCCGTCTGCGTCTCGCCGCGCTGCGTGCGTCCATCCTGCAACGCGGCGGCCAAGTGCTCCAACGCCTGCCGCTGCCACAGGTACAGCAAGCTGGGCGCAATCTGGTACTCGTCACACAGGTCCGAGACCGGGACCTTATCGCCGAGATGCCGACGCAGGATTGTGGCCTTCTGCTCAGGCGTGAAGACCCGACGCGAGCGCTGGACAGCTTCCTTTGAGGGACTCATGACAACCTCCGTTGCTCCATAGTGTGGAGCGGGTGGTGTCACATTTCAACTGGAGCAGGACACGTGCACGTGAAGGCCCCACTTTTCTGGGTCTTGTAGGGCAAACTTCAGCCCCCACTGCGCCTCAAGCAACCCGCGCGCATGTACCTGCGCCGCCTCAATCGCGCCGTACCTGAGCGCGGTGAATGCTGCGTCACCGGAGACGAGAGTCTGTCGAAACAGTACTGAGATGAGCACTTCGTGAGCTTGCGACCCTGGACCAGAAACGGAGCTGTGTGCTCGAAGGAGCAGATCTGCTGCGAAGCGCGTCAGTTCGTCGGCAAGCTCGAGCTGCGGCGAAAGAAACTTGGCAATGACTCGTTCAGCCCATCTCGGGTCGAAAATCGGGTGCGAGTTCGTATCTACGGAGCTCATCCTCAACCGTCCGGTTGCATTGCAGCGGTCTAGGTGCTGCGGCCTAACGCTGGCTTCTGCAGCGGACACTCCAAATCGATGCGGTCGCGCAGCGGTCGCTTCCATACCGTGGCCGTCAGCAGCAAGCACCGTTAGAGCGCGGTGCGCCGATCTTCACTGCGAAACACTTAGGCTGTCCAGCACTGATCGCAAACGCTGGAGACGAACCTTCGCATCCTGTTCGATGCCGAGCTGTCGCCATGCCACCTCACCCTTTCGGTTGAGCACAAGGAACGTTGGCAGCCCAAATGCCTTTCTCCACGGCAACACTGACTGATCATGGGTAAAGGTGTCACGTAGCGAGCCAGAAGCGAGAGCGACCGGCACCGTCACGCCCGCCTGCTCAAAAACTGTCGAGACAGCGGTAGAGTCGTTGTCCTCCGCAAGGATCATGACGCGTGCCCCTTTCCCGGCGTATTCGGAATGCAGCGCACCGACTGTCTCGAGGGCAAGTCGCGAGGCGGAACAGGTCGTCGACCACAGCACAATCACGGTGGGCGCTCCGCGTACACTTTCCGGATTTACTACGCTACCGTCGAAAGCACGATACTGAAAGAAGGGGACGGGATCGCCGATAGCGGGTAACACGTCATACATGTCCACGAGGGCAGGACGGCACGACGCGGCGGAAAACGCCAGCGCGATAAGCGCGACTTTCGCGAGCGAGTTAGCGACAGATGACATAAATGAATCGACTTAGACGTTTGCTATTGACGGCGCGCGACTGCGAGTTCAGCGATCTAACGCGAGAGCGTTCTGCTGCAGCGCATCAAATAAAGTGCGGCCGGACGGGCGACGTGCGCCAGCACGGCGACCGCCTGCCGCACACCGCATGGCGCTGTCAGCAGCAACGTTTCGTTAGACCTCAGCGCCGCGACTGCCAACGGCGTGGATGACGGCGGCTGTGAATGACCGCAATCACCGATATTCCTCGAGTAGTGCCCACGAAGTACACCACGTACGGGAATCGGCGAAGCGGCACCAGGCGAATATCGTCGACCGCGATCGCATACTGCTCAGGTGCGCGCTGAATCGAGGTGAATGCGACCGAGACGGCCCGTAGGAATTCATGTCCGAGTCCGACACTTCGCGCTTCGTACCACTGAAACGCCTCCGCCATTTCTGCGCGCGCCTCGCGTCGAACGAACAAGCGCGGCGTCACGCGCCGCGCTTACCGATCTCTTTCACGACCAGGTCCCACGGCTCGCCCGGATCCCCGTCAGCCTCAAGCGCAGCGCGGCGGCGGCGTAGCTCGTCGAGGACGGGCTCAGTCGGCTGCTGCTCCGAAACGGGCAGGCTGTCCCAGAGCTGCTCCGCGAGCTCGATACGCTCGTCGGGCGTCAGGTGACTGAAATCTAGAATCGGCGAGGACATACTTGGAAGGTGTCGCAGGACTGGCCGGCGGACAAGACCGTCCTTGGAGGTCTAACAAAATAGAGGTTTTGCGTCGCGTAGCCGACGCCAAACCTCCGTTGAACTGAACCGCGGGAGGTCCGCTATGGAGTTTGCAGGGCGAGCGAGCGTCCCGCCACCGGTCGTTTCACGGCACACGCGGAGCGCGCACCGGCGCGGCGGCAGGATCGGGCGGCGGGAGGCGGGGTCTGGCGAGCCCTGATGGCGCGGAGGACGCGCGGATGGTCGATGGCAGCCGCGACGAGGCCACACATCGGTCGGATCGATGTGCCGGTGGGACCGGCGATGCGAGCGCGGCAGCGAGTCGTCATGGCGGGTCGATCCACGCCGGCGCGTGGCTCGCGCGGAGTAGTCGGCGCGTGCGGTAGAGATGTCCCTGCCCGCACTGCCGACACGTGGGCGCCCCCGGGAGGGAGGCGGGCGGGGCCTCGAGGTGTGCTGCTCGTGGCGCGAGGACCGACGCGGGCGCGAGGCGATGCTGCAGCGCGGCGCGTACCGCCGCCGCGTTCGGCCGCCAGAACCCATAGTAGCGCACTTTGTGAAAGCCGCGCGGTAACACGTGCTGCAGGAAGCGCCGCAAGAACTCCTCGCCGCGCAGGGTCATCGTGCGCCAGCCGCAGGCCGTCGCGTCCCGATACCGGAAGGTCACGGTCGTGGCGTCGACGCGGACGATGCGCGCATCGGTGATGGCCGCGCGATGCACGTAGCGCGCGAGATAGCGCAGCACGCAGTCCGCGCCTTGCACGGTGGGCTTGGCGTAGACGACCCACGGCTTCTTCCAGACCGAGGCGGGGACAATCACGTCAGGTAAGAGTCGTTTACATCGCATCAGGAATCGCGCGCGGAAGCCGACCGACAGCGCGCGCACCGGCACCAGATACTGGCCCCGCGCCCGCCGCCACGTGCCGTCGGCCGCCACGGCGCCGCCCGGCACGAGGCAGTGCACATGCGGATGATATTCGAGCGTGCGCGTCCAGGTATGCAGCACGGCCAACATGCCCACGGTGCCGCCCAGATAATGTCGGTCGGCCGTCAGCGCTTGCAGCGCCTCGGCCGCCGTCTGCATCAACGCCCCCAACAACACGCGCTGGTGCGCCCGGACGACCGTCCGGAGCTCGGCCGGCAGCGTGAACACCACATGGAAGTAGGGGACTGGCAACAGCTCCGCTTCGCGTGCCGCCGTCCAGGCGCGGGTGCTGACGCCATGACATGTCGGACACTGGCGGTGGCGGCACGAGTGATAGACGAAGTGCTCGACGCCACAGGTGTCGCACTGCGTCACATGCCCGCCCATCGCGGCCGTGCGACAGGCGGCGAGATCCGCCACGGCACGCCGATGGCCGGCCGGCATCGTCGCGCCGAAGCGCGCCACGTACGCCGGCCCAAATTGCCGCACGACCGTCGCCACGGTCATGCGCGCGTCCCTCACCACCCCACGCGGTTACAAGGTGGCCATCAGCGAATTGACCGTGGCATGCAACGCGCTGGTCACCGTCGGCGTGATGTGCGTGTAGATCGCGGTCGTCGCGGGGCTACGATGCCCCAGCAGCTCCTGGATGGTGCGCAGATGCACGCCACACTCCAGCAGGTGTGTCGCATACGAGTGGCGGAGTGTGTGCACGGACGCGTGCTTGGTTAGGCCGCTAGATCGCACCACGGCGGCGAAGGTCTTCTGGAGACTGGCCGGATGCAACGGCCCCGTCGCCTCGCGATTCGGAAATAGCCAGCCGCCACGCGCCGCGGCGCGGCGGCGTGCGGGCGGCGCGGCCCGCCAATACGCACTCAGCAGATCGAGCGTGCGCTGCGGCAGCGGCACATACCGATCGCGTCCGCCTTTGCCCGCGCACACGTGCACGACCATGCGCGCCCGATCAATGTCCCGCGTCCGCAGCGAGATCCCCTCCGAGAGGCGCAAGCCACACGAGTAGATCAGCGTCAACGTCATGCGCGCCTGCGCGTCGCGCACGGCCGCGAGCAGCTGACGGACTTCAGCCACCGCGAGCACATTCGGCAGGGTGTGCCGCTTCGCGGGACGCACGAGATCGAACACCGGCCACGTCCGCTGCAGCGTGACTTCGTACAGAAAACGAATGCCGCTGCGGTAGACAATCAGCGTACTGCGCGAGACCTGGCGCGTCGTGACCAACTCGAGGAAGAAGGCACGCAACTCGTCTTCCGACAGCGTGTCCAGCGTCTCCGGCGAGCGCGCGAAATGCGTCGCCAAGCCGGTGACCGCGCCCCGGTACGCCTGCTGCGTTTTGGGCGCGAAGCCGCGCAACCGCATATCCTCACCCATCCGGTCGGTGAGCGTCTGCATCACAACCTCCGTCTGCGGGAAAAGAAGGACCTGCTCCCACGACGTTACGGCGACCGGCCGACACACAAAAGGACGGCCCCCCGAAGGGAACCGTCCTCAACAACCACTACCGCGCAGCGGTTTAGTTCAACGCCTATTAGCCTGCAGGAAACTCTTGCAACGCCGCCGTTATCTGACGTTTCCCTGCAAGATAATGGAAGCATCAAACCGTTCATGACGTCCCGCAAGCGACCGCAGGGAAACGACTTGGGACGAGTTTCGCCGTTTTGAACGCCGCTGTTCTCTTGCAAGCGCTGCAAGATAAATGGAAATCGCCGAGAGAGACGTTCCGGACGTATAGCACATCGCGGCGCCTCCACGGCACGCGAGAAACCCGCCCCACCAAGCCAACACGGCGCATGCACTCCTCACGAGTACATGCGCCGCGCTGTTCTATAACCCACAGGTTAAAAGCCCCCTCAGTTCCCCGGCGACAGCGCCATCGTTACGCCGTTCGCCGCGAGCAGCGCACTCATCGCCCGCGCCTTCGGCATGAACGCCGCCGCTTCGGCCACCGCCGCGTCCAGCGCCGTCTTCGCCGCTGCGGCCTGCTTCACCAACGCGTCACTCGGCGTTTCCCACACCGAGAGCATGTTGTTCTTCGCCGTGCCCACACGCGCGAGCACGTTGGCATCGACGCCGGCGCCGGCGCCGCCGCCACCAAAGCCGCCCGGCGCGGCCACCACACCCACACCGAACTTCGCGCGGAGCGCGTCGTATTCCTTGCGGAACGCCGCGAACTGCGTCTTCACGCTATCGGGCAACGTCGGCGTGCTGTCGATCTTCGCCGCCGCGGCACGCACACCGGCATTCATCGCCGCCAACGGCGCCGCGGCCATGGCACCGGCGTTCTGCGCGTTGTGCAGCTCCATCGCCTTCGCGTTGTACGCCACACGCTGCTCGGCGGTGAGCTTCACTTCCGGGTCCATCACGATGGTGAGCGGCTTGCGCGACACTTCCTTGCCGTCCACCACCAGCGCGACGGCGTAGGTACCGGGCAACACCAACGGCCCCACGTTCCCACCACCACCAAAGCGGAAGCCACCGCCCGCGCCACCTGCCGGCGCACACGGGTTCTCCGCCATGTACCCCACCGGCGGCAACTGCTCGGGATACCCGGGAATGGCGCGCGCAAACGCCGGCGGCTGCACGCCACCACCAGCACCGCCCGCACCACCACGACCAGCACCAGCCGCCGCACCAGCGTTCACATCACGCACCGGCTCCACACGCTGGTCCCAGCACACGGTCTGCATACCGGCCACGTTCTTCGCCGCGGGCACCGCCAACTCGCGCACCAACGCCCCCGCCCCGTCGAACACGCGCAACACGGGGTTCTTCACCGGCGCCTTGAAGTACAGCTGCAACACGGTCTCTGTGGGCGGGTTCTCGCCCGTGAAGAACTGATGCCCCCAGAACTCGTCGTTGCGGTCGTCCTTGCTCTTCCACTGCAAGCTCATGCCGGGCGTGAACAGCGTCGCGTCCGCACGCAACGCCGCCGCGTACTCCTGGATGGGCTCCAGATGATCGAGAATCCACAGCGCACGCCCGTGCGTCGCCACAATCAGCGCGTTGTCGCGCGGATGAATCGTGAGCTCGTCCACACGCACCGTGGGGAAGTTCGCCTTGATGCGCTTCCACTGCTGCCCACGATTCACCGTGACGAAAATGCCGGTCTCGGTGCCCACGTACAGCACATCGGCGTTCTTGGTGTCTTCGGTGAGCGTCTTGATCACTTCGCCCTGCAACCCGTTCACCAGCGCCACGAACGTCGCGCCAAAGTCACGCGACATCCACACGTACGGCGCGTAGTCGTTCTGGCGGTGGTTATCGACGGTGATGTACACCGTGCCGGCATCGAAGCGGCTCGGCACCACTTCACTCACGAACGCATGCCCCGCCGGGAAGCCGGGCAGGTTCTTCGTGATGTTCTGCCACGTTCTGCCGTCGTCGCGCGTGACGCTCACCGTGCCGTCGTCGGTGCCGGTGTAATACACGCCGGCCTGCTTGGGGCTTTCGCCGAGTGCGACGATGGCGGGCCACTGCGAAATGCCGTCGTGACGGGCAATGGTGATGTCGCTCCCCTTGAGCCCCATCGTCACGATGCTGTCGCGCGACGCGTTCTGCGTGAGGTCGGGAGAAATGGCTTCCCAGCTATCGCCACGGTCGCGCGAGCGGAACACCTTGTTGGCCGCCGCGAGCAGCACGCCCGGATCGTTGGGCGACAGCATGAGCGGCGTGTCCCAATGGAAGCGATACGCTTCGCGCGGCGCCGCGTTGGTCACGTTCTGCGCGGTGGGGCGAATCTGGCGCGATTCACCGGTCACCTTGTTGCGACGCACGATGTTGCCGTCCTGCGACTCGGTGTAGATGATGCGCGAGTCGCGCAGGTCGGGGATGGCCACGAAGCCGTCGCCGCCCAACACCTGGAACCAATCGTAGTTGAAGATGCCGCGGTTCTGACGCGACGCGCTGGGGCCGCACCAGTCGTAGTTGTCCTGCATGCCGCCGCACACGTTGTACGGGAACTCCATGTCGTAGCTCACATGGTAGAACAGCCCCACCGGCAACGTGGGGATGAACTGCCAGGTGCGGCTCAGATCGTAGCTCACCCCAAGTCCGCCGTCGCCGCCAATGAGCACGTGGTCGGGGTTCCTGGGGTTCACCCAGATGGCGTGAATGTCGTCGTGAATGACGAGCGCCGCGTCGGTTTCCCAGGAGCGGCCACCATCGATGGTCATGTGGAGCCCCACGCCGCCCATGTACACGCGGTCGGGGTTCACCGGGTCCACCTTGAGGTTGCTGAAGTACATGGGGCGCGGATTGGTGCTGCTCATCTTGCTCCACGTCGCGCCGCCATCGGTGCTGCGATACACGCCCGTGGCCCCCGCGTTCTGTCCGCCACGCGCGGGCGTGTTGGCCATCTCTTCACTCACCACCGGCGCCGCGCCGCGCGCCGCCGTGGGCGCTTCGACGGTGGCGTACACGATGTTGCCGCTGTTGCGGTACACGTCTACCGCGATGCGTCCCAACGGACCCGTGGGGAAGCCCGTGCCGGTCACCTTGGTCCACGTGTCACCGCCGTCGGTGCTCTTGAAGAGCGCGCTGCCGGGGCCGCCGCCGTTCATGCAGCAGGCGGTGCGCCGGCGCTGGTACATGCTGGCGAAGAGCACCTTGGAATCGGTGGGGGACATGACGAGATCGTTCGCGCCGGTGTCGTCGTCTCCCTTGAGCACCTGCTTCCAGGTGAGGCCGCCGTCGACGGTCTTGTAGACGCCGCGCTCACCACCCGGGCCGAACAACGGACCCGTCGCCGCCACCAGCACCACGTTGTCGTTCGTGGGGTGGATGACGATGCGGTTGATATGCTTGGAATTGGGGAGCCCGACCAGCGCGAAGCTCTTGCCGCCGTCGGTGCTCTTGAACAACCCGCCGCCCCACGAGGTGCTCTGGCGGTTGTTGCTTTCGCCGGCGCCAACCCAAACGATGTCGGGGTTGATCTGGGAGACCGCGACGTCTCCGACCGCAATGAGCCCTTCGTGTTGGAATAGTGGCGTGAAAGTGGTGCCATTATTGACGGTTTTCCAAACGCCGCCGTGCGCCGTCCCCACGTAGTAAATGCTGGGGTTGTTCTCGAACACGGCCACATCGGAGATGCGCCCCGACATGGTCGCGGGGCCAATGCTGCGGAAATGCAGCTTGTCGAATTCGGTAGCCACGACCGGGGCCACAGGGCCCGGGCTGGTGCTCGCGACGCTCTTGGCGCGCTGAGCGAGGGCGGGGGCAGACCACAGCAGCGCGCCGCTGACCGACAGCAGCGTCGCCGAAGCGACCGTGCGCAGGGGGAGGGACATGACTCGGGGGCGAGGGGGGAGGAAAGCGTACTCCCCGAATAACGTGCGCCCCCGATCAGCGTTGTGCGAGTGCGGCCCCCTCTCGGCCTACTTCACTCGGGCAAAGCGGATGTCGCGCGAACGGGCCACGTCTACATAGAAGCCGATCACCTCACCGGCGCGATCGCGCTCGAGCACCAGCGTGAACTCCCCTGCGGGCGACGCACCCCCGAACGTGTCCCTCTTGGTGGGCTTGAGCACCCCGTCACCGCTCCGGCGCTGCGACACCATCAGCTTGCCGTCCTTGAGCGACAGCTCCCAGAACGTTTCCAGCTCCTCGCTGTAAAAGCGCCCGGCCACCTTGGCGAGATCTGCGGCCGTCGGGGTCCACGGGGCCGCCACCGGACCGACCAATCGGCTGGCCGGCTGACGCGCTCCACCCTGCACGAGAATGGCGCCAGTCACCTTCTTGGCGGCGTCGCGCACGAACTCCACCGACGCCACTACCCCCTGAAGAGCAAACGACGTATCCGACGTGGGCAGCATGCGCAGCTTCCCCTGCCCCGTGGCCTGCGTGTACAGCGTGTCCCCAGACCGCGTGAACGACAGCACGAACTGCGGCGCCGCGTCGAGTGAATACTGACCGGCAAACGCGTCGAACTTCTTCGCGTCCCACTTCGCGGCATCGAAGGTGGTCGTCACGGGTTCTGGCTTGGGCGCCAGCTCCGGGAAGAACGCCTCGGCCAACCGGAACGCGATGCTGCTGTCGAAGGAACCGTCGTTGCTCTGCACGGTAATCCCCGCGCCGAGTGCGGGGTAAAGCGCGAGCATGGAACGGTGCGACACGTCGGCGCCACCATGATGCACGCGCTGCTGCCCGTTCTGCGTGTCTATGAACAGCCCGAAGCCGTAGCCGGTGCTCTTGCCGTTGGTCATCGTGAACGGCGTCATCATCTGCGCAATGCCCGCCTTGGTCCCCACCTTGGGATTGGCGAGGTTTTGTGCCCACCGCTGCAGATCAGCGAGCGTGGTATAGATGCCGCCGGCGCCCATCGAGCCACCGAGATCGCCAAGGTCACGCCACACGCCGCTGGCGGCGCGCGAGTAGCCCACAGTGGCACCTTTCACCGGCACGCGAACATCGGCACGAACGCGAGTGTGCGTCATGCCGATGGGGGCGAACACCCGTTGTGCCATGAACTCATCGAACGGCTGCTTCGATACGCGCGCAATGATCATTGCCGCAAGGCCGAACGCCGTGTTGTTGTAATTGAACTCGGCGCCAGGCGCATTCTGCAACGACGGCTGCCGCTGAATGAGCGCGATGTACTCTTCGCGTCCCACGTAATCACTTTCGTCGATGCGACGGCCGGTGAGCCCCACCGAGTTGTACAGCTCGCGATAGCCGGTGGTGTGCGTGAGGAGATTGCGCACGGTGATCTTCTGCCCGAAGTCGCGGAGCTCGGGAATGTATTTCCGCACGTCTTCATCGAGCGCCACTTTCCCTTCTTCCACGAGCAGCATCATGGCGAAGGCGGTGAACTGCTTGCTCGTCGATCCGATGTTCGTGGGCGTCGCCACCGTGAACGGAATGTCGTAGCCGAGGTTCGCCATACCGTACGCCTTCGCCAAGAGCGTCTTGCCACCGCGCCACACGGCCACCGCAGCTCCCGGCCCATCCTTGCGATCCCACGGCGCGAGTAGCTGATGGGTGAGCTGCTTGGGATCGCTGGACAGTTCTTCATTGGCGAGCAGCGTAACCGCGAAGGCGCCACCCACGGAATCGGCAGCGAGCACCTGCAGCTGGTATTCACCTTGGTCGACGGTGAGCACGAACAACTCTTCGCGTCCCGTACGCACGGCGTCGACCGCGCGCAAGACGATCTTCTTGGGACCGATCAGTCGCAGCGCGACATCGCCGGGCTGCTGGTCAACCCGGATACGAACGACGAACGCCGAGTCGGCGCGAAGCGTGAAGCGCGCGGTGTCCTTCCCCGCGACAGTGCCGGAGAGCGGCTTGCCGACGGTGAGAGGAGATTGCGCCGCGAGCGCATTGGCAGAGAAACACGCAACGGCGGCGGCCAGCGCGAGCATTGATCGAAAATTCAACACGTGAGCACCTGAGAGGGGAGAGCTGCTCGAATATGTCGACTGTCGAAATCGCGCGCCATTCCACGGGCTGGACGGCCAGCCCGTGTTTCGAACAACTGCCTACCGCATCCAATGACAGGTATACCCACCCGGATTCTTCTTGAGATAATCCTGGTGATACCCCTCGGCGCTCCACCACTTCGCTTCCGGGACGATTTCGGTGGTGATGGGCCGCGGCCAGAAGCCGCTCGCATTCACCCGCGCCTTCACCACCTCGGCGGTCTCGCGCTGCGCCTCGCTCGTGTAGAAAATCGAGCTCCGGTACTGCGTCCCCATGTCGTTCCCCTGACGGTTGAGCGTCGTGGGGTCGTGCACGCGGAAGAACCAGTGTTCCAGCAGCGACTCGTAGCTCAACACACGCGAGTCGAACTCGATGCGCACACTCTCCGCATGACCGCTCTTGCTGTCGTGCGTGTCGTGATACGTGGGATGCTCGAGCCACCCGCCGGTGTAGCCCACATCGGTGTCGAGCACACCGGGAATGGCGCGCAGCAGTTCTTCCATGCCCCAGAAGCAGCCGCCGGCCAGAATGGCCACTTCACGCGTGGGCTCAGCCATGCGACGGGCCCTTCCCGAAGAGCGACACGTACTCGCCGTACCCTTGGGCCTCAAGCTCGGCCAACGGAATGAAGCGCAGACTCGCCGAGTTGATGCAGTAGCGCAGGCCCCCCTCTTCCTGCGGGCCATCGGGGAAGAGGTGCCCCAGATGCGAGTCGCCGTGCTTCGACTTCACTTCCACCCGGCGCATGCCGTAGGAGCGGTCCTCGTGCTCTGTCACGTTGGGCGCGACGGGACGCGTGAAGCTGGGCCACCCCGTGCCACTGTCGAACTTGTGCACGCTGGCAAAGAGCGGCTCGCCAGTGACGACGTCCACGTACAGCCCCGCGTCGTGATTGTCCCAGTAGGCGTTCCGGAACGGCGGTTCGGTACCGCACTGCTGGGTGACGGCGTACTGCTCGGGGGTGAGCGTGCTGCGCAGCGCGTCGGCCGGCGGCTTCACGTACGTCTTGGAATCGGAGATCTGGTCGGTCATGCTGGTAATAGGCGCGGAGAGGGCGCGGGGTTCCCGCCGGCGGGGGTTGAGCCAGGACAGGAGCCCCATATCACCGGCAATCCGGGTTGGCCGACGGCCCGACGTACTTCACGACCTCGACCACGTCGCGCTCACGCGGCCCCTCGAGGTCGTCGGGACGCGCCAGAAAGCGCGCCGACAGCTCCACCTGCTGCGCGCTGCCGGGGGCGAGCTTGGCCGCCCTGTACGCCCGCTCGAGCGCCGCATAGCCACCCTTCATGAGTACCGGGTACGTCTGCCCCGATGCGCATTCGCGGAACGTGGGCGCGTCGGCCATGTACGAAAACGCCCCCACCACGGTGACGGGCTCGCGTAGCGCGTTCATGCTGTCGGCGCGCACCAGCACCGCCTTGGCGTCGGCGGCCAGCCGGATCGTGTCCTCGCTCACCTGCGTGAAGCGCAGCGAATCGGTGAGCCCGCGCAGCGTGAGCGTCCCGCCCGCCAGCTCCCACCGGCCCATCGTCACCACCGGCGTGGTCGACTTCCCCTCGAACTGCTGACGCAGGCGATAGGTGCTGTCGGCAAAGATCGCCACGGTGGTCTGCACGCCGGAACAATCGGCGCAGGGGAGGGTCCCCGAAAAGGAGTTGGGCGCGACGGCGGCCACGGTAATGGTGGGGACCGCCGGGATGGTCACCACACTGTCCGACAACGTGCCGCCCTTGGCCGGCGACTTGGCGTCGCTGCACGCCGTGAGGCCAATGGCCAGCATCGCCGGGGCAAGCACAGCCGGGAACGCGTTCACAAAACGCTTCGACATGGTGGGCCGGGTTCTATGTTTCAGGGTGTGAATACCAACAGTGTAGACAACGAAACGTCGAACGTGACCTTCGACAACCGCTTCGTGTCCGAGCTGCCGGGGGATCCTGATTCCTCGGGGCGGCGAAGACAAGTGCTGGGTGCCGCGTGGAGCGCGGTGATGCCCACCCCCGTGGCCGCGCCGCAGCTGTTGGCGCATGCGGCCGACGTGGCCGAGCTCGTGGGCTTCGGGCCTGAGTTCGTGCAGTCGCCCGCGTTCGCCGAGCTGTTTGGCGGCAACGCGCTGCTTCCCGGCATGCAGCCCTATGCGGCCTGCTACGGCGGGCATCAGTTCGGCAACTGGGCCGGTCAGCTGGGCGACGGGCGCGCGATTACGCTGGGCGAAGTGGTGAACGCGCGCGGCGAACGGTGGGAGCTGCAGCTCAAGGGCGCGGGCCCCACGCCGTACTCGCGCACCGCCGACGGTCGCGCCGTACTGCGCTCGAGCATTCGCGAATTTCTGTGCAGCGAAGCGATGCACCACCTGGGCGTCCCCACGACGCGCGCACTGAGCGTGGTCGCCACCGGCGACATGGTGGTGCGCGACATGTTCTACAACGGCAACGCCGCGCCCGAGCACGGTGCGATCGTCTGTCGTGTGGCCCCCAGCTTCATTCGCTTCGGCAACTTCGAAATCTTCACGGCGCGCGAAGACGTGGCCACACTCACGCGTTTGGTGGACTTCACCATAGCGCGCGACTTTCCGCATCTGGTGGCGCAGTACACCAACGACACCGAACGGCGCGGCGCGTGGTACGCCGAGGTGTGCGAGCGCACGGCGCGCATGATCGTGCAGTGGATGCGCGTGGGCTTCGTGCACGGCGTGATGAACACCGACAACATGTCGATAGTGGGGCTCACGATCGACTACGGCCCGTACGGCTGGCTCGACAACTTCGACCCGCACTGGACCCCCAACACCACCGACGCGCAGGGGCGTCGCTATCGCTTCGGGCAGCAACCGGCCGTCGCTCAGTGGAACCTCGCGCGCCTTGCCGACGCGCTCACGCCGCTCTTTGCCGACGAAGCGCCGCTGCAAGCCGGCCTCGATCGCTTTTCGGCGGTGTACATTGCCGAGTACGAAGCCATGAACGCCGCCAAGTTCGGCTTCGTGCGCCGCGGCGACGACGAGATGCTCGTCATCCGTGAGTGCTTCGCGCTCCTGTTCGACGCCGAAGTCGACTACACGCGTTTCTTCCGCGCACTCGGCGACATTGGCGACACGCTGCCCGACGGCGACCTGCTGCCACTCTTGGGCGACGTGTTCTACAACGATGACAAGCGCGACGCGAAGGCCGAGGCATTCAACGCGTGGCTGCGTCGGTGGCACGCGCTGGTGTTGCAGCACGGCCGAACGTTTGCGGAACGCCGCGCCGCGATGCACGCCGTGAACCCGTGGTTCGTGCTGCGCAATTACGTGGCGCAGCAGGCCATCGACGCGGCAACTGCGGGCGATTATTCGGTGGTGCGGACGCTGCTCACGGTGCTGCGCGATCCGTACACGGAGCAGCCGGCGTTTGCCGAGTTCGCGGGGCGCCGGCCGGAGTGGGCACGGCACAAAGCGGGGTGTTCGATGCTGTCGTGCAGCTCTTGAAGGCGGTTGAACAACGGTGGTTTGGTCCGGCGGTTAACTGGCCGACGGATTTAGCCCTCAGGGGAAAGAAAGCAAGGGGAAAGTAGAAAGCGCGGTACCGTCCACAAAAAACGGCAACTGCAGTTGCGGTCTTGGTGGACACAACCGCGCGACATCCTTCTTCCCTGCGTTCTTTCCCCTGAGGGCTAGTGCCGTCAGCCAGTAGACCGCCGGACCAACCACCCGTAGTTGATCCGCAGTCCAAACCGCCTTACTGCACCGCCGAATCCGCCCGCTCCGCCCGATTCTGCCTCGCCACCACCGTCGACACGAACTGCAGCGCATCAACTTGCGAGAACACCGCGCCTTCCCGCCCGTCACCGACCTCGAACATCTTCATGCCGAAGCCCTTGATGTCGAAGCGCAGCCGGTTGTCGGCGTACTTCACGTTCTCGATGTAGGTCACCGGCACGCTGATCGTACTGTTCACCAGAAACACGTGCGCCGAGTCGCCGACGACTTCGATGGCCACGGTGCGGTCGAGGCTCAGGATCTGCAGGTCGCCGGGCGCGAGCGTGCGCGTTTCGCGGGCCACCTTCGCGGCCGCGACGGCGGTCTTCGACTCGGCGTCCTGCTGACAGCCGGAGAGAAGCAACGCGGCACAGAGCGACAGGGCAGCGGAAGCGGGCAACGCGGGTCGCATGGCGGGACGGGTCAAGGGCACGGGACGCTGCCGCCCATGTGGGCGACGTGGCATCTTGGAAATATGAGGCACACGTGAGGATTTTCTGAGGGCCGCATGAAACGTCGTACGTTCCTCCTTGCGGGGCTGGGCACCACCGGCGCGCTCGTCATGGGCTGGTCGCTGACCCCCCCGCGCCAGCGGCTGTACCCGTCGGACGCTCCCACCCCCGAGGGGGGCGGCGTGGCGCTCAACGGCTGGCTCGCCATTGCCCCCGACGACTCCGTGACGATCATCGCCCCCAAGGCCGAAATGGGGCAAGGGATTCACACGGCGCTCGCGATGCTCGTGGCCGAGGAGCTCGATTGCGACTGGAGCCGCGTGCGGGTGGTGCACAGCGGCGTGGACAAGATCTACAACAACGCCGCGGCGATCGTCGACGGCCTCCCCTTCTCCGACGACATGGAAGCGCAGCCGCTGGTGCGCGGTGTGCGGTGGCTGACCGCCAAAACCATGCGCGAAGTGGGGGTCATGATGACCGGCGGCTCGTCGAGTGTGCGCGACACGTGGGAGGTGGCACGCGATGCCGGCGCAACCGCACGCGCGGCGCTCGTGGCGACGGCCGCGGCACGCGCTGGCGTCGCGGTGTCGGCGTGCCGTACCCAACGCGGTGTGGTGATCTGCGGCGACCGGCAGTTCCGTTACGGTGAACTCGTAGGCGACGCGGCAGCGCGGCGTGAGACCAACGTGACACGCAAGTCGCCCGAAGCGTTCACCATCATTGGCACGTCACGCGCGCGACTCGATACCGACGACGTTCTGCACGGGCGCCCGTTGTATGGCATGGACGTGACGATCGAGGGGATGCGCTACGCGGCCGTGCTCATGCCGCCAGCGCTGGGGTGCACGGTGGTGTCGTTCGACAAGCAGGCCGCCACGACACGCCCCGGCGTGGAGGCGGTGGTAGAGCTTGCGGGAAGTTCGTACGGCAATCCGCCCGGACTCGCGGTGGTGGCGCGCAGTTGGTGGGAAGCCAAGCAGGCGTTGGCGTTTCTCAACGCGCGCTGGAGTGATAGTCCGCACGCCACGTTGTCGAGTGATGGCATCATGCGCACGCTCCGTTCGGCGGCGGCGGGCGACGGTGGCCTGCCGTATCGCAGCGATGGCAATGCGATGGACGCGCTCGATACCGCCGCGCGTGTGCTCGATGTCACGTACGAAGCGCCGTATCTCGCGCACGTGACCATGGAGCCGATGAACGCCACTGTGCGCGTGAACGGCGCGACGGCGGAACTCTGGACGGGGACGCAGGTGCCCGGGCTGGCGCGCGCCGCGGCGGCGTCGGTGCTCGGTATGTCTGAGCAGTCGGTCACGCTGCACCAGTTGCAGCTGGGTGGCGGCTTCGGACGTCGACTCGAGGCCGACTATGTCGCGCAAGCCGCCGACATTGCGCGCGCCCTGCCGGGCGTACCCGTGCAGATGATCTGGAGTCGTGAAGACGACATGCGTCACGACTTCTATCGTCCGGCTGGAGTTACGCGCATGCGCGCTGCGCTCGATGGCACGGGCACGTTGGAGAGTGTGGTAGTGCAGTCGGCGGGACAGTCGCCGTTCCAGGCGCTCGGCGCGCGCATGGGCATTACCGCGCTCGCCATCTCTCCCGACAAGACCGCCGCCGAAGGGACCTTCGAGCAGACCTACGAGTTTCCCGCGATGCGCGTGGCGCACACCGATGTGCCGCTCCCCGTGCCCGTTGGGTCGTGGCGTTCGGTGGGGCATTCGTACAAAGGGTTCGTGATGGAGTCGTTCGTGGACGAACTCGCGCACGACGCCAAGGTCGATCCGGTGCGATACCGACAGCGACTGTTGCAGCAGCATCCGCGTGCGCGTGCGGTGCTCGATCTCGTGGCCGACAAGAGTGGGTGGTTCACACCGCTCGCAGCCGCCCCCAATGGCGGTAAACGCGCGCGCGGGGTGGCATTGCACTGGAGCTACGCGACCATCGTGGCGCTCGTGGCGGAAGTGCTGGTGCGCGCCGACGGCAGCGTGCGCGTGGAACGCGTGACCGTCGCCGCCGATGCGGGGCTCATTGTGAATCCGTCGGGCGCGGCGCAGCAGGTGGAAGGCGGCGTGCTGTTCGGGCTGCAGGCCGCGTTGCACGGCGAAGTACTCGTGAAGAACGGACGCATCGAGGCCAACAACTTCAACGACTACCGCGCGCTGCGCATGAGCGAAGCTCCGACCATTGCGTACCACTTCGTGCCAAGCACGCATGTACCATCGGGGTTGGGTGAACCTGCTGTTCCGGTTGTCGCGCCCGCGGTCGCGAACGCGCTGTTTGCGATTACCGGCGTTCGGCTGCGTACGCTTCCGTTGCGACTGCCCGTCGCGGAGCAGAAGACATGAACACACCCGCGATCACGCTCATGGTCAACGGCGCCGAGCTGACGCTTACCGTTGCCGCGGACACGCCGCTGCTCTGGGCACTGCGACACGACGTCGGACTCCCGGGCACGAAGTTCGGGTGTGGCATTGCCATGTGTGGCGCGTGCACCGTGCATGTGAACGGCGAGGCCGTCCGCTCGTGCGTCACGCCGGTGTCTGCGGTAATGGGCAAGCAGGTGTCCACCATTGAAGGTATCAGTGGCCCCGTCATCGACGCGCTGCGCAGTGCGTGGAGCAGCATTGCCGTGGCGCAGTGTGGCTACTGCCAGTCTGGGCAGCTCATGAGCGCCGCGGCATTGCTGTCAACGAACACGTCGCCCACCGACGACGACATCGATGCAGCGATGGATGGCAACGTCTGTCGCTGCGGGACCTACCCGCGCATTCGCGCCGCGATTCACGCGGCGGCGGCGCAGCTCCATACCGCTGGCGGGTCCGGCCGGTAGATTCCATCCGTCACTCCCTCCCCACCTTTCCGGTTCCGCGCATGCTCTCTCTTTCCGCGCTGCTGCGCCGTTCGGCGCGCTCTTTCGTCCCGGCCCTGCTCTCCTCCGCCGTCGTACTGTCGACCGCGCAGGCGCAGGCCAACGCGCCCATCATCGGCCGCTGGGACCTCACCGTGCAGGGCACCGACCGCACGTATCCGTCGTGGGTCGAAGTGTCGCTGTCGGGTGGAAAGACCCTCGTGGGCCGCTTCGTGGGCGGCGGCGGCAGCTCGCGCCCCATTGCCAAGGTCATGTTCGACAACGGCACGATGCGCTTCGTCATTCCGCCGCAGTGGGAGCAGGAAGCGAACGACATGCAGTTCGAAGCGACGATCGCCAACGATGCACTGTCGGGCACGATTGTCACGCCCAACGGCGAGAAGCACCGCTTTACCGGCAAGCGTGCGCCCACCATGCGCCGCACCGCCGCGCCGGTGTGGGGCGCGCCCATTGTGCTTTTTGGCGGCACCAACATGAGCGCGTGGGAAGCGCTCCCCGGCGGCGACAGTCAGTGGAAGGTGCTCAACGGCCTGCTGACCAACGTGAAGTCGGGCGCCAACCTCGCCACCAAGCAGAAGTTCACCGACTTCAAGCTGCATCTCGAGTTCCGCGTCCCCAAGGGTGGCAACAGCGGCGTGTATCTGCGCGGCCGTCACGAAGTGCAGGTCGAAGACAGCCCGCTGGGCGAACCGCTCTCGACGCACTTGGGTGGCGTGTACGGCTTCCTGGTGCCCAACGAGCAGGCACATTTGGGCGCCGGCGTATGGCAGAGCTACGACATCACGCTCATTGGTCGTCGCGTGACGGTGGTGCTCAACGGCAAGACGATCATCGCCGACCAGACCATTCCCGGCATCACCGGTGGCGCACTCGATAGCGACGAAGGCGCGCCGGGCCCCATCTATCTGCAGGGCGACCACACGTCGGTGGAGTACCGCAACATTCGCATTACGCCGGCCAAGGCACCGTAACCTGGCCCGCGCATGACGCTCGATGCGTTCCTCAAAACCGCGCACGTACTCGGCGCGATTCTGTTCGTGGGGAATGTCATCGTCACCGGCGTATGGAGCGCGATCCTCTTTCGCGTGCGACACTCGCAAGATTTTCAACGCGCCGCCCGTGCCATCGTGATCACCGACTGGTGCTTCACCGTGGGGGGCGGCGCGCTGCTTACCATGAGTGGTGTGGCGCTCGCCATGCGGCGCGGCGTACCGCTCTGGGAGACGGTGTGGATTCGTCAGGCCATTGTGGCGTTGGCGATTTCCACGATGATGTGGCTCGTCGTGCTCGTGCCGGCACAGCGTGTGATGGTGCGCGGTGGGCTCACCGATGCCGAGCTGGTGCGCGCGTATTCGCGTTGGAACGTCGTGGGGTGGCTCGCTACCGTGCCTTTGGTATACGCCGTGTGGTGCATGGTGGCCAAGCCGGTGTGATTGCTGATTGGCTGGGTTGAGTCGGAACTGATCACACGAAGGCAACCAAAGGCGTCAGCCGCGCCGATTCGGCCCGCGCGGCACTTTGGGCGGCCCGCCTGATGCAACCGCCGCGTCACGCGCGGCTTTGCGGCCAAAGAGCACGCCATGCACGCGGCGCGTGAAGAACACGAACAGCAGCAGGACCGCGACCAACGTCACGATTGGCAGAAAAATCGCGAGCACGCTGGTGACCACGGCACTCACCAGCTCGAGCGTGCTTACCACGGGGTTGCCCACGCCGCCGGTGAGCGTGGTGCTCTTGAAGCGCGTGAACACCGTCGCGCCCTGCGTCACGCCCGCAGCACCGCCGGCCAGCAGCACGGCGCTCCACTTGAGCACCGGCGGCAGGTCCACCACGACACTCGCGGCCGCGAGCATGCCCGCCAGCATCGCCGCCGGGGTGGCGACGAGGTCGAGGAGCTGATCGAGCCACGGCACCGAATACGCACCCACCTCGAGGATGGTGGCAGTGCCGAGCGCGGCCAGCGCCGGCGTGGTCGCAATCCACTCGAAGCCCGGCGACAGGGTCAGGACCCCCGACTTGGCGGCGATGGCCGCCGCGAGCAGGGGGACGAACACCCGGAAACCGGCCGCCGAGGCCAGACCGAAGCCCACGGCGATCCCCAGTAGGGCGTTGGCCGTTACAGGAAAGGAATCCATAGGGTGAGAAATAGCGACTTCCCGTTCCGTCGGCGAACGCCGAGCGCTACCCTGAAGGTATGTCCCGCGTCCTGATCTGGCTGTTCTTCGCCACGCTGTCGCTCATTCTCCAGCTGCAGCTGCGCGGCCTCGACGGGCCGCTGTCGGCGGTTACCCCCGGGGGGATCGTGGCGTACGAGCTGGCCTTCACGGCCGAGCGCGCCAAGGCCATTCTGGACGTGTGGCGCACGGCCGGTGTGACGGAGCAGGCGCGGGTGAGTCTGGGTGTCGACGTGGGGTTCCTGCTGGTGTATCCCTGGTTCTTCTGGTGGAGCGTGCGCGTGCTGCGCACGCCGCGCTTCGTGCTCCCGGGCAGCACCCTGCACCGTATGGGCGGTGCGCTGGGCGGCGGCGTCCTGGCGTGCATCCCCCTCGACGCGTTCGAAAACTGGTGCCTCTGGCGCATGATCGAAGAGGGCCCGTCGCCATCGCTGGCGGCCCTTGCCGGAATGGCGGCCAGTCTCAAGTTCCTGCTCGTGCTCTGCACGGCGTTGTGGTGTCTCATCGCGCTGTCGCGACGCTTCGCCAACTCCTCCTCTTCCCGAACGCCGACATAATCATGGCTGGTGGCCCCGGACTGGGTGGCATTGCCGCCCGCACGCTCGCCGCATTGGTGCTCGTGTTCGCCACGTACAACCCCGAGCGGGTGTCGTACTTCCATTGGGCCATCGCGCCGCTGCGCTCCGGCGAGGCCACGAGCGGCCCGGCTTCGCTCAAGTTCCTCCTTGGCATCGCGTTGCTTGGCGGCTGGGCGGTGTTCCTCAACGCGACGCGACGCTCCATCGGCGTCGGTGGCGCGCTGCTGGTTCTCGCCATTTCCGGCGGCCTCGTGTGGCTGCTTATCGACTTCGGTATCGTCAGCGCCGGCTCGGCGCGCGGCATTTCGTACGTCGTGCTCGTGTGCACTGCGCTGCTGCTGGCCGTGGGCATGAGCTGGTCGCACCTGTCACGCAAGTTGAGTGGACAGGTGGACATGGACGCGACCGACTGAAAGGTTCGGGGCGCGTGTTGAACGGAAGGTGATGGGAAGGTGATGGGAACGTGCGCGACGCGGGTACCGTTTCGCTCCCGTGTCCGCCTTGACTCTTGCCTTCGTAGCGCCGTGGGAATGCTCGCGCGCCGTCGCCAACATCCCGCGTGAGCCGCGTGAGGATGTCGTCGTTGTGCTGCTCGAGTCCGTAGCGAAGGGCGCGTCGCTTCCGTGGCACCGGCAGAAGCTCGTCCTCATTCTGTCGGCCATGCGGCACTTCGCGGCGTCACTCGAGGCGGCAGGGTATCGCGTGGTGCAGCGCAATGCGCCCACCTACGCCGAAGGACTCGCGGCACTCGCACGGGAACTCGGTGCCACGCGCGTCGTCGCGACTGAAGGGCGCGAACAGGACATGGTGGATGAGCTCGACCGCGCGCGCGTGCTGTTGCGTGAGACGGGCGTGTCGCTCGTGTTGCGCGAGGATCGCGGCTTTCTCGCCACGCGCGAAGAGTTTACTACGTGGGCGCGCGGCCGCAAGGAATACCGGATGGAATGGTTCTATCGGGAGATGCGGCGCAAGCATGGCATTCTCATGGAACCCGACGGAACGCCGAGTGGTGGCGAGTGGAACTTCGACGCCGACAACCGCAAACCGTGGCCGAAGAATCGCCCGGTGCCACCGGTGTGGCGCGTGGAGCCCGATACCGTCACGCGCGAGCAGATGGAGCGCGTGCGCACATGGAAGCAGCGCTGGGGATCGGTTGACTCCTTCGGCTTGCCGGTCACGCGCGCCGAGGCAAAATCGTGGCTCGAACGTTTTGTCATCGAGCGTCTGCCCGAGTTCGGCCCGTACGAAGACGCGCTCGTCCACGGCGCACCCGATCTGCTCCACTCGACGTTGTCGAGCATCATCAACGTGGGGTTGTTGCACCCGCTCGAGGTGGTGAAGCGCGCCGAGCGTGCGTATCGCGAAGGGCTGGTGCCCATTGCGAGTGCGGAAGGGTTCATTCGCCAGATTCTCGGCTGGCGCGAGTACATTCGCGGTATGTACTGGCAGCTCATGCCGGGGCTGCGCACGGCCAACGCCCTCGGTGCGCCGTTGCCACTCCCCATGTGGTTCTGGGCGCCAGATGGCGAAGCGTACAATGGGGCGTCCCATGGCGCGTGCGAAATGCGCTGTCTCAACGACACCATCGCTCAGGTGCGCGACTTCGGTCGTACGCATCACATTGGACGCCTGATGATCCAGTGCAACTTCGCCACCATGCTGGGGGTGGAACCGGCGGCGCTGTCGCGCTGGTATTGGGCCGGCTTCACCGACGCGTACGAGTGGGTCGAGCTGCCGAACGTGGCCGGCATGGGCACGTGGGGGGACGGTGGTGCCCTCGCGAGCAAACCGTACGTCGCGAGTGGGGCCTACGTGAACCGCATGAGCAATTACTGCGGCCCATGTCGCTACGACGTGAAGCAACGCACGGGCCCAGACGCGTGCCCCATGAATTTCCTGTACTGGGACTTCATGGCCCGTCACTGCGAGCGCTTCGCCAAGCATCCGCGCATGCGCATGATGACCAAACACCTCGACGGCATGGCCGACACGGAGCTGGTCCAGCTCCGGCGTCGGGCGGACGAATTCCGGGAGTCGCTTTCGTACGATCGGGAGACGTGAGACTGGTGCGCGCGAGACGCCTCGGGTGACGCCGGTGTGCCCCCCGCCGACGCACGCGCGCACTGCGAGCTATCGCGCGCTCTGCTCCCTCCTCGCCGCGACCGGGGCGTCTCCCACACACCGAACCCCGCGCGGTCGCGACGCAACCCAACTCAACAAAAGAAGCGCGAACGCTGGCTTCTGTTGCGAGCGGACCGCCCGATGCTTCGCGCTTCGCGGATCGTCGGTCCGCTCGTCTTCAGCAAGCATCGTTAGGCCCGCGAAACCGGACGTTGCGTCGGAATGGCCCGTCACGCAACGGAACGGTGACAGTCCATGCCCGAGTCGGACGTATGCTCGGCGCTCCTCGGTGCCGGAGCGCGCGTGCCCGACACGGCGCCGGCGGCGCGTGGGGTCGACCACCCCCGACGGCCCCAGGTGTCGCCACTGTTAAGGAGCAGGACGAGCGCGACGCGCGGTTCTACGTGTGCCGCTGCGACACGCGGAAGTGCCGCGGGACGCTCATGGAGCCCAGTCCGGAGCGGCCGCCGCGGCCGCGCAGCCGTAAGGTGATCCGGCGCTGGCACGCCACCCACCGGGAGGCGGTGGGCGGGTAGCGCGCTGGGCGTGGCGGGGTGCCGCGCCCCAGCGGTCCGCGCACGCCGGCGCGCGTGGCCGGCACGCCCGGGGGCCTCAGGCGACGACGCGCGCCCCGAAGCCGGCGGCGGCGAGCACGGCGCGCGCACGGTCGGCGTCCCGCGGCTCCACGCCGAGCGAGATGGCGGCCGGCCGGCCGAGCAGGCGATCGGCGAGGCGCCGGCGCCGCGGCAGCGCGTGCGCGGCCAGGCCGACCGCGCGCAGGGCGTCGGCGGCACGGGTCGCATCGGCCGGGGTGGACACCCGGGCAACGACCAAGAGCTGGCGGACCTCGGTGACGGGCATGGCTGGGTTCCTCAGCGGCGGAAGAGGGCGAGCAGGGAATCCTCGGGCATCAGGAACACTTGGGGCACGGGCTCCATCGCCTCGACGAGCACGCCGACGCCGGGTCGGCTGTCGCGGAGCACGAAGGCGCCCGGTATGCGGACGATGCGGCGGGGCTCCGTGAAGGGCATCACGAGCTCCGTGACGGAGGACTCGGCCGACTTGCCGAGGATGATCCGGGCGATGACCACGGTGTCGCGGGGGGCGGCGAGGCCCGCGGAGATGCGGGCGCCCTCCTTGACCGCGAGGGCGCGCTTGGTGGGCTCGAACGACGGCGGCGCGGGCGCGTCCCGGGCGTCGAGGGCGCGGAGGCGCGCCGGACCGGGCGTGCAGGGGATGGTGAGCACGCCCCGTTGCGCGCCCAGCTCGTGCCAGACGAAGAGGCTGTCTCGGCCGCGGACGGCCCCGTAGGGCCGGCCCATCGCGATAAAGTCGGCCGACAGGGCATCGGCGAAGGTCCACTGGGGCCCGGACGCGGCCGGCGCGGAGTCCAGGGCATGCAGCCACTCGCCGCGCCCGCCCGAGAAGTGAGGCCCGTACCCCATCCACGCCCCGCCGCAGGCATCGAGCACGGCGAGGGGAGAGATGCCGGTCGCGCGGAGCGTGCCGCGCAGCCGTCCCTCGAGGTCGAAAAGCTGGAAGCGCGACCCGCTCTCGGCCACGAGCACCCCCGAGTCGCCCGCAATGGCGATGGCCACCGCGGTCTTGCTCTCGGCCGGCCCGCCGCCCTGCTCGAGGAAGGCCGCGTGCAGGAGGCCCTGGCGGTCGAACACTTTCACGTGCGGGGGC
Source organism: Gemmatimonas sp. (assembly GCA_023910675.1). Lineage (GTDB taxonomy): Bacteria > Gemmatimonadota > Gemmatimonadetes > Gemmatimonadales > Gemmatimonadaceae > Gemmatimonas. The sequence continues at coordinate 766,626 of JAAVWC010000001.1, forward strand.
ACGAGGTCGAGCACGACCAGGTGCGAGCCGCTCGCGGTCAGGCGGGCGCCGAGCACCACGCCCAGCATCGCGCGCTGCGACGTGTCGCCGTCGAGGCCGATGTGCACGAGGTGCCGGGCGGGATCGGCGAAGCGCTCCGCCAGGTCCCGGGACGGGCGCGGCTCGCCGGCGCAGGCGGCCGCGAGCAGGGCGCACGCGGCCCGCACCGACCGGCCGACGGCGCGCGCGCGCGGGTGGCGGCCCCGGACCCGAGAGCCGCCGGCCACCCGCCGGCCACCCTCGGGGCAGGTTGGTGGCATCAGTAGAAGCAGAGAATCATGCCGTCTATGTTCGTGCAGCCATCGTACAGGTGGAGGTGGCCGTGGTGACCCACCACCGGGCCGAACGTCTTCATGCACTGCCAGAAGCACCCGCCCGCCGCCTCCGCCTGCGCGGGCGACGGGAGCGTCGCCACCGCCGCGAGTGCCGCGCCCATGGCCACCGTCCGTACTATCCGCCTGCTGTTCATTGCTACCTCCTGACTGGGAATGATGTGGGGGACTGCAGCGCTGGCGCCCCGGATGCGGGGGCCGGCGAGACCATGATCACATGGTCCATCTCGGCCGACCGGAACGGCGCGAGGCGCTGCTGCTCGCGCCCGGCGCGGTCGAGCAGCACGAGGGTGGGGATCTCGCGGACGCGGAATGCCTCGAACAAGTTGCGCGCGGAGTCCAGCACGACCAGCCCGGGAGCGCCGATCAGCCGGGCATACTGGGCCGCGGCCAGCCCGCCGTTCCCCAGCACCAGGCGGTAGGCGGCGCCGGCGCGCCCGAAACCCTCGCGCAGCCCGGCGTAGCGCGAGGCCCCGACCCGGCAGGTCGGGCACTCGGCCGTGATGAAGAGCACCGCGACCATGCTGTCGCGTGCCACGATGCGGGTGCTGTCCCCGCCCGCAGTGGGAAACCACGCGGCTGCTGCCTCGGCACCCCGCCGCGCCGGGTCGGCCTGACACGCGGCCAGCAGGACGAGCAGCAACGGGAGTCTGTGCATGCACATTCATCAATACCGGGGGAGGGAGCTCAGAAAACCGAACACACTCTACTTGTGTCGAACGTCAATTTTGATTTTTGTTCGAACTAGCCGATTCGTCAAGCCCCCCGGGCCGGGCCGGCCCGCGCCCCCGCAGCACGGCCAGCGGCACCCAGGCTCGTCAGCGTGCTCGCCGTGATCAGCACGATCATCGCCGAGCGGTCGAGCGCGGCGCGCAGCAGCGGCGGCGCCGAGAGGCCGGCGCGCGCGCCGAGCCGGACGTTCGCCCGCCGCCGCTCCAGCGCGGCGTCCACCAGAAGGATCGCCTGGTTCACCGCCAGCCCGACCACCAGGATCACCCCATCCGCGGCCTCCCGCGTGAACGCCGTCCCGGTGGTCCAGAACGCCGCCATCACCCCCGCCAGCGCCAGTGGGAGCGACAGGAACACCATCGCCGCCGCCCACGCGGAGTCGAACCCCAGCGCCACGCTGAGCAGCACGAGCGCGATGCCGAGCGCCAGCGTGCACAGCCCCCGCGCGTGCTCGTCGTCCTCCAGGCGGCCGCCGGTCCAGTCCTCCACGCGGAAGCCCGCGGGGACGCGGATCGCGGCGACGAAGGCGTCGTGCGTGCGCTGCGCCAATCGGTTGGGGCCGTGGAAGCCGCAGACCACCTCGCGCACGTACTGCTGGTCCTCCCGCACCACCAGCGACAGCCCCACGCGCTCCGCCACGGCGGCGAGCGAGGCGAGGCGAGGCGCCCCGGCGCGCCCCGCGGGTTGGGGACGAGCACGTCGCGCAGCTCGTCGAGCGAGCGGTCACGCGCGCCGGCGGCCTTCACCTCGACGGGCAGCTCCTCGCCGCCGATCACGACCAGCTGCCGCCCCACCGCCCCCCGCACCTCGCGCGCGCCGGCGCGCGAGCAGTCGGCCGCGGTGAGCCCGTAGCGCGCGAGCAGGGGCCGGTCCGGCTGGAGCGTGATGGCGAACGCGCCGCTGGGGGCGCCCCAGAAGCCACCGGCGGTGATCGCCACGTCGCGCACGCGCGGGATGGCCGACAGCCGCCGTGTCAGGTCTGCGGCGACCGCCTGCACGCCCTCGAACGAGGAGCCGTAGACCCGCAGGCGGAACTGGGCGCTGCTCACGCTGCCGAACCCGCTCGTGAAAATGATCCAGTGCAACTTCGCGACCATGCTGGGGGTGGAGCCGGCGGCGCTGTCACGCTGGTATTGGGCCGGCTTCACTGACGCGTACGAGTGGGTCGAGCTCCCGAACGTGGCCGGCATGGGCACGTGGGGGGACGGTGGTGCCCTCGCGAGTAAACCGTACGTCGCGAGTGGGGCCTACGTGAACCGCATGAGCAATTACTGCGGCCCATGTCGCTACGACGTGAAGCAACGGACGGGCCCAGACGCTTGCCCCATGAATTTCCTGTACTGGGACTTCATGGCCCGTCACCGCGAGCGCTTCGCCAAGCATCCGCGCATGCGCATGATGACCAAACACCTCGACGGCATGGCCGACACGGAGCTGGTCCAGCTCCGGCGTCGGGCGGACGAATTCCGGGAGTCGCTTTCGTACGATCGGGAGACGTGAGACGCGAGACGTGAGACGCGTGTGCGCGAGACTGGTGCGCGCGAGACGCCTCGGGTGACGCCGCTCACCCCGTTCGCTGCTCTCTTCGGGGGTGGCCGGGCGCGCTGAGGCGCGCCGGCGTCACCCCCTCAGGGATCCGCTCACGGGGCGGCGGCGCCCCCCGAGGCTGCATCACGGCGGGAGCGAGATCGCGATGGCGTACTCGCGGCAACGCGCTCACATCGCACCTCTCAGACCCGACGCCCCGAGGCGGTGCAGGTGTGCCCGCACCATTGCCCGCGCACACCGCGAGTTCTCGCGCGCGCTTCTCCCACCTCGCCGCGACCGCATGGGCGATGCAGCCCCGGGCGCCCCGCCGCCCCGTGAGCGGATCCCTTCGGGGGTGACGCCGGCGCGCGAGAGCGCGCTCGGCCACCCCCGAAGAGAGCAGCGAACGGGGTGAGCGGGGCGCCCGGGGCGTCTCCCACACACCGAACCCCCATGCGGTCGCAACTCAACAACAGAAGCGCAAACGCTAGATTGCCCGCATGCCGGACAACGCCCCCCGCCTGCACACCAAACCGCCCCAAACTACGCCCGCCCATCGCAAGCAATTGCGTACGCTGGTCCGGGCGAGCGTGGAGAACCGGCCCGGCGTCTACCGCATGCTCGGCCCCACCGGCACCGTGATCTACGTGGGCCAGTCGCGCGTGTTGCGCACGCGATTGCTCAGCTACTTCCGCGCCACCGGACGTCGCAACAAGGCCGCGCGCATTCTGCGCCATGCGTTCCAGATCGAGTGGGAGTACACCAACACCGAGTTCGGTGCCCTGCTGCGCGAGTTGCGGCTCATCAAGCAGTACCGGCCGCACTTCAACACCATGATGGTCATGGACGAGTGGCCGCGCGCGTATGTCGCACTCACCGGCGGTACTGTTCCCGGGCTGCGTGTGGTCGCACGCTCCGACGAGCCGTCGGCCATTGCACTCTTCGGACCGTTCCGTCGCGTCGCGCAGCTGCGCGATGCCGTGCGGGCGCTCGCCGAAGCCACCGGTTTGCGCGACTGTACCTTGGAGGACACCGTACGCGGCACCGGAAGCGCGCGCGGCAGTGCGCTCTGGTTCAACGCCGACCCTGCCACCAGGCCGCGCAGCAGTCGCACCCCGCGCACGCGCGCACCCGGCTGCCTGCGCCACGACCTCGGCACCTGCGCCGGACCGTGCATCGGCGCCGGTGAACCGGTGTCGTATCGTGATGCCGCCACCACCGTGCGCGCTTTTCTCGAGGGACAGACCAGCGCGCCCGTGCAATTGCTCGAACAGGCGATGCACCGCGCCGCGAGCGACTTGGCCTTCGAGCGCGCCGGCGTGCTGCGCGACCGGTTGGCGCTCGTGCAATGGCTGCACGAACGCGTGCAGCACTTTCACGCCAACGTCGACCGGCTCACCTTCCGGTATCACGCGGTAGGACACGGCGACGCCGAATGGGTGTACCTCGTTCGGCGTGGCACCGTGCGGGCCGAGGTGCGGGCGCCGCAGTCGGAGCAGGAACAGGCCGCGTTCAAGGCGCTCGTTGCGCGCATCTATGAGGGGCCCGACCTTTCAGGAGCGGACATTCCCACACACGACCTCGACGAGTTCTATCTCGTCGCAAGCTGGTTCCGGCGTCGCGCCGAAGAAAAGCAGCGCACGCGCGCGCCGCGTTCCTGACGTGGCTCTCATCCGTCATCCCTGAGTCACCATGCGCGTACTCGTGGTCGAAGACGATCCACGGTTGGCCGCCCTCATCGCGCGCGGGTTGCGCGAGGAGTCGTACGCCGTGGACACCTGCGACAATGGCAAGAGCGCCATCATGCAGGCGGCGGTCAACAGCTACGACGCCGTGGTACTCGACGTGATGCTCCCCGGCGTCGACGGGCTCACGGTGGTGAGCGCGCTGCGCGAACGGCACATTCACACGCCGGTGCTCATGCTCACCGCGCGCGACACCGTTCCCGATCGCATCGCCGGTCTCGACGCCGGCGCCGACGACTATCTCGTCAAGCCGTTCGACTTCGGCGAGCTGCTCGCGCGTTTGCGGGCGCTGCTGCGTCGTCCCGAGGCCGTGCAGCCCATGCGCGTGATGATTGCCGATCTCGACATCGATCTGCAGTCGCATACCGTGATTCGCGCCGGCACGCCCATTGTGCTCACTGCCAAGGAGTTTGCGCTGCTCGAACTGCTCGCGCGCCACGCGGGGCGTGTGGTATCGCGCGCTGACATCGTGGCGCACGTGTGGGACGACAATCACGATCCCTTCACCAACGCCGTCGAGGTGTACATGAACCGGTTGCGCGGCAAAGTCGACCGCGAGCCGTTTGCTCCGCTGCTGCACACCCGTCGCGGTGCGGGCTACATGCTCGCCGCCAGCGCGCCCGTGTGAACGGCCACCGAATGCCGCGCGTGCGAGTGTCCATTCTGCTGCGCCTGACGCTCTGGAATGCGAGCGTGCTCGCGCTCCTGCTGGTAGCCTTTGCCGCAGCGGGCTGGTTCACCATCGAACGCGTCGTGCAGCAGCGCGCCGCTACCGTGGTGCGCGAATCGGCGCGTGCCGTCGCTGGCGCCATCATGGCCGAACGGCGCGCCGCCACCGCGCGTGGGGAAGTGGAGCTGGTGCGTGGCGAACATGAACAAGCCGTCCTGCGCGAACTGCGTGTGGGCGACCTCGACATTTTCATTACCGACGAAGCCGAGCAACTCATGGCGGCGCGTCAGCCCGCTGATGTTGCGGCGGATGTGTCGGAGGCGGATCAACGCGAACGCACGACCGTCAACGCGACCGGCACGGTGGTTCTGCCGACGGCGGTACGCACGCTGCTCACCGATGTCCGCGACGCGCGTACCGCCGGACGTCTCGCCGATTCGTCGGTCGTCGTGCGACAGATCAAACTCGCCGACGGTCCTGCACGGGCCGCAGTGCTGCGCGTCGAACCCGAAGCTGACGACAAAGGCGAGCCGGCGCTGCTCATTGCCGCGTTACGGGGCGAACGTGACGACCTCCTGCTGCTGCGGCAGGTGCGCACGACGATCTTCTTCGCCATTCCCATGGCGTTGCTCGTGTCCGTCATTGCCGGCTATCTCCTCGCGCGTCGCAGTCTTGCCCCCCTCGACGCCATCGTCACGCGCACCGCGTCCATTACCGCGGCCAGTCTCGATGACCGGCTGCCCGTGGTCAACCCGCACGACGAACTGGGGCGTTTGGCGCAGATCATCAACGCGCTGCTTGGGCGTGTAGGCGATGCGTTCCGTACGCAACGCCAGTTCGTGGCCGATGCGTCGCACGAGTTGCGCACCCCCATCGCGATCATCCGCGGTGAAGCCGACGTGACGCTGCGCCGCGCCGAACGGACGCCACAGGAGTATCGCGAAGCACTCGGCGTCATCCACGACGAATCACTGCGACTCTCCCGCATTGTCGACGATCTGTTTCTGCTCGCGCGCGTCGATGCGGCCGGGCATGCCGTGCGACGTGAGGTCGTCCACATGCACGAGCTCATCGGCGACGCGGCGCGCAGCGTCCGGACGTTGGCGGAGTCACGCGAGGTCGTGGTGCGCATAACCTCCGATGCGCAGGCGACCGTGCGTGGTGATGACGTGCTGTTGCGCCGCCTCCTGCTCAACCTGCTCGACAACGCACTCAAGCATGCCCCACGCGGCAGCACGGTCGAACTCTCGCTGGCGCATGATGCACGCACGGTGCGGGTGCGCGTGAGCGACAGCGGACCCGGCGTCGCGCCCGAGCAGCGCGAACGGATTTTCGAGCGCTTCGTCCACGGCGTGCAGAGCACGACCGCCAGCGACAATCGCACGCACGGTACCGGGGCCGGCCTGGGCCTCGCCATTGCCCAGGCCATCGCGCACGCGCACGAGGGACAGATCGTGTTGCTCGATCGCGATTCCGGTGCCACGTTTGAGCTGGCCTTGCCTCTCGTGACAACTCCCGGAGAACCCGCATGATGTCGACACCGTCGATCGTCCGCGTCGCGATGACGTCGCTGTGCCTGCCCGCGCTGTCGTTCGCCACGTCGCTACACGCGCAAGCATCGTCGACGGGACGCAAAACCGCCGCCGATACCGTCGCGCTCACCGAGTGGGATGTCCCCTGGGGCGCCGCGACCCGTCCACGCGATCCGTCCATCGATCCGCAGGGACGCGTCTGGTTCGTCGGGCAGGAGGGGAATTACGTCGCGCGCTTCGACCCCGCCTCCAAAAAGTTCGAGCGCTTCGAAATCGACCCCGGGACCAATCCGCACACCGTCAACGTCGACCCCACGGGCGACGCGTGGTATGCCGGCAACCGCAACGGCATGATCGGTCGCATCGATGGCAAGACGGGCAAGATCACGCGCTATCCCATGCCCGAGGCCGCCGCGAAAGACCCACACACCATCACGTTCACGCCCAAGGGCGATCTGTGGTTCACGCTGCAGAACAGCAACATGGTGGGCTTTCTCGACAAGCAGACCGGCGCGGTGAAAGTCATTGCCATGCCCACACCGCGCTCTCGTCCGTACGGCATCGTCCTCGACAAGAGCGGGCGGCCGTGGTTCAATCTCTTCGGCACCAACAAGCTCGGCACCATCGACCCCACGTCGATGCGCGTGCGTGAGTACGCGCTCCCCGACGAGCGCGCCCGCGGCCGCCGCATCGCACTCACCAGCGACGGCGCCGTCTGGTACGGCGATTACTCCCGCGGCTACGTGGGCCGTCTCGATCCCGTGAGCGGCGCCGTCAAGGAGTGGCCCCTTCCCGGCGGCGCCACGAGCCTCCCCTACGCCATGACCGTCGACGACGCCGACCGCCTGTGGCTGGTGGAAACGGGACGACAGCCCAACAGACTCGTGGCCTTCGACCCCCGCAGCAACAGTTTCGTCACGCAGGTCGACCTCGGCCCCGCCGTGCCCAACACGGTGAGGCACATGGTCTTCGACAAGAACACGCGAACCATTTGGTTCGGGAGCGACCGGGGGACGATCGGGAGGGCGACCGTACCAGCGACGTCTCGTAAGCCTATTGGGTAGGGTGCTTAATGAGATCTGAGATCTGAGACCCAGACAAAGACGCCAGACGAAGACTCCAGAGCCCAGCTTCGGATAGGTGTGAGAGTCGAGCAACGCAGAAGCGAGAAGCGAGGACCCGCGGTTATGGAAACCGCCACCGCGGGTCCTCGCTTCTCACTTCTGCGTTGCTGGATTCTCACACCTATCCGAGGCTCATTTCTGGAGTCTTCGTCTGAGGTCTTTGTCTGGGTCTCAGATCTCAGATCTCAGCGGATTGCACCCGCCGAGCGACCGCCATGACTTTCCAGTAGAGCGCTCGAATCTCGTCTTCCGGTAGTCCCGCCGCTCTCGCGCGTTCGGCTGCGCGCATCACTACCGCGGCTTCGCGCGCGGGGTCCAGTACCGGTTGTCCCGCTCTCTGCTTCACCACGCGGATTTCGCGCGCGAGCTGCATGCGTCTCGCGATGCACGCCATCAGTTCCGCGTCCACCTGTTCGATGTCGCTGCGCAGCGACGCCAAGGCGTGTGTGTCCGCCGGGCTCATGCGCTAACCTCGCTGCGCCAGCTGCCGGTGCTGCACTCGCGTCCCACTGCTCGCGCAACCGCCTGCACCTGCTGCATCATTTGCGCGAATGCGGCAAACTCGAGGCTCTGCTCGCCGTCGCTCTTCGCGCAGGTGGGATCGGGGTGCACTTCCACGATGAGCCCATCAGCGCCCGCCGCCACGGCCGCCAACGCAAGCGGCGCCACAAGATGCGCGCGTCCGCCCGCGTGACTCGGGTCGACGATTACCGGCAAATGCGTTTCGCGCTTGAGCACCGGAATGGCCGCTACGTCCATCGTGTTGCGCGTTGCCGTTTCGTACGTGCGAATACCACGCTCGCACAACATCACATCGCCGTTCCCCTGCGCCAGCACATACTCGGCGGCCATCAAGAGCTCCGTGATGGTCCCGCTTAGTCCGCGCTTCAGCAGTACAGGGCGCTGGACCCGCCCCACCTCCGAAAGCAGCGGAAAGTTCTGCATGTTGCGCGCGCCAATTTGCATGATGTCGGCGTAGCTCGCGACGAGCTCCACCTGCCGGGGGTCCATCACTTCCGTCACGATGGGCATGCCGGTTTCTGCGCGCACCTCGGCGAGAATCTTGAGCCCCTCTTCGCCCATCCCCTGAAAGGCGTACGGGCTCGATCGCGGCTTGAAGGCGCCACCGCGGAGTATGCGAGCGCCCGCCTGCTGCACCGCGCGCGCCGTGTCGAACATCATGTCGCGCCCTTCCACGCTGCACGGGCCGGCCATGACCACCACCTCGCGCCCGCCAATGATCGTGTCGGCCGGGTCGCCCAGACGGATGGCGGTGTTCCCCACCGAGAATTCGCGCGACGCGATCTTGTACGGCTTGAGCACCGGCATGACGCGCTCCACCCCTTCGAGCTGCGTGAGGCCGTGATTGCTCAGCGCGCCCTCGTCGCCAATGCACCCCACAATGGTGCGCTGCTCGCCGCGCGAGACGTGGGTGCGGAGGCCGGCGGCTTCCACATGTTCGATGATGCGGTTGAGCGCGTCGGGAGTAATGCCGGCGGTGGTGACGATGATCATGAGCGGTCCTCGGGAGTGGTGGTCAATGGGCCACCGAGGAACCCGCGCCGCGCGTCCCCGAAACGACCGAGGCCCGTGCGGTTGCACGGGCCTCTCGGTCGGTCGGAGCGTCAGGAGTTAGCTGCGCGTGCCAGACATGCCGGGGCCCATGCGGGTCGGCACGTAATAAAATCGGCAGGCGGAGAAGTGACGCGTCATACCATGGAGGCTACGCCAGGGGCTTCCGCGTGTCAATATGTATACCGCATGCCAACCAACATGACCGGGACCGAACCGATGCCGCGCGTTGCGTTTCAAGGCGAGCTGGGCGCCTTCAGCGAGATGGCTATCCGCCAGCAGTGGCCGGAAGGCGCCGAGGTGGTGCCGTGTGCGTCATTTCCGGTGGCGGTGCAGCGGGTGCTGGACGGCGCCGTCGACTTCGCCGTCATTCCCGTCGAGAACGCGATCGTGGGGCCGGTGCGTGTCGCACTCGACGCGCTCGCCACGGCGGGCGACGCCCTCACGGTTCGGGCGGAAACGCGAGTGCCGGTGCATCTGCACCTGCTGGCACCGGCCGGCGCCACGCTCGCGGGGCTGCGCGATGTGCACTCGCACCCGGTGGCACTCGCGCAGTGTCGCATTTTTTTCGCGCGGCACGGCTGGCTGGTGTCGACCGTCCATGCCGACACCGCCGGTGCCGCGCGCGACGTGGCGCAGGCGGGGCTCCTCACCCGCGCCGCCGTCGCCAGCGATATGGCCGCGGAACGCTACGGCCTCGAAATCATTGCCAGCCGCATCGAAGATGTGCCGGCCAACTGGACGCGCTTCGTGGTGGTCAGCCTCAAGCCGATCTGACCCACCTGCCGTTTCTTCAGGCCGGTGGAGCGCCCGCCTTCTTGAGACGGAACTCCTTGTGCCCTTCGCGCTGCGCCGACTTCATCTCGTCGATGATCTTCACGGCTTCCGCGTTGTTGTTGGCCTTCACCGCGACTTTCAGCTTGTCGACGACGGTGAGCATCTTCTTCATCTCGGCCTGATAATCGGCAACAAACTTGGCCTGCTCGCCGGCCGGAATCTTTTCCTTCTTTTCCGGCTCCATCGACAGCGCCGCCTTGGCGTTGGTTTCGATGATGGCGATCTGTTCGAGCGTGGCCGCGTTCTTGGAGGGGTCGTCGATCTGGCGACCGACAGCTTTGAACGCCGTATTCATGGCGGCCATCTTCTTGCCGAGCGGGGTCTTGGGCTCGTCCTGCTGCGCCTGGGCGGTACCCGCCATGGTGAGGGCGAAGACCAGGGCCGTGCCGAGCTGCCGAATGCGTGAGGTCATAAAACAGGCAGGAGGGAGGGAGGACGATCGAGCAATTTCGATCGGGTGCATGAGTTACGGATAATCGTCGGGAATCGCTGCACAGGCCAGCGAAGCGCTGTACCGTCGCGTAGAATCCCGCAGCCCCCGCGCCGTCGCAAAATGCAGTTCCCTCCCGGCTGCGGCCCTCGCTCGTCCCCGAGTACCACACGATATGTCCGAACGCGCCCCCGTTCCCCCCTCCGACCGGCGGACCTTCGTGTCCAAGGTCGCGGCTGTCGTCATTGGCGGCCTCGTCACCGTGGCGGCCCCCATTGCGGGGCTGTTTCCCATTCTCGACCCGCTGCGGCGCCGTGGCGAGACGCGCGGCATGGTCCGCGTGACGTCGTTCGCTTCGCTCCCCGAGAGCGGGGAGCCGCGCAAATTCCCGGTGCTGGATACGCTCGTCGATGCGTGGAACCGCACCGAGAACGTCCCCGTGGGGAGCGTGTACGTCCAGCGCACCGGCGAGAACAGCGTGCGGGTGCTGAACTCCGTCTGCCCGCATCTGGGGTGCAGCGTGGGCTACAACGCGGCGGGACACGGCTACTTCTGCCCCTGCCACAAGAGCAGCTTCACCGTCGACGGCGCCATCGCCGACCCCAAGAGCCCGAGTCCGCGCGGCATGGACCCGCTGGACGCGGTGGTGAAAGACGGCGAGGTGTGGGTGAAATTCCAGAACTTCCGGAAGGGCTCTCCTGAGCGGATTGCCGTCTGATGAGTGATTTCCGCGCCTGGCTCGACCAGCGGACGGGCTACAAGGCTCTCGTCCACGAAGCGCTGTTCGAGAACGTTCCCGGTGGTGCACGCTGGCGCTACGTGTGGGGAAGCACGCTCACGTTCTTCTTCGTGGTGCAGGTCATCACCGGATTGATCCTGTGGATGTCCTACAGCCCGAGTTCGCAGACGGCGTGGGAAAGTGTGTACTGGATTCAGCACGAAATGTGGGGCGGGTGGATGCTGCGCGGCATCCATCACTTCGTCGCGCAGGCGATGACGGCGTTACTCGTGCTGCACCTCATGCAGGTCGTCATCGATGGCGCATACAAGGCGCCGCGCGAAGTGAACTTCTGGTTTGGCGTCGCGCTCCTCATGCTGGTGCTCGCGCTCTCGCTCACGGGCTATCTGCTGCCGTGGGATCAGAACGGCTACTGGTCCACCGCCGTCTCCACCAATCTGGTGGGTATGAGCCCGGGCGTCGGCGCCGCGATGCAAACCATTCTCGTGGGCGGTGCGAGCTACGGCCATCACACGCTCACCCGCTTCTTTGCGCTGCATGCGGGATTGGTGCCGTTGTTCATCGGGCTGCTCATCGTGGGACATGTGTATCTGTTCCGCCGCCACGGCCTCACGCCCAAGCAGCCCGTCCGCAAACCTGACGAAGGCTTCTGGCCCGAGCAGGTATTGCGCGATGCCGTCGCGTGCCTCGCGGTCTTTGCGGCGGTGCTCTTCTTCGTGGTGCGCGAGCATGGTGCGCCCCTCGGGGCGCCTGCCGATCCCGCCGAACAGTTCGCGGCGGCACGTCCCGAGTGGTACTTCCTGTTTCTCTTTCAGTTTCTCAAGTATTTCCCCGGCAAGACGGAAATCATTGGCGCCATCGTGATTCCCACGCTGGTGCTGCTGCTCATCGTCGCCATGCCGTTCCTCGGCAAGTGGCGCCTCGGACATCGCTTCAACGTCGGGCTGCTCGGCGTGCTGCTCGCCGGCGCCGGACTGCTCACGGTGCAGGCGGTGAATGCCGACCGCAGCGACAGCGACTATCAGATCTCGCGCACCATCGCCAGCCGTGATGCCGAACGCGCGGTGCAACTCGCGGGCATGGGCATTCCCATCACCGGGGCGCTCACCGTCATGCGCGACGACGCGTACACGCAGGGGCCGCGCATCTTCGCACGAAACTGTTCCTCGTGTCATCGCTTCGACGGACACGATGGCATGGGCTATCCGCTTCCCGCCGACTCCATCTCGGCGTCGGATCTCAAGGGCTACGGCTCGCGCGAATGGCTCAGCGGCTTCCTGCACGCCGATACCATTCTCACCAGCAAGTACTGGGGCCAGACGTATCACGCCGAAGGGGACATGGTCGGCTGGCTCGGCTGATCATCAGCCGGAAACCCCCGAAGAGAAGCTCACGCGCGCGAACGTCGTGCTCGCGCTCTCGGCGCAGGCGCAGCTGCCGTCGCAGGCGGCGGTCGATACGCGTGACAGCGCCCGCATTGCGGCCGGCGTCGCCTACATGCGCAACACCGACTACGGCTGCGCCTCGTGTCACAAATTCCAGGACGTCGGCACTGACAGCCCTGAGCTCACCGGCTGGGCATCGCGCGAGTGGATGATTGCGTTCATTAACGACCCTGAACATCCGCGCTTCTTCGGACGCGACAACGATCGCATGCCTTCCTTCGGCAAGGAAAAGAGCCTCAGCGATCGCGAGATTGCCATGGTGGTCGACTGGATTCGTCGCGACTGGAAGATGCCGAAGTCTTCGGCCGCCAAGAAGTGAACGCGCGCATCTGCGGCGCCGGTGCGCTCGGCCTGCTCCTGAGCGCCATGGCAGCCGGTGCGCAACCGGCACCATTCGCGCCCATCACGAACGCGGTGCACACGCAAATCGATGGTGCGCGCGCCTTCCGTACCGTCGACTATGTCCAGCGGCGCTTTCGATTGCCCGGCAACGAAGGCTTCGACCTCGCCATCGACACGGTGGCGTCGTTGCGGCGCGCCGGCGTCAAGTGGGGCTTGTCGCTCGACATGGTGGGCGAGAACACCGCGCTCACCGGCGGGACGTTCCTCATTGAAAAGATGCTCGACCCGTCGGCCGTGTGGGTACGCGGCGAAGACCAGCACAGCGAGTGGGGCGTGACTACTATCTCGGTGCAATCGACCGGATAGCGGATATCGCGGTGGGACCCGTCACGCTGACCGCACCCATCGAAGCGGCCAAGGCGCGCATTCGGAAGGTCGGGCTGCGGCTCCGGTAGTCGTAGATCGGCGGGATCTCCGTCCGTCGCCACTCCTGACGCTTCGTCGTCGCCGGGATACATTTGGCAGCATGACGGCCAACTATCTCTGGATCAAGTCGTTCCACGTCATCGCGGTCATCGCGTGGTACGCGGGCCTTTTTTACATCTTCCGCCTGTACGTCTATCACGTGCAGAAGCGCGCCGATCCGTCGGTGGTGGCCACGCTCGAGGTCATGGAACGCCGCCTGCTGCGCGGCATCATGATGCCCGCCATGCTCGTCTCCATCTCGCTTGGCGCCACCATGCTGTATCTGCAACCGGCGCTGCTACGCATGCCATGGATGCACATGAAGCTCGGCGCGATCGTCTTGCTCCTTGGCTACCATGGCTTTGCCTCGCATACCCGCAAACGTTTCCTCGCCGGGGACTACTTCCTGAGCGAGAAAGCCTGCCGCTGGATCAATGAAGCGCCCACGGTGCTGCTCTTTTTTATCGTGATCGGCGTCATTGTGCGCAAGCCGTGAACCCGCCGGGAGTGGGCCCCCGGCAATTGACTCGCCAGCCCGGTTCGCCTAAACTCCCGCCCGCTGGCATGTGATGTGTCCGGCAATCGTTGGGGAGTAGCCATTCGCTGTCCTGGAATACCGGGCCAGTGAAGCACACCGTCGTCAATACGAGGCACCACCCATGATGGTGGAGCGCCTCCGGCGGTGCGCCCGGACAGCATTAAGGCTGTCCGGAGTGCAAGACCACGCACGCAGTTCCGTGCCGTGGTCTGTCGCGCCTCCCCAGGTGGCGCCATGGCAATCCTTCTGTTGCCATTCACTTTGCCACCATGCGCCATTTTTTCCGTCCGTCGTTCTCGCGACGTGTCGCGGTCGTTTCCGCCGCACTGATCGCCACCGCGACGCTTTCGCCGTTGCGCCTCTGGTCACAGCAGACCGTGATCAATGCCCCGTCGGTCGATCAGACGCCCAAGGGGCGCGTCTTCGCGCTGCATGAATCGCAGCTCCGGGCGTGGGGTGACACGAGCTTCTGGCAGACGACGCATTTCGTCACCTACGGGCTCACCAAACAGCTCGAAGTCGCCGTCACCGCCTACAACATCGGCACACCACTCAAACGAGTCGCCACACTCGGCGTGGGGTGGAAGGGCGCCATCGACATGCCGGCATGGCTACGCGTGCGCCCCAGTGGGAACTCAAGCTCGGCGCCGGTCAGATGTTCGCCATCCCGCTGCGTGGTGAGCGCGTGGGGCTGTGGAGCTATCTGCAATCCAGTGCCAGAATACCAGGTGCACGTACCCGACTCATGGCGGGTGTGAGCGACGGCCCCGTGGCCATGTTCGGCAAATCCACGACGCACTTCGTGGGCAGTGTCGAACAACCACTCGCGACGCTTCCCGGCAAAGTGGGTCATGCGCTGCACAACTTCACCCTGCTTGCCGAATGGTGGGCTGGTCAGCACGAGTTCGCCGACTTCGTCCCCGGCATCAATTATCACCGAGGCAAGTCGGTCATCATCGTTGGCTACAAGCTGGCCAACACGCCCGGCACACGTGGCGACGGCATCGTGTTGGAGTTTGGGCGCACCTTTTAGCGCGCAGGCTACTGCCGTACGCGCACCTGCCGCAACATGGTGGTCTCGCCGAGCATCGTTTCGATTTGCAGCACGATGCCGGTCTGTTTGCTTACCCACACGACGGACTCACGGTTTCGTGCCAGCGTGAGGATGACCACGTGCGCCTCTTCCCCTTGCACGGTCGTGCTGCCGGTGACGTTCACGCGGTACTCGCGTAGGCCGCCGTCGAGATCGTAGACCGGAAATCGCACCGCGAAGCCGCGCTCCAACGGGAGCGCGCGCAGAATGAGCTCCCAGTTCCCGGCGTCGAACGGGACCACTTTGAAAGTGGTATCGAATGGCACCGGTGGCGCATCGAGTGGCGCGAGCGACCCCTTTATGTGCGCGCCGTTGAACTCGAGCAGTACGCGACGGTTCTGTTGCAGCGATCGACGCTGGCGTGGCGCGAGGGTGCGCGCATCGAGCACGGTGGAGTCTACCAGTTGCATGGTGCCGCGCTGAATGCGCAGCACACGCCGCACCACGGGCACGCCGTTTACGGTATCGGCGCGCAGCGTCTCGGCGAGTCGCCCCACCGGAATCTCGTCGGCATCGCGAAAGATGGTGAGCGCGTAGCGCACTGAATCGCGAGTGACGACAAGTGGCTTGAGCAGGGTATCGCCCGGCAACAGCAAGCGAGGAAGCGGCGCCGTCGCAACTGGTGGCTGTGCGCTGCCGGTGGTCGCCTGCCCCTGCAGCGAGCCTGCCAGGCACACCAAGGCGCTCATTGTCCCAGCGTAGCGGCGGAGTCCACTCACGTACATAAGCCGATGGCGGGACGGAATTGCGAGCATGGTGAATGCTCGCAGATCAGCACCGCGCCCGTCAATTGTAACCTTTTCTCACGACCTGATGTCGAATGCGGCATGACTTACTTCTACCGAGTTTTGATCTTTCTGGCGCCGCTGCAGCTCTCGGCGCAAGCCGACATTGTGCGCGGTCGCGTCATCGATGACTCCGCTCGAGTGGTCGTGGGTGCCGCCGTCAACATTACGCGCGGCCCCGATCGACTCGTGCAAAGCACGTTGACTGACTCGTCTGGTCGCTACAGCGTGCGCTTCGATCCGGGCACCGGTGACTACCTCGTGCACGTGGCGTACGCCGGCTTTCGTCCCGCACGCCGTCGAGTGGAGCGCGTCGGGAGCGAACGCGAACTCGTGGCAGACTTCACGCTTGGGCGCGACATGGCACTGCTGGCGGCGGTCAAGGTGAATGCCGCACGACCGGAACGGGCAGAAGCGCAGGTGAGCTCCCCCTACCAGCGGGAAGTCGGTGCCGCCGAATCGTACGATCAGGGCGTCGAGGGACGGTTGTCGCCCAACGTGGCCGGCAACCTCAACATGATTGCGAGCACTATTCCGGGCGTCACCATGACGCCAACGGGCCCCAGCATGCTCGGCGCGAGCGCCTCGTCCAACCTCACCACGCTCAACGGCATGGCCATGCCGGCCGGCGGATTGCCGCGGGCGGCCCGTGCCGATGTGCGGGTGAGTGGTGCCACCTTCGATGCCACCCGCGGCGGCTTTGCCGGTGCCAACATCGATGTGCGACTGGGTGCCGGCGATCGCAATTATCAGAATCGCAATGCGTTCGTCACCCTCAATGCCCCGCAGCTGCAGCTGACCGACGCTGTCGGCCGTTCGCTCGGCATCACGAACGGTGGCTTTCGTGCCAGCGTGGGCGCCGATGGCGAAGCCATCCGTCGTGCGCTCACCTACAACATGGCGCTCGACGTGAGTCGTACCGTGAGCGATCCATCATCGCTCATTGGCAGCAATGCCGACGCGTTGTTGCGCGCCGGACTCTCTCCAGACTCCGCGCGTCGCGCGCAGCAGGTCGCGCTGAGCGTGGGGCTGCCGCTCGCCGGCAACGGCATTCCCAGCTCGCGCGTGCAGAACGGTCTCACCTGGCTTGGACGTCTGGATGATGTGCGCGATACGTTGCGCACGCTCACCCTCACCACCTTTGCATCGCGCAGTGATGAAGGCGCGGTGGGCTTTGGCCCGCTCAATGCGCCGGGCGCCAGCGGCAAGCAGTCGCAGCAGACCATGGGCGCGCAGCTGCTGCAGAGCCGGTACGTCGGCGCGGGCTATTACACGCTCATGCAGAACCGTATCGCGGCCAGCCGCGTACGCGATCGCGCCACCCCCTATCTCGCCATTCCCGGCGCCACGGTGCTCGCACGCTCGGCGAGCGACGCCGCGGCCAACGATATCGTGGCATTGCAACTGGGCGGCAACCCATTCATGGCCACCGACGACTCACGGTGGACCGTCGAAGCAGCCAACGAAATGGTGTGGAACGCGCAGGGACGCAAGCAACGCTTCAAGACGTCGGCGTGGGTACGCGGCGATGGACTCACGCAGGAAGGGCTCCCCAACGCGTTCGGCAACTACACGTACAACTCACTCGCCGATCTCGCCGCCAACCGACCCGCGTCGTACCAGCGCACGCTCACGCAGCCTACACGCAGCGCGACGAGCTACAACGGGGCGCTCGCCTTCTCGCATCAGTGGAACCCCAACCGGTGGTTCAGCCTGCTATCAGGCGCGCGCGTGGAAGGAAGCATGTTTGGCGACGCACCGCCGGAGAACGCCGCGCTCGAGCAGGCCCTCGGCGTACAAACCGGTATCGCGCCGCGTCGCGTGCGCGTCTCCCCGCGTGTGGGCTTCTCGTACACCTACTCGCGCTCGCGTGAGAATGGCAACGGCCGGATGAACACGAACACCGGCTCATGGTATCGGAATACCATGGGGATCATTCGCGGAGGCATTGGGGAATTCCGCGATCTCTATCGCCCCGGGACGCTCGCCGACGCCATGGTGGGCGCCGGCATCTCGGGCAGTACACTCGCCCTGTCGTGCGTTGGCAGTACCGTGCCAACGCCAAACTGGAGCGGCTTTGCGGCCGGCACCGCGGCCCTTCCCACCAGCTGCGCCGATGGCAACGGCACGCTGGTCGAGCGTGCGCCCAGTGTGACCCTCGTGGACAAGTCCTTCGATGTGCCGCGCAGCTGGCGCGCGGCGCTCGGCTGGGCGTCCAGCATGCGTGGCTTCATGCTCAAGGTGGACGGCCTCGCATCGTACGATCTGTCGCAGCCCAGCACCGTTGACGCGAACTTCCGCGGGAGCACGGTGTTCCGCCTGGCCGGTGAAGAGAACCGTCCGGTGTTCGTGCAGCCCATTTCCATCGACGCGGCATCGGGCGCGGTATCGCCACGCGACTCGCGCATTGCCAGCGACTTCGGTCGCGTGGCACTGCGGACCAGTGATCTCCGCGGCTACGGCTCGCAACTCACCACTACCATTCAGCCGGAGCTGTTCCGCAGTCGCAACGGGCCGCCGCCCGTGATTTTTTCGGTCGCGTACACGCTGCAGGAGGTACGGCAGCAGTTCCGCGGCTTCGACGGCGGCAACTTTGGCAATCCGTTCGAGAAGGAGTGGGCCGCCGGGTTGAATGACGCGCGCCATGCGTTCGTCATTCAGGCCGGTATGGACATTCCCAAGATCGGCGCCCTCACGCTCTTCACGCGTCTGCAGTCGGGAACACCATTCACGCCGCTCGTACGCAGCGACATCAACGGCGACGGTCGCGCCAACGATCGCGCGTTCGTTCCCAACACGATCAGCGGTAACGCGGCCACCCGCAGCCAGATGCAGGCGCTGCTCGCGTCGGCGCCGGGTTCCATTCGCGAGTGCCTTTCATCGCAAGCCGGACGCGTCGCCACGCGCATGAGCTGCCGTGGTCCGTGGACACAGCAGATGAACCTCACGCTGCAGCCCAACATCGGACGCATTCGCGGACGCAACGCCCAGGTGAACGTCGTGTTCGAAAATCCGCTGGCCGGCATCGACCAGCTCGTGCACGGTGAAAGCGGGCTGCGTGGCTGGGGCTCTCAAGCCGCGCCCGACCCGGTGCTGCTCGTACCAAGCGGCTTCGATGCGAGCACACAGGCCTATCGGTACGACGTGAACCCGCGCTTCGGTGACACGCGGGCGTTCCGCACGCTGTCGCGTATTCCGTTCCGCGTGGTCGTCGATGTGCGCATGGACCTGTCGACACCGTACGATCTGCAGACGCTGCGTCGTGCGCTCGAGCCCATCAAGGCCCGCGATGCGAAGACCAAGCAGGTGACGTGGTCACGTCGCAGTGCCGATTCCATCGCCGCGGTGTACTTGAACCGCACGAGCAACCTGCATCGCATGCTGTTGGCAGAGAGTGACTCGCTCTTCCTGACCAAGGAGCAGATTGCGCAGCTCCTCACGGCCGATAGTGTCTACTCGGCAAAGGCGCGGGCGTTATACGTCCCGCTGGCACAGTTCCTCGCCGCGCAGAAAGACGGTGTCGCCGGCAAGGCCGCGCTCGACAGCGTAAAGGCCACCACGAAACTCTATTGGCCGCTCTTCTGGGAGCAGGTGGATATCGTACAGCCCATCGTCACACCGCAGCAGAAGGAGCTCATGCCTTTCCTCGTGAGTATCTCGCGCACCACCAAGGAGCAGCGCAAGAGCTCACAGTGGCAGTTCGGCTTCCCGGTGCCGCTGGTACACAACCGCCCGCGGGTGGGCGGTCAGCCCGAGGGGGCACAGCAGCGGTCGATCAGCATCGACGGGTGAGCCATGGGCGCACGCCGACACATCCTGGGCACTCCCACCAGCTCCGCTTGTCGATCGGTTCTGCCGCTCGTCGCTCTCTGTTGCCGGTTGGCGACATGAGCTGCCCATCGGCCATACCTTCAGGGCATTCCTTCTCTCGTGACTAGCGATATCCGAACACGACCTCTCCCGCCACCGTGGTCTCACTCTTGGTTCTGGAAGGCCCAGAGCGCCGGGTGGCTGCTGTTCTTCACTGGCGCCTTGGTCAGCGACTTGGCGGCCGAGGAACAGGGTGGGGACGCGATTCTCCCGTCCATGCCGTTTCGGATCGTGCGAGTAGCGCTCGGGTTAATCATCAGCAGTGGCCTCGCGGTTGGACTTCAACGTCTGCCGAGCTTGCGCACGCACCCGCAACGATTCGTAGGGCTTGCGTTCCTCGGTGCGACACTGGCCGGCGCCTTGTGGTATCCGTCCTACCGTGTGATGAGCCACCCGTGGCGACCTGACGGCAGCGGACTCCTCGAGTTGAGCTGTTTCGTCCCATGCCTGCTGGAGCATATCTGGCTGATGCTCATCTGGAGCGTCCTGTTTCTTGCCGCCACGGAGCTTCGCCTGGCCTCTGCGCGAGAGCAGGACAAACTCCGGGCAGAGCATATGGCAAGTGAAGCTCGTTATCAGATGCTCGTCTATCAGGTGAATCCGCATTTCCTGTTCAATGCCCTCAACTCCATCCGGGCATTGGCCGCCGAAGATGTCATGCGAGCGAGAGAGATGATCACCCAGCTTTCCGCATTCCTGCGACACACCTTGGCAAATCGCTCGATCGGATGTGTAGCGCTCAGCCGCGAAGTGGAGAGTGTCGCCGCCTATCTGGCGATCGAGAAGGTGCGCCACGAGGAGCTTCTACAGGTCGGCTTCGACATCGCGGACGATGTGCGAGACCTGCCGATCCCCGGATTCCTCCTCCACCCACTGGTGGAGAACGCCATCACTCACGGCTTCAGTGTTCCTGACCAGGTGCTCCACATCTTCGTGCGCGCTCGCCGCGACGGGGATCGGCTCATCATGGAGATCACGAACTCCGGTACGCTCACATCAACGAGGGAAGACGGTACGGGCATCGGGCTGCGCAATGTGCAGGAGCGAATCGATCACCTGTTCGGATCACGGGCAGAGTTCCGTCTCATCGAGATGCCAGGCACGGTCGTGGCACGCGTCACTTTGCCGCTCACGCCTCCGGAGAAGCAACCATGAAGTGGCAGGCCGTGATCGTCGACGACGAACGACTCGCCCGGATGGAATTGCGGCGACTCCTGCAATCGCATCCCAACATCTCGGTCGCGGGTGAGGCGTCGACCATCGACGGGGCACTCGAACGGCTTCGGATCACCGGTGCCAACCTCGTTTTCCTCGACATCCAGCTCAAGGGAGAAAGCGGATTCGATCTGCTCTCCCATCTGGCGCCCGAGGTTGCCGTCGTGTTCGTCACCGCGTTCGACGAGTATGCCGTACAGGCTTTCGAGGTGCATGCGTTGGACTATCTGCTCAAGCCCGTGGCGCCTGAGCGACTGGCCGACGCGATGGACAATCTCAACCGACGAGGCAGCGTCGAGGTGCGGGCTCCCGGCCCTCTGGCCAAAGCGGCGGAGGATGAAGATCAGCGACCGGAACGCCTCTCGCTCGCGGCGCGGCTCTTCCTCCGCATCGAAGAGCGGATGGGGTTTCTTGCCGTGGCGCAGATCCGGGCCGTGCTCGCCGACGGCGATCATGCGATCATCATCACGCTGGACGGCCGACGCCTCAAGGTGCGCAAGCCCTTGCGGGAGTGGATCCTGCGTTTGCCAGAAGAGCACTTTCTGCAGATTCATCGAGGGGCACTGGTGAACCTCGACGAAGTACAGCGTTTGGACGAATGGAGCCACGGCAGCTTCCACGTGCATCTACGCGGCGAACCGACGCCGCTGATCATGAGCCGTCGGTTCGCGGCGCGCGTGCGGGCCCAGCTGGGCTGACTCGGGACAGGACCGGTCAGCCGAGCTGTCACGCCAATCGGCGGTGACCCGTTGAGGCGTGGCTTACCGCACCCGTTGTCCCGGCCGGTACCGCGGCCCTGGAAGCCAGCTGTCGGCGCGTGACCATGCGGTCTCGAATTCCCGTTGGACACGCGCCGCCTCGTCGGCTTTTCCCTGGCCCTCGAGTGCCTGCTGCAAACCACGCAACGCCCATCCGTTGCGCGGACGCTTCACGAGGTCGGCGCGGAGTACCCGCTCAGCCTGCGCGGCGCGTCCGGCGTCGAGCAGCAGCCCTCCCAGCACATGGCGCGGCGGTATCGACCAGAGGTCATGCTCCTCGTACTCGAGCGAGTCCTCGGCAGCAACCGCCTCCTCGAGCGCGGCAACGGCACTGTCTACCTGCCCACGCGCGGCCATCAGCTCGCCCGCAAGGATCCCGCGGGCCATCACAATCCGATGACGAGTCTGCGCCGCGCGCTGGACCGCCGACGAGTCGCGTGTGGTTTCCGAAGACGGCCCACGCAGGGACGTCAACAACGCGTCGGTCAGTCCGAGCTGCGCTCGCGCTGGTGCGATTTGTGCCGTGTCGAGCAACGCGAGGCCGAACGCGACCGCCGACCAAGCGGTAGCGACCGGATTATCGGTCCGCGGGCGCATCGCCCGGATCTCGCTCCATTCGCCGAAGCGTGCGAGCGCGACCATCAGCAGTACCTCGTCCGACGGCGACTGCCTCGCCATCGCCCGAAGTGCGTCGAGCGAAACGGCGCGCTGTCCGTCCATCACCGCACCACCGACGAGCATGGCTAGGTTGTGAAGGGGATAGACACCTGGCACGCCGCCCGCCACCCCGTACTGGTCCGCCATGACGGCACGTTGGTTCGCGCGCACCGCGTCGCCCCACCGGCCGACCCGATGATAGACGTGCGAGGGCATGTGCAGGATGTGACTTGCTCCCGGCATGCCGTCGCCCAGCTGGTCGGCGCAGCGCTCCGCCTTCCCCGGCTCCGGGCCGGCTTCGGTAGCGTGAATGTAGAGATGACAGGCGCCTGGATGCCGAAGATTGCGCGACAGGACGGTTTCGAAGGGGAGGAGCGCCCACGCGGTGTGGGTGGTAGCACGCCGGTCACGGCTGTACAACTGATCCCACTTGGCCACGAGCAGACGCGCTTCGCCGAGGAGGGCCTGCACGTCGTCGTCCGCAGGGAATCGAGCGGCGACCATCGTCATTTCTTGCGCATAGGCCGAATCGCGTGCCGCTCGATGCTCCGTCACTGGGACGGGCTCATAGCGGGTGACCATCGCGTCGATGAGCGCGCGATCGACCGGACGCGCTGAGCCGGCCAGTGCCTGCGCTCGTCGGGCCGCCGCATAGGCCTCGGTCAAGCGAAGACTGTCGGACGCGGGATCATTGAGATACGGGCCGCTCGCCCACGCCACGCCCCACCAGCACATCGCGCACGTCGAGTCGACGGCCAAGCCTGTCCTGAAGCTGCGTACGGCGTCGGCGTGTCCGAATGCCCAGGTCAGACGAAGCCCTTGATCGAACCATCGCTGAGCCATTGGCGTGACCTTCCCAAGTGGTCGGCCATAGGTCCCGAGCGTCTCGAAGAGCGTCGGCCCCGAACCGGCGCCCTGTGCCGCAGATCGGGGAGGCACCACCGACTGCGAGGCGGCGTGCTCGTGCCCCTGTGCGGGCAGAGAGGAAGAAAGTGAGCAAACGAGAATAGTGAGGAGAAGTCGGTGCATCATCGCGATGAGTCGATTGATGTGAACGAGTGGCATGCACGTGTGAGGCGTCAAGATGCCGTGAGACCGCTCGAACAGAGAGAGCGACGCAGTCAGCGGATCTACACGTCGATGAGCGGTCGGCAGCGCCGATGGAGATGCAGGCGGCGGCCTTGTTCGTTCGCATCACGGACCGCACCTGGCGCGATCATCTCGCGATCGTGCTCACCGTTGGCTGTTTCGGCTGTGCCGCCC
>JAAVWC010000002.1 GCA_023910675.1 Gemmatimonas sp.
CGATGCTTCACCCTGCGCGGATGGTCGGTCCGCTCGGCAACAGCAAGCACCGTTAGGCCGACACCACGTGGACATTGCGTCGAAACAGCCCGTCGCGCAACGGAACGGTGATGGTCCGCACCCGAGTCGGATGTATGCTCGGCGCTCCTCGGTCCCGGAGCGCGCATGCCCGACGCGGCCTCGGTGGCGCGCGGCGTCGACAAGCCCCGACGTCCCCAAGGCGTCGCCGCTCTTTCGGTTGGTCTCGGACCATCTGCATCGCCTGCAGACGGTCTACGACGAGCGCTTCGCACGCGAGTACGGCCCGTGGCGCCCCGTGGTCGCGCAGGTGGCCGACAAGTTCCTCGAATGCGGCGTGCTCGACCACGGCTTCGCGCGCATCCGGTGCGACGCGTGCACGCACGAGTATCTGCTCGCGTTCTCGTGCAAGTGCCGCTACTTCTGCCCCAGCGGTCACGCCAAGCGGTTGGCGATCTGGACGCAGTGGCTGGACACGACCCTGCTCGCGCCGGTGCCGCACCGCCAAGTGGTGCTCACCATCCCCAAGCGGCTCCGCGCCTACTGTCTGTACCGCCGCCGCCTGCTCGGCGAGATCGCCCGCGTCGCCGCCCGCACCGTGACCGCCGCCATTCGCACACTGACCGGCGAGCGCGACCTCGCCGTGGGGATCGTCGCGTGCCTGCAGACGCACGGCTCCCGGGCGAACTGGCATCCGCACCTGCACCTCCTCGTGACCGACGGCGGCTTCCGGCTGGATGGCACCTTCGTCACCTGGCCCGCCCACGACACCGCGCGCTTGACCGAGGCGTTCCGCCGCGCCGTACTCCGGCTCTTCGTGCGCCTCGAGCTGTTTGATGAGGAGCAGGCCGCCGGCATGCTCACCTGGCCGCACTCGGGGTTCCACGTCCACACCGCCGTGTGGGTGCCCGAGGACGATCGCGCGTTCGTCACCCGACTCGCCAGGTACTGTGCGCGGAATCCGGTCGCGCTGGAGCGCTTGACGTACGACCGCGCCGCGAAGGCGGTGACGTACCGGTCCGACAAGGCGGACGGCCCGACGGCGGGCACCGAGACCGCCGACCCGCTGGAGTTTCTGGCGCGGGTGTTGGTCCATATCCCCGACAAGGGGCATGTCACGACGCGGTATTATGGCTGGTATGCCAACCGTCCTCCGTGGCATGAGGGACAAGGCGGCGCCCGCCGTAGCGGACGGGCCACCCGCGATCGTCCCCGCCCCACGGCTGGCGCCGACCGAGGCCACCCGCCGGTGGGCGAAGGCCCTACGGCAGCCCTCCTCCAGCAGATCTTTGAGGTCGACCCGCTAAGGTGTCCCGTCCTGCCACGGCGCGATGCGGCATCGTCGCCTTCATCACCCAGACGTCGGTGATCGACCAGATCCTCACCCACCTCCGGACCCGCGCTTCCCGTGCGGCGCACGCCGGGCCACGGAGCCCCCCATCGCGCCGGGCCCCCGCGAGCCGAGGCCCGGCGCGCGCCCCACGCCCGTTCCGCCGACGCTGCGCCGGTCACTCTGAGGACGGCCCCGACGCTCCGCCACCACGCGGGGACCGTCGGCGTGGGCGGCCGTCCCGCCGGCACGGATCATTGGTCCCCGCCGGCATCGCCCCCCCACAGTCACCGCCGTTCCCACGGCCCTCGAGTCGCACGAACACGTCAGTGGGCACGCCGCCACCCGCCAGTCGGTGCGTACGCGGTCGGTGATCTCGCCCTATACTCGACCGATAGTCGACCCGCCCCGATTGAAATTCCTATCCCCCAAGCGGACAACGCTCTCGCCTGGGTGATGGCGGTTGGCGGTCGTCGTGTCGACGTGGCGGTCCGAGTGGTGAACAAGATGGAGCCGCCAGAGCAGCGGGGTCTTGTGCTCGACGAAATGCGGCAGCCACGCCCCCACGAGATCGAGGACGAGGAGTCCGATGAGGGCCTGCGCGACGAGCGGCAGGGTGGCGAGCCACGGGAGCAACCCCACCCCGGCCGCTTCTGCCCACGCCGACGTGCGCAGGAGCAGGAAGGCGAGCGCGAAGTTGACGACGATTGTCGTGCCGGTGAAGAAGAAGTTCACCAGCGCATGACGCCCCTTGGCGTAGGGCTGACGGTCGAGCGGGGCCGCCAGCTCCCAAAGCCAGAAGAACGCGATGCCGCCCGCGAGAATAAGTGAGCGGTGGCTGCTGGGGATGGTGGCGAAATAGGTGACGAGCCGGTCCATACCTCGGATCACTCCCCGGGTGCTTCGCGCTGTCCAGAGCTCGGCCCCCCCGCGTCCCCTTGATCCGATCATGCCGTACGAGGCACGCATGAGGAAATCGCCGGGACCTCGTGCCGCTCGACGATCCCCCTAACACCTCCACCAGTCGGTCGTCTTACGGAGCGATACCCGCACGCCGCGACGTCCCTCGTCTCTTTCCGCCAATGCGACCGATCCTTGCCGCCCTTCTCCTCGGTGCCATCCTGTCCGCCTGCTCCAGTGCGGCCACCCAGCCCGACGCATCCGGCCCCGCGCCGTCATCGCCGCCATATCCTGTGGGTCAGATGACCGACCAGACCCTCGTGGTGGGTGGGGTTTCGCGACAGTATCGTGTGCATGTGCCGGCGGGCCTCACGACCCCGAAGGCGGTCGTGTTCGTCCTGCATGGCGGCGGAGGCGAAGGGCTCGATGTGGCGATCCTCGGGCGGCACCCGCTCTCGGTTTTCCGTACCGTGGCGGACCGTGACGGGTTCGTGGTGGTGTACCCCGGGGGGCTGCCCGCGAACGACCCCCAGCGCCTGCCGGGGTGGGTCGATTGCCGGGCCGACAACACGGTCGAGAGCAATGCCGACGACATCGGCTTCCTGGCGGCGCTCGTGGAGCGAGTCCGCGGCGAGTACGGGCTGACGACATCTCGCATCTTCATGGCCGGCGCATCGAACGGCGCCCAGATGACGCACGCGTTCGCGTTCCAGCGTGCCGATCTCGTGGGGGCCGTGGCCACCGGCGCCGGCAGTCTGCCCGTGACCCCGAAGTCGGGCCGCTGCACCACCGGCCCCACGCGCCCCCTCCCCATCCTGCTGCTGCACGGCAGCGGTGACACGCAGATGCCGTGGAATGGCGGCTGCGTGGCCGACCTCGGCGGCGCCTGCAATCGGGGACGCGTGATTTCCGCCCTCGACACGCGCGACCGCTGGCTCGCCATCAACGGACGCGCCGGCGTTACGCCCACCACCGCCGTGATCGATTCGAGCACCACCGACACCGGGCCCGCCAACCGGTTCGAGTACACCGGCGCGACCCCCGTGCAGTGGTGGCGACTCGACGGGGCGGGGCACGCGGTACCCAGTCGTACCGTGTTCTCGGCCAGCAACCCGACCACTGGCACGCAGAATCGGGATGTGGAGTTCGCCGAGGTGGTGTGGGCGTTCTTCAAGGCGCGGTTGCCGTAGCCCACGGGCATCGCGCACACGTTGCACCCCGGGAGGACGTCGGGGGACCAGCACCAGGTCCCGGCGCGCGCCGAGTTGACCGCTGCCCGAGCTGTTCGCGACGGCAATGCCGCTCGCGCTGCTTTACGGACGCTGGCAGGGTCGGCGGTATCAAACGCACATCGATCTCCTCGACGCGTTTACTGGTGATCCGCAGTTGGCGCAGCCAAGGCGCACCGGCCGCGCGCGGGTGTCTGCGCGCGGCCATCTAACGCCTTAGCGTTCAACTGCGAGCGCATCAGATCAAATGCGAGCGTAGCGAGCAATCCGAAACGCGCTTGTCAGTTGCAACGCTCTGTTCGGCATCATGGCTCCGGAATTTCGAGATCGCGGCAGATCTTTCGCGCGAGATAATCATTCACCTCACGATGGCGCGGGATAACGGACGTCCGACGCGCGGGGCGATTAACGAAGACCGAGTGGTTGCCGCCCTCCCGGAGGAGGACACAGCCGTGCGCCTCGACATGGCGCACGAGATCGACGCGCTTCACGCGCTGAGGCGGAGGGGTTCGCGAATCACGGCGGCGCCCGCAAGGTCTTCTTCCGCCATGGCGCGATTCGCCTCCATCACGAGCACCACGGCCTCGCGTAAGTTGGCTCGCGCTTCGTCGAGCGTGGCACCTTGCGTGTTGGCACCCGGCAGTTCTTCTACGAAGGCAATGTACCCTTCAGGTACCGCCTGATAGACAGCAGTCAGCTCTACGGCCATTGCGAACTCCGAGGTTGTTGGGACTCTTGCAATGTATGGTCGCCACGGCTGAAACGCACGCGTGCATTGCGCAACCCGCCGCATTGGGTCGGCCGGGCACTTGCCGCAGATTGCACTGATCGTCCGAGCCGGCACGGCTCGTTGTCTGCTAGACATCCGCGCCCTGCTGTGGGGCCTGGAAACGATGCGGCAGGCGAAAGACGTCAGGCAGCCGACGTCCGCGATGAGCCCCGTCGCCAGCAGCGATCGGGTCGGTAACTCCGAGGGAAGGGCTACGAATGACGATGGTGCGGAATTGGTGATGGAGCGATCGCAGCTGACACTGGGACCGCGTCGACGGCTTGCCCATTGCTGAGCGCTCTCTGGCTGTCCCGCGGGTCGGCTATCTCTGCCACTCGTTGCGCGGCGATATCGGGCTCGCCTGGTATTCCGCGCGCGAGCCAGATCGCACCGATTGCACTTAGAACGGCTTGGACGATGACCGTGAACCGACGGAAGTCACTCGCCTCAGGGTGAGCAGAGTACAGCCAGTTGACGGCTTGGAGCATCAGTCCAACGAGAATCCCAGCGATCATTCCGCGGACAAAGATCTGGCGTCGTGTCATCGATTCAAGATTGGTGCGACGTGTGTGAATCGGGCCCCTTTCTGTGCATCAGGCGCAGGGACATTACGAACGCCCTCTCAATCTGCGGCAAAGCTACCCAACTTGCTGACGCCGAACGCCTATTAGCCTGCAGGAAAATCTTGCAAGGCGGCCGCTATATGGCAATTTCCCGCAAGAGAACAAAATCGTTCGCTCGCGCACGGCGTTCCGCAAGCGACGGCTGTCCAACGACTTGGGACCAACAACCACCGGTGCGGACGCCGCTGTTCTCTTGCGAGCGCTGCAAGAGAACACGAATTCGCCGAGAGACGCGCGCACAGAGCAAGCCCTCCGCTCGGTGCGCCGGCGCCTACCGGTGCATCAAATACTCCAGCACATCGAACCGCGTCACGATCCCCTGCACCACACCGTCCTTGCGCATCAGCACCGCACGGTTCGACTTCGACAGCAGCTTCGCCACACTCTCCACCGGCTGGTCGCTGTCCACCGTCGGAAACGGCTGGTCCATCACATCACCCACACTCTTGTCGAGCGTCTTGGGGTCGGCCAATGACTGCGACGTGAGCTGGCTCTCCGCCACGCTCCCCACACTCATCGCGCCGTCCATTACCGGCACCTGACTCACGTTGTGCAACGCCATGAGACGGATGGCTTGCCGCACCGTCGCACCCGGCGTCACGCTCACAATCGCCGGCGCGCTCGCGTCCTTGTTCCCGAGCACACTCTCGATGCTCGTGTGCGGCGAATCGAGCAGCTGATTCTCCCGCATCCACTCGTCGTTGAACACCTTGCTGAGATACCGCTCGCCGGTGTCGCACAAGAACGTCACGACCAACGCGTCCGGATCATCGAGACGACGCGCCACCGTGAGCGCGGCGTGCGCAATCATGCCGGCACTGCCGCCCACAAAAATGCCCTCTTCACGCGTGAGCCGGCGCGCCATCGAGAATGCGTCCTTATCGCTCACGGAGATGAACTCGTCCACCATGTTCATATCGAGCGTGGCCGGCACACAGTCCTGCCCCACCCCTTCCACCTTGTACGGTGCGCCGGTGGGATGGCCTTCGCCCTTCGTGCGCCACAACTCCGCCAGCACACTCCCCTGCGGGTCGGCGGCGATGATCTTGATGTTGGGGTTCCTCCTCTTGAGATAGCGCGCCACGCCCGTGATCGTGCCGCCGGTGCCGGCGCCCGCCACAAAATGCGTAATGCGCCCCTCGGTCTGCTCCCACAGCTCCGGGCCCGTCGTGGCCACGTGCGCCGCCGGGTTGGCCGGGTTCTCGAACTGCCCCGCCAGCACCGCCCCCGGCGTCTCACGCACGATGCGCTTGGCCATCTGCACGTAATTCTGCGGGTGATCGTGCGCCACCGCCGTCGGCGTAATGATTACTTCGGCACCGAACGCTTTGAGCAGACGCACCTTCTCCTGGCTCATCTTGTCCGGCATCGTGAAAATGCACTTGTACCCCTTGAGCGCCGCCGCAATCGCGAGCCCGACGCCCGTGTTGCCGCTCGTCGCCTCCACGATCGTCCCGCCTGGCTTGAGCGTCCCCGCCGCCTCGTGCGCTTCGATCATGGGCATCCCGATGCGGTCCTTCACGCTGCCGCCGGGATTGAAGAAATCCGCCTTGCCATACAGCGGCGTACGGATACCACGCGCCACGCGCGCCAGACGAATGAGCGGCGTCCACCCGATCGTGTCGAGGACGCTGTCATAGGGGCGGCGGTGCCGCACGTGTTCCTGCTGAGTAAGATCGACCGGGGCCGTCACGTCACTGGGGAGAGAGGTGGGCATCACCACGCCTACGCGTGTTACTGCGAAAGAGAATCACCCGCCGGCACCGTGCCTGGCGGCAAACGGAAGTGCACGGGATACAGCAGCGCTACCGGAATAGGCGTACCACCACGACGCGCGGGACGGAAGGACAGCAACCGCGCACCCGCCAACGCCGCCGCGTCGAACTCGCTGTGACCCGACGGCTCCACGATCCGTGTACTGTCGGACACCACACGACCATCGGCATCCACGAACAGCCGCAGCGTCACATTCCCTTGTACCTGCTGCAGATACAACGACACGGGATACCGGAACGGCACCTCCGCGTTGAGCATGCGGGGACGCTCATCGGGCATCGACGACGCCGACGATCCGCCAAACCACGCCGCCCCCTGACGCACCGTCCGTGTTCGCTCGGAACAGCCGAGCACGGAGAGGGGAATCAGTAGAATCGGCACCAGCAGCTCCATCCGACCCGCACGCATGCCGGAATGTACACCGCAGACTCACCGCTGACACACCTCGCATAAGCCCGCTCGGCAGCCATCTTTCCTCATCAGCTGCCCTCCCGTTTGTCCCCTTCGCGCCACCCCATGCGATTGCCGTCCTTTGCGCTGCCGCGCCTGTCCCGCACGACCGCCCTCCGCAGTCTCCTGCTCGGCACCGTCGTGCTCGGCGGCTGCAAGTCGTCCGACGCCAGTGCCCCGAGCGCCACGCCGACCGCCATTCGCGCGCAAACCGGTGACCAGCAAACAGCGGCCGCCGGAGCGGCACTCCCCGTATCGCTCAGCGTCCTGGTTACCGACAAGGACAACAAACCGGTCTCCGGACGCCGCGTAGACTGGGACGTGGGCGCCGGCGCGGGGAGCGTCTCGCCCACCTCGAGCACCACCGATTCTCGCGGGCTCGCGACCACCTCGTGGACCGTCGGCACGAGCGCCGGCCTCGCCCGTGTGAACGCGCAGATCAACGGCCTCAACCCCGTCGCCTTCACCGCCACAGTCCTGCCCGGACCCGCCGCCGCCCTCTTCGCCTCCCCGGATGCGGCCTTTATCGGCGTCGGGGATACACTGCGCGTGCGCGCGTCGCTTCGCGATCAGTTTGGCAACGAACTCGTTGGACAGGCCGTCACCTACGAGTCGCTCGAGCCGGTTGCGACCGTCAACAGCGGAGGACTCGTCACGGCCGTTGCCCCAGGCACCGCGCGCATCGTACTCGGGGCGTCCGGTCGCGCCGATACCGTGCCCGTGACGATCGGCGCCGCGGGCAGCGCCCCCTGCGGTCCCACCGCTCCGCGCGTGCTGGCGCTGGGCGAAGTCATCAACCCGGTCGCCGGCAGCAACAACCTCAGCGCCTGCGTCGAAGCCCCCGCCGGCGCCACGACCGCGGAGTACGCGCTCACACTCATCTCCACCGCCACCTCGTTCGGCAGCACCACGGTCGCCGATGTCGTCGGTATCGGCACCAACCGCCCCCTCACGGCGGCGCTCGTCGCCCCGCTGTCGGCGTCGGTCACGGTTCCCCTTGGCGCTGATCGCACGTTCAGCAACGCCCTCACACCGGCCGAGCGGTTCGAACAGCAGCTGCGCGCGACCGAAACGCGTGAACTGACGCCGCTCGTCGACGAGGCGCGCGACTGGCTGCCGGTCACACGGCAGCGGGTCTCACTCACGGCGGTGACTGTCGGCGAAGAAATCAAACTGAACGCCAACGCCAACTCCGCCTGCACGAATCCGGAAACACACACCGGTCGCGTCGCGGCGGTGGGCACGCGTGCACTCGTCGTCGCCGACAAGGAAAACCCCACGGGCGGGTACACCGACGCGGAATACGCGAGCATCGCGGCCACTTTCGATACCCTCGTGTTCCCCATGGACACCGCAGCGTTTGGTGCGCCGTCGAACATCTCGCCGTACGGCAAGATCATTCTGTTCTACACGCGTGCCGTGAATGCGCTCACCCCGGCCAACGCCGCGTTCACCATTGGTGGCTTCTTCTTCGCGCGCGACCTGTATCCCAAAACGGCACGCAACGGGCTCCCTGCCTGCGCTGCCTCCAACGAGCAGGAAATGTTCTACCTGCTCACCCCCGACCCCGACGGCGTGGTAAACAGCAACCGGCGCACCAAGGACGTCGTCACGCGACTCAACCTCGCCACCATCGCGCACGAGCTGCAGCATCTCATCAACGCGTCGCGGCGCATTTATGTGAACAATGCGTCCAATGCCACCGAACTGGTGTGGCTCGACGAAGGGCTTTCGCACATTGCCGAAGAGCTGCTCTACTTCCGCGTGAGCAACTACACGTCGCGGCAGAATCTCGTCCTGAGCGATGTGAACGGCGGGCGCGCCGAACAGTTCTCCACCTTCGCGTCGCAGAATTTCTCACGCTATTACAACTTTCTCATCTCACCGGAAACCAATTCGCCGTACGCTCCCAACGACTCGCTCGCAACACGCGGCGCGATCTGGAGCTTTCTGCGCTTCGCCGCCGCGCGACAGGGCGCCGACGGGGAAGCCACGTTCCTGCGTCAGCTCGTGAACTCCACGGCCACCGGCGTGAACAACCTGCAGCAGGTGCTGTCTGGTGGCGCCTTCGCCGACTATCTGCGCGACTGGACGATTGCCAACATCGCCGACGATTTTTCCGTCGCCACGACCCAGGGGTTGGGCACACGATACATCAACCCCGCGTGGAGCTTCCGGAGCGTATATCCGGGCCTGCGCATTGGCGGCGGCAACGCACTGGGCGTGTATCCCATCGCGGCGCGCTCACTCGTGAGCAACACCCCGCAACGCATCACCCTCGCCGGTGGCACGAGCAGCTACATCCGCTTCAGCGTCCCGCCCGGTCAGCGGGCCCTGCTCACCTTGTCGAGCAACGGTGCATTGCCGCCGAGCACCCTGCGATACGGCATCGTGCGCCTGCGCTGATCTGAGGCCTGAGAACTGAGGCCTGAGAACTGAGAACTGCGAACTCAGAACTCAGAACTCAGCTCTGGATAGGCGCGAGAATCGAGTAACGCAGAAGCGAGACGCGAGGCCCTGCGGTTGGGGAAACTGCCACCGCAGGGCCTCGCGTCTCGCTTCTGCGTTACTCGACTCTCACACCGATCCGAGCTCACGTCTGACCGACTGAAATCTGCGTCTCGACTCTCCCAGACTCACCCCTCATCTCTCAGCGGGGCTTGAGCTGAATTTCGTAGAGCTTGGGCCACAGCTTCCCCGTCACGTGAATCTTGTCCGTGGCGGGGTTGTAGGCGATGCCATTGAGCACGTCTTCCGTGCCGGTGCGATCGAGCTTCGGCAGAATGCCCGTCAGATCGATCCATCCCGTCACGTTCCCCGTGGCCGGGTCGATGCGCGCGATCGAATCTTTCTGCCACACGTTGGCCCAGATCTCACCCTTCACCCACTCCAGCTCGTTGAGCTGCGACACCTGGTTACCACGGTCGGTCACCGTCACGGCCTTCTGTGCCGCGAACGTCTTGGGGTCGCGGTAGATGAGCGTGTTGCTGCCGTTGCTCATGATGAGCGACGTGCCATCGGTGGTGAGGCCCCACCCTTCGCCATCGTACGAAAACTCACCGGTGCGCTTGAACGTCTTCCAGTCGTACGTGAAGGCCTTGCCGCTCTGCCAGGTGATCTGATACAGCGTCTCGCCCAGAATCACGATGCCCTCACCAAAGTGCGGCGCCTCGAGATCCTGCTGCCGCAGCACGCGTCCCGACGCGAGCGTCACCTCGCGAATGTTCGACTTGCCCACCGTACCGGTACTTTCGAACAGGCGCCCATCGTGCCAGAGCAGCCCCTGCGTGAAGGCGGCCGTATCGTGCGGATACTCCGCTACCACATCGAACGTGTAGCCCGGCGTACGCGATCCTGCGGGGGCCGTCGTCGTGCTGTCGGCCGTGGCGACCGCGGGCTGTTCCCCGTCGCGGCACGCGCCAAAGGCACCGGCGGTGCCCACGAGTCCGACCGTGGAGAGCGCGATCATGGCGGCCGAAGCGCGCGTGCGGCGAAGCGAAGCGAGAATGGACATGTGCGTAGGCAACGGGTTACGTGGAGACCCACTCGCGCAGCGCTGTCAGCAGCGCCACGAGATCCTGCAACTGCTGATTCGCATGGAGTCCGCTCGGACTCGGCAACGCCCACACCGCACTCCCAGCCAACGTTTCCGGCTGCAATCCCAAGTGAGCCCTGGAACGGCCGAACGCGGAGCGATACGCGCCATTGCGCGTGAGACGCTTTCCGCCCTCGATGTACGCGTCGCGTGACAGCGCAGACGCCGCGTTGGTCGTCCGCTCCGCCATGTTGGTGATGCCATACCCCAACGCCAGCAGATCGGGCACGGTGTTGTGTACGGCTGCAGCAAGCTCTGCCTTGGTCGGCTTTGGCGGGATCGTCATCATGACGACGATGCACCCTGCTTGAGGGCCGCGAGCGTGGTGAGCGCTTCGAGCGGCGTCATGCTGTCGGTATCGAGCGCCGACACAACCGCCTTGAGACGGGTGGCCGCTTCGTCAACCGATGCGCTCGGCGCTTCACCAAAGAATCCGAGCTGATCGCTCTGCAGCTGATGCTTCATGCGCGGACCGCGCCGCTTGGTGCTCACCGGCGCCTGCATGCCGTCGGCGGTCAGACGCGCTGCCATCTGCTCGCCTTCGCCTTCGAGCAACGCCAATACTTCCTTGGCGCGCGTAATGACTGCCGGCGGCAGTCCCGCCAATCGCCCCACCTCGATACCGTACGAACGATCGGCACCGCCCGGAATAAGCGTGTGCAGAAAGAGCACCTGATCGCCCACTTCACGTACCGCGACGGTGAAGTTCTTCACGCCACCCAGTTCGTTTTCGAGCTGGGTGAGTTCGTGGTAGTGCGTGGCGAAAACGGTTTTGCAGCCGATGGCGTCGTGCAGATGCTCACTCACGCTCCACGCAATCGATACGCCGTCGTACGTGCTCGTGCCACGCCCGATTTCGTCGAGCAGCACCAGCGACCGACGCGTGGCTGTATGCAGAATGGCGCTCGTCTCGCTCATCTCCACCATGAAGGTGGATTGTCCGCGCACGAGATTGTCGCTCGCACCTACACGCGTGAACAGCCGGTCGACAATGGGCAGTCGTGCACGACGTGCCGGCACGTACCCACCCACCTGCGCGAGCAGTTGAATGAGCCCCACCTGACGCAGAATGGTGCTCTTGCCCGCCATGTTGGGGCCGGTGAGCACGATGAGCTGCGCATCGTCGGTGAGCAGCAGATCGTTGGGGATAAACTTCTCGCGCGCCATCATGCGCTCGACCACCGGATGCCGACCGGCCACAATGTCGAGATCGTACCCGTCGTGCAGTTCGGGGCGCACATACTGCTCGCGTTCGGCCACGTCGGCGAAGCTCGCCAGCACATCAATCGTCGCCACGCGACGCGCCACCAGCTGCCAACGTGCAATCGCCGCGCCCGCGTCACGACGCAACGCTTCAAACAGTTCGCGCTCACGCGTTTCAATGCGATCGGCGGCGCTCAGCACTTTTTCTTCATACTCCTTGAGCGCCGGCGTCACGTAGCGTTCCGCCCCGGTGAGCGTCTGTCGCCGCTGATAATCGTCCGGCACCAGATGACGGTTGGCGTTGGAGATTTCCAGGAAATATCCAAACACCTTGTTGTAGCCCACCTTGAGCGACGAAATGCCGGTGCGCGCGCGCTCCTGCTGCTGAATGGTCGCAATGGCATCCCTGCCGCCATCGCGCAGCGCACGCAGTTCGTCGAGCTCCGCATCCACGCCCGGCGCAATCGTGTCTTCGTCGCCAATCATGAGCGGTGGCCGCGCCACCAGCATATGCGTCAGACGCGCCGCGCAATCGGCGCCGTCGTCCCAGTCGTGCAGCATGGCGCGCAGTTCCCCGCCGTGCGCGCCGCCCTGACTGGCGTGCGCCAGTACATCCGACACCGCCTTGGCCACCTGCGGCAGTCGCGCGAGCGAATCACCCAGCGCGCGCACTTCGCGGGGCGTGGCGCGTCCCGCGGCGGCCTTGCTCGCCAGTCGCTCCACATCGCGCACGCCATCGAGCGCATCGCGTAACGCCGTACGCCCCACGGCATCGCGCACGAGCACCGTGACGGCATCGAGACGGCGCTCGATCGCCTCGCGCTCGAGCAACGGCGCCAGCAACCACGAGCGCAACAACCGCTGCCCCATGGGCGTGGTCGTGCGGTCGAGCACCGACAACAGCGTTCCCGCCACTTCGCCACCGCGCAGCGACTCCACCAACTCGAGATTGCGCCGCGTCATTTCGTCGAGCGGCATGATGCCACCGGGACGCTCGACAATGGGTCGCGCCAAATGCGGCAAGCCGCCTGGCTGCAACTCACGCAAGTAGCGCAGCAGCGCACCCGCGGCCCCAATCGCCGCACTGTCATCGGTGCCCAGACCGAAGCCCTCGAGACTGCGCACATCGAACTGCCGCGTGAGTTCATCGCCAGCCAGCTGCGCGTCGAACTCCCACCCTTCACGTTCCGTCACGAGCGCGTTGTCCACCACCTGCACTGCGGCGTCCACCTCCGGCCACGACGCGTTGCGCACCAACAGCAGTTCGCGTGGCGCCAGTCGCGCCAACACCGCCGGTGCATCGGCTGCCGTCACCACGAACAATCGCAGTTCACCGGTAGACAGGTCGGCCGCAGCCACGCCGATCTGATCACGCGCGCCATCGCGTGCGGTGTCGCGCCCCATGGCCACCGCA
This sequence comes from Gemmatimonas sp., assembly GCA_023910675.1. GTDB lineage: Bacteria > Gemmatimonadota > Gemmatimonadetes > Gemmatimonadales > Gemmatimonadaceae > Gemmatimonas. The sequence continues at coordinate 13,308 of JAAVWC010000002.1, forward strand.
CACACGTAATTCGCGCGCGCGCCATCGAGCAGATCGTCGGCAAACACCGCGCCCGGCGTGATCGTCTCCACCACTTCGCGCTTGACGATCCCCTTAGCGAGCTTTGGGTCTTCCACCTGCTCGCAGATCGCGACGCGGTGCCCCTGCCCCACCAATCGCCGCAAATACTCGGCAGCAGCCTTGACCGGAATACCTGCCAGCGGCACCTCGGCTGCGCCACCGTTGTTGCGTGACGTGAGCGTCAGGCCAATCGCACGCGAGGCCACTTCCGCGTCCTCGTAAAACATCTCGTAGAAGTCACCCATCCGGAAAAACAGGATCGCGTCCTGATGACGCGCCTTGATCTCCCGGTACTGCTGCATCAACGGGGTGGCACTTCCACTCACTTCGCGATCTCCGCGATGAATCCGGTCTGTCCCCGCTTCTTCAGCATGGCGAGCGCGGCACTCGCCGCCGCCCGCGTTTCGTAATAGCCGGCGCGCACACGAAACGGCTTCACATCGCCGTCCACACGGGCATCGATGCCACGCGATACCATTCGCTTGGCCGACGCGTCTGCTTCCGCGCGGGTATCGTACGCCGCCAGCTGCACGCTGAACTTGCCGTTGCCCGGGACAGCGGCCGTGGGCTTCGTCGTGGGCTTCGCGGGCACCTCCGACGCCTTCGCGATCAGCGCCTTGTCCACCGTTGCACACTGACGACCGAGTTCCTCGGCCTGAAGGCGCAACTCGCCTTCCGGAACTCCCGTCGCGGCCGCGTCGACGAGCGCCACGCACGCACGCGGCAGATCACGCTGCGCCGCGTAGCTCTTGGCAATCCACAGCTGGCTGCGCGCCGTACCAGCGCCTCCAGGATACTCCCGCACCACGCGCGAGAAATACGTGCGCGCTTCCACCGGGTGTCCACGCAGCATTTCCAGCTCCCCCAGGCGCACGAGCGCGTCACTACCGCGCGGTGACAGCGGCACCTCGATGATCAGCCGTTTCCAATCGCGTTCGGCATCACCAATCCGTTCCGCCAGTGCTGCGCGCCAGAACAGCGCTTCGCCCAGGTCGTTCGCGTTCGCCGCCGCACCCACGAGCGAGTCGAGCACGTTCCGCGCATCGGAGCCGCTGCCGCTGTCTACGAGCGCGCGCGCACGACTGATGGCGCGGTCCATCGCTGCCGACACAGCGGGGGCAGCCTGTGCCTGCGCATCACCAGCGCCGGCGATGCTCACCGCCGCCAACGCCGCACCAAGCACCGCGCACCGCGAAGCCCGCTGAGAGACGCGACGCATCATGCCGCCTTCCGCGTGCGCGTCGCGCACAATGCCAGCACCAACGACATCAATAATTGCTCCTCGTTCGACACGCGCGTGTCCTTGAGCGCCATGTCCGTTTCCAGTAGCAGCTGCAACGCCCGCTGACAGGCATCGGCACTCCACTGGTCCGTCACGTTCGTCCACGCCGAGGCGGCTTCGCCCCACGGACGTCCAGGATACCCACCGGTCTCCTTGAGAAACGCAAAGAACTCCTGCGGCAACCGGTTGGTGGGAATCCCCGCATCACGACGCGCGCGACCAAAGCTCAACGCAAAGGCCTGCGTGCTCAGCATCATCACCACCTGGACCGCATTCACCTTCGGCTGCGCCAGCACGTGTGCCACCAGGTTCGTTGCGGTGGCGGCATCGTGACGCGCCACGGCGTCGAGCAAGTCGGTCACCGTTTCGCCACGGCGCACGCCGACCACCGCCGACACCGCATCGATATCCACCATGGGCCGCGCGACGTTCGCCGCATCGTGCGCGCCGAGCACATAGCTCGCACACTTGTCGATCTCGGCGGCGAGCATGTGCAGATCGTTCCCTACCGCCTGCTGCAGCAGCTGCGCCGCATCCTCGGCGATATCCACCTGCAGCACCGTGCTCGCGTGGTGGGCAATCCACTTGCGAATGCGCTCGGGCGTGAGCGGCGCAAAGTCGAGCGACACCGATGCGGTGCACAGCGCGGTGTCGGGCTTGGTGCCCGTAGGGCTGTGCAGCAGCAGCAACGTGTCCGTCGCCGGATTCTTGAGATAGCGGTCGAGCTGCGAGCGTGCTGCCTTCTTGAGCGTCGTGACATCGCGCAACACCACGGCGCGGCGCTCGGCAAGCATGGGCGGGGTCGTCAGCAGACTCGCGAGCGCTTCCGCGTCGAGGTCGGCCGCGCGCCGCTGCTCGAGATTGAAGTCGCGTGTCCCCTCGTCGATAGCGGCGGCGAGCAGGTCACGCAGCGCGGCGTCCTTCAGGAAATCGTCGTCCCCGTGGAGATAGTACACCGGCGCGAACTGCTGCGATTGAATCGCAGCGGTCACAACGCGGAGCGGGGAGGCTTCCTTGGCGGGAGCCGCAGTGGACTTCGGAGGCATCCCCAAAAATGGGTACTCCGGGAATACAGGGGAATGGCGTTGGCGACACCCGTTCCCCGCCCGGCGATCAGCGCAATTCGGCGAAGCGGTATTCGGCGTTCACAAAACCCACGGGCGCATCTTCTACCACCATGGCCGCCGACCAGACGGGATTCCCCGTCGACATGGCCTGCTGGAGCATGGGGGTGAGGTAGGGTGCCGATGACACCGCCGCCGGCCGTGACGCGATGACCGGCTGCATGGCGAGGGTGGGAACGGCTTCGTTGTGGAACGCACGGAAGGCGATCACACCCAGAACCGCGCTGGCCGCCACGGCGACGAGCGCGCGGGCAGGGCGGGGCGACACAGAGCGCGCCATGGGAACCACTCGTGGGGCGAAGTCGTCCGCCATCGCGATATGTGGGCGGACTCCCGACGCCGTCATGGCCGCGCGTTCTTCGCGACATTCGGCCAGCCGAGCCCGCAGCCGCGACTGAAACTCGGCGCTCGGCTCGATGACGTTCAGGCTGCGCGCCACCATGAGCGAGCGGCGCACCAGCGTGTCATGGGCCGCGCAACAATCACAGCTGAACACGTGATGCTGCGCCTGCGCCATCAGATCACCCGGCAGCGTATCGTCGAGATACGCGAGGTGGTGTTTGCGAAAATGCTTGCAGTCCATCGGGATTCGGAGTCCTGCGGAAAAGGAGCGTGCAGGGCAGGATACCCGTCCCGATGCGAGCGGTTCCGGGCGTTCTCCCTACACACCCCCCAATAAACAGCGCGGGACGCCCCCGGAAAGGGTCGTCCCGCGCTCACCACACCCACGGGTTCCCGCTCAACCTACCGTTCGTTAGCGAACGAGTGGGGCAATAATGTCGGCAAACGCCGTCCGCGCCCGGTTGAGTCGCGACTTCACGGTGCCAAGATTGACGCCCGTAATCTCCGCAATCTCTTCGTACGACTTGCCTTCCAGTTCCCGCAACACGAACACCTCGCGGTGATGTGCTGGTAGTTGGCCTACCGACTGTTCCACCATCTCCCGCAAGTGACGCTTGCGGAACAGGTCGTCCGGGCGGGTGTTGAGGTCCTCGAACTGGAGCGGACGCTCTTCGTCTTCGAACTTCGCCTTGATCGTCTGGAAAAGCACCAGCGGGTTCCGCGAACGGTTTCGGAGCTCGTTCTTGGCCAGATTCGACGCGATCGTGTAAATCCACGTCGAAAACTTCTTCGACCGGTCGAAGCGGTTGATGTGGCGGTACACGCGGATGAACACTTCCTGCACCAAATCTTCGGCGCGGTCGCGATCACCAATGGTGCGGTACACGAAGTTGAGAAGCCGGCCCTGATACCGGTCGACAAGCTCCTCGAACGCCCGCTCCTCTCCGCCGAGGAACGCCGACACCACGTCTCCATCCTCGAGCGACCGCAGGTGCTCCCGCACCGGCACCGCAGAGGTGGTGTGGGATGTCAGTTTCGTACGAGCCAGTTCGGCCATGGGTCGAGCCCTCCTTCCTGGTGACGCGAGTCTGGGACTCGCGGTGCGAAAGCCAGATCGCCGGACGACCCGGTAGACCATGTTGCCGCACACTTATGGGTATTGCACGGGGCATGCCGGAAGGAACCAAATGGAACCTCCTTGGCTAACATCCTACAGAACAAGCACTTAGCCGTCTGTGCCCCGTATCACCCTGTCACGTGTCGCCGTTTGAACGTCCTTTTTCCGAGCATGCTTGTCCGGAATAGTGGACACCGGCTGACACAAAGGCGCTCACTTCATGCGAAATGCTGCCGTGTAGAGCAGGGCTAACGCCGTTTTGGCGTCCTGAATGGCCCCGTCCTTGATCATGGCGAGTGCCACCGAAAGCCGAGTGGGCACCAATTCCATGAATTCGTCCGCTTCCCGCTGCGCCTCGCCGGCAACCAGACCACTCGCCACGAACAGGTGGATGGTCTCGTCGGTAAAGCCCGGCGTCGTGAACATGGTGAACAGCTGTTCGACACGCGCAGCCGTGTATCCGGTTTCCTCGTGCAATTCACGCCGCGCGCATTCCGCTGGCGTTTCCCCCGGGTCCAATCGACCCGCCGGGATTTCGTACAAGTACCCCTCGGCCGCATAGCGATACTGCCTGATGAGCAGCACCTCGGGGTCGTCCTTCATGTCACCCAGCAGCGGCACCACCGCGCTCGCCCCGGGATGACGGATCATCTCCAGCTTCCCGATCGAGCCATCCGGGAAGCGCACCTCGTCGAGATCCACGGAAATGATACGTCCGTGGTAGACGCGCTCCCCTCCCACCTTGCCTGTGTTGCTCACGTGCGGGTCTTCGAGGCCTTCTTTGAGGTTTTCTGCGTCGCCTTCTTGGCCGCCTTCTTCACCACCTTCTTGGCGACCTTCTTGGCGGCCGACGTCCGTACCGGCTTCCGGGGCCGTTTCACATCGTTCCCCGCGAGCCACTCGCGGATGGTCGGACGGAGGTACACTGGAATGCGCAGAATCGTCCCGCGGCACTTCTTCGATCCGCACCGACAGGCGTAGTAGCGCACATCGTCCGGCTCGTACTCGTCCTGCCATTCGAACCGGTAATCGTACGCCAGCTCGGTTTCCGGCTTGATCGGCTTGATGGCCTTGATGTAAATGTGGCCATCCTCGATTTCCGTTTCGCAGTTCGGCTCGCACGAGTGATTGATGAATCGTGCGTCGTTGCCACCGAAGCGCGCGTCCAGCACCGTGTCGTCGTCGAGCACGAAGAGAAACGTGTGGTGACGTCCTTCGCTGTCGTCGTAGCGACGGTCCGCTTCTTCGTGGGTGATGCGCTGTCCCCAGTACTCATCCACGATCTGCCCGGTGCGGATGGGCTTCACGGCAAAGGCCCCACGCCCCTGGATCTTCGAGCGGCGTACCTCGTACAGCGTCGACTTGGGCGGCTTTACCAGCGCCGGCTTTTTGGGTGCCTTCTTCGCAACGGGCGTCGTCGTGGATTTCTTGGCAGGCGTCACGTCGGGGCGGTGGAGAGGGAGAGGGAGAGGGGAGAACCAGCCAAGTACAGCGTACGGTGTCACGGCGCGCGGTCAGACCGCGTCGGCGTGATCCTCGTCGAGGGGATCATACACCGTAACGGGCCCAAGCCCCAGTGCATCGACCGATTCACGGATCGCCGCAGCGTCGCCCACCACCACCACCTGCAACCGCGCCAGATCAAGATGCGTGCGCGCCACGCGCAAGACATCCTCGGCGGTGACGGCCGCAATGCGCTCTCTATACGTGTCGAAGTAATTGCTGGGGAGGCGGAAGATCTCCACGTTCGCCAATCCACCGGCTACCTCAGCCGTCGTCTCGAAGCGAATGGGGAAGACGCCCACGAGATACGACACCGCGAGTGACAACTCGGCGTCCGATACCGGTGTTTCGCGAATGCGCGTGAACTCGTGCACGATTTCGTGCAGCGCCTTGGCGGTCACGGCGGTTTCGACCGCGGTGCTCACCTCGAACGGGCTTGCCGCGCGACGCCAGTCGAACGCGGAGTGCGCGCCGTACGTGTACGCGTGCTCTTCGCGCAGATTGAGGTTGAGCCGCGACGAGAAGAGTCCGCCCAGAATCGCGTTCATCACCACGACGGGGAAGTAGTCGGGGTGAAAGCGCGGAATGGCCACGTGCCCCACACGCACTTCCGACTGCGGCGCATCGGCCTTGTGCACGAGATGCACTCGCGGCTCAAGATGACGCTGTGCGGCCGGCGGTTCGGTCACCGGCGGTGCTGTGCCGGCCCAGTCGCCAAAGTGGGCGCTCGCAATGCGTACCGCCTGATCCACATCGATATCACCCACGAGCATGAGCGCCGTGGAATCGGGCCGATAGTAGGTCTCGTGATGCGACACGACGACATCGCGCGACAACCGCTCGATGCTGCGTTCGTCGCCGCCGGCGAGACGCGCGAAGCGCGACGTGGGCTCGTAGAGCAGGCGCGAAAAGAAGACGTCGGACAACCCGCGCGGCTCCGCACGCAATTGCGCGAGATCGGCGCGACGTTCGGCGCGCAACCGTTCGAGTTCGTGCTCGGGGAAGGCGGGAAAGCGCAACACTTCGGCCAGTACCGCCATGGCATCCTCCACCCGCGACGACAACGCGGTGAGCTGCACGATGGCCGAATCCCAATCGGCGCCGGTGTCGAGCGTCGTGCCGAGCATTTCCAGACGCGTGCTGAGCTCGAGCGCGTTCATGGAACGCGTGCCTTCACTCAAGCCGCGCGTCACCAGCTGTGCCAACCCTTCGAAATCACGCGGATCACGCGTCGCGCCCGCTTCGACCACTGCGAGCGTAGTGACGACGGGATAGGCCGGCACGCGCGCCACCATGATGCGCAGACCGTTGGACAGAATGCGCGTTTCGAAATGCGGGAAGCGATACGGGCGCGGCTCACCGGCGCCCGGGCGCGGCATCGCCGGCGGCGTTTCGAGTGTCGTGCTCATGCCATCGCCTCCGCCAGTTCCGTCGATGCTTCGGCGGGCGGTTCCTCGGCGGGCACGAACACCAGCAACACGCGATTGTCGGCGCCAAGCCGTTCGCGCGCGAGGCGTGACACATCGGCGGCGGTCGTGGCCTGATAGCGAGCCACCTGCGTGTTGATCAACGTCGGGTCACCAAAATAGGTCGCAAAGCGTGACAGCTGGTCGGCGCGTTCGGCCGCCGACTGCATGCTCATCACGAAACTCGTTTCAATGAGCGCGCGGGCACGCGTCACTTCGTCGTCGGTCACGCCGTTGGCCGAGATGTCGTCGAGCTCCGCGAGCACGGCGGCTTCGAGCTGCTCCACGCTCACCCCCGGGTGCGCCGTAGCGTCGACGATGAGCAGGTCGCTCCCCTTGGCCAGGTCGTACGTGAACGCGCTCGCCTGCGACGCGATGCGCTGGCGGCGCACCAGCGACTGCTCGAGACGGCATCCCGTGCGCAATCCCAACACCGCGGCGGCCAGACTGGCGGCATAGTAGCCATCGCTGCCAAATACCGGGGTGCGGCAGCTCACAAAGACCCGCGGGAGCGCGACGGCGTCGGGTACCACTTCCCGTCGCGTGTTTCCGGTGGTGGGAGGTACCTGCATATCACGCAGCGGCGGACGGTTGCTGCCACGCGGGATACCGCCGTAGTACTCCTCGATGAGGCGCATCGCCTCCGTTCGGTCAAAATCACCGGCCACCGTGAGTACGGCGTTGTCCGGTGTGTAGTACGTGCGGAAAAAGTCGGCCACGTCTTCCAGCGACGCGTCGGTCAGATGCTCCATCGATCCAATCAGCGAGTGATTGAACGGATGCTCCTCCGGAAACGCGAGGGCCGGGAGACGTTCCCACCATGTGCCGTACGGCTGGTTGTCTACCGACCAGCGACGTTCGTTCTTCACGACATCGCGTTGCGTGTCCAGCTTGTGTTGCGTCATCGCTGGGAGCATGCGCCCCATGCGATCCGCTTCGAGCCAGAGCGCCAGCGCCAGCTGATGTGACGGCAGCGTTTCGTAGTAGTTGGTCCGGTCGAGCCACGTGGACCCGTTCAGCGTGCCCCCGGCCCGTTGCACCAGCTCGAAGTGTTCGTTAGCGTCAACGTTGGCCGACCCCTGAAAGAGCATATGCTCGAACAGGTGGGCAAAACCGGTACGATCGAGTCGCTCGTTCGCCGAGCCGACGTGGTACCATAAATTCACCGCAACGATGGGCGCCGTGTGGTCCTCAGAGAACACCACGTGCAAGCCATTCGGGAGGTGGTAGCTCTCGACGGGGATGTGCATCAGTCAATATTCAGGTGTGTACCAGAAAGCCGAAACCCCGGGCGGCCGCATTCGCCGCTTCTCCGCGTGTTCTCTTTGTCACGACGTGCCCTGAGGTCTCCATTTATGTCTACCCGGTCCTATTGCCTTCGGCTGTGCACGTCACTTGCCGCGCTGTTGCTGGCGGCGTGTGGTGATGACCCGCAGATCCCCACAGCGGCCGTGCCCGTGTCGACCGAGGCATTGAGCGAGCGCGTGGGGGTGGTACTGCAGAACGTGCCCACCGTGCGCATTACCGATCAGAAGGGGAAGAACATCAAGGGGCTGCTGGTCCGTTGGCGCGTCACCAGCGGCGGCGGGCGCGTCGTGAACGACACCGCTCGCACCGATGGCAGTGGTGTAGCCACGTCGGGCGGGTGGTTTCTCGGCACCTCAGCCGGCACGCAGTTGCTGCAAGCCAGCGCCGATGGCATCGGTCCGGTGACCTTCACGGCGCAGGCGACCCCAGGCCCACTCACCAGCCTACTCGTGCGCGGCAGCAGCACCGTCAGTGCGCCGGTCGCCACACCACTGAGCGTCCTCCCGGTCGTGCGCGCCGAAGACCAGTACGGCAACGGGATTCCGGGACTTCCGGTCACCTTCGCCGTTGTTCAGGGCAATGGCAGCATCACCGGGGCGTCGCAGGTCACGAACGCCGACGGAAACGCCAGTCCGGGGTCGTGGACCATCGGCACCATTGCCGGGCTGCAGCGGCTCACCGCCACCGCCATCGACGCCGGCGTCGGCACATCGGCCAGTGTCAGCCTCAACGTCACGGCCCAGCCCGGGCCGGCGGTATCGCTCGTCAAACTCGCCGGCGACAATCAGCGGGGCAGCTTCAACGCCGCCGTCGGCGTTCCGCCCGGTGTGCGCGTCATCGATCAGTTCGGCAACGGGGTGGGGAATGTGGTGGTGACCTTCACCCCCGGCGCGAACTCCGGCGTTGTGCAAAGCAGCACGACGTCCTCCGATCCCGCCAACGGCTCGGCCTTCGTTGGGGCGTGGACACTCGGCACGGCCGAAACACAAACGCTGATCGCGACGGCAGCGGCACTGCCGAACGCGACGGCAACCTTCACGGCGACCGCGTCGGCCAGTCAGTTCGATCTCGACGTGCGTTTCATTGGCGCCACCCCAAGCCCCGCCATTCGTCAGGCGTTCCAAACGGCCATCGCGAAATGGCGCACCGTCATTGTTGGTGATCTGCACCGCACATCGATCAATCATCCAGCGGGGCTGTGCGAAGATTTGGTGCCCGCCATCAACGAAATCATCAACGACGTCGTGATCTTTGCCCGCGTCGACAGCATTGACGGCGCTGGTGACACCAACGGGAACATCCTGGGTCTGGCGGGCCCATGTTTCGTGAACGAGGACACTCGTCTGCCGTCGTACAGTCTCATGGTATTCGACAGTGCCGACGTCTCCGGACTCGTCGCCGATGGCTCCATCACCGACGTCATCATTCACGAAATGGGACACGCGCTGGGCATCGGATCCCTCTGGAATTTCGAGCGTGGTTTCCTGATCGGCTCCGGCGGGAGTGACCCGTACTTCATCGGGGCGGGCGCACGCACGCAGTTCTCCGCGCTCAACACCCTCACGTACTCGGGAAACCCGGTGCCGGTGGAGAATATGGGTGGTCAAGGGACGCAAGACACACACTGGCGCGAGAGTATTCTCGGGAACGAACTCATGACCGGCTTCCTCAATCCCGGTCGCAATCCGCTCAGCCGGATCACTGCCGCGTCGTTGCAAGATCTCGGCTACGTGGTGAACATCGCCGCCGCCGACAGTTTTTCGTTCCGGGTCGCGCTGTACAGCTTCCCGTTCAACGTGGGCACGAACGGGCGCGCCATGCACAACGACATCCGACCGCTGCCGCGGTACAAGACAGACGCGGGGGGACGGATGAGGCGCGTGGGCGGCGCTTTGTAACAGCGGTCTGGGTTGGGGTTTGCATCGCGCCGTTCACTGGCGGCGCATCGAGCCCTCAGAGGGAAGGACGTAAGGGGAAAGGGAAAAGCACGGGGCGATCCACTGAACCTCAACTGCAGTTGTGGTTTGTGGTGGATGGCCCCGTGCTTCTCCCTTTCCCCTTGCTTTCTTCCCCCTGAGGGCTCAATCCGTCGCCCGTTAACCGCCGGACCAAACACTCCGCAGTTGAACGTGACCCAATAGCCCGCCCCGTAACACCGCCCCCGGCACACGTCGTTCATTGTGCGCATCCCGGCCTGCGTGATCACCATCACGCAGGCCGTTCTTCGTTGCGGAACCGCGCACAAAACGTCGCGTAGGCAGAGGCACGGCGATGATGCCGCCGTTCGTTGTTTCGCTGTCAGAAGGGTCCATGACTCGGCATCGCCGCTGCTTTGCACACTCGGTTGTCCGTTCGCTCTCGGCGTTCACGTGGAGTCTCGCGCTGCTCTCCGCGTGTGGTGACGCACCCGCGCCGTCGGGTCCGGTCCGCGCCACTGTGCCACCGCCAGTGGCGCCGGTGTCTCCGGCGTCGACGTACGACATGCAGCTGCGCTTCGTCGGTAACGGCGCCACGCCACGCATGCGTGAAGCGTTCGGCAAGGGCGTCGCGCGGTGGCGCGAAATCATCACGACCGATATCGGCACCACGCGGCTCGACGCACCGGCCGCCGATTGCCAGGAGTGGATACCGGCGGTCGCCGAGTCGGTGAACGATCTCCTCGTGTTCGTGCGCGTGACGAGCATCGATGGACCCGGCAAGACCGTCGCGAAAGCCAGTCCGTGTTTCGTGAACTCCGAAACGAAGCTCCCCATCATGGGCTTCTTCGAGATCGACGACGACGACGTGAGTCTGTTGGAGGAGCACGGCACGCTCGATGATGTCGTGCTGCACGAACTCGGCCATGTGCTCGGCATCGGCACTCTCTGGAACTACAAGCGCACACTGCTTGTCGGCGCCGGCACCGACAACCCGTACTTCACGGGAAGTGGCGCGCGCGCGGCGTTCGGGGCCGGCGGCGGTGCGCTATTTCCCGGAGACATCGTGCCCGTCGAAAACACCGGCGCACAAGGCACGCGCGACGTCCACTGGCGCGCTACCGTCTTCGGCGCAGAACTCATGCAGGGTTTCGCTGTTCCCGGTGGCATGCCGTTGAGCCGCGTGACCGTCGCCTCACTCGCCGACTTGGGCTACAAAGTGAACATGGCCAAGGCCAGTGAGTTTTCGTTTGTGGCGGCACTTCGCATCGGCGCGGCGAGCGGCGAACGCGTGGCGCTTGGCGACGACATCGCGCAGGCACCGCTCATCGAGGTCGATGCGCGCGGTGTTCATCGGCTCGTACCGCCACCGCAGAAGTAGCCAGCGCGATACGCGCCGGCGACGCGCTCACCCTTCGACTTTACGCCCCGTCATTTTCAGCCAGAGCATGAGCGCAAGGTCGGTCGGCAACGCCACCGACTCGCGCAACATATATTCGAGCACCGCGCGGTTGGCGGAAATGGGGCTCGTGCGCGTGGGCGACGGTAGCGGCGTGAGGCCGTTCAACCGCGCGAGCACTTCGAGGCGCAGCATGTGAAACGGGTCGCTCACCAGCAACACGCGCGGGTTGATGGCGGCGGCGCTGTCGGCCCGTCCAGACAAGGAATCGCGACGGGCTACCAGCAGCTTGGCAGCACCGCGAATGGAGGCCAGCGAGGTGCGGCCGGCTGGCTCGAGCAACATGGCGTCGTTGGGAATGCCACGCCGCACCAGATAGCGCCGGCCTGCGGCCGCTTCGCTGATGAGATCACCAGGGCGCCGGCCACCCGTGAGCACCACGTGGGGCGCACGCTCGGCCTTGAACAGCCCCAGCGCGTGATCCAGACGCGACTTGAGCACTGGCGACGGTCGGCCGCCGTACTGGGCCGCACCGAGGACCACGATCGCGTCCGCCTGCTCGGTGGAGCTACGGCGCGACCAGCCTGCAATACACAGCAGACTGACCAGCCATCCTGCCCCCAACACCACGAGGGCGCGGGAGAGGACGCGGACGAGACGGGGGCGGGGGATCTTGGGAGCCGAACGAGCCATGACTCCGCCAAACTATGCCAGCGCGCCCCCTAACGGCACCACAAAAGCCCTGACTTTTGGCGGTCAGACCGGAACGACGGTCCCAGCGGCTGGGATTTCCGTCCGGAAGCCATCGCCGCGGAGCTGCGTGGCAAAGGCTTCCTGCGCCGAGTGTTCCCCGTGCACCAGATACACGGTGGGGGTGCCGCGCCCATCCCGCTCGCCGTGCCTCCGCACGTCGCGCAGCCACGAGAGCAGCCCTGAACGATCGGCGTGGGCGCTGTAGCCGTTCAGCACTTCCACCTCCGCCGTGAGCGGTACCTCGTCGCCGAAAATGCGCAGCGTGGGTCGTTGCTCGACAATGCGACGCCCCAGCGTGTGTTCGGCTTGAAAGCCCACGATGAGGATCGTGTTGCGCGGATCGCTGGCGCCGTAATGCAGGTGATGCAGTATGCGCCCCGACTCCGCCATCCCCGACGCCGCAATGATGATCATGGGGCCGTGCATGCTGTTCAGGCGTTTCGATTCGCTTACGTCGCGCGTGAACGACACCATCGGGAAATCGAACAGGTTGGGCGAACGACGCACCAGCTCTTCGTTCTGGTCGTAGGCCTCGGGGTGCATGGCGAAGACCGCAGTGGCATTCGTGGCCAGCGGGGAGTCGATGTAAATGGGAATCTCGGGAATTTTTCCGTCGCGCCGCAGGGTGTGCAAATCGTATACGAGTTCCTGCGTACGTCCTACAGCAAACGCAGGAATGAGAATACGGCCGCCGCGCGCCGCCGTATCGCGCACCACCTTCGCCAGCTGATCACGCGCGCCCTCGACCGATTCGTGATCGCGGTTACCGTAGGTGCTTTCGCAGATGATCACGTCGGCGCCGTCCTCTGGCGGGGCCGGGTCGCGGATGATAGGCAATCCCGCGCGCCCAATGTCACCGGAAAATATGATGCGCTTGAGACGCTCGCCTTCGCGCACCTCGACCACCACCGACGCGCTCCCCAGAATGTGTCCCGCCTCGGTGAAGCGCGCGCGCACGCCATCGGTCACGTCGAACCACTTGTTGTACGGCATGCCCACCATGCACTCCTGCGTGCGCGTGGCGTCTTCCATCCGGTACAGCGGCTCGATGATCTCATCGCGGTGACGCGCCAGATACTCGGCGTCTTTCTCCTGAATATGCGCGCTGTCGGCGAGCATGATGGCACACAGGTCGCGCGTAGCGGCGGTGGCCCAGATGGTGCCCGTGTACCCCCGCGCGACGAGATACGGCAGACGGCCGGCGTGGTCGATGTGCGCGTGGCTCAGGATGACCGCGTCGATGTCGTCGATCGGCACCGGCAGCCGTTTGTTCTTCTCACGCGACTCGCTGCGTTTCCCCTGAAACATGCCGCAGTCGAGCAGGACCGTGCGCTGCGTACTGCCGCTGCCTACGCGGAGAATGTGACACGAGCCGGTGACTTCCTGTGCGGCGCCGAAGAATTCGATCTGCATCCGTTCAATCAAGCGGGTCGGTCGCTGGAGCACCAACCCGGCTGCTCATCGTGTCGCACAGTTTCACCACCTGACGATCGGCAATGGCATAGTGCACGAACAGCCCGGCCTTCCGGCGCCGCACGAAGCCGTGCGTGTGCAGCACTTGCAGGTGCTTCGACACGTTGGCCTGTCCGAATCCGGTGGTTTCCACCAACTCGTTCACCGTGCGCTCACCACGCATGAGCGCACGCAACAAAAGCAGGCGCGCCGGTTCGGAGAGCGCCTTGAATCGTTCAGCCACAACCGGAACGACATCGTCGGACAGGGTTTCCCGACCCATCACTGCCTCGTGGGCACAGCTTTTCATTGAATGCACCAGCGTCGGTGCCTAGCGCGTGACAGACGCGACCATGCGGGAAATGTACCTCACGGCAGCGTCACAAGAAAGCAACCAGTGGCGGTCCGCATAGGCGTTTCCCTCGGGATGCGACGACGGATGGATCGGGCATTGCCCCTCTGGAAGCGTTCAACCTTTCTCCACGAGCTCTGCAATGGCGGAGATCAACATCCAACAAAAGGAAAATGACGTCTGGCCCTGGTTGCTGGCCGGCATTCTGCTCCATGGTCTGGTCTGGTTCCTCGTTGCGTGGAACAACACCGACACCATGACGGCCTCGGGGGTCGGCAGCACGGCGGTGCGCGACTCCAGTGCCGGAGCGGGCACGCTCGCGCCGCCGGACAGCGGCACGCGACAGGACACGCGTCGTGATGCCTCGTCAGTCCCTCGCTGATCCACGCTTTACCATCGCCCTCGGATCAGCGCAGGAGTGCGTCGCATGCCGCAACAGCATCCCTAGTTGGATCGCGGTGACGAAGATGATGTCTAGCTGAGTTCGTCGATCGTCGCTCCACGGACGTTGCCGGCGTATGATCGCAACACGCTGTCGCGCGAATGCGAAGTGTCGTGGCGCGAACCGTTCCCGGGGAACAGTGGCACGAATCCCGCACTGATATCACAGCAGTCACTCGCCGATCGCGGCAGTAACGATGACGATGTCTATCGTGGCGAGCGGTACGATGATGCCACGTTCTTCGGAACGCGTCGACGGAACGAAGCGCTGTACCACCCGCAGTCATTGACGTAGCACAACAACAATATCGCGACGACGCACCCTCGGGTGTGCACGATCGGCGGTGTGTCCGGCGCGGAGGGGTGCCAGATGTGCCGCCGTTTCGTGTGCCCGATCGGGAATCGCACGAGGTGAACGTGGACATGGTCAGCTCCGGCTGCACCAGCAATGCTTCCACTGCTCGTGCGGCTCTGTCCAGTGTGACGCAGCGTGCATACGCGCAGTGTATCTGATGCAGAATTGATGGAATGCACGGGGACGCTCAACACTGGAGTCTTGGCACTCGCCTTGCCCTGCACGCTGACCCGAGAGGCGCACTGTTCAGGGTGCTTCTGGACTCTTCTCATTCCGCTGGACGCACTCGTGACGACTTGCATTGCAGATGTGATCAGCGCGCGGCCCATCATTGTCCACAGCCATCTGCGCTGGGACTTCGTGTGGCAGCGCCCACAGCAGCTGTTTTCACGCTTTGCGCGCTCGCGCGACGTGCTGTACGTCGAAGAGCCCCAGTTTCTCGACGACGTAGTCAGACCAGTCGTCGATCGTTCGGAACCACAGCCCAACGTGCACCGCATCATCCCGCAGTTACCCTCGTCGTATCGCGACAGCGAATCCGCGACCCTCACCGCCGTGCGCACGCTGCTGCTCGATCTCGTCGGTGCCACCGGCGAGCTGGCGCACCGCTTCGACACGCCCATTCAGTGGTTCTACACGCCCATGCCGGCGCCCACCATGCTCGGCGCGTTCGGTGAAGGCGCCGTCGTGTACGATTGCATGGACGAGTGGACGCAGTTCCGCTTTGCGCCGGCGGAACTGGTACCGCGCGAGCGCTATCTCCTCGCCCGTACCGATGTCGTTTTTGCCAGCGGTCGTGCCTTGGCCGATGCGAAGTCGCGCCTTCATGACCACGTGCATTTCTTCGGCGGCGGCGTCGACGCCAATCACTTTGCAGCGGCGCACGATCCCGCCACCAACGTCCCGGTGGCGCTTGCTGCGTTGCGGGGCCCGGTCCTCGGCTACGTCGGTGTGATGGACGAACGCCTCGACTACGCGCTGCTCGCGCATGTCGCGGAGCATCTGCCCGATACCACGCTGGCCATGGTCGGTCCGGTGGTGAACGTCGATCCGCGCGCTCTGCCGCAGCGCGAGAACATTCACTGGTTCGGTCAGCAGTCGTACGAGGCACTTCCTGCATTCATCAAGGGGTTCGACGTCTGTCTCATGCCGTTCGCCTTCAACAAGGCCACGCGGTACATCAATCCGACCACGACGCTGGAATACATGGCATCGGGCAAGCCGATCGTGTCGACCCCCGTCGCCGATGTGGTGCGACACTTCACGCCCATTGTGACCGTCGCCGAGACGGCGGGGGGATTCGTGCGAGCCATCCGTGAAGCGCTGGAAGGCCCGGACGTGGAACGGCGGCAGCTCGCCATCGAACGGGCGCGACAATCGTCGTGGGAGAGCATCACGGACACAATGACGATGCTCATGGAAGAAGCGGTCGCGACACGGCGGTATCAGGCGGCGTTCAAGTACGAACGGCGCGGACTTTGGAACCGATCACCATCTCACGAGCGAGCGGTTCCGCGACCATGAGCTCACCGACATGGCCACGCGCGGCGGCTGCGGGTCAGCAGCCGCGCCATTCCCTGCGGACAACCCTCCGTCGTCGCCGGCGGAGGTCCACGCCCGGCTCAGAGCTCGCGCACCGTTTCCCCGTTTCGCAGGTCGCGACGTGCGAGGAGCTTCTGCAACGACTGACGATGCAAGCCGAGCGCACGGGCCGTGCGGGCAATGTTGCCGCCGTTGCGCGACAATGCCGCGCCCAAAAATGCGCGGTCGAATTCGCGCAACGCCCGTTCGCGCGCTTCCACAAACGGCAGGTCGGCGGACTGCTCCATCAACGACGTCGGCACCGAGAGACGGGGCGACGCGGTGGTGAGGCTCGACGGCAGATCGCACACCGCGATCTCGGCGCCGTCACACATGACCAACGCGCCCTCGATCACGTTGCGCAGCTCACGCACGTTCCCCGGCCAGTCGTACTGCATGAGCATATCACGAGCATCGGGACTGAGAGCACGAGCCGGCAGGCTGTGACGCTCGGCAAACACATGGAGGAAGTGACTCGCCAGCAACGGAATATCCGACTTGCGCTCACGCAGTGGCGGCAGCGCCAGCGAAATCACCTTGAGCCGATACAGCAGGTCCTCGCGGAAACGGCCGTCGAGTACCATCTCGTCCAATGGACGGTTCGTCGCCGCAATGACGCGAACATCCACGTGTGACGACTTCGTACCACCCACGCGCATCACTTCGCCGCTTTCCACGGCACGCAGCACCTTGGCCTGCGCCAATGGACCCAGATCACCGATTTCGTCGAGAAAGAGTGTACCATCATGGGCCGCTTCGAACAGACCACCGCGATCCTTCACGGCGCCCGTGAACGCGCCGCGTGTGTGACCAAACAGCTCGCTCTCCACGAGCTCCGACGGCAACGCCGAGCAGTTGAGGGCGATGAACGGCTTGTTGCGCCGTGCGCTTTCGTCGTGCAGCGCGCGCGCTACCAGCTCCTTGCCTGTGCCGCTTTCGCCGGTCACCAGCACGGTCACCCCCGTACGGCCCACCCGCGTGATCATCTTGAAGACATCACGCATCACCGACGTGGTGCCGTACATGCCACGGAAGTCAGGCGCTTCGTATTCAGCGGTGCTCGGCCTCGCGACATGCCCACGCACGGCGTGCAGCTGTTCAGCGCGGCGCAGGAACGCCACCGCTTCCTCGGCGTCGATAGGCTGCGTGAGAAAGTCCGACGCACCGCGTTCGAACGCCAGCAGCGGCGCCTGCGACATCCCGGGGGCCGCCATGAGGGCGGTCATCACGGTGGGATGTTGGTCGCGCACCGATTCGAGGAGCGCATAGCCACTGTCGTCGGGCAACAACTGATCGCTGATGAGCAAGTCCACTTCGGCGCGACCGATCATCTCGACCACACCTGCCGGCGACGACGCGCTCAAGACCTCTCGCCCTTCGCGCTCGAAGACCCCACGCAGCGCCGTGCAGGCCTGCGCGTTGGGAGACACGACAAGGATTCGCATGAGGGCGTGGCTCGGCGTGGGCGAGCTCACTTGCCCCTCAGGGGCAATGCGCAGTTGACGATCACGGCCGGTTGGCACGCGCGTGGTGAGTGACGCGCCGCGGGCCAGTGGGAAGGCGGACGGAACCTCGGTGTTGTATAGAGCGACGTTGCTCATATCCTGACCTGGAAGGACGCCGGTGCATACCGGCCTCGTGAGGGGTGCGCTGCATCACCACGGGCAAGAACAAAAAAGGCGCGAGACCGCACTCTGATGAGCGGGTTTCGCGCCTTCGACTGACCGGGACCTGTGTCCCGTCCGTCAAGGTTGGATCGATCGAGCGATCCGGTTTTTTTGTGCCGTTGGTACTGGTCCAGCGTTCAGCGAGTGCTGAAGTACCCTTGGCCGTGATGCTCCGACCGTTCACAGGAGAAGGGACGTGAGCACTGCAGCAATCAGGCTCTACGAGTATTGCGGAAACCGCCAGGCTTCGCAAGAGTCAAAACTTCCCATCATGCCCTGCTGCGCACCAAATGTGGATTCGTTGTGCAAAACCGCCAGATTTCCGTGCACCCGGGGGCGTCTGCTCACACATGCTTGAGCAACAGCTCGAGCTTGTGGCGCAAATCACCCAGCGTTTTCGACTTGAATGCACCCTTTGTTTCCTCCAGCACACTGATCGTCTCTTCCACGGCCGCCCGCAGCTGAGCGCCCCGCGGGCAATTGATCAGCTGGCAGGCGTGGGCGTCGGGGGTCGTTTGGCCCGCCAGCGCACGGCCAAGCTGCTCGAGGTCGGTCAGCGAGCCCATCACATTGCGCAGCGTCAGCGCGAGGAACGAGTCGACGCCATTTCGCGCGTTACCCGTTGAGGCGAGCGGGAGCGTGCCCGGAGCCGGCGGCGGCTCCAGCTGCTGACGGTATTCGCGCAGTCGCGTTTCCGCTGTCTGCATGGCCCGGTACGACCGGAATCGCGCGACGGCGCTCGACACCCGCTTGAGCAGCTCGGGGAAGTGCACCGGCTTCACCAGGTACGCCGCAACCGGCAGCTCGATGGAGGCCACCGCCGAACGGACCGACGGAAACCCGGTGATGATGATGATGGGCAGCCCGCCACTGAGATGGGCAACCTGCTGCACGAGATCGAGATCGGCGTTGCCCGGCATCTCGAGGTCGGTAATGAGCAAGTCATATGAATTGGCCGTGATGGCCTCAAGCGCGCTTTCGGCCTCCTCGACAGTGTCGACCGTGAACCCTTCATGTCGCAGCAATTCGGCGGTTGACGTGAGATAGGTGGGTTCATCATCAGCAATCAGTATTCGGCCGCGACTCATCGCAGTGCTCCGGTATCCAGAGGGGTCATCGGTAAACGTACTTCGAACTCCGTTCCGCCGGACGCACGGTCATGCACCGTGATCTGGCCACCGACGGCCAGCACCGACTGTCGCACCAGCGCAAGGCCAATACCCATGCCGCCCGTCTTCATGGTGCGGTCTTTCGTGCTGAAGAACGGATCGAAGATCCGTTCGCGAATGGCGGCAGGAATACCCGGGCCGTCATCCGAGACACGCAACACACACTCGTCATCTTCCTGCACCGCGCTCACCGTCACCGTCCCACCGGAAGGCGACACATCCATGGCATTCTGCACCAGGTTGTACAACGTCTGACGAAGCAGCGCGTCTGGCACCGGTACCAGGGAGGGCGCCTGCGCCGTGTTTGCCACAATGCGCACGTTGCGGTTGCGATTCACCTGCTCCAGAAAACTGACGGCGTCGCTCACCGCCAGAATCACGCTCGATGCCGCCACCGTACTCTGATCGGGACGGTACGTCTCGTACAACTGACGCGTCACCGCCGCAATTCGGGAGATCTCGCGTTCGATGGCGCCCACGAAACGGTAATGCGGATGGTCGGTGGGAATCGCCCCGCGAATGAGCAGGAACGAGTTCTGAATCCCGGCCAGCGGATTGTTGATCTCATGCGCCACGCGCGCCGCCAGCCGCCCCATCGTCGTCAGCGCACTCATCTCGCGCATCGACTCCTCCGCGCGCTTGCGAATGGTGAGGTCGCGACCTTCAACAATCACCTGCGAGGTTTTTTGGAGCGCGTCGAGAACAGGCTTGAGCGAGAAGTCGAGCGTGAGCGCCCGGTCGCGACCGCGCCCGATCTCCACTTCGAAACGTTGCGTTTCACCTGCCAGTGCACGATTGAAGCGTTCATGTACCCGTGCTTCGGTCACCTGATCCTCATTCCACCACGGTACCTTCCATAACGACTTGCCGGCGAGTGCATCCGGGTCACACTCGGCGAGCTTGCCAGCCGCGCGATTGGCCTCAAGGACGGTGCCGTTCGCATCGAGCAGCAGCTGCACCTGAAATGCGGTTTCGAACACGGCACGAAAGCGCCGCCCCTCTGCGTGCGCTTGTAACCAGTTGCGACGTTGCAGCCACAGCGTGAGCGCCAGCAGTACCGATACCGTGAGGCCAAGCGCGAGGACGACGTCAGGCAACGGCGCACGCAGTACTCCCGGCCGTTGCGACACGTCCAGCGTCAGCTGGCGCGCGCCAACCGCAAGCGGCGAGACAAACGGCAACGCATCAGGCTCCGTGTCTCCGACGCGCAGCAACAGCGTGTCACCGGCGCGCACGCGCAGCGAAAACTCGCGGCTCGCATCCTCGGCAAAGAGGCGGATCATGTCGACCTCGTCGACCAACGCCACCAGCACCGTCGCGCCGCGCGTCGGTGACAGCACGGGCCACCAGAGCGCCAGATGCCATGCGCCGGTGTGCATCGTCGTGCTGTGCGCCGCGAATAGGCGGCTGCGCACATTGGACGTGCGGATGTGCGTCGAGAGCTCCGCCAGCACATCGGCCGGCAGCGACTGTGGGGATGCCGAGTGAAGCAGTGTACCGCTGCCGTCGAACCACAGCACGTGCTTCAATTCGTGCATATCCGCAATGAGTCGTGGAAGCCCCACCGACCAGAGCGGTTCGTTGTGGTCGGTCGAGGCCGACAGATTGGCGCCAACCCGACCCATCGTTCGGACCAAGGCCGCATACTGCCGCTGCACCGCGCGGTTCACCGCCTCGGCCGTGATGGCGCTACGCGCCTGCAGTTGCGACGCCTCGCGCGCGAGCAATGCCTGCCAGAGGACGAGGACCACGAGCGCCGAGCTCACCCCAGCGAGCATCGGCGCCCACCGTGGTGGCGCCACACTCGTCTGCTCCCGCCGCGCCAATTGTTCGAGCAGCGCGAGCCCCAACGCGAGCGCCGATAGCAGGGAGAAGAGCGGGGCACGCAGCGGCTGTACCGCCGTACCGTCGATCACTCCTGCCAACTGCGTGGTGAACATCACGCCGGCAAGTGCCACCTGCGATGACGCCAAGGCCCCGATCATCACCAGCGTCTGCTCCGGGTGCTTCTCCTTGCTGAGGAGAAGCAGCGCGATGGAGTACAGCAGAAAGAGCGCGCTGACAGTGATCGGTAGGGTGTGCGTGGCACCCCCCCCATACGCCTTGCCCAAACGGCGGGCGACCACGGGGTCCATTGGCGGCGCATACCCGCGAATCGAGAGGTACAGGCCGTACAGCGCGAGGAGCCCTCCGGCCACGGCGAGTGCGCGGGCGAGGAGTCGCTTCTGCTCCAGCTTTGCCAGCAGACCCAGCGCGGCAACGGAGACGAGCATCGCTTCGCCCACACGCGCCGGAGCGAAGGTGTTCAGTGGTTGCGCGAGCCGCGGCATACCAAGCAGCAGACCGGCCAACCCCGGCAACACGGACAGAAGGCTGAGGATGGCCAGCCATCGTGAAAGGCCCGCCTCAGGACGGTCCCCGTTCATGCGCTGTTGTCCTGGTATTTCCGTAGAAGACCCCGTCATGGATGTTGGATTCTCAGCGATCCCGTCCGGTGACGCCAGTGCAGCGTCAGGGCTGCACCTGCTCAGGCTGTAACCGTCACCGTGTGGTCACAGCCCCGGTGCTCACGTCTCGCCCAGTCGGATCCACTTGCGAACCGATGGCGGCTCGAACGACTCGAGCGCGCTCAACAGCTCGACCGGGTTGTCGCTGCGCACGAGCCAGTCGCGCGGCGTCCCCCGCAGGAACCCTTCGCTGTTGAGTTGGTCGAGCAGCGTTAGGAGCGGATCCCAGAACTGTGCGGCGTCGAGCAGTCCCACCGGCTTCTGGTGTACCCCGAGCTGCGCCCAGGTCCACGTTTCGAAGAACTCCTCAAGCGTCCCGATCCCACCGGGCATCGTGATGAACGCGTCGGCGAGTTCGGCGATGAGTGCTTTCCGCTCGTGCATCGAATCGACGACCTGTAGACTCGTAATCCCCTGGTGCGCGACTTCACGCTCCACGAGTCCGTGTGGCATGACGCCTATGACTTCGCCGCCAGCGGCCAGAGCCGCATCGGCGAGTGCGCCCATGAGTCCGGTCTGTCCGCCGCCATACACCACGGCAATGCCGCGAGCGGCGAGAAGCGCGCCAAGCGCGCGCGCGGTGTCGACGTACACGGGCTTCGCACCGTCGTTGGAGGCGCAGTACACCGCGATGCGCTGAAAGGTCTTCGTAGCCATGGGTGAAAAACTAACCCGTTCGGCGACGAACTGCCTGCGAAACGCCTCGCCGCTGGCGAGGTTGATGGACACCACCCGCTCGCGCTCCGCGTCACTTCCGGTCATAATCGGGTATGGCTCACTCGCACAATGGTTCCGACTTTCCGACGCTCAGCATCGTAGAGCACCCACTGGTGCGTCACAAGATCACGCTGCTGCGCGATCGCGCGACGCCCACCAAGCAGTTCAAGGAGCTGGTAGACGAGATCGCCATGCTCATGGCCTACGAAGCCACGCGCGATCTCGCCCTCGACGCGGCCACGGTGGAAACGCCGCTCGAGACGACGACCGGCTGGAGCGTGCGCGGCAAGAAGCTCACCCTCGTCCCCATTCTGCGCGCCGGCCTCGGCATGGTCGAAGGCATTCTGCGTCTGATGCCGTCGGCACGCGTGGGACATATCGGCCTGTATCGCGATCACGATACGCTCGAACCGGTGGACTACTACTTCAAAGTCCCAGGCGACGTGAACGAGCGCGACTTTCTGCTCCTCGATCCCATGCTCGCCACCGGTGGCAGCGCCGCCGCGGCCGTGAGCTCACTCAAGCGCGCGGGGGCCACACGCATTCGCTTTCTGTGCCTGGTGGCCGCGCCGGAAGGCGTCAAGCGGCTGGCCGCTGCGCACCCCGACGTGCCCGTACTCACCGCGTCACTCGACCGGGAACTCAACGAGCACGGGTACATCCTCCCCGGACTCGGCGACGCGGGTGACCGATTGTTCGGCACCCGCTGATTCGCCCGGTCAGATCAGGTAAACCACTCCCGCGGCTGCACGCGCTGCTGCTCGGCCACTTCGAGCACCCAGCTTTGTGCGGTCGGTTCGGTGACCTCCTCGGCCACGCGGCTGAACCAGTGTCCGGCCTGCGCTTCATCACCCACGCGGCGCCAGAGTTCACCGACCAGATACGTGATCACGGCGCGCTCTTCCGGCGGGATGCCGTCGAAGCTGGCCAGCGATTCGGCAAAACGCCACGCCGCCTTGCGACGGAAGAAACGTTCGGCCTCGGTGTCCCCCTCGTCCACGCAGCACCAGGCGGCGCGCAGATACAGGTCGGCCAGATAGCGCGGGTCAGCGTCCTGCCAGGCCGCGACTTTCGCGGCGTGCTCGTACTTGAGCGAGCCCGATGGCAACGAGGTGCGCAGCGCCGAGGCGAGTTCACCCCACACCTGCTCTTTGAGCCGATCGCTCGGATTCACATCGTCGCCGAAATCGCGCGCCGCACCGGCGTAGCCGCAGTGCGTACACAAATGCACGAAGTAGGGGAGCGGCTGCATCCCCGCCGCCCGCTCGTGAAAGTCGGTCCGCTTGCCGCAAAAGCCATTGGTAGCCACAACCGTCTGCGAGCGGAAGCCGCTTTCGCAGATCGGGCAGGTGAGTTCGATGAGATGGAGCGTCGTCATAAGTGCTTCGTGGGCCGGATGTTGCCGTTGAGTGTCGGCACACACCGTCACGGAGTTGAACGAGTTCTCCACATCCGACCGCGACACTGCCTTGTTGCCACTTCATTGGCGGGCTAACTTGCCGCCTCTCACTAGTCGCGTGGCTGTTTTTCCTCTCCACGTCGACCGCGCCGGGTTCACGACTCTGGGTCGTTGATGTTGATCAATCTCGTTCCAGATTTTCTCGCCGTTCTCGAAGCCGAAGACCGCTTTGCGGCGTATCTCGCGTACTTCGAGCGCCACCGTGATCTGCTGGCGGCGTATTGGGACAACTACGTCCTCGAGCCCTCCGGCCCACACTTCGAAGACGTCGTGCGTGCCACTGTCGCCGCCGATCGCAGCGACCTGCTGTCGCTCCTCGCCAACACCGACCTCGTCACCCTCGCGCGCCTGACGGAAGACAAGGTGCGCATGCTGCTCGATGTCGACGTGCCGTATGACATCGTGCTCATGGTTGGCGTCGGTGCCGCCAACGCCGGTGAACTGGTCGTCAACGGCCGCGGCGTCGCCTTCGTGTGCCTCGAGCACTTCACCGGCGTCACCAATCCGGACACCCAGGGATTGGGACTCGACCCCGAGCTCATTCCGCTCTGGCTCGCGCACGAAATCACGCACGTCATTCGCTACACGTCGCCGGCCAGCCGCAGCAGCATGCGCGACCTCGTGCAGGATGCGGGCGGGTACTACTCGTACTGGGACACGGGGCGCCAAGCCACGTTGCGCGAGCTGCTCGTGAACGAAGGGCTCGCGGTGCACGTGTCGCGCACCGTCAGCCCGGGCCACGCGGCCTGGGAATACTTCGGCTTTGCGCGCCGCCAGTATGCGCGCATCCGCGAAGTGGAGCCCGTCCTCGCACGGGCCGCCGGCAACCATTTCGATCGCGCCGGCCTCGGGCTGCGCCTGCGCTATCTGTCGGGCGGTATGAGCGACGAAGCCCGCACCGTCGAGCGCATAGTCCTCCCCGAACGCGCCGGCTACTTCCTCGGCGCGCGCATGGTCGAAGCCGCTATTAGTGCCCGCGGTTTCGCGTGGTCCGTGCGCGCCAGCGCCGAAGAAATCGCCGCAGCGGCGGAACCGTTTGTTGAGCGGCCGCGGCTGACCGTCGTGAGCTGAGCGGCGGGAACCGCGGGAACAGCAGCGCCGTTCCGTCACTTCCCGATGCAGAAGTCCCGGAAGACGCGGTCGAGCACATCCTCGATATCCACGCTGCCGATCAACTCGGAGATGGCTTCGCGTGCGGCCAGAAGATGAACCGCGGCCACTGGCGCGGGTAAGGCACCCGCACTCCACGCGTCCCCAAACGCGACCACTTCGTCGAGTGCCACCTGGAGTGCTACACGATGACGCTCACGCGTGAGCAGTGCGTCGTTGGCCCCGTCCGCGGGGAGTACCTGCACGGCGGCTGCATCGACGGCTGCCAACAGCTGCTCGAGTCCCTCGCCCCGCTCCGCGCTTACCTGTAGCACAACGGCGCTCTCGCCAACGTCGGCCTTGGTGCGCACCGGAATCACCACGCCCTCAGTGTGCTCCTGTAGCGCCTGCACCGTGTGCTGCACATCGGCGTCCGTGGCGCCGCAGGCAAGTACCACCTGCGCCTGCCCCACGTAGCGGCTGCTCACCTCGATCCCCAGCTGCTCCAGCGCATCGGTCGTATCACGAATGCCGGCGGTATCCACGAGCCGCAGCGGCAGCGATGGTCTATCGAGTAACGCTTCGATCGCGTCGCGGGTGGTGCCAGGAATGGCGGTGACAATGGCGCGCGCTTCGCCCAGCAGCGCGTTGAACAAGCTCGACTTGCCCGCATTGGGCGGGCCGGCAATGACGACGAGCACGCCGTCGCGAACCAGTGCGCCGTGCGGTGCGGTGCGCAGCAGCGCTTCGAGTGCGGTGCGCAGGGTGCTTACCGCATCGGCAATCCGCGCCGGAGCGATGGGCCCGTCGTCTTCTTCGGGGAAATCGATGTCGTACGCGAGCAGCGCGTCGAGGTGAATGACGTCGTCGCGCAGCGCGAGCAGCCGACGCGACAAGCCACCGTCGAGCTGCGACAGCGCCAGGCGCTGCATGGCCCGCGTGCGCGCGTCGACGAGGTCGGCCACGGCTTCCGCCTGCACCAGGTCCATGCGCCCGTGCATCACCGCGCGCCGCGTGAATTCGCCGGGGAGTGCCATGCGTGCGCCAGCGGCAAGACAAGCGGCCACCACCAGCGAGGGCGACACCACGCCGCCGTGCACGGCGAGTTCGACGACCTCTTCGCCCGTGTACGATCGCGGTGCAGCAAACCAGGTGACGAGGGCCTGCTCCAGCTGCCCACCGCTCTCCGGGTGCGTCAGTGTCGACAGCGTCGCATGGCGCGGCACCGCAGCAGCGCCGTGTACGCCCCCGAATGCACCAAGGGCGCGAGCGATGGTCATCGCGCGCGCCCCCGAGAGTCGTACCAGCGCCACCGCGCCGCGTCCGGGAGCCGTGGCCGGTGCGACGATCGTCTCGTCGTCGCCAGGCAACAGCGTCGGTGTGGCGCGCGGCGCGTGCATCACGTCATCCGCGCACGAGCGGCGTGGAAGCCTTGCTCCGCTCCTGCGAGATGAGCCACTGCTGCGGCAACGACGCGAGGTTCTGGATGAAGTAGTACAGGTTGAGCCCCGAGGCCATGCTGAAGAAGAAAATGAGCATCATGGCGGGCATGAGATACATCATCATCTTCTGCTGTTCGTTGGCCTTCATGCCGCGCATCCCGATCCACGACATGAGCATCGTGGTGACGGCGACGAGAATGGGGATCACGTAGAACGGATCCTTCACCGAAATGTCGGGGAACCACAGGAACGACACCCCGCGGAACTCGATCGTGTTCTGAAACACGAAGAAGAGCGCGAAGAACACCGGCAATGGGATGAGCATGGGGAGACAACCGGACAGCGAGCTGAATGGGCTCATGCCATGCTCCTTGTACAGCTCCATCATCGCCTGTTGCAGCTTCTGCGGGTCGCCCTTGTAGCGCGTCTGCAAGGCCTGCATTTCCGGCTGAATGCGCTGCATCTGCATGCTGCTGCGCATCGCCTTCTGGTTGAGCGGCCACAGAATGATGCGAATGGCGACGCCGAAGATGACCAGGATCCAGCCGTACGACACACCCAGCGTGGCCTTCATCCAGAGCAGCAGACGAATGATCATCGTCGCGAAGGGCTGCACGATGCCCTGAATCCAGCCGCCGTACGGGTTGCTCGTTTCGAACTCGCGTCCCATGGCGAGCAGGCGCTTGAACTCCTGGGGGCCCGCGTACACGTCGAATGACACATTGCCGGCCTTGAGCGGCGCGACGAGCGTGGCCTGCGCGCGCGTGGCGTTCTTGCCGATGCGCACGCCACCCGTGGCGTTAAGCTCCGCGAAGTTCTGGCCGCCCTTGGGGGCGAGTACGCCGAGGATGAAGTACTTGCTTTTGGCCACACCCCACGTGATGGGGCCGCCTTCGATTTCGCGCTCACCCGGATCGAGCGAGGCGAACGTAATGGGCTTGGCGCCCGAGAGCTCCGGCTTGTACGCGTACGCGAGGTGCGAATGATCTTCGGTCGTGTCCGACTCGGAGCTGCGGAAGCCCGGCGGCAGATCGACGAGCAGATAGCTGTTCTCGGGGACCCCGGCGACAGCGGCCGCGACACTGACGCGGTAGCTGTCGGGGAGGAACGAGTAGCGCACCGACACGGTCTTGCCGGCAAGCGCGGCACTGTACGACACCACCGTGTTGCCGTTCTCTTCGGTGGTGGTGCCGCTGAAGAGCTGCGTGGTGAGGTCGATCGTGTCGCCAGGAATGACCAGACGGAACCCGAGCAACCGCTCGCCGGGGAGGGCGAGCTCGACGCTCCCGCTGCGTGTGCGTCCACCATTGGAGAGCGCGGCGTACTGCGTGAGCGACGCTCCAATGAGCGCGGCGCCTTTGTTGGTCGTGCGGTAGTCGGCGACCGCGGTCTTGATGACGGCGGTGTCGATGGGAAGCGCGACGGCCTGGGTGGCGATCATGGCCGGCGACTGCGCGCCGATCGTGCCCTGCGAGTCGGCGATGGCAGCGGCCGAGGCGGCCGGCGCGGCGGCCGTGTCACGCGACAGCGAGTCGGCAGCAACGATCTTGTTCACGGGCGCCACGGGGGGCGCCGGGAAGATGTAGTTGCTGACGAGAATGACGGCGGCCATCAGGACAACCGCGAGGGCAATGCGACGTGGTTCCATGGGAAATTGAAAGTGATGCTATCAACGCGGCAGCCGCGTTGTCAGGGCACGGGATCGAAGCCGCCGGGGTGAAACGGATGGCAGCGCCCAATGCGGCGCAGGGCCATCCATCCTCCGCGCCACGCGCCGTGTTTGTCGAGCGCTTCGATCGCGTAGGCCGAGCAGGAAGGATAATACCGGCACGCGCCCCCGAAGATGGGCGAGAGCACGAGCTGGTAGCCGCGGACGCCGAGGATGAGCGCGTTCCGGGGCCAGCTGCGCCACGAGGTCACGAGCACCTCAGGTGAGGCGCCGGAGCGCGTGGAGCAGCTCGGTCCGGAGCGTTTCGTAGTCGCGAGCGTAGGCCGACGGAAAGACACGCACCACGAGATCGAGGGGCGTGGTGGCCACGGCCGGATCGAGCAGTTGGAGCATGTGGAGTCGTACGATTTCGCGCAGCCGTCGTTTCACGCGGTTCCGCTCGACGCCCGAGTGCTTGTACTTGGGCACGACGAACCCCACGCGTGGAAACGCATGAAGGGAAGCGGTGGCGCGCACGTCTAACGACGCGGTGCGCACTCGCTTCCCTTCGTGACGGACCCGTTCGAGCTCGGTCCCGCGCGTCAGTCGCTGCTGGCGCGGGAACGCTCGTGAATCAGGCGCCCGCGTACTTCGACGGGAGCTGAACGGTCAGGACTTTGCGTCCCTTCTTGCGGCGACGAGCGAGGACAGCGCGCCCCCACTTCGTCTCCATGCGCGCACGGAAACCGTGCTTGCGGATGCGACGCGTGTTGCGCGGACGATAGGTGGGCTTGCCCATGACGAAACTCTAAGAAAACGGAGACGAATAACCGAGCGTAAATGCGAATGAGCCTTAGAATGTAGCCGACTCCACCCCCGAAGGTCAAGGGGCCCAGCTCGGTCCGCGTAATGTGCAAAGTGGCCTCGGGCAACGAGTTGGACCATGGCAGGTGGACTTGCTTGCGATCACGAACCGAAGCGGAACTCACGCCCGGTTGCCCAATTGACTTATCCACACGAAACGGGGTACCTTCGCCGCCCCCCTCCTCTGTATCGCCATCGTTCGGGACACCAATGTCGCTCTCGCCTGCTGAAATCTGGGATCGCCTGCGTCAGCGGGCGCGGCAGGTGCTTCCGGAGCAGACGTTCCGGACGTGGCTCGAGCCCACGGAAGCGATCGTCGTCGAAGGCGATACCTTGTTCGTCGGCGCGCCGGACCAGTTTTCGGCGGACTGGAACGAGTCGAAGCACGCGGACCTGCTGGCGACGTTTGCCGCGGTCGCGCTGGGCCATCCGATGCAGGTGCGTTTCAAGGTGGCGGAGGAGCGGGTGGGGCGGGTGCAGATGGACATGTTCGTGGCGCCACCACCAGCCCCAATTGTCGCGGCACCATTAAAACAGCAATCGCGTATTTCTGCGCCACTCAACCCGCTGTACACGTTCGACCAGTTCGTCATCGGCAAGTCCAACGACGTCGCCGCCGCCGCCGCACAGGCCGCCGCCCAAGCCCCAGGCAAGGTCTACAACCCCCTCTTCATCTACGGCGAGACCGGGCTCGGCAAAACCCACCTCATGCAGGGCATCGCCCACGAACAGCTCCGCCGCAACCCGGCGCTGCGCATCGCCTTCGTGGGCACCGAGCAGTTCACCAACGAATTCATCGGCGCCATTCAAACCGGACAGATGGGCGACTTCCGGCGCCGCTTCCGCGAAATCGACCTCCTGCTCGTCGACGACGTCCAGTTCCTGAAGGGGAAAGAATCCACGCAAGAGGAATTCTTCCACACCTTCAACGCCATCTACGAAGCCGGACGGCAGATCGTGCTCACCTCCGATCGGCCCCCCAAGGAAATCCCCGGGCTCGAGTCCCGCCTCATCTCCCGCTTCGAATGGGGGATGGTCGCCAACGTCGATTCCCCCGATCTCGAACACCGCATCGCCATCCTCAAGAAAAAGGCGAGCGTCGACCACCTCGAGCTCACCATCCCCGACGAAGTCATCGAGTTCATCGCGCAACACGTGAAGTCGTCCGTCCGCGAGCTCGAAGGCTCCATCATCAAGCTCCTCGCCTACGCGTCGTTCAAGCACCGCGACATCTCCGTCGACCTCGCCCGCGAAGCGCTGCGCGACAAGCTCCGCGGCGCCAGCAACGCCGACTTCCCCGACATTCCCCCCACCACCATCACGGTGGCGACCATCCAGCAGGTCGTCGCCCGCGAATGGGGGGTCACCCCCGACGGGCTCCGCTCGAAAACCCGCACCAAGCAGCTCACCACGCCCCGCCAGGTCGCCATGTACCTCTGCCGAGAGCTGCTGGCGCTCCAACTGGTCGAAATCGGCAACGCGTTCGGAGGACGGGACCACTCCACCGTCATCCATTCCCTCGAACGCGTCGCCGAAGACATGGCCGGCGAAGCCGGCTTCACCGAGCGCGTTTTGAAGGTCCGGGGCATGTTGGAAACTCTGCGGACAACCGGTCAGCTCGGCACCTGAATCCCCGCCGCTCCACAGTCCCCCACAATTTTGCCACCCCCTCCTGTGCACTTCCGGGGAGTCTTCTCGCCTCCCCACAGGAACTCCACATGAGGTCATATGGCGAAAGCTGTTCTGAACGCGTAGGTTGCAGCGTTTATAGACAAGCCCACATCCCCTGCTACTACCACTGTTTTTATATCTAAGTCTGTTTTTAAACAGCAGGTGTGCGCAGTCCTTCCACAACAACGGGCATGAAGTTCACGATCTCGCGTGAAAAACTGCAGGAAGGCCTCCAGGCCGTGACCGCCGCCGTACCGGCCAAGACCACCCTGCCGGTCCTCGCCAATTTGCTCGTCGAGACCACCGATCGCGGTATTCGGTTCTCCGCAACCGATCTCGATATCGCCGTCAGCACCGAAGTCAGTGCCGATGTCGAAACGCCCGGCGCAATCACCATTCCCGCCAAGAAGCTCAGCGAGATCGCCCGCGAGCTCCCACCGTCGCCAGTGAAAGTCTCGGCGAGCGGCGAACAGCGCGTCACCATCGAGTGCGGTCGCTCCAAGTTCAAACTGCTTGGACTGCCACGCGACGAGTTCCCCACCTTCCCGGTGGTGCGCTTCAACGACTCGTGGCGCGTCAAGTCGGGCGAACTGCAAAAGCTCATCTCGCACGTCGCCTTCGCCGTCAGCACCGAAGAGTCACGCCCCATTCTCAACGGCGTCCTCTGGGAGCTGCGCGAAGAGCGCATGCGCATGGTGGCCACCAACGGCCACCGGCTCGCGAAGATGGAACTCCCCGTCGAAGCCAGCAGCGCGCCGCCGGGCGATCTCATCGTGCCCCCCAAGGCGCTCGAACAGATCCGTCGCCTCTTCCCCGCCGAAGAGGAGCTCGAAATCGCGCGCGGTGACAACCACCTCGGCTTCCGCTCCCCGTTCACCCAGGTCTTCACGCGACTCGTCGAAGGCCCGTATCCGAACTACGAGCAGGTCATCCCCAAGGACAACGACCGCTATGCGCTGGCCGACAAGGCCGCGCTCACCAGCGCCCTCAAGCGCATGAGCGTCATCGCAAGCGATCAGACGCACCGCATCAAGATGTCCTTCAACACCGGCATGCTGAAGTTCAGCGTCACCACGCCCGACCTCGGCGAAGCCAGCGACGAACTGCCAATCAACTACACCGGCGATCAGCTCGATATCGGCTTCAACGCCACGTATCTGCTCGAGATCCTGCGCTTCATGCCCACCGAACAGGTGCGCCTGACGTTCAAGGCCCCCGAGCGCGCCGCCACGATCGAGCCCGAAGGCTGGGACGATCCGGCAAAGTATTTGTGCCTGGTGATGCCGCTACGCTTGATGGACTGAGGAGGGGTGCCCGTCGCCAGCTGGCTACCGGCAACTCAAACTGAGAACTGACAACTTCGTACGACGAACGGGAAACTCGCCGGGAGATCACGTGATCTTCCGGCGAGTTTCCCGTTCGTCGTACGAGTTGTCGGTTCTCAGTTGTCAGTGCAAGTGCTCAGCGCAAGTGCTCAGTGGCCAGTGGATCGTGCCCTGCGCACCACATCCCTACCGCCGCTCCGCCCGTATCTCCACCCGCTGCGTCACCTGCTGCACCCGCGGCACCGCTCCAGAAAGCCGTTCGGTGGCCTGCAGGGTCAGAGTCGAAGTGCCCTCCAGACGCTCCACAGCGCCCCGCTGCGCCCCGATCTCCACCCGCTGCGCCCCGGTGGATGTCCCGGACAATTCGAGGCTCCTGAAGGGCGATCCGCTCTTCCCCTCGAACCTCGAGACCATTTCCCGCCGGACGACGACCACGACCTCATCGACCGATTCAACAGTCGATGTGACCGTTGTGTGTACGGTCATCGGCACACCACTGCGGCAGATAAGAGTCACTGAGCTGTCACGCCACCGTTCTCCAACCAGAATGCCATTGGGGATGCGCACCAGAAGCTCCCGGGCCATCGCCGACGCGCCCGCTTCGGGGCGGTCGCATTCGTTGGCCAGCGGCGGTTTGGTAGTCACGCGTACGGTGGCGCTGTCGAGCGTCGCGTCGAGCAACAACAGCCCGGGCATGGTGGGGAGCATCGCCCCTTTGCCGGCATCGAAGCTGGTGCGCACGGTAAACGAGTCCACCTGACCGCTCGCCCTGATCGCGCCGGCACTCGTGCGCTCTACCGTCCACGACACCAGCCCGCGGGACTCGATGCGCTGTTCCTCGGCGGCCGCGCCGCTCACACCGCCACCGGTGACCTTCACCCGGGCGACAGACGACACCCGCCACGTGGCGCCCATGACGCGCAGCGGCAACGACACACGGCGCGCTTCGGCCCCCGCCGGCAGTGCGGCAGGCGAAGAAGGTGCCGGGATAGGTGAGGAATTGACCGCAGCACCACCAGCGCACGATGACGCCAGAACAAAAACAATACACGGAAAGACGGTGGACTTCGCGAAACGCGTCAACAGAATCTCCTCTTGCCCGCCGCGGACGCGGGCCAGCCAGCACACGGATATCGCCGGCCTATAAGCCGGGTTCTGTCGGTACACCGAGGTGCACCGGACGGTCATTCCTCTCGGCGTGCCGTCACCGACACGCTCTAGCAGCCTACCCGCGGTTCACTGCGTCAGCCCGAAAGCCTGGCAGCCCTTTCGAGACGGGCCGTCTCTCACCGCCTATTTGGCCTTGCTCCGGCCGGGGTTTACCGAGCCACGTCCGTTACCGGCCGTGCGGTGGGCTCTTACCCCACCCTTTCACCCTTACCGCCTCCTTGCGAAGACGGCGGTTTGCTTTCTGTTGCACTGTCCGTTGCGTGAAGCTCGCGCCGCACGCACCCAGGCGTTACCTGGCAACCTGCCCTGTGGAGCCCGGACTTTCCTCGGAGCTGAGGCGCGACCACATGGGTCCGTCCCCCAACTTCGCGACCGTCCGGCCGGCGACATCCGTGTGCCGGAATATAGCCGGACCTTTGGGGAACATGAGGTTGGGGTCTGTCCCGGCGACTTACTGGCTGACGGCGTTAGCCCTCAGGGGGAAGAACGCAAGGCAAAAGGAGAAAGCACGGTTCGCTTGGCACGGAACAACGGGTCGGTATTCCGAGTGGATGGCACCGCGCTTTTCCCTTTGTCCTTGCGTTCTTCCCCCTGAGGGCTAACGCGGTCAGCCAGTAAGTCGCCGGGACAGACCCCGACCGCTGTTCCTTGGCCAACTGACACCCGCCCCGAATCAATTTTCCGCACCATCAGTCAACGAGCATCACAAAGATGACGTCCTACTGACGGCCGGCCGTATCGTCGGCTTTGCAAACTCACGCGCCAGGCCTCCCCACCTGCCGCACCAGGAGCAACACACGATCGGAGCATGTGCATGGCTACCAGCAGTCGTTCAACCCGAGCGGTCGTCACGTTTCTCACACCGGCGGAGCGGCAACGGGTGGATGCCGTGACCAACGCCACCTGCGTGACGGTCCATCGCGAGTCTCTCGATCAGGTCATGGCCGATCTGCGCTCGCAATCCGTCTCGGCGGTCATCGTCAGCGTCTCCCGATATCAGCAGCAGTTCGCCCCGTCGGTGGCGCGCATGGTGCGCGAGTTTCCGCGAGTGCCGGCCGTCGCGCTACTCACGGCGTACGAAACGCGATCGTCGTCCGCCTTGCTGTCGTTGGGAGAGCATGGGGTGCGCACACTGGTCGACGCGCGCGATCCCGCCGGATGGCGTGAACTCCGCACCTTGGTGAGTGCGAATGCGCAGGTGAGCATCGATAACCTCGCCATTCAAACGCTGCGCACCGATCTGCGTGGCGCGAGTGACGCGTGTGTGCGCTTCTTCGACACACTGTTCACCATTCCGCCATCGATGACGACGGTGCAGCAGCTCTCACGCTACATCGGGGTGATGCCCACGACGCTCATGAGCCGATTCTCGAGGCAAGGTATCCCTGCACCCAAGAAGTATCTCGCGATGGCGCGCCTCGTCCGCGCGGCCTATCTGCTCGAGAACCCCGGGTGCTCGCTCACGCAGGTATCGTTTCTCATGGAGTACTCGTCGCCGCAGAGTTTCTCGCGGCATGTGAGCGGACTGCTGAACATTGGGGCCGCAGAATTCCGGCGGCGATTTACCGGCGAGGCGATGCTGAACAAAATGCGCGCGCTGTTGGTGGAACCGTACCGGACCCAGCTACAGAACTTCGATCCGTTTGCGACGCCACCGCAGTGGCTGGTGGTGCGGAATGGCAGAAGCGGTTCGGGTGAAAAACGGTTGTCTGGTCCGGCGGTCAACTAGCCGCCGCATTAGCCCTCAGGGGGAAGAACGCAAGAGCACAGGGCGAAGCGCGGTTTCGTCCACTGAGAACTGCAGTTGTGGTTCAGGTAGACGGAAGCGCGCTTCATCCTTTCTCCTTGCGTTCTTCCCCCTGAGGGCTAGAGCCGTAGCCTGTTAACCGCCGGAGCAACCCCCGACCGCAGTCCCTTCAATTCACCACCGGAAACTCCGTCGTATGCCGCAGTGCCACCGTCCGCATGCGCGCGGCCGCCTGCGACAGCTGCCGCGCACTGCGCGAGAGTTCCTCGATGCTGCTCTGCTGAGCGGTCGAGCTTTCGGCTGCGGTACGTGCCCCCGACGACGCGCGCTGTGCCGACAGATCAAGCGCTTCAAACGCAGAAGCCGCGGTGGCCGACAGCTGTGCCTGGGTCTGTGCCAACAGTGCTACTTCATCACTCTGCTTGGTGATGCGCGATATCCCTTCCACCATGCCCGACAGCGCGCGCGTGGCATCGCGGGCAATCGTCCCGGCGCCCTGCACTTCGTCGGCCGTGGTATCCATGGCCAACACGGCGGCGCTGATATCGTCGCGCACACGCTGCACGGTGGCGGCGACCCGTTTGGCCGCCAGCCCGCTCTCCACCGACAAGGCGCGGATCTCGTCGGCGACGACGGCAAAACCCAACCCATCTTCGCCGGCGCGCGAGGCTTCAATCGCCGCGTTGAGCGCGAGCATGTTGGTCTGTCGCGCAATGCGGGAGACCGTGTCGACGAAGTTGCCAACCTGCTCCGACGCGGGTTGCAGCGCACGAACTGTGGTGGCGGCGGCGTTGACGTCCGTGCCAACCCGCAGCAGCGCCTGTGCCGCGCGCTCAATCGCCTCTCGGCTCGCTCCAGCCATGTCATCGAGTGTATGCGCGCCGTTGGCGGTGATTTCCGCCGTACGTCGCGCGGCATCGGCCGTGCGTCTCGCGTCCTGACCGGTCCGCAGTCCTTCGGCCGCGTGCTCCTGTTGCACATGCAGTTCGTCGCTCAGCGAGTGCGCGCCGCCAGCCACTTCGACAGCACGCCGCTGCAGCGTGCTGGCCGCGCCGTATACCTGCGTCGCGACCGCCGCGAGTTCATCGGCTTCGCGTTGCACGGTTTCGATGAGCAGCTGCAGTTCATCGAGCATGCCGTTGAAGCTGCGTTCCAGAAAGCCCAGCTCATCGCAATGGCGGGCATCGGCGCGTGCCGACAGATCGCCACGCTCCACCTGGGCCATGCGTTCGCGCGTGCGGCGCAGGCGCATGATGAGGCGGGTGGGCATTTGAATGACCTGCTGCGCCACGACGAGGAGCAGCCCGGCGGCCAGCAGAATGTGCGGCACCGGTGTGGGGTCCTGGCCGGTGACCGCATTGTGTGCGAAGCTCGCCGCGACAAATCCTGCTACCGAGACGCCGGTGGTGACGTAGCCGAGCGCTGGGCCGCGATCGAAGGAGTAGGGGACGATCGCGAGGATGTACGCGAGCACGAGCACCGGGGCGCCGAACACATACACGACGCTGCTGATGAGCAGCGCGTCGAAGGTGGCGAAGACGTATTTGAGCCAGCGGCGATAGAGGGCGGGCCGGCTGCCGAGGACGGCCAGCACGCCGTTGAGACCGATGGCGGCGCCGAACATGCTGCAGACGGTCCAGAGCGACACCGTCGCGAGCCCGGTTTGCAGGGCGGCCACGAGGACCGCGGCAATGATGACGGTGCTCCAGAACCGGCGTCGGGCGGCGATGCGAAAGGTTGTGACGTCTTTGGCGCGCTCTTCTTCGAAGAGCGTCGCGGCCGACACGGGGAGTGCGCGCAGCGCTGCCGGGGTGGGCAGGCGCCGGACGGACCGTGGTGTCGGCGAGGAGAAAAACGCGGGGGCGGCCATACGACGACAGACGCCCCAGCCCCCTCTCAGGCAATAAGCGGCAGCAGCTGTTCGGCGGTGACGAGGCTCATGACCTTGAGCCCGGCGGCCTCGAGGGCCTCGCGCCCGCCTTCCTGCCGGTCCACGAGGGCGAGTACCCCCTGCACATCACCGCCGGCGGCGCGGATCGCGTCGACGGCTTTGAGCGCGGAACCACCGGTGGTGATCACGTCTTCGACGACGAGCACCTTGTCTCCGGCCTGGAAGGGCCCTTCGATGAGCTTTCCGGTACCGTGCTGCTTGGCTTCCTTGCGGACGGTAAAGCCCCGAACCATCTCGCCATCGCCACGCTCATGGGCGAGGGCGCTGGCATGGGCAATGGCATAGGCGATGGGGTCAGCGCCCAAGGTGAGGCCACCGACGGAATCGACGGGCCAGCCGCTCTGGCGGATGGCCGCGAGGCCGGCGCGCCCGATGAGGAGCTGCCCTTCCGGGTGCATGGCCGTGAGGCGGCAGTCGACATAGAGATTCGAGCGCCGGCCGGAGGCCAGCACAAAAGCGCCCCGCTTGGCCGAAAGGCTGGCCAGCAGGGCAATCAGGCGTTCCATGGTGGTATCGGTCAACGTCCGAACAGTCCCTTCATTTTGCCCAGGAGTCCGCCCTCTTTCTTGACGGCGTCGTTGCTACCGGACGCCTCGGCGGCCGACTGCCCTGAAAGCATGGCGGTGGAGAGCGCCGCCTCGTTGAACGCAGCGGAAAATGCCTTGACCGACACGTAGCGTTCGCCGGGCGCCTTGGAGAGGGCCTTCATGAGGACCGCTTCGACGGCCATGGGGAATGTCATGTTGGGCTTGGCCTTGTTGAGCGCGACCGGCGGCTGGGTAAGCAGCTGCGAGAAGAGCTCGCGGGGCGACTTGCCCGTGTACGGGAGGCATCCGGAGAGCAGGTAGTACGCGATGGTAGCCAGGGAGTACTGGTCAGCCGCCGGTCCAACGAGTTCGCCGGAGAGTGCTTCTGGTGCGACGTACATGAGCGTGCCCACGAAGAAGCCGGCGCGGGTGAGGCGCTGATCGGGGGCGGCGTCGGTGTCGGCCGCGATCCCGAAGTCGAGCAGCTTGATGTGCTTGGCTTCGGGGTCGTACATGATGTTTTCAGGCTTCAGGTCGCGGTGCACGATGCCGACATCGTG
Source organism: Gemmatimonas sp. (assembly GCA_023910675.1). GTDB lineage: Bacteria > Gemmatimonadota > Gemmatimonadetes > Gemmatimonadales > Gemmatimonadaceae > Gemmatimonas. Next base: position 51,272 of record JAAVWC010000002.1, read on the forward strand.
CGCGGCCTGAACGGCACCGCAGATCTGGGTCATGATTGCGGCGACGTCCTTGCATGGCAAAGGACCGTGCGTTTCCGCGTACTTGTCCAGAATGGCGCCGCCCGCCCACTCGATCGCCAGGTAATAGCGGTCGCTGTCGGATTGCCCATAGTCTAGGGTGCGTACGATGTTCGGGTGTTCTACCCGTGCACCGAACTGCGCCTCGCGCAGGAAGCGCGCGACGGCAGTTTTATCGTGCTGCAGCTTTTCACGCAGCACCTTCAGGGCCACGGTGCCATGTGTGGCATGGTCAGCACGAAAAACGGTAGCCGTCCCGCCTTCGCCAACCTTCCCACGCACCGTGTACCCGGCAAGAGTCGTCCCGACTAGCGTCTCGATGGCCACGGGGCGAACGTAACGCCGTTCAGCAGCTGCAGCAAGACAATTATCAGGAACGTGTCGTACCCCTTCGATTATACGTCAACATGAATATGACACGGAAGACAAGTCTCGGTCCCCCCATCGCGACGCGCATTTCGACCGTTGCCGTCCTGTTGTTCGCCGCCTGTGCCTCGCCTCGTCCCACGGGGACGGCCACACCAAACGGGGGCCCGCGAGGGGCACCGGGTGGCGGCCCGCCAGGTACGCCGGTATCCGCCGCAGGGGCCCCGGCCGAAATGCAACGGCTGTACCGCTCCATGGGACTCGTGGCGGGCTCGGGCGCGATCCCCTTTGCCGCGTCCGTCTCGTTCTTGCGGGCGCCGTCGCCCGATTCCACGCTCACCCTGCTGGCGCTGTCGCTGCCGTCGCGGGCGCTGGGCTTCACGCGCGAAGGCGACCGGTATGCGGCTGCCTATGTGGCCCGGGTGCAGATCCGGCAGGGCGCCACGATGGTGCGTTCCATCGAAAGCACGGAACAGGTGCGGGTGCCGACCTTCCGCGAAACGTCGCGGACCGACGAAAGCATCATCTGGCAGCAGTTCATCCGTCTCGCGCCGGGACGCTACACCATGACGGTGAGCATCAAGGACGAGTCGAGCATCCGGAATTCGACCGAAGAGGTCTCGCTCGAAGTGCCACGTCTCACCCCCGAGGGACTCACGTCGCCGGTCCCGGTGTACGAGGCCATTCCGCGTCAGAGCGTCGACTCGCTGCCGAGGCTGCTGGCCCGTCCACGGGCGAGCGTGGTGTACGGCGTGGACCCCGAGCTGGCGCTGTACATCGATGCGGTTGGGGGCAACGCGCCGTCTTCGGTGCAGATCCGGGTCGTTGGTGACGGCGACATCGTGGGGATGGACACCCTGGCGGTGCTGCCGCAGCGCGTCGGTGGCCGCAGCGGGACGGTCGGCATCCCGGTGAACCGGTTGGCGGTGGGGATCAATACAGTGCTAGTGACCGCGCCCGGTCGTTCCGACACCGCCCGCACCCGCGTGCTGGTGTCGCTTGGCGAAGAAGTGCCCATTGGCACCTTCGACGAGATGCTCGTCTATCTGCGCCTCTTCACCACGGCCGATCGCCTCAAGGCGCTGCGCGACGCCGACCTGCAGGGACGGGCCGCGGCGTGGAATGCGTTCCTCAAGGAGACCGATCCGGTTCCGGGCACGGCTGAACACGAGGGGCTTCGTGATTACTTTGCGCGCATCCGCAGTGCCAACATCCGTTTCCGTGACGAGGCCGGAGCTGGGTGGCAGTCGGATCGCGGCACCGCGTTCGTCGCGTTGGGCGATCCGGATAACATTATCGATACCGGGTTGCTCAATCCAAATGAGCGCGTCCGCCAGCAGATCTGGGAATATCGCGAGCTGCGCGTGCAGCTCATCTTCGTGGACCAGACCGGCTTCGGCCGCTGGCGCCTCATCGCGCAGAGCCGCGGCGACCTCGACGTTGCCATTCGCCGCAAGCTCGGCTCACGCTGAACCACCCATGAAGCGGGAGGGTGCGCGTCATGGCTGACGTCACCCTCCCCCCGTCACCACGGCTCTTCCTGGTCGACGGTTACGCGCTCATCTATCGCGCGTTCTTTGCGCTCATGCAGCGCCCGCTTTCCACGAGTCGTGGGGAGAACAGCTCGATTGCCTGGGGCGTCGCCAATTTTCTCAAGCGCCTGCTCAACACGCACAAGCCGGAATTGCTGGCGTGGGTGCACGACAGCGGCGCGACGTTCCGCGACGAGCTCTATCCCGACTACAAGGCGACGCGCGAACGGCTGACCGACGATCTGCAGGCCGATTTCGATCAGGGGCTCGACCGTGTGCTGCAGTTGCTCGCGGCCTACGACATCCCGGTCCTCACCGCCGAAGGCTTCGAAGCCGACGACGTGATCGGCACCATGGCGCGCAAGGGCGTCGACGCCGGCTACAACGTCGTGATCGTGTCGGGCGACAAGGACTTTCAGCAGCTGGTGCGTCCCGGCGTGTGGCTGCTCAACCCCGGGCGCGGCGGCCCGGCGAGTGTCGAGGAAACCTGGGTGGGCGTCGAGAACGCCACCGACCGGTTGGGTGTGCCGCCAGAGCGGGTCATCGATTACCTCGCTCTCGTGGGTGACAGCTCCGACAATGTGCCGGGGGTGAAGGGTATTGGCGAAAAGGGCGCCATCGAACTCATCACGCAATACGGCGCGCTCGAGAACATCATCGCGCACGTCAACGAGATCACCAAAAAGCGTCCGCGCGAAGCGCTGCTGCAGTACGAGGCCGAAGCGCGGCTCTCCAAGCAGCTCGTCACGATTCATCAGGATGTGCCCGTCGACCTCGATGTGACGAAGCTGCGGGTGAATGCGCCCAACGCCGACGCGTTGCGCGCGCTCTATCTCGATCTCGAGTTTTCGAGCCTGCTCAAGGATGTCGGCGGCGCCGCGACCGCGAGCGCGCCAGCCAGCGTATCGCGTCCGGTTGCCGGACCCGATGGCGTGACGGACGCGGGGCGTTCACCCGCATCGCCCGGTCGTCCAGAAGCGCCGGCGGTGGTGCGTGGTGAAAGTGGGGTCGCGGTCCTGGCCGATGCGCGTTATGTAACCGTGGACAGCATCGACGCGCTCCACGCGCTATTGACGCGCGTGCGCGAAGTGCCGTACATCGCCATCGACACCGAAACCATCACCGATGCCGACGCGCCGTACGCCATCGATGCGATGCGCGCGCAGCTGGTCGGACTGTCGATTGCCGTGATGCCGGGCGAGGCCTATTACCTGCCGTTCCGTCACCGGCGTGATGATGGCGGCGGCAATCTGGCGCTGCTCTCGGGTGACGCCGGTATCGCCGGCCAGCGCATCAACGCCGGAGCGCCGGAGCCGGTGAATCTGCCCCCCTTCGGCAGCGCCGAATGTGCCCCGCTGCGGGCGATGCTCGAAGACGCCAGCGTGAAGAAAATTGCGCAGAACGCCAAGTACGATGTGCTGGTGTTGCGTGGTGCCGGCGTGCGCATGGCGGGGCTCGAGTTCGACACGATGCTCGCGAGCTATGTGCTCGATCCGGGACGTCGCTCGCACGGACTCGATCTGCTCGCGCTGGAGTTTCTGGGCCACAGCATGACGGCCTACGAACAGCTGTGCGGCAAGGGCAAGAGTCAGCTGGGCTTCGATGTCGTGCCCATCGATGCGGCGCGCGATTATTCGTGCGAGGATGTCGATGTCACGATGCGGCTGCGCCTCCTGCTCGAGCCACTGCTGGCGAGCCACGAAATGCTGTCGCTGCTGCAGACGGTGGAAGTACCGCTCGTATCGGTGCTCGCCGATATGGAGTACGACGGCATCGCCATCAATTTGCCGTGGTTCGAAAGTCTCAAGACGCGCTTCAAGGCTGAACGCGAGCGCGTCGAGCAGGCCATTTACGCCGAGGCGGGCAAGGAGTTCAACATCAACTCCAACCCGCAGCTGCGGACGGTGCTGTTCGAAGATCTGCAGCTGCCGGTGAAGAAAAAGACCGCCACCGGCCCGAGCACCGATGCCAGCGTGCTGCAGGAACTCGCGGAAGAAGGACACACGCTGCCGACGCTGCTCATGGAGTATCGCGAGATCTTCAAGCTCGAAGGCACGTACATCGATTCGCTCCCCAAGCTCGTGCATCCGCGCGATCACCGCTTGCACACGTCGTACAACCAGACGGTGGCCGCGACGGGACGCTTGTCGAGCTCCGATCCCAACCTGCAGAACATTCCCAGCCGACGTGAACTGGGGCGCGAAATCCGTCGCGGCTTTGTCCCGCGTGAGGGCTGGCGCCTGCTCAGTGCCGACTACTCGCAAATCGAGCTGCGACTGCTCGCGCACCTGAGTGCCGACCCCGCGTTCGTCACGGCGTTCAAGGCGGGTGGTGACATTCACAAGCAGACGGCCGCGATCATCTTTGGTGTGCCACTCGCCGAGGTGACCAGTGATATGCGCGCCCGCGCCAAGACCATCAACTTTGCCACGATTTATGGGCAGGGGGCACACGCGCTGTCACGGCAGTTGCGCATTACCCACGCCGAGGCGAAGGCCTTCATCGACACGTACTTCGAACGGTTCGCTGGTGTGAAGGCGTTCCTCGACGGCTGCGTCGTGGACGCGAAGCAGAAGGGCTTCGTTGAAACGATCTTCAAACGTCGTCGCTACATCCCCGAGCTGAAGGAGCGGAACTTCAACATCCGCGCGTTCGGAGAACGGGTGGCGGCCAACGCCCCCATTCAGGGGTCGGCGGCCGACCTCATCAAGATCGCCATGATCCGGGTGCACGAAGCCCTCGCCACCGAGCGGCTTGCGTCGCGGATGTTGTTACAGGTGCACGACGAATTGGTCTTCGAATTCCCCCCCGAGGAGGAGCTCGCCCTGTCGGCGCTCGTGAAGCGGGAGATGGAAGGCGCGGCCGTCCTCAATGTGCCGCTGCTGGTGGAGATGGGGATGGGCGGCGATTGGGTGGCCGCCAAGTCCTGATCCCGTAAACGCTTGTCTGCAATCACGACCCCCCCCCGCTCTTGCAATGTGCAGCACGAACGGGGGTGTGCGAGACCGTATCTCGTTCTCTTTTGTGGAAAGCGTTGTTCAACCAATTGATTGGCAACGACTTGGCTGCGCTCCGCGCCGCGGCACCGCGATTGCTCTACCTGAGAACGTCTGCGGGAATCTGCCCGAGGCAGAACCGCTCCCGTAATCAGTACGGCCCCTCCGCCGGCCCCGACCAGAGGCTCAGCTTATGCGATCCACCCGTAAGGGCTTCACGCTGATCGAATTGCTCATTGTGGTCGTCGTTATTGGCATTCTTGCGGCGATTGCCATCCCCAAGTTCCAGACGACCAAAGGGAAGGCGTATGCCTCCAGCATCAAGAGCGACCTGAAGAATCTGACCAGCGTCCAGGAAGACTACTTCTACTTCAACGAGCGGTACGCGTCGGCGATGAACCTGGTCAACTTCGTTGCCACCGATGGGGTGACCATCAACATCATCGAAGCTGATGGCCGTGGGTGGTCGGCCACCGCCACGCACCCGTCGGCCTTCCCGCTAACTTGTGCGGTGTATTACGGCGATGCGTCACCCGTTGCGCCGGCCGTCGCAGAAGGGGTCATCAACTGCCAGTAACGCCTTGAGCGAACTTCCTCCCATCGCGAACGACCCTGACTCCCGCCGGCGCGCTATGCGTCTGCGGGAGCTGACGTTTGTGCAGGGGTGTCGCGAGTTCGTCTCTCGCAAAGCGGGAATGACGCACGCGATGGACGGCGGGCTCTGGCTGCACCGACACATCTGGAAAGGAGAGCCGCTGGTGCATCTGGTGAGTACCGACCGGGCTCGGCTCGTCGACTTCGGCAACGCCGTGGGACTGCGCGAATCGCGCCTGCAGTACAAGCCGCTCAAAGATCCGCGCACGGGACAGCGACGGGAGGCCTGGCACTGGGATCTCGGGGGACCGGTGTATCCGCCGCTCGATCCTCGGCTGCTTAATGCGCCCGAGGGCGACGGTACGAATGGCTCGTTATCCGAGTAGCGCGCGCTGCAATGACGGGTTGCGCCGGAAGGTGAAGTAGGCGCGCAGACGGGCCCGGGCCCGACGTCTTGGGAGGATTGGCCGCCAGAACGACCGGGCCGCCCTGCGGAATGCGTTCGAGCCCGGTGGTCGTGATGCTACGGTAGTACCAGCCGAGCGCGGTGCGAACGACTGGCAACAGCAGCGCATACATCACGCGGTGTGCGTACGGGCATCGGCCTCGCGTGCCATGCGTTCGCCTTCGGGAATGTTCACACGCGTCAGCAGCGCACCGCCGACAACGAAGAAGCCAATCACCCACAGAATGGCGCCGCGGCTGCTCCCCGTTTCCCCAATGGCGATACTGAAGACGAGCGGCCCGAGGATGCCGCCGAACTTCTCGAACACGCTGTAGAAGCCGAAGAACTCGCCGCTCTTGTGCTTGGGCACCATGCTCGCGAAGAGCGAGCGGCTGAGTGCTTGCGTGCCACCCTGCACCATGCCCAAGAGTACGGCTAGCATGTAGAACTCGCGCGAGCTGCTGATCCCGTACGCGAAGATGCAGATGCCGGTGTAGACGGCGAGTCCAAGCAGAATGGACAACTTGGTGCCGAGTTTGCCGGCGAGCGCCCCGAACGCGAAGGCGAACGGGATGCCGACGAACTGCACGATGAGAATGGCGGTGATGAGATCGGTGCGCGCGATGCCGATTTCCGTGCCGAACGCCGTTGCCATCTTGATGATGGTACCGATCCCATCGTTATAGATCGTGAAGGCCAGCATCACGAGAAACGCTTGCTTGTACTGCCGCAGCTCGCGGAGCGTTTCGCCGAGTCGGCGGAAGGCGGCGACGACCGGATTGCCACGCGGTGTTTCGTCGGCTTCAATGGTGCGCGCCGGTTCGCGTACGCCGCGGAAGAGTGGAATGCTGAAGAGGAGCCACCAGACACCCACACTCACGAAAGCGAGTCGTGCCGGCAGCGTGGCCTGCTCGCGCGGCAGGTCGTCTCCGACGGGGAGTCCGATGAGCGCGGGGTTGGTGATCCAGGCGAGGTTGAGTGCCAGCAGCAGCCCACCGCCGATGTACCCAAAGGCATAGGCCGCGGTGGATACGCGATCGACTTCCTGGTCGCTCGCGATATGCGGCAGCAGCGATTCGTAGAACGTCATGCTGCCGGTAGCACCGGCCATGGAGAGCACGAATAGCGTGGCGGCGAGAAACAGGTCGCCATGCTGAATGAAGTACATGGCCATCGTGGCGAAGACGCCGATCATCATGAAGACGGCGAGGAACTTCTTCTTCGCGGCCTGGTAGTCGGCGACGGCGCCAAGGATGGGCCCGAGAATCGCGATGACCACCGCGGCCACCGTGTTGGCGTTGGCGAGCGACTGCGTGGCGGCCTCGGGCGTACCGTTGGCGCCCGCGACCGAGATGAAGTAGATGGGGAAGACGGCCGTCATGATGACGGTTTGCATGGCCGACACGGCCCAGTCGTACATGGCCCATGCGCGCAGCTCGGGGCGATGCAGGCCGAGTGCGTTGAGAAATCCGCTGGGCGCGGTGGGCGCGGTGGCGTCAGGCATGAACGATGGAGAAGGAGGTGGTCGAAACGTCAGACAATCCTCTGGGACGGCGTGGTCGCTGTCCAGTACGTCACGTGACATACTTCTTGGCATGCAGACACTCTGGCGACGTATTTCCCGGGCGGCGCGATGGGCGCCGGTGCTGTTGGTTCTGGCGTGCGACCGGAGCCCGTCGCCGGGCGTCGGTGATTCAGCAGGCGGTGTTGCCAATGGTTCGGGGGCGTACAGTATCGCAACGACCGTGAGCAGCACCGGCTGGGATATAGCCGCAGGGCCGTTCGTGGTGCTTCCCACGGTGGACGGCGGGATGGTGGCGGGCTCGTTGCTGCTCCCGGAGGCCACCGACAGGACGGTGAGCGATACGACCGGCGTTGGGGCGCTGCTGGGCGACGGTCGGCTCGAGCTCTTTGCCCGCGGCGGCAAGGTGGGGGTGGCGCGCATTTCGGTCGAGGCAGGCGCGTCTCCGGAACGCGGGTGCAGCGCGTGGCCGGTGGCCCGTTTGAGCGTCGATGCCGGAGTGACCGTGCTGCCGTGGACGGCGGCCTTTGCGGCGGGGCGGGTGACGGCCATTCCGCTCGACTCCATCGAGGGGCTCGCGCCGCGCGATTCGGCGCGATTGGCGGCCGATCTGACGCGGCTCGCGTCGCGGTTACCCGATGACACGAGCGCGACATTTCGTGCACTGCCCTTCGTGGTGCTGCGCGCCTGGCGTGGGCACAACACCGACACCGAGGCGACTGGCGGCTTTGTGGTGGCCACGTTGGCTCGCCGCGTGAATCAGGAGGACGATCCCAAGGAGGAGCGTCTTGTGCTCGTGGTGGATGCGCCGGGCGCCGACAGCAAGGAGTGGACGGTTGGGTGGCACGAGCGCGCGTCGGGACATGAGGAAGAGCTCGTGGTGGCGGAGCCGCTGCTCGCGTTCCGCGCGACGGGTGCCCGTGACGTACGACTGCTCTTTGGCCGCGACGACGGGATCGCCCTCAGTGCGGCCGTTCTGTCTCAATCGGCCGGCGGCTGGCGCGTGTTGTGGGAAAGTGCGCTGGCCGGATGTAACTAACGGGCGCACAAGATTGCGGTCCTCTTTTTCGGAGCCGCGTTATGTCTGCAGGAACCACGTGGGGCCGCCTGAGTGCGGTCCTTGTGGCTTAGACCCAGGCCTCTTCGCTCGGCGCCTCGTGAGCCGATCAAGTTCGCGCGCTATGCGCACGTGGCCAACGACGGCACGAGGGCTTTTTCCTGGCAGGACGACATCTGGGTGGCCGACAAGGACGGCGGCAATCTGCACCGGCTCACCGCTGTACCGGTTGCCCATCGACGGGTCGGCGCCGCGCGCCATGTCCATGGCTGTTGGGCGAAGCGGCAGGATGAAGCAGGACGCCGACGTGTTCGTCTTCGACGTGCGCAGGAAGCGCGAAGGGAACGTGACGAAGAATCCGTTCAACGAAGTGAGTGGGTTCGGGGTCAGGGTCGGTCTTGATGACGGCGCTGATCCCGGCAGCCACAAGAAGAGCTCTTGACAGAAACGCGGGGGGGGTACCGTGATGGTGTATCGAAGCACTGTGCGAGGTCAATCAATCAATCTGCGACGGTAACATGCGAGTGATATCGATTTCTATGCGGCGCTCTATGAGAGCGTTCATATGTTCCACGATAGTGCTATCATCGGCTGCGGGATGCGGTCAGCAGGAAGCGAGACCTGTAGATACGGGAGCGCTAAGCACGATAGGGTTCGACTCTGCTTTTCGACTTGTTGATTCGGTCACCCTTGAAGTCGATACCGCGACGCCTTTGGTCGCCGTGTCGGCATTCGCGGTTGCCGCCAACGGCGATATCGTAATCGCCGACGCCTCCGAGCGGCGCGTCTTCGTGTACGACCCCACTGGGCGTCGCTTGAGAGTTCTGGGCAGATCGGGAGACGGCCCCGGGGAATTCCGACAGCCGCGTAACCTCGCTATAGCATCCAACGGCGATGTGCTCGTTGTGGAGGCCGTGGGAAAGTTCCATCGATTTCGCGGAGACTCACTCATTGGAACACTCCAGCTCGACAGCGTGACGTTGGTGTCGAGTATGGACATGAACAGCGACAGCACGATGCTGATAACGACGTCCAACGGAAAGTCAGGTGCAGTTGTCGAATACACCCTGGAAGGAAGGGTGAGGCAGCGTGTAGATCTGTTCACGACGGTGCCCGTGCGGAACGCGCCGGAGGATCAACGGTGGAGGTCTTTTCTCCAGTTGCGCGGAGCCGCATGCAACGGGAAGATGCGAGCGGCGGCGTCCATCAGCGATACGGTCTGGTCGATAGATCCGACAACTTTGCGCTTCTCAGCGAAGCGTGTCACGCCAAGCGGATATAACGCACCAAGGTTGCCAGGTGCGGCGGACAATGCCAATACGGTTGATCCCTTCAAGTGGATTAATCAGTTCGACGTGGTTCAAGGCATCTTCTGCAGCGGTAGCGCGTTCGCATTTTCCTTCGTTCGCGGAGCCAGAAATATCGGCGACCCTCAGGTTTTCATGCTGACTCTGGATGGAGAATCCTGGAGAGCGTTTTCCGAAGCGCCGCCGGTAATCGCCATGCGTGCTGACACGCTCATCACTCTTCGGGATAACGGGACCGCCGACTATGTCCTTCGCCGTTTTGTGGCACGGTAGACTCAGGTGTGACGGCCGTTCGGTCTTCGCAGCGCTGCTATTGGCGCTAAGCATCACGGCTTGTCAGGAGCGAGAAGCACGAGTAGCAGAACGCAGTTCCGGATCAACCGATTTGAACAGCGTTGAAAACGCAGATTCCAGAAGCGGCATTCGCAACCTGCTCCAGATTTTGGATCCAGTCAACCTGCCATCACAGGGACCCCGTTACCTCGTTGTAATCGATGCCAAGGAATGCACATCTTGCAGCGGTGCGGGGCTTGGACTTCGCGAGCTACAAAGGCGAGCCCCCCACTCGTCCTTGGTGATTTTTGCAAAAGGCTTCGATAGCGAAATCTTGGAATTCTACGATCGCGAGCTCTTGGAGATTCCCAAACGTCACGTAAACGTCGGCGCGTTGAAATCCGCGATTGGTAAAGGTAGCGGCGGTGCTGTGGTAAGACTTTGCGGTAATGATGTGGCGGTACTGCGAACCTCGACGCGCGTGGATTGGCCGAAGGCGATTGATTCGGCGCTGGCGTTGCCGGCTTGCGATCCGGCATCTGGCTGATGATTCAGCCACTGTGACACTCGATCGCATGGGTAAGACGTTCACAAACGAGGAGGAGATGTGAAGAAGTTGATTGTGTTGATGATTCGTAGCGCTACTGCGCTTACGCTGGTGGCGGCGGCGCTCCCCGCTCAGGAGTTGCCAGAAGCAGGGGGAGGAGGCCCGGGTCTTCTCATCTTGGCTTGCAACGCAGACAAGAGCTACGTGTGCGGCAGCAGCTGCGGGAACTCTGCATGCCACTGGTGCTGTACCACCTGTACATAAGGAGAAAGCCGAGATGACAAAGCAACTACTTGTGTCAACCGTTGTTGTAGCACTCCTTCTCGCCCCATCCGCAGTGAGAGCCGAGGAGTTGCCAATCGAAGGAGAATCTCGTCCTTGGACGAAGACCGGGACGAATCCGGACGGCAACACATTGTGTAAGTCTGATCCGTGTCACCCTCCACTGCTCATCTGTTGCCTGTGACCATAAGCTATCTCCGGCGCAGGCAAGAGGTACAATCAAAAAGTGTGGAAATGAACGGCAGACGGTGGCACCTTTTCAGGTAACCCAGTCACCCCCGGGAGAATCCCGGCAACAAAAAGGAGCCACCGCCCGTGATGAAGATCGACATTCCTGCGACCGCGTCAAGCCCGACTTGGTCGACGCTGGAAACGTGTATTCGTGAGCAAGTGCAAACCTGCCTGCAGCGCGTGTTGGACGACGAGGTCGACGCGCTGCTCGGCCGCGGCCGTCATGAGCAGCGGGCGGCGGATACCGTCGTCGGCTATCGCAATGGCCATGGGCAGCCACGACAGGTGGCGTTGATGAACGGCACGATCTCGATTCGTCGTCCCCGCGTGCGTGGGCTCGACGCGCGCTTTGAGAGTCGGATCCTGCCGTTGTTTCAGCGCCGCACGCCGGAGATCGCGACGCTGTTGCCGGAGCGGTATTTGCACGGCCTGTCCAGCGGCGACTTCACGCGGGCGCTGCGCGGGCTGCTGGGCGATGGCGCGCCGCTGAGTGCGAGCCGTGTGCAACGCCTGACCGAAGACTGGCAGCGCGACTACGCGCCGTGGCGCACGCAGGACTTGTCCGCGCTCGAGCCCGTCTCCGTGTGGGCCGACGGGATTTATGTGAAAGCCGGCCTCGAGTCGACGAAGGCCGCGCTGTTGGTGCTGATCGCCGCGCTCGCGGATGGCACGAAGGTGGTCCTGGCGGTCGAGAGCGGCCACCGCGAGTCGAGCGAGCGCTGGGCGGAGATCCTGCGCGATCTCACGGCGCGCGGCCTGCCGGCCCCCGCGTGCGTCATCGGCGATGGGGCGTTGGGCCTGTGGAACGCGGTGGGCCAGGTATGGCCACACGCGGCGGAGCAACGGTGCTGGAACCACCAGCTCCGGAACGTGGTCGACGCGGTCCCGCTCAAACACCAGCCGGACGTGCAGGGCGCGGTACAGCGCATCGCCGCCGCCGAATCCGTTGCCGACGCGGAGCAGGAGCGGCAGCGCTTCCACCGCGCCTATCGGCTCCGCTTCCCGAAAGCGTGCGAGCGTCTGGATCGCGACTGGGCGCGGATGCTCACGTACTACCAGTTTCCGAAAGAGCATTGGCGCCATCTGCGCACGACGAACGTCGTCGAGTCCCCCTTCGCGGCGGTGCGGCTCCGCACGAGCGCGGCCAAGCGTTTCAAGAAAGTGGAGCGCGCCACGGCGATCATCTGGCGGCTGCTGCGCGTCGCCGAGAAGCGCTTTCGCAAGCTGAACGCGCCGGAGCAGTGCCGCGATGTGTATCGTGGCGTCCGCTACGCCGATGGCATCGAAATCCCCGCTATGTCACCCACCCAGAAAGCCGCCGCCTGACGCGCATTTACACACTTCTTGACGAGACCTCGCAGGCAACCACTCGTTCCGCTCCGCTCGGCGCACACAACAGTGCATGACATGATGCTAGCGATGGCTCTTTGCATCAGAGGAATGCGCGTTGCTTCCCAAGGCTCACACAGGAGCATGACAGATAGGACAGATCGAGCGGAGGAACACGGATCAGATCCGCGTTCCTCCGCTCCATCCGTTTTGTCCGTGTTCAGTTGTTGCCGTTGCTCAGCCTGCTCGCGGATCATCGACGCCGAATTCCCCAGCTGAATTCGCGTCCATTTTGGCGACTCCATTTTGGCGACTCTGACCCCTGTGGATGGGGCGACTGTCGGGTGTTGGAGTCGACTCTGACCCCTTTGGGGCGTTAATTCGCTCGATCCGCTTTATCCGTGTTCAGCTGTTTCTCAACGCTCGCCGTGTACCCGTGCGGAGTAATCCACCACGTCGAGTGAGAACGCCGCCTCATGCCCCGACAGCTGCCAACCGAGCTGCTCAGTGAGAATTTCCGGGCGCTCGTCGCCACCGAGCCACCGTTCGATGAGTCGAGACTCGACGTCCACGATCCAGTACTCGATGCCCTCACGCTGATATCGCCGGCGTTTCACGACGCGGTCGTAGCGGGCGGTGCTCGGCGAGAGAATCTCCACGAACAGCACGGCGGCCTCGGGCGCTTCGTTTCGTGTCGGTGCTCGTCCTGCTGGTGTGGGCACGACGGTGATGTCCGGTTGCACCACGGTATACGTGTCGAGCACGTAGTCCAGTGGGGCGGGGAGAATCAACGCGCGCTGACCCTGACGCGCATAGTCGTTGAGCGCAGTCATCAGGAGAGCCAAGGCAATCTGATGCGCCAGTGCGGGACTCGGGCTCACAAGCAGCTCCCCGTCCACGCACTCGAACCTCTTGCCCGGCTCTTCGGGCAGATTCTGCACCTCGGCCGCTGTCCAGCGGCGCTGCTCCAGGGCTGGCATAGCCATAGTTTGCTCGGCGTGGCGTGAAGTTGGCAAGAGGACATTCGGCACGATAGGGAATGACCCTCTGCCGTGTGTCACCGAAATGACGCGCCAAGCATCATTCTTGCGCATCATCTGCACCGTTTCGCAAGGCCTCCAATTTGTCGGGTGGGGCACGTATCATCCGCGCATATGACCGCTCCTACCCTCGATATGCTCGCCCCCGCGATCGTTGCGCGCGTGGCGACGGAACTGTCGCTGAACGCCCCGCAGGTTCAGCGCACGCTCGCCCTCTTTGCCGAAGGCGCCACCCTCCCCTTTATCGCCCGCTACCGCAAGGAGGTCACGGGTGGTCTCGACGAAGTGCAGCTCCGCGATGTGCGTGAGCGGGCCGAGTACCTGAAGGAAATGGAAGATCGCCGCGCGGCGATTCTCAAGAGTATCGATGAGCAGGGCAAGCTCGACGATGCCCTCAAGGCCACCATTCTGGCCGCCGACACGAAACAGGCGCTCGAAGACCTCTACTTGCCGTTCAAGCCCAAGCGTCGAACGCGCGCCATGATTGCGCGCGAACGCGGCTTGGGACCGCTGGCGGACGCACTGGTTGAAGGCGGCCTCGATGATGCCGCAATGCTCGCGCAGGCTGCGTCGTTCGTGCTTCCGGAAATCGAAGGCAAGCCGAGCGAGGTGCCTACCGCTGAAGCGGCATTGCAGGGCGCCCGCGACATTCTCGCCGAACAGATTGCCGAAGACGCCGTCGTGCGCGGCTGGGTGCGCGAAGTCACGCGCGCCAAGGGTGTCGTGAAGAGCAGCGTGCTCGCCGAGAAGAAGAGCGACGAGTCGAAGTTCAAGGATTACTTCGAGTTTGCCGAATCGTTGGGCACCATTCCCAGCCACCGCATGCTGGCCATTCGCCGCGGTGAAACCGAAGGCGAGTTGTTGTGGCGCATCGAAGCGCCGGTGGACGAGATCAACGCGCGCCTGCGTACCGAGATGGGCGCCGGCAAGAAGGCGGTGCAGCAGTTCACGCTGGTGTGCGCCGACGCGTACAAGCGGTTGCTGTCGCCGGCCATCGAGGTGGAACTGCGCGTGGAGCTCAAGACGCGTGCGGACGATGAAGCGATCACGATTTTCGGTCGCAATCTCGAGCAGCTGTTGCTTGCGTCGCCGGCGGGTGAAAAGAAGGTGATTGGGCTGGACCCGGGTTTCCGCACGGGTGTGAAGGTGGCGGTGGTGAGTGCCACGGGTGCGCTCGTGCACACCGACACGTTGTATCTCCACCAGGAAGATCGATTCGCCGGCGCGGTGCGTCTCATGGTGGAGCGCTTCACGCCCGAGCTCATTGCCATCGGCAACGGGACCGCCAGCCGCGAAACAGAAACGCTGACCAAGGCGGCGCTGCGCGAAATGGATGCGCCGCGTCCGCAGGTGGTGGTGGTGAACGAAGCGGGTGCCTCCGTGTACTCGGCCAGCGACCTCGCGCGCAGTGAATTCCCCGAGCTCGATGTATCGCTGCGCGGGGCGGTGAGCATCGCGCGCCGGTTGCAGGACCCGCTCGCGGAGCTGGTGAAGATCGATCCCAAAAGCATCGGCGTGGGGCAGTATCAGCACGACGTGAACCAGACGCGACTCAAGCAGCGTCTCGACGATATCGTGGAAAGCTGCGTGAATCGTGTAGGTGTGGAGATCAACACCGCGTCATCGGCGCTGCTGGGCTACGTGGCGGGCATCGGCCCGAGTCTCGCGCAGTCCATCGTGTCGCTGCGCGACAGCAAGGGTGGCTTCAAGAGCCGCGGCGACCTCAAGGACGTGCCGCGCTTGGGCGCGAAGGCGTTCGAGCAGGCCGCCGGCTTCTTGCGCGTGCGCGGCGGTGTGCATCCGCTGGACTCGAGCGCGGTGCACCCGGAGCGGTACGCGCTCGTGGAGCGCATGGCCAAGGATCTTGGCGTGGCGGTAGGCGAGCTGGTGGGCAACGAATCGCTGGTCGATCGCATTGCGCTGCAGCAGTACGTGAGCGACGACGTCGGCATGCCGACACTGCGCGACATCGTAGCCGAACTCAAGAAGCCGGGCCGTGACCCGCGTGCGGCGTTCGAGCCGCCTGCGTTCCGCGAGGACATTCAGAAGCCCAGTGATCTGCTCCCCGGCATGGTGCTCGAAGGGGTGGTGACGAATATCGTGGCCTTTGGCGTGTTCGTGGACATCGGGGTGCACCAGGATGGTCTGGTGCACGTGAGCCAGATTGCCGACAAGTTCGTGAAGGACCCCAACGATGTGGTGCAGGTGGGGAAGAAGGTGAAGGTCACGGTGCAGAGCGTGGATTTGCCGCGTAACCGCATTGCGTTGAGCATGCGCAGCGACGGCGGTATGGGCCCGCGCGCCGGCGCGTCGGCGGAGGGTGGCACGCGCCGCGACGTGATTCAGAACAACCAGCAGAATCAGAGCAACCAGCAGAACCGTGCGCCGCTCAAGGGTGGCTTCAAGCCCGCCGCCAAGCCGTTCGTGCCTACCAAGGGTGCCGTGGCGCCAAACGGTATTCGCTTCAAGTAAGGGTGGGTTAGGCGGCTGGCTGGGTTTGAACTGCTCTCACGGAGATACGGAGGGACGGAGGTCACGGAGAACAGCACAGCTCTGAAGAGGCTGTTCTCCGTGACCTCCGTCCCTCCGTGTCTCCGTGAGCGCAGTTCTATGCCACCTGCCGAAACAGATGAATTGGCCCGGAATGGCACTCCCGGCACAAATATCCGTCGGCCCCTGTACGCGAATGGGTGGCACGCTGGCTAACTTGATTGGATGCTCTCTCGCGACACGAAGTGGCACCGCCACGGCCTCCATGCTTGATCCGCAACTGGAACGGCTTTTTTCTCCCGTACTCCGTGAGCGCGCGCGCGCGTATCTGGCGCCGGACATCGTCGAATGGCGCGCGGTGCACGACAGTCGGGTGGACGCGGTGGTGCAGGGCTCACGTCCGTATCGCGTGCTCGTGGAAGTCGATGTGCGCGAGGCACAGATGGGGTGCACCTGCGCGTACGCGGCAGAGCATGGCCCGTGCAAGCATCAGTGGGCCGTGTTGCTCGTGCTCGATCGCGACGGCGCACTCCCCGATGGTTTGCACCCGGGTGCCTCGCCGTTGCCGGTGGCGTTCGTGACGCCTGACGAGCATGTCGAGTTTGGCGCGCCCGAACCTGCGGTGGTGATTCCCGACGCGCCGGCGGAACCGCAGACGGATTGGCAGATTGCCCTTCGCGCGACGGTGCTCGCGCAACGCGCGCGCGATCTGCGTCCCGAAAGCAATCGCCCCACGGCGATGCCGGCCGATCGGCGGATTGTGTATCTGCTGCACATTACCGAAGCGTCGGAGCAGTCGGGGGTGCGGGTGCAGGTCTGCACGCAGCGCCGCACGCGTGACGGGACGTGGGAAGAGCCGCGGCATTTTGGTGCCAGCGCCGAAGCGTGGTTCAACGCGCACGATCCGGCCGACCGGTTGATCGCCGAGATGTTGCTGGGCGCGCAAGATGTTCCGGCGGCGCGCGCGATGCCGGCGCAGGGGTTTCATGTGCCGCCCCGCGCGTACAGCACCACGCTGCGCGCCATTTGCGATACCGGTCGCGCGTTGCTGGCCACCAGCCGTCGTTCACTCGACGGGCGTTTCATGCAGTGGGATGACGAATCGCCGTGGACGGTGGTGCTGCGAGTCGAGCGTCCCACCATTGACGGCTATGCCCTCGTGGCAGACGTGCAACGTGAGGGGGTGTCGCGTCCGCTGGCCGATGTCGACTGGGTGTCCCCCAAGGGCCTGATCGTGTTGGGCAACAAGCTCGCGCGTTTCGATGCACAGGATGTGTGGCCACTCGTGCAGCGCTTATGGTACGACTCGTCACTTGATCTAGGTGAAGACCCGTCGCCGTTTCTCGCCGAGTTCCATACGCTGCGTACGGCGCCGCGCCTATCGCTGCCGCCGGGCGAATTGCAGACCGAAACGGACGCCGCGCCGGTGCCGCATTTGAGCATTACGAGCGGCCCCGATAACGGCCGCCGTTCTCAGGCTTGGCTGCTGGTGCGCTTCCGCTATGGTACCTCCATGGTCGACGCGCAGTCGCCGGCGCCCACCGCGTTCGACAAGAACACCCGCACGTTGTATCGCCGTCGGATGGCCGCGGAGCGCAACGCTGTTACGCGCTTGCGAGCCATGGGTGCGCTCGAGATGTATTCGCACACGCATCATCGCATGGGGCTCACGATGTCGTCGCACGCGCTCCCCAAGGCGCTGGCCACGCTCGTGCGTGAAGGATGGCAGGTGGAGACCGACGGGTCGCTGCTGGTGGCGCCTGGCAAGCTCGATATTCAGATGAGCTCCGGCGTTGATTGGTTCGACTTGCACGGTGGTGTGCGCTACGGCGATCAGATGGCGTCGATTGCGACCTTGCTCGCGGCGGCCGAAGCGGGTGACGAACAGGTGCGCCTCCCCGACGGCTCGCTGGGGGTCATGCCCACCGAACAGTTGAGCGCGCTGCAAGCACTCATGGCGCTCGCGGAGCGTCGCGGTGAACTGCTACGCTTCCGGCCGTCACAGCTTGCCGTGCTCGATGCGCTGCTGGCCGAACTGCCCGACGTGGACGTGGACGCGCAGCTCGCCTCCGCGCGTGCGCAGCTGCACGAGTTCCGCGAAATTGCCCCGGAGCCGGTGCCGGAAGGGTTCGTGGGCGAACTGCGCGCGTATCAGCGCGACGGCCTCTCGTGGTTCGCGTTTCTGCGCCGCTTCCAGCTTGGAGGCTGCCTCGCCGACGACATGGGCCTTGGCAAAACGGTACAGGTGCTCGCGATGCTCGAAGGGCGCCGTGCCGAAGGCAAAGGATTGTCGCTGCTGGTGGTGCCGCGGTCGCTCGTCTTCAACTGGATGCGCGAAGCGGAGCGATTTGCGCCCTCGCTGCGCGTGATCGATTTGAGTCACGCCGAACGCGAAGTCGATGCGCTCGATGCCAACGATGCCGACGTGGTGATCTCGACGTACGGTACTCTGCGCCGCGATATCGACCGGTTGGGGTCACGCCGCTTCGACTACGTGGTGCTCGACGAAGCGCAGGCGATCAAGAACGCGAGTACGGCGACGGCCAAGGCGGCGCGCCTGCTGCAGGGCGATCACAAGCTCGCGTTGACGGGTACGCCTATCGAAAATCGTATCGAAGAGTTGTGGAGTCTTTTCGAGTTCCTCAATCCGGGGATGCTGGGCGCGTCGTCGCGCTTCAGCACGGCTGCGCGCGCACTCGGGCAGAAGCCCGGTGGTGTGCCGGGCATGCCGGGTCAGCCGCGTGACGATCTTTTTGCGCGCGCGCTGCGTCCGGTCATTCTGCGTCGTACCAAATCGCAGGTGGCCTCCGAGTTGCCGTCGCGGACGGAGCAGACGCTCGAAGTGGAGCTCGAGCCGCGGCAACGCGCGTACTACGAAGAGCTCCGTCTGCAGTACGTGCAGAGTGTGTTCGAACAGGTGGAGCGCGAAGGCATCGCCAAGTCGCGTATGCACATTCTCGAAGCGCTGCTGCGCTTGCGTCAGGCGGCGTGTCATCCGTCGCTCGTCGATCCTCGCAAAGCAGCGCTGCCGTCGGCCAAGCTCGATGTGATCGTGCCGTCGTTGCAGGAAATTGCGAACGAAGGACACAAGGCGCTCGTGTTCTCGCAGTTCACGAGTTTTCTGTCGTTGCTGCGCAACCGGCTCGATGCGCAGGGCATTCCGTACGAGTATCTCGACGGCAAGACGCGCGACCGTCAAGCGCGTGTGGACCGCTTCCAGAGTGCCGACGGGCCGCCGCTCTTTCTCATCAGTCTCAAGGCGGGCGGTCACGGGCTCAACCTCACGGCGGCGGAATACGTGTTTCTGCTGGATCCGTGGTGGAATCCGGCGGTGGAAGCGCAGGCGATCGACCGGGCGCACCGCATTGGGCAGACGCGCCATGTCTTGGCGACGCGCGTGGTGGCGCGTGATACGATCGAGTCCAAGATCCTTGAGTTGCAGGCGAGCAAGCGGGCGTTGGCCGACTCCATCCTCTCCGAGGACCGCGGCGGCTTGGCGAGCATTGGGCGCGACGAACTGACCCTTTTGCTCGGCTGACGGAACAGCGGTTCGGGTTGGGTGTGGGCCCCGTCCCGCGACGCCCTCCGCCCCCTCCGCGCGTTGCTTCGGGGCTTCGCCCCTCAGAGACGCGCTCTCGGTGGCGGAGGGCGTCGCGTGCCGTCGGACTCGAGCGAACCACGGTGGTCGTGGTGCCGACTGGCGGGGGCGCGTCGCTTCGCTCGCTTGGGGTGGGCGCGAGCGCTTGTCGGGGTCGGGGTCGGGGTCGGGGTCGGGGTCGAGGGCTAGCCCGGCGCGGGCCCCCACCTCCGCCGCGCGTCTCTGAGGGGGTGACGCCGGCGACGCGCAGCGTTGCACGGCCACCCCCGAAGGAAAGCGCGAAGGAGCGTGGGGGGCCGTGACGGGCGGGTCGCACACACCGGAACGACCCCGACCCCGACCCCGACCCCCGACCCCCGACCGGGCGAAACCCGCAGCGCTCTCAAGGTGTCGAAACGCAGCCGAGTGCCTCGACGTACGTTTGGGGACGTATGCGGCACCCCTCGGGGGCGGTTTCCACCTATGGCGGAGTTTGCTTTACTCTCATGACCTCACGACGCGAATTCTTGTGGCAGGGCGGGACCGCTTTTGGCGGCGCTTTGCTGGCCGGCAGTGCGCTCTCCGGCATTCCGCGGCTACTGTCGGCGGCGCCGGCACCTGATGCGAAGGCGCTCGACGCCTTCACCGACATTGGCAATGTGCGCGCGCTCATGGATGCGGCGCTCAATGCCGCGAAGATGGCGGGTGCGACGTACGCCGATGTGCGCTGCAGCCGGCAACGGCAAAACTTCGTCTTCACGCGCGAACAACAGATTCAGCAGGTCACCGACACCGATACCGTCGGCATTGGTGTGCGCGCGCTCGTCGACGGCACGTGGGGGTTTTCGGCCACGCGCATTCTCACCGCCGACGGCGCGGCGGCGGCGGCGCGGGAAGCGGTAGCGATTGCCAAGGCGTCGAAAATTGCACGCGCCAATCCCATCGAGTGGCTGCCCACCCCGGTGGTGAAGGATGGCGTGTGGAAGAGCGCGTTCACGCAGGACCCCTTCGATATCCCCATCGAACAGAAGGCCGATCTGTTGCTCAAGGCCAACGCGGCGGCGCTCAAGGCGAAGAACGTGAAGTACGTGTTCAGCGGCTTCTTCTTCGTGAAGGACGAGCGCAACTACGCCAACACCGACGGCACCGTCACCAAGCAGGACGTCGTGCGCTCGTGGCCCACCATGGAGATCACCGCCGTGAGCACCGATTTCACGGACTTCCAGAATCGCAGCAACATGGTGGCCCCCATGGCGCGCGGATGGGAGTACATCCTGCAGAGTGATCTCGTGGGCAACGCGCAGAAGTGGGGCGAAGAAGCTGCGGCGAAGCTCACGGGCAAGCCGGTGGAACAGGGGCGCTACGATCTCGTGCTCGATCCGCAGAATCTGTGGCTCACCATTCACGAAAGCATTGGGCACCCCACCGAACTCGATCGCGCCATGGGCTACGAGGCGAACTACGCGGGCACCAGCTTCATTGCGCCGCCGGAGAAAATGCTGGGGTCGCTCAAGTACGGCCCAAGCCTCATGAACATCCAGGGAGATCGCTCGCAGCCCGGTGGTCTCTCCACCATTGGTTGGGACGACGACGGCGTGAAGCCCGACGAGTTCCTCATCGTGAAGAACGGCTTGTTCAACGACTACCAGACCACACGCGAACAGGCGCCGTGGCTCCGCTGGTGGTACGAGAAGAACGGCGCGCCGGTACGCTCACATGGCTGCTCGTACGCGCAAGGATGGGACAACGTGCAGTTCCAGCGCATGCCCAACGTGTCGCTCATGCCCGGCGAAAAAGACCTCACGCAGGACGATCTCATCTCGGCCACCGACCGCGGCATTCTCATTCAGGGTGACGGCAGCTTCTCCATCGATCAGCAGCGCTTCAACGCGCAGTTCGGCGGCCAGCTCTATCACGAAATCAAGGGCGGTAAGGTGGTCGGCGTACTCAAGGACGTCGCCTACCAGATTCGCACCCCGGACTTCTGGAACAGCATGGACATGATCGGCGGCAAGCGCAGCTATGAGCTCGGTGGCTCGTTCTTCGACGGCAAGGGACAACCGCCGCAGGTGAATGCCGTGAGTCACGGCTCGCCGCCGGCACGTTTCCGCAACGTCAACGTGATCAACACCGGGAGGACGGCCTGATGCAAACCAACTCCGCCATCCTCACGCGTGAGCAGGCGCAGGCGATCGTCGAGAAAGCCATCAAGATGTCGAAGGCCGATGCGGTCGACGTGCAGGTGAACACGTACACCGCCGGCAACATCCGCTTTGCCGACAACCAGGTGAGCACCGCCGGCAGCACCACCGACGCGCAGCTGGGCATTCAGAGCGCGTTCGGCCCCAAGCACGCCGTCGTCACCACCAACGATCTCTCCGACGCGAGCATCGAACGCGCGGTACGCGAAAGCGAACGGCTCGCGCGCCTCGCGCCCGACGATCCGGAGTCGATGCCGCAGCTCGGCGCGCAGACCTATACACCCGTCAACGCGTTCTTCGAGTCCACGGCCAACTTGTCGGCCGACGATCGCGCCAAGGCGGCACTCGGCGCGCTCGAGCTCGCGCGCAAAGCTGGTGATCTCAAGGCTGCGGGGTATCTGGTCACCACCGCGGGTGCGCTCGCCATTGGCAACAGCACGGGCATGTTCGCGTATCACCGCGCCACGAATGCGAACTACTCGCTCACCGTGCGC
Source organism: Gemmatimonas sp. (assembly GCA_023910675.1). Lineage (GTDB taxonomy): Bacteria > Gemmatimonadota > Gemmatimonadetes > Gemmatimonadales > Gemmatimonadaceae > Gemmatimonas. Next base: position 73,612 of record JAAVWC010000002.1, read on the forward strand.
ACCACCGACGGCACCGGTTCCGGATGGGCCGCTGGTGATCACGCCGACTGGGCACAGCTCGATGCGCGTCGCGTCGCGGAAACGGCCGTGGAAAAGGCGCGGCTGTCGCGCAATCCCGTGGCCATCGAGCCTGGCCGCTACACCGTCATTCTCGAGCCGCAGGCGGTGGGCGATCTGGTGCAGCTCATTGGCAACTACGCCGACGCGCGCAGTGCCGACGAAGGACGCAGCCCGTTCGTGAAGCAGGGTGGTGGCAACAAGGTGGGCGAAAAAATCATGGACGAGCGCGTCACGATTTTTTCCGACCCTGCCGACCCGCAGCTCCTCGGTCGCCCGTGGGATTTTGAGGGCATGCCCCTGGGCCGTCAGGTGTGGATCGAGAACGGCGTGCTCAAGCAGCTCGTCTACTCCCGCTTCTGGGCCAAGAAGCAGAGCAAGACGCCCACCGGCGGGCCGAGCTCGTTCAAGATGGCCGGCGGCACGCAGAGCGTGGAGGATCTCATCAAGGGCACCACGCGCGGCATTCTCGTCACACGCTTGTGGTATCTGCGCGAAGTGGATCCGCGCACCATTCTCTACACGGGGCTCACCCGCGATGGCACGTTCCTCATTGAGAACGGCAAGATCACCAAGAGCCTGCGCAATTTCCGCTTCAACGAGTCACCGCTGTTCATGCTCAACAATCTCGAAGCGCTTGGGAGGCCGGAGCGGCTCGCAGGCACGGAGCAGGGGGGCGATGTGGTGATGCCGTCGATCAAGGCGCGGGACTTCAACTTTACGTCGTTGTCCGAGGCGGTGTGACGTGGGTGAACGGCGGTTGAACTGATCAGTTCAACCGCCGTGCATTTACCGCCCCCTCACCATCCTCAAACCCGCCGCCGCCGCGCGACGGCAATGCTTACCAATCCAATTGCAAGCAGCCCTACGTTTGTCGGCTCCGGTACTGCGGTGGCCGTGGTAGCAGTGAGATTGTCGAGTTCGAACGGTTCGTCGAGAAAGTCGGGGTCGAAGTCATGAGACAACACGGCGGAGTGGGCGAATGTGCCGCTCGCAGACCACGAAAAAACGCCACCAAAGCCGAAGAACGGGTCCGCCAATGCCGAAGGGTTCAATACCTTCGTCGAAATGACCTCGCCGTTCACATCGTATAGCGCGAGATACGATGCCAGGTTGTTGGCTCGCACGAGGCCAAAAGAAAGACTCGACACCGGGCCGCCAAAAGCGAAGCCGAGCGTGCCATTGGCCGTCCCCTGAATGACGCCATCACACACGATCGATGTCGTGCAATCGAATGACGTGGGGAGGAAGAACGCATCGAATGTCGAATTGCTGAAGGTCACACCACTGATGGTTGATCCACCAGTTGGGGCACCAAAGAGCGCGGCATCGTCGAAGTTGAGCGAAAAGCTCTGGGCCTGCACCGACGTGCTGAGAGCAACGCTGAGCAGGGCGGTACCGATTACGCGAAAAAGCTTCATGGAAGGATCCCGAAAGGTTGAAAAGTTGGCGTGGCTACCGGAGTAACCACGCCAACAGGCAGTTATTGGAAGCGGTAGACGGCGCGCTGCTGTGACCCGTCGATGAAGCGCAGAACGAGCTCACGGCATGAACCCGCCCACGTGCGATCGGTGCGCCAGAAGTAGCTGTAGCTGGCGGTTGAAGCGACGTAGGCGAGTGGCGCCACCGCGGTCGTGGACGCGAGTGAGCCCAACGGCGCCAGCGTGGTGCAGTTGACAGGGCGCATGAGCGGGTTACCCGGCTTGAGGATACCGAGGCCCATGTTGCCGCTCAGGCTGAAGCGAACATTGGCGGTGAAACCTGCGGCGGCTGTTGTGAGCGTCGGGAGCGTGCGCGTGGGGGTAAGGAATCCACCCCACGTGTACGGTCCAACAGACGGCGCGACAAGGTTGAGTCCAACGACCACCGGATCATGATCGGCCGAGCGATACTGGTCCGGCGCATACAGCGATGCGATCAACCCAGCGGTCTTGAAGTTGGTGTTGTAGTCGAGGATGCTTGGTTCATCGGCATTGATGTGGTGCTTCACCACACCGACTACCTGTGCCGCAATGCTCGGCGAGCCGAGGGCGTGGTCGAGTGATCCCCACTGCCCATCGAAGACATAGCTGTAGCTTCCCGCGCCGAGGAAGCTGTCGGCCAGGTTTACGTAGCCCGCGTTCAGGAGCACCGTGATGGGATCTTCCTTGGCGTAGCTGTTCAGGTCACCCATGATGAGCGTGCGCGACTCGCCGACGTCGGTCGGGTCGGTGGCCAGCCAGTCCTTGAGAAGCAGCGCGGCGTTTGCCCGTACAACGTTGCAGTTGCCCTGTCCGTCACCGGCGTCCGGAGCGGCGCAGTTACTGCCTTTGCTCTTCAGGTGGTTAATGACCACCACGACGCGGGCCCGGTTGGGCTGCTCAAACGCCTGTGCAAGCGCTGGCCGATTACGCGGGCCCGGATCGCCACTGTTCACGAATGCTGTGCTGTTGAGTGCAGCGGTGCGTCCCACCGGCGTCACAGCGCCGGAGCGGTAAAGCAGCCCCACTTTGATCGCGTCCGTGCCAAGCGAATTCACTTCGCCAGTCCCGGCGTCGGCATCGACGAACGACCACGTGCCGGGCGCGGTGGCCGCGTTGAGGCCATTGACCAGATCCTGGATGGCGCTCGAGCTTCCGTAGCCGTCGTTCTCGATCTCATTGACACCCACCACGTCGGCGCCGAGCGAGAGAATGGCGGCGATGATCTTGTCGCGCTGGCGGGTGAACTCGGTGGCGTTGTCGGCGCCTCGGCAATCGGTGCTCGGGCCACCAGCACCGTTGGTGCAGCCGCTAAAGGTGTTGAAGTAGTTGAGCACGTTCATGCCGGCGACACGCAGCGACCCACCCACCGTCACCATGGTGGGACGCGGATTGCTTGCAACGAACATCGGCAGCCCGGCGCCGAGGGCGCCCACAGGGCGCACACGGTAGGCGTTACCGCTGGCCGCATTGCCGGACCATGTATACGTCAGCACACCCGTCACGTTGCTCACTTCATCGCCCCCGCGCAGCGTGTTGCTGGCACTGAGCGGGTTGCCGCCGCGACCGAACACGATGGGATCGGTATTCTGGTTCTGGAGCGCGTCGTCGAGGATGATGCGCCGGAGGTCGTTCTGCGCTTGCAGCGCATTGGCTGCCGCGCCCGGCGCGACGACATTGGTGGGCTGCGCAAGCCGTCCGCCTGACGAAAGCACAATCTGGCCGAAGCGGCCAAGCTGGAAGTGCTCGGTGACCGTGAGCGTCTGCGGGAAGCGCACGAGCATGCCTTCGAAGCGCTCAAGGGCTGTCGCTGACGAAACCGGCATCGTCACGTCGGCCGGAACCACCGTGCCGTTGCCACAGGCCACGATCTGCGCGGCGCTGACCTGCGTCTGGCCCTGGAACTCTGCCACTGTGCCCGTGACGCGAACCACATCGCCGACACTGACGCTGTTGTTTTCGCCATTGAAGACGAACACGGCATCGGACGTGGCGGGGTCACCGTCACCTACCACATCCTGCAGGTAGAAGCCGCGCAGCGCCGGCGACGCTCCTTCGAAGTCGCCGACGACCACCCCCTGGGTTGTGACGGACTGACCGGCAAGCGGCGATACAAGATCATTGCCCTGAATGGCAGAGGCCGAGGTAAAGGCCGCGTCACATGTACCAGCGGCGCCGGCCTCAAAGCTCCACACATAGTTGGCCGCCATGGTGGACGTCGGGTTGGACTCGCTTGCCACCTGCGCCGCCACAATCGTCACGGTACACGCATCTCCGGCGGTGAAGTCGGCGTCCGGATTGATGGTGAACGAGGTTGCCCCGCCTGTCACGGTGGCCGGACGTGTGCCCGAGGTGCAGGCGATGGTATACCACGCACCGCTGACGGCGACGGCGCGATTGAAGGTCACCGTCAGATTGCTGCTCAACGCAACGCCTGTGGCTCCAGTGGCGGGCGTAGTGGTTGTGACCGCGGGTCGGCCGGCGGCGCTGTTGCGGGGATTGGGTGCCCCGACATCAAAGTCGGCGCTGTTATTCTGGGTGTCGGTGGCGCCATTGTTCTTGCGGAGAGCGGCCGTCGTGTTGGATAACGTTGGCACGGCCGTGCCCTCGCGGAAGTTCGCGTTGCCGTATCCGACGAGGTCTTCGATAAGCGCGAGTTGGGCCGAGCTGCAGACGGTTGAGCCGCCGTTACACGCAAGACCTGTCGCCGACTTCACCAGCACCGCTTTACCGGCGGTGCCCGACATGTTGATGGTACTCGTTACGTCAGGTGTGGGCAGCGCTGCACCATTTGCCCCTCCAGCCAGTTGCACGAGGAAGTACTGGCCGGGTTGCAACGTCATATTGCCAAGCGCGACTACAGGATTGCTGGCGAAGTTTCCCGTCCCTGTCGCGCTGGCGTACTGCACCGACCAGCCTGTCAGGCTCTGCGGGGCGTCGCCGGCATTGTATAGCTCGATGAAGTCGTTCGTATACGGGGCGCCGGTATTCCCACCCCCACCGTACACCTGGCTAATGCGAACGAGCGGGGTGCCTGATGTTGGCACGTTGTCCTGCCGACGCTGCACATCGGGGCGGCGGTCAAGCTCTGTGGGGACGGTGCTGCAGGCACAGAACGCGAGTGCAAGCAGCGTAGATGGAAATACTGCACGGCGTGGCACGCGGACGTGCGACACGACAACAGGGCGCATGAGAGTTTCAGATGAATGAATGGGGAGATGATCAGTGCTCGCCCGGGCCAATCTATCCGCTTACACACACGATCGATGACAAAGTTGCCGTATCGTTGCGTCCGGTACCGTTCTGTAACGCGCCGCAGTGGGACCGTGGCAGTCTCAACCATTCAGGGTGCGGGAGTATTCATTCATTGCCGCGTCGCCACTTTCTCCACGTCTCCCATTACCCGCAAGAGATTCCCGCCCCAGATCTTCTCGATCTCGCCGGCGGTGTACCCGCGCCGCACCAGCTCGGCGGTCACGTTGAGTGACTCTTCCGCATTGCGCCAGCCGTCCACGCCGCCGCCGCCGTCGAAGTCGCTGCTGATGCCCGCGTGGTCGATGCCGATGCGCTTTACCACGTAATCAATGTGGTTCACGAAATCCTTGACTGTCGCGGCGGGATCGCTGGGATACCGGCGCGCGGTGATGTCTTCCTGCTTGGAGAGGTATTCGTTGCGCTTGTCGTTCGGCAATGCTTCGATGGCGCGCTGCACTTCGGCGCGATTCCCAGTGGTAATGCCGTACTCCTTGCGCAGGGCATTGATGGCGGCGGTCCGTTCTGCGTCCTTCGCCGGATTGCACTTCACGTAGCTGTTGAACGCGACCAGCTGAATCACGCCGCCGTTCTTCTTGAGCGCGTCGAGCTGCTCGTCGTCCATGTTGCGGCTGTGATTGCACAGCGCGCGCGCGCCACTGTGTGATGCGATGATGGGCGCCTTGCTCAACGCAATCGTCTGCAGCATGGACTGCTTGGACGGATGCGACACGTCGATCATCATCCCCAAGCGGTTCATCTCGGCGATGACCTGCTTCCCCAACGGTGATAGCCCATTGTGCAGCCACACGCCGTCGCGCTCGCCGGTATTGCTGTCGGAGAGCTGGCTGTGGCCATTGTGTGCAAGCGACATGTAGCGACCGCCGCGCTCGAAAAACTTCGCGACGTTGGTGACATCACTGCCAATGGGGAAGCCGTTCTCCACGCCGATGAAGACGACGCGCTTGTTGGCCTTGTGAATGCGACGCGCGTCGGCCGCCGTGTACGCAATCTCAGCACGCGCCGGAGCGAGCTGCTCCGCAAGACGGTGAATGGCATCGAACTTCTCGAGCGCTTGGGCGTTGGCGCGCGCAAAGCCGGCGGCGTTGAGCGCCGTGTCCTGTCCCACGTACACCACAAGGAACGCGCCCACGAGCCCGCCCTCTTCCATCTTCACGAGGTCGACCTGCGTACGCGGCAGCTTCTGTGTGTAGTTTGGGCTGGTAGCGGTGAAGTTGGCGGGCGAGATGTCCACATGGGTGTCGATGGACAACACCTTGGCGTGCACGGCGCGCGCAGTGCTCATCACGGCGGCCTCGTCGGTGACGGGGCGGCCGGACTGCGCGTGTGCCGCTGTGGCGGCAAGGGTGAGAAGAGCGAGAGAGCTGAGAGGGCGCATGGGCTTGGGAAAAACGGTGGGTCCGGCGGTCAACTGCCCACGGATCTAGCCCTCAGGGCAGAGATCGCAAGAGCACAGGGAGAAGCGCGGTGCGGTCTACAAGGAAAAACGCGGCGTGCTGCTGAGCCGTTGTCGAGCCCAGACGCCCACCAGCAGTTCCCCGACGTGGCACCCCCCGTGCACCAGCATAGGGTCCCTGCCATACGAGGTACCATGCTTATCCTGACCCACACCGACAACCACGTGGATGCCAACGATCCTGTGGTCCGTCTGGCGAAATCCGACCTGGAACGCTCGCTGGAGCGCTATTCACGCGAGATCACGCGCATCGAGGTCCATTTTCAGGACGCCAACGCCGACAAGACCGGTGCGAATGACAAACGGTGCATGCTGGAAGTGCGCCTTCGCGGTTTCGACCCGATGGCTGTCACGACGACCGGCGCCACACTCACCGCCGCGTACCACGGCGCGCGCGACACGCTCGCGCGGACGCTCGAACGCCGCTTCAGCAAGCTGCGCCAGACGGTTCGACACAATCCGTTCGACGGGTCTGAGAACGTGCGATGAGACGGCGGTTTGTATTGAACGACGGGTGTGTGGTCCGTCGACTTACTGGCGACGGCACCAGCCCTCAGGGGAAAGAACGCAAGAGCACAGGGGAAAGCACGGCGCCGTCCACAACCAACCGCAGTTTCCGTCTTGGTAGACACAACCGCGCTTCCTCCTTTCCCCTTGTGCTCTTCCCCCCGAGGGCTCGATCCGTCGCGAGTAAGTCGACGGACCAGCCACCCGTTGTTCCCATCGCCACAACCAGGAGACATATGTACAAACTTCATCCACGCGCGATCGTTGCCGTGTTGATCGTATCTGCCACACTGACGGCGTGTCAGTCGCTCAATACGCGCAAGGAACAGGGCGGCGTAATCGGTGCCGGCGCCGGTGGCGCCATCGGCGCGGCGGTCGGTCGTGCCAATGGCTCGACGGCCAAGGGCGCGATACTCGGCGCCGTTGTTGGCGGCACCATTGGCGCCGTTATCGGCCATCAGATGGACCAGCAGGCCAAGAAGATCGCACAGCAGGTGACTGGTGCGACGGTCGAGCGTGTTGGTGAAGGCATTCAGGTGACCTTCGCGTCGGGGCTGCTTTTCGACACCGACTCCGATCGCATACGTGACGAAGCGGCCGCGAATCTGCGCAACCTCGCGCAGAGCCTCAACGAGTATCCCAACACCGATCTGCTCATCGTCGGACACACCGATGCGCGCGGTACGGACAGCTACAACCAGTCGCTCAGCGAACGACGAGCGCGTGCGACGTCGGACTATCTGGCCGCGCAAGGCGTTGCACCCGCGAGGCTGCGTGCGAGTGGACGCGGTGAAGTCGAGCCGGTGTCGGACAACACGAGCGACACCGGGATGCAGAAGAATCGCCGTGTCGAAGTCGCGATTTACGCGGGCGATAAACTCAAGGCCGAGCTGCGAAGAGGCGAAGGGCGGTGACTGGTCCGGCGGTTAACCACCGACGAATCGAGCTCTCAGGGGAAAGAACGCAAGGGGAAAGGATGAAGCACGGTTGTGTCTACCAAGCCAGCAACTGCGGTTGGTTGTGGACGGCACCGTGCTTCCCCCTTTCCCCTTGCGTTCTTCCCCCTGAGGGCTAGTGCCATGGCCAGTAAGCCACCGGACCAAACACCAGCAGTTCAACCGCTTTACGCTACGCGCTTCCCCAGCCCCGCCGGCGCCGCCGCTCGTCCGCTGGCGCCGGCCAGCACCAGCAGCGTCAGCACATACGGCAGCGCGAGAAACAGCTGGTACGGCACGCCGGTCCATCCCATGGACTGAAAGAGCGTTTGCAGGGAATTGGCTGCGCCGAAGAGCAGCGCGGCGGCGGCAACGCCGAGTGGCTTCCAACGACCAAGCACGACAATGGCGATCGCGATGAAGCCGCGGCCGGCCGACATCCCCTCGACGAACGTTCCGGCCTGCGCGAGCACGAGCGTGGCACCGGCGAGTCCTGCCATGGCGCCGGCAAAGAGTACCGCGAGCGCCTGCATGCGGCGCGGCGCAACGCCGGCGGCAATGGCGGCATCGGGATACTCACCAATGGCGCGCAGCGCGAGGCCGCGGTGTGTGCGCTGCAGCCACCACGCGAGCAGGGGGGCGAGCAGCATCGTGACGTACGTGACGATGGGCTGATGAAAGATGCCCGGGCCAATGAGCGGAATCGACGAGAGCCCCGGGATGGCCACGGCGCCCGTCGTGGGCGTGTTGAGCGCCACCCCCGACGTGCCGAACAGCGTGCGATACAACGTGCCCGTGAGGCCGAGGGCGAACATCGTGATCGCGGTACCGGTGATGATCTGGTCCGCTTTGAACCCGACCGTGAAGCAGGCAAAGATCGCCGCGACGGCCATACCGGCGGCGGCGCCGGCGACGAAGCCGCCGCCCACGCCAATCACGCCCGCGGCAACGGTGGCACCGAGTGCGCCGGCAATGATGGAGCCCTCGAGGCCGATGTTGATGACGCCAGCGCGTTCGCTGATGCACTCGCCCATGGCGGCCAGCGCGAGCGGTGTCGCGGTACGTACGGTGGCTTCGATGAAGCCCGTCCCGATCTCGAGCGCGCTCATGTCGCCATCTCCGCGCGCGCCGACACCCGTTCCGACCAGCGATCGGCCGCCACGATGAGCAGAATGAGCAGCGCCTCGACCACACTCACGACCACACTCGGCACACCCGCATCACGCTGCATGGCGTTGGCGCCGGCTTCGAGCGCGCCAAAGAGCAGCGCGGTGCCCACGACACCAATGGGATGCAGCCGCGCGAGCAGCGCCACGGCAATGGCGGTATAGCCGTAGCCCGGCGAAAAGTTTTCGTACAACGCGTACGTAATGCCGGTGTACTCCACGGCGCCGCCAAGGCCGGCCAGCAATCCGCTCAAGAGAAACGCACCGAACACCGTGCGCCCTACGGCAATGCCCCCCGCTGACTGCGCGGCAAACACGTTGGCGCCCACGGCTCGCACACGAAATCCACTGGCGGTCTGCGAGAGCCACCACCAGGCGCCAACGGCAACCACCACCACCAACGGCACGCCGGCATGCAGGCGTGTGCCCTCGAGCAACACCGGCAAATGTAGCGCCTCTGGCAACGACACCGACTGCGGATTGATGCGCGTGGGCTCCTGCAACGGGCCACGCACCAGCCAGCCGGTGAGATAGAGCGCGACGAAGTTGAGCATGATGGTGCTGATCACCTCCAGCACACCAAAGCGCAGGCGCAGCAACCCGGCCACGCCGGCCCAGAGCGCACCGGCGATGGCGCCACCCGCCAGCATGAGCGGAATGGCGAGCAACGGCGATACCCCCGTAAGCGGAACCGCGAGTGCCGTTGCCGCTGCCGCGCCCACGAGCAACTGTCCTTCGGCGCCCACGTTGAGAATGCCGGCGCGGAACGCGATGGACACCGCGAGCCCGGCAAAGCCCAGCGGCACCATCCGCACCATGGTGGCCGACGTAATGGCGTAGTACGACCCGAAGGCGCCACGCACCATGGCCTGCAACGCCGTCGCAACGTCGTGTCCGGTGGCGATCAGCAGCAACGACAACATGACAAATGCGGCGCCCAACACGGCCGCCAGTTGACCGGCGCCACGCAGCCACGCGCGCGTAGTCACGACGCACCGCCCAGCATGGCGCGGCCTACGGCATCACGGTCGCCGGCCACCTCGTGCAGTTGCCCGGCATGCATGACGAACACGCGATCGGCCAGCGACAGGACTTCATCGAGATCACTGCTGTACACGACCACGGCGGTGCCGGCCGCGCGCGCCTCGCGCAGCGACTGTTGCACCGCCGCCGTGGCTTTGAAGTCGAGGCCGCGCGATGGATTCTCCACTACCAGCGCCTGCGGCGCGTCGGCAAGCTCGCGTCCCAACACGAACTTCTGCTGATTGCCGCCGGACAACGTGCGCGCCACCGTCGCGGGACCCGGCGCACGCACGTCGAACTGTCTGAGCAACTTCGCAGCGCTGTCGCGCAGCGCATCCCACGGCATGCGTCCGCGCCGTGTGCCCGCGTTGCGCAGGGCATTGTTCTCGAACAGCGGCGCATCGAGCAGCAACGCATCACGATGACGATCTTCGGGCACGAAGCCAATACGTTCGGGACGCTCGGCATGTCCATCACGTGGCTGCAGCCGCCCCGCGAGCAATCGCAGCAGCTCGTGCTGTCCTGCGCCCTCGACGGCAGCAATGCCCACGATCTCTCCGGCTCGCGCCTGCATGGTGGCGCGCTGGACGCGCTGCACACCGCGCGCATCGACCCACGAGGCGTTGGCGAGCGAGAGCACGACATTGCCACCGCGCGCGCGCGTTTCGGATGTCTTCGCCGTGTCCGTCATGGCGACCGCAGGCGCCTCGGTGCTGCGCTCGCCCAGCATCGCGTCGGCCAGGGCGGCAGGCGTCGTGTCGGATGCACGCGTGGTCAACACCGTGCGTCCGCGGTGCAGTACGGTGATGTCGTCGGCCACGGCCATCGCGTCGCGCAGCTTGTGCGTGATGAGCACGACGGCATTGCCGGCGGTGGCGAATCGGCGCACCCACGACAACAACTCGGCGGCCTCACCGGGGGCGAGCACCGCGGTCGGCTCGTCGAGAATGAGCAGCTGCACCTCGCGCGCGAGGGCCTTCACGATCTCGCACCGCTGCTGCGCGCCCACCGGAAGCGTATCCACGCGCGCCTGCGGATCGAGCGTGAGCCCGGCGCGCGCGGCTACTTCGTGCACGCGTGCGCACGCGGCCTGCGGGTCGAAGTATCCCGTACCACCCAGTGCCACATTTTCCGCCACGGTCATGGCGGGCACCAGCGTGAAGTGCTGATGCACCATGCCAATGCCGTTGGCCAACGCGCTCGCCGGTGACGTGAACTGCCGCGGCGTGCCTTGCCAGAGCACTCGCCCGCTGTCCGGCGTGAGCAAGCCGAAGACGACGCGCATGAGGGTCGTCTTGCCGGCGCCGTTCTCCCCAAGGAGCGCGTGCACGGTGCCGCGTCGCACGGCGAGTGATGCGCCGTCGAGCGCGCGCACGCTCCCGAAGCGCCGTGTGATGCCGTCGAGCACGAGCATCGGGACGCCATCGGGAGCTGCTCCACCCGGAGTGGCTGTCCCGAGAGGGTCGCTCACGAGCCGGTGGGGAGATGCAAGAAGGTCCAGGGCAGGCTGAAGCGCGATTCGATCCACGCGCCCAGTGCCTGCACACCGAGTGTTTCGGTGGCGTAGTGACCGGCGTAGATGACGCAGAAGTCGTGTTCGAGCGCTTCGACCGTCGTGTGGTGCGGCCCTTCACCCACAATGAGGGTATCGATGCCACGTTCGCGGGCCTCGCGCAGCGTTTCGGTGCTCGCGCCGCCACCGGTGCAGATGGCCCAGCGCTTGGTGCGCCGCCCCGCCACGGGCACGGAAGTGCGCACCGTCCCACCGTATCGCGCACTGAACGCTTCGACGCGCGCGCGCAGCTGCTCGGTGTCTTCGTTCCCGGTACCCATCACGCCCACATCAATAGTCTTGTAGCGGGCGAAGCCAGCGCTGGGGGTGAGCCCCAGCGATTCGGCGAGGCGCACATTGTTGCCAAGGGTGGGGTGGCAGTCGAGCGGGAGGTGCGTGGAGTAGAGGGCGATGTCGGCGCCGAGGAGGGTACGGAATTTTTCGTAGTGCACGCCGGTGAGTGGTTGCACCCCGCCCCAGAAGAGTCCGTGGTGGACGACCAGCAGGTTCGCGCCGCTGATGGCCGCTTCGGTGATGGCCGAGCGTGATGCATCGACGGCCACGGCGATCTTGCTCACGGTCCCGCGATTGGCGACCTGGAGGCCGTTCACTGCGCCGCCATAATCGGGGATATCGAAGGTGCGCAGCTCCGAGTCGAGTGCCGCCACGATGTCCCGCAGCGGGGCATGAGTACGCTCAGTACCGTCGCCGGTGGCGTCAGCGAGAATGCGATCGACAGCAGGAGTGGGCATGCGCGGGGAACGGGGCTGGGTTACTTGGCGGGGGCAATGGGCTTCGCGCTGTCGCCGGCGGCAGTGAGATCCTTGAGTCCCTCGAACGTTCCGGCACGGAGCAGGGTGCCCACGCTGTCCGACGCGGCCTTGGCGGCGGCCGGGATTTTGGCGGCGAGCGCAGGATTGTACACGAGGCGCACCACGTCGTCCTTCACGCCAAGGTAGTAGACGCGACCCTTGAAGGTGCCGGCCTGCACTTCGCGGGCGGCAATGAGGAACGCCTTGGGCAGATCGATGACGACGCTGGCGAGAATGATCTCGGGGGCGACGGCGTTCTGGTTGGCGTTGGTGCCGAAGGCGTAGACGTTCTTTTCCTTGGCCGCCTGGAAGATGCCCAGGCCGGCCGCGTCGGCGTTCTGGAAGATGATGTCGACGCCCTGCGTGATCTGCGCGAGTGCCTGCTCGCGACCGGCGCTCACGTCATCCCAGTTGCCGATGTACGACGTGATGACTTGCACCTTGGGGTTGACCGACTTGGCGCCGCGCTCGAACGCGAGGAAGCTGGCCTTGACGGGCGGGAGCTCCTGTCCGGCGATGAGTCCGAGCTTGTTGCTCGTGGTCATGGCGCCGGCGATCATGCCGGCCTGATACGACGCTTCTTCGAAGGCGAAAGCGAAGCCGGCCAGATTGGGGCCCGTGGTCCGTCCCGACGTAATCGCATAGTTGGTGCGAGGGTGGCTCGGGGCGACCCGCGCGGCGGCGTCCTGATACTCGAAGCCGTTGCCGATGACGAGGTCGTACCCCTGGACGCCGTACTGCCGGAAGTTCTCTTCGAACTCCGCAGGGGTCTTGGTCTGGATATGCGAGATCTCGGCGCCCAGCGAATCGCGAATGGCCTGGAGCCCTTCGTAGGCGATGCCGTTCCACGATTTGTCGGAGACGGGTCCCGGCGTGAGCAGGGCGACGCGCATGGTTTTGGCGCCGGTGCTGTCGGTAGCCTTGTCGGCGGTGCTGCCACCGCAGGCGACGGCGAGCGTAGCGAAGGCAGCGAGCGTGAGCGCGCGGAATGTGGTCGAAATCATCGCGATTATCCTATGATGGCGCTCTTGTGGCGCCTTGATGTTCAGTCTAGCGAAACGCCCAAGATTTCGAGCAAGCGCTCGAGATCGTCGTGAGAGAAGAAGGCAATGCGGAGTTCGCCTTTGTCCTTCGCTGACAACGAAATGCTTACCCCCGTCTGCAGTTTCCGGCGCAGCTTTTCTTCGAGCTGGCGGACGACGGCACCGGAGGCGCCGGGGGGGAGCTCGGCGGCTGCGTCGGGGGTGGGCTTCTTCCCGGCCGCGGGCGGCTTGGGGCGACCGGCTTGCACGCGGCGCTCGACTTCGCGCACGGACAGGCCGTTGGCCGAGACCTCGCGGGCCAGGTCGACGATGGCGCGCTCGGTGCCCAGCGGGAGCAGGGCGCGCGCGTGCCCGGCCGTAAGCTGCTTGTCCTGCAGCATGCGGCGCACGCTGGCGGGCAGCTGCCGGAGGCGCAGCGCATTGGCGACGGTCGACCGGTCCTTGCCCACCACATCCGCGACTTCCTGGTTGGTGAGCGCGAAGTCATCGATGAGGCGCTGGTAGCCGTCGGCTTCTTCGATGGGATCGAGGTCGGCGCGCTGGAGGTTCTCGATCATCGCCAGCGTGGCGAGCATGCGATCGTCGACCGGTTTTACGAGGGCCGGGATCTCGGTCCACCCGAGCCGGCTCGCAGCGCGGAAGCGGCGTTCGCCGGCGATCAGCTCGTAGCCTTGTCCATTTGGTGCGGGGCGCACGGTGATGGGCTGCAGCAGTCCGTTGGTACGCAGGCTCGACTCGAGGTCGGCGAGCTCCTCAGCGCGGAACTCTTTGCGCGGCTGATACGGATTCGCGCGGATGTCGGCGAGCTTGAGCGTCCGGAGCGACCCCGCGGCATTGGGCTCGTCGGGTACCGCTGCCGGTGTGGCGGCGCGTGGCGCGGCCGCGGCGACAGGCGCGGTCTTCGCGGGCTCCTTGCGGGCAAGGAGGGCATCGAGGCCGCGACCCAGGCGGCGCGGTGGTTCAGGGGTCATACGGCATCACCTTCGGCAGCGGCCGGGTTGTTCTGCGAGTCGGCAGTGCCATCACGCCGTTCGATCATTTCGCGGGCGACGGCCATGTACGCCTGTGCGCCAACAGAGGCCACGTCATACACGACGATCGGCTTCCCGAAGCTCGGCGCTTCGGCGAGCCGGATATTCCGCGGCACTACGGTCTGAAAGACCTTGTCGCCGAAGTGCCCGCGGGCGTCGGCGGCCACCTGCCGGCTCAGATTGAGGCGCGCGTCGTACATGGTGAGCAGCACGCCATCGACATCGAGCTCGGGATTGAGCGAATCCTGCACGCGCTGCACGGTCTGCATGAGCTGCGACAGTCCTTCGAGCGCGTAGTACTCGCACTGGAGGGGAATGAGCAGGGCGTCGGCGGCGACGAGCATGTTGAGCGTGAGGAGCCCCAAAGACGGCGGGCAGTCGATCAAAATGAAGTCGTACCGGTCGCGCACGCCGGCCAGCGCGTGGCGCATGCGCGAGACGCGATCTTCGGCGTCGACCAGCTCCACTTCCACCGCCGCGAGATCGGGGGTGGTGGGGAGGACATCGAGATGCCGGAACTGGACACCGCGAATGAGTGCCTGGTCGAGGGGGACCTCGCCGAGCAACACGTCGTAGGTGTTGACGGTGAAGTCATCGCGGTTGATGCCGCAGCCGGAGGTCGCGTTGCCCTGGGGATCGGCGTCGATGAGCAGCGTCCGCTGCTCCGCGACCGCGAGGGAGGCGGCGAGGTTCACGGCGGTGGTGGTCTTACCGACTCCACCTTTCTGGTTGGCGATAGCGAGGATGCGTCCCACGGTCTTGTCTGAGAGGGATGTTCGCGGGAGGCGAAGTATAGGGCGCCACGGGTCGGGGGACCATGGCGCGCGCGCAATTCGCTGCGCTTTGGGCGCGGTCGGGGCGTTTCACGTGAAACGGGTCCTGCGGTTTCCCCGCGCCTGCGGTCTGGGCTCCTGCCGTCCGCCGTCTCGGCGCAATCCCGCCGCATCGCGCCGAGTCTCGCAGACGGCAGCCACACAGACCGCAGGCGCGCAGGAACCGCCGCTTTCCCCCGCCCCTGCCGTCTGGGCTCCTGCCGTCCGCCGTCTCGGCGCAATCCCGCCGCATCGCGCCGAGTCTCGCAGACAGCAGCCACACAGACCGCAGGGACGCAGGAACAGCCGCCGTTCCCCCGCCCCTGCCGTCTGGGCTCCTGCCGTCCGCCGTCTCGGCGCAATCCCGCCGCATCGCGCCGAGTCTCGCAGACGGCAGCCACACAGACCGCAGGCGCGCAGGAACAGCCGCCGTTCCCCCGCCCCTGCCGTCTGGGCTCCTGCCGTCCGCCGTCTCGGCGCAATCCCGCCGCATCGCGCCGAGTCTCGCAGACGGCAGCCACACAGACCGCAGGCGCGCAGGAAGAGCGGCTGTTCCCCCGTCCCTGCCGTCTGGGCTCCTGCCGTCCGCCGTCTCGGCGTGATGCCGCCGCATCCCGCCGAGTCTCGCAGACGGCAGCCACTCAGACGGCAGGGACGCAGGAACCGCGGCTGTTCCCCCGCCCCTGCCGTCTGGGCTCCTGCCGTCCGCTGTCTCGGCGCGATGCGGCGGGATCGCGCCGAGTCCCGCAGACAGCAGCCACACAGACCGCAGGCGCGCAGGAACAGCCGCCGTTCCCCCGCCCCTGCCGTCTGAGCTCCTGCCGTCCGCCGTCTCGGCGCAATCCCGCCGCATCGCGCCGAGTCTCGCAGACGGCAGCCACACAGACCGCAGGGACGCAGGAACAGCCGCCGTTCCCCCGCCCCTGCCGTCTGGGCTCCTGCCGTCCGCCGTCTCGGCGCAATCCCGCCGCATCGCGCCGAGTCTCGCAGACGGCAGCCACACAGACGGCAGCCACTCAGACAGCAGCCACACAGACCGCAGGCGCGCAGGAACGTCCGCGGTTCTGGGAGGCGAAAGATCACGGCGTTTCACGTGAAACGGTTTCGCACACGGGCCGCCGTTGGCGTGTCGGCTGGGTGGGGTGGAACTGCTCTCACGGAGGCGAGGAGGGCCGGAGGTCTCAGAGAAAAAACCATTTGAAGTGTTCTTCTCCGTGACCTCCATTCCTCTGTGCCTCCGTGAGAGCAGTTCAACCCAACCCGCCCTCGACAAAAAACCGGGGCTCGAGCGAAAATCGCCCGAGCCCCTTCTGTCCTCTGCCTCTCGACCGGTGTTACGGCCGCCTCGCGAACCGCCAGCGCGTGCCTACCGATACGCTGATGGTGTTCATGCCGGCACTGATGGGGGTGGGCGCGGTATCGGCCATTTCCACCTTCATGGCCATCATGGCGCGCGGCTCCGGGCGCTCGAACTCGTTGATGGTGAGCTCGAGCAGCTCGACGATTTCTCCGCCGGCGGCTTTGGCGGCGACTTCCGCCTGGCGGCGCGCCGAGGCGACAGCGAGGGTGAGAGCGGAATCCTGACCCTTGGCGCGCTCCTTCACGAGAAAGTCGAGCCCGGCCACTCGGTTGGCGCCGTTGGCGAGCCCGGCGTCGATGATCTGCCCGGCCTGCTCGAGCTTGTCGGTTTCGACCTGCACGATATTGCTCACCTGATAGCCGTCGATGACCACACGCTTGAGCTTGTCATCGTAGCGCTGAACCGGGCTCACGTTGTAGTTGAGCGTCTGAATGTTCGCGGCCGGAACGCCGAGCCTCTGAATGGCGGCGAGGATAGCTGTCTGCTTCCTGTTGTTCTCCTGCGCCGCCTGCTGCGAGGTGCGCGCCTGTGTTTCCATGCCCACCTGTACGCGCGCGCGGTCAGGGGTCATTTGGACCTCGCCGCGTCCTTGCACGAAGATCGTGGGCGCCTGTGGGGCGGGAGCCTGCTGTGCACCGCCCATGCTGGCAAAGGCCGTGCTCAGGGCAAGGGCACCGAGCATCTGCGTGAGCGAATGTTGCCCGATCGTTCGGGGGCGCACATCATCGGACGTCGTACGGTGCATATGGACTCCTGGCCATCGGCCTGTTCATGGATCGGGACTGGGCAACTCCGCCTGATGAAACCCCGTTCCGTCACCATCGTTCGGTGAATGACTTGATAGACGCCAGTATAACGCCAGTATAATGCCAGTATTTTTCCGTCATGGGGAGGGAAGGTTCGCCGCCGACTCACTTCTATATAGATGCACCGCGCCGGCGCACTTCCCACATCAGATTCTGCAAATCGGCCGGGCTGATCCCCGGGATCGCGCTCGCTTGCGCCAGTGTTTCCGGGCGCAGTCGCCCCAGCTTCTGGCGGGCTTCAATGGAAATGGTTCGGATCCCGTCGTAATCGAGCGACGTCGGCAGCGTCATGGCACCCTGTGCGGTGAGCCGAGCCGCGCGCGATCGTTCTTTGTCGAAGTATCCGGCGTACTTGATCTCGAGTTCGGCGCCAATGACCGCGTCCCGAGGCAGATCGGCGCCTACCCCGGCCGCGTCGAACAAGGACTGCAGCGAGATATCCTGCCGCTTGGTCAGCTCCACGGCGCGCACGGCATGCTGCAACGGGCGCGACCCGGCAGCGATGAGCACGGGGTCGGCCACCTCCGGGGTCATGCTCGTGCGGTCGGCCAACGCGAGCGCGTCGCGGACGGCATCCAGACGCGCCATCATCACCTCGTGCTCCCCCTCGGTGAACAGCCCCAGGCCATCGGCCACCGGCGCGAGGCGCGACAGCGCGTTGTCCTGGCGTACCGTGAGGCGGAATTCGCTGCGCGACGTGAACAGGCGATAGGGCTCGTCGACGCCGCGCGTGACGAGATCGTTCACCAGCACCCCGATGTAGCTTGTCTCGCGTCCCAAGACGAGTGCGTCGCGTGACTGCGTGTAGCGCGCCGCGTTGATCCCTGCCACTACGCCTTGGCCCGCGGCTTCTTCGTAGCCCGTCGTGCCGTTCACCTGCCCGGCGAAATACAGCCCCTGAATGGCGCGCGAGGCGAGCGACGCGTCGAGCTGCGTGGGCGGATAGTAGTCGTACTCGATGGCGTAGCCAGCGCGCGTCATGCGGACCGCGTCGAGTCCGGGCACCGAACGCAAAATTTCGAGCTGCACCGGCGCGGGCAAACTCGTCGACAGGCCGTTTACATACAGCTCGGTCGTGTCGTGCCCTTCGGGCTCGAGGAAGAGCTGATGGCGCGTCTTGTCGGGGAACTTCACGACTTTGTCTTCGACACTCGGACAGTAGCGCGGCCCGCGCGACGCGATTGCGCCACCGTACATCGCCGACTCGTTGATATGGTCGGTGATGATCTGCGTGCCGTCGGCTTCGAGCCACGTAATCCAGCAGGGCATCTGCGCCGGATGACGCGTGCGCACGCCCTGCGCGCTGTGCTGCACGCGCGGTGTCGTCCAGAAGTGCGACCACGAATAGTCGAACAGCTCGATTTCACTCTGCTGCGCTTCGGTCGCGTCGTACCGCACACTGCGTCCATCGATGCGCGGCGGCGTGCCCGTCTTGAAGCGATCCGTCGTGAGCCCCACCGCATCGAGTTGTTCGCCAAGGTGCACACTTGGCGCTTCACCGGCACGGCCCCCGCTGATGCGCGTGCCCGTGCCAATGTGCATCGTGCCGCGACCGAACGTCCCGGTGGTCAGCACGACCGCGCGCGCCCCGAAGCGTCGCCCCTCCACCGTCTCTACGCCCGCAACGCGACGCTCGCCCGCGCCATCGCTTTCGTCGAAGAGCAAACGCGCGACCATGCCCTGCATCGTCACGAGTGACGGGTGCTCCTCGAGCAGCGTGCGCACCGCGCGGCGATACATGCCGCGATCGCACTGCGCGCGCGGCGCCCACACCGCGGGGCCCTTGCCGCGATTGAGCATGCGGAACTGCACGCTCGCCATATCCGTCGCGCGCGCCATGATGCCACCGAGGGCATCGACCTCGCGCACCACGGTCCCCTTGGCGATGCCGCCAATGGCCGGGTTGCACGACAGCTGCCCGATCTGTTCCAGCGCGCCGGTAATAAGCGCCACCTGCGCCCCACTGCGCGCCGCCGCCACCGCCGCTTCGGTCCCGGCGTGACCGGCGCCCACGACAATCACATCGACGGTCGCTTCGAGCGCGGCGCTGGCGGGGGAGAGAATGTGGTCGGACATACCGCAAGGTACATACAGAGCGGTCGTTTCTCCGCCTCTGCCGTCTGCAGTTCCTGCCGTCCGCCGTCTCGGCGTGATGCCGCGGCATCGCGCCGAGTCTCGCAGACGGCCGCCACACAGACGGCAGGGACGCAGGGCGCCCGCGGTTCCTCCGCGCCTGTCGTCTGCCGTTCCTGCCGTCCGCCGTCTCGGCGTGATGCCGCGGCATCGCGCCGAGTCTCGCAGACGGCCGCCACACAGACGGCAGGGACGCAGGGCGCCCGCGGTTCCTCCGCGCCTGCCGTCTGCCGTTCCTGCCGTCCGCCGTCTCGGCGTGATGCCGCGGCATCGCGCCGAGTCTCGCAGACGGCCGCCACACAGACGGCAGGGACGCAGGGCGCCCGCGGTTCCTCCGCGCCTGTCGTCTGCCGTTCCTGCCGTCCGCCGTCTCGGCGTGATGCCGCGGCATCGCGCCGAGTCTCGCAGACGGCCGCCACACAGACGGCAGGGACGCAGGGCGCCCGCGGTTCCTCCGCGCCTGTCGTCTGCCGTTCCTGCCGTCCGCCGTCTCGGCGTGATGCCGCGGCATCGCGCCGAGTCTCGCAGACGGCCGCCACACAGACGGCAGGGACGCAGCAACATCCGCCGTTCCCGCGCGCCGTGCTCGCCGCGAGCAGGATCCGGGCGGGCGGCCGCCCACCCGACCCGGCGGTGAACCGGTCCCGACTGGTCGGGTTCGGGCGGTCCGTGATCGTGCCGTCGTCTACTCTGCCGCACCGCTAGCTTGCGCGCTTGTGCCGGTTCAGGCCTCTGATCTCCCTGGCGGTTGGCCTCCCGGTCTGCGCCCCGTCGGCAGACGGTGAGCGCGGGATCGTGGTGGAGCGGTGGGACGCTCCCCGTTCCTGGGGAGGCCCAACCGCCGCGTCCTACCACCTACCCCGATTGTCTTGAGATCGCGTCGCGCGACGCTCAGGTCCGGTGCCAACGGATCAACCTGCGCCTCGTTACGATCGGCCTGCACGGCGACGCGCGCGAGCTGAACGTTGGCCGGGCGAAGCCCCAGGTCCAGCGTGCGCGAATGATCGACCGTCATCGTGGTATCGACCGGCACATAGCCAAGGGCCCGCATACGATTCCGGTGCGGTTCGGCGGTCAGCGTAAGAAAGTCGAATTCACAGCTGGCGGCGCTGCGAACATACCCGCTCGGTCGAAGCGACGGTGCCATTTGCGCGTGCGCCTGGGTCCAAGCCCCGAGCGACGACAGCACCAGCAGCAGTAGGAGTGGACACGCGCATGCGTGGCGAGTTCGTGGCGATGCGGTGTGCACTCTGGGCATGCGGATTCTCGATGACGGCTTCGCGCAATGACGCGGGCAGCGGCGCGGCCACTAACCGTTGGCGCACTCGCGGGGACGAGTTACCCGACGGCCGCGGCATCGTCAGCACTACCGATACTGATGCAAACGTCGGGAATGGTTGGCCGAACAGGCGCGACGCTGGTTCAGCCCACGAAACCGACGGTCCACACCGTCGCCACTGGTCCGCAGACGCCCCACGCCGAGCTTGCTTCACGTCCCCCACGCCGTCGACACCCCTCGCGCCCAAGGCAATGTCTGCTCGTCGATTCTCCGATCGCCACCTGCGGCGACGACGTACGTCGCTGGTCCTGCTGCCGCTGTTGATGCTTGCTTGGGAACACACGGCGGCGGCACAGTCCCCAAAGCACCCACGGTCCTCCAACGGCCAGCTTCGCGACGATGGCTGGCGATATACCGTTGAGATACGTGGGCAAACAACCGCACCCGGCGGTCCGACGGTGATCGATTCGGTGGTCACTGGCACCGCATTGATTCGCGGCCGAAATGCACGGTTGGACATCGTGGGTTCGTGGTCTCCCGAGTTCCCCATGGGCGGCTGGGTACTGTCCGACGACGGCGGGCGATTGTTGCTCGTAGTGGATCCTGTGGCGCGGACGTTTCGCGCGTTACCCAGTGCCTCGTCCATCAGGGAGTTGAATTCGTCGAAATTCATCTCATTCGCCGTCTCCCGACTTGTCGTCCGCGGCGACACGCTCGGCGAGTGTGGTATGATCGCGGGCCACGCAGTATCGTGTTATCGCCTGACGCGCGAGTACCTGCTGACGCAGCGGTATTTCCTCATCAGAAGGTCGGCAACCATACGCGAAGTCATCACTTTCTGGGTAGCGTCTGACCTCCCGAACATGGACAACCCGGTGGCGCGCTTCTTTACCGAAGGCTCCCCCTTCGCCTTTGATCGGCTGGACAACGTCCGTCGCGCTCGGCGAGTCGAGGACAATCTCTTCAGCGGCGTCCCATTGAGAATGGAACTGAAGACCACGCAGGCGGAGGTTGTACGCGGCACCTCTCGCACGGTGACGAACATCAATTCGGTCGAGCTCCGGAGTATCGAGCGCGCACGTGTAGACCCCTCGCGTTTCGACATTCCGGCCAACTATCGACTGCAGAAGGAGTAGTGGTGCAGCCGTCAGCACGCGGACGCCGGGCTCTCGTGATTGGCAGTCTCTGGTCGCTGGGCGGCCTGCTGTCATCGGTACTGCTCGCGGCGAGCATGGCCGCAATCGCCGATGCTCGCGGCGTCGCGGTCGACTGGCAGGACACATGGGCGCCATCGCTGAGCTATGTGGTGACATGGCTCGCGGTCCTGCCGCCAGCCTTGCTTGTCGCGCGACGTTGGCCGATCATCGCGCCAGTGCGCTGGTGGCGTCTGGCCGTTGGGTTCATTGCACGCGCGGTGGTGGCGGTCGTCGCGACCGTCCTGCAATTGCAACTGCACTTCGTGCTCACAGATTGGGAGATGCTGCCGGAGACGGTGACCCCGCTCTGGGAGGGCGGTGGAACCCTGTTCTTTGTCGGCCGGTTCAGCGAAGGAGTCATGCTGGCCTTGGTCGCGCTGGTGATCGATGCCCTATACGTGCGGACCCGCGCGGAACATGCTCGCGAGCTTCGCGATGCGCGTCTCGAGGCGCAACTCTCCGAGGCACGGCTTGCCGCACTCTCGATGGAACTTCAGCCACACTTTCTCTTCAACACCCTGAACGCGATTTCCACCTTGGTGCACAGCGATGCCGATGCCGCCGACCGCATGATTGCGCGCTTGAGTACACTGCTGCGCCGCACCCTCGAAGCGGGCCGAGAGCCGATGGCGTCCCTGACGGAAGAGATACAGCTGCTGGAATTGTATCTGGACATTCAACGCATCCGATTCGGAACGCGCCTATCTGTTGATGTGTCTGTGCCGGACGAGTTGCGACATGCACAGGTGCCACGTCTGCTGCTGCAGCCGTTGGTGGAGAACGCGATTCAGCATGGACTGACGCCCAAGCGCGGGCCGGTTCGACTTGACGTGCGTGCCAGGCGGGAGGGCGATACACTTGTCCTGAGCGTGCGCGATGACGGAGTAGGATTGGCATCGGACATGCGCGAAGGGACCGGGTTGTCCAACACGCGGTCCCGTCTTGCCCAGCTGTATCCCTCACGCCATCGCGTGAGCCTGAATGCTGGCGTCTCTGGTGGTACGCATGTGTTTCTCAAGCTTCCATTCGAGGAGTCGTGACGGTGCCGTGCACTGTGATGATCGTGGACGATGAGCCCTTGGCGCGTCAGCGCCTGCGCGATCTGCTGAAGTCCCGCGAGGGTTTTGAGATCGTCGCTGAGTGCGAGGACGGACCGACCGCGCTCACGTCCATCGCCAATCACAATCCTGACGTCGTGCTGTTGGATATCCAGATGCCTGGCATGGACGGCATTCGCGTCGCGGAGCAACTGCGCGAGCCGCGTCCCGCCGTGATCTTCGTGACCGCGTTCGACCAGCATGCGGTGCGCGCATTTGACGTGCATGCGATGGACTATGTGCTCAAGCCCTTCGAGCCAGAGCGACTATTTGCCGCAATGGATCGGGCCCGGCAGGCGACGGAGAAGAGCGCACGCGAGCCCGCCGACTGGAAAGCGATGTTGCGCGAACTCCGTTCTGCTCCAGCGTGGTTGACCCGCGTCGCGATCCGACTTGGTGATCGCATCTACTACATACGCATGGCCGATGTAGACTGGATTGAGGCTGAGGGCAATTACGTCCGGTTGCACACGGGTGCCAAATCACACTTGCTGCGCCGGGCGCTACGCCAGCTTGCCGAGGAGCTCGACCCGACGCAGTTCGCCCGAATTCATCGTTCATCGATCGTCAGCATTGATCGCATCACCGAATTTCGCGCAACGCCCGACGGTGACTATCACGTGCTCCTGAGCACCGGCACGAAGCTCAAGATGCTACGCAAGTATCGCGACGCGTTACCCTAGGGATGCTCCGACGCGGCAAGGAAGGATCACCTCCAACTGCGAGCGTCCGCGATGGCACCGACCGGGCGCACCAGGCGGACGCTCAACAGGGAGAGGGTTACCTTCCAAACTGCGCGTTCCGAACCGCCACGTATATCTTATAAAGGACGTCGTCGTCGGTCGTGCGATTCACCAGCACGGCGATCGCACCACCCCCGCGTTTTGCAGCCACTATCGCTTCATAGCCTTGGATGGCACCGGCGTGCCCGACCCATCCACCGCCAACCTGGACGCCCAAACCGAAGCCCGTGTCGAAGCTCTCCCCCGGCACGCTTTCGACGCTGGCGGCGACAACCTGCTGTTGCGCAGCGGACGACGCCGCGCTGACCAGCGTCCCCGCGGCCACGGCTTCGGCGAATCGCGCGAGGTCGGAGGCGGTGCTCACGACGGCACCCGCCGCGCCAGCTTGGCTCGCGTCGAGCACCGAACCGACAGCCAGATTCTCGCCCGGCCGCGTGATGTCGATGTAGCCTTCCGCGAACGGAGTCGGCATGCCGACGGTCGTCGGGTATGACGACTCTGTCATGCCGACGCGACCAAAGATGCGCGTCTGTAGCGCCTGAGCGACTGTGCCGGCTGTGAGCTTTTCAACCAGGAGACCAAGCACGATGTAGTTCGTGTTACTGTAACCAAAAGTGGTTCCAGGGGCGAAGTCGGGACCTTGCCTTGACGAGATGCTCAGTAGCTCGCTTGGCGTAAACGCCCGCGCCGGGTTGGCCAGCAACATGTCGTTAAAGGTCTGATCATTGGTGTAGTTCGCGAGGCCGGATGTGTGATTGAGCAGCTGACGAATGGAGATTTGTGCAGCGTTGGGCACGACGTTCGGCAAGTACTTGTTGACGGACGAGTCGATGGACAAGCGCCCCTCGTCCTGCAGCTGCAGCACCATCGTGGCGATCATCGGTTTGGTAACGCTGCCAACGCGAAATCGATCGGTCCCTGCGACTTTGCGCTTGGTGGTCAGGTCGGCAACGCCGCTGGTCAGGGTATACGCGGTGCCGTTGGCCAATCGAACATTGACGACAACGCCGGGCAGTTGCTTTACCCGCACAATGCTGTCGAGCGTGTTCTGCAGTCCGGTCGGGGCGACGTTGGGCTCGGGCGATGTGGCGTCGTTCCCGCAGGCGGCCATCAGGCTGAACGCGGCGAGGAGCAGCGGCGCGACGTGCGCGCGGCGCAGTGACGACGGTTGCGTGCTCTCTCCTTTGGTCACAGCAGTAGAGCTCATTCGGTGTTCGGTGTAGCGCACGATGGTCTCCGGCTTTCGGTGTTTTCGATTGGCGAGGCGCGACACGAAGGAGTGCCGTAACGCGCATATTCACCTAGACGCGCCACGACCCAGTGCCGTAACGCGCATCCTCACTTGGAATCGAGTGCGGGCCACTGCGTTCGTGCAGCCGGCACGACGTGAGACGCCGAATTGGCGGTGTGATTCGCCTGCGTGGTGTGACGGGAACACAGGCACGGAGACGCATCCGCTGTACGGACAATCGCCGCCGACAACAGGCAGGATCGCGAGAGCTACGGCCAGAGGAAGACGCGAGGCTGATATCCACGGGCTGCGCGGAGTCCGCCGGGAGCCGCACGAAGTGCTCACGATCGGCACCAGTAACGCTCTCGCGAATGCGATCGCCATGCTTGAACAGGTTCGAGGTCGGCTCGAGCTTGAAATCGAGTGTCGCGACTGCCCTAGGTACGACTGGCGGACAGGAACACCTATCCAGCTATGCAACGTCGCTGACGCGCGAAAGTGTCGGGCCGATGGTTGCGGCAGTCGCGTTGGGCGTGGCGCGTACCGAACCTCAGGATCGCATCAATGGGCCAGCGCCGGACACTCCCTGTCCTGCCATTGCGCGGGACCGACATGTTCCCTGGTATCACCGCTCCGATCGCGGCCGGTCGTCCTGGCACGCTGCGGGCGATCGAGACCGTCCCCAAGGGCGACCGTCTCGTCTTTGCCGTTGCTCAGCGCGACAACAGCGAAGAGCCGAGCTGCGACATCCTTTACACGACCGGCGTGCGACGGCGTTGCAGTACTCCGAGCAGGACGGGCACATGGCGGCCGTCATCGTGCCGGCCGAAGAGATGATGCCGCTCGACTTCAAGAACGCCGCCTTCGAAGCGCTGCCCCGTAGGACTATGCAGGGAATGAAGACGGCAGGCACCACGATTCCGGTGTTCCTGCTCGACGAAGTGGACAAGCTTGGCTCGTCGTATCAGGGCGATCCTTCGAGCGCGTAAAGGCAGCGATCGCCAAGAGGCATCTCATTGCGCGTCAGCTCGAGCGTCAGCTTGGCGCGGTCGCTCGCAAGGTTTCGCGTCGTGTGGCCACCGGCGACATCATGTTCGTCGAAGCCTTCATCCGGCGCGGCGTCTACAAGCCCACGACGATCACCTCGAACGCGGCTTCGAGCGCGGCGCTCTGCGGGGAGGGGATGCGGTCGGCCTTACCACAAGGTAAATGCATCGTACAGGGGAATGCCGTTCCCGCGCGCCTGCCATCTGTAGTTCCTGCCGTCCGCACCGACGGCGGCATCCGGCCGGCCCCTCCCCCGTATCTACCAGCGCATAGCCCAGCGCCGTCATCGACGAGACGAATGCCTGGAGCCACGCGATCCGTGGCCGCCGCGGCCGCCGCAAACGACGGATAGTCGCCGAAGACCCAACCGAAGCCCCGCGCCGTAAAAAATTGCGTTCGGATCGCGCCTTCAGCGTGGCGCGAACCACGGGAAGTGCGCGAAGTCCTGCACTCAAGGCGCTCACGCGTCCGCGCGAGGCAGAACAGTAATCTCCGCAACAGGAACTCGGGTAGATCGAGCGCGCCGACGCGCCGCCTCCTGAGTCACGCACCGGAGCCGACCGTGTCGGTTTCGCGGGTTGTCCCTACGCTCAATAGAATTGCCATATCCAAGCGTACGGTCGAGCTCGTTTCCCCGTCCAAATACTACCGCAAAATGCGCTATTGACACCACCGAAAGCGCGGATGACAATACAGGGTCAGCGATCATCAAGCTGAGCAGTTCCGACGAATGTCCGTCGTGCCTATCCGAGAATCGGCCGACGATCTCACCCTCTGGAGGCGATGAAGCCCGTATGAAACTGTCTTTCGTGTGGTTGCACCGCAGCGCTCTCGCTGCCGTGGCTGCCATGCCGGCCATCCTCGGCGCACAGCCGTTGCCGATCGGTGGTGCCATCGGTTCACAGCTCGCGCAGACCCCACCGAACATCTACGAGGCGCTCGCCGTCGACGAGCGTATCGGTAGCTCCCTCATCATCGGTGACACCAGCGCGACAAACATCGGTACCCGCCTCATCGGTCCTCGATATGACGCCACCGCCCAGCAGTATACGGGCGTGGTGCGCATTTCCATGAAGGATGCAAACGGCGCGTTTGGTACGTGCAGCGGCTCGCTCCTGTGGGATCGCCAGACCATTCTCACGGCGGCGCACTGCGTTACCAACACCGACGGCTCGCTTCGCGCTACGCAGGCGGATGTGCGCTTCCGCGGCACGACCAATTCCTCCGCGAGTGACGTCAATCTCCTCAACAGCGCCGCCAGCATCACAATCCTTCCCGGCTACTCCGGCGCCGTAATCGAGAGCAACGACATCGCGGTGATCCGCCTCAATCAGGCGCCTCCGGAGTGGGCCGAGAGCTACAACCTGTTCGCTGGCAATCCGCTTAACCAGAAGGCCAACTTCTCTGGATGGGGACGTGTCGGCGACGGCAACACCGGTGACGCTTTGCAGTTTGGCGGCCAGGGCCGCCGCATGCAGGGCTCTCAGCAGTGGAATGCCTTCGCGAACACGGCGGGTAACCTGTTCAGCGGCGGTTCGAACCAGGGCATCTTGGTGTATGACTTCGACAACGGGTCCTACAACCGGAACCGTCTCTGCTCCGTGTTTGGTCTGCCGGATGGCTCCGCCAACCCGCTCTGCGAAACGGGATACGGACTTGATGAAGTGGGTGTCGGCCGCGGCGACTCCGGCGGTCCCGGCTTTGTGTTCAACGTTCTCAACGGCAAGTGGGAAATCGCCGGTGTCGCTTCATGGGGCACGGGCGGCTTTGCGGCGAACACGGAAACCGGCGCCTGCCCGAATAGTGGCCTCTCCTGCTTCGGCGCGTTCGGTGGTCACACCGCCGTTGGACGCGATGTCGCCTTCAATTTCATCACCGCGCAGACGGTCCCCGAGCCCGGAACGTGGGCGCTCATGGTCGTCGGTCTTGCCGGCATCAGTGTGGTAACGCGTCGTCGCAACGTCGCCTGATCGGCTAGCGGCACGGCAGGACAAAAAAAGGGGCGCCGGCGAACATCGTCGGCGCCCCCTTTTTGTCCCCCCGGCCCGCCGGCCGATCCGGTAACCTCAGGGAAACACCACCTCGGTGGCCCCGGACAGCCGCGTGATATGGCACCCGCACGGGTCTCGGCCAATGACTACCACATGTGCCGTCTGCGTCTTCCCCTTCCACCTCACGTCGACGCGAAGCGGGATTCCGGCGGGCGGCACGTCCCGCAGCGCCAAGTCCCCATCCTGCATGACCACGTACGTTCCCGGGGATATTGGCGCGTCGTCCCGACGCCACATCTCGTTGCTGTCCTCACGGCGAACCCGAAGCGTCGCATCGGTGATCGGCGTCCCATCCTTCCGACGCACGCGCAACGACACAAACTCCAGCGACCCCGAGCAGACACATTGCCCGTCGCGCGGCAGTGATGGGGGAATGGGGAGCCGTACCGGCTCCTGGGCGCCCGCCGGCCGCCCGGCAGCAAGAAATGCCATCACCATGCCCAGCAGCAGCGCGCTCGGAAAGACGGCGCGATACGACGCACGCGCGGTCGGTGCCCTGTGGCCGAAGGCGTACGCGTCTGGCGCGCCTTCGCGCCGCGATTCACGCGTCATTGCGATTGCCTCACCGCACCCACGAGCAAACGTTCGCCATTCCACACCCCGTTCTGCAGCGTAGAGGTTCGACAGCCAATCCCAGTCGCGCGCGGGGATCACAATACCTGGCTAGCGCCGAGGCGTTGTCCGGATGCATCCGATAACGTACCTGCCCGTGACGCGCTTGTCCATCGGACTGCCCTCGAGCGGCGCATGCACTTCGATACGGGGACGTAGCGCTCGCCGACAATGCGCTCCTCCTTGATAACGATCACCGTGAGCGTACGCGTCGGCAGGAGAGACGTTCGATGGCTCCTTGACGTATCTCGCTGAGACTTGCTCCCACTCCACCAGCCCGTGCGTCATACCGGAACCGTCCAGCGCGGTGCGCTGCGCCATAGGGGTGGCGGGCATCCTCTTGGGCTTGCGTTCGGCACTCGTCTGGAACTTGCCACGCATGGCCTCCGGTAGCTCCGGCCGCTTGCGGAAGAATTGGTACGTCGGTTGGGCTGGGGTAAGCACCGCCGCTTCCATCACCGGACCGCGCGTTGTGGTGACGGCGAACTGACGTTCGCTGGCGCTGCAGAGCATGCGGTCGGATCTACCGCACAAAAAAATGTGCCAGGCCACAAACTGCGGTTCCCGCGCTCCCGCCGTCTGGTGTTCCTGCCGTCCGCCGTCTCGGCGCGGTTCCGCGGCATCGCGCCGAGACCGCAGACGGCAGCCACACAGACCGCAGGCGCGCAGGGTCACTGCCGTGCAATGCCCCGCCGTACCAGATTCCCCGCATGCCACTCACACTGTCTCAGACCGCGCCCACGCTGCTCATCCGGAAGAGCGCGTTCGAGCGCGTTGGCCTTACCCGTCAGCAGTTCGACGAGGCACTGGCGCTCACGGCCGACGATTTCCGGGTGGAAGGCGGGCTCATCGCCATTGGCCCGCTGGTGGGCGAAGACACGCTCACCGATCTCATTGCGCAGCTCGAGGAGCTGGGGCTCGCGTATTACGACGACTTCTTCGAGTTGAGCGGTAACTGGCCCGACTGGCTCAAGCTGTTCGTCATGGACGCCGGCGCCTGACGGAACCAGCGGCGCCCGGTGCGGTGCGTCGCCATCCACGCGTCGGTGCGACGGTGGAGTCCCATCCAGCCGCATCCCATGCACCAGCTCTGACGGAAGCGGGCGCCCAGCCACCGGCGCCATCCGCGTCGCTGCACCGACGCCGTGTCGCCGTCGCACACGGGACACTGCTCTCCCTCGGGGAGCATGATGAGGTACACCTGCGTGAGCAGCACGAACATGCTGAGCTGCAACGCCGAGATGACAGCGATGAAGATCCAGGCGTCGGTCCAGCTCCAGCGGCCAGGCATGGCGACTCCGTTAAAGGCGTTGCTCCACGGCTGCCCATGATTCGGCAAAGGCCACGCCATCCTCCACGCGGTCGATCACCACTTCGGCGCCGAGCGCGAATGCTGCTCCGTCGAGCGAACGCACCGGCAGGGTGCATTCGTGTCCGTCGAGCACGTACACCAGCGCCCCGGTCCTGCTGTCCGCTGGCGCCTGCGTCACCTTGGCGAGCGTGCCCTGCAGCAGATAGCGCGGGTCCATGTCGTCGGCGCGTGCGCTGGGAATCGCCCAGCGCGCGATGAGCAGCGACTGCAGCGCCAGTCCGGCCCCGCCGGCGAGCAGGGCGGTGACGAGCGCCAGCATCCAGCTCGCGTCGGTGTAGCGGTCGACGAGATACCCGGTAAGTCCGAAGGCCACGCCGAACGCGGCAATGCTCGCGAGGTTGAAGACGGCTGACGGCTCGGCGGCCGGGTTGTACTCGCTACGGCGCTCATGCGGAGCGCCCATGGGCGCGACCGACCGCTCCGTGCCATGCAGCATGGCGTACACGCCAAGCACCAACCCGGTTACGAAAAACGCCAACGCGACAACCGACACAGCGCCACTCTCGGAGTGAAAGACCCCTGCCTGTCTCACCGGTCGCCTCCCCTGCGCCGGACATACCCCACTACTGCAAGCTAGATCGCGGTACGGCGCTGCTCCATGGTCTGCTGCAGAAACTCCGCGGCCCGCCATTCGCCGTAATACCATGGCGTAAAGGGCCCCAGGTACGACGTGAACCCCACGTGCCCACCGCGGGGGGGGAATTCGATCTCCACTACCGGGGTCTCGGCGACCTCCCGCCGCACCTGCTCCAGCACCGACGGCGGGAGAAACGGATCGTCGACCGCACTCAGCAACAGCGTGGGCAGCGCAATGCGCGAAAGGTACGGCAGCGAACTGGCCCGGGCGTAGTAGTCAGCCGCATCGGCGAAGCCATGCAGCGGTGCCGTGAAGGCGTTGTCGAAATCCCATAGGGTCCGGGCCCGCTGCACCACCCGCAGCGGCTCGAGCTCGGGGTGCCGCCCGATCTTGGCGAGCGCCTTGGGAATGAGCGATCGCAGAAAGCGCTTTTCGTACACGGCCCCGAAGCCGCGACCGATATACCGCGACGCCGCCGCCAGATCGAAGGGGACGGACATGGCCACCGCCCCGGTCACTTGTGGCGGCAGTGATTTGCCCGCTTCGCCGAGCAGTTTGCAGAGCACGTTGCCGCCAAGGCTTACGCCCATGAGCCCAAGTGGCGCATCGGGGCAGGCGGCGGCGAGCTCGCCAATGACCCAGCGCGGGTCGGAGGTTTCGCCGGAGTGGTAGCTCCGCGGCAACCGGTTCGGCTCCGAACCGCAGGTCCGGAAGAGCAGCAGGTCGGCGGCCCACCCGCGCGACTTCGCTTCGCGGAACATGGCGCGCGCGTAATGCGAGTCGATCCCGCCCTCGAGGCCGTGCAGCAGCAGCACGCGCGGCGACGCCGGTCCGTGCGCGCCGGCCATGCGGACGATCTCGAGAAAATCGCCGTCTGGGGTGTCCCAGCGCTCGGTGTGCACCGGCAGCGACGGCTCCCGGCGCCCCAGCCGCCCCCACAGCGTGGCGCTGTGCGCGTCGGGGAGCCACCAGGCTGGTCGATACGATCGGAAAAGGGACGTCATGCGCACCCAATCTAAGTGTTACACTTGGCGCACCCGTTCCCCCGTTTCCCTGCGCCCCCCTCCGCGTGCTCAATCGCATTGTCCGCAACCTGACCTTTCAGGTGCTGGTCGCGGTCTCCCTCGGCGTCGTGCTCGGCGTTGTTGCGCCAGACTTCGCCAAGTCGCTCAAGCCCATCGGTGACACGTTCATCAATCTCGTGAAGATGGTGATCACGCCGATCATCTTCCTCACGATCGTGCACGGCATCGCCAGCATGGCGGACCTGTCGAAGCTCGGGCGCGTGGGTGGCAAGGCGCTGCTCTACTTCGAAATCGTGTCGACGTTCGCGCTGGGGATCGGGCTCGTCGTGGTGAATCTCACGAAGCCGGGCAACGGGCTCGACATCAGTGCGCTCGCCAAGGGCGATGTCAGTAAGTATGTCGCGGCGGGCGAGCAGCAGAGCATGCTCGAGTTTTTCCTGCACATCGTGCCGAGTAACGTGGTGGCGGCGTTTGCGAGCGGCGATTTGTTGCCGGTGGTGTTCTTCGCGGTGCTCTTTGGTGTGGCACTCACGGCCGTCGGTGATGCGGGTCGTGACATTGCCGATCTGCTCGTGCGCTTTCAGGCGGTGTTCTTTCGTATCGTCGCGATGGTGATGGTGCTTGCGCCCGTCGGTGCATTCGGCGCGATGGCGTATACGGTCGGCGCGTTCGGTCTCAAGACGCTGCTGCCGCTGGGGCGTCTCATGCTCGACGTGTACGTCACGATGGCGCTGTTCATCTTCCTCGTGCTTGGTACCATCTGTCGCCTCTACGGCTTCCGGTTGCTGCCGTTCCTGCGCTTCATCAAGGAAGAAATTCTGCTCGTACTGGGCACGTCGAGCAGTGAAGCGGCGCTCCCGCGCATGCTCGAAAAGCTTGAGCGCTACGGTTGCGCGAGGCCGGTGGTGGGGCTGGTCATTCCCACGGGATACTCGTTCAATCTCGACGGCACGAGCATCTATTTGAGCATGGCGGCGATCTTCATTGCGCAGGTGTACAACGTGGATCTGACCGTTGGTCAGCAGATCACGTTGCTCGGCATCCTGATGCTCACCAGCAAGGGGGCGGCGGGCGTGACGGGGTCGGGGTTCATCGTGCTGGCGTCGACGTTGGCCGCGACGCGTACGGTGCCGGTCGAGGGTGTCGCGCTCTTGCTTGGCGTGGATCGCTTTATGAGCGAGGCACGCGCCATTACCAACCTCATTGGCAACGGCGTGGCCACGTTGGTGGTGTCGCGCAGTGAGAACGCGTTCGACGACGAGAAGCGCGCGCTGGCGGAGGCGGGGCAGTAGTCGGCATACCCAGTGCTAGACGGCGCGCTGCACCCGGCAGGGATTCCCGAAAGCCAGCATGCCGGGCGGCACGTCGCTGGTGACCACGCTGCCTGCACCAATGACCGCGCCGGCGCCGATGGTGACGCCGGGCAGGACGAGCGACCCGGCCCCGATCCACGCGCCGTCGCCAACGACGATGGGGCTGGCCGTCGTGACGTACGGAGACTGCCCGTTGCCCGGGGTCCAGTCGGCCGGGAGCCGGTCGGCGAGGCCCAGCGGGTGCGAGATAGTGAGCAGCTGGACGCCGGGGCCGATGAGGACCTTGGAGCCGATGGTGATGTCGGCCGCGTCGAGCATGACGACGTTCATGTTGACGAACGTGTGGGCGCCAATGGAAATGTGGGCGCCATAGTCGCAGAAGAAGGGCGCTTCGATCCAGACCCCCTCGTCGATCTGCCCCAGGAGATCGCGAAGGATCTGGAGCCGTGGTACCACGGCGTTGGAGGGCGTCTGCTGGAACTGCTGCAGCCGGGCCCGGGCGCGATGTGCCAGCGCGAGCAGCTCCGGGTTGCGCGTGTTGTACGGCAGGCCGGCACGCATGCGGGACCGCTCAGACTCTGGGGTATTGATCATCGTCATAAATTACCCCGATGCCCCCGGCCGACCTGCAGGTTCAGATATTCGGCACCAAAAAGAGCGCCGATACCCGCAAAGCGCTCCGCTTTTTTGCCGAACGCCGCGTAAAGACACATTTCGTGGACCTCGCCGAACGCGCCGCGTCGCTGGGTGAGCTCAAGCGATTCACGCAGAGGTTCGGCGTGGAAGCCATTCTTGATCGCGAGTGCAAGCGGTTCGCCGAACTCGGCCTCCGCACCGCGCTGTATGGCGAAGAGAAGTGGCTGTCGATTCTGGCCGACGAACCGTTCTTGCTCAAGCAGCCGCTGGTGCGCTTGCAGAACAAGCTGTGCGTGGGCGTGGACGAGAAGCTGTTTAAAGACTGGCTTGGCTGACGCTGTTTGAGGGTTGAGATGTTTGGTCCGGTGACGTACTGGCTACGGTACTAGCCCTCAGGAAAAAGGACGTAAGGACAAAGGGGGAAGCGCGGTTCGCTCGGCCAAAAACAACGGTACGTTGTTGTCATGTGAACGGCACCGCGCTTTCCCCTTTCCCCTTACGTCCTTTTTCCTGAGGGCTAGTGCCGCGGCCGGTTGACCGCCGGACCAGCCAAACCGCAGTAGTAGTGTCACCATAGTCGCCCCCACCCCAACACACATGCTTTCCCCAATCGTTGCCGGCGTCTGGCGCATGGCGTCGTGGAACTGGTCGCCGCAGGAGCGTTTGCGCTGGATCGAGCAGTGTCTCGAGCTTGGCGTATCCAGCTTCGACCACGCCGACATTTATGGTGGCTACACCGTCGAGGCGCTCTTCGGCGAGGCGCTGGCGTTGGCGCCGGGGCTGCGTGCGCGCATGCAGCTGGTGACCAAGTGTGGCATTCAGCTGTTGGCGCCGGCGCGTCCGGATACGCGCATCAAGCACTACGACACGTCGGCGCGGCACATCGTGCGCAGTGTCGAGAACAGCTTGACGGCACTGGGCACCGACTACATCGAGCGCCTGTTGCTGCATCGTCCCGATGCGCTGCTCGATGCCGACGAAGTGGCGGGGGCATTCGAGTCGCTCCAGGTGTCGGGGAAAGTGCAGCAGTTCGGCGTCTCGAACTTCAGCGTGTCGCAGTTCGAGTTGCTGCATGCGCGCTTTCCGTTGGTCACGAATCAGATCGAGTGGCATCCGCTGCATCACGCGCCGCTCAACGACGGTACGCTCGATCAGGCGCAGCGACTGCGCGCGCACCCCATGATTTGGTCACCGCTCGCCGGCGGCGCACTGTTCACCAGCGATGCCGACGCCGCCGTGCGCGTGCGTAACACCCTCACGCGCATTGGCGAAGCGCATGGTGTGAGCGCCGCGACGATCGTCATTTCGTGGATCATGCGACACCCCAGTCGGCCACATCCCATTGCGGGGTCGCGTCGCATCGAGGCGATGCGCGAAGCGGTAGCCGCACAGGGTGTCACGCTCGATGCGCAGGAATGGACCGAGATTCTCACCGCCGCCACCGGCAAGGAGGTACCATGATGCGACGTACCGGACCTCGTACGGCCCTCGCGGCAACGGCGGGTATCGCGGTGGCCGCAGCCACATCGCTGTCGGCGCAACAGGCGCCACTCGGTGGATGGCCGCAACATTCGCGCGCGCGCCCCGCACCGGCGGTGGTGACGCCCGGCCCGTATGCGAATGTGCTGCCGCCGCGTGATGCGGTGGTGCTCTTTGATGGATCGTCGCTGTCGTCGTGGATGATGAGCGACAGCACACCGGCCAAGTGGCGCATCGTAGACGGAGCGTTCGAAGTCGTACCGGGCACCGGCACCATGGTTACACGCAGCTCGTATGGCGACGTGCAGCTGCACATCGAGTTCATGAGTCCCAACCCGCCGCGCGGTACCGATCAGGATCGCGGCAACAGTGGTGTGTTCTTCGGTGGTGGTCGTTACGAAGTGCAGGTGCTCGATTCGTACCGCAATCCCACGTACGCCGACGGACAGGCCGCGAGCTTGTACGGACAGTTTCCGCCGCTCGTGAACGCGAGTCGTCCCCCGGGTGAGTGGCAGACGTACGACATCACGTATCATCGTCCGTGCTTCAGTGCGACGGGCAAGGTGCTGCAGCCGGCCGTGTTCACCGTGATGCACAACGGGGTGCTCGTGCAGGATGCGCGCGCGATCATCGGCCCCACGGCCAACGGTTCGCGTCCGCCATACGAGAAGCACGAAGACCGGCTGCCCCTCATGCTGCAGGACCATGAGCATCCGGTGCGCTTCCGCAATGTGTGGCTGCGCAATCTCGAGCCGTTGCCGCAGGAAACGGTGCAGTACCGTACGCCACAGGGCGACGTGTTCCGTTCGCTGGTCGATACCGACGCCATTATCGCGGCGCGCGCGGCGCTCAACGGCAACTATCGCGACGTACCCAAGGTCATCGCATTGGGTGTGGCGCAGTCTGGCGCTCGGCAGTTCCGTGAAGCCATCGCGACGTTCACACGTGGCTTGGCGGCCTTGCCTGTGAGCGGTCGAAACGTGAAGGATGAAGCGATGCTCCTGCGCTGGCGCGGGCACCGCTACCTCTCGGTGCGCGAGTTTGCCAAGGCCGACGCGGATCTCACGCGCGGGCTGGCGCTGGATGGCGCGAACTATGGCATTCTGTTTCACCTGGGCGTGCTGCGCTTCCATGGCGGGCGCTTCGCCGAGGCGGCCGAGTTGTTTGCGCGCGCGCAGCCTATTGCGCCTGATGGTGGTGAACGCGCGGGCAGCACCGACTGGCTGTACATGTCGCTGTCGCGTGCGGGGCGTGTGGCCGAGGCGAAGGCGATGCTCGACAAGCGCATCGATCAGCAGCCCGACCCCAAGCCGGCGCCGCCGGGCTACGCGTACGTGTCACGCCTGCGTCTGTACCGCGGGGAAATCACGCCGGCGCAGCTCATTCCCGACGGTGAGGTCGACGACGTGAATATCTCCACGCTCTCGTACGGCCTCGGCAACTGGTACATGGTGCAGGGCGATACGGCCAACGCGCGTCGCGCCTGGGAACGCGCGGTACAGAGCGGTGGCTGGCCGGGCTTTGGCTTCAACGTGGCCGAGGCCGAGCTGCGGCGGCTATCTGTTAAAGCGCGTCGATAGGGCACGTTTTGGTGCGCCGGCGAGGTCGATGAACCGATGACACGAAGGCAACCAAGGCAACCGAGGCAACCAAGAAACTCGGTTGCCTTGGTTGCCTTGGTTGTCTTCGTGCGATCAGTTCAACCCAAGTCTGGGATGTCGCGCGAGTTCGCCAGCAGCGTTGCCGGAACACCAACGACATAGCCAATCACGAGCAGCGTTGGCGCAATGACATCACCACCGCGCCAGAGATCGGCGTAGCCGAGGAGCAGTACGGCCGCCGTGATGGCGCCGGCAAGTCGCGTGTTGCGGTCGAGGGCCACGGGTCAGAGCTCCGCCGCCAGTTCACGCACCGGGACCGGGTCAAGCGTGAATTCGTTCACCTGAAACGACACCGCCACCGCATCGCGCGGGAGTAGTGCGCGCACACGCCACTCCGTGTCGGAGACGCGCGTGAGTTGCGTGGGCTCGAAGGGCACGACGTGGGCTTCGTTGGCGCGTTCGTCTCGCATGGCGTGGCGAACCTGGACGGCGCGTACATCGCTGCCATGCACCACGTACTCCACGACCTTCATGGTGTCGAGCAGGCGGCCGTGCATCATGGCCACCAGCGAGTCGGCACCGCGCACGGGGACGGCGCTGTCACCCAGCACGATCGCGGACGGGTGTACGCGCGCGGACACGTCCTGCTGTTCGCCCTGCCGCACGGTCACGGCCATCATGAGCATGGCGGTGAGGAGTACGCCGCCGAGTCCGGTGAGCGAACCGCGACGACGCCAGCGTGACGCGTGCTGCGTGCGTGGTGCCGAGAGACGGTGCGGCGTCGGGAGGGCGCCGACCGCCGACATGATGCGGGTGCGCGCTTCGGGGCGCGAAAACACCGGCGCACGCAACGCGTCGACGAACCACGTGGGGGGCGTGCCGTCGTGATCGGGGGAAAAGCCGCCGGACTTCATGAAGGCAGGTGCTCCGTAAGCAGGGTGCGAAGACGTTGGCAGGCGCGCTGCACGCGCATCTTGAGCGCGGACACCCCAACGCCGGTAATGACCGACATCTCTTCGTAGCTGAGTTCTTCGGTGAAGCGCAGCGCGATCGCCTCGCGCGCTTCGGGGCCCAGGTGGGCGAGCGCATGGGCCAGCTCGGCGCGCCGGTCGAACTGTTCGTCCGACGGCGAGACGGCCAACGACGCGGTGTGCGTCTCGGGGTCGAGGGCCACGTAACGGGCGTTCCTGGTGGCTCGCGTGCGACACTGGTTGACCAGAATGCGCATGAGCCAGCCACCGAACTTGTCCCGTTCGTGGTAGTTGCCCAGGTGGCGGTACGCGCGCACGAAGGCATCCTGCACCACGTCCTCGGCGTCGTCCGAGTCGGCCAGCAGGTGCGTGGCCATGCGCAGGCAGCGCGCGTGATAGCGGTCGACCAACACGCCAAAGGCGTCGGTCTGACCGGCCAGCACGCGGCGCACCAGGAGCGCGTCGGGAGGGGAATCGGGTTGGGTCACGCCCCCTAACCCCGGGAAATCCGGAATCGTCACCAGGGGTTAGACGGAAGTCGGGCCGGGAAGGTTGCACCAGCAGCGCCCCGGTCGCGGAGGCCAACTCAAACCCGGAACCTGAACCCAGAACCCGCAACTGATCCGTTCCGGGTTCTGGGTTTGCGTTTGGGGTTCGGGTTTACTGCCCGCCCAGCGCGCGCCGGATCAGCGGCTCCACGATGCCGGCCATCATGCGGTAACCGGCGTCGGTGGGGTGCACGCCGTCGGCGGCGAGTGCTTTGCTCAGCCCCTGCCGTTCGTCGGCCATGGCGCTGTGGTAGTCGACGAAGGTGGCGCCCCGCTCGGCGGCATAGTCGCGGAGCCAGCGATTGACGGCGATGATTTTGGGGGTCGGCTGCAGGTCGGGCTTCCACGGGTAGTCGTATACCGGGAGGATGCTGCTGAGGAGCACCACAATGCCGTTGGCCTGGGCCAGCTCGGTCATGGCGGCGAGGTTGTCCTGAATTTCCTCGAGGGTTGCGGGGCCGGTGTTGCCGGCGATGTCGTTCGTGCCGGCGAGAATGACCACGGCGGCGGGCTTGAGCGCGACGACGTCCTGCCGGAAACGGAGCAGCATTTGCGCGGTGGTCTGACCACTGATGCCGCGGCCAATGTAGGGGCGCCCCGGGAACAGGGTGGCGAAGCGCGGCGCCCATCCTTCGGTGATGGAGTTTCCGAAAAAGACGACGCGCTGTTCACCGGGCTGTACCGGGGCGAGGGCCGCGTTGGCGGCGCGATAGCGAGCGAGGCCAGCGAACTCGGCTGCTGGTGCTTGCTGTGACAACAGCGGTCTCGTCGGCAGGCAGGAAGCGACCGCGGCGGCGCAAAGCAGGGCTGCGACGGTTCGCCGAATGAACAGGGCTACATCTCGTATGCGCATGTGCCATTCTGCAGCGCCAACCCGACGGTCACAAGATCGGTATGGTGGTGATGCTTGGCGCACTTGCCATGGGATACGCCGCTCTCCAAGCTATGCAGCTTGTGTTGGCCGCTGAATTTCCCGAACAGCCGGAGCTGCAATGCGTCTCAACAGTCGAAGGGTTTTTGCCGCCGTGGGCACGATGGTAGCCGCAGCCGCAGTGATGGCGGCGATGCCATTGGCGTCGCGCGCCGTGGTGCAGGTCACGGTGAACGCGCGCTGCGCAGGTCAGAACAACACGGAAATCACGGTGAGCCCGTGGAATGTTCGTCTCGCGCAAGGCGACGAGGTGGAGTGGGTGATTGCGGCGAACGCCAACAGCAACAGCATCACGGTCCTTCCGAAGTCGTCGAGCGATTGGCCCTTTGCGTCACGCGGGCCATTCAACGCCGCCAGAGGGGCCCCGGCGCGTGCGAACCGTATGCGACGGAACGGGCGCGGCAACTACAAGTACGACATTCTGCTGGTCTGTCAATCGGGGAACAATGCGCCGGACTCGGTGCGCATCGATCCTGACATCATCGTGGATTGAATTCTCTCACCTTTGAACGGAGCGTAGACCATGCGCGGTGCGATGAAGCGCGGTGCGGTGATGGCGGTCGTGTTGGCGGGGGCGTGCGGCGGGTTTTCGGAACGCGAGGCCAAGGTAAAGCCCACGCCTGATGTGGTGAACATTTCGGCGAACTGCACCGCGCCCAATCAGATCGATGTGAAATCCGACAACTGGGAAGCTGAGGTCAAGAAGCAGCTCGACGTCACATTCAACGTGGTGTCGACCAGTACGCCCGCTGCTATCGTCGAGATTGACAAAACCACCTTGGACAAGTGGGCCTTCGACCAGTTACCACCGTTCACGTTCGGTCCAGCCAATGGCGGTACCACAAAGAAGGGAAAGGCGAAGAACGTGAAGGGTGATTTCCGCTACGTCATTCGCGTAACCTGCGGCACCCAAACTGTCGTCATCGACCCCGATATTTTTGTCGACTGACGTTCCAACGCTGATCGTGTTGTTCCCTCGCACCTCCGCATGAGCGCACACTCCACGCCCCCGACTCGCATCGGCCCCTACGACATCATTCAACTCCTCGGTGAGGGCGGAATGGGTGTCGTGTACGAAGCCGAAGAGACGGCGCCGGTCCGACGGCGCGTGGCGCTCAAGCTGGTGCGCGCCGGGCTCGATGACGCGCGCGATGTATTGGCACGATTCGACGCGGAGCGCCGAGCGCTGGCCGTGATGAATCACCCCGGCATTGCGCGCGTGCTGCAGGCCGGGAGCACGGAAAACGGCGAGCCATATTTTGCCATGGAACTCGTGCGCGGCTTGCCGCTCACGGAGTTTTGCGACACGCGCCGGCTGGCGGTACGCGATCGGCTGCTGTTGTTCATCGGCATTTGTGAAGCCGTGCAGCATGCGCACCAGAAAGGTGTCATTCACCGCGACCTCAAGCCGTCCAACATTCTCGTCACCGACGAGGAAGGATACCCGCAGCCCAAGATCATCGACTTCGGGATTGCGAAGGCGCTGGGGCCACAGCCCGAACATGTGGCCAAGACGCTCGCCGGCTTTGCCATGGGCACCGTCGCCTACATGAGTCCCGAGCAGGCGAGCAGCACGGCAATCGACGTCGACACGCGCGCCGACATCTACTCGCTCGGCGTCATTCTGTACGAGCTGCTCGTGGGGAATCTGCCGGTCGATCCGGTGGAGGTGGGGATTTTCGAATTCCTCGCCCGTCTGGCGAGCGGCGACACCATGCCTCCAACGCCCAGCGTGGGATTGTCCACGGCGATCGCGCGCAGCGAAACGATCGCGCAGCGACGTCGTACCGACCCGCGTCATTTGCAGAAGGAGTTGCGCGGCGATCTCGACTGGATCGTGATGAAGGCGATGCACCCCGACCGTTCGCATCGCTTCGAAACGGCGAACGGCCTCGCGGCCGATATCAAGCGTCATCTCGCCAACGAACCGGTGACGGCGCGTCCGCCCAGCACGCCCTATCGCGTGAGCAAGTTCGTGCAGCGCCACAAAACCGGCGTCATCACGGCCGGCGTGGCGTCGGCGCTGGTGGTGGTCAGCTCTATCGTGGCCACCGTCGGCTTTGTGCAGGCGAGCCGCGCGGAGGAGCGCGCTGAGCGTGATGCGGAAGCCGCCAAGCAGGTGACCGACTTCATGGTGGACCTGTTCCGGCAGTCCGACCCCACGGTGTCGCGTCGTGGCAGCGTCACGGCGCAGGCGATCCTCGAGCAGGGCATCAAGCGCGTGACCACCGACCTGGCCGCGCAGCCGTTGTTGCAGTCGCGGCTCATGCAGACCATGGGCACGGTGCAAACGGCGCTGGGCCGCTATCCGGAAGCGCGCGCGATGCTGCAGGATGTGCTGCAAACCCGCGAGCGTCTGCTGGGGCCCGATGACGTGCTGGTGGGCGAAACGCTGAACTCCCTGGGCGAACTCACGCGCGATTTTGGTGACCTCGACGACGCCGAACAGTATCTCACGCGCGCGCTCGCCATTCGTGAGAACGCGTACGGCGCGACGCACGTGGATGTAGGGACGACCCTGTCGATGTTGGCGGCGCTGCGCTGGAAGCAGACGCGCTACGCTGAGGCAGAAAGCCTGTACATGCGCGTGCTCGCCATCGATGCGAAGGTGCGTACTCCCGACGATCCGCGCGCGCTGCGCGACCTGCGTGGTCTCGCGGCGGTGTATCGGGGCGAGAAGCGCAATACCAAGTCGGATTCGCTCTGGAAGGTGGTGCTGGCGCGTCAGGAGCGTGCGCTGGGCAGCGAGCATCCGGACGTGGGCACGACGCTGAACAACATTGGCGCCTACGCGTACCTCGACGGCAAGTACGAAGAGGCGGCGGCGTACTACCAGCGCGCCCGTCCCATCTTCGAGAAGGCGTATGGCGCGGAACATCCGCTTCCGGTGGGCGTGATGAACAACGAGGCGGAGGTGCTGTGGAAGCTCAAGCGCTACCGTGCGGCCGAGCCCTTGTTCCGTTCGGCGCTGGCGGCGAAGGAGCGACTGTATGCGCCAGAGAATTCGTCGATTGCGGTGTCGCTGAACGGCTTGGCCGGCGTGCTGCGCGACAGCGGACGAGAGGCCGAGGCGGAGCCATACTACAAGCGCGCGCTGGCCATTCGTGAAGCGAACAAGCGCACGGCCGACCTGAAGGAGACGCTGCACGACTACGCGGTACTGCTGAAGGCGACGAACCGCGCGGTGATGGCCACGCAGTATGAGGAGCGTGCGGCGGCCTTGAAGTAGATTCCCCGCATGTTCTTCCGCCGGGTGGTGTATTGGGTGTCGGGCCGCTGCCTGCACTGGTTTTACCGGGAGCACCGGGTCGTTGGCTACGGGAAGGTGCCGACCAGCGGTCCGGTGCTGCTCATTGGCAATCATCCCAATGATCTGCCCGATGTGATCTCGGGGCTGTATCTGTCGCCCCGCCATCCTCGCTATCTCGCGACGGTGTCGGTCACGACGAGCGTCATGGCGCGGGCGATGTACGAGTCGATGGCCGTGATCCCGGTGGCGCGGGTGCGCGACGCCCGGAAGATGAAGGCCGAAGGGGTCGATTTGGCGGCGGTGAATCAGGCGGCCAACGACACGGTATCGGCAGCGCTGGCCTCAGGTGAGGTGGTGGCCGTCTTCCCGGAGGGCGGTACGCACGATGTGCCGCAGATCGGGCGTTTGCGGACGGGTGTCGCTAAGATGATACTTGGACATCTCGATGCTGGCGCGAAAAATGACGTGACCATCGTGCCCTTTGGTGCGCAGTACGAGGCCCCGCGCCGTTGGGGGAGCGACACGATGACGGTGCTGGGGGAGCCATGGTCGGCGCGCGGGTGGTACGAGGCGCAGCCGGCGGAGCATCGCGGACTGGCGGCGCTCACCGACCGACTGCGCGAGTCGCTGCTCTCGGTGACGCGCAATGCCGCCAGCTGGGAGGAAGGGGACACGCGCGACGAGATCGTGGCGGCGGCGGCGGCGGCAACCGCGCCGCATGATCCGCTCGACGCGTCGCCCACGATGGTGTCGCACGCGGCCGCGGTCGCCGCCAACGCCTACAGCGGCGGTATGTGGCCACAAACCGTTCGGCTCAAAACAGCCACCCACGCCCTGGCCCGCGCCGTGGAACGCGCCGGCGGCATCGGGACCTCGGCGGTGGACCACGCCCTCCTGCTCTATGCGCTCGAGATGCAGGCCGCCAAGGCGCCGGTCTCCACCGCGGTGCTGTTGGCGGGGGTGCCAGCGGCGGCCATCGGCTGGCTGGTGCACGCTCCCATTCTGGCCGTGGTGTACGCCGTGGCCAAACGCACCGCCAAAGACCGCGTGGACTTTGTCCCCAACTGTTTTGTGCCCGGGTTGTACATGGTGCTGCTCTGGTGGGTGCTGGTGAGTGTGCTCGCGGCGGCGGGGGGGGCCGGGATGGGGATCGGTCCGTGGTGGGCACTCCCGTTGCTGGTCGCGTCGCCGCGCCTTGGCGATCTGG
This sequence comes from Gemmatimonas sp., assembly GCA_023910675.1. Lineage (GTDB taxonomy): Bacteria > Gemmatimonadota > Gemmatimonadetes > Gemmatimonadales > Gemmatimonadaceae > Gemmatimonas. Next base: position 117,204 of record JAAVWC010000002.1, read on the forward strand.
CCATTGAGTGGCGCCAACGGCATGCGGGGTGGCGGCTGGTGCGACGGGTGCGGCGCTGGTCGACGTCCGACCGCATGGCGCTGCGCGAGGCGGCGACGGTGGTCCGCGAGACCGCCACCCAATGGACGGCGTTGCCCTGATCGCGCCGCGCCGGGAGCCGGGCGGCCGACCCATTAGAATGATCGCATGACGCTCATCTCCCTTGGCAACGCCGGAGTCGATTTCGGCGCCTCCGAAATCTTCCGCGACATTTCGTTCACCGTGGCCGCCGGCGACCGCTGGGCCATCGTGGGACGCAACGGGACCGGCAAAACGACGCTCGTGCGTCTCATTACCGGCACGCTGCAGCCCACTCGCGGGAACGTGGCGCGGATGCCTGGGTTGCGGGTGGCGCTCATGGATCAGCACCGCCGCTTCCCGGACGACCAGAGTCTGTGGGACATCGTCGCCGACGCCTTCGGTGACCTGCGCGCGCTCGAGCACTCGCTCGCCACGCAGGCCGCCAATCTCGAGCATGACCACAGCGAAACGGCCATGGAGAAGTACGGCCGTGACCTCGAGCGCTTCGAGCGCGACGGCGGCTACGAGATGGCGTCCAAGGTCGATGCGATTCTCATGGGTGTCGGCTTCGAACCCGAGATGGCCAAGGTCACACGTATCGGCACGCTCAGTGGTGGGGAACGGGGACGCGTGGCACTTGCACGGCAGCTCGCGACGCCGTCGGACCTGCTCATCCTCGACGAACCCACCAACCACCTCGATCTCGATACCACGGCGTGGCTCGAGCAGTATCTCGCGACGACCGAGCGCACTGTCGTTTGCATCAGCCACGATCGCGCGTTTCTCAATGCGATGGCCGATCATGTGCTGCACTTCGAGGGTGGCACGGCGTCCGCCTACACCGGCAGCTACGAAAGTTTCGTGCAGCAGCGTGAAGAGCGTCGGCTTACGCAGCAGCGGCAGTTCGAGAAGCAGCAGAACAAGATTTCGTCGGAGCTGGACTACATCGCGCGCAACCTCGCCGGCCAGAACACGCGGCAGGCCAAGGGGCGTCGCAAGTTGCTCGCGCGCATGCCGCGTTTGTCGGCGCCCATTGGCGCGGACGGTGTCATGGCGCTGCGTCTCGATGCGGGTAACCGCAGTGGCGATCGCGTCATTGAAGCGAAGAACGTGACCGTCGGTGTGCCCACGCCCGACGGACCGCGCACGCTCGTGAAGCACGTGACCGTCGTGATGGAGCGCAACGAGGTCGTCGCCCTCGTGGGGCCCAACGGCGCCGGCAAGAGCACGCTCATCAAAACGCTGCTCGGCGAAATGCCGCCGCTCGATGGCGACGTGAAGGTGGGCCCCAGCACGACGGTGGCGTACTACCGTCAGGATGTGGGACACTTGCCCCTCAACAGCACCATCTACGACGCCATCGCCAACGAGCGCCCACTGTGGGAACGGCGCATGGTGCAGGGGCATTTGGGGCGCTACGGCTTCAGCGGCGACGAAGCGCAGCGCACCATCGGCACGCTCTCCGGTGGTGAGCGTGCGCGTGTGGCCATGGCGTTGCTCACGCTGAGCACCAACAACCTGCTCATTCTCGACGAGCCCACCAATCACCTCGATGTCGAAAGCATCGAAGTGCTCGAAGATGCCGTCGACGGCTACGAAGGCAGTGTGCTCATCGTGAGCCACGATCGCGCTGTTTTGCGCGGGTTGGCCACGCAGGTATGGGAGCTGCGGCACAATGCACTGCAGGTTTTTCCGGGTTCGTTCGTCGAGTGGGAAGCGATGCGCGCCGAACGCATGACCAACGAAGCGAAGCAGCTGCGCGCCGACGACAAGAAGGGCGCCGAGCGTGCGGTGCGGCAGCGTGAACGCGAGCGTGAACAGCAGGAGCGTGAGAAGGCGGCCGGTGGCGATCCGCGCAAGCTGTTGCGGGCCGCCGAAAAGGCGCTGGCCGACGCCGAGCTGCGAGTGGCCACGGTGGAATCGACGATTGCCGAGCTCACCGAGCAGCTCGACAACCCGTTTCTGTATGACACACCCGCCGGCGTGAAGAAGGCGGCGGCGCTGGGGCGTCAGCTCGACGAGGAACGCGAGCAGCTCGAAGACGCGTTGCACGAGTGGAGCACCGCCGAGGAGTACGTTTCTCTTTTGAAGAAGAAGTGATCGTGACGTGAGCGCGGGGGGAGTCGTCGCCGGGTGGTAACCTTTGGCGGGCTCAGGCGTATTTTCCCGTATGCGTATTCTTTCATGGATTCTGTTGGCCGTGGCGACAGCCGCCACGGCACCCCGCGCCGGTGCACAGACCGTCACGCCGCCGCCCCGTCCGTTGCTGCAGCTACTGGAGGATGCCAGCCGGCGTAACCGGTTGCCCGACAGCCTCATTTCGTACAAGGCCAACGTCGAGACGGAAATCGCCATTGTGCTTCGACGCGAAGAGGGGGTCGAAGCGGTGGGGGCCATGGAGCAGGTGGCGAGCCGGTTGCGCTGGAATCGCGCCGGTGGCTACGAGCAGCGGGTAAACGGGTACAGAGCGCAGCAGGTTGGCGGCAACGTGTCCATGTTGTCGCTTCTTCAGACGGGGTGGATCAACCCGGTGCTGTATGGCAACCGGTTGCGGGTGCGTCAGCTCACCGACAGCACGCGGAACAATAGCCGCGCGCGCGGTCGCAACGGCGATGCGAGCGACACGCTGCCGGCGGTGCATCCGTTGGCCACCGATCGCGACATGTACTACACGTACAGCGGCGGCGATACGATTGTGACCATCCGCGCCGGAGACCGCGTCATTCCCATTGCGCATGTGCGCGTGCAGCCGCGCGCCGATGTGCAGGGCAACGTGATTCTTTTCGATGGCGAAATGGATCTTGATGCGTCGCGCGGTACGCTGGTGCGATTGCGCGGCCACTTTTTCAGCACCAGCGTGTCGCGCTCTCTGTTAGCGCGCACCTTTGCCAATGCCGTCGCGTTCGTCGAGTACGAACAGGGCGAGCGCTACGGCAGCTATTGGCTTCCGGCCAAGCAGCGACTGGAAGCGCAGGTCAATACCCCGTTGTTAGGCGATGGTCGCGCGGTCATTCGCATCGTCTCGCACTTCTCCGACATGGAAGTGAACGACACCGTGCTCGACGCGGCGACGCTGGCCAAGGCCGACTCTCTGCGGGCGCGAGCCCGTCGCCCACTCACCTTTGCCTCTACCGACTCGCTGGCGCGCTTCGGCGCCTGGCGCAATCAGCTCGGCACAATTACCGAGGGCTTGCACAGCGACGACTTTCAGGACATCGCGCCCGACGTCTGGCGTCCTACGGGCGCGCCGCGCTTTGATCTTGCGGCGCCGCGTCCCGCCGACGTGATGCACTTCAATCGTGTCGAGGGACTCTATACCGGCGTTGGTGGCAAGCTGTCGCTGCGTGATATGGCGCCCGGTGTCGTCGTGCGCGGCAACGTGGGGTATGCGTGGGCCGAACAGACGGTGCGCGGGCGCGTGTCGGCAGAGCGCACGCGTGGTCCGTTCACGCTCGAGCTGCGCGGCGGCCGCTCCATGGATATCACGAACGACTTCCGGGCGCCGCTCGACTCGGGCAACACCTTTGCGGCGCTCAGTTCGCTCGACTCGTACGATTACGTGTCGCGCAACTTCGCGACGTTGTCGGCCGTGCAGCGCATTGGCCGCCGGCACTTCATTTTGCGCGGTGACGTGGGCTACGGCGACGATCGGTGGCGCCCGTCGCAGTATCTGCGCGGTCCCTTCGGTGGCAATGCGTTCCGCGCCAACCATGGTGTCACCGAAGGTAGCTACCTGCGGTCGGCCGCCGTGGTGGAGTGGAACCCCGATCTCAATGCCGAAGCGCTCAGGCCCGGTATTGGTGGACGGTTCTCGTACGAGCGCGGCGACGGTACGTTGTCGTGGCAGCGCACTGAGGCGCGACTTACGGGGCGTCGTCCGATTGGACCCTTTGTGATTCTGGCGCGCGGCGATGTGGGCATGGTGACCGGCAGCCGCATCCCGTCGCAGCAGCTCTTCGAACTGGGCCGCCTTCAGAACCTGCCGTCGTACGAGGACAAGCAGTTTGCCGGTTCCCGTGCCGCGGCGGTGCGCGCGAGCGTGCAATACACGACGCCGTTCCTGCGTCAGCCCATTCGGGTGGGGCAGCGCTGGTTCCTCCCGGCCATTGCGCCGGGGTTCAGCGTGGGTGTGCAGAGTGGCTGGGCCGATGCGCCTACCGCGGCCGCGCGTGAGGCGGTGTTGCGACTCGACGCTGGCTATGACCCGCGGAGTCTCGCGTTGCGCACGCCGGTGGCCACGCCTACCGAACGCATTCGTGCGAGCATGACGGCGGGGGTCCGGTTCTTCGGCAACTCGCTCTTTGTGGGTGCGACGCGTCCGGTGGACCAGGCGGCGCGTTGGCGTACCCTCGTGGGGTTTGGGCAGACCTGGTAGGGAGACCACTGTACGCCCTGCGCGCCCGTTGACTGTGTGGCTGCCTGCGGTCCGTCCTCTCGGCGTGATGCGGCGGGATCGCGCTGAGACGGCGGACGGCAGCCACACCGACTGCAGGCGCGCAGTAATGTCGCGGTCAGGCGAGCCGCTCCGTGTCCTCCGCGCCTCCGTGAGAGCGGTGCAAACCCACTAGCCCCTGCAACGGAGCCATGTGAGTTTTACGAGCATGGACACCACCAATCATCTGCTGCCCAACCGCCGTGACTTTTCCGGCGACGACCTGATCTTCACGCTCAATGCCGCCGCGCAAAGGCGCGCCGCGATGGGAGCGAGTGTCATCAACGCGACCATTGGCGCGCTGTACGACGATCAGGGCAAGCTGGTGGTGCTCGACACCGTCATGGAGCAGTGGAAGCAGCTCACGAGTACGGAGATCGCGCCGTACGCGCCCATTGGTGGCGATCCGGCGTTTCTGCTCAACCTCGCGCAGCGGCACTGGCCGTCGCTCACGTCGCTGGGGGCAGGGGTGGCCACGCCGGGCGGGTCAGGCGCGCTCGCGCTCACGCTCAAGAACCTGCTCGAGCGCGGCAACACCGTCCTCACCGCCGCCCCTTACTGGGGGCCGTACTCCACGCTGGCCATCGAGGCGGGACAGACGCTCACCACCGTGCCGTATCCCGATGTGCACACGGGTCTCGACTTGGGCGCGTGGGAAGCGGCGTGCCGCGACATTCTCGATGCGCAGGGGCGGTTGCTCCTGTGGCTCAACGACCCGTGCCACAACCCCACGGGGCGCAGCTTCAGCAAGGCCGATCGCACGGCGCTCATGGATGTACTGCGCGACGTCGCATCACAGGGGCCGGTCACACTCGTGCTCGACCTGGCGTACCTCGACTACGCGCGCAATCCGCAGGAAGTGCGTGAAGCGCTCGACGAGTACGCCGCCTTTGCGGCCGAGGGGAACGTGCTCGTGGGCGCCTGCCTGAGTCTGAGCAAGGCGTACACGTTGTACGGTGCGCGCGCCGGTGCGCTCGTGTTTCCGTGGACGAACGACAAGGCGCTGCAGGGCGCGCTCATCACAAGCTGCCGCGGCACGTGGAGCAACTGCGCGCGCGCTCCCATGAGTGTGCTCAATCGCATTTCGAAAGACGGCGCACTGCAGGCCTCGCTGGAACAGGAGCACGCGCAGTGGCGCACGTTGCTCGCCGAGCGTGCCACGGCGGTGGATGCCGCACTCAAGGCGGAAGGGTTCCCCGGCGCGGCGTATGACGGCGGATTTTTCGTCACGCTCGACGGCGGCGCGAATCCCACGGCCACCTGCGAGCGCATGCAGGCGCACGATGTGTTCGTCGTGCCCATGCCCGAGGGGCTGCGTGTGGGGATTTGCGCGATGAAGGCGGCTGACGCCGGCAAGTTCGCGGCAGCCTACGCGGCGGCGATGCGAGGCTAAGTCATCGCCGTCGGCCCGGCCCCAAAGGGGGCCCAAAAGGGGTCAGAGTCCTTTCGAGCCCCGAAGGGTCAGGGGAGCGGGAGGGGGGCGGGAGGGGTCAGAGTCGTTGACGGAGTCGTTGACCCTCGGAGATGGTCCCGGCACCCGAAAAACCGCGGGCACGTGCCGGTTCCCGCGGTGTCAGGACTACCGCGCTCCGCCATTGCGCAGTTCTCTCTGGTGGATGGGGTGCTTCCAAAGGATCTTGGCGTTCTGGTCGCGGACCGTAATCGTCAAGACGCGATCGGCACGAGGTCCGGTGACTTCGAGCAGGGCAAAGTTGCGCATGGTGGTCCAGGTGCCAGGCACCCGCCACGGGTTTGGCTCTTCCGGTTCGGCGAAGGGCTTTGACGTCAGTGGCGAGATTGTGGCGTCGTACAACGCGTACATGCCGAGCCGCGGCATTTTGGTGAGTTCGGTCAGATGGCGATCGCCGGACAGGAACATCACACCGTCAATCTGTTCCTGAGCGAGCGCGGCGAGGAGCTCCCCGCGCTCGCGTCCGTAGTTGGCCATGTTCTCGTAATTCGTGAGTGGGCTCAGCACCTGTCCGCCGTTTGCCACCAGCTTGAAGGTGGCGCTGCTCGACTTGAGGGCGCCGATAAGCCAACGCAGTTGTCCCGCTCCCCAGTAATCGCCGTCGCCGGCGCGCATGTTGTTCGAGGCGCGGTACGTCCGATCGTCCATGAGAAACACTTCGACATCACCCCAGCGGTAGCTGGTGCCGATGGCCTGTTCGGCGCCCGGTACCCCGTACTCGGGATTGGCCCAGAAGAGCTGAAACGTTTCCCGGGCGCGTGACTTGCCAGACCAGCTGCGATCGACGTCGTTGGGGCCGTAGTCATGGTCGTCCCACACGGCGTAGTGATTGGTAACGCCAAGCGACGCTGGAGCTGTGGGAGTGCGCGGTCATGGGTGTAGCGCTGCCGCATTCCTGTGCGTGACGACCAGTCGGCGTCGCGGAAGTACAGGTTGTCGCCGCCCCAGAGCATGAAGTCGGGACGTTGATCCGCGATGGCTTCGAAGATTTCGTAGCCGGCCCCATACACGTTACCAGGCACGTCGACGCGGGGATCGGCGATGTTGCTGCAGCTGCCGAAGGCGATGCGAATGTCGCGGACACCGAAGGCACCGGACTCCCGCGGTGGCGTACGGAAGCCCAGCTCACGCCCCATGGGAATCGTCCGCCCATTCACCTGCAATTCGTAGAGATACCGCCGGCCTTCGCGTACGCTATCGGCAAGCGCATGCACGACGAAGACATTCGAGGCGATCGCGTCCTGTTCGGCGGTGGCGTAGCGGACGTTGGGCGCCGCGGAGTCCCAATAGACAAAGCGAACGCGTCCGGGGGCCTTGAGTTGTACCCAGAGTGCGGCCTCGCGCAGTGTGGCGTAGCCGGCCATGGGTCCGGATGACACGGGCGACTGCGCGGAGAGCGTGCGCCCGGTGGCGCAGAGCAGCAGCGCGGAAGACGCGGCGCCCAACACGCGGTGTCGGAGTGTGATGGTCATGGTTCAGAACCGGTAGGCCATACCGGCCTGCATCTGGTATGGGGTGCCCGACTTGAGGAGCACACCGGCGTTCTGATTGACGTTGTAGCGATAGCGCCTGGTGGTCTGGTCGAAGCCCACGACGTTGAGCAGTGTCTGACGTGAGCCGCCGGTGTAGTTGGCGCCCCAGTTCGAGTTGAGCAGATTGGGGAGATTGAACACGTCGAGCGTGAACTCCGCGTTCTGTCCACCGAACGTACGGAACGTTTTCGACAGTCGCAGATCGAGGCGCTGCTGCCAGGGATTGTAGATCGCGTTGCGCTTGGCGATGGTGCCCACGTTGTCACGGAGATACTGGGCGACGATGCTGTTGGGGTTATCCATCAGCGTTTGCATACCGGTGGCAATAGCGGCCGGCGTGGCAGGATCCTTCGGGTCGAAGATGAACGCGAGGTCGTTGGCGAGCGGCGACGCGTCGCCATTCACGTCGCGACTGGTAACGAGCGACAACGGCGTGCCACTCGCGCCCACATAGCGCGCGCTGATCTTGAAGCCCCAGATGGCCGGCAGCGCACCGAAGGCGACGAGCTTGTGACGGAAGTCGGCATCCGACTGGCCCCAGAGTGAACCAAGATCATTGGGATCACCGGCGTTGGTCGTGTTGAGTGCGCTTCCCGACACGCAACAGTTGTAGGTGGAGTTGTCGCGGGTGTTGTTGAGCGTGTACGAGAAGTTCACCGCGGCATCACGATACGGACTGGCGCCCATTTCGAACGTGAATGCCTTCTGTTCGAGACGTCCGACGGACACGAGTTCCATGACGCGCCCGATTTCGGTGGTGCGGAAGCCGTTCACGTTGAACGTACCACCGGTGGCATCGATGGTGGCCGCAGGTACCCACACGGGGCGATTGGCTTCGTTGTCAACGCGGAAGAACGGCTCCGCCGGACGGTTGCGATCGACGTAGTGGTAGTTGTTCCAGCCGTTCGCGTAGAAGAGCGTGGCGCCGGCGGTGAGCCGGTCGCTGATCTTGCGCTGGTACGAGAGATTCGCCTTCGCGGTCGTCGGCGACTGGTAGTTCTCGTTGATGAGGTCCACGCGCGTCGTGGTCGCCACACCGGGCAACAGGCCGGGAACGGTGGAGGGGTCAGCGCGGAAGCGCGTGTAATCGGGGGCTGGCACATCAGTGCCACGTACGTCGATACCCGCCTGCTCCATGCCGCTGTTCAAGATGTGATTCACGTGCGCGTAGTAGTGCGGCTGCGCGGTAAACAAGCCACCGCCAGCGCGTACCAGATTGCGTCCGTCGCCCGTGATGTCCCACACCGCCGATACGCGCGGCTGAATGTTGCTGAAGTCGGACGGGGTGTTGTCGGTGCGCAGGCCGAAGAGTCGCTCGGTGGCCAGGTTGCGTCGCGCGGCGGTGAGAAAGCTCGTGACGTCGTAGCGCAGGCCGAAGGTGGCCGTCAGGTTGTTACGAGGATGCCACTCGCTCTGCACGAATGCCGCGGCGTCGAGGACCCACTGGCGGGCGGTCGGTTCGGCGCTGAGCAGCGGCACATTGCGCCGATAGCGCGCGGCGCGTCCGGCCTCGAGATCGGCCAAGCTGTTGAAGTTGTACTGTCCGCCCGTCTCGATGGAGAGATAGGTGGCCAGCTGCGTGAGCGAGTTGTCGACACCAAAGGAAATGGACTGATTGCCCCGCTGCAGGTACGTCATGTTCACGAGCTGATACTGCACTTCCTTGTTGCGCTCAGGGGCAAAGCGACTGCCGCCAAACTGTACGGTCGTCTGTCCGTTGGTGCCGTTTGGCAGTCGCGAATTGATCAGCACTTCGCCGCGCGGCGTGCGATTGTACGGATTGAAGAATCGCTGCGCGTATGTGCCGGCTACCTTCAACTCATTCTGGACGGTTGGCGATATCGTCGAGCGCAGAGAAATGAGCGCGGAGTTTTCGAGTGAGTTGAACTCATGGCGCGCTTCGGCAAGAATGGGGCGGTTCTGGTCGTTGGCACCACTCTGCCCAGCCTGCCAATTCGAAAAATTGTTTCGCACCGTGAGCAGATGTTTGTCACCAAGGCGCCAATCGATACGCGAAAAGAGCGTGTTGGCAACAGGCGCGCGGCCGTACGCGCCGGCGGCGCCGACGGTATCCATGCCATACCGTCCGCCGAGGATGCCAATGAGACGCTTGAGCGAATCAGCAACGATGCGATTGTCGATTTCATCCTGCGGCGTGCGCAGGTCGAGTACGAAGAACGGTTCTTGTTGGTCCTGCCGATCGAAGGCGACGAAGTAGTGCAACTTGTCCTTGATGATCGGCCCGCCCATGGAACCGCCCCACTGGGCAATGCGCTGCTGGCGCAGATCGCGTCCACGACCGGTGAAGTCTTCGCTGGCCGCGAGGGCCTGGTTGCGGAAGTAGCCAAAGGCGCTTCCTTCAGCGGTGTTGGTACCGCTCTTGGTCACGGCGCTAATGGCTCCGCCGCCCTGGCGTCCCATGGAGACGTCATACGCGTTCGTCACGACTTCGAACTCACGAATGGCTGCGAGCGACAGCGAGTACGGGCCGCTGCCAACCTGTCCGCCGGAGAGCTGATTCCGTGCCGATACGCCGTCGACGCGCACGTCGGTGGAGGTCACCTTCGCGCCGCCAATATTGAAACCGCCCGCGCTGGTGGTCGGGGCGAGCAGGGCGAGATCGGTGAAATTTCGATTGGCAACGGGCATGTCGCGGATTTCGCGATCGGACACTTTCGTGCTGGCGCCAAGACGCTCGCGACGCGCTCCGGTGGCTGCCTGGTCCGTGATCACGACCGGCGCGAGATCCTGCGACGTTTCATCGAGGTTGAACGCCAGTTCAACGCGATCGCCCTGACTGAGGCGCAGATTGTCGCGTACCAGCGCGCGGTAACCAATACGCCGCACGGTAATGCTGTACGGTCCGCCCAGCGGCAGCTGCGCAAAGATGAAGCGGCCATCGGCACGCGTCACACCGCGTTGGAGATACCCGGTGGACGCGTTGCGGAGCAGAATCTCGGCACCTTCAATGGCAGCGCCGCCGCTCTTGGTAATGCGCCCCGTTACGCTGGCATCGGTACCTTGCGCGTGTAGGACGGCGACAGTCGCGTGCGTACCAGAAACGGAAATCAGCGGCGCCGCGGCGAGCAGCAACGCCGCGTAGGGGATAACGGTGGGGAAAATGCGTGGCACGAAGCGAGCTCCGGAAGTGGAAAACTTCGATCGAGAGCCCGCAAAGTCACGTTCGTGCGTAACAACCGACTACCTGCTCGCTGATCGTCCGGTTCCGTTCTGGTAACGAGTCAGTCGGTCCTGCTTCCGAGAAGCAGAAGATCCGGAGCTCCTCAGGAGCTTGTGAGAATCCCGGATCGGTACCCGTACTGAAACAACGAGGTCACCAAATGAACACGGAAACAACAGGAGCTCGGTGTTGTTCTCCGTGTTCATTCTGTGACCCCTCTGTGCAATCTGTGGTGCTGTTAACCGGTGCTGCCGACGACTCAGTACGTCGTACCCAGCAGCACCGCGTTTGCAAACAACGGCAGCGTCCCACGCAGCTGATCGCGATATACGCGGTGAGCGGCGACAATGAGTCGACGGTGGCACGGGCAATCACGCCGGGGAGTCCGCCGGGGAGTTGCGCACCACCAGCGCTGTCGGCGCGGGCGCTGTCACGCTTGACGCGTGTGCGCACGAGTCCCACACGTTTCTGTGCGACCCACGCGCTCGCCCCTTCCATGGTGATGAGCACCCCGCCGTTGCGCACCCACTCCACGAGGCGCTGACGGCCACCGTCGCCCAGCAAGCGGTCGAGCGCACCCGCCTGCACACTGGGCATGACAATGGTGGTGTACTGCGACAGATCGCCGCCGGCGATGTAGTTGGCGTCGATCATGCTGGTGGGATACCCGATGCGCTGATCGAGCGCGTACCAGGCAAAGCCGAACGGCGTGCCGTTTACCGGAGCGCCGCCAAGCAGCGCGATGCTGGGGCGCGGAATGGGGACGACACTGTTGCTGCCAAGATCGGTGCCTTCGTCAACGCCGGCGCTGGCAATGGCCGCGAGCGTCACGCCGGTCTGCGCCGCGCGCCGCATGACGACATCATGGACCTCGGCGCGGTTGGGCTGCACACGTCGGATGGTTTCTTCGCTGCCTGGTGCGAACGCGTAGCCGTACTGCGCACGTGCGGCGGCCGGCGCGGCGGGCTTGGACACATCGGCTTTGGCGAGCCCCGACGGCATGGCAGGCACCGTGTACGCGTCGACACGGAACGTGTACGGCAGCGACCAACCGGTGGCGTCGTAGAAGCGATTGCGCTGGCCGGTGCGACGCAGTTCGAGCTCGAACTTCACGTACGCCCAGTCGAGGTAGGCGTTGGCTTCGAGCAGCGCCTTGGCGAGGTGAGCCTGCGGCTGCGCAAAGTCCACCACGTAGCTGCCGGTCTTGAGCGACAGCGCAGCGGTGTTGCCGGTCCTGTACGACGTGGCCGCGGGGAGCGACGCGTTGCCGGTGAGCACGGGCCACCCTTCGCCGTAGCCCGGGTAGAACGAGTCGTCACCTTCACGGCGGAAGTAGCTCCAGCCGTGTGTGTCGAAGGCCGCGCCGTGCGGCATGTAATTGAGGAAGGTCTTCGCGCGCCCGCGGGTCTCGGGGTGCGACTGTGCGTACCAGTCGCGATTGAGATCGAAGTAGTGGTGCGACGTGCGCGGGCCGGGCCACGAGCCGACGTTGTTCATCGCGCCCGGGTCGATGGAGAGGCCGTTCACGCTGCGATACTTGTCCACGTCGTGCACATGCCGTTCGCGCCCGTCGGGATTCTAATTGGGGTCGAGGAGCACGACGGTGCTATCGAGCGCGAGCTTGGTATCGGCGTCGGTGCCGGCGGCGAGCTGATTGAGCAGCGCGAGTCCGGCTTCCACACCGCTCGCCTCGCCACCGTGCACGCTATGCCCTGGGCGTCGCGTTGGATGTCGGCGAGGCGTGCCTGATTGGCTTCGCTCGTGACCGTAATGACGAGCATCTCGCCTCCTTCATATGAACGCGCGACGGTATCGCTCTTGATGCGCTTGCGCACCGCGGAAACGCGCTCGACGTAGCGCATCATGCTCTTGTGCGACGTGAAGCGCGCGCCGAGTTCGTAGCCGAGGATTTGCGCGGGGGTGCGGATGCGCGCGTCGAAGGTGGCGTTGGGTTCGGCGTAGCTGTGTTGGGCCGACGCGGTGGTTGGCGAGGCAAGCGTGAAGGTGATCGCAGCCGCAGCCAGCGCACCGGAGGGCAACCGGATCATGACGCGAAGGGGCTCATGGTGACGAAAGCAGCAGCAGCCGGAAGCAGCCGCTTCAAACGTACCGTCGTGCTGGCCGTCCGTAGTGGTGAACTGCTCTCACGGAGGCATCCGAGGGACGGAGGTCACGGAGCGGCGTGTCGGCTGGTTCGCGTATGCGGCTGTCTTGGTTTGAACCGATGGCACGAAGACAACCGAGGCAACCGAACCGACTCCGCAGGTGCCGGTATTCAATCTTTTGAATGAACGGCCGCCAACGCGAGATCTCGGGTGGCCACGCGAGGACCTGTGACGCCTCGGTTGCCTTGGTTGCCTCCGCGCGATCGGTTCAACGAACCCAGCCAACACGCCGCTCCGTGATCTCCGTTCCTCGGATGCCTCTGTGAGCGCGGTTCGCCAAACTCGCGGCACGCCCAAAAGCGTGAGGAAAAACGACCCAAAGAAATCGACTCCAAAAACGACTCTGACCCCTTGTTGCCCCCGGAGGGTCGGGGCGTGAGAAGGACTCTGACCCCTTTAGCGCCGCTACCTCAACGTCGCTTCGACCGCCTTGCCGCTAGCGGTGTACAGCGCGACGCTGAGCTGTCCCTTGCCGAACGCGTCGCGATCGCGCGCGCTCAGTGGCAGTGACCCACTCGCGGTGCGCACGTCGGGGCCCATGAGACGCGGAGCGGGCGCTTTGCCGGCGACGAGCGCGGGTGTGGTGCTGGGCGCACGTCGACGCGATCCGTGCTGCTCGAAGGCGTACGCGAACGACACGAGCTGTACATCGCTCGTGGCTTTGCCAAGCAGCTCGACGCTCACCGGAAGCCCGTCGGCGGTGAAGCCGGCGGGGAACGCAATGGAGGGGAGTCCGCTCTGCGCGCCGAGCTGGCAGGTGCTTCCCGCCTGGATCTGGCCGGGGAACACTGGCGCTTGGCGCATGGTGGGATACGCAATCGCGTCGAGCTGCAGACTGTCGATCACACGCTCCACGCGTGCGCGCAGTGCGGCCTGCCGCGACAACGTGAGGGTGTGCGCGGCGTTCTCGAGATCGTGCTTGGTTTCCTGGTTCGTTACGCCCGTGTTCACCATGAGCGTGTCGAACTCCGGCATGGGCACATCAATTACCGTCGCGCCGAGCGATTTCATGGTGGCGATGGCAGCGCGCACACTGTCGGCGATCTCGGCGTCGGTGTCACGGAAGTACGGCGCAAAAACCCCAATGCGCGCGCCTTTGAATGCACCGGGCTTGAGCGCGTCCATGAACCGAGGACGCTTGTCCTTCACGAGCACCGTGACCGGGTCGGCCGGGTCGTAGCCCACGGTGGGACGCAGGCCGACCAACGCGCCGAACGCGCTGGGAATGCGAATGCTGCCGCAGGTATCGGAGCCCCACCCTACCGCCGCAAAGCTGGCCGCAATGGCGGCGCCGGTGCCGCCGCTCGAGCCGCCGGGGCAGCGCGCGCGGTCGTACGGATTGCGCGTCTGTCCGCCGAGTGAACTGATGCTCGTGACGCCGGCAGCGAGTTCGTGCATGTTCGACTTGGCAATGAGCACCCCCCCGGCATCGCGAATCTGCTTCGTGATAAAACCATCGCGCGAGGGCTGACTGTTGGCCAGCGCCAGCGAGCCCGCGGTGGTGGGCATGTCGCCGGTGTCGTAGTTGTCCTTGAGAATGAACGGAATGCCGTGCATGGGGCCGCGTACTTTGCCCGCCTTGCGTTCGGCGTCGAGGGCGGCGGCTTCGGCGAGCGCGCGCGGATTGAGCCGGATGATCGCGTTGAGGCGCGGTCCGCTTTGATCGTATGCGGCAATGCGCGCGAGATACGCGCGCGTGATGCTCGCACTCGTCGCGCGCCCCTCGGCCATGGCTTGCTGCAGCTGCGTCACGCTGGCTTCGGTGACTTCGAGCGGTTTTGCGCTTTGTGCGGCGGCGGATGTCGTGGTGGCCGAAAGCAGCAGGGCGAAGATCAGCTGGCGCATGGGGGCTCTTGTGGCGGGCGAGTGGGATTGAACGGCTCTCACGGAGACATCCGAAGGACGGAGGTCACGGAGAAGACCCTGTGCTTTTCTCCGTGGCCTCCATTCCTCCGTGCCTCCGTGAGAGCTGTTCGCTGTTGCGCTCACGTGATCAAGCGACCGGAACAAACACGTCGCCGTACTTCACGTTCGTACGCGGCTCGGCCATCATGGGCTCGACCGCGTCGCGCCAGCGCGCGTAATGCGCCGTCGCTTTATGTGCCGCCGGGGCGTCAGGCGTCGTATACGCTTCGATCAAAGTGAACCGCGTGGGATCGTCCTGCTGCTGCAGCACGTCGAAGCGCACAATGCCTGGCTCCTGAATGCTGTGAGTGGCGTTGTCGAGCGTGGCGGCCTTGAAGGCGTCGACGAACTCGGGATGTACGCGGGCGAAGACCTGAACGATGAGCATGGCGATGCGGGTGGAATGTGGATCCTGAAAGTTACGGTTCGCGCGCACGCTCCGCATATTTAGATCGCGCGTCGTTTCGAGCTGTCACCTCCCTGAGGAATCACATGCCCCATAGGCAGTCCTTTCCACCGTCCTCATCGTGGATGGTGCGCATGGCCGCCATCTGCGCGGCCCTCGGCGTCGTGAGCCTTGTCGCCCTGGTGGTGGATGATCGTCTCATTGCGGGAGCACCCGCGTGGCTCAAGCCGCTCAAGTTCGGAGTGTCCGGAGCGACGTTCCTCTGGTCGATCGCCTGGATGACGCAGGACTTACGTCGCACGCGTCTCCTTCGCGTGGCGGAGACGTTGATCGGTGTCACCATCATCGGGGAAATCCTCGTGATCATGGTGCAGGCGGCGCGCGGACAACTCAGTCACTTCAACGTTGATACGCCGCTCGACAGCACACTGTTTGCCGCGATGGGTGGTGGCATCGCCACCGTGTGGGTGTTGACGATGCTGGTGCTCGTGCTGCACGTGCGCACACGACCCACCGACCGCGCCCTCGCTCTCGCGTTTCGCGCCGGGCTCCTCCTGCACATTGTGGGTGCGAGCGTGGGGTGGATCATGACGCAGCCTCGTCCCCAACAGTTGGATGCCATGAAGCGAGGCGAACGTCCGTTTGTGGTCGGCGCGCATACCATCGGGGGACAGGATGGCGGTCCCGGGCTCCCACTCACGCGTTGGAGTCGTGAGCATGGCGATCTGCGGGTGCCGCACTTTGTGGGGATGCACGCGCTACAGCTGTTGCCGCTGCTGCTGCTGGGAGTGCGCGCCGTGCGCGGGCGCGGCACGGACCGGCAGGAGCTGGCGGTACTGGGCGCGGTTGGCGGCGTTGCCTATCTGCTCTTTGCCGGCGCGCTGTGGCAAGCGTTGCACGACTATCCGTTACTACGAATTGCCGGAGCCACATCATGAGCGACGCGCAGCTGTTCCAGATTGCCAACACCACCGCGTTGTGCTGCTGGGTGATCCTGCTGCTCATCCCGCGGCGAGCAGCGCCCGTGTTGCGCGTCGTGGTCCCCGTGGGGATGGCGCTGCTCTACATCTGGGCATTGACCACCGCGCCGGCCAACCCGGACGGTGGATTCGGCTCCCTGGCGCAGGTAAAGGCCCTATTCGCTCAGGATCGTGCCCTGCTCGCCGGTTGGGTACACTATCTGGCCTTCGATCTTTTCGTGGGGTGCTGGATGGTGCTCGACGCCCCGGAGCACAAGCTGCACCGCTTGCTGGTCGTGCCCTGTCTGCTGCTGACGTTCATGTTCGGGCCGGCCGGACTCCTCTTGTACTATTTGCTGCGTCTGGCGGCGCGCCAACGTTCCGTCGCGTCTCAGTAGGCAGCGTGGCGGAGAACGGCGCGGCATATTTGCGCCATGATCCGATTCGTGTGGGTACTTGCCGCGGCGTTGCCGCTTGTGGTGCGTCCGGTGGCGGCGCAGTCGGCCGACGTCGTCTACGTCAACGCTCGCGTCTGGACGGGCGATTCAGCGGCCCCCGCCGCCGAGGCGCTCGCGGTGCGCGACGGTCGCCTGATGGCTGTGGGGACTGACGCGGCCGCTCGGGCATTGATAGGCGCCAGCACACGCGTAATCGATCTGGGCGGACGACGGGTCGTGCCAGGGTTCATCGACGCGCACTGGCATTTGCCGACGGAATCACGCGCCGATCTGGTAGACGCGGGGAGCGTGCAGGAGATCGTGAAGCGGTTGCGGCAATGGGCGGCGAAACTGCCCAAGGGCACATGGGTGGTGGGGCGCGGTTGGACGCCCACCGACTTTCCGCAGAACGCCGCACACAAGCGCTATCTCGACGCGGCGTTTCCCAACCGGCCCGTGCTCATCAGCGATCGCGATGGGCATCAGGCGCTCGCCAACAGTGTGGCGCTGCGTCTGGCCAAGGTCTCGGCGACCACGAAGGACCCCGCGCAGGGGGTGATCGAGCGTGGCGCCGGCGGTGACCCCACGGGGTTGCTCAAGGAGAGCGCGCGAGGGCTCGTGTCGCGTTTGGTGCCACCACCAACACGTGCCGATATCGCACGCCGCATTCACGAAGAAACGCAGGCCGCCGCGAGCTTCGGCATCACCATGGTGCAGGAAGCGTCGCGCCGTGCGCCGAGCGGTGCCGTGTTCGACGCGCTGGCCGACGCGGCGCGCGCGGACACCATGCGCCTGCGTTGGTATGTGTCGGTGCCGTTCAATCCCGGCGCCACGCGCGCAGAACTCGCGCGCTACGTGCAGCTCAAGGCACAGTATCCCGGCCCATGGCTGCGCTACGGCATTGCCAAGGGGATGCTCGACGGTACCGTCGATGCGCAAACGGCAGCGATGCTCGAGCCGTACGCCAACACCGATGCCACGGGGCTCCCGTTCTGGAGCGGACCCGTGCTCAACAAAGGTGTGGCACGCTACGACAGTGCGGGGCTGCAAGTGGAGCTGCACGCCATTGGTGACAAGGCCGTGCGCATGGCGCTCGACGCGTACGCGTTGGCGCAGAAGAAGAACGGCCGCCGCGACAGTCGCCATAGGGTGGAGCACATTGAGGTGCCGCACCCCAGTGATTTGCCGCGCTTCAAACAGTTGGGAGTGATTGCGAGCACACAGGCCATTTTCGCCACGCCCGATGTCACCACGCTCACCAACTACGCGCCGCTGTTGGGCGCCAAGCGTTCGGCACTCGCCAACAACTTCCGGCAGTTCGATGATGCCGGCGCGCGTCAGGCGTTTGGCAGTGACTATCCGGTGTTCCCCATGGATGTCATTCGCGGCATGTACACGGCGGTGACGCGCATGACCCCCGAAGGCACGCCGCGCGGCGGATGGTATCCCGCCGGGCGCATTACGCTGGAAGCGGCGCTCCGGCACTACACGCGCGATGCGGCGTATGCGGGGTTCATGGAGAACGACGCAGGGATGCTGCGCGCGGGGATGCTCGCGGACTTCGTCGTGCTGAGCGAGGATCTGTTCTCGGTGCCACCCGCCGAGCTGTTGCGCGTGAAGGTGCTGCGCACCGTAGTGGGCGGGCGGGACTCGTACGTTTCGGGTACGAACTGAGCGAGAACGCGCACGACCCGTACTACATTACCTGTGGCTTGAAGCGGTGACCGTGTGAGTGACACGGAACACCCGCAACACCTGGGTTCACGGAGCGGAGCCGTATGCTGGGCGAAATCGCCACGGAAGTGGTGGTCATTCTCATTCTGCTGGTCATCAATGGCCTCTTCTCCATGTCGGAGTTGGCTGTCATGACCGCCAAGCGTACTCGGCTCGAGCATCAGGTCGAGGAAACCGGTGACGCCGGCGCGCGTGCCGCGCTCAGTCTGGCCGCCAACCCCAACGCGTTTCTGTCCACGGTGCAGGTGGGGATCACGCTCGTGGGCGTGCTCGCCGGCGCATTCGGTGGCGTGGGCATCTCGGAAGTGCTGGCGGTGCAGTTCACGCGCGTGACGTGGCTGGCGCCATATGCGACGTCCATTGCATTCGCGATTGTCGTCACGGCCATCACCTTCCTTTCGCTCATCATTGGCGAACTGGTGCCCAAGAACATTGCGTTGTCCAACCCGGAGCGGGTGGCGGCGCTGGTGGCGCGTCCCATGGGTGCATTGTCCCGGGTTGGTGGACCAATCGTTCGGTTGCTAACGGCCACCACCAACTTTGTCCTTCGCATTCTTGGGCGGGGTACGGTGGCTGAGGCCGGGGTCACGGAGCAGGACATTCGGGCGCTGGTGGAGCAGGGAGCGGAGTCGGGGGTGGTGGAGGCGGCGGAGCAGGAAATCGTGGAAAACACGTTCCGGTTGGGTGACCGCACGGTGGAAAGCATCATGACACCGCGCCCCGATGTGCTCTGGGTAGACATCAGCGATCCGCCCGAGGTCATGCGCGTACAACTCGCTGAAGCGGCACGCGAGCGCTTTCTGGTGTGTGAGGGCGAACTCGATCAGGTGGTGGGGATCGTGTTCGCGGAAGACCTGGTCGTGCGCGCGGTGGCGGGAAACGCCATTCACGATGCTGACGCGTTACGCGCGGTGTCGCGCGCGCCGGAGTATGTGCCGGCCATGATGCCGGTGTTCAAGCTGCTCTCCACGCTGCGCGAACGTCGCTCGCACGCGGCGGTGGTGCTGGACGAATACGGCACCGTGGCCGGACTGGTCACGCTGCACGACCTGCTGGAGTCGCTGGTGGGAGACGTACCCAACGCGGCCAACGGTGACGAGGCCAACTTTGTGCGTCAGGCCAACGGCGGCTGGCAAATTGACGCGGCCACGTCGCTGGAAGAGGTGGAAGCCCGCCTGAACATCGAGGCCGGCGAGCGTGAACAGGCGGAGATCCTCACACTCGGCGGTCTCGTGATGGGCCGCTTGGGGCGCGTCGCACGCGAAGGGGATGTCGTGGAATGGGGTGAACGGCGCGTGGTCGTAACGCGCGTGCAAGGGCGACGGATCGTCACGGTGGTCATTGAAGCGCCGCATCGCGGGGCGCGCGCCGTATAGGCAGAACACCAGCCCCTGCTTGCCAAGCTCGGCGCCGAGCGGTTGTGTAGAGGATGCGTTGGTTTCATTACCCGTTTCCCACCCTCCCCGTGCGAAATACTCCCCACCGTGCGCTAGCGGTTGCCGTTGGCTGCTCCGCCGCACTTTTGTCGCTGTCCGCGTCTGCCGCGATGGCCCAGCGAGGCCAGGGCCGAGGCGCCGCCGCGAACGCCGACACCTCCTTCGACGTCAAATGGCGTAACCTCGGCCCCAATCAGTCGGGCCGCATGGTCGCCGTGGCCGGTAGCACGTCGCGCCCTGACGAGTACTACATGGGCACCACCGGTGGTGGTGTCTTCAAGACCACCGATGGTGGCAAGACGGCGTTCCCCGTCACCGACGCGTACTTCGGCGGCACCATTGGCAGCATTGCGGTGCAGCAGGACAAGCCCGACGTGGTGTGGGTGGGCGGTGGTGAAACGCCCATTCGCGGCAACGTGAGCCACGGCGAAGGGGTGTGGAAGAGCACCGATGCCGGCAAGACCTGGCAGTACATGGGGCTCAAGGAAACGCAGTACATCTCGCGCGTGCGCATCAACCCGGAAAATCCGGATATCGTGTACGTGGGCGCGCTGGGGCATGTGTTCGGCCCCAACAAGGAACGCGGCGTGTACCGCACCACCGACGGCGGAAAGACGTGGAAGAACATTCTCTTCCGCAACGATTCCACCGGCGTGGCGGACATGATCATGGACCCCACCAACCCCAAGATCATCTACGTGAGCTTCTGGCAGGCCGGTCGCAAGCCGTGGCTGCTGGTGAGCGGCGGCATGGGGAGCGCGATCTTCAAGACCACCGACGGTGGCGACACGTGGACCGAGATCACGCGCAACAAGGGGCTGCCGCAGAGCGGGCCGTTGGGCGCAATCGGCATTACGTTGAGCCCGGCCAAGCCGAGCCGTCTGTGGGCGATCATTGAGCACGAGCCCAATGGTGGTGTGTATCGCAGTGACGATGCCGGCGCGACGTGGACGTTCATGACCGCCGATCGCAATTTGCGTCAGCGGGCGTGGTACTACAGCAAGCTGTACGCGGACCCGAAGGACACGAACGTGGTGTACGGGCCACAGGTGAGCCCGCTGGTGAGCAAGGACGGCGGCAAGACGTTCGTGCGCGGCTTTGGTGGCGGCGACAATCACGACATCTGGATTGACCCCACCGACCCCAAGCGCATTGCGGTGGCGCACGACAACGGCGTGATCATCACGAAGGATGGCGGCACGAACAGCGTGCGTGTGGCCGCGCCGACGGGGCAGTACTACCACGTGCACCTCACGAACCACTTTCCGTACCATGTGTGCGGCGCGAAGCAGGACGCGGGCTCGAGCTGTGGCCCGGTGCGTGCCGCGGCGCTGGGTGGTCGTGAAGCGATGATGGCGCAGATGATGGGTGGTGGTGCAGGCCCGGCGGCGCCGGCGAGCCCGTTCGCCACGTTCTACGGTGTGGCCGGTGGCGAGAGCGGTTACATCAGCAGCAACCCGAAGGACCCCGACATCATGTACGGCGCGAACTACGGTGGCAGCATGGACATGCTCAACCGTCGCACCGGCAAGACGCTGTCGCTCGATCCGTGGCCGCTCAACCCCATGGGGCACGACGCGAAGGACAGCAAGTATCGCTTCCAGTGGACGTATCCCATCGTGCATTCGCCGCACGATGCGAACACCATCTACGTGGGTTCGAATGTCGTGTTCCGCTCGCGCGATGGTGGTATGACGTGGACGCCCATCTCGCGCGACCTTACGCGCAACGATCCGCGCACGCTCGGCGCTTCGGGTGGCCCCATTACCAAGGACCAGACCAGCGTGGAGTACTACGGCACGGTGTTTACGCTCGCCGAGTCGAAGTTGGTGAAGGGGGTGATCTGGACAGGTAGCGATGACGGGCTGCTGCACGTAACGCGCGACAACGGCGTGACGTGGAAGAACGTGACTCCCAAGGGGCTGCCCGAGTGGATGCGCTGGAGCATCATCGAGGCCGGTCAGCATGCGCCGGGGACGGCGTACGTGGCGGGCAACCGCTATCAGATGGACGACTTCGCGCCGTATCTGTACAAGACGACGGACTACGGGGTGACGTGGACGAAGATCGTGAACGGCATTGCGGCCGATCACTTCACGCGCGCCATTCGTGAAGATCTGCATCGTCCCGGCATGTTGTACGCGGCAACGGAGCGTGGCGTGATGGTGAGCTACGATGATGGCGCGAACTGGACGAGCTTGCAGAAGAATCTGCCGCCGGTGCCGGTGAGCGACATGATGCTGCGCGACGACGATCTGGCGATCTCGACGCATGGTCGTGCGTTCTGGGTGCTGGAGAATTTGACGTCGTTGCGTTGGGCCCCCGAGGTGGAGAAGGCTGCGGGGAGTGCGCCGTACCTGTACAAGCCGGTGCCGGTGTACCGCTTGAACGGCCAGACGCAGCCGACGTTCACGTACCGTCTGCCGGCCGACAGCCTGGTGGTGAAGTTCGAGTTCTACGATGCCGCCGGGAAGCTCGTGGGCACCGCCGCGAGCAACGACACGACGAAGGCGCCGGTGGACCCGCGCTTCGAAGGGATGGGCTTTGCGCCGCCGGCGCCGCCCAAGCCGGCGAACAAGAAGGGCGTGAATCGCTTCTCGTACACGATGAAGCACGACGATGCCAAGACGTTCCGCGGCATGATCACGTGGGCCGGTCGTGGCAACGGGCCGAGCATGGCGCCGGGGATGTATCGCGTGCGCATGACGGCGGGGAACAGCGCGCCGGTATCGTACGATTTCCGTGTGTTGCCTGATCCGCGTAGCGAGGCGACGGGGGCGGACCTCAAGGAGCAGGTGCGCTTCGCGTTGCAGGTGCGTGACAAGATCACCGCCGCCAACCAGGGTGTGATCGAGAGCCGCAACATCAAGAGCGCGCTCACGGACCGTACGCCAAAGATGGCGAGTGTGGCCGGGTTCGCGCCGTTGGCGAAGAGCTTTGCCGATTCGCTGCTCGCTGTTGAGGATTCGTTGTACCAGACGAAGAATCAGTCGGGGCAGGATCCGCTCAACTTCCCCATTCGCCTCAACGATCAGTTGGGCGGATTGATGGGCTTTGTGATGAGCGGCGAGCGTCGTCCGGCGAAGCAGTCGTATGACGTGTGGAACGTGCTGGCGCCCAAGACCGACGGTGAGCTCGCGCGGTTGGAGCGGGTGATCACGACGCAGCTGCCGAAGATCAATGCGCTGCTGAAGGCGGCGGGGCAGGCGGAGATTGTGCGGAGCAAGACGGAAGGTCCGGCGCCGCAGCCGATAACGCCGTGAGTGCGCGAGTGTAGTTGCACTGAGCACTGACCACTTTCACTACACACTACAAACTCCTCGCAGTTCGCGGGGAGTTTGTCGTTTGGGGGTGCATTCCGTTCAAAGAATGCAGGCGTACGCTAAGAGATTGGCGTGATGGCAATTCGTGTTCAGCGAGTGAGTGGTGAGCGTCCCAGTGTGCAATGGCCCGCGAATGCCGTAGGTACATGAGGCCGGCCCGTCTTTCCGCGATTCGTGTCTATGCTGCTGGTCCTGCAGTACACCCCTGCGGATCGATATTTGCGTTCGGTCGCTTCAATGTGTTGGCAGCATTTGTCTTGCGTAACGGCGAGCTGGGAGCAATGTTCGCGATATGCTGCTTAGGAAGTGTCAGATAGCGGCAGGGTTGAACGAATTGCGAATAGGTCAATTGTCGTTCAGGAAATACCGCGGTGGGCGCTGCGTGAATTGAAACTCCGCCGACAAGAAGAAAGGACGGAGAGCGGCGCCCACGTCACCAGATCAAGTGCGAGGTCCGGGACAATGCTGGACGGAGTGTCGAGCAACAGCGATGAAGCGATGATCGAGCAGCTAGTCAATCGGAGAGCGGCAGTGAGGCACATCCTTCGATTGCGTCTCCAGGGCAAAACTCGAAAAGAAATCGCAGCCCACTTAGGCAAGTCACCGCATACGATTGATTGGCACCTGCGGGAGCTGGTCCGGTCATGCGGAACACTCTCGTTAATGAGAATCGCAGTCATTATCGCAGCGTCCCCTCGGCTCACGGCGCTGGTCTCGGGTTCGCCCCCCCCGATTTCGGGGGGTTTCGACGATAGATCTCACGCATGATTGTAGGCATGTGCGTCGTTCGCTCGGCGGACGGCCACTCTTGTCTTGACCCTAATCGGAGGTTGGCCGCATGCGTTTACTGCCGGTGAATCAGAAGAAGGGCGTGCTCATGCTCGCGCTCGCTAACGTCGTCGCAGCACTCAGTCTGTCGGGGGTGTTGCAAGCAGAGGACTTGGAAGAGCGCCCCTGCAGCACCCAAGGCAACTGTCACTGCGAATTTGAAGGGACAGCTGGCGGTTTCTGCAGCGGAACAGGTTGGGGTTCGCCCTGCTCATCCAACAGTTCTTGCGAAAAGAAGAAGACAACTTGAGCGCTTTCGATGGGTTTTCTATCCGCAACCGAGCCGACAGACTACTGCGCTAATACCTGTGAGGCACGGTGCGACAGAAGCGCTTCTTGGTAGCTGCCCTTTTCGTTTTGCCCGTACTTGCCATTGTGCGTCAGGTAAAGGCAAGACTCGACGTTGGCGCCGCTCCCGTGACATCGGTGCAGCTCTGGCAAGGCGAATCGGGCAGTGAAGTTCGATTGGGTGACCTCCCACACGCCCTCGGGTCACGCTGCGTTCTGCTTTCAATCATAAGTCCGCACTGCTCGGTCTGCACGCGAATGCGCCATTCGTGGGCCGGTAACGTGCGAACTATTGCGGTGTCCGCGAACGTTCAGCTGGCCAGCGCGTGGCTTACCACGACTGGATTCGAGGAGGCAAAGGCATTTGTCAAAGGCACCGAGGCAGAACAAATACCCCTGTTCGCGGTTCCTGACTCAGCGTCCATTGGGTTCCGACCGCTTCGGGCACATGGAACGCCAACGACCATACTATTCAATTCGGTTGGAGCTGAACAACTTCGCATTTACGGCGAGCAGCTTCCAACCCAACCCCAACTTGTGGAGGGATGTGGAAGTTGATTCGTCGATCGTGTATCTGACTGCGGACATGAGCTCGTCATCGAGTCGGGCCGACCACACCCCTTTCGCGAAAACCTCGCTCCTGCCTCGTCAACTTGTCCATCAGATCTAGACGGAATACTCGGCTCCGGATGGCGTACTCGGTGTTCGGCGCGTTTTCGCTCGGTATGACCTACGCCTGCGCGCCAAGCAGCGATACGCGGACGCCGCAATCGCCTGGCTCCTCGCTCGTCGTCTGGACTCTTTCTGAAACGCCGCTCGAGAACGTCGGACTCGATCCGATGCGGCCTGGTCATGAGCTTTCCACGGTTGTCGACGTTGCAATCGGACGAACGGGCACCGTGCTGGTTGGTGACGCCGCTAGTCAAGAGCTTCGGCGCTTTAGTCCCGGTGGGGAGTTGCGTGTGCGCGCAGGTCGGCGGGGAGACGGACCGGGTGACCTCGCGTTCCTCGGGGGCGTAGCCGAGTGCGACGACGGCGCGTTCGTCGCGCTTCAACCACGACGCGTGACGGCGTTCGAGCCGGTTGGCCGCATCCTCCGCGTCACGTTCGCCCCTGACGAGCGCGCCGTGCCACCGCAGGACGCATCTGGGGTGAACGCTCGATGCGATCAGGTCACTTGGCTTTCGCGAGGCAGCCTCCCGATCGACTCCCTCGGCATGCTCAGCCAGCAGTGGACGCTCACCTGGACTGACCTCGCCGATACCGTGGAGGTGAGGCGCTTCACCGGTCTCCAACGATTCCGTACCGAGGTGAATGGCATGCCGGCGATGGCGGCTATTCCGTGGCAGCCAGAACCGTCCTGGGCAGTATTCGACTCCTCGATTGTTTGGGCCTCGGGTGCAGTTGATACCCTCCACGTCTGGCACCGACGCCTCGGATGGCGGGCGCTGCCGGTGCCGCTTGAAGCTCGCGCCATCGTGCCGAAGGACCGCGAGGCGTATGCGACGCACCGCGCCGCGAGGATTGCGGAGAATCCGCCGGAAGGTCGGTCGTTGCTACCTCTCAAGGCCCTGCCATCAGTACCGACGCACGCGCCCACCATTGCCGGCCTGCTTGCCGATGGATCCACGCGTGTGTGGGTGCGACCCTATCCGGACTCCAGCAACGGTTTCAAAGCAGATCGAGCGCCTGCGGCATCACATGGTGAGCGATGGATTGTTGTGGACTTGAACACCGGGCCCGTGGCGACCGTGCGGATTCCCCCTGGCCTGCGGTTGCTCGCGATCGGAGCGGACCGCGTCGCCGGGGTGCGCGAAACGGCAGAGGGCGCGGAGTACGTGGTGGTGCACACGCTTGAACGTCGCTAAGTGAAACCGCCGCGCTGGTGGGTACTGCCGTGAGGGCGTAACGTCAGTTGCACTGATGACTGCCAACTTGCACTACACACTACAAACTCCCCGCGAACCGCGGGGAGTTTGTCGTCAAGGGGTGGAGCATTCCACGCTACCAAGCGCTGCCATCAATACGCGCGATCAGTTCACGCGCTTTCGTTGCACCTTCCTCCAGGCTTCCAACGTGCAGCCCATACTCTGCTGCGAGCCTGCCGAACTCGTCGCGCCAATGCCCGTGTACCTCTAGCGTCGGTGGCCACTTGTGGGTGCCTCTCGCTTCAAACACGCTCACACAGGTCCGCCGAAGTTCGGCCATTTCTCCCAGGAACTCTTCAATCAGGAGTACATCCACGAGATCCTTTGCTCGCTCGTTTCGCCTTCCCTTTGTTGGAGGTTGGGTCCTCCCGTGAATCTTTTGCGCCAGCTGATGGTTCAAGGGCAAGCAGGGAATGACATCAGGCCCGGGGAGAAGCAGCGCAGAGAGCCACCCTTTACAGTCATTGCCGCGCCTCCTTCATCCTGCGCCACTTTCTTGAGGAGACCCGAGAGCATCAGGTACGCGACCCAGCTTCTTACGCGTCCATCCGCAGTTCCCATCTCCTTCGCGTGAGCGAGGACGGCTTTGGTAAGCGTTCCCACGGACATATGCCGACCGTCCTTAGTTAGGCGGATGTTTCATGAAGATCCTTCACCACTTACCGAAAGAGATCCAGCGAGCGACAGGTGTGACGTGGACCAAGATCGTGAACGGTATTGCCGCCGATCATTTCACGCGCGCCATTCGTGAAGACTTGCATCGTCCCGGCATGCTGTACGCGGCGACGGAGCGTGGCGTGATGGTGAGCTACGATGATGGCGCGAACTGGACGAGCTTGCAGAAGAATCTGCCGCCGGTGCCGGTGTACCGCTTGAACGGCCAGACGCAGCCGACGTTCACGTACCGGCTGCCGGCCGACAGCCTGGTGGTGAAGTTCGAGTTCTACGATGCCGCCGGAAAGCTCGTGGGCACGGCCGCGAGCAACGACACGGCGAAGGCGCCGGTGGACCCGCGCTTCGAAGGGATGGGCTTTGCGCCGCCGGCGCCGCCCAAGCCGGCGAACAAGAAGGGCGTGAATCGCTTCTCGTACACGATGAAGCACGACGATGCCAAGACGTTCCGCGGCATGATCACGTGGGCCGGTCGTGGCAACGGGCCGAGCATGGCGCCGGGGATGTATCGCGTGCGCATGACGGCGGGGAACAGCGCGCCGGTATCGTACGATTTCCGTGTGTTGCCTGATCCGCGTAGCGAGGCGACGGGGGCGGACCTCAAGGAGCAGGTGCGCTTCGCGTTGCAGGTGCGTGACAAGATCACCGCCGCCAACCAGGGTGTGATCGAGAGCCGCAACATCAAGAGCGCGCTCACGGACCGTACGCCAAAGATGGCGAGTGTGGCCGGGTTCGCGCCGTTGGCGAAGAGCTTTGCCGATTCGCTGCTCGCTGTTGAGGATTCGTTGTACCAGACGAAGAATCAGTCGGGGCAGGATCCGCTCAACTTCCCCATTCGCCTCAACGATCAGTTGGGCGGATTGATGGGCTTTGTGATGAGCGGCGAGCGTCGTCCGGCGAAGCAGTCGTATGACGTGTGGAACGTGCTGGCGCCCAAGACCGACGGTGAGCTCGCGCGGTTGGAGCGGGTGATCACGACGCAGCTGCCGAAGATCAATGCGCTGCTGAAGGCGGCGGGGCAGGCGGAGATTGTGCGGAGCAAGACGGAAGGTCCTGCGCCGCGGCCCATCACGCCGTGAGTTGGTCACGTCAGTTGCACTGAGAACTTGCACTGCACACTTCGAACTCCCTGCCGTTGGCGGGGAGTTTGTCGTTTCCGGGGGTGTGGGACGCGCGACACGCCCCGTCAGCTACCGCTCACCCCGTTCGCGGCTCTCGTCGGGGGTGGCCGTGCGTGCGACGTCGCTGAGCTCCTCTGCGCGCCGACGTCACCCCCTCAGGGATCCGCTCACGGGGCGGCGGGGCCACGGGGCTGCGTCGTGGTGTGCGCGGCTATAGATGGACCGACATGCGCACTTGGCAGCGCTCTAGTGACCGCCAGTGGTTTGCAGTGATCGCCTGCTGGCTAACGAGCGCCATATCGGCGAATGTGCCGTTGCCCCCGGATTACACCAATTTCCAGTCATGGTCGACAAGTCCCCGATCCTCGAATCGATGACCGCGCAGGAGCGCATTGCGCTGATGGGCCGGCTGTGGGATAGTCTCGATGCGGCCGTGGCCGCCCCGATGTCGCCGGCGCTTGCAGCAGAACTCACGCGCCGCGAGGCCGATGCCGATGCGGACCCGGAGGCGGTGATTCCTTGGCAGGCGCTGCGGGATCAACTGCGAAGCCGACTGACCTGAGCGCGCCGCGTTGTCGTTCGGCGTCTCGCTCAGGCTGAGGGGTCAAAGGAGTCAAAGGGGTCTCAAAGGGGTCAGAGTCGTTGAACGACTCTGACCCCTTTGACTCCGAACTGAAAACTGACAACTCCACGCCAACGGCGGGGAGTTTGTCGTTTGGATGTGTGGCATTTCAGCGAAAGCATTCCTGTCTTCGGCTTCCTAAAAATGGCAACAGTGTTTCGCGAGATGGAAAACCGCGAGCGGTTTATGTCTGGCACTTCATGAGACGATACCCGCGAATGTCAGTGGGACGCTCACATCTGAACTCCACACGGCAATCACCGCTTTCCCGGCTCTTCCCGTCAATGTCAACTTCGATCTCGAAGCACCTTCGCCGCGCGGCGGCACTCCTCGTACTGGTCGCCACTCCCGTCGTCGCACAGGACAGCGCTCAGGAACGCGCGTCTTCGTTTACCGTCGCGCTGAATCAGGACAACTTCTTCGGTTTCTATCCGACGTTTGCGGGCACTTACACGCCAAAGAAATCCAAGAATGTAGACTTTGCCTTCTACGGCACACTCTGGACCATTCCTGCCTTCAATGTGGGCGGTACGCCGAATGGTGCGAATCTCTGGACCGAGTTTGGTGTTGGTGCGCGATTCCGCGTTGCCGAAAATCGTCTTGCCATCAAGCCGCAGCTTGGCATCACACACGGCTCGCTGTTGTCTGGTGCACCGACCGGCGGTAGCCCCAATGTGCTCGATGGTATCGTGCCGAGTCTGACAGTGAACTACGCGGACAAGCGTGCGGAGGGTGAGGTATACGGTGGCTACTACCGTGCCGCTCGCGATGTCGGGCCGGTGCAGCTCGACTTCCTCCACTACTGGGCAAACGCTGGCGTAAAGTTCGCAAGCATTGCGTCGGCGGGTGTGCACGTGGAACAGCTGCGCAACTCGCGGACCACTGCGGCAAACGGTAGCCCGAGTGATACCTACCGGTGGGTTGGTGGATACGTCCAGTTTGTCTTGCCCGGTTCCAATGCGTTCGCGCGGATGACCATGGGCAGCAATGTGCTTGACGGTGCAACGGGTGGCTTCTACAAGCTTTCGACGGGATTGAGTTTCTAGTCGCCACGCTTGATGAGGCGGTAGCTATTACGGAGGACGGTGCCCCCATGGCAGGGGGAAGGGGTCAGAGTCGTTTAACGACTCTGACCCCTTGAACCCCCTTGAACCCCGACGTGGAACCCCGAGGGCTGCTTGACTGTATACGGGCATCCAGCTAAGACGTAATCCAAAACACTTCAGGCGTCATGACGAAACCTTGGCACACCTCCCGTTGCTGCTTTGTCTTACTCGCTTGCCTGGTGACCGCTTGCTCGCCAAGCAACGACGCTACTGTGCAACAGCCGTCTTCGCCACAGGTAGGCGCAACTACTGGGTCGAACTCTTTCGCTTTCGAGCAGCCGCGACTGAAGCTGACTCTGACC
The DNA here is from genome assembly GCA_023910675.1 of Gemmatimonas sp. Taxonomy (GTDB): domain Bacteria; phylum Gemmatimonadota; class Gemmatimonadetes; order Gemmatimonadales; family Gemmatimonadaceae; genus Gemmatimonas. The sequence continues at coordinate 147,112 of JAAVWC010000002.1, forward strand.
GCGCCATCAAACAGCACGACGACCCGTACGGAAAAGTCAGCGTACGATGAAGTGAAGGTCACTCTGGCCAACAAGGCGGGTGAACTCACCATTTGGACATATTCGAGGCGTTTCCATAGTGGGATTGAACTGGTGTTGGCACAAAGAACATCCGAGTTCGAGGGCGGACAGCTCGAGGCTCGCACGATTGGTCCATTGCCAGCCCTCTTGCTTCGCAGGGCCATGCAGAATGCAGCAGGCACCTTCGTCACGCGAGCCGTGATTGATCGACCGGGCTTCGACTGGATTTATGTCCTGGAAGCAGAGGCACCGACCAACGTGGCCCATGAGTCGCTCATGGCCATCATCGAGTCCATCCGCCCGCTCGACGCACCGCCGCCCACCGGGTGACCCCGCGCAAAGCCCCACTGGGCGCCCACCGCGCGCTGCCTTGACGGGGAAGTTTCCGTTGCGAGAGAGTCAAAGGGGTCAGAGTCGTTGAACGCGCGCCGGTGGCGAAGCGCTTTGCCGATTCGCTGCTCGCGGTGGAAGACTCGTTGTACCAGACGAAGAACCAGTCGGGGCAGGACCCACGCAACTTCCCCATTCGCCTCAACAATCAGTTGGGCGGGTTGATGGGCTTTGTCACGAGCGGCGAGCGTCGTCCGGCGAAGCAGTCGTATGACGTGTGGAACGTACTGGCGCCCAAGACCGACGGGGAGCTCGCGCGGTTGGAGCGCGTGATCGCGACGCAGCTGCCGAAGGTGAACGCGTTGCTCAAGGCCGCTGGTCAACCGGAGATCGTGCGGAGTAAGTCGGAAGGTCCCGCGCCGTGTCCCATAACGCCGTGAGTACGCGACGTCAGTCGCACTGAGAACTGAAAACTCAAACTGAAGACTGAAAACTTTCACTGAACACTGACAACTCCCCGCCGCCAGCGGGGAGTTTGTTGTTTCCGCGCACGCCGCCGTCTTGTCATCGGCAGCGGCAGTTCCATTCAAATTGTGATCATGACGGAGTGATTTTTCGAATGGAACTAAATGTGCGGGCGGTGCCTGAGAACGTGTTTCGCGCGCGTCACTCTGACGCCACCCGCCACCAGCCCCCTGTGTCAGGATAGTTGTCGCATGAGTCGTGCAGCGATTGATGGGCCCGCCCGCGGTCAGCGCGAATAAGTTGGCGGAGACGGTGGGCGTGTCCCAAGAGACGCTCTCGCGATGGCTGCGGCAAGCGCGTAGCGTAGAGGGCATGTCCTCACCGAAGAAGCGGGCGCCGCGCTGGACCGGCGCAGAGAAGCTGCGGGTGGTCCTTGCGGCCGACGGATTGGCGGACGCGGACGATACCACGGACCCGATGCGCGCACGATGATCGTCGATCTCATCGAGGAGGCCGTCACGCGCGGGGTGCGGCGCACCCGCGCGTGAGTCAAAGGGGTCAGAGTCGTTCAACGACTCTGACCCCTTTGTCTCCATTGACTCGATAGCCGTTAGGCGTACAACGGTGGGTTGCCTGACCGTCGTCTTTTAGGTACGTTATCATGTACGGTTTAATGTACACAGTCCTAGGAGTCGTATGTCGAAGCTCAAGCCGAGTCGTGATATCCAGCCGGTGACGGAGTTTCGCGCCAATGCTGCGCAGTTCATCGAGCAGGTGCAGGCGACCGGCGAACCCCTGATTCTTACCCAGCACGGCCGGAGTGCCGCCGTGCTCCTCGACGTCGAGTCGTATGAGGGAATGCTCGACGAGCTGGCGCTGTTGCGCGACGTACGCCAGGCCGAACAGCAGGTGGCGGCTGGGAAGACGGTGACGCACGCGGCGGTTGCGAAGCGGCTTCGGGCGCGACTTGGGCGATGAAGGTAGTCTGGTCCCCGCTGGCAGAGCAGCGGGCACTCGAGGCCGTGGAGTATATCGCGCAGGATCGACCGCGGACGGCCGCGGTTTGGCTTGAGACACTGCTGGAGCGCGTGAGTCAGCTCGACCGGTTCGAAGAGCAAGGCCGCGCGGTGAGTGAAATCGGCATTCCGGCCTATCGGGAGATCCTGCACGCGCCGTATCGCATCATCTATCGCGTCGACGCGTCACGTGTTGTGATTCTGACGCTCCGGCATGTGCGGCGTGCGGGGGACCCCGCGGAAGTCGACGACGCATAAGGAGTCAAAGGAGTCAAAGGGGTCAGAGTCCTTCAACGACTCTGACCCCTTGAACCCTCATGCCCGTATCAGGCGCGCCGCGAGACCGAGTCCTGCCATCCCGTCGCGAGCAGCATTACGGTGGACGGCTCGGGCACGGCCGAGGACGTGGTCGCTTGGAACGTGGAGCTGGACACGGACGTGAGCGACAAAGCGCCCGCGGACGTCGACTGCTCAGTGAACGGCAGGATTGAGGGCGTGTTGTCAGAAATGGGCCCGATGGCCGTTCTCGAGTCGTAGCTCTCAAGTCCGACGCCTGAACCACCGTTTGTCCCACACCGAGCGGCGAAGACGTAGGCCGATCCGAATGGACCACTGCCGGCGCCTGCGATGTTGAACGAGGCCGTCAGATTGTCGAGATAGTTTGGGTTGGCGGCCACGGTGCTGGCACACTGGCGCACCGGGGTTCAGCACGTTCGCCACGTTGGCCGACCACCATACGCGGCTCCGCGCATGGCAGGGGCGCCATGAGCCCCCGTGTGCTCACGCGCCATATGCCTGTCCCGTACCGATCGTTGCCGAAATGCAACAAACGCGTGACGAAGAGATGAGACGATAGTGGTCGAGTGGCGCTACCTGTAAGTGGCGCGCGTCGGTAGCGGCTCGATCGGCCACCGGAGCGCGCGCGCTCTGCAGATGCGATTCAGCATCGCATGCCACGGCCGCTACGCCGACTCCCCCACTCTTTCCGCGCTCATGCATTCCCGCACGCGTCAGTTCCGACGCCTTCTTGCCGTGCTTCCTCTCGTCGCTCGTCGCATGGCCGCCAGGAGCGCCATGCCTGCGCTGATGCTGCTGTCGTCCACGGCGGCCATACGCGCCGTTCACGCACAGTCCGCCGCGGCCACCATCGACGGCAGGGTCACCAATGAGACGGGGCAGGCAATTCCGAGTGCGGTGGTCAGTGTGCGCAACACGGCCACGGGATTCGAAACGCAGTCGCGCGCCGATGCCAAGGGGCTCTTCACCCTGCGGCAGCTGCCGTTGGGTGGCCCATACCTCGTGACAGTTCGAGCGATTGGGCACCGAGCCGAGCAGCGCACGGGCATCGAACTCGCTCTGAACGATCGAATCTCCCTTTCCTTCCGGTTGAGTGCCACGGCTGCGGAGCTCGCACCGCTCGTCGTGGCCGCTGATGCCTCCAACACGCGCATCAAACGGGTTGGCTCGAGTACGCTCATTTCGGCCAACGATGTGAAGACGTTGCCGGTGGCCAACCGAGACTTTGCCAACCTGACGGCGATTACGCCACTTGCATCGGGAACGAATCTTGGTGGCGCGAAGGGAACATCGACGGCATTTCAGGTGGATGGAGCGTCGGTGCGACAGAACCGTCAGGGCGTGTCCGATGCCGGCGGTGGCGCGGTCATGACGATCGAGGCGATCCGCGAATTCGAAGTCGCCACAAACGACTACGACGTGGTGCAAGGACGGCAAGGTGGTGGCGCGATCACCGCAGCAACCAAGTTCGGCACCAACACCTTTGAAGGCTCGGCGTTCGCCTTTCACCGCAACGAAGCGCTGACCACGGCCAACTATGTCGGCCGCCCAGCCGACGAGTTCTCCCTGTATCAATACGGCGCCAGCGCGGGCGGCCCCATCGTGCGCGATCGGTTGCACTTCTTCGTGGCCGGCGAGCGTCGAGAGCAGACCTCACCATCGGTGCTCTTCGACCTGAGAAATCTGGAAGATGAGAAAGCCTCGCTCATCTCGCGCGATTCGCTCTCGCGGTTTCTTGATATCATTGGTCGAGTGTACGGCACGGACATCGGCGCGCAGCAGGTTGGCAGTTTCACGCTGCCCGTGACCAACGATCTACTGTTCACACGACTCGATTGGCAGCTGTCGCAGCGCCATCGGCTTACGCTCCGCAACAACTACGTGTCATTCGACGGCGGTGACCTTACCGGTCCCGGCCCCGGCATCTACGAAGCCAAAGGGCGCGAAACGCAGCGAACCAACACCACCGCGCTGGCGCTGCGCTCGACACTCTCCTCGCGACTCCTCAATGAAGCGACGCTGCAGTTCACCAATGTCACGGTGGAGCGCACGCCGAACGCCGGCTACCTGCCGGTCGGACTGGTGCGCGTCCGATCGACGCTGAGCGACGGGACTGCCACCAATCGTCAGATTCAGTTTGGCGGGAATCGCAACATGCCGGCGAATCTTCCCGAGCGACAGTTGCAGTTCATCGACAAGGCGGTGCTCGAATTGGGCAACGCCACGTTCACGCTGGGCACTGACAACGTGCTCTCCATGTACACCGACGAATTCGTGGCGCAGGAACAGCTTGGGCGCTTCGAGTTCAACAGTCTGGCCGAGCTCGAAACGCGTCGCCCCAATCGCTTCGTACGACAGGTGCCGCTGCTTACCGACTTTCCGTCGGCCGACCAGACCATGCTCGATGCGGCGCTTTTCGGACAGGTCGAGTTCCGACCGCATTCGCGCGTCACGGCAAATCTTGGCGTGCGCTACGACGTGTCGTTCGCCTTCAAGGACGCCGCCTTCAATCCGGTCGCAGAGAGCACGCTTGGCATTCGTACCGACACGCCCATGCCGGTGGACTGGAACAATGTTCTGCCACGCGCACAGTTCACCTGGGACGTGCGTGGCGATGGGCGTGAAATTCTCCGCATCGGCGGCGGAGCATTCACTGCCAACCCGCACCACGCACCGTTCTACAACAGCATTCTCTTCAACGGCACACAGCTGGCCGACATCAATGTGACCGGCGCGTTGGTACCGCGCCCCGACTATGCCTCGTATCGCGCCGATCCAACCACCATTCCCGGCGTGCCCACCGGCGTTACGGCCGCGCCTGCACAAGTCGAGCTGATCGGGAAGGACTACCAGCTTCCGTTCACATGGAAGGCCAACCTGGCCTACAGTCGCACCCTGTTCAACAGACTGACACTTGGCGCGAACGCCGTGTGGAGTCGCACATCCAACAACTACCAGATCTTCAATCGGAATCTGGTGGCGCAGCCCTTCTTCACCATCGAAGGTGGCCGACCGGTCTTCGTACCGGCCGCGAGCATTCCGACTACTGGTGTCGTGAACGCGATCAACAATCGCGTCACGCAGCAAGTTGCCGAAGTCTTTGAGCTCACGTCGCAGGGGCGCGCCGAACAGAAAGGCATCGTGCTCGAGGCCGGGCTGCGTCTGCCACGCCGGAGTTCGATCAACGCGTCGCTCACCTTCAGTGACGCACGCGACAACAACGCCTGGAACTGCTGCCTCAGCGGCACTTCCGCCAACATGCCGGTCAAGGGCGATCCGCGCGATATCGCGACGGCGTGGGGCACGTCGCTCTGGAATGTGGGGCAGAAGGCGATCATCTACGGCACGCTTCCCTCGATGTGGGGCTTTCAGGTGAGCGGGCGCTACGTGGGCTCGTCCGGCGCACCGTACTCGCTGCTGGTGAATGCCGACATCAATGGCGATGGCGTACTCGTCAACGATCTGGCCTACGTCTTCGATCCGAGCAGCAGCGCGACGCCAGCGGCCGTGGCAACATCCATGCGCAAAGTGCTCGATAATCCCGCCAACCTCGCGGCCGATTGTATCCGGTCGCAGCTCGGACGCATCGCCGATCGCACTTCCTGTCGCTCGCCGTGGGAAGGGCGCATAGACCTGCGGGTGTCCAAGACGATCAATACGTGGCGCGGGCAGAACATCGAAATCATGGCCGACCTGTTCAACGTCGCGAGTATCATCAATCGCAATTGGGGTGGGACCTACTCGATCGGCGACATCAATCTCATGACGGTCAGCGGCTTCAATCGCACCACGCAACGTTTCGACTATGTCGTCAACGAATCGGCTGGCGTTACGCGCAAGGGCGGCGCGCCGTACCAGATTCAGCTTGGCGCCCGTTACGGATTCTGAGCCCCTCATGACCATCAACTCGTTCGAACAACGTCTACGCGACGGTCGTGTGACACGCCGAGAGCTGCTTGCCCTTGGTGGCGGCTTTGCCGGACTGCTGGCGTTCGGCGCCAGCCCCGCCACGGCGTGGGCCTCACGCGCACTCCCACGCGGTGGCGTTAGCGGTGCCAATCCGTTCACGCTGGGGGTTGCCTCGGGTGAGCCACTCGACACAGGCGTGGTGCTCTGGACCCGACTCGCCCCCAATCCGTTGTTCGGTGGCGGAATGTCCGAGGCCGCCGTTACGGTGCGCTGGGAGATTGCGACCGACGATCGCTTCCGTCGCATCGTGCAACGCGGTGACGTTGAGGCCCGCTCGGCCATGGGGCATTCCGTTCACGTGGAAGTGAACGGACTCGAGCCGTCACGACATTACTGGTACCGCTTCATTGCTGGTGGCGAAACCAGCCCAATCGGTCGTACCCGCACGGCGCCACGGCGCGGTACGGCAACCGACGCCATGACGTTTGCCTTCACCTCCTGCCAGAATTATCAGGCAGGCCTTTACACGGCGCATCGACATCTTGCGCAGGAAGACGTGGATCTCGTCGTGCATCTTGGCGACTACATCTACGAGGGCGGCGTGGGCGTCAACACGCCGCGGCAGCACAACAGCGCCGAAATCACGACACTCGAGCAGTACCGGAATCGCTATGCCCTCTACAAGAGTGATCCGGATCTCCAGGCGGCGCACGCCGCTGCGCCGTGGGTCGTCACCTGGGACGATCATGAGGTGGACAACAACTACGCTGGTGATCACGAAGAGCGCGGAGCCACACGCGATGCCTTCCTCATTCGCCGCGCGGCCGCGTATCAGGCGTACTACGAGCACATGCCCCTGCGCACATCGTCCATGCGGGTCGGGCCGTCGCTGCAACTCTACCGTCGATTGATGTTCGGATCGTTGCTGCAGCTGGATATGCTCGACACGCGTCAGCATCGCACACCGCAACCCTGCGGCGACAGTTTCATTCTGCGCTGCGACGGCGCACGCGATCCGGCCGCCACGATCCTCGGCGCGGCACAGGAGCAGTGGTTGCTCGATGGGCTCACGTCTGGTGCAGCAACGTGGAACGTGCTCGCCAATCAGGTACCATTTGTTCCGGCCACGCGTCGTGTGTCCCCTGATGGACGTGAATGGAATGGGACCGGCTCGCCGGCGCTGAGCATGGACAAGTGGGACGGGTATGCGGTCCAGCGGCAACGCGTACATGCGCACCTGCGTGACGCGCGGATTGCAAACCCCATCATCATTACCGGCGACGTGCATGTGAGCTGGGTTGCCGACCTCCCGTCCAATCTCGACGACATGTCGTCGCGGCCCATTGGTACGGAGTTCGTGGGCACATCAATCAGCTCCGCCGGCAACGGCGCGGCGGTCACGCCCGTTGGCAACGGCATGCTCTCTGACAATCCGCACCTGCGCTTCTTCAACTCCCAGCGTGGATACTCGCGCTGCCGGGTTACCCCCACGGCGTTCACGACAGAATATCGGGTGGTGCCGTATGTGGAGCGTCCAGATGCCCCCATCTCCACGGTGGCTGCATTCACCGTCGAGGCCGGGCGGGCAGGCGTACAACGCTCGTAGGAGTGTTTCCGCTGGTTCCGACAGGCTTGTGTGGCGACACGGTGTCTCGGAGAGCGGTGCGCGTGTATGTCTCCAAGATGGAGCATACGCCCAACACCGCAGGTCCATCGCGCTGGCCACCCGGCCCGTGCGGCGACGAGCATCGTTTCACCGGCGAGTCACCTCTGCTCCCCGATGGCAAGAGCGTGTGCCCCCAAACGTGCAACTGCGGGCTTTACCTCGTGCGCAACATCGAGAACGGTGACCGAGTCGTTCTCGGTGGTCTCGCTCGACATCAGCGACCCCGATGGCGTGACGGTGAGCTTCCTGAATGGACTATCGGAAACGCATCACCATCGATTGTTGGTGCGGGGCACAACGCGGCGGCCCCCATTTCCGCGCCCACCGAACGCTACGCGTATTCGCAGACGCTCCGTTCCCGTTCACGCACTACGCCGACCCCATGTGGGATACCCGCCGCATGAGCAACAGTGCGGCGCACTTCGTCACCGCGCACTTCGACGCGCGGCTGAAGGGTAACAGCAGCAAGCTCGCGTACTTGCAGGTGGAGGCCAACAGGAAGGACGGCGTGTACGCCGTAGACCGAGACGGCACGCCACTGGCCACCCACAGCTACTGGAAGGGGTTCAAGCGTGGGACCGCGGCGGGGCTGGTGCTGGAGCGTGAGCGTGAGCGTGCGGGCGAGGAGCGTGGAAGGTAAGCGCGGGTTCCGGTTCGCGCCGTCGGCGAAGCGCTTTGCGGATTCACTGCTCGCGGTGGAAGACTCGTTGTACCAGACGAAGAACCAGTCGGGGCAGGACCCACTCAACTTCCCCATTCGCCTCAACAATCAGTTGGGCGTGTTGATGGGCTTTGTCACGGGCGGCGAGCGTCGTCCGGCGAAGCCGTCGTATGACGTGTGGAACGTACTGGCGCCCAAGACCGACGGGGAGCTCGCGCGGTTGGAGCGCGTGATCACGACGCAGCTGCCGAAGGTGAACATGCTGCTCAAGGCGGCGGGTCAACCGGAGATCGTGCGGAGTAAGTCGAAAGGTCCCGCGCCGCGTCCGATTACTCCGTGAGCCCTCGACGTCAGTTGTACTGAGGACTGAGCACTTGAACTGACGACTGGTAACTCGAACTGAACACTGACAACTCCCCGCCGCCAGCGGTGTGGGCTACCTGAAGGTGTCCGCCATGAGATTGGTAAACCACTTCAGCATGTCTGCGTAATGCTCACTTGTCGCATCGAGCGATTCGGTAACGCCATTGCCCGTTGGCATCATCGTCCGTGTCACGGGGTCGTAGCGGAAAACAACCGAGAGCCACGATGCAGTGGTCTTCGTGATTGGGGTGAAGCAGGACGAATTTGTCATCGGCGTTGAGTTCACGGCACCACCACTGAGCAGCTGAATGATGGCTGCCGCGCACACCTTTGCTTCGGCGTTGGCGATATGCCCCGCCTTCGGTTGGGTGGTGGCCGACGCATCACCCAGCACGTGCACAAAAGGAACGGCGGTCGACTCATACGTGAGCACATCGACGCCGGCAAACTTGGCTGGGACACCATTTGGCCCCGGCGCATTGGCCAGTCCCAGCCCTGATTCGGTAATCAGTGCACCCGCCTTATGCGTCGGAATTGCGTTGATCACTTTCCCCTTGAACGTGCCGGCCGAATTCGTCGTCACCGTCATGGAGTCGGCGTCAATCCCGGTGATGACGGCATTCGGCACGTACGTGATGATGTCCTTGTGCGTGACGGAGAACGCACGGCCGAAGTTCAAAGGCTCGGCCTGCAGCGCGGGGTTGGCATCGAGGATGATGACCTTGCCGCCGCCTTTCACGCGCTTCAGATAATCGGCGACCACGCACGCACGTTCGTACGGCCCCGGTGGGCACCGGTACGGCTTCGGTGGCACCGTCATGATAAACGTGTCCGCCTTGGTCATCGACTCAATCTGTGCCTTGAGTGCCGTGGTCTGTGCACCAGCTTTCCAGGCGTGCACGATTTTCGCTTTGTTCGCGATCGTACCAGCGAGTGGCAGTGGTTCAAAGTCAATGCCGGGTGACAGCACCAGGCGATCGTAGGGGAGGCGTACGCCGTTGGAGAGCGTGGCGGTCCGGCCTACCGGATCAATCGCATTCACCGAAGCACGTACGACCTTGACGCCGTACTTGCTGCTCAGCGTGGAATAGTTGAACCCCAATTGCGTACGGGTTCGCTCCCCGGTGAGTACCATGTTGCTGAAGATGTTCGACACATACGTGGCGTTGGGTTCCACGAGGGTGACGTCTATCCCCGCACCACCCCACAGGCGCAGGAATTTGGCCACCGTGGTGCCTCTCATGCCGCCACCAACCACCAGGACCCGACCCGTTGCACCGGCGGGCAGACTCGTCGGAAGGGCGAGGGCCGACCGAAAGGCCGTGAGCCCAAGCCCGGTGGCGCCGAGCGCCTGCAAGAAGACTTGACGTTGCATGGTTAGCGCCCCTGACGTGAGATGTAGTCGGCGATGAGTCCGATTTCCGCCGGTGTGTACGCGAGCGCGTGGAGGTTCATGATGTTGGCGCGCGGATTTTTGCCGCGCATTTCATTCAACTCCGAAATGATTCCGGATGCGCTTTCCCCGGCAATCTTGAGCTCACCCGCTTCACCGTTGGAAAGTCGCGGCACGAGGTCACCGCGATGACGAGGAGGAGTGGCGTCAGCGCTGAGTAAAGCGCGGGGCGGGAACCTGTTGATCGCGAGGCCATGTGCGGCGGGGCGAGAGGTGGTGACCAAGCGCGAAGTGACCATACGTCAACCTCGCGGCCCCTGCGGTCCCCATCCAACGCTCATGCCACGACACCAGTGGCATCCAGGGGACGCCTATCACGCTATCCCATTTTCCCACGTCCATGCGGTGACGCGCGTGACGTGCCCCGGCTCGGGCGGGCCCGCGTCGATGGGGGCTCCGCGCGCCGCCTGTCGCGGTTCTGTTGCGCGACGGGCGGTTTCGACGCAACGTCCGCGTGGCGCCGGCCAAACGGAGCTCCGTTCGCCGCGCGAGGCGGGTCAGGTGATCACACGCTTTGCGGTGGATACCAACGGGCGCGTCGTCGCGGACCAAATGCTCCGTGCGTTGGACATTACCGCTTCTTCTTGCTGAACAGCGCTTCGTCAAACTTGAATCCGATCTCCACGTAGGGACCGCGCTGCGTATAAGCGAGCGCTTCGAAATCACGATCGGTGAAGCCGAACAAGTTGTAGCCGCCAGCCACACGCATGTTGCGCATGAGCACCACGCCGAGTTCACCGCCCACGCCATAGCGCCGTTCGCTGAATGTCCGGTTGCCGAGCGCGCTTCCTATCACGCCCATATCGAAGCGGCGGGAGAGATCAAGAATGGCGCGACCCATGAGCAATTGCGCCGTACTGCGCGCGGTGACCCCGTTGCGCGCATCGTCTGCCACTTTGCCGGCATATCGCGTGGACAGCGTGAGGCGCGGGACTGGCTGCATGTTGAGCAGCACCGCGGCCACGTTCGCGATGGAACGTGACGTCGGTTCGCCCAGCGCGTTCGTCCGGTCGAGTCGGTTTTCGAGTCGGAAAAGCGCATTGATGCGATTGCGGTCGGTCTGACGCCAGGCGAGTCCCACTTGCGAGCGACCACGCAGCTGCGCGGTGCTCATCTGATCCCACAGTGTGCGGCCGAGCATGGTCCAATCGCGGCTCAGCTTGTGCGCATAGCCCAGCGAACCCAGCAGATTGTTACCCGCGGGCGTGGTGCGCCACTCGAGTCTCGACGTCCCCTTCCAGGTTGCCGACTTGGTCCATTCGAGCCCACCGGTTGCCGCGAAGGCGCGTCCGGTTTTGGCACCGGCCAGCGGTGATATGCGCTCGAAGGTGGTGTTGGCAAGCACTCCGGGCGCGAGCTGCCAGCGATTACGAAGGCCAATCGACGCTTCCGCATCGCGTCCGTTGAAGGCATCGCGGGCACGGTACTCCGAGAAGATCTTGCTGTTCCCCAGATAGTCGGCATCGATGCCGAATACGGTGTTTTGCTGATTCCTGCCTTCGCTCAGGGCATACGGCCCCTGTGAGGAACTCAGCCACTCATGTCGCAGATAGAGACGCGCCTGCTTCAGGAGCATGTACTCTCCCCCAATGGCCCCTCGTCGCGCGCGCTCATTGTCGACGCCGTGTTCGTACTCGGCAAAGAGCGACGAACGCTCGCTGCCTGGGACGCGCGCGGTGAGACGCGCACGCGCCGCCTTGAACGACAGCGGCGTGAGGTTGCGGTTGATATCGCCGCCCCCGTTGCTGCCCACGCTGCCGCCGAACAATCCGCCGGCACCAAAGCCGGAACCGATGGTCGGACTGACAGATGCCCCATTCTCGTTGGCCCAGCGATAGCCGATTTCACCGACGAGGCGCTTGGAGAGTCGCTGCTCGAGGGAGAGCAACGCACCGTCACGTTGGCCGTCGGTGCGCATGTCTTCCGTGTGCAGCGCTTCGGCTACCAGTCGCAGATTGGTGCGCACCTTCGCACTCCACCGGGCACCCAATTCGGTGCGACCGCCAACGAACGTCGACGAACGGTTGGCGAAGGTCGAATCACCCTGCACCGCAAACACGCGCCCTTCCACGCGCGCCGACTGATGCCGGAGCTCGACACGCCATGCATCACCGTGCAGCGCGAACGCGCCGGTTTCGGTACGAGCCACTTCACCGAGCAGCGTGGTGGAGGCGCCAAGCCGCGCGGTCGCACTGGCACCAAACAGCGTCTGTTTGTCGAGCGGATTTTCGTCGCGCACGGCGAACCCGCGGAGTTCGAGACGTGAACCCAGGCGCACACGTCCGTCGCCGCCATACGTGTTGAACTGCGCACCGCCTTGCTCCACTTCGTAGCTCACCCGAATGGTGACCGGGTTGAGATTGGCGTCCATGCTGGGGACCGGAGCGCGGAAGAGCAGACGACCGGTGAACGGTTCGATCGTGTATTCCTCAAAGCGCGACATCGGCTGCGTGCGTAGAATGATCGCCGGTTGATTGCGATCGCGCGTAACGATCTCGACGCGTTCGCTATTCACCACGGCATTGGGCTGCGCCAGGTAGTAGGGGCCGGAGAGGCCGCGTCCCGGCAACTCGTCTACCGTTTGCCGAATGCCATTGCGGCTGGCGAACCCGTTGAACACGCCACGGGTGCCTTCGGCGTGATACGTGAGACCGGTCATGCTGCGATCATATGCCAGCAGCAGGCGGCGGTCATCGGCACGCGGCGTGGCGAAGTCGCCATACCGAATGTACGACGCGCCGCGGTCGAGTCGTGCATACAGGCGTTGTTGGCTTTGGGCGTCGAACTCGCGCAGCGAGGCATCGCCAAAAATCGGGAAGCCGTTATCCGGGGTGATATCGCGGAATTGCGTGCGTTCGCGATCGCGTTCGGAGTCGTACGAAAGCGTCAGCAAACCGGCGCCCTTGACGTCGCCCTTGAGCAGCAATGCACCGCGTGCGCCGGCGCGCACACTACCGCTGTCACGCGTCGCCACGAGATCGTTCAACGTCTCCTCGAAGCTGTCGCCTGCACCGGTCAAGCCGAGTGCACCACGGCTGAGTCGCCGTACATCGATGCGCCCCTGCAGGAGTCCCGTGGCGAGCATGGGACGGAGCGCGGGCACGAGCCGCTGTCCATCCACCCCGGTGCGAGACAGCGTGGGCTCCACGGTGCGCCGTCCGGTACCGGAATCGCTGGGCATTCCTGCCAGCTGTGCGTGCGCGCGTGCAGGAGGTGCGGGGAGTGAACTATTACCATCGTGCAGCGCGTTCGGCAGCGCGAGCGGCGTATACACCGAAGTGGTGGGCGCGGCGGATGTGAGCGGCGTGACCGCCGTGGGTGTGAACGTCAGCGGCGACACCAGAGCGGCAGACATACGAGCGCTGTCACCGGCGATGCTCACTTCGCCTTGGCGGCGGCGTTTGAGGACGTCCGTCAGCACGGCTATGGAGCGCGACCCTTCGGCGAAGTCGGCGCGATGCATCTCGCCGGCCTTGAGATCCACGAACCGCGAGTTGGCATCGCCAGCGTTGCGCGTGTTGAGCACGACGAGCGTCGCGCCGGCGGGGAGCGTCGTACGATCGACCTTCACGACGTGCAGCCCGGCGCGCACGTTCAGAATGTTGTACTTGCCTTCGGCATCGGTGATGGCGCCGGTGCCGTCTTCCATCACGACGCGCACACCGGGGATACCAACTTCTCCTTCGCCCTGGCCGACCACTCCGTCGCAGTCACACTGCATGGAGATTTTGCCGGAGATGATGCCGCGGTTGTCGAAGAGGCCACGCTGCAACTTGATGGGGACCGTGGCTGCATTCGATTCGACGCGCAGTCCCGGCACCGTCGAGGCAGCCGACGAACGCGTGATGTTGTCGGACGCGAAGGTTGCGCCGGCGTTGATGCGCGCACGGTAGTCGAGTCGAATGACCTGACCGGGCGACATATCACCGACCGGCCAGGCAATGGAGGGGCCGACACCAGCGGCGGGGTTCGCGATGGGCTGGCGTGATGCCAGATCGGGACGTCCACCGCGCGTGCTCGTGCCTGGGACGTAGCTGAAGCCACGCGGCAAGAGGTTGGTGATCACGACGTTGGGAAGCGGACTCCGCCCCACGTTCCGCACGAGCACGGTAAAGTCCGGCGACTCACCGATCTCGCGCAGGTATCGCGGGGTCGTCAGCTCGAGCACAAGACGATAGTCGGCCGTCGGACGCACCGTCACGCACGCGCGACCATCGTTGGTGAGAATGGCCCCGGTCACGATGCTCACCGTGGCGCAGTTGGTGGCTTCAGGGACCGCGTCAGCGCCGATGATCGCTTGCAGCGCGATCGCGCTGCTGTCGCCAACCGCCAGCGGTCCGGCGTTCGTGCAGCGCACGACGTTACTCGTGTGTGTACAGCTCCAGCCAGCGCCGCTCGCGCTGGAGAAGGTCATGCCCTTGGGAAGCGAATCGATCACCACGAGCGGGCCGCCCAGCGGCACCGTGCCGCTGTTTCTCACCCACATCCGGAAGGTCCCCTTTTCGCCCACGAGGAACTCCCCCGTTGCTTCCTTGCGCAGCGAGGCTTCCAACCGTCCGGCTACCGGCGTCGTCACGGTCCCACAGTCATTGGCGGCGTCGACGTCATCGGCGGTGCGCACGCACGCCACGTTGGTAATGGGCTGCAGCGGCGCGTTCGACCGCACCGTCGTGCTCACGGCAATCGACACCGATTCGTTCACTGCCAACGGCGCCGTGCGCGTGCACTGTACGACTTGGCCCACGATGGTGCAGGTGAAGTTCGGCCCCGTTGCCGCGAGTGCTGTGAGCGACGCGGGCAAGGTGTCGGTTACCGTGATCGGTAGTGTCGTCGCCGCCGCGCCGCGGTTGGCAATCGTGAGTGTCCACGTGGCGTTGCCGCCCAAACGCAGCGTGTCGGTGTTGACCGTCTTGGTCAGCAGGAGGTCTGGGCCATTGCGCGGTCGCAGCGTGACGCAGGAACGGCCTGCATTGACGAGTGACGTCCCTGCCGGAGCGGTCAACGTGGCACAGTTCGTGAACTCCGGGAACGCGTCGGGGCCAACCGTCGCGATCACCGTGACGACCGCACTGTCACCGACGGCGATGGGGCCGGCGGCCGCGCAATTCACCGTGTTGCCGGCAGCGCCACACGCCCACCCCGGACCTTGCGCCGACACGAACGTCAGCCCGCGCGGGAGCGTGTCGCTGATGGAGAGTGGACCGGTCAGTGGCAGCGTGCCACGGCTGCGCACGACCAGACGGAAGACGCCAGGCTGCCCAACGGCGAACGATCCGGGCGCGTCCTTCCGTAGTTCCGCGTCGCGACGTCCTGCCACCGGTGTGGTGACGGTACCGCAATCGTTGCCGGTGTTGGAATCGGTTGCGGTGCGGGCGCAGGCCGTGTTGGCGAGCGGCCACAACGGGAGCGTGGTGCCGATGCTCACCGTAATGGTGACCGATGCCGTCGCGCCTAGCGTGAGGGGCGCTGTCCGCGTGCACGACACGCGCTGACCGGTAATGGTGCACGGAAAGTCGGAGCCGCTGGTGGACAGCGGCACCAAGCCCGCCGGCAGATCATCGGTGAGGGTGATGGGTTCACTCGTGGGACTGCGCCCGCGATTGGTGACCGTCAGCGTGTACGTCGCGGTGGCGCCAAGCCGCAGGGTGTCCGTGTCGAGCGACTTGAGGACGATGAGGTCGGGGCCCGGCACGACTGGCGTGCTGATCACGCTGGTGTCGTTGCGCGGGCGCAGGTCGCCGGCGGTCGTGACGTTGGCGCTGTTGGGAATGGCGCCGTCGGCGGCGGCGCTGATGAGGACGTCGAGCGCGAGCGTGCGCGATGTACCGGGGGCCAGCGGCTCGCTCGTCGTGCACGTCACCGTTTGCTGCAGCGCCGAACAGCTCCATCCGGCGCCGGTGCCACGTTGGAAGGTGAGCGACGTATTCAACACGTCGACGATCCGGATGGGTGCCGTGGTGGCGACCGCGCCGACGTTCGTCACGGTGAACAGGTAGCTCGCCGAGAGGCCGTTGCGGAACACGCCGCTGGCGGACTTGGTGAGTCTCAGGTCGGGCCACGTGAGCACGGGCGTGGGCCCGGCAACCGCGCGGTTATTGCCGGGATTCACATCCCGGAAGCCCGAGGGCACGCTGACTTCGGCGGCGTTCGAAACGCTATTGCCCGCCGGCGCCGTAACGAGCGCGGTCAGCAGCAGTTCATAGACGCCGTTCACCGCAATCGACGGCAGCGCCACGCCGGTGCGCACATCGGAGAGCTCAGGCGCTGAGGTACAGCGGTTTGCCGCGACGGTGGAACAGGCCACCGCAGTGAGTTGCAGTCCGGTTGACGGATCGTCCACGAGCACGGCGCCAGCTGGCACATCGAGTGGGCCGGCGTTTGTCATACGGACGCGATAGGTGACGCTTTCCCCTAGGCCAACCTCCGACAGCGCCAACGTCTTGCTCACGACAAGATCGGTACCGAACAGCGCCGTGATATCGGTGCGCGCCGCATCGGGTTGCGCGTTGGGTCCCTGGCTCGTCGTCGTCCCGATAGTCGAGTTGATGGCGGTGGGCGTGCTGGGCTGGACGTACATCACCTGGATGCCGTTCACGCCGTCGCCGGAGACGATCGTCCCCGATGGCACCGACATAGGCATGCCCACGAACTGCACCTGGCCCGTACCCGCGTTGTACGTCGCGGTCACCCCGGTGGGGAGATTGCCGAACGACACGCCGGACAAACCGGGTGAGAGCTGCAACGAGAATGTCGTACCGGCGGCCGTCGATGGACTGGCGTTACGATACTCCACGCGTCCGGTGACCGACGCCCCAGGCGGCACCATGCCGGCAAACCCTGTCAACGTCGTGGTGACGTCGACGAGGAGCGCTCCGGTGACGGTGGCAGCGGCGTTGTCGGGTGCGACGTTGGCTCCCTGACTGGTGGTGGTCGACATCGCTGCGTTGATCGTGCTGTTCGCGACCCCGTTCTGCGTGTAGCTGACGGTGATCCCCGTCGTGCCATCTGCGGAGGCGACTTGGCCCACGGTGAGCACGGTGGGCATGCCCAGGAAGGTCACGACACCGGTCGTGGGGTTGTACGACGCCGTGGCGCCCGTCGGCACGTTGCCGAATACCACGTTGGAGAGACCGGCGGAGAGTGTCAGGGTGTAGCCCACGCCCGACGCGATTGACGGGCCAGGATTGCTGAACCGGACGGTCCCGCTGACCGGCTGACCGGCATCGACAGTGGTGGGGAAGCTGACCTGCGCACGCACGTCGGCAAGGAGCGCACCACCGGTGGTCGTGTTGGCGTTGTCGGGCGCGGCATTGGCGCCCTGATTGGTGGATGTCCCGATCACGCTCGTGATGGGACTCGTGGCCGTGCCTGGCTGCGTGTACGAGAGGGTGATGCCGGTGGTGGCGTTCCCGGACGCGATGGCACCGCTGTTCAGCGTGGTCGGCATGCCGGCGAAGGTGACGATGCCGGTGCCGGAGTTGTACGCGGCCGTCGCTCCCGTGGGCAGGTTGCCGAAGACCACACTGGTGAGCCCCGTCGTGAGCGTCATGCCATAGGTGACGCCCGACGCCACCGACGGCCCGTTGTTGGTGAACAGCACCGTGCTGTTCACCAGGCTCCCGGCGTTGACGTTGCCCGGGGAGGTGAGGCTGGTGGTGACATCGGCAATGAGAATGCCGGTGAGCGGAGTGGTGGCATTGTCCGGCGCCACGTTCGCCCCTTGGCTCGTGCTCGTCCCGATACCGCTGCTGACGCTGCTGTTCGCGACGGCGTTTTGCGTGTAGTTGACCACGATCCCCGATGTGCCGTTGCCGCTGGCGATCGCGCCGATGGCCAGCGTCGCCGGCATGCCGGAAAGGGTGACGGCGCCCGTCCCGCTGTTGTAGGTCGCGGTCGCACCACCGGGCAGATTGCCGAAGCTCACGCCGGTCAGACCCGTGGCGAGTGTCAGCGTATACGTCATGCCGGAGGCCGTCGAGGGACCGGTGTTGGTGAAGATCACCGTGCCGGAGACGGGAGCCCCGGCATTGGCCGTTGCCGGAAATGCGAGCGACGTGGTCACGTCGGCACTGAACGCACCAGTGACCGTGGCCGTGGCACTGTTGGGGCCGACATTTGCGCCTTCGTTACTGCTCGTGGAGATGCCACTCGTGAGGCTGCTGTTTGCGGCGCCGTTCTGCGTGTAGCCCACCGTGATGGCGCTGGTTCCATTGCCCGACGCAATCTGTCCCGGTGTGAGCGTGGCCGGCACGTTGGCCAAGGTCACCGCGCCGGTGCTCGCGTTGTACGTCGCAGTCGCGCCGGTGGGCAGGTTGCCGAAGGTGACGTTGGTGAGATTGGGCGACAGTGTGAGCGTGTAGCCCACCGTCTGCGCCGAATACGGCCCGAGATTCTGGAAGAGCACGGTGCCGGCCACGGGTTGTCCAGCAGCGACGGTCGCCGACAGCGTGACCGACGTGCTGACATCGGCGACCAGTACCGCGTTCAGCGGTGTCGGCACATTGTTGTTGCCCGGATTCCCGTCGCTATCGGGGTCGGCGTTGGCGCCGTTCTGCGAGAGGTCGTTCTGCACCTGACCGGAGAGCGCGCCCGTGCCAGTGCCGGACGCCTGATTGGTGTAATTGCCCGCCGGTAATGGATTTGTCGGCCGATAGCGCAACGTGACGTTGAACTCGCAGGTCACGCCGGCGGCCAAGGCCGCAATCTGCGCCAGCTGCGAGGTGCCGTTCCCGTCGAACGCCGCGGTGGGCGTTCCGGTCGCGCAGCTTCCCTCGATACTCGGCGCAGCGTCGATGGTGTAGCTGCCTGCGGTAAGCGTCGCGGCCGCACCGCCACTCACAAAGCTGCCGAAGAGGGGGGCGGCGCCGCTGAGCGGATCGGAGATGGTGACTGCGTTGAGCGTTTCAAGACTGAAGTTGCGCGCCCCGACGCGGAGCACCGCCGTGAGCGTCCCATCGGCATTCGCCGTAGGCGTCCCGATGACACGCTTGGACAAGCCGAGTCGCGGAATGGGGACGATCGCAAAACGGTAGCCGCTGGCTGCAGTGTTGGGTGCCAGCGCGATGGTCGTAATGCTCGGCGGCGTGGTGGCCACACCGCCGCTGGTGCCGGCGCTTTGAATGCCGACGTTGAGGAACGACTCGCTCAGCGTGCCACGCTGTACGCTGTACGACCCTTCCGGCAAATCCACGAACGCGTACGTCCCATCGCCAGCCGTCGTGACAGTGCGCGATACCGCGCTCCCGTCGAATGCGGAGCCGCTCAGCGTCATGGTGACCGTACCGATGCCCGTGTCACCGGCGTCGACCGTCCCGTTGTTGTTGAAGTCGCGGTACACCAGACCGCTCAGGCTTGACCCGGTGATCGCGATGGCGCCCGAGTTACTGTTGTTGCCCGGGACGTTGTCTTGCGTCGACGTTGCGACGCTCGCGCTGTTGGTGGAGGTGCCGCCACTCGGGACCGTGAGGGTGCGTACCGGAACCGTGATGTCGACTTCGCCGCCACTGCTGAGGGTACCGAGTTCACAGGTGAACGACGTCTGGCCAGCGACACCGGTGCATGTGTTCAGCGATACAGTCCCCGCGACCAGCGCAACCGTTGGGGTGCCGGTGAGTTCCATGCCGGCGGGCAGATTATCCGAGACGATGACGGCGTCGGCTTCCGCGAGGCCGGCCCCAGCATTGTTGCGGACCTTGATCACCCAGCTGTACGGGCGTCGCACCGCGATGGTGGGCACGGAGGCCACTTTGCTCACGACCTGTACGTCGGCAAAAGTTCGCACCGAGGTCGCTTGCGCCGCGCGGTTGTTGCTCGGCGTGATATCGAAGCCAGCAACTGTTTCGTCCGATTCGACGGACACGCGATTGGTGTGCACGCCCTTTTGCACACCCGCCATGGTCAGCGTGAGTATCGCCGACGCGCCGGCTCCAATACGTGGGATCGAACAGGTGAGCACACCACCCACGTCGTTCGGGTTGGGAAACTGCGAACAGCTCCCCCCATTGCCAACCGTATGTGACTGGTAGCTGAGTCCGGCCGCCGGCATCGTGTCTCGGACGACCACGTTCTCCGCGTCCGACGGACCATTGTTGTCGATGGTGATCGTGTAGACGGTATTGCTTCCCACGGACAGCGGATCGACGGAGTCGATCTTGTTCACCAGCAGATCGAGCGACGGGTTGGAGACCGCCACGATACGCGTGGCGCTGTTGTTGCCAGCTCCCGAAGGCGGCTCCGTCGTGGTGGTCGATACGGTGACGCCGTTCTGCAGATTGGAGCCGCGCGTCGCGGTCGTCGGGCGTACGATGATCGTGACCGTACGTTGCGCGCCGTTGTCGATCGCGCCCAACGCGCAGGTAATGGTGCGATTCCCGCCGGTGGTCACGGTGTTTGCCGTGGGGGTGGTGCAGCTCCCGCTGGACGGTGAGGCCGACACGAACAACACGCCAAGAGGGAGATCGTCGACGATGCTCACGCCCTGGGCCTGACTTGGCCCGTTGTTGATGGCGGTTACGAGGTAGGTGAGTGCCTGACCGGCCGCGGCCGGGTTTGCCGACGCGGTTTTCGTGACGGTCACATCGGCGCGTGGATCGATGGTGCTCGACGCGCTGCCCGTGTTGTTGCTGGTGTTCGGGTCGGCGATGCCCGACGAAACCGCGCTCGCGCTGTTGGAGCGCGTACCACCGTTGCCGCCTGGACGAATGGCCAGCTGCACGATGGGACAGTTCGAGGCCGGCGTACACACCGGCAACGACGGAATGGTGCACGACACCGTCCGACTATTCGCGCCGGACGAGGCGTCGGTGCATGTCACCGTTGGCGCCGCACCCAATCGGGTGACGGTCGCGCTGATGAAGCCTTGTCCCGTGGCACCGACGCCATTGTTGATGAGCGCACCCAGCACATCGGTCACGGTGATGTTGGTCGCGGTGGCTGTGCCGCTGTTGACAACTTCGAGCGAGTAGGTGAGGACCTCACCCGCTGGCACATTCGCGAGATCGACCGTCTTGATGACCGAGAGATCGGCCGAGGCCGGACCCGCGCTGGCGGTCACGATGTTCGTGGCGCTGTTGTTGCCGGTGTTGGGGTCCGCGACGTTGGGGTTGACCGTTGTGAGCGTGGCGCTGTTGGTGATGGTACCAGTTGCCAACGCCGTGGCGTTCAGCACCACCGTGAGGGGTGTCGCCCCGGTGGTGAACGGCGAGCCGCTGGGAATGGTGCGCGTACAGGTCAGCGTGGCCGGACCCGTGACCGGCGTGCTGCCGCAGCTCCAGCCATTGAGCGTGATGCTGTTGATCCGGATGTCCGCCGGAATGTTCTCGGTGATGACCAGATCGCCAAAGAATGCGCTGGGGCCGCCATTGGACACGGCGAGCGTCCAATCGAAGGGCACGTTCTGTACAACAAGTGCCGGGTTCGGGCCCGACTTGGAGAGCACGAGATCGGCGGTCGGATTCTGCAGCGTGGTGCCCCCGTCCGTGGCGGTGTTGTTGGACGGCGTGGGGTCCGTAGGTCCGGTGGCCGAAATGGTGGCGCTGTTCGTGATGTTGGCGCCGGCCGCGTTGATCGTCACGGGAATCGTGATCGAGCCAAGCGATTGATTGGCGCCCGCGGCGCCGCCGCTGGCGCGTGTGCACTGCACCTGTTGGCCGGTGACGGCGCAGCTCCAGCCATTTTGCGGCGACGCGACCGTCCCGATGGTGTAGTTCGCGGGCACGTTGTCGGTGATCGTCAGTCCGGTGGGACTGTCGCCAAAATAGGCCGCGGTGAGCACGAAGTTGAAGCTGTTGCCGACGAAGTACGGACCGCTGACGCTGCGGGTCTTGGTAAGGCGCACATCCGACCCGGCGGTTACGGCAATAGCGCGGACCGACGTGTTGTTGGCGTCGTTCGGGTCCCGCGCGGTGAGCGGCGGAGCACCCGGTTGCACCGCGACGCTGGCGGTGGTGGTAATGGTGCTTGGGGAAGCGGCGGTAATGAGACCGGAAATGTTACCGACGCTCAGCGTACCGCCGGAGGCGATCGGTCCGGCGACGTTACAGGTGATGGTGCCGCCGCTCAGCGAGCAGCCGGCGGGGAGTGCGCCCTGCTGCGTGAAGCCGGATTGGAGCGGGATCTGCACACGAAGTGCAGTCGCCGCATCGGGGCCCGCATTGGTGAGGCTGAGCGCGTAACTGAACGCCGACCCTGACGGAAGCGTCGATGGGGCGGTGAGCGTTACTGCCACGTCAGCGCCGGCGATAACGGTCGTGCTGTTGCTCACACTGTTGTCGGCGGGCACGGCGTCGGCCTGACTGGAGCCAACGGTTGACGCGACGATGGTATTGCCTTGCGCCAGCATCCGCAGCAAGACGCTGAATGATCCCGTCGCACTTGGCGACAGCTGCGGATGCGTACAGCTGACGGTTCCCGGGCCGAGCTGTCCGACGGTCATGCCGCTGCATATGGCACCGCTACCGGCGGTAAAGCCCTCGTAGCGCGTGTTTACGGGGACGCTCATCTGATACGTCACCCCAGTGGCGGTACCCAAGCCAACGTTCGTGATGACGGCCGCGAAGGTCACCGTTCCAGTAACGGGGACGGGATCTGGCGTATCGGTGACGTTGAGAACCAGATCGGGCAGCTGCGCGTCAGCGTGCGAGGGCGCGGCGACGGCACAGAGCGCCGTGGCCAACGCAAACAGTAGCATCCGGCGACGGGAATGCAGAAGCGGCATGAAGCGAAACACGGGGGTCGGGGCGGCACGATGCACGCAAAGACAATGCGCACTGAGCACGGGACGAGCTGCATGCGTTCCGCGTCATATAAATTCCGATGCGCGTCATGCGCGCGTCTGTGCAATGGTGCGCATTTGGTGCGCCTTTGGTGCGCCTTTGGTGCGCCTTTGGTGCGCCTTGCGTCGCCGTGCTATTTCAAGATTGTGAAACGCATCGTGCAATTCATCGAGTCATGACAGCGACGCGGCTTCATTGGCGGCGTGGTCCTGCGCAACATCATTCCGCCCGATCTCGACGTGGTGATCATCATGACCGCGAACCGGGCCGAGGCCGAAGCGGCCTTTGGCGAAATCTGGCAGCAGGCGGGCATCACCCATGATATCATGCGGGCAGCGCTGTGTGCGGGCGGTGCACTTCCCGTGCGCGGCGGAATGTCGTACGCCACAGACCGCGCCCACCGCGCGCTGCCTTGATTGGGAAGTTTCGGGCAAAGGGGTCAGAGTCGTTTTCCGACTCTGACCCCTTGAATCCCTGACCCCTTGAATCCCTGACCCCTTTGGCGCTGCTTTGGCGCGCTGGGCGCCCACCGCGCGCTGCCTTGATTGGGAAGTTTCCGTTGCGAGTGGTCTGTTCCGACGTCATCATCCGGCTGATGCCGAAGCAGCATGTCCTCTGTGAACCCCTTCGATCTTGACCCCATGAACGACCTGACGCGCAACGCCCTGATCACGAGTGTGTTTCTCATTGCTGGTAGCAAGCTTGGGGCGCAGCCAGCAAGCGAGTCCAAGGCCGGGCAGGTACAGGTCACCATCGCGCACAGTCTGCTTCCCATACAGCGACAGGGGGCTCAGGTTGCGTTTCGCTACATCGATGGCCCGGCGAATGCGGCCTACCCCGTGGACACCATCTCCGCGACCTATCGGCTGAGCCAGCGGGCATTCGCTCAGGCCATCACCCTCGGTGTGCAGTACGCGGTGACCGATCACCTCAGGACATCGTTCAGCGTCCGGCCGTATCTCAACTCATTCCGGTCCAACACGGCCAAGAACGCCCAGGTGTACGGGGTGCAGTTCGATTTGGGCGCTGACTACACGCTTCGGCTCGCGGATGGTGTCGGTCTGGCCGTTGGCAGCGCGGTTTCCAGAGTGATCGGAGGCTATGGCATTGCATCGGGGGGACCAAGAAACAAAGACTACCTGATGGTGGATCAGACCAAGCTCTACGATCAGGATATCGGGTTTCACGTCGTCGACCAGGCGTGGGCGGTATCGCCACGTGTGGGCCTCCAGGTACGCGCAAAGCCCAACATCGTCCTATTTGCCAACACCGGATTTCAGCTGGCATTTGCCCGGAATAGCCGCATCAACATCGCCGGTACCGTGAAGGATGGCGATGTAAAGTGGACCCGTCGGAATTTCTCGGACCCCGACCTGTCGTTACGCATCGATGACAAGAGAGTCGAAAACGGCATGAGCAAGCAACTGCCATACGGCTTTTCGGGAATGCAGCTTGATCTTGGGGCGGCCTTCACATTCAAGAGCAAGAAGGACCGTCCGGGAAATGCCGCCCGAGGCTCACGGGCGAAGTAGGTCTCGTCTCGGCAGCATCTACTTGCCTGCTGCCAAGTCCCTCTCCGCCACGAGCGCGAGCACGGAGTTGATCAGCCCTGCGGCGTCGGCGCGACCGATCCGCTCTCGCAACGGACCTTGTTGCAGGAGCTGCGCGACGCCGTGCACCAGGCCCCAGGCATGAAGCGCGCGTGGCGTCAGCGACGGTTCGCCCATCTTGCGGAGAAAGGCGCGGAACGCCCGCTCAGAGGGCCGGTCGAGATCCGGCGGCACGCGTCCGCCACTTGGCGGGACGATCTCGCGACTGAACATGAGTGCGAAGTGCCCAGGATAGGCCGCCGCGAAACCGATGTACGCGTGACCCAGCGCGCGGATATCGTGGTCCGGCGCCTGGTCAAGCGCTGCCCCGAGCTGCTCGAAGCCCTCAGCCGCGAGCGCCGTCAGGAGTCCAGCGCGATCACCGAACGTCGACTGGAGCGCGGTGTGCGAGACGCCGATTGCGCGCGCCATCGCCCGCAGGTTCAGCGCGGCGATCCCGTCGCGCGCGATGCTCGCCGCCGCCGCCTCAAGTGCCGTGCGGCGCAAGTCGCCGTGGTGGTACGGTCGACGACTTTTCACGCGTTTTGCACGTGTGGTGCTCTTGGACACAGGCATAGGGGAAGAATGCGCGCGCCTTGGCGGCGGGGCAACGGCCGGACGCACATCTTGCCATTGACAAGATTCGGGACTGTCCTATCTTTCCAGTGTAAAGATTGGCGAACCCATCCATCCTTGTGAGATCCCCCCATGTTCCGCTCCAGCATCCGCGCTGCCCTCCTCCTCGCCGCCGTCACGGTCACGTGTGAGGCTGCATTCCCGACCGTGGCGAGTGCGCAGGCAACGCCCGTTGCGACCGACACGGCCGCCCGTCGGATCGTCCTGAAGCTCGATCCTCCCTTCTTCTTCACCGGGGGATATGGCGGCGCGCTCGGAATCCGTCACCGCGGACTGGAGGTCGGCGTGATGGGCTTCTCGGCGCCGCTCCCAGCTGTCTTCCGGGACCAGTTCCTGTCGAACGCCAAAGGACGGACCGTCACCCGAAACATCGGGCTGGAGCTGTACGCCCAAAAGGATGTCGCCCAGTGGCGCTGGCCGATCAGCGTCGGTGCGTTGATTTCCTACGATCGCTTCAAGCTGCGTGACGCCGCGAACGTATTGCGGCAGACCGACGCTTTCTATGTCGCGCCGCGGGCCGCCATTCGTATCCCCGTGCTCCACTCGCGCGTCTTCTTCGAACCGGCCCTTGGCCTCGCCGTTCGACTGTGGGAAAAAGACCGCGCCGCGCAGCCCACGCGTGCCATCGCGCCCCTCTCCTTCTTGACCATCGGAGTTCCCCTCAATGACTAGCGCTGCACAGAGCATCCGCCCGCTGCACGTTGTTTTCGGCGGCGGGCAGGTTGGTCGTCATCTCGTGGATGCACTGCTGGGCCGCGGCTGCCGCGTGCGCCTCTGCACGCGCACACAGCGGAGCGCGCCGGACGACTTCGAGACGGTTACTGGCGATGCGCTGGACCCGATCTGGTGTCGAGCGGCCGCCTCGGGCGCCTCCGTCATCTACCACTGTCTCGACGCACCGTACACCACCAAGGATTGGGCGCGCGCCGTCCCGCAATTCGCCGACAATCTGATCGGTGCGGCAAAGGCCGCCGGTGCGCGCCTGGTCGTCCTCGACAACGTGTACGCGCTCGGTCATCCAGTGGGCGGCATCCTTCGCGCGGATGCGGCGCTCAAGCCGGTGAGCGGCAAGGGCGAGATCCGCGCACGCGCCACCGAGCGACTGCTCGCGGCCGATGCGCGCGGCGACGCCGCGATCGTGATTGGGCGCGCCAGTGAATACTACGGGCCGCGCGGTCGCTTGAGCTACTTCGGCGATCAGTTCTGGAGTGCTGCGCTCACCCCCAAGCCAATCCGCACGATCATCCCGTTGGACCAGCCGCACACATATTCGTACATCCCCGATGTCGCCCGGGCACTCGCGGAACTTGGGACGACGACCAAACCGGTCACCGGGCGCGCCTGGATGTTGCCGTGCGATGATGCGAGAACGACGCGGGCGCTCATCATCGACTTCGCCGCGGCCCTCGGCCGAGCCCCCGATATTGAGGAGACACCGCGTTGGATGTTTCCGCTGCTTCGCCCCTTCATTCCGTTCCTGCGAGAGTCGGCGGAGATGCGGTACCAGTGGGAAGCGCCGTTCGTCGTCGACGACGCGCCATATCGCAGCAACTTCGACGAGCGCGCTACCCCAGCGACCACGGCCGTCAGCGAAACGATCGCGTGGGCGAGAGCGCACTACGCGTCGCAGGCGGGTGGGAGAAAGTAGACGGCACGCCCCGATCGCGCGCGCCACTTACCGACGGAGTACCCGCGCGATCTCTGCTGCGGCCTTTGTGCCGCTGATCCACGCCCCGGCTACGGTCACCGCGTGTTCTCCCCGGGCGGCTTCGCCCGCGAACCAGAGTCTGTCAGCAAGAGGGGTGGCATAGCGCTGGCGTGCCTTCATCGCGCCCACCTTCGAATGCGTATAGGCGCCGCGCGCCAACGGATCGCCAAGCCAGTCGGTCGTGAGGACCGCCGTCGAGATATCTGCAGAGCCGACCACATCGGCCAGAAGACCCCGCGCCACTTCGATGCGCGCTCGCGTTCCGGCGGCGAGCAGATTGCGGGCCGTATCGCCGGTCAGCATCACGGTTGCCACGCTCCGGTCAGGCGAAAAATGCAACCCATGGGTCAGTCCCTGCGCGACCGGCCCGGTGGCGATGGCGTACTCCGGCAGATCGGGGCGCGAGCGGACCAGTTGAAAGCCCACCTTCTCGAAGACGCCCATCGGCAGGTCGGCTACCGCCTGCCGCAGCTCGTCCGGCAGCTCCGGGAAGAAACGGATGGTGTTCGCCGCCAGCAACGATGTTGGCAGTGTCACAATGACCGCTCGCGCCGTCAGCGTTCCGAAGGCGCCGGAGAGCGCCACCCCGTCCGACGTTTGCCAGCGAATGTCGGACACTGGTGTGGACAGGCGGATGTTGAGGCCCCGCGCCAACGACTTGACCAGTTCGCCGTAGCCGCCCGAGACTTGCAGGTCACGCCCAGACCCTAGCGACAGATAGTCGTGTAGCGAAACGCGCTCCGGCTCTTCGGCCATTTCAATGGAGGGCAGTGTCAGCGCCACAGCCCCCCAGCGGTCAGGGTTCGGGGCCAATCTCGACAGCGGGCGGTCCGGCCCGAACAGGGAAGGCAGGATGCCTCGGCGCTTCATCTGCGAAATGGCCCGATGGTACGCATCGTGGTCGGCCTCAACGCGAGGCGAACCGGCTTCAAAAAGCTGCCCACTTTCGGGTTCACTGGGACTGAGATCGAGCCCCAACCCCTGCGCCAGAGAAACCAACGGGTTTCTTTGCGCGATGTGCAACCAGTGCGCCCCCATGTCGAAGGGCTGGCCGAGGCCGTCAACGGTCCAGGTCCGGCCGCCCACCCGGTCGCGCGCTTCCAGCACCACATAGCTGAGCCCTGCTGCGGACAGCGCCCGGGCGGCGGCGATCCCGGCAGCCCCTGCCCCGACGATCGCCACATCCACCTGAGCAGCCGTTTGCGCCCAGGCACGTCGCAAGATCGCCGCGCTCGCCAAGCTCAGGACCATCTGTCGTCGTGTCAGCACCGCTGTCTTCCTAGATTCGAGAAAATGTCCCGATGATTCGGGCCTACTCCACCGGGAGCGTTGGGCGACACGTCTGCGGGACGTTGTGCCGATCGAACCCAATGACAGAGCTCGCTTGAGTGTAAGGCTACGCCGCCGTGTCGCCAACTCTCACGCTGGACGCGGCGAAGCCCAAGGCCAAAGGAGGCTAAAAGGGGTCAGAGTCGTTCAACGAGTCTGACCCCTTTGAGCAATGGAGGCTAAAAGGGGTCAGAGTCGTTCAACGAGTCTGACCCCTTTGAGCAATGAGCGGGCGTCCCACCATTTCGGCGGCGCTCCATCCGAACAGCGCGGTGGCCGCAGAATTCCAGCCGACCACCACCCCGGTGGCGTCGGTGAGGATGGCCGCGTCTGTGAGTGCCGCGAGGAGTTGCCGTGGAGGCATGGCGAATGGGCAGTTCGATAGAAACGTCGAACAGGGTCCCGTGAATGTAGGCTCTGATGGACTGCCTCGCGAGCGCCGAGGAGCGGACGGGTGACGACCGTCCCGCCGGATACGGCGCGTCCACGCTGACGCGTTGCACACCGACCACGCATCGTCTCATCTTTGGGTCATGACCGGAAAACAGTACACGCTGATCGGACCAGACGGCATCGAAGTGCAGAGTGCTGTACCAGGCACCCTTGGCGGAAACCGCCGGCTCAAGATCTATGGGCAGCTCGACTGCCGCAGCGCGATCGGCTCGCTCCCCACGGGCTATGCGAAGCATCGGGTCTTCTTCGCGGACGAGGCGACGGCCATCGCGGCCGGCTACCGACCGTGTGCCACCTGCATGCAGGCGGAGTACGGCGCGTGGGTCGAGGAAGCCATGCGCTCGGGGCGCCTCTAGCGTGGCGAAACTCTTCGGCGATCGGGAAGGCGTGATGGCGTTCGCGGAAGGTCCCGCAGACCATTCCCTCCCACTCTCCCCACCTCGCATGCGCAGACTCGCGCTCGTCTCTTTGCTGGTCAGCTCCGCCGCGTGCGCGCCGCGAGCGCCAGCGACCCCGCCATAAACGACCGGTACATTTATCCGCATAGGTGCTCGCTCTCGCGCCCATCGATCGCGCGATCTCGACCACGACGGACATGGACGAGAAGAACACCAAAAGCACGTTACCGGCGAGCCGTTTCTGCTCCCCGATGGCAAGAGCGTGTACATCTACACGTTCAACTGCGGGCTCTATCTCGTGCGCAGCATCGAGAGCGGCACGCCCACCACGAGCTTCGTGAAGAGCTTCACGGGCAAGGGGTGCGGTGTGCCGCTACTCATAGGGCACTTCTGGATTCAGACCGTGCCCGAGTCGTTCTCGGTGGTGTCGCTCGACATCAGCGACCCCGAGCATCCGCGCGAGGTGTCGTCGGTCAATATTGGGAAAGACGAGTCTCCGCATTGGCTCGCCGCCGACCCGACCAACACGCGCCTCGTGCTCAACTCCGGCGGCAGCACCGGCAATCGTCTCTTCATTGTAAACTTCGATAGGGAAACGGGCGCGCTGGCGATTGATAGGCGCTTTCGCGATGTGAATGACACCATGCCCGGGCTCAAGATGTCGGCGCGTCGGTGGCCGAATGGATGGACGGGGACGGTGTGGCCGCATGGGAGTGTGTTTTCGCGGTGAGGTCGAGGCGGTTTGTTCAAGGGGTCAGAGTCGTTGAACGGATTCAACAACTCTGACCCCTTGAACTGTGTACGAACGACTCTGACCCCTTTGGCCCACGGCATATGGCGGACGAGGCGGCCAACTTGTAGCACGCGTGGTGACGGCTTGTCGTTAGACGGATACAATCTGTTGGTGTACGTTGAGAAAACACTCTGGAGGGTCGCCAGTGCTACCAAATCCGTTGATCACCAGTTCTCCTGAGCGTCTCGGCGGGACCCCGGTGTTCGCCGGCACCCGCGTGCCAGTGCAGGGGCTTATTGATTACTTGGAAGCGGGCCATCCTTTGGATCATTTTCTGGATGAGTTCCCGAGCGTCTCGCGCGAACACGCGGTCGCCGTCCTTGAGCTCGCCAAGAGCGCCCTGATCTCGCCGGCCGCCTAAGGAAAGTCTGATCAGGTGAGTTGATTCGGCGGATGTGGATAACATCGCGCTGCGATACCACGTCGGAGCGCGAGCGGGCGCTGTTTTGCGTCATTTCGCGTGGCAATCGTCGGCAGAATCGGTGCGTACGGGTCGATGTCGCCCGCTTGCGCCGCGCGCGCCGACACTACGTGCCTTGATGCTGGAGTTGGTACGCGCGCAGGTCCACGCGCATCCGGAAGAGATTGGCCAAGGCGCACGCCGCGTACGCGCGGACCGTGTTCTTCACCAAGCCGCGATACCGGACCTTCGTGAACCCAAACACCCGCTTGATCACATGAAACGCATGCTCGACGCGCGCTCGGGTCTTCGAGCGCGTGCGGTTGATGGCGTCTTTATACGTCGTGCGCGGGCCGCTCTTGTTCACCAGGTACCGCCCACCACTCAACTCCCACTGCAGTTTGTCCTCGGCCTTGTCGTACGCGTTGTCGCCGTGCAGCGTCGTTTCCTGCCCATGCAGCAGATACGGCAGCTGCGTGATGTCGGCCGCCGCGGCGTGGGTCGTGACCACCGAGTGGATCACGCCGCGCCGGTCGGTGCCGATGGGCAGTTTCATCCCGAAGTACCACGGGTTGCCCTTCCGCGTCTGCTTCATCTCCGGATCGCGCGTCTTGGTCGCATTCTTCGTCGAGCTCGGCGCCGCGATAATCGTGGCATCCACGAGGGTGCCCGCCTTGAGCAGCAGGCGCCGCTCGCTAAGCAACGTGTTGACCGCGGCAAACATCTGCGCGGTGAGCTGATGGCGTTCCAACAGATGCCGGAACGTGAGGATCGTCGTCTCATCGGGCACGCGATCCTCGCCGAGTTCGATGCGCGCAAAGCGGCGCATGGATTCGGAGTCGTACAGCATATCCTCCGCCGCGGGATCGGCGAGATCGAACCACTGCTGCAGGAAGTAGATCCGGAGCATCGTCGCGAGCGGCAGGGGGCGCCGGCCGTTGCCCGCGACGGCGTAGTGGGGCCGCACGAGCGCTTCCAGCGCGGCCCACGGCGTCACGGCGTCCATTTCCTGGAGAAACTGCTCGCGCCGGGTGGTCTTTCGCTTGCTGTCGTACGCCACGCTCGCCAACGTCCGCTGCTCGCTCATCCGGCCTCTCACTCGTCGAAGAAAGTCATCCCCGCGCCTCGCGCCATGATAACAAATCGCCGGCGAAAGTGCACGACTTAATCAGAGATTCCCTAAGTTCGATGCAGGTGCGCTCGATAGCAACCTGCCGCGGGCGTTCGCAACCTTGCTGCCCGGTCACCCCACGTAAACGACTCATCAACGTCGATGGTCGGATCTCGATGACGGGCCGCTGCTCGATGCGGCGGAACTGGAGTTCGACGCGTTCGTGACGACGGATCAGAATCTCCGGTATCAGCAGAACCTGAAAAACCGGCAACTGCGCATCATCGTTCTGCGAGCGCCTCGAAACTCTCTCCCGGTCCTCGCTCCCCTTGCCCCCGTGGTGCTTCACGCGCTTACCGAAATGTCCGTCGGTGAGCTTCGCATTCTCTCCGTTTAACGGCTGCTGCGGCTGACGAAGGCTCATGGCGCAGCGGCCACTCCTTGGCCGTTCAGCATTTCATCCGCGAGCCTTTGTGCTTGGCTTTGAGTCAGGTGGCCGCTTCTCGTACCATCTTCGATTGCCTGACGGAGCAGCGACCGCCCCAGGTGCGCTGGCGCTGCATCACGCAGTGATCTCTCAGGTGTCGTCACCAGAATTCCATCGACCTTCCTGACCTCGGAAGGTTGCAGCGTCGCGCGGTGAATGGTCAGGTGCCGAGGCAGTTCGCGACGCAGGCGCGCATCCATGGGAACCGTGATGTGTATCCGCGAGGGGCTGACTTCGGACATGCCGTAGTAGGCCAGCGCCGACTCGTGCGAGATGACCCCGATCGGAGCGCCGCTCTTGGCTTGCGGCCAAAGCATGGCCTCCATCAGCGAGTCTAGTGCAGTATTGGGGTACCGGCTTAGGCGGTAGACTCCTCGGCTGACGCGCTCGAGGACTCCCCTGTTCGCGAGCTGCGCCAGATTTGCCGTATTTAGGCCTATTTCGCTGGCCTGTGACGCCGTGAAGTATCCAAGCTGAGCCTCCGCGATCGGATAGAGCTCATCGATAAAGCGGCGCTGTTTTTTCACTTTGAGTTTCCAGTACTATATCAGAACAACACATCATTGGCGGGTGTGAGTGCCAATAATATATCATTTTGATATACTATTTACCGAGAGAGATACAGCGAGGGACGGGTGAGACGTGGACCAAGATCGTGAACCGCATCGCCTGGCGTATGCCTTCCGCGATCGGGAACGTGTGGTGGAGTTCGCGGAAGGTCCCGCGGGCCATTCCCTATCACACCGAAGCCGCCATGCTGGCCACGTTCCAGTACGACGCAAACTCCAACGCAGCGGCGGCGGAGATCCCCGTTCCCGATTGGCATCATGCCGAGTTGGACGCGCGACTCGTGGACCCGGCAGAGCAGGCGACCATCTCCCTACAGCAGCTCAAGGATCGCCTCCGCTGAGCGCCCGTCAACTCGCGTCCACCCCACCATCGCGGCCGAAGCGATTTGCGGAGTAGGAGCGCGGGAGCCGCCACACCGCAACTCCCGCCCCCCGCCGCGACTGGACATGCTGCCGGTGGTGACGTCGCCT
This sequence comes from Gemmatimonas sp., assembly GCA_023910675.1. GTDB lineage: Bacteria > Gemmatimonadota > Gemmatimonadetes > Gemmatimonadales > Gemmatimonadaceae > Gemmatimonas. The sequence goes on from JAAVWC010000002.1 coordinate 180,049, forward strand.
AGACTCTAGCCGTCTTGCAGGTGTAGCACTTGGTGCTACAGTATTTGCATGGCTGGCGTACCGCGACCCTCCCGCGTCTTCAAGACCGCCTGGTTCACCAAGGCGGCCCGGAAGGCGGTGATCGGCGACGAGGAGCTTGAAGCAGGCTCAAGCAGATCACGGCGCTGCTGAAGACCAGGGAACTAGAGGAGATCTGTCATGGCGACCAAGCGTAAGTACAAGAGTGACGCCTTCGAGGCGATTCACTCAGCCGCGTCGGCACTCCACCAGGTGGGTGCCATCGGGAAGACCACCATGCGCCACTTCGACGAGGTCGCGCTGAGTGCCCCCGAGCCGCTGGCGCCGGCGCAGATCAAGAAGCTCCGTGAGCAGGCAAAGGTCAGTCAGGCCGTATTCGCCCGCCGATTGAACACGAGTGCCAGCACCGTGGAGAAGTGGGAGACCGGCGCGAAGCGGCCGAGCGGTGTGGCGCTCAAGATGCTCGCGGTCGTGAAGAAGCACGGATTGACGGTGCTGGACTGAGGCCTCGGGTGTGCTTTCGTTGGACGGAGGCAGGCCCGGCGGATGTCGCGGTCGTGGACTACCAATAGGAGAGCGCATCTATGGCCACCTTGAAGCCCGTGACGCCCGGGGAGTTGCTGTTGGAAGAGTTCCTCGTGCCGATGGAACTCTCGCAGTATCGTCACGCAAAAGAGATCGGCGTGCCGGCGCAGGTGGCACACGACACGGAGGTGGCGGCCAAGGCGCTGGCGCCGGTGCTGCGGCGAATCAAGCCATGGGCCAGTACCGCGGCGTGAGTACGCGGCTCGATCCAAAAACGCGTTGCAACCGCTCCACTCTCAGCCATCGCACCATGGCCCGATTCGCACGCTTCCATATATTGGCGCTGGCCGTCGTCCTCGCCGTCGGTTGTGGTGGCGAGCCGAACGCCGCGAGCGGTAGCGACCCTCCGACGTTCGACCTCGAGACCGCGCGTTCCATCATCGCACAACAGAACAAACAGTTTACCGCCGCGCACGTTTCGGGCGACGTGGCCGTCATTGACACGATGTTCCTGCCCGATGCGCGGTCGTACCCGCCCGGCGCACCGGCGGCGATCGGAATAGACGCGATCCACACGTTGACTGTGGACTATCTCAAGTCGGGTATCACCGAGTTTCGCGAAGAGACAACCGCCTTGTACGGAAACGCCGAGCAGATCGTGGACGAAGGCACCTTCGTGCTCACGAACGGTGCAGGCATCACAGAGCGCGGCAAGTACATCAATGTGTGGAGGCAGGTGAACGGGAGCTGGCGTATCCAGGCGAATATCTGGAACGCGGACCCGCAGGCGGAAACACTGAAGTAGCCTGTATCCCACTCACCCGCGCTCAAGACAACGTGCCAATTCGCTCGCAGCTCAGCACTCGGCATGTTCGATTGCAGAAGGTACAAAAGGGGTCAGAGTCGTTGCGCGGAGTCGTTGCGCGCACGTTCAACAGGTCGGCGAAACGACTCTGACCCCTTTTGACTTCACTGCGTCAGCGACTTGCCCACAGCCACACCACAGGCGCCCCGCCCCCCAGCGTCCCCAGGAGAAATCCCGCCCACATGGCCCAGGTGCGCCGCCGTTCACGCGCCGCGGTGCCGATGGGGTCGCGCGCGCGCTCCCGTGCGAGCCGCAATGCGCGCGCCCGCGGCAATGCGCTCAGGTGGTGCCACATGAATGTGGCCTGCATGGCGATCGCGGCGAGTGTCACCGCGATCGGTCGCGCGCCGTCTGTTCGCATCGCTTCGCTCACCAGCATGACAGTAAAGACGATCGTGGCACTGAGCGCACTCAGCGCATAACGGCGCACCGCCGCCCGTTCTTCCGCACTGTCCGCCTCGCGCCAGAGCGCGCGGGCACCCACAAAGAGGCCCAGCAGGCCGCTGCCTACGCCACCCACAAAGCCCGTGGCACTGGTGCCCAGTAGCGCGGGCGCCGGTCAGCGAACCGCTACCGCCGGCGGCGACGCCTTTGGAAAGCACCGCCGCGGCCGCGACACCCGGCGACGCGGCAAGCGCCGCCGTCGCGAGCCCCGCCGTAACCATGGCCGTGAACGCGGCGCCCGGCGCACTGTGATCAAGGAGTTCGCCCACACGCGCGAGGTACTCCGCCCGCAGCACACGACGCGCGCGACTCAGCCGCTGCTTCACCGTGGCCTCGCGCATGCCAAGCAACTCGGCGACTTGCCGCACGCTCTGCCCTTCACGGTAGTACAGCACGAGCACTTCGCGCGCCGCGTCGGGCACGGCGTCGAGTGCAGCGGCGAGCGCGGCCCGCGCTTCTTCGTCGAGGAGCGTGATGAGCGCGTCTGGCGACGGGTCGGCCGTCGCACCGATCACATCGTGCGTGGCATCCATCGCCACTACGCGCGCGCGGAACCGACTGGCCCTGCGCACGGCCATGCGCGCATGATTGCGCGCGAGTGCTCGCAGCCATGGCAAAAAGCTGGTGGCCGCGCGCAGTTTGCCAATGCCGCACCACGCGTCGAAGAACACCTGCTGCGCCACATCTTCACTCGTAGCTTGGTCGCGTGACCGCGAGGCTGATGGCGCACACCACGCCCTGCGTTTCCGTCACGAGACGCCCAAAGGCGCGCGCATCACCACCGGCCGCGGCCTGCACCAGCGGTACAAGCCGCTGCGCCGCCGCGTCGCGCTGCTCCAGCAGGCCCATTAGCGCCGACATGGTCCGCTGGTTGCGCGCGTCGACGTCGTGCACGCGATGGCGCTCGCGAGGAAGCGCTCGAGTGTCGCGTGGAAAAACGTGGGATCGTCGAGCATGATGAAATGATACCCCCGTTCCGCTACGACCAGCTCGGCCAGTAGTACGGCCACCAGCTGCGCGGCGTACCGTTGCTGCATGACGTTGCGGAACTCGGGGGTGGGAAATGCGCCCGCGGCCATCATCAGCAGCACGGGCATGCGGACCGCGCCCAGGCGGCCACGCAGATCGGTGGTCATCATCTCCGCCATCGCTTGCCCCACCGTGGCGGGGTCAGAGCCCTCGGCCCATCGGCCCCCGCGTGACCGCTGTGTGGTGTCGCGCATGAGCGTGGGGAGCGAGAGGCGCGTCTGCATGCCGAGCTGCGTGGGAGAGAGTGTGGCGTACATGGCGCGCATGGGCTCGACGCGCGCCCGCATCCCCTCTTCGGTTGCCGTGGAGTCGGTCAGTGCCGCAATGAATGGCACGCCGTCGACGGCCATGATGCCGCCGAGTGTGTTGGGGGCCGCAGCGGCCATGGCGAAGGCGAGGGTGCCGCCCAGCGAGTGCCCAACGACGATGGGGCGATCGAGTGTGCGCTCGTGTACATAGGCAAGCAGGGCGTCGCGGGCGCGCGTCATGAAGGTGGGCCCGGGAACGGCAGGCACGCCCGCGAAGCCAGCAAGCGTTACGACGTGCAGTTCGTGTTTGCCGGAGAAGTGCGCCACCGTGGCGTCCCACACATCGCCGCCCGACATGAGCCCGGGGATGAGCAGGACCGGCCGTCCGCGTCCGATGACGCGCACCGTGAAGGGGCGGGCAGCGGTCGGCGCGGCTATGGCTGTGGCGTTACGGTCGGCGCCCGATGACGATTGAGCGCCGAGTGTGAGTGGGAGTGCCGCGACGACAAGGAGGGTGCGGGCAAGCGTGAGGACTGTGGCGGTCGGTCGCATGGTGTTGGCGGATAATGTGGTACGCCGCGGGCTCGCCGTAGCGCTCACTTACCTGGTTGCCGCTCGCGAGAATTGGTGACACTGTAGCCACACACAACAAAGGGGTCAGAGTCGTTGAACGACTCTGACCCCTTCAAGCCCCTATGCTCGATCCCATCGTACGGCAGACGCTGATGCAGTATCAGGCCGGTCAGGTTGTCCTGGAGGACGCTGCACAGGCGCTCCTCGAGGTGCGACGTCGCACAGGATGCTTGTCGTTAATGGCACCGCCCGAAGCGGACGCGCGAGGGCGCGCGTTGGTAGCACGGTTCAACGCGCTGGTTGCTCAGGAGTTCGGTGGGTGATGGAGGCACAAAAGGGGTCAGAGTCGTTGCGCGCACGTTCAACAACTCGGCAAAACGACTCTGACCCCTTTTGCTCCGCGCGAGATGCAGTCCGGCGAGCCCCGTTGGCTTTTTAGGTGTGTGTTACGCCGGCAGCGGCGCGCCCGGCACAATACCCAGCAGAAACTCGGCTATGGGGAAGATGGTGATCGGCCCCTGTTGCTGCTGGAGCGGACTGTCTGCGAGCACAATGAGTCGCGCGTCGGGAAACTCATCGTGGAACGCCAGCAGTCCGCGACGATCGGCCGGCCGCAGCGTGTGACCGCTCTTTACTTCGATCGCGACAAGGCCGTCGGAGCTCTCCACAACAAAGTCTACTTCGACGCCGCCGGTTGTGCGCCACGTGGTGAGTCGCGCATCGCGTGCGGCCGCGCACCATGCGGCCAGGTGCTGATACACGAGCCCTTCGCGAGACGCGCCGATGGCGTCGGGCGCGGCCCGCGTATGCTCGGTTGGCCGAAAGGCCGCCGCAATACCCGTGTCGGCGAAGTAGAGCTTCGGTTGGGCTGCCAACGCGCGACGCGATGGCCGTGCACTGAAGACCGGCACGCGGGCGATGAGGAACATTGACTCGAGCACATCGATCCAATCCACGACGGTGCTCTTCTTCACTGCCGCGAGTTGCGCGATTGCCGTGGGGCTGATCACGCTCCCATGTGAGAGCGCCAGCTGCTCGAGCGCGCGCGCAAATCCGTCGATCTGTCGTACGCGGGCTTCGGCACGCACCTCATCAAACACCGCAACCGTGGCATAGTCGGCCAACGCCTGCTCCGGACTGTCTGCGGTCCAGATCACTGGCAATAAGCCGATGCGTTGCGCGACCGTCAAACAAAACGCCGTGCCGAGTTCCGCCGCGAGAAATGGTGACATGATGCGTCGGCCGGCGCGCCCGCCGAGCAGATTGACGCCCGCGCGATGTAGGGAGCGCGCGCTCGATCCCGTGAGGAGAAAACGCCGTTCCGGTTCACGATCCATGCGCTGGTGCACGGCATCGAGAATGGCCGGGACACGCTGGACCTCATCGATCACCACCCACCGGTTCGCCGGCGCGGCATCGAGCGTTTCGTGCAGCCGCTCCGGCTCGGCTGCCAGCGCGCGCGCGATCGGCCCCGACCGCAGGTCGAGCATGACCGCATCGGGGAAGCACTGCTTCGCGTACGTCGATTTCCCGGTCCCTCTGGGCCCAAAGAGGAACGTGCTCCGCGCAGGTGGAGGGCTCAGCCTTTTGAGGGGGGGCAGCGGGGGAACAAGGGGCGGCATGATGTGACTGTAAGCGGTTCTACCGTCCAAAGCAAGCAAAACTAGACGCTGGTGCCGCCCAAAATGGCCTTGAGTCCCCCCGATAGCCAAACCTGGAAGCCGCCACACCGCCCCCACCCGCCGCCTGCTTCATGGAATTGAGCCCGAACATGTTCCCCTCGGTGTCCATGCACAGGGCCACCCAGCCGAACTGCCGGGATAGGAATTTCAATCGGGGCGGGTCGGCTATCCGTCGAGTATCCGACGCGATCACCGCCCACGCGAGCACCGTCTGACGGGCATTGGCGTGCCCGCGGACTGGTTCGCGCGCCTTGAGGGCCGTGGGAACGGCGGTCAGCGTGGGGGGGGTGCCGGCGGGGACTAATCTGCCGCGCCGGTGGGACGACCGCCCACGCCGAAGGTCCCCGCGTGGTGGTGGGGCGTCGGGGCTGGGCTCAGGTGACAGGCGGGGCGTCGGCGGACGGGCGTGGGGCGCGTGACGCCCCTCGGGTCGCGGGGGCCCGCGTCGATGGGGGGCTCCGCGCACCGGCGTGGGGCGCGTGCGCGGGGCGGGTCCGGAGGTGCGCGAGGATCTGGTCGATCACCGACGCCTGGGTAATGAACGCGACGATGCGCATCGCGCCGTGGCAGGTCGGACACGCGAGCGGGTCGACCTCAAAGAGCTGCTGCAGGAGGGCCGCCCATCGGCGGGTGGCCTCGGTCGGCGCGAGTCGTGGCGCGGGAACGATCGCGGGCGGCCCGTCCGCGGCGGCGGGCGCCGCCTTCGCCCGCATGCCGCGGGGGCGATTCGCATACCAGCCGTAGTACCGCGTCGTGACGTGCCCCTTGTCGGGGATGTGCACGAGCACTCGGGCGAGGAACTCGAGCGGGGCCATCGTCTCGGTGCCCGCCGTCGGACCGTCCGACTTGTCGGACCGGTACGTCACGGCCTTCGCGGCTCGGTCGTAGGTCAGCCGCTCCAGCGCGACGGGATTCCGGGCGCAGTAGCGCGCGAGGCGCGTCGCGAACGCGCGATCGTCCTCGGGGACCCAGACGGCCGTGTGCACGTGGAATCCGGCGTGCGGCCAGGTGAGCATGCCAGCGGCTTGGTCCTCGTCGAACAGATCAAGGCGTACGAAGAGCCGGAGCACAGCGCGGCGGAACGCCTCGGTCAAACGCGCGGTATCGTGCACCGGCCACGACACGAATGTCCCGTCCGGCCGGAACCCGCCGTCGGTCACGAGCAGGTGCAGGTGCGGATGCCAATTCGCGCGCGAGCCATGCGTCTGCAAACACGCCACGATGCCCACCGCGAGGTCGCGCTCGCCGGTCAGCGTGCGAATGGCGGCCGTGACGGTGCGCGCAGCGACGCGAGCAATCACGCCGAGCAGGCAACGCCGGTACAAACAGTAGGCGCGGAGCCGCTTGGGGATGGTGAGCACCACCTGCCGGTGCGGCACCGGCGCGAGCAGCGTGGTGTCCAGCCACTGCGTCCAGATCGCCAGGCGCTTGGCGTGACAGCTCGGACAGAAGTAGCGGCATTTACAGGAGAACGCGAGCAGGTATTCGTGCGCACAGTCGTCACAGCGAATACGTGCGAACCCATGGTCGAGGACACCGCAGGCGAGGAACTTGTCGGCCACCTGCGCGACCACGGGGCGCCACGGGCCGTACTCGCGCGCGAAGCGCTCGTCGTAGACCGTCTGCAGGCGATGTAGGTGGTCCGACACCAACCGAAAGAGCGGCGACGCCTGGGGGCGTCGGGGCTTGTAGACGCCGCGCGCCGCCGGCGCCGCGTCGGGCATGCGCGCTCCGGGACCGGGGAGCGCCGAGCATACGTTCGACTCGGGTGCGGACCATCACCGTGGTGTTGCGCGACGGGCCGTTTCGACGCAACATCCGCGTGGCGTCGGCCTAACGAGGCTTGCTGGCCGCATTGTGCCGGCCGTGTCACGGGCCACGGCGTGGCAGCTGCGTGCTACCATAGTGCGTGATGGAACCCCCTGCACTTTCGTGCTGCGTGGTCGCGCGCGCGCGGCACAGGCGCGCGTAGGACCTGAGCCCACACGTGCGCGGTACGACAGCGCGTGGGAACGACGTTTCGCGCGCGATTTCCGCGCCGCGCGCAACGGACTCACCGCCGGCTGGACACTCGGCCGCGAGCGCACCCCGCTCGTGGCCGAAGGGCGCGTCGCGCTCCCCGACTTCACGCTGCGCCACACCGATGGTCGCGAAGCGTACGTGGAGCTGGTGGGGTTCTGGACGCCGGAGTATCTGCGCGAGAAGGTCGAGATGGTCGCGCGCATTGGCGACGTTCCGCTGGTGCTGGTGGTGGCCAAGTCACTGGCGGTGGGCGACGACGCGACCGCGCTTGGCGAAGCCGCGGGTGACCGCCTGCTCTGGTGCACCAAGCAGCCGCGATTGTCGGACGTTATGCTCCGGATGTCGTACTCCATGCCAAACAGCACAGTCAGCGTGACATCTGGCGCGCGATGCAAGGCATCAGCGAGGTGTGTGCCGTTAGCGAGGCGTCCACTGTGATTGGAGACCAGCGCCACGCGCTTGCCACGCACAAGGTGGGCGTATTCGCCCGGCAGACGGTCAGCGCCTACGGACACAGTGTCGGCTGGTGGCACAACGGCAGCATCGATAGGGCCAACAACGGACAGCGTGAACGACGAGCCAGTTGGCACGAGCTGCGGAACCTGTCAATGAGTTTGAGACACCGGGTGGGTGGGGTTTACTGAGCGACGTCGGTTGACGGTCGTGGTGTGGGAGGATTGATCCACGCGGCGGTCGGTAGCGCGCGGGGGGTGGGCAGACCATGGACAAAGCGGTCAGGACGTGCGGCGTAGGCGGCGGTGAGGACGTCGGCGCGTGCGGCGTTGCGCGCGTCAGCCAGCTGGTGATGCACGTCGAAGGGTGTGTGCAGCCCGAGCCCGCTGTGGTGATGCTCGGTGTTGTACCAGTGAAAGAAGTCGACGCAGTGCGCGCGAGCGTCTTCGAGCGACCCAAAGCGCGCGGGGAAATCCGGGCGATACTTGAGTGTCTTGAACTGCGCTTCCGAATACGGATTGTCGTTCGAGACGGAGGGGCGCGAGTGCGACTTGGTGACGCCGAGATCGGCGAGCAGGTGCGCGACCGGCTGCGACACCATCGACGACCCACGATCCGCGTGCAGGGTGAGTTGATTGGGCCCGATGCCTTCGCGCGTACAGCAGGCGGCGATGAGCCGCTCCGCGAGGAGCGCCGATTCGCGCGGCGCGACCATCCAGCCCACGACGTAGCGACTGAACACATCGAGGATCACGTACAAGTGATACCACGACCAGGTCGTGGGCCCCTTGAGTTTGGTGATATCCCAACTCCACAGCTGATTCGGTGCGGTCGCGAGCAACTCGGGCGCGGTGTACACCGGGTGTCGCCGTTGCGCGCGCCGTTCGCGGATCTCGTCGTGCGCGGCCAAGAGCCGGTACATGGTGCGCTCGGCGCAGTGGTACACGCCTTCGTCCAGCAGCGTTGCATACACTTGAGCGGGCGCCAGATCGACGAAGCGGTCCTCGTGCAGCACGTCGAGGACCCGCTGTTGCTCGACAGGGGCCAACGTGCGTGGTGGTGCGCGGCGGGGCAGCGCGCACGTGGGCCGCTCGGCGCGTCGCCGCGCCCGATAGTAGGTCGCCGGCGCGACCCCAAGGCTCGCACAGAGCCCGCGCAGGGACGTTGCCGCCCCGTGCGTCGTGACGGTGCTCACGAGCGCGTCTCGGTGGGCTCGTCGCGCGGCGGGAGTGTCAGGCCCAAGAGCTGCGAGAACTTTTTTTGGGCGTCGATAATGAGCTCCGCACGCTCTGCGCGCGCGGTCGCCTTCGCGAGCTGGCGCTCCAGCTCGGCCACCTGTTTCCGCGCCGGATCGGGCGCCAACCGCGCCGGTCCGCGGCGCTTGGCCGGGCCCTGCAGGTCGCCCCGTCGCTGCGCGGCCCGCCACATGGCCAGATGGGACGAGTACAGGCCTTCGCGACGCAGGAGCGCGCCGAGCTCACCGGGCTTCGTGCACGCGTCGGCGGCGGCGAGGATCTGGAGCTTGTAGGTCGCGGGGAACTGGCGACGGGTCCGGGTCGGTGACACCCCGGTATCATGAAGAAGCAACGGCGCAACGGAAAGAGCGGACGACATGGGAACAGCCTCGATCACCCTCGTACACTAAACTCGGGATGGATCGGTGTCTCACTCATATTGGCAGAGAGGGCTGAAGCGCGAGGGCGAATAGCGCGAATCGAGGCATTCGCATACTCAGCGGCGCTCCAGGCGCTCGACGCGCTGCTGCAGGGCCCGCAAATCACCAGCGAGTCCCTCAAGTGATACAGGCGCGGGCGACGGGGGCGGTGGAACTTTTGCCGACACTCCAACCGCTGCCGTTGGTGCGCGCACCGCTGCAGTGGCCGTCACGCGTTGCTGTCCTCCTATGGCCAGCCCGAAGAAGCGGCGCCCGAACCCTCCGAGCCATGTCCAGACGAACAGCCGTTCCATGACGGGCCGACGGAACGGACTGGTGGCCAGCACTCCTACGCACAACGCACAGGTCGTGAGGGCAGCAAAGAACAGCAGGATCGTGCGCCGTCCTTGGATATTCGCGTCGCCGTCGCTGATTTTCCCTTGGAGCATCTGCACAAGAGTGAAGGCCTGCCAGGCGAGAATGCCCGCGGCGATCCACACACGTCGCTTCCGGCGCTTTACCAGCGGGGCATCCAGACGACGCTGCGCTCGTACCGCATCACGCTCGGCCTGAATACGCGCCAGCTGCTGCTGCAACGCCTCCACCGTAAACCCGCCCCGGGCCAACTCCCGAATATCGCGCGCCGTTGTCAGCGTACGGACCCACGCCAACGCGCCAGCCATCAGTCCGAAAGAAAAATGCTGGCGTTCCCGTACCCTAGGAGCCGATAGTTACCGTAGCCCAGCAGCACAAGCGCCACAGAGACCCGGGGAATAATCGCCGTCAGATCGGGGACCAGCAGGCGAATGGCCACGGGAATATCCGGCGTCGCCAGTTGTGTGGCGTCCAGTGCTTCAATGAGCGCTTCGGCCGTGGGGTACCGGTCGGCGGCGTTCTTTTCGCAGCACCGATTCACCACGGCACAAAGTGAGTCGGGCAAATCGGGGCGCATCGACTCCAGGGGCGGGACCGCCTCGGTGAGTTGGCGCACCAGAATGCGCTGCGTGTTTTCACCGGTAAACGCCGTCTGGGCCGTGAGGGCAAACCACGCCACCAACCCCAGCGCGTACAGGTCCGATCGGCCATCCACCGCATCCCCAACCGCCTGCTAAGGACTCATGTACTCCGGCGTTCCAACCACTTCACCCACACGTGTGAGTCCGTTGCGAGCCGCTGGCGTTGCCGCGTCGACCGGCGTGATGGCCCGGGCAATGCCGAAGTCCATCACCAACGCGCGTCCGGTGGCCCGCTCAATCATGATGTTGTCGGGCTTGATATCCCGGTGCACCACGCCACGCCCGTGCGAATAGGCCAGCGCGTAGGCCACATCTTGCAACAATCGCACGGCATCACGCTGCGACAGTGGACCCTCACGAGTCACTCGCGCGTCGAGTGACTCGCCTTCCACAAACCCCATGGCGAAAGCCAGCACCCCATCGCCTTCCTCAATGGAGAACACCGGTACGATATTCGGGTGCGAATAGCCCGCCGCCAGCCGCGTTTCGCGCAGGAAGCGCTCCCGCAGTTCCGGTACCTGGGCAAATTCCTGCGGCAGCACCTTGAGTGCGACCGCTCGATCAAGTCGCGTATCGCGGGCGAGATACACCGTTCCCATGCCACCGCGTCCAATTTCGCGCTCAATGCGATAGCGCTGACCCAAACTGCGCGATACAGCCAGCAACTCGTCACTCATTGGGCACCACAGGCGGAATGAATCATTTCGGAAAGGGAACGCCGGGAAGACGGATGCGCCAGTTTGGTGCGTTTCCCTTTCAGTGCCCGCAAGCGATGCGGTTCATTTGCAGACCGGTGCACATAGTGCTGGAGGACGCCACACGCACCGTACCACTGAGTGCACAAACGGCGCCCGTCATCGAATCGCTCGTCGCTTTTGATGATGCCGGCAGGGTCACGGTGGTCACACCAACATTGGCGGCACGGCTTGACCTTGCGGCAGAGGATAGGAAATTCAATCGAGGTGGGCGGAGTACAGGCCCTGGTCCCCTGCCTCGAGCGCACCGGTGAGAGGGCTTCGGCGCGACTGCCACTTCGCCGGTGCGCCTCGCGGGCCGTTCGGTCTGCGGTCCGGACGGGTGACCCGGGGCCGGCGGGGCCGCGGGACTGCCGAGGTGAGACCGCCGCCCACGCCGGCGGTCCCCGCGTGGTGGCGGGGCCTCGGGGCCGTACTCCGGTGACACGCGGAGCGTCGGCGGAACGGCGTGGGGCGCGTGCCGTGCCCCGGCTCGCGGGGGCCCGCGTCGATGGGGGGCTCCGTGGCCCGGCGTGCGCCGCACGGGAGGCGCGGGTCCGGAGGTGGGTGAGGATCGGGGATAGGAATTTCAATCGGGGCGGGTCGACTATCGGTCGAGTATAGGGCGCGATCACCGACCGCGTACGCACCGACTGGCGGGCGGCGGCGTGCCCACTGACGTGTTCGTGCGACTCGAGGGCCGTGGGAACGGCGGTGACGGTGGGGGGGCGATGCCGGCGGGACCAATGCGCCGCGCCGGCGGGACCAAGGCGCCGCGCCGGCGGGACGGCCGCCCACGCCGACGGTCCCCGCGTGGTGGCGGAGCGTCGGGGCCGTCCTCAGAGGACCGGCGCCGCGTCGGCGGTCGAGCGTGGGGTGCGCGCCGGGCCCCGGCTCGCGGGGGCCCGGGTCGATGGGGGGCTCCGTGGCCCGGCGTGCGCCGCACGGGAAGCGCGGGTCCGGAGGTGGGTGAGGATCTGGTCGATCACCGACGTCTTGTGCAAGTACACCCAAATTCCCGCAGTTCATGAACAGGCAAATCCCCGCAGTCGCCGGGAATCAGACTGAGCGGGTGGTCTCCGCTCGAGGGCCCTCCCTGGTGGGGCTGAGCAGGGCGCCGAGTTCTCGGAGCCGGTAGCTCTGGCCGTCGATGTGGACGACCGCCACGTGGTGCAGCAGGCGGTCGAGGATCGCGGTGGTGAGGATCTCATCGCCGGCAAAGATCTCCGGCCAGTCGCGCACGTGTTTGTTCGAGGTGAGCAGCATGGACCCGCGTTCGTAGCGCGTCGAGACGAGCCGGAAGAAGAGATTCGCTTCCATGCGGTCGAGCGGGCGGAAGCCGATTTCGTCGATGATCAGCAAACCGCAATTGAAGTAGCGCCGCGCCCGCAAGCGCGCGGGCGGGGTCGCCGCATTGGCCTTCAGCAGGTGCATCAGATCGTCGAGTACGAAATGCGCGACGCTGAACCCATTCTTGATCGCGGTGACGCCGAGGGCGGTCGCCAAGTGGCTTTTGCCGACGCCCGGGAAGCACACGACATGATGCCCACAAACTCCAGATCATGGTGCAGTACCCGTGGCACGCACTGCACGGGCAGGTGCTGGATGTTGAGCGGGAGCTGACGGCCGACGGCGAGCGCGTGTACGTCATCGCGCTCGACGATGAAAGTTTGACGCACTTGCCGGTGTGGATGACGGAGCCAGCCGCCGCGATCCCCGCGACCGTGGTCGCTGATCCGGTCGTGAGCGTGGCGGGACTCGCCGCTCTCCGGCGTCTGATCGATACGTGGCTTGACCCGGCCGGGTCCACGGCGAACGCTCGGAGACGCCCGTGAGCCCCGTGGGCTCATCGTGGCGTGTGGCCCGTCTCTCACGTCCGAGGTTGTTCATGACCCGTTCCCGTCGTCCCGCGCTCACTCCTTCGCGCTCCACCGATGCCGTGCAGGCCCACCTGGCCTTGAGTCACGGCAGCGTGTCGTGGCACGCCTTCCCCCTCCCTGTGCGGGAGCGGGTGCTGACGCTCTGGATCGAGCTGCTCAGGAGCCACGCCGACGCCGCGTCGACCGAGGAGCCGACGCCATGAGCGCCCTGCTCCCCGCCAAGATCACGCCCCAGCACCTCCAGCGCGCCGCGTATGTGTATGTCCGCCAGTCGACGGTCACGCAGGTGCACGAGCATCTGGAGAGTCAGCGTCGGCAGTACGCGCTCGCCGAGCATGCGCGCACGTGGGGCTGGCAGCAGGTCGAAGTCGTCGACGACGACCTCGGACGCTCGGGCTCGGGGCGTGTCGTCCGACCTGGCTTCGAGCGACTGGTCGCGGCGGTGTGCGACGAGCATGTCGGCGCCGTCTTCGCTCTGGAGGCGTCGCGGCTCGCGCGCAACAATCGCGATTGGCATCATCTCGTCGATCTCTGCGGGCTCACCGCCACGCTGCTGATCGACGGCGAGGGCGTGTATGACCCGCGTGACTTTAATGACCGGCTGCTGCTCGGCCTCAAGGGCACGATGAGTGAATGGGAGCTCGGCGTGCTACGTCAGCGCTCACTCGAAGCGCTGAGGCTGAAGGCATCACGCGGCGAATTGTATACCACCGTGCCCATCGGGTACGTTCGCACGCGGGATGATCGCGTCGAGCTCGATCCAGATCTCCGCATTCAAAGCGCTATTCGGATGATCTTCCGCCAGTTTCTGGCGCTCGGCAGTCTGCGTCAGGTGCTGCTCTGGTGTCGGAGTGAGCACGTCACGCTCCCCGCCATCGAGTACGGGCCCTTCGGCCGCACCGTGGTGTGGAAGCTGCCGGTGTACAACACGATTCATAAGCTGGCCACGAATCCGATCTATGCGGGCGCCTACGTGTTCGGGCGTACCAAGACGGAGACGCGGGTGAGCGGTGGGCGTGCCAGTAAGCGCACCACGCGCCGCGAGGCCGCCGATTGGCCGGTCTTCCTGCCCGACCGTCATCCGGGCTATATCACGTGGGCCGAGTACGAAGCGCTCCAGACCCAGCGCCAGGAGAATGCGCAGATGCAGGGACGCATGAGTCGTGGCGCACCACGACATGGGACGGCGCTGCTCGCCGGTTTGCTCCGCTGTCGTCGCTGCGGGCGGCGTCTACACGTCACGTATAGTGGGGCGAATGGGAAAGTGCGCCGCTACGATTGTCGTGGGGCCATGGTCAATCACGGCACGGGGCACTGCCTGTCCTTCGGTAGTCTCGCCCTTGAGCGGGCCGTGGAAGACGCCATCTTCGCCGTGGTCGCGCCCGGCGCCATCGATGCCGCGCTCGCGGCGGCCGCACAGACGCAGGAGCAGCAGACCGAGCGGGAGGCACACGCCCGGCTCGCCCTCGAACAGCTCCGGTACGAAGCGGAGCGCGCCCGGCGTCAGTACGATGCCGTGGATCCCGCCAATCGGCTGGTGGCGGCGGAATTGGAGCGTCGCTGGAATGCCGCCCTCGATGCGGTCGCGGCTCAGGAGCGCCACCTCGCGGGGCTGGCCACCATCAGCGCATCCCCCGCGGTCGACGTCGCGGGCCTGCGCGCCCTCGCTGAGGACCTGCCGCGTGTCTGGCAGGACTCGCGTACCGACGCGCGACTCAAGAAACGGCTCGTCCGCACGCTGATCGAGGAGCTCTTGGTCGATGTGAGCGCCGACGCGTCTCGACTTCATGTGATCGTCCGCTGGGCCGGCGGGCAGCACAGCGCCTTAGACGTGCGGAAGAAGCGCAAGGGCCAGCATCGCTTTTGCACGAGCGAGGACGTCGTCGACATTGTACGGGCTTTGGTGCGCGTCCTCCCCGATGGGCAGATTGCGGCCGTGCTCAATCGCCTCGGATACACCACCGGGCGTGGCAACACGTGGACTGCCACGCGGGTCGTGACGCTGCGCCACACGCATGACCTGCCCGTCTTCGATCCAACGAGTACAGAACGCGATGGCTGGTGCACCCTCGAACAAGCCGCTGAACGGCTCGACGTCAGCCACACGGTGATCCGCTCCCTCATTTCCGGCGGGCTCCTCCCCGCCGAACAAGTGATCGCGACCGCTCCATGGGTCATTCGGACGACGGATCTCGCGGCGCCGGGCGTCCACGACTACGTCGCGCAGGTCCATCGGCGCCGGCGTGGTCCGCCAACTCCCGATGCCGCACAGTTATCTCTCACCCCATCAACGACATAGCGAGGTGACGTAGTATGTCGCTACCTCAGGTGGCCCGAGAAAGAGGACGTTGGTCTTCTCGCGCAGATAGGAACACGTCGCCAGGGTCTCGATCTGTCGACGATCCGCCTTCGGCTGAAAGCCCCAATCAAACGCTTCCAGCGTCTTGCCTGGTGGTAAGCCCGAGAGCTTGAGCATGGTCGTGATGCGGCGCTCGTCTTTCCGCTCGAGCTGACTCGTGAGCAGCAGATCGAGGAAGGCGAGCGGGCTCAGGTCTTCGCGCGCGGCTTGTGCGACGAGCTCTGGCAGCACCAGCGCGGGATGCTCAAGGCCGAGCGTGGTGAGCTTGGCGACGACCGGGTCCAGCGTCGTCTGTCCACTCGCGGCGGGAACGGGCGGGCGGGCGATCCCGCGCTTCGGGAGCGTGCTCATGACGGCTCCCCCACGAGGGCGTCGAGGAGGTGCGCGTACTGCGCCATCGGGCGGGCGACGGCCGACGGCGCCGGGAAGCGCTCGAGGACGGTCGCGGCCAGCTGCTGCTGCGCGCGACGCCCCAGCGGTGTGGGTGCGAGCACCTCGCTCGTGCTCTCGCCGCAGAAATGCGCGTCATCGATCACGAGACGCGCCGCGGTCCGGCGCGCATGGCGCGCAATCTCTCGCCCCTCGGCCCACACCACGACGTGCTGCGCCGTGCCGCGGACGTCGACGGTGCGACCGACCCACACAAAGGGCACCGTGTAGCGACGCCCCTCGAAGCTCACGAGGCAGTCGCGACTCACGCGCCGCGCCACGACACAATCGAAGAGCTCATGGAGCGTCGGCACGGGCTGCAGCAGGCGCTGCTCCTGGGCGAAGGCCTCCGCGATCAGCGAGCCGGTGATCGGACAGCGCCGCGTCGCGTGCCACTCCGCACTGCGCTCATCCAACGCCGCCTGTAGCGTGGGCACGTCGGGCCAGTCATGCACGAAGAGATCCGCAAAGTCGACCCGGGCGGTCCGCACCGCCCGCTCGGTCTTGCCCTTATCGCTGCCCATCGCGCGGCGACACGGATCGACGGCGAAGCCACACGTCTTCGCAAATGTCGCGAACGCGGGCGTCAGCACCGCCGTCGGCCCCGCCCCGGAGGCGACCGCAGTGCGCAGCTTATCAAGGCGCACCCACAACGGCACGCCGCCGTAGCGGGTGAAGATCGCCACGTGGCCGGACTGCCACGCAAGCTGATGCATCGTGGGACTCATCCACACAAAGCGGGCGCGCGAATGCGACAGCGTCCCGATCAGGCCGTGCAGCGGCTGGCGCGCGCCGCCAATCCGCACGCCGACGTCAAACCAATCGTGCTGCGCCTGCACCCCGGCCGGCGTCTCCACGCGTCGAATCGCGCGCACGGCCGACGCCGGGAACGCGCGCTCCAGGTAGCGTCGCACGGACTGGTAGCTGCCCGCGTAGTCGAACTCGCGGCGCAGGACGCCGTGCACCACCGACGCCTCGACGCGATCCCTCGCCTCGCCCCCGACGCGCGGATCAGCAAAGCGCGCGAGCACCGCCGCGATACGGGCCTCCCATCCATGGACCACCGACTTGCGATCCCGACGCCCATCGGGCGCCGCCTCCGCGCGCGCTAAGTGATATCGCAGGGTCGACTCATCGACCCCGAAGTCCCGGGCCACCTGCCGCACCGGAACCTCCCGCGCCACCATCTCTCGCATCACCATCACATGCTCCTGCCGCAGCCGTGCCATGATCTCCTCCGTGCTGGGGGCCTCGGGCTGCTAGAGCCCAGTCACGAAGGGGGCCGCCTCCGGCGGCCCCGTCAATGGCGGCTGCGGGAATTTGCCTGTACATCGGTGCGGGAATTTGGGTGTACTTCTACACACTCCGTTCGCCTGCCGCATTGTTGTGAGGCCCCGCGGCAGAACTTTGCGTTATGCGCATCGAGGCAGGAATGGACGCGCGCGGCGGGGCTACTGGCGCGTTGTATATGATCAGCATATACTTTCAGGGTGACTGATTTTTCCGCCTTCGCGGCCCGACTGGCCGGCTTTGACTGGGATCGCGGGAATGCGGAGAAGAACTGGGCTCGGCATGCGGTCTCACGGAACGAAGCCGAGGAAGTCTTTTTTCATGAGCCGGTGCTGCTGGCCGAGGATGCCAAGCACTCCACCCGAGAGCCGCGCTACCTCGTGCTGGGCCGTACGGCGGCGGATCGGCGACTCGCGGTGATGTTTACCGTGCGTCGCGATCTGGTCCGTGTGATTTCAGCCCGGCCGATGAGTCGAAAGGAGCGAACCCTGTATGGCAAAACCCCGCACGAAGCCCCGTAAGTCGATCCCGACGTTCCGCTCCGAAGACGAGGAGCGGGCGTTCTGGGCGACGGCGGATACGTCCGAGTATTTCGAGTATCCGCAGGCGACCCGCGTGGCGTTTCCGAATCTGAAGCCGTCCACCGCGACGATCTCGCTGCGCCTCCCACAAGGGCTCCTCGACGAGCTCAAGGTGTTGGCGAATCAGCGTGATGTCCCGTACCAGTCGCTCCTCAAGGTGTACTTGGCGGAGCGCATTGCCGCCGAACGGCGCGCGAGCGCATAACGTATCGCTGCTGCCGACAGCGACGATGCGGTGCGCCGTGTAACTGCGGCGCTGACGCGCCTCCGTTCACGGCTATTTGTGAAGAGTCGCTGCAGCAGAGCGCAGCGTTAGATGGCTGACTGGCCTCGCCGCAGTGCCGGCCGTCGATTCTTCGCACGCGCTAGACTTTAAGTACACCTACCAAGCCTAAACCACCTGGATCGATGCCAAGCTATAAGTGGGAGCGACTAGAGCCGCTGAGCCCTGATGATCGGTCAATTGACCTCGCGGCGATCCGGCCGCTCTATGAGAGCTGGCATACTCTCCGGAAGCAGCTCAAGGAGTCTAGTCCCGGTAGCCTAACCAAGTTCTCTGCTGAGCTCGTCCGACGCCTTAGCGTTGAAACGGGAATCATCGAGCGCATCTACGATGTGGATCGGGGCACCACAGAGGTTCTTGTCGAGGCGGGCTTTAGAGAAGATCTGGTGGCCCGCTCGGGCACAGATGTGGAGCCGGCGCGGCTCATTACGATCCTGAAAGACCACGAAGCCGCAATACAGCTTGTGATGGATTGTGTCGGTCAGAGCAGAGCGCTGACCAAGGGGCTCATGCATGAGCTTCACGCGACATTAACGCGGCACCATGAGACTACCGTCGCCGTCGACCAGTTCGGCAAGCACTTCGAGGTTCCGCTACAACACGGAAAGTTCAAGGATCAGCCGAACAATCCAGCGCGACCAGATGGAATCGTTCACGAATACTGTCCGCCTGTTCATGTAGATGCAGAAGTAGATCGACTTCTCTCCCTGATCGAAGAGTACCAAGAGGAGGATCCGATCATCGTTGCGGCATGGTCTCATCATCGCTTCACACAGATCCATCCGTACCAAGACGGAAATGGTCGTGTTGGCCGCACGTTGACCACGATGCACCTGCTTCAACACAACCTGCTTCCGTTGGTTGTTGATCGAGATCTTCGCCCAGAGTATCTCGATGCTCTTGAAGCCGCAGACTTCGGTGATCTGACTGCGCTTGCACAGCTCTTCGCCCGGCTACAACGGAACGCCATCCTGCAAGCGCTTAGCATCGACACCAGTGCTGTGCCGGCAGATACTCGTTCGCTGTCCTCCTCAGTCATCGACAGCATCGGCGCGAAGCTCGCAAAGAAGCAGCAGCAGAAGCACATCGAGTATCGCGAAGTAAACAATCTCGCACTGGCACTTCGAGGTACAGCGCGACTCAAGGTGCAAGCGACCCTCAATGCCTTGAAGGAATCGGTGGCCGTACTGGCTGAGCCGGACATCCATATTCGGAACGGGGGGCCAGATCAGGGGAACTCGCATTGGTACAAGTTCGACGTGATCAAGTCGAGCGAGCGTTCCGGAAAGTTCGTGAACTTCACTGAAGACCACTACTTCCTAAAGTCCACGTTTCGACTTGTCCGAGAGCGACTCGTCTTTGTCGTTTCGTTCCATCACGTCGGCCGGGAGCTTACAGGAATTATGGAGGCCACTAGCTTTGCTCGGCTCGAATCGTTCGAGGGCTCAGACGATCGAGAGAGTATAGCGGAGGAATTCACGCCATGTTCGCTCGAGCCATTCGTCATCACGTGGCAAACAGAGCAGAATGAGATTCGCGCCGCATTCGAACGGTGGTTGGACTCTGCTCTCGCTGTCGCGATCAAGGAGTTCGGCGACCGCCTTTAGCTGAGGTCGCTCTCAAGAGGCATCGCCAGTTTGCGTACCCTCGCGGCTCGCGCTCGCCATCTAACCTTGCGTTGCTATTGACAGGGCCGCTGCGGAGTGCTCCCTGTTCGCTGCGCTCACTGGTCGCAATTTATTGAAGGGCCCTGCAAGAGAACGCGAGCGTTATACCTCAAACGTGCTTTACTCTCACTAAGCAACGGCTTTCCGAGAAAACACCCACCGCTATTCCGGAGTACATGTATGAGCTGGGGTCGAATGCTGCTGTTGGGAAACGTGGGGCAGCAACTTGATATCGAGGATATCGAGGATGATATGGTCCGCCTGCGCGCCCGCATTACGAGTCAACAAACCACGGATCGTAGCCAGGATGCGGCGCTTATCACCCTGCGGCGCGAGGTCACGGATCTGAAACTCGTCGTGGGGGAACTTGCCCGCCTCTTGGTCGCCACTGGGGCGTTGCCCGCCGAAGCCGTTGAGCGGTTGGTGCGTGGCGTAGATCGCACTGCCGCTACTCCGTAGCAGACTTGACCTCACCGTGACGCTTCGACGAGGTCGACGCAGGAGCGGGCCGTCGACCATTCTCGCCCACTGAAGTATACTCAACAAGCGTTGGATTCGTTCCCGTGGAGGATTCCGTGTTTCTGACCCTCGAAGTTGATCGTGAAACGGATGGCCGATTTATGGCTGAGGTACCTGATCTTCCGGGCGTTCTCGCCTACGGCGTGACGGAACAAGAAGCGGTGGCGCGCGTGCAGGCGCTCGCGCTGCGCGTGCTGGCGGATCGACTAGAGAATGGCGAGCCGGTGCCGAGCCTGCTGCCGCTCGATTTTCGCGCCGCGTAGTCGCTGAGCGCGCTGCAGATGAGTGAGTGGCCGTCGGCGAAAGCGCGGCGTGTAATGGCTGCGCTCTTGCGCATCGGTTGGACCGTGAAGCGAACAGCGAGTTCCCATAAAGTCTTGGCCCGGGACGGTTGGCCGGATACGGTGTTCGCCTTTCATGATGGGGACGAAGTGGGCCCACGGATGCTCGCCCGCTTGGCGAAGCGAACGGGATTGCAGCCTGAGGACCTGTAAAGCGGCCGATATGCCGACGCATAAGGATGCTTGCTGCAGTCGGGCGTACACGGTAGCGCGCTCCGCGCGCATCATGTTTGAGCGCCCGCTGCAGAAGCCAGCGTTAGGTGGATCTATGAAGACTCCTCGCAAGTCTGATCTCGAAGTAGGGAAAGGCCGGATTATTCGAAGATTCACAGAGCAAGAAGCCCGGCAGCTCGTCAGAGAATGGATTGGCGTGTACGCAAAGCATGCTGAGGGAGCCAATATCGAGGCATTCCTCTGGCATGCGTTCAGCTCCGGCGTATTTCCATCCGTTTGCAAGCGAGAGGCAGAGCTGCAATACGCCGAGCAAGTTGCTTCGGAGATTGTCGTTCTTTCGAATGATCGAGTATCGGCCCTTCTGACTGATTCGTTGCCGACGCAATGCAGCGTTTCGGACTATCTGGTGTTCCCAAAGAACCTTGCATGGTCGATGGCATTTACTCATGAAGATGGATGGCTGGGGCCCTACTTCGCGAAGAATGCAAGCCACGATTCTCTGGTTGCCGAAAACATCAGGCGTAGTCGCGATATGCAGCGCAAAACGCTGGAGGCCGAGCGAGCCAAGCGCGAGGGTTGGCTGTGATAGATCCACCCAACTATTCGTTCAAGCGGACAGATCAATCGCTTTGCGATTGATGCTGCCGCTTAACTCACGCGTTAGCACGCTACGGGCTCTTGTGCATGTCCGATCTATCCCGTCCCAAGTTGCACGCCGAATACCGTGAGCTCCGCGACCTCCTGTGCGCGTGGGATCCAATCGGCGTGATGGATGATCCGGACTGGCCGCGCGACGAGTACGACTGTCTGGTCGCACCCGTTTTGCGACGACTCGACGCCGGAGAATCGCCCGAGTCTCTGGCCGCGTTCCTTGAAACAGAGGTACGCGCTCATTTCGGAGCGGAACCGGTGACAGATGCGGCGCGCACGTTCGCTGAGCGCGCCGAAGCGTGGTATCGACAACGCCGGTTTGGGGCCGATCTAGCGCCGTCGAGTACGTAGTCAGTCTCGCCGCGCATGCCCGCCGATGTGTCACAAAAAGTATCGGCGCGGCCAACGCTGTAACGACCGTTCAGGTTTGGTGAGTCGATGCCAGATACGCCTTCACATGTCGTCGTTCCAGTCCGTCCCACTCCGGCAATCGCTATCCCGTGCAGGCGTGCCAACGCCGGTTGCTGCTGACAACGTGGCCGACCGTCCAGACGATGGATAGAGTTCAGGTGGCCACTTTGCAGCAGAACCCATCGTTGTGGCTGTAGAAAACGCCGCAACGCACCTCCGGTGAAGGCCGCGCGTCGCGCAAATACGCGGCGCGAAAACATTGGGCATTGGTGAACGGGTCTTTTCGGCGGATTTCCGCCGTGATCCCATCATGGGGGACGGCGCGGACGCCTCCCGGTGTGTCATTTACGCGGCATCCCCCGCGTGGGTGAGCGTTTCGATGGTGTGCACCAGACAGAAGAGCAGCCACTGGCCGTTCACTTTCGTGCGGCCGCGCAGCGAGAAGCGATCCAGTCGCTTGTTGTACCGCACGTTCGCGAACACCGGTTCGACGGTGGCGAAGCGTCGCCCGTCTTGCTCGCGCCCCTCGGGCGTATTGAGGCGCTGCGGCATGCGCATCGTGGGCGTCTCGGCCTCCGCGTTCTCTCGCCCGCGAAAGAACGCGACGTTGCGGACGACGGTGCGGGTTGGCGTACGCAAACATTGGTCGCGCAACGCACACGGCGCGCAATCGCGCGTCGCGCCCTGAAAGTGTTCGCCGACATACCCGTTCGTGATGTTGCGGGCCCCTCGGCGGTTCAGCGACTTTCCGGCGGGACATATACAGGTACGCGCGTCAGCGTCATACGTGAAATCACTCGGCGCAAACACCGGCAGCGTCTTCTTCACGGCGCCCGTGCCGTGCGCCTGCGCATCGACGATGATCTGATGCTTCGCATCGACAGCGGCTACCCCCGTGTAGCCTTGGATCACGCCCTTGTCCGTCGCCATCTTCGCGGCCGCCTCCAACTGCTCCGCCCCCTGCGTGAACTCGGCCCGCGTGCCGCTCCGATGCTTCGACGCGTTGCTCGGGAGCTTGACACCATCAATCGCGAACATCTCGCGCCCAATCAGGCCCTGGCCGTCGCCTACCGCCAGCACCGCCGCGAACACCGGCGCAATGTCGTCGCGCCGCGCGCTCACGAAGTGGGCGATGGTTGTGAAATGCGGCGCGGTCATGCCGCACAACGCCATGAACGTCACGTGCGCTTGGCACACGCGTTCAATGGCCCGGCTACGCACGATCCCCTGGGAATAGGCGAAGAGCACCACTTTGAGCAACATGGCCGGCGGGTACGCCGGCGCGCCGGTCGCGTCATTCTTGAAGCGCGCGTCGCAGTGGACGAGATCCACCTCGTGGTCGAGCAGGTGGTTCAGCGCGTGCTCGAACGTGCCGGGCAGCAGCTGGCGCGCGAGGTCAACGCTCAGGAACTGCGGGTTGGTATCGAGGGACTTGTCGCGGGCCATGACGGATGCGCGACCGCGAGACGAAACGACACCACATTCGATACACGACCAACCCGTGGCGTGCCGTTGAGTTCCGTTTCCACATTGGCCTGCTTCGGGACTTTTCCTACAGCCTCGTTATGCCGAGTGGCGCAGGACTTGGGGCTCA
This sequence comes from Gemmatimonas sp., assembly GCA_023910675.1. Taxonomy (GTDB): domain Bacteria; phylum Gemmatimonadota; class Gemmatimonadetes; order Gemmatimonadales; family Gemmatimonadaceae; genus Gemmatimonas. Next base: position 203,491 of record JAAVWC010000002.1, read on the forward strand.
GTGGTATTTTTCGGGGAACCCCACCAAGAGGATTCACCAATGGTTCGGTCTTCCGACAGCCTCGAATCGCAGCTTCTGACCCTGCCGCCAGCTGATCGCGCGAGGCTGGCGGAGTTGCTATTGGCCAGCCTGGATACCGACCTCGACGCGGGTCCTGCCACTGCGATTGAAGATGCTTGGCGTGAAGAGGCCACGATCCGGCTCCAGGAGCTTCAAGCGGGAACGGTGAGCGGGATCCCTGCCTGGCAGGTATTTGAGGCCGCAACCCGGCGTCTCGCGCCATAATGGCGCTCATGGCCGAGTTCCACCCGGAGGCGCGGGCGGAGTTCGATGCCGCCATGGAGTACTACGAGCTCATGCGACCAGGGCTGGGATCTGCTTTCCTTGCCGAGGTGCAAGCCGCGACCGAGTACGCGCAGCGCCTGCCCCAGGCGGGCTCGCCCGTCAGCGACGAACTGCGTCGCACATTCATTCGGCGGTTTCCCTAGTATTTGCTGTCGTGGCGAGACGGCGATACCTTCTCGTGATGGGGCCGTGGCGCGGGCCGCGTTCCCCGTTTAGTCCCTCCACAGTGATCGTGTCCTTCCCGTTCGCGGCTGCGACGTGACGGTACGACCACGACCTGCGCTCCTGCCTTCGGGGGCCCCAATGTCTGTTTCGATTCGTTTTGGTATCGTAGCAGTATCCGTCCTGCTAGTGGGCTGCACCTCGCAGCAAAGCGTGCAGCTCGAACCGCAGCCAGCCGGAGCGCTCGCGGGCAGTTACAAGCTGACTGGCCTCATCGACGGTACGCGCGTAAGTGCCACGTTGCGGGTTGATGACAGCTCTCGCGTCTCGAGAATCACCACCTCGCCGAATGGTACGCACGCCTGTGATGCGTCGGAGATCCGCTCGGATCAACTGGTAGCCCGGTGCGGCCCAGTGGAGGTCCAGCTCACTGTGGCTGACAATCGCATCGCCCCGGTTGGCCGTTTGAGCTTCCAAGCGGCACGGCGCCGTAAAGAGGGGGGCGACCTGTTTCAGTGCAACTACTCTCCCCCCGATCGGTTGTGTCAGTTGCCACCGCAATATCCCGCTACACCGCTTCCGCGCGCATATGGTCGAGTAAAGGTGGCGCGAGCATCGATCAACCAGTGATCGCAATTCGCACGAGTGCAATCGAGCTGCACACGGAGTGTAAGCAGTCGCAGTAGGCATAACGTTCGCTGCTGCCAACGGGGCTGATCAGGGAGTGCGACTGGTTCACTGCGTTCGCCTGTCGCATTGTTATCAGGCCCCGCGGCAGATCTTGGCGTTCGGCGGGCGAGGCGCACTCCCGGTAGATTTCAGCCATGCCGGTCATCTGCCGCTTTCTCGGGATCGCGATTGCCATCCTGTATCGGGATCACGACCCCCCGCATTTTCACGCCGCCTATGGCGAGTACGAGGTCACGGTGGGTATCTGCGACGGCGTGGTGACGGGACGGTTTCCGCGACGCGCCTTGGTGCTGGTGCTGGAGTGGTTGGAGCTGCACCGGGATGAACTGATGGCGAACTGGGAACGGGCGCGGGCTCGCGAGCCGCTTCTCCCGATCGCCCCTTTGGAATAGGGGAGGGCGCGTGCTTCACGTAACGGACGTCCGGCCAGCCGGTGGGTACCGTCTCTGGCTCCGGTTCAACGACGGACTCGAAGGGGAAGTCGATCTCAGTGCCGAGCTTGACGGTCCGATCTTCATGCCGCTCAAAGATCCCGCGCTGTTCAGCCAAGTCCATATCGACCCGGATGTGCAGACGATTGCCTGGCCCAACGGCGCCGATTTTGCGCCAGAGTTCTTGCGAGCTTTGGTGGCACAGCGAACCGCCGCGTAACTCAACGCTGCAGCAGCCAGCGCAAACGAAGGATGGCGTACTGCGCGCGCCCCTTGTTGCAGGCGCTGCTGCAGAGCTCGGCGTTAAGCATCGCTTCCAGTCCGCAGTGCGCGACGCCGCCCGAGCAGCCGCGAACATTCGGTAACCGCCGCTGCCGCTTGAACTTGACGCGCCGTACCCGGCGCCGTAGCGTGAGGCCATGAGCCTCCTCGACCGGATCAGCCTCGATCCCGTCATTCGCTTCGGCAAGCCCTGCGTCCGCGGCACCCGCATCACGGTGGGCGACGTCCTCGGCTATCTGGCCTCGGGCATGACCGAAGCACAGGTCCTCGCGGATTTCCCCGACCTCACGCACGAGGACATCCTCGCGTGTCTCGCCTTCGCGGCCGAGCGTGAGCGCCGCATCATGCCCGTCCCCGCCCCCTGACGGTCTCGCCCATGGCGCCCCGCCTGTTGTTCGACGAGAACCTGGCGGCGCGCCTGGTCGGACTCCTGCAGGCCGAGTATCCCGGCTCGGTCCATGCTCGTGATGCGATCGGGCGTGCCGCCACCGACGAGCAGATCTGGGAGTACGCGCGCACGGCCGCTTTGGTGATCGTCACGAAGGACGAAGACTTCCAGCGGTTCAGCGTGTGGCGGGGCTTCCCGCCGAAAGTGATGATGAGTGAGGATCTGGTCGATCACTGAGGCCGGCGTGATGCTCGGCGAGCGTGCGGCCGAAACCCGCGCAGGCGCGGCGCGACTGTTCGTGTATCTCGAGAACCTCACCAACGTGCGACAGACACGGGTGGATCCCCTGGTGCGTCCATCGCGGGGGCCCGGTGGCCGCTGGACGACTGATGCGTGGACGGAGCTCGTGGGCTTCACGGTAAACGGGGGCGTGCGCTTCGGATTCTGAGTCGCAGCGCCCAATCCATCACGCTCCCGCCGACATGTCCTCGGCGCTTACATCTGCCGCAGCCAACTCAGTTTGACGATCAGCGACCGTGCCATTGGCGTGGTGCCATTGAGCACCGCCTGCCGATCGTTGTACACCACGTACAGGAACGAGAGGGGCGAGAACTCCCAACTGAATCGCGCGTTGAGTGTCCCGCGCTCGACGGCGGTATTGTACTGAAAAAACGCGCTCCATTGAACGCGCGGGTTGAGAAAGACGCGGAGCTCAGGTCCAGCGAGGTGCGTGACAAAACTGGAATCGCGAGTGCCGAGCGAGCGCAGCCAATTCACTTCGTACGCACCGCGCAGCACGACGTAGGGACTCGGTGACCAGCGAGACGACAGCTCGACGCGCTCGAGCGAGCCGTCAAAGAAGTCGCCCGCCGACACGATGCCCGTTGCGGCAAACCGGGCACTCTGATCGCTGCGAAGCACCAGGCCAACCCGCGAGTAGTTATGCATTCCCGGTGCAATGCGCACATTGGGAAACAAGACCACCGGCGCCAGCGGACGCTGATAGTTGTGTTCCACCGACGGGGCAATGCTCGCGCCGTTGCGGAACAACAATTCACCAGAAAACGCCACCTGCCCTTCTTGCAACACGAACGTGGTCGGGTCTTGATAGGCGATGGCCGTGGGTCCATGGCGAAGCCACACGACGCTCTTCGGCAGCCAACGCGGCTGCGCCGTACACGAGACGAACGGGCCGGTCATCAGCACATTGGGACGGGACACGAAACCGGTTTGCGGTTGGTAGTCCCTGGTAACCAACGCTCCGGTGACGCCTGCGGCGAAATCGGGGGTCGCGTGCGAAAGACCATACGTGGCCGCGATCCCCGTTCGCCCGTCAACGGTGGAGGTCGAGAACATGCCCGCGAGCTGGTTCTGCTCACCGAGCCGTGTGAACGCATCGAAGGCGGTTACCACGTTCTGCGTGCCCTGCCCATCGGCCGTTTGGCCATCACGAAGCGCCACGGTCGCGCCAAGGCGTGTGGCGCGTCCAAAGAATTGACTGCCGCGCGCGACGGCAAAGCAAGAGCGTGCCGTCATCGGCCAAGCCAATGCGGCGCGAGAAGAAGGGCTGCACGATGTAACGACCCGTCAAACCACCGGCACTCAACAGGTCGGCATTCTCCAAAAAGAACTGTCGACGTTCAGGGAAGAACACACTGAAGCGCGTCAGATTGACCCCCTGTCGATCGACATCCGCCTGCGCAAAATCCGTGTTGGCCGTCGCTTCGAGCAGACTGTTCGCCGTGGAGGCCCAAATCACTTCACCGCCAACATCGCCGAGCGTGCCATTGAACGCGCCGCGCGTGCGATCAGTTGTGTGTTGTCCAAGGGCGTACGGGCGAATTCGCACGTTCGCCCGCGGAGGTGGTGGCGCCAGTGAGTCGAGTACGCCGCCGAAGGTGAGTCGCCAGGACGAGAACTGCCGCGGATACGGCATCCACGCGCTCCACTGCGCAACGCGACGAGTATTACGGACGAAGTTGACATCCCACGACGTGAGCCCAGGGGCATAGCGCAGCGACTGCCACAGAATCGCCATTTCGGCCATCCAACCGCTGTCGGCACGTGTGGTCCGGACGCGCCACAAGGCGTCCCAGTTGAAGTTGGACACATCGCCACCATCGAACGCCTGCACGTCGCCTTGCGATCCCATGGGCGTGACTTGGAATTGCAGGGCGGTGCGATGATCACCGAGTGGTCCGAAGGTCACGCCAAAGACATCGGTTTCGGGCGGCTCGAAATCGCGACGCAAATCGGGCAGCCGAAGCGATTTCAGCCCCGCGCTGTCGCGGTTGAACGCCCCCACATAGAGATATTCGTCATCATGAGTACGCGGACTTCGCTGGGATACTTCGTGGTCGTGTTGAAGTCTGGCCGCACCTGAAAGAAATCGGCGGCGACAGGTGCCGCTTGCCAGCTCGCTTCGTCCAAACGCCCATCAATCACGATTTTCGCGAGGGCACGTCGGGCCACCAGGTGCCGTCGCGTGGCCTCCGTGGGCTCGGGAACTTGCGCAGACTGTGCGCGCACCGAACGAGCAGCAAGCAGCGCGAGGATCGTGAGGCCGACCGAGCAGCGCCGCGTCAGCGTGTGTGATTTCGAACAGGGCGTCATCCGTGAAGACTACGACGGGCGGTACGGAATGTCTAACGCTGAATGCCCGACAAACGGTACGTCGCAGCAGACGCCGCGGACGTGGCTGACTTGCGCTGCGCAGGCGCGTCAGATGACTTTCCCGTTGTAACGTATAACGAGACCTCCCCAGCGATGACTATGACTCTGTACGGCATCCGCAACTGCGACACGATGAAGAAGGCCAGCGCCTGGCTCGACGCACGTGGCGTCGCGTATACGTTTCACGACTACAAGATCGCGGGCATTGATGCGGCGACGCTCCGCGCGTGGGCGACGTCTGTTGGCTGGGAGAAGCTGCTCAACCGCGCGGGCACGACATTCCGTGGGCTGGCGGATGCGGACAAGGCCAACCTGCATGAGACCAAAGCGATTGCGCTGATGGTCGCCAACCCGAGTCTGATCAAACGTCCGGTATTGACGGGCGTGGTTGAGGGGCCGCTGGTGGGGTTCAGTGTAGCAGCCTACGAGGCAGCGTTGTCCTGATCATCCGCGTGCGGCGCTCACGGTCTTGAAGTGCGGCACGGAGCGGACGGTGGCCGAGGGGACCGAAGGGATGCAGCGCCTGTCGGAAGCCATGGCGGAGATCCGCCGCCGCCGCTCCGACACGGCCAAGATCGTGAAGACCATCGAGGAGATCGCTTTCCAGACCAACCTGCTGGCGCTCAACGCGGCCGTGTTCTTCGACGCTTCGGCTGAGCGCAGGCCCAGGGGGTCGGGCAGATCAGTCACGCGCTCGACTCGCTGCAGGCGGTCACGCAGCAGATCGCGGCCAACGCCGAAGAGTCGGCCAGCACCGCGGAGGAGTTGGCGAGTCAGTCGGGCGCGCCGAGGGCCGGCCGCACACGCTGCGAGTAAGTCGGCCACTGGTGGACACCCGCTTGGTGAGATGCCCGCCGCAACGCCACCCACGGAGCAGACACCGAACGCGGCACTCACCGAGTTGCTGTCGTCGTCACTCGCTGACCAACCCGTTACCGATACCTCGTTCGTCGAACTGTTGACGGAATCGACGACGTCTACGCCGACCGCATGAGTTGAACACGCGCCTCCGTTGGCGCAGGCATGCCGGCCAGCGGAGAAGGTTGGGGAGTCTCGCAGGCGGAGACGGCGAGCAATCCTAGAACGACGACGCCAATTCGTGTGAGCATCAGTCCCTTCGATGCCTGTTTGCCGATCGAACGCTGGATGCTGCCGCATACCCTTCAACAAGGGTGCGGGCGCTCAGCGCCCGCGTCAACCGCGTGGCCGTCGACCGCACGCATCGTGGGACGGCGAGAAGTACGTGGCCACGTTAGACCTCGTACTGGCGCACTCGAGCGCGTACGATCAGCGAGGTGTGGCCATCGTCTGGCCCTGCGTCCCGAAAATCGTGCGGCGCTTCGTGGAGTCGAAGGAGCACGTCGGGTACCGGGCGACGCTGCAGGCGACAGCGCTGCTGGGCACCGACGCGCCCGCCGAGTAGTTGCGGCATGTGGAGCTGCGCCTGAACGATGCGGGGGTGGCCCAGTCCTGCGCTGACTGGAGCTGTGCGCATCGCGAGCGCCCCCCGAGGGGATCTGCGCTGAAGTCGCCCCGCTGCTGCGTGCAGCGCCGGAAATCGCGGACCCGGTGCTGCACGCGAACGGCAGGGTTACCCGTTACGGCTGTTTGAAGAGCGCGGCGTCGGGCGTGCCGAAGGTGACCGTTTCGCTGGTCAGGATCACATCGCCTTGTCCGTTCCGCTGCACCAGCGTGGTCGGGACTTTCTTGCCGTCGAACGCCTTGTAGTCCTTGTAGATGGCCGTCTGCGTGCCCATCGGGGTCGTGGAGACCGTGCCCAAACGCAGCCCCGTGCTCACATCGAAATACTCGGTGATGGTGCGACCGGCCTTGCTGGTGAGCTCGAGCTTCCAGGCTTCCGCGCCTTCGAACGTTTCCTTGCCGACGACGGCCGACTTGGCGTAACGCGACGGATCGAGGAATGCCGCGCCATCAGCGTTGGGCTCCGCCATTTCCTTGGCCTGCTCAGCCGGCATTGGGGACACGCCCTGCCCTTGATCGACCCATCCCTTCTCGCCGTCGAAGCCCTGATCGATTCTCACGACGCCGAGATCGACGATCATGCGCGTCTTGTTGGGCAGCGCACTGTGCCGCTCGTACGAACCAGTGAGACCGGCAAAGGTCGCGTTCGCCGTGCCCTTCTCGGAGCGCCCCGTCACCGTTTTCCACGCGTCACGGCCACCCACAGCCGTCGCGTACTTGTCGAAGACCTGCTGTACCGTGGGCAGTTGTGCTTCCGCGCGAACGGCCCCACCAACCATCATCACGGCAGCGATCGCTGCCGATGCGAACTGACGCATGTACCGCTCCAAGTGAAAGGAAGAGAAAATCCGTGAACAACACTACAGTGCGAGGGTCTCGGAGGTTTCCGCCGTGTGATTGCCCATTGCCGACAGCTGCGTCCCTGACCGTCACGACGGCTTCGTCCACTGCTCGCATCCGATCGTGCGGCGCGTGTCGGCGAGTTCGAGGATGGACCAGGCGCCGCCTTCGCCACGTACGAGCAGAAAGTGGTCCACGCCGCAGTGTGAGAACTTCGGGCCGGCGAAGAAGGCGTAGTCCACCCACACCGACGCCAGATCGCCGTCCAGCAATACCGTCTGGTTGGCGATGCGCTCATCCCAGACATCGGCGTGCGGCGTTCCCACTGCCTTCACGAAGTTGTCGGCGCCGTTCTCCACCGTCGTGCGTCGCACCCCGCCACGGCTGGTCACTGTGATCATGCGCACACGGCTGTCGAAGACCGACCGTACCATGCTCGAATCACCCTTCCGCATGCCATCGAACAGCCGGGTGATGATCGCCATGACCGCCTTGGTGTCGGCAGCGAGAGTGCCACTGGCCGGCGCCTGCGCCCGCAGAGCGCGAACGGGTGACACGGCACTCGCGGCGAGGAACATGACGAGCGGCAGGGCGACGGACGGACGAAAACGACGCAACATTCGGTTCACCTCGAGAAGATTGGCACACTGATGGTTGGACAACCGGACGCGGCCTGAGGGTTGCCCGCTGATTTCCCTTCCGCGTTCCGACGCACACCCTACCCGCTTGGTGTCGCGTTGGCGAACAAACCATACGGATGTTCGACGATCCCGCGGTTGATCGGACGGTACGCCGGCAAATGGGGGGGCTCGATCCCGATCTCCTTGAGTCTCGCGGTGAGCGCGGCGTGCGCCTTCGCGTTGTCCCAGCGCAGCTGGCCGTGCGGCAGGTGCCCCGAGAACGGGCGCGTCGCCGCTGTCCCGAGCGACGGGATGGCCGCAGCGAGCAAAGCCGCGAGGACATCGTCGTCGGCGAATCCGGACAACGGGGTTGGGCCGTCTGGCTGGGTGCGGCCCGCGGGGTCCACCACCCAGTAGCCGGTGATCACGCGGGTGGCGTTGTCGATGATCACGACGACCTCGGGCCGATAGGACACCCACCGGGGACCGTCCGGATGGTGGAGGCCATAGAGCCCGCACCACCGGCGGCTCATGAACTCGTCGAGCGTCCACACGTCGTGCGGGAGCACCGCGGGCACCGTCGAGTGCGGGATCGCATCGATCTCCGCCGCCGCGGCGCCATGCTGGGCCGCACTCCGCTGCAGGGTCCGGCCGCGGCCGAGCAGGATGCGCAAGGTGTCCTTGGACGGGACCCACGGCGTCGTGCCGTGTTGGGTGCCCAAGCGGGTCGCGAGGGCCTTCAGCTGGTGATGCAGCGACGCGGGGCTCGCGGGCGATCCGGCCGCCGCCGCTTGCTCGATGGCCGATTGGAGGTCGGGATGCATGACGCGCCGCGGGACCCTCGAGCGACGGCGGCCGTCTTCGCGTCGGCGACCTGCCGAAGCCTCGCGCCATAAAGAAGGAGGGCGGCAGGTGCGCCGCATATCTGGCCACGAGGAATCGCGCACGGGCCGCGGCCCACTGGCGCTCGGTGACCGCGGTGGCGTGGAAGCGTTGGGGCGGGGTGACCTGTCCGAGGGGGACCACGGGTCCTTCGAGGTATCCAACCACAGCATGGGACATAGATGTCGCCTCAGATCGATGCCGCTCCATTCGGGGGAGCGGGGGTTCGGCAAGCCGCGGGTGCGGTGGCGGGCACCGGCCGCCGCTGGGCGATGTGGGGGGAGTCGTGATGGTGACGGGGACTCGATCTCGTGGTACCGGCGACGCCTTCAGCCGGTGACAGGAGACTCGGGGTCCTGGCGTCGCTCCGCCCCACATCGCGGTTCAGCCGGGCAGCGTGGGCGTCGTCGGCCGGGGGATAGGCCCCTTTGGACTTGTTTGGAATATTTCCGCTTCATTTACATGAAAAATTGTTCATTGTATGGCGGGTCGGGGCGAATTGGCCCCGAGACTCCGGGAACCCTTTAGGTTGTAGTGGTACACGTTGTAGCGCTGCAACTTGTAGCCCTGCAACCTGCCGGTGCCGTCCCACCTCTCATCACCGACCGACCCGTCTCGCATGTCGTCAACTCTCTCTGTGACCCCGATGCAAAAGCCTGCGGACGTCATCGACCGTGATTGAGGTATGGGCCGATCTCGCGCGCGCATGGGATTCAGCGCAGCCCGAGCTCCTGATCGGACTTGGGCGCCGCCGGGCGGGGAAAAGCTTTGTGTTGGCGCGATTTTCGGAGGCGGTGGGCGGGGTGTACTACCAGGCCACCAAGAACACCGAAGCGAAGCAGCTCATGGCGCTCACCCGCCTCCTCGGCACCCGCTTCGACGACCCGCGCTCGCCACAGGCCGCGCGTTCGAGCAATGGGAAGACCGAGATGGGGCGGAGGGACATCGGTCCGGCGGTCCCAGCGCCAGGCCAGGCTCGCCTACGCCATTGAGGCTCTGTCCCCTCCCCGCCGAAACCTGGAGACAAACGGCCGGCGGAGTACGAGGCACAGTCTCGGCGGACTCACGATGTGGACCCGGTCGAAGTCAAACCCAACAGATTGAGTCTCCGGACATTTCGAGGCGATTCACCTGTGGCCCCACTGCGATCCGCCCGTTCAACGTGGACCGCACCGCCACGGGTGGTCGGAGCCTCAAACTGGCGAACACGACCGGTCTGATGTCGATCGTCGCATCAGGTACGCAACAGTTTGTTGTGCTGCCGCAACGTATCGACCGAGACCCCCTCGCTTCCTGACACGCAGTTTTGGTCTCACCGCGTCCTTCACGCGGGGGCTTGTCGTGCAAGGTGGTGCGTAACCGCTTATACCACAGGTTGTTGTGAGATATTTGTGTCAGCGGTCGATCGCGTGCGCGGGTTGCCGGGTTGCAGTGCCCGCGCTGGCAAACGAATTGCAGAGGACGCCAGCGCAGGTCAGGAGACAGCCTCCGCCTCGCTGGCTCGGATGACCGGCACAGGCGCCTTTACTCACATACGTTGGAGATTGATCGATGAAGCGTTTTACCCTCGCCGTCGCGCTGTTGCTGGCGGCCTCGCCGGTCGCGGCGAGCGCACAGACGCAGTGGGCAGGTAACGGCCACTACTACCAATTCGTGAACACCAACGTCGACTGGAACGGCGCATTCGCCGCGGCGAACGCGTCCAGCTATCTCGGCATGCAAGGCTACCTGGCCACCATTACGTCGGCGGGTGAGAACGCCTTTATTGCCGCATTGGCCGGCAACGTCGCTTGGCTTGGTGGCTCGGACGACGTCATCGAAGGCACTTGGACTTGGCGCAACGGCCCAGAAGCCGGTCAGGCCTTCACGTACACGAATTGGGAATTTGGCGAGCCGAACAACACTCATGGCGGCGAGGACTACCTCCAGATCAATTGGTCGGTCACTGGCGGATGGAACGACCACGGCGGTCCGGGCCATGGCTCCAACCAGGTGAACGGCTACGTCATCGAGTACAGCAGCGTGCCGGAGCCCAGCAGCTACGCTGTCATCGCCGTCGGTCTGGTCGGCTTGGGCTTCGCTGCCCGTCGCCGTCGTCAGTCCGCTGTCTGACGCACGCGGCAATGAGGTGAGGGCAACGCCCCATCCGCGCCTGGCGCGGATGGGGCGTCTTCGCGTCCGCTTGTGCAGGAGGCGTGGGAAGTTCGACGACATCGTCGTGCTGCGCTGAAGTCGGATCGCGCGGCGATGGCGCGCATCGAGTATGCGCTGGCAACGCGACAGACCAGCGCCGGTCGTCGGTACGGGTCGATGACCCACACCAGCCAGGCGCCGGCGGAGGTCAGTGAGGATCTGGTCGATCACCGACGTCTGGATGATTTAGGCGACGAGGCGCATCGCGCCGTGGCGGGACGGACACGCCAGCGGGGCGTTCGGGGCCGGTCGGACCCTCACCGTTCGACCAGGTCCCGCGAGAGACTAGTCCGCGCGCACCCACGTCTGCGACTGACCGATCAGCGAAAAACCAATGAAGCCGCGGAGCACCAGCTTCTTGCCGCCATCGGTCAGCCGGATCTTGACCTTGTAGACCTTGCCCGTATCCGGATCGAGGATCTCGCCACCCGTCCACTCGTCGCCGTCGGCACGCAGCCCGGTGAGAATATCCATCCCCACGATCGGCTTGCCTTTGCGAGCGCCGGGGCACTTGTCACACATCGGGTTGTCTTGCTCATCCTTTCGCAGGCTGCCACGCACCGTCCCGATCAGCACGCCCTTCTCCTCGCGAATCACCACGATGCCGCTTGGCTTGCTGTCCACATCATCGAGCGTGTGCCAGGTGCCCACGGGCGACAGGCTCGTGCCTCCCTGCGCACTCGACGCCTGCATCGGCAGGACCAGGCCGACGACAAACAGCACGATCGCGCGGCACGCGCGGCCGAACACGGAACGCTGCTGCTGGCACACGACGGGACGAGTGCGGGGATACGTGAGACCACGAAGCGGGAGCGACATGTAGAATCCTGTATGGGGGAAGGTGAGCTGCGTACTCGGTGGCAGACCCTTCTATGCCGAAGTACCGGTGGGGTTCCGGATGGCGCGCCATACCCACCAGATCAACAGCGGTTGCAAGGGAGCCGCTCCGTACCGTCACTCCGCTACGGCGCGGCGTAGTACAGCACCGCGAAGTCGTGACATGCGCTCCCGCCCATCACGAACAGATGCCACACCGGATGCGACCAGCTCTTGCGGGCCGAAAAAAAACACGCAGCCACACTTGTAGAGCAACCCTCCGGCACCGAGCAGCAGCAATCCGGCCGTTGGCAGCGGCTGCATCATCGGCTTGAGGGCGATGATGATCACCCACCCCATCGCAAGGGACATCGCGGTGGAGACCCTCTGGAATCGGGCGCCGAGCTTGAGTTTGAACAGCACACACAGCACCGCGAGCGTCCAGACGACGCCAAAGATCGTCCAGCCCTAGGTACCGCGCAGTGCGAGCAGCGTGGCACCAAAGGCACTGGTCGCGATAATTGGAATGACGCGGCGGTTGGGCCTCCACGGTAACGTGGTGGCAAGACCCGCCCCACCACTATCACGCGCTCACTGTTTGGCGACGGGGCGCATACCCGGAGGCCAGCCGCCATGGAGAGCATGGGCCTGGACCTGCACAAGCGCGCGAGCGCCACCACCGCGATGCGCTCACCCTGATGGATTCGTGCGCGACGGGCGCGTGGCGTCCCGCGTATCGCCTCTCGGAGGCATGACGCCATGTGCGGGCGGAGCTCGCGGTGCGAGATGCGTTGGTGCGCAGGCGCTGGTTGCTGGTCGCTGGTCGAAGCGGCGTGGCAGATCCTGCGCTCGAAGTCCCCGGAGACCGCCGCGCTGCGCGCGTAGACCGTGCAGATCGCGCAGCGACGCGGCAAGCGCGGGAAATTCTTTGACGCACCACGGACCATCGACGTCGTCGGATAGTTGGCGCCGTCCGCCCTTTCGTACCCACCCAACTGCGCCGGGCCCCTCGCGTCCCAGCCGAGCGCGCGAACAGAAGGCTGAGCACCACCTCGAGGATCGCTCGGACCATCGAAACAGCTGCTCCGGCAAGCCCCGCAACAGCGTGTGGGGGCTTGACGCGGGCCGGCGGCTTCACGGACAGAATTTCGATTGGAATGGGTGGAGCGAAGGCCCGCGGCGTCGCGAGCAGCCGGGAGCAGGCTTCGGCGCGACCGCCGCAGACGCCGCCCGTCCCCGCGTGGTGGCGGGGCGACAGTCGCTAGAAACAGAACGCATGAATGGCCGAACTTCGGCAACAGGGAGGGCCAACGCCCGTAAGGGCGCAGCGTTCAACGGGTGCGGCGCGATCAGCGTGCGCGGCGACGAACGATGGCCGCAGCGATGAGGCCACCCAAGACCAGGGCCAAGCTGGAGGGTTCAGGCACGACGTTGGTGTTGCCGCCGTACTCGACGAAGTAGCCGATGCGAAACTCTGGGTAGGGGCTATTCAACTCGCCGCCGCCGTCGTCCCAGTTCCCTGCACTCATGAAATTCGTGACAAGAAAGTGCTGACCGCCCCAGGCGTTGTCGGCCCACGTGACCCCAGGGGGGTAGATGGGGTGGAAAACGGCCTGGCCAGCCTCAGGGCCTGCACGCCAAGTCCAATTGCCTTCGCTGTCTTTGTCCGAACCGGACAGCCACGCCTGTTGAGATGAATTAACAGAAACAAGAAATTGGTTCTCCGCAAGACTCGTGACGGTCGCCAAATAGCCGGTCAGGCCGAGATGGCTGCGTGTCGCGGCATCTGCGAGGGCTTCCTCCCAGGTGAAACTGCCAGTAATGAAATCGTAATGGTGGCCGTTACCTGTCCACTGCGTCTGTGCGCTCGCCACGACCGGCGAGGCCGCCAGCAACAGCGCGACGGCGAGGGTAAAACGCTTCATCGATCAATCTCCAACGAATGTGAGTAACGGCGCCTGTGCCGGTCATCCGAGCCAGCGAGGCCGAGGCTGTCTCCTGACCTGCGCTGGCGTCCTCTGCAATTCGTTTGCCAGCGAGGGCCCTGTATCCTAGCGCGGGCACTGCAACCCGGCAACCCGCGCACGCGATCGACCGCTGACACAAACATCTCACAAACAAATGTGGAATAAGCGGTTACGCACCACCTTGCACGACAAGCCCCCGCGTGAAGGACGCTGTGAGACCAAAACTGCATGTCAGGAAGCGAGTGGGTCTCGGTCGATACGTTGCGGCAGCACAACAAACTGTTGCGTAATGCGACGATCGACATCAGACCGGTCGTGTTCGCCAGTTTGAGGCTCCGACCACCCGTGGCGGTGCGGTCCACGTCGAACGGGCGAGATCCTCGATCCGGACACGGGCAAGGTCTACAAGGCCAAGATCCGGCGCGCCGACCGGCGGCAGCCCGAATGTGCGCGACGGCATCGTACCGAGCCTGACGGTGAACTATGCCGACAAGCGCACCGAGGGTGAGTGGGTGGCTATGTGCAGTTCGCGCTGCCGGATACCTCGGCCTTCGCCCGCATGACCATGGGCAGCAACGTGCTGGATGGTGCTACGGGCGATATCTACAAGCTCACGACCGGTCTGGGCTTCCAACAGGGTGCTGATAAAGTCGCGGTAAAGACCTGGCGTGTTGCGTACCATGTCGTATAGTGGGCGCGACTCGTTCGCGAGGCGTTTTCGATGCGTGGTGCCGATCAGCCGCCGTCGACGATGTTCAGCGATGTGTCCATTGACGACCGGATCCCGGCCGATCTTCCGCTCCGCCGGAGCGCCTGCTGCGCGCTACTCCTGCAGGCGCTGGACACGATCCGGAGCGAGCGCCAGTTGATGGAGCAGCTCGACTACACTCTGCTGTTCCGCTGGTTCGTCGGCCGCAATCCCGATGATCCCATTCGGGTGCCGTCCGTGTTCAGCAAGAATCGCGAGCGGTTGATCGACGGCACGCTGCTGGATGCGCGGGCCAGTCAGAAGCGTGTCCAGCCGAAGGACCCGGCGGCCCGCCCGCCCAGCGACGATGGCGACCAGAAGAATCCGACGATTACCTTCCGCTGGTGTACCAGCTGGATGAGCGGCGGGATCCGTTCGTGCCTGCGGCCGCGCATGCCGTCTTGCGGCGCGTCGAATGGTAGAGGTTGCACAAGGCGAGATTTCGTGGGCGGAGCTGCCCATGCCCGCCGGATCAGGGCACGGCTTACACCGTCCGCTCGTGGTGGTGCAGGGGAATGCTCTCAACACACGCTCGTGCAGCCGGATGTCTACGTGACGCCGCTGTTCGACGGGCGCCGCCCGAGCACCGATGACGAGCGCGGGCACCCGTTGCTATTCATCGAAGTCCTGTCACCAGGCACGGCACGTTTCGACCGCGTGGTGAAGCGCGAGCGCTACCTGCGCGCCGGCATTGAATACTGGATTGTCGATCTGGACTCGCGGTCGTTCGAGCGCTGGCTGCCGGGAGAGGACCGGCCGACGATTCACGCGGTGGAGCTGGTGTGGACGCCGGCAGGCGCCAGCGCGCCGCTTGTGATCTCGTTGGATCCGTTCTTTACCGAGGTACTGGGGCCAGTGTAGGTCGTAGCGACGCGCGGCTGATCAATGGACTGCATATTGGCCTGATGCCCACGTCATCACCCACCTCCCGCGACAAGCTCGGTCCCTGGACCGCCACCGCACTCGTCGCTGGCAACATCATCGGGATTGGCGTGTTCATGCTCCCCGCGTCGCTCGCTCCGTATGGTGCGGGCAGCTTCATGGGGTGGGCACTTACGCTGACTGGCGCACTGTGCATCGCGTGGGTGTTTGCTGCGTTAGCACGGCAGCTGCCGCACGCCGGCGGTGCCATGGGGATCGTGCGCGTGGCCTTTGGCGGTGACATCGCGTTCCTCAATGCGTGGGGATATTGGATCGGCATCTGGGTGGCGAACGGCATCATCGTCATTGGCGCGGTGAACTACCTCGGCACGCTCGTTCCCGCCATTGGGGCGTCGCGGCCGCTCGCGGCCGTCACGGGGGTTGCATTGCTTTGGCTATTCGCGGGAATCAACCTGCGGGGGCTGCGCACCGTAGGACGCGTGCAACTGATTACGACGGTACTGAAAATGTGGCCCTTCATCGCGGCGTTCGCCGTCGTGGTGGTCCTGCTCGGCGCACAGGGTTCTGCGGCACTCCAGCCAATCGATCATTCACAGTTCACGTTCGGTGTGGCCGCCACCACCACCACGCTCACGCTGTACACGATGCTCGGCATCGAGTGTGCTGCGCTCCCGGCCGATGCAGTGGACAATCCCGCGCATGTGGTGCCCCTCGCGACTATGGTCGGCACGCTGCTGTCGGGTGCCGTGAACATGGCGCTTTGCGTGTCGATCGTGCTGCTGATGCCGGCGGCGAGCGTGGCAACGTCGCAGGCACCGCTCGTGGATTTCGTGGCACGCGGAATTGGCCCTCTGGCGGCGTCGCTCGTGTCGGTGGCCGTCGTGATCAGCGCGCTCGGGTGCCTCAATGGGTGGGTGCTACTGACTGGTGAGATTCCGGCCGGCATGGCGGAAGCCGGAGAGTTGCCGACGTGGTTCGGCGTACGCAACGCGCGTGGCGCATCGGTGAACAGTGCGCTCGCAAGCCACGGCATGACGACACTGTTGATCATCTTCAACGCCACCTCGACCATGTCCGGCATCTTCACGTTCATCGTGCAACTCGCAACTGCCACGGCGCTCGGACTCTACATTCTCGCCCCGCTGGCGGCGCTGCGGCTCATGAAGAGAGGTACGCTCACGCGAAGTGTCGGCCTGACGGTGGCGGCGATAGGGGCAGCGCTGTTCGGCGCGGTGGCCATTGTGGGTTCCGGTGCCACGGTGGTGGCATGGGGAACAGGAATGACGCTGGCAGGCTGGCCGCTGTACCGGCTGATGAAGCGACGCGCGGTGGCCCAGGCGTGATGTCTGCGAACGCCATGCTGTTGCACGAGTTCTTCGACACGTTCGCGCGCGAGACGCCCGATCAGGTCGCGCTCGATATCCCGCCGGGAAGTGGGCGTGCGCAGCGGTGCACGCTCACGTATCGCGCGCTTTCGGCGCGTGCGGCCAGTGCGCAGGCACGCCTCGCGCCGCGCGTGTCTGGCGAATCACTGGTTTCGCTGCTGTTGCCGCGGACCAGCGCCGACATGTATGCCATGCAGCTTGGTGTGCTCCGCGCCGGCGCCGCATTCCATTGCATCGACCCGTCGTTCCCTGACGCACGCATTGCGGCACTGCTCGAGGACGCCGCGCCGGTGGCCGTGGCGACCAATGCGGCGGGAGCGGCTCGCCTCGCGAAGATGGGCATCACGTCGCTGTTCGTGATCGACGTTGAGTCACATCCGCTGGAGGAGATGCACGACGTGACATACGTTGCGCCATCGTGGCATACGCCATCGACGCTGGCGTATGTGGTGTATACCTCGGGCACCACGGGAAAGCCGAAAGGGGTGGCAGTCGAACACCGCGCGATCGTGAATCTGGTGGAGTCCGATTGCGATACGTTTCGTCTCTCGCCAAGTGACCGTGTGGGGCAAGGATCATCACACTCCTATGACTCTTCGATTGAGGAGATCTGGATGGCGTGGTCTGCCGGTGCGGCGGTCGTGGTAATTGATGACGCGACGGTCCGTGCAGGACCCGAGTTGGCCGCCTGGTTGGATCGCGAGCGATTGACAGTCTTGTGCCCACCACCAACGCTGCTGCGCTCGATGGGGCTGCGCGATGCGGCGGAGCGTTTACCACGGCTGTCGTTGCTGTATGTCGGCGGCGAGGCGCTGACGCAGGATGTGGTGGAGAGTTGGGCCCCCGGCCGCCGTCTGGTGAATGGCTATGGCCCCACGGAATGCGCGGTGACGACCGTGCGCGCCGAGATTACTCCTGGTCGTCCCGTAACGATCGGTACACCGATCACGAACGTGCAGGCGTGGGCGCTCGACGACGCACTCGCCGTTGTGCCTGATGGTGTGCAGGGCGAGCTGTGCCTCGGTGGCGTCGCGCTGGCGCGCGGATACTGGCGCGATCCCGCCATGACCGCGCGTAAGTTCGTCGACCATCCCACGCTTGGGCGGCTCTATCGTACGGGCGACTTGGTGCATCGTGATGCAAACGGCGTGTTCACCTGCTACGGGCGCACGGATACGCAGGTCAAAATTCGCGGCTATCGGGTGGAGCTCGAAGAAATTGAGACGCATCTGTCTCGTGTTGCCGGTGTGCGTGCCGCGGCCTGTCGCGTGGAGCAGCATGGCCAGCGGCAGCTGCTGGTGGCGTTCCTCGTTGCCACCGATGCGGCAGCGGTGCCGGACGCGAGCACCGTTCGAGATGCCGTGAGTGCGCACCTTCCATCCGCACTGGTGCCCTTGCGCTATCTGTTCGTCGACGAACTGCCGGTGAGCGTAAGCGGCAAGCTCAATCGTGCGGCGCTGCCAACGGTGGCGTTGTCCGATGAGGCTGCGTCTGGCGGCGAGCGCTGGCAGATGCCTGTTGACGTCACCGACGAGACGCTGGAGGCGTGGATTGGTGCGTCGATGCAGCGTGTATTGCGGACGACACGGCCCATTGCACCGGATGCCGACTTTTTCGCAGCGCTTGGCGGCGATTCTCTTGCGGCCGCTGAGCTGTTGGCGGCGCTCGGCGAAGCGCCGGAGACGGAAGCGATCACGGTGGCCGATCTCTATGGCGGGCCCACCGTTGCGCAGATTGCCGCGCGCGCGCGTGCCGCGCCGCGCCCGTCTCACGCGCAGGCGTTTCGTGAGCGCGAGCCGGGAGCGCGTCCGTGGCTGGTGACTGCGGTGCAGGCGTTGCTACTGCTGTTGTTGGGCGTTGTCGGATCGTGGGCGAGTTTCGTGCTCGCGTTTCGTACCGTGCCGGCGGTGGTGACGACCGTCGGAGCCTGGAGCAGTATCGTTGTCGCGCCGTTCGTCGGTCTGGCAGCGGTCAGTGCGTACGGGTTTGTGGCGACGGTAATGGCGATTGTGATCAAGCGGGTGCTCATCGGGCGTTATGTGCCCATGTGCAGTGCCGTGTGGAGCGAGTTTTATTTGCGGCACTGGATCGTGATGCGCGCCGTTGGGCTGATTCCGTGGGGGCTCATCGAAGGGACGCAGTGGCAGCTCGCGGTTTTGCGCGCGCTTGGTGCACGCATTGGCACCGGTGTGCACATCCATCGTGGGGTGCGGCTAACGGAGGGTGGGTGGGACCTGCTGGATATCGGCGACGATGTGTCGATCGGGCAGGACGCGCAGCTGCATCTCCTCGATCTCGACAATGGCGCACTCGTGATAGCGCCGGTCACTCTCGCGCGTGGCGCGACGCTCGAGGTACGCAGTGGCGTGGGTGGTGGCGCACGCGTGGGAGCAGACGCGTGTCTCACGGCGCTCTCGTATCTGCCAGCTGGTGCGTCCATCCCTGATAACGAACGGTGGTCTGGTGTGCCGGCGGAACCGGCGGGATACGACACGCTGCCGCCTCGCTGCACGCCTACGCTCGGCACGCGTCAATGCGACGCGGTGCTGCTCGGCGCGCGTCTTCTGCTCGCAGTGTTGTTTGCGCTGCCCTATGAGATGGCGGCGCTGGTACTGGTGGCGTGGTACGGTCTCGATGTGAATGTGCTGCGCAGTGGTGTCGCCGTACCCGACTTGCACACGGTGTTGTTGGTATTGGCGCTGCTGGGGCCGGTGCCGTTGGCGTGTGTGGTAGTACTTCGCGCACTCGTATCGCGCGCGCTTGGCGCAGTGCCGGTGGGCGATATGAGCCGGTGGAGTGGCGACTACGTGCGCGTGGTGCTCAAGACCGAACTGGTGAACAGCGCCAACACCTGGCTGAGCGGTACCCTGATGTGGCCCATGTGGCTGCGCGCGGCCGGCATGCGCGTCGGGCGCGACTGCGAGATCAGCACGATCATCGATGTAGTGCCGGAGCATGTGACGATAGGTGCGTCGACGTTCTTTGCCGACGGCATCTACCTTGGCGGCGCGCGGGTATCGCACGGCACGGTCACGCTCGCGCACACCACGCTTGGCAACGGGGTGTTCCTCGGCAATCACGCGGTCATTCGCGCGGGGCAGAACATTGCTGACGGCGTGCTGATTGGCGTCTCCACGATCGTCGACGATACCGTCGCGCGCAACGGGACGGCGTGGTTTGGGCAGCCGGCCTTCGCGCTGCATCGACGGCCGCCCGATGATGCCAACCGAAGCGTGACCTACGATCCGTCGCTTGTTCGCTACGTGAACCGTTGGTTTTGGGAGCTGCTGCGTTTTGCGCTGCCGATGGCGTTGCTTACCGTGACGATGCTCTGGTCGTGGGGGCTGATGCATCTCACTGCGGGCCCGTCTATGGTTTGGACGTGGTTGGTGGTGGTGCCGGGGGTGACGCTCGCGACTGCGGCGATACTTCCGTTGGCGCTGCTGCTGCTCAAGTGGGTGTTGCTTGGCCGAGTGAAGCCGGGGGAGCATCCGCTCTGGTCGTGCTGGTGCAGCCGGTGGGATTTTTTATACGTGGCGTGGGGAGAACTGGTACAGCCGGCGCTGGTCGCGCTCGAGGGTACGCTGCTGCTGTCGGTGTACCTGCGCGCGATGGGGATGACCATAGGCAAGCGCGTGGTGCTTGGTCGTGGCTTCTCGCAGGTGGTGGACCCGGACATGCTGCACTTCGGTGATGATGCCACGGTGCAGTGCATGTTTCAGGCGCACACGTTCGAAGATCGCATTCTCAAGATCGATACCGTGCACATTGGTGCCGGCGCGACGGTGGGGCGGACGTCGGTGATGATGAACGGGTCGTCGGCCGGCGACGGGACGCAGGTGGCGCCGCACACGGTGGTGATGAAGCAGGCGCGACTGACAGCGGGGCGACGGTACGAGGGGAGTCCGTCGCGGCTGGTTGGCCGGTGATGCGGCAGTGGTCCGTTGATGACCACTGACAGGGGCGTGCCGTCAGCCTGGCGCCGTGGTGCAGGACGGCGCTTGCTCCTCTGCGGCAACGATTTCGGCGCGGATTTCGGTCATGACAGCGGGCATCGCGCGGACATGAAAGAGGCGCGTTTCCCTCGAGTTGTACCACATCCTGATCGACCCCTTCTCGCGTAGGTTTTCCCGAATGCGTTGGCTGACCGTCGCCTCATCGACACAGCGCAGCACGAACGTTTCCCAATCAGTCCCGTGTTGACCGGTGAGCGCGACCTTCGCAAAATGGCCAATGAGCTCACCGTCACGACGACCACGACCAGATTGATGGCAATGACGGCGAACACGGCCCACCGCGGGCTCTTTTTCGAGGTGGGAGCAGTGGCTGCGCGGCGCTCCTCTGCCAAGGCCGTATCGAAGGCCTGCGTCGAAATACCGGCATCGTGTGCGGCCGCCCGCAGGACGTCTACCGGTACGCTCGCGCCGTGCTCGGCGTCGAGCGCGGTCGCGCGGTCGAGCACTCGCGTCACTGCGGCTTCCGGCAGCCGCTCGCCGTTGGATGGCTCGTGACTCACAGCTGGTACCGTCGTTTGCGCTCGGCGGTGTAGGCCCACCACGGCTGCGGCGGCTCTCCACTCAGGAAGCGCGTGACCGACATGAATACATCGAGCACGCACGGGTCCTGTCGTACGCCACTGTGTACGCACAGGCGCTGGTACAGCTCGTACGGGTCCGCGTCGACCAGCTGCTGCGGGGATGTGTAGCCGAGCGCCACGAAATCGCCGGCCATGGCCGGGCCGATGTTGGGGAGGTCGGTGAACGTGTGCAAGCGGGCGAGGTCGACCTTCGCGGGGTGCATGCTGCAATTTATGCGTCAGCCGGTCAATCACCACCGGCACCGTAGTGATGACTGCAGCGGAAATCGAATATGCGGAAACCGACGATCATGAGCTGTGTGGCTATACGCTGACCCGTGGCGACACGGCGTTTGTACATCAGCACGTGGTCGATAACCGACGTGCTGGCTGCGCCGGCGGGGTGTGCTGTAAGGTGGTGTGTGGTGCCGTGCTGCGCAGGGTTGTGACCCGAAGGGCGGCCTGAGGGTACTACTTGTGGGTACTACTTGTGGGTACTACTTGTGGGACAACACCCCACCGCTCCGTTACCGCACTGTCACTGACATCCGCACCACGATCATGCCTTCGTCCACGATTGGTTCCGCTGTCGCGCTGTGCACGGTCATGCTGTTTGCCAGCGCCTGTTCCGATGGCACGGGTCCGAATATCGGTACTGCCGATACGCTCACGGCCTTGCCGCGCGCGCTCTCCGCGAACGAACGGCAGGCGATCAGCGCCGGCAACGACTTTGCACTCCGTTTGCTGCAGCGCACGACCGCGCGCGAAACGGGGAATGTCTTGCTGTCGCCGCTGTCCGTCTCGCTCGCCCTGGGGATGACGATGAATGGCGCGGCCAACGAAACGCTGCAGGAAATGCAGCGCACCCTTGGTTGGGGTGAGACGCCGCGCGCCGACATCAATGTGGCGTACCGCGACCTCATGACGATGCTGCCGACGCTCGACGCCAATGTCACGGTGAAGGTGGCGAACGGCGTGTGGATGCGAACGCCCTTTGTTCCCGACACCGGCTTTGCGGGCGATGCGCAGCGCTATTTCGGTGCGCCGGTTGTCAGCTTGGCGACGCCGCGCGCGATGTTCGATGCCGTGAATGCGTGGGGCAATCGCGAGACGAACGGGATGATTCCGCAGGTATTGAAAGACGAGCCACCGCAGGATCTGCTCATGCTGCTGGCCAACGCGGTGTACTTCAGCGGCACGTGGCGCGATCGCTTCGACGTGGCAGAGACGCGGCCGCTACCGTTCACGCGTGAGGGACGTGCACCGGTCGATGTGCCCATGATGTCGCGCAAGGGTGGCTTTGCCGGCTATCGCGATCAGCAGCTGCAAGCGGTGGAGCTGGCGTACGGCAACAGCGCCTACACGATGCTCGTGCTCATGCCCACCACGCAGTCGGTGGGTCAGCTGGTTGCGACGCTCGACACGACCCGCCTACAGCAGGTGATTCGCGGGCTGCGTCCCGAAAACAGTAGCGAACCGCTTGTACTGCCACGCTTTTCGCTTTCGGGGTCGCTGACGCTGGCGGACGATCTCAAGGCGATGGGGATGCCGCGGGCGTTCACGAGCGACGCGCAGTTTCCCCGCTTGGTGGCGAACACGCGTTCCCAGCTGGACTTCGTCCAGCATGCGGTGAAGGTGGAAGTCGATGAACGGGGCACGCGTGCCGCTGCCGTGACTGTCGTTGGTGTGATCAGGACATCACTGCCTGTCGGGTACATCTTCGACCGTCCGTTCGTGTTTTTCATCCGCGAACGACTGAGTGGGACGGTGCTGTTTGCGGGGGTGGTGAGGGAGCCGCTTGCTTGAGTGGTTGAACAACGGGTGTCTGGTCCGGCGGTCTACTCGCCGACGGCACTAGCCCTCAGGGGGAAGAAAGCAAGAGCACAGGGGGAAGCGCGGTTGTGTCCACCAACACCGCAACGGCAGTTTGGTGCGAACGGCGACGCGCTTCTCCCTGTGCTCTTGCTTTCTTCTTCCTGAGGGCTAGTGCCGTGGCCAGCAAGTCACCGGACCAGCCACCCGTAGTTCACCAGACCCAAGCAAACGCCGCTACTCTTGCGTCAGCTTCTTCGCCGCTGGCGGCGTCTGATACTTGTCGAACCAGCTGCGCAGGTACAGTTGGGTGCGCAGGAAGTTGGACGGCGTGCTGCTGGTGCCGTGCCACTCGTTGTTGAAGCGCACCATGGCCGTGGGCACGCGCAGTACCTTGAGCGCCTCGTAGTACTCTTCCGTCTGCCCCATGGGGGTGCGCAGGTCATTCACGCCAGTCATGAGCATGGTGGGCGTGCGCACGTTGCCCACGTACATGATGGGCGAGCGACGGAGATGCTCTGACGGATCTTCCCAGGGCAGCTTCTCGAAGTTGCGGTACCAGCTGGGGCCGTCGGTGGTGCCGACGAAGCTGAGCCAGTTGGTCACGGGGCAGTTGGCGCTCGCCGCCGCAAAGCGGTTGGTGTGTCCCACAATCCAGCTGGTGAGCACGCCGCCGCCGGAGCAGCCGAAGACGTACAGACGATTGGTGTCGATGTAGCCGCGGTTGATGACGGTGTCGACACCCGCCATGAGGTCGTCGAAGTCCTTGCCGGGATACGCGTTCTTGATCGCGTTGCCGAAGGCCGACCCGTAGCCGGTGGAGCCGCGCGGGTTGGTGTACAGCATGACGTAGCCATTGGCAGCGTGATCCTGTCGCGCGAAGCTGAAGCCCACGTTGTACATGCTGTGCGGGCCGCCGTGAATTTCGAGCATGAGCGGATACTTCTTGCTCTTGTCGAAATCGGCGGGCTTCACGATCCAGCCTTGAATCTTGTAACCGTCGACCGACGTGTACCACACCTCTTCGGTGGTGGCGAGCTTCTTTCCGGCCAGGAGATCGTCGTTCACGTTGGTGAGCGGCTTGAGGACCGGTGTGCGCACATCGAAGGTCACGACATCGTTAGGCTTGAGCGGTGAGCTCGAAGTGCCCACGGCCATGAAGTTCTTGCCAATGTCACTCACGGTGAGGACGTGCGCGCCCTTGGTTACGGCGCGGACGTCACCCTTGAGGGATACGAAGTAGAGATTGCGCGACCCTTCGTTTTCGACGTTGAAGTACAACCCGCTGGCGTCGGGTGCCCAGAACATGCCGGAGGGCGAGCGGTCGAGCTTTTCGGTGAGTGCGCGCGGATTGCGTCCGTCCGCGTCCATGACGTACATGATCGCGTCCTTCCACGTGGCATCGGTGCTGTCGTATCCGGTGTACGCGATGAGCTTGCCGTCGGGGGAGGGGAGCGGATTGTTGTCTGGGCCGTTGCGGCGCGTGAGCTGCGTGATATCGCCGGTAGCGGCATCGGCGCGATAGATCTCCGATTCGCGCCATGCATACTCCGCATCCTTGTCGCGCAGTGACGTGAACAGGAACGCCTTGCCGTCGGGGGTCCACGTGGTACCGTTGGCGGCCCACTCGCCCGAGGTCACCTGGCGCGGCGTGCCGCCGTCGGCGGGTACGGTGAACAGATGGCGCACACCGTCTTCGATGAAGCCCACGCGATCGGAGCGATAGCGCACCTTGCTCACGACGCGCGGTGGCTCGGTCCATTTTGCGCCCCGCGGCGCGGCGGGCATGTTGATGCGCCACGTGTCGGTCCCGCGCACGAGCATGCCGAAGGCGAGCGTCTTGCCGTCGGGGGACCATTCGATGTCGCCCGGTGATTCCGTGAGCCGTGTGATCTGCGTGGTAGAGCCTTCGGCGTCCATGTAGCGCACCCAGATCTGTGCGCCGCTGGGCTCGCCGGGTGCGACATACGAAATGCGCGTGCCGTCGGGGGACCACTTCGCATCGGCGCCCTTGACCAGAAAGCGGTTCTTGGTGCCGTCGGCGTTCATGAGCCACACCGACGACTCGCGCTTGTCGTTGAGCTTGTCGATCCAGGTGCGTGTGTAGAGCACCTGCCGTCCGTCAGGGGACAACGACGGGCTGCCGACATCTTCCCAATCGAAGTAATCGGCGATGGTCAGGCGGTCCTTGGGGGGCTGCGCGGACTGCGCCTGCAACACTGGATACGCGGTGAGCAGCGGCAGCGCCAGCGCCACGGCGCCGGCCAAGCGATAACGGTTGTGCATGGGTCCTCGGGGGGTGGGGGATCGTACGTAGCCCTATGCTGCTGCGGGGAACGGGTGGGCGCAACGTGGAGGCGGTGAACTGCGGGGGTTTGGTCCGGCGGTCTACTGGCCGACGGCACTAGCCCTCAGGGGGAAGAACGTAAGGACAAAGGGGGAAGCGCGGTTGTGTCCACTCACACTGAAACTGCGGTTCGGTGCGGATGGCGACGCGCTTCCTCCCGTGCTCTTGCTTTCTTTTCCCTGAGGGCTAGAGCCGTGGCCCGTAGGTCGCCGGACCAAACACCCGTCGTTCTCCGGGACCTGCGCATTCATCTTGCACCGTTGTCAGCGCTTGCCCCGGTACTCAATGGTCGACAATCCGGCATCGGCGTTCTTGGCAAACCACGCCTTGCCGTACTCGAGCACGTACAGTTGACCGTTGGGGCCGAGCTCCATGTCGATGAGCGCGGAGAAGGAATCGCGCGGAGCAAAGCGCTCCATCGCTTCGTCGTTGCCGTTGGGCGACAGCGTCACGGCCATGATCCAGTGACGGATCCAGTCGTAGATGAAGAACTTGCCTTCGTAGTACGGCGGGCAGATCGCGCGCGCCTGATAGATCTCGTCGTAACCGCGAGGTCCGCGCGTGGCGAGCGAATCGTTGCCGGCATCCGGGCCCACTTCGCCCCAGTACAACCAGCCGCGTTTCTGGTCGACCGCAATGCGATACGGGTTGCGATTACCCATGACGAAGATTTCCGGCTTCGTATTGGGCGTGCCCTGCGCGAACAGATTGCCCTCGGGAATGTCATACGTGCCATCTGTCTTGACGTGAAGGCGCAGAATCTTGCCGCGCAGGTCATTCGTGTTGGCAGACGTGCGACGCGCGTCGTACGGTTCGTGCCCCGGACGGTCGTCGGTTAGCGAGAAGCCGTGACTGGGATACCTCTCCGACTTCTCATCGAAGGGTGTGGCGCTGTCGCCCGTGGAGACGAAGAGCAGGCGTCCGGGGCCGAAGGCGAGCGAGCCACCGGTGTGGCAGCAGATCTCACGCTGCGAATAGAATTGCAGCACGACCTTGTCAGTCGCCCGCTTGAGTGAATCGCCATCGCACTCGAAGGGTGATAGCCGGTTCACCGACGTATCGGCCGGGCTGTAGAACAGATACACGAAGCGATTGTTCGCGAAGTCCGGATCGAGGGTGAGGCCAAGCAGCCCCTCTTCGACTCGCCACCACGCTGCGCGATGAGTACGTCACCGTTGGGGAGCACCGCCATTTCCGTGGGTTCCGCGAGCGTCCCCATGGTAAGTGACACCTTGCGGAAGAGCGAGTCGGCATACGACTCGGTGGTATGACCAAGACCGGTATACCACGCACGACCGCCATTGACCTCGTGCTGCCACGCAATGGGATGATTGCCGTTGTTGTCGCCGCCGGTGTAGCTCGACTCGTCGAGCGTGAGCAGCACCTGCAAGTCCGGTTCGAAGCGACGGTAGTTGTACCACTCATCGCGCCGTTTCCACTCAGCGGGAAGATGCGCCGTTCACGGGTCGTCACGCCTCGCCACGCGCAGCGTCGCGTCCTGCTGCTCGGGATGGCTCTTGAAATACGCCCCTACGAGGCGGCCGTACCACGCCCAATCGTACTCGGCGTCTGCCGCCGCATGGATGCCGACGTAGCCGCCACCCGTCTGGATATATCGCTGCAGATCGATTTCCTGTTCGCGGTTGAGCACGTTTTCCGTAGTGCTGAGGAAAACGACCGCGGCGTACTGCTCGAGCGAGGCTTCGGTAATGCGCGAGGCGTCCTCGGTGGTGTCGGCCTGCATGCCGTTGGCCTGGGCCAGTCGCATGAGGGCCACCTTGCCCGAATCGATCGATTCATGTCGATAGCCGGCGGTCTTCGAGAAGACCAGGAGGCGCGCTGGACCGGCGGGAGCTCGGTCGCAGCCGGCGAGCATGACCAGCGCACCGATGACGCCGAGAAATCGAGGTGTGCGCAAAGACGGGGTGGGATAGACAACGCGTGGCAGACGGTCAAGCTTACGGCGTTTCACACTGATGCGCGAATACCGCGTTCGTGTGCGACTCCCCACCTGCCCCCACTCCCCCGCACTGACAGCTAGCGATGACGACTCCCATTTCAGTTGCCTACGGCGATGGCATTGGCCCCGAAATCATGGAGGCCACACTGCGTGTGATCACGGCCGCCGGTGCGCGCATTGCGCCGGAAGTCATCGAGATCGGCGAGAAGGTGTACGCCCGCGGACAAACCGCTGGCATTGACAGCGCGTCGTGGGATTCGCTGCGCCGCACCAAGGTGTTTCTCAAGTCGCCGATCACCACACCGCAGGGCGGTGGGTTCAAGTCGCTCAACGTAACGGTGCGCAAGACGCTCGGCCTGTATGCCAACGTGCGTCCGTGCGTGAGCTTTCATCCGTACGTGGCCACCAAGCACGAAACGGTGGATATGGTCATCGTGCGCGAAAACGAAGAAGACTTGTACGCGGGGATCGAGCACCGGCAGTCTGACGAGGTGTATCAGTGCCTCAAGCTCGTGTCGCGTCCGGGGTGTGAAAAGATCGTGCGCTATGCCTTCGAGTATGCGCGTGCCAACGGGCGCAAGCGCGTGACATGCATGACGAAGGACAACATCATGAAGCTCACCGACGGACTCTTTCACAAAGTGTTCGATGAGGTAAAGGTCGAGTATCCGGAGATCAAGACCGACCACATGATCATCGACATCGGCGCGGCCCGCATTGCGACGCGTCCGGAAGACTTCGATGTCGTGGTGACGCTCAATCTCTACGGCGACATCATTTCGGATATTGCGGCCGAGGTGACGGGCTCGGTGGGCCTTGGCGGGTCGTCGAATATCGGCGATCAGTGCGCGATGTTCGAAGCCGTGCACGGTTCGGCGCCGGACATTGCCGGACAGAACGTGGCCAACCCGAGCGGCCTATTGCTCGCGGCCGTCATGATGCTCGTGCACATCGGCCAGGGCGACGTGGCGGAGAAGGTGCACAACGCGTGGCTGGCCACGCTCGAAGAGGGTGTGCACACCGGCGACATCTACCACGAGAAGGTGTCGGAGCTGCGCGTGGGCACGAAGGCGTTCGCCGACGCGGTCATCGAGCGGTTGGGGCGTACGCCGACCAAGTTTGCGCCGGTGAAGTACGCCGGCGGGCCGCCCATTGCGGTGGCGGGGCGCGTGACGGCGACGCATCCGGCCCGGAAGGAGCTGGTGGGTGTGGACGTCTTTCTGCATTGGCGCGGCGCCGCGTCGGCGCTGGGCGATCAGCTGGCCAAGGTGAACGGCGACGGCATGACGCTGTCGATGATTTCCAACCGCGGCGTGAAGGTGTGGCCAAACGGTTTACCCGAAACGTTCTGCACCGATCACTGGCGCTGCCGCTTTCTCGCAACCGATAGCTCGCATCCGCTGCAGCTGTCGCAGGTGTTGAGTTTGCTCATGCGCATCGGCAACGCGCACTATGACTTCGTGAAGACCGAGCATCTGTACACCTTCGATGGTGTCAGCGGCTTCTCACTGGGGCAGGGGCAGTAGTCCGTTTTCGTCTGCTGCACTCATCGCCGACGGTTGCCGGCGTGACACGCTTTCGCTGGTGGCCGTGGCGCGCTGCGTGGCCACCAGTGCGGCGGTGAGTGCGAGGACGCCGGTGAACTGATGCAACACGCCGAGCGGAATGGGCACCGCGAGCAACAACGTGGTGACGCCGAGCAAGAGCTGCACCGTGACGACCGCCCCGAAGGCGAAGAGGGCGCGCCGTACCGATTGGGGCAACGGGGCTTTCTGCGCGCGCCACGCCAAGATGAGCACGAACGCGGTCACGCTCATGGCGAGCAGGCGATGATGGAACTGTGCCGCCGCGGGATTTTCGAACGCGTTGCTCCACCACGGCGTGAGCGTGCCGTAGCCGGGAGGTACAACCTGGCCGCCCATGAGCGGAAATTCGTTGAAGATCTTGCCGCCGCGCAGACCGGCGACGAACCCGCCGGAAAGAACAGTGATGCCGAGCAGCGTGGCGGCGCTCAGCACGGCCGCACGCCATGTGCGCGGCGTCTGTCCCCCTTCATCGTGCTCGGCGGGAGTGCGCTCGCGCAGTTCGCTGTAGGTCCACACGGCCACGGCGAGAATGCCAAGCGCGAGGCCGAGGTGGGCGGTGAGCCGATAGGCACTCACGCTGATGCGCTCGACGAGCCCGCTCTTGACCATGTACCAGCCGAGCGCGCCCTGTCCGAGGGTGAGCAGCGGGAGCGCGGTGAGCCGCAGCTGCAGTTGGCGCGGAATGCGTCGCTGGACCATGAGGAGCAGCCACGGGATCGCGAACACCAGGCCGACGGTGCGCGCCACGTTCCGGTGAAACCACTCCCACCAGTAGATCCACTTGAACTGCGCCATGGTGATGCCGACGTGCGTGGCACTCGCCTGGGGGATCTGCTGGAATTTTTCGAGCTCGAGCGCCCACGCCGCGTCACCGGAGGGGGGCAGCGCACCCGACACCGGTTTCCATTCGGTAATGGAGAGCCCGCTTTCGGTGAGGCGCGTGATCCCGCCTACGGCAACGGCGAAGAAGACCGCGATAATGGACGCGAGCATCCAGCGCCGCAGAACGACACGGTCGCGGTCGGGCAGGGCGTTCGGGAGACCAAGATCAGTATAGGGTGTCACCCCTGAACGCTCACCAGGGTACCAACGAGGGTCAAGGGACGGGTGTCAGGGAATGACGACCACACCGGCTTTGCCGCCAAAGTCGTCGTTCACCGGCGCGAGCCCGCGCGGCGCCCGCCACGGGCCGCCGTTCACGCGGACCGCAATCCGGTGGGCTCCAGCGGGCAGGGTGAGCTGCTGCACGAACAGCTCACCGCGTTGCGCGAGCCGAACGGGTTGCCAGTCATTCTGACTGGTCGCCAGCTCCACGACGGCTTGGGGCGGGGCGGCGATGGAAATGGTGATAGTACCGACGCCTTCGGTGCGCTGCAGCAGCACCTCGTCCCCGCGCACATCGGGGACGAGCACCACGCTTACCCCTGGTGCGGTACGGGTATCGCCCGAGGCGCGAACGGCCGTGCGCAAGACGCGCGCGCGTGCGGGATTCCAGCGCATGGCCACACCGGTATAGCGCGCCTGCGGGACTCCGCGCACGACATCGGCGAACTGTTCACCAGTTTGCACGATGAGTGTGGTGGTCGTGCTCATGGCGATCGCCGCCGACACGTTGAAGCCGTTGGCGTTGCCCACGCTGGCACCAACTCCCCGCCGCCAGCCGCGCTGCGCGTTGATCCACAGCGGACCGCGTTGCCACGAGAGCTGCGCGTTCACGTCGTCGAGCGTGTAACGGGGCGCGATGCGGCCGAGCGCGATCCCCGACGCTTCCATGAGCTGATAGTCGTCGCTGTAGCTGCGCTGCAGCGAGGTGCCCACTCGCCACTGGCCGTTTTGGAGCTGCCACTCGGCGCCGGCACCGAACGCGTGCCCGCTGCTCGCATTTCGCAGACGTGATGTACGGCCCGCGCCCACGGACCCCGAGAGCTCCATCGCGCGCACACGCCAGAACTGGCGCAGCATGACGGATCGGTTGCCATTACTCCCGGGAAGCACGATGCCGTTGGTGGTCGCGCTGACGTCGATATCCGTTCGCGACCACGCGACCGGGAGCAGCGAGGCCCGCACGATGTACTGCGCGGCACTGATGCTGTCGCGGGCGATGGTGACGTTGCCTTCGCCAGCCACCGCAACACGATGTCGGCTGTACCAGAGGCCGGCACCGAGAGACGCGGCCGTGCGCGTGGTGCTGGTGGGTTGCCGGACTTGCGCACCGCCGACGTCGAGCCACGCGAGCGAGCGAGACGGAGCCGACTGCGCGAGCAGCGGGGACGAGATGAACACGAGGAGGGCGAGCGCACGTAGCATGAGCACGGATGTACGCTAGTGCGGACCCCCATGACTGCGCTACTGAGTACTGAGGACTGAGAACTCCGAGGGAGAGTTGAGAATCGAGAAGCCAGCCTTTGATAGGCGTGAGAGTCGAGTAACGCAGCAGCGAGAAGACAGGACCCGCGGTGGCGGTTACCCCGACCGCGGGTCCTCGCCTCTCACCTCTGCGTTACTCAACTCTCACGCCTATCAAAGGCTGGCTTCTCGATTCTCGACTCTCCCTCGGAGTTCTCAGCTCTCCGCTCTCGGTAGCGCGGAGATGGCGGGTTGGTCAGCGCCTTGCCGGCGGGCGCGGCGGCGCACCGGTGGTGGTCACTCCCGCATTGATCTGCTGTTCGATGAGCGAGAGCACGCCTTTGCTCCGGAGCTCCATGGCCGCGTCGGGCGAGAGGCCGGCGGCGATGTCGTTTTGGATGGTGGTACCGAGTGCGGCGAATTGGGTGGTGGTCGCGCCTTTCACGAGCAGGTCGCGTACGCGTCGCGTGGCAATGGATCGCGACACGCCGCTGGCGACGAGTTCGGAGAGCACGCCGAGGGGGACAGTGAGGGGACGCTGCGGCCAGAGCTGACGCATTTCGCGCAGGGTGGAGGCGGGGATGCCCACTTGAAGCGCACCGGCGGCGGCGGCGAGTTCATCGGCGCTGCGTGTTGGCGCCAGTGCACTCGATGCCACGGCGAGCCGTTCGGCGAGCAGGGCGGTGGCGCTCCGAATGCGATCGGGCGTCGCGCGTTTGGCGATCCCTTCCCGCACCTTGGTTACGAGCGCGGATGTGGGAAGTCCGCGCGCGGCGGCGTCGGCGATGATGGTGCGCAGTGCGGCTCGCGTGGGCTCGTCGGCGATGGCGTCGAAGGGGGAGAGCTCCTGGGCGTGTACCGGTGCGGTGGCGAGTAGAAGGGCGCCGAGCAGGAGTATGGCGTGACGGCGCATGTTACGGCGCCCGCACAATGATCACGGAGCCTGGACGACCGAAGTCGTTGTCGGGCGCTTGTGGTGCGCGTGGATCGGCGATCCACCGTTCGCCGTTCACCACGAACGCATACACATGTCGGCCGGGTGCGAGTGGGACCGTGGTGGTCCACGCACCGTGCTCGAACACCAGTGGCGTCGCGGTCTGGTTCCAGTCGTTGAAGTCGCCCACGATGGACACGGTGGTGGCGCCCGCGATATCGCGTGTGTCGAGCACGAACTGCGTGGCGACGCGCAGCTCGCGTGTGTCGGCCGGTGCATCGACCGCCTGCATGGTGGTTGTGGGGCGCATGCGGTTGGTGCCCGCGTCGTTCGCGACGGCGACCGGTGGTGTTGCCGTCGCGCTCACGAGTGCACCGTCATCACGCGTAACGTACCCGCGCGCGACGAAGCCGATGGTGAGCGCGGCGGCTGCCATTGTCGCGACGTGCGCGACTGGCGGCGTATTGAAACGCCACCAGTCGCGCAGATCGGCCAGGCGCGTGACGAACCGCTGTTGCGGTGTACGTGTGCGTCCGGTCGTCGCAGCAAGAATCTGCGCGATGCGACGCCGGTCGACCTCGGGCATGGGTGTGAGGACGGCCTTGACCTGCGCGAGCAGCAGTTCGTCGTCGACAGGCTCAACGTTGTTCCGCTCGAAGCGGCGATTGCGGTCAGTCATGAAAGGCTCCTTCGCGCATCGGGGCGTGCAGCCGGTTGCGGAGTGCATCGATGGCGCGCTTGACGCGCATGCGCAGGGTCGAGCCCTTGGCGCCGGTGACGATGATCATCTCTTCGTAATCCATGTCGTTCACATGGCGGAGCAGAAAGGCTTCGCGTTGCTCGGCCGGAAGTTCGGCGAGCGCACGGTGTACGTCGTTGGTGAAGCGGTCGCTGGGGAGGTCGACTGTCTCGACGCTCGCGGCATCATGCGGCACGTCACCGTAGTCGATGATGTCGTGATGCCGCTTGCGCCGCACGAGCAGCGTGCGACAGCGATTGCCGAGAATGCGGAAGAACCACGGATCGAACGGCGCGTCCTCGCGAAAGCGCGCGAGGTTGTCGTGCACCCGCACGAACGTGTCCTGCACCGCTTCCTCGGCGTCTTCACGATGGCGCAGCATCTGCAACGCAAAGCGCATGGCGCGCGGATAATAGTGCTCCACGAGCTGCGCAAAGCTCACGCGATCGCCCTGCCGCGCCTGCAGCAGCACGCGGCGAAGCGCGGTGGCGTCGGAGAGCGTGGACACGGATCTGGGACCGGATGCTTAGAGCGTCACCTGCGCCACGTTCACTCCCCCGATGGGCTTGAGCGTGCCGTCGGCGCTGCGCCGATACTTGAACCAGAGCACGTTGGCCTTCTCGGAAGCGGCCGAGTAGCCGCCGATGGCGCTGTACGGCACCACAATACTCGCCCCCTGCACGAGAATGGGGCAGCTGTTTCCGCAGGGCGGGAAGAGGGCAATGGTCGCCATCTCGCTGTCCACGATGAAGTAACCGATGATGAACTCGGTATTGTTGCGCAGCGTGAGATTCGGGCGATCGGCCGTGACTTCGAGTGTGCCGGCCACGATGCCGTTGCGCGGCGGGTCGACGGTGGTGTCGACGGTGGTGTCGACGTCGACGGGCGTGCCTTTGCACCCCGTCGTGAAAACGGCGAGCGCGGCAAGGGTCAGCAATGATGCGCGATACATGAGTGCCTCGGTGAGCGGTTCAGGAGGCCATACCCCGTGATGGCGTGTCGCGTCACGACGCTGGTGAATACGCGGCAACTGGCATGGAGTGAAGCGTAACGCATCGTGACCGCGTCGCGTGTATGCCGTCTCCCCTATGGCACGGCTGAGCGACGTCTCGCGCGGCTTCTCTCCGTTTCCGCTTCATGATCTACGCACTGGACTCGGTCACTGATGCACTCGGTGCGCCACTCCGCGACTTCAGTAAAGGCCGCGTGGCGGCGTTCTTCGCAGACCCTCGCGCCTCCACCTGGGAGGACGCGCACGGCGTCGCCCTCAACGCGCAGGGGCCGACGCGCGGGCAGGCGTGGATTGCGCTGGACCCCGACGCCGCGCGGGAAGGGCGGCACGTCACCATCGACGCGTTCGACCGGGTGCACGTGGTCCGCGAATGGGAGCAGATCCCCGATGGCGCCATGCTGTCGCGCATCGTGCAGTTCGTGCTCGAGAGTACGGGCCGGCAGTAAGGCCGCCTAGCGCCGGCGCGTTGCCGTTTTCTCTCGGCCGGCATTCTGCGTAGCTTGCAGCATGTCGAGCACTCTCCGAATAACTGTCCTCCTCGGCGGCGTTTCCGCCGAACGCGATGTATCGCTGTCCAGCGGCCTCCGCATTGCGCAGGCGCTGCGCGACAAGGGGCATGAAGTCATCTGCCTTGACCCGGCGGAAGGGGTGCTCACCCGTGAGACCGAGCGGCGCATGCTGGCCGCCGGGGTGGGGAGTGCGCCCCCCTCGCTCGACACGCTGGCCGGCATGGCCTCGCAGTCGCTGTCGCCAACGCTGGGCACCATGCCCGAGCTCACCGACGCCGATTGTGTCTTTTTGGCGCTGCATGGCGGCCAAGGGGAAGACGGTACCGTGCAGGCGCTGCTCGATCTGGTCGGCGTGCCCTATACGGGCAGCGGGCATCTCGCGAGCGCCCTCGCCATGGACAAGCACCTCAGCAAGGTCGTGCTCCGGGCGGCTGGCGTGTATACCGCCGACTGGATCATGGCGCCTTGGGATGTGTCCCAGCTCGACGCCGAGGCCGTGGGCCGCGAGCTGGGGTGGCCGGTGGTGGTGAAGCCGTCCAAGCAGGGGAGCACGGTGGGGCTGAGCATCGTGCGGGCGGCCGCCGAGCTGGCGCCCGCGGTGACAGAAGCGTTCCGCTATGACGACGAGGTCATGATCGAGCGGTTCGTGCCGGGGCAGGAGCTGACGGTGGGCATTCTGGGCGACGCCGTGCTGCCGACAATCGAGATTGTCCCCGCCAAAGAGCTGTACGACTACGAATGCAAGTATACGCCAGGGATGGCCAAGGAGTTCGTGGCCGAACTACCGGCTCATGTGCAGGCGTCGCTGGCGGATCAGGCCCGTCGGGCCTTCGCGGCGCTCAAGCTGGGCGGCTACGCGCGGATCGATTTCCGGCTGGATCCGGAGGGGCGTCCGTGGTGTCTTGAGGCCAACACGTTGCCGGGGATGACGCCTACCAGTCTCATCCCACAGGCCGCCGCGGCTGCGGGCGTCTTGTTTCCCGATCTGTGCGAGCGCATCGTGCATCTCGCGCTCGCACCGTCGCGGGATCGATAGCCGTACCGACTTCGTTCATCTGCCATGAGTTACGTCACCTACGACGAGTTCGAGACATCGCGTACGCCGAGCGCCGTGTACTGGCTGATCGGGTTGTGCGTGGCCGTGTATTTCGTGCAAGCCACGCTGGTGGGCGATGCGAACATGGCGAACGGGCTGGGCTATGCGTCGGGTGATCTCGCCGCGCGCAAGCTGTGGACGATCGGGACGTACATGTTCGTGCACGGTGGTCTCATGCACCTGCTGCTCAACATGTGGACGCTGTGGTTGTTCGGTCCGCGTGTGGAGCGGTCGTGGGGCGGGAGCACGTTCACGTGGTACTACCTGTGGTGCGGGCTTGGTGGCTGGGCCTTTCACTACCTGTTCCAGCCCAGCGGTGGCGTACTCGTTGGCGCGTCGGCGGCCATTCTTGGTGTGGCGGTCGCGTATGCGTCGCGCTGGCCCGACGATGAAGTGCTGTTTTTCGGCATTGTGCCCATGAAGGTGAAATGGTTGGTGGCATTCATGGCGCTCATCAACATCACCATGACGCTGCTCGATAGCGGCAGTGCCGGCGGCACGGCATACGCGGCGCACTTTGGCGGGATGGTGGCCGGGTGGTTGTATTTGCGCGCGCCGAGCGTGGGGAGTCTGGACCGGTTCCGCAGCCGCATTGCGCCGGCGCCCGATTACGGCGATGAGCCGCCGCGTGCGGTGCCCAAAACGAGCCGGCCGCGCGAGCGTGAGCGTGAGACCGACGACATCGTGGCGCAGAGCAAGGCAGCGATGTCGCGTGTGCGTCCGGCGCAGAAGCCGCAGCCGCAACCCGCGCCCGTGGCGACGGTGGCGCCGGCGCCGAGCACGGCGCTCGACGCGGTGCTCGACAAGATCGCGGCCGAAGGGATCGACAGTCTGACCCCCGCCGAGCGGATGATGCTCGACGAGTGGTCGAAGCGGTTGCGCGATCTGACGTGAGTGGTGGGCGGCCGCGAAGTGGTGCGGCGGGAGTGCGCAACGTGCCGACGTTCATTTAGAGTTAAGGCATGCCCAAACCACAATTGCTGGAAACGTTTCCGAATCCGTATGCGGATCGGAAGTACGAGATCTACATGGAGACGGACGAGTTCACGTCGCTCTGCCCGCTTGGCGGTGTGGAGACGGACGCGGCGGAACTCAAGCTGCTCGAAGGCGGCGCACCCGATTTTGCGACGATCAAGATCACGTACACGCCGGCCGAGCAGTGTCTCGAGCTGAAGAGCCTGAAGTTGTACTTCTGGAGCTTCCGCAACGACGGCATTTTTTACGAGCGCGCGGTGAACCACATTCTCGACGACCTCGTGGCGGCGTGTAACCCGCACCACATGACGGTGGTGGGCGACTTCAACGTGCGCGGCGGCCTCAAGAGCATCATCTCGGCGAGCTTTACGCGGGCGTGAGGTGCTGGCCCTGGCCCGGCGGTGTGGGCTTGGGTTTGGGGGCGGGCCGTTCGGCGTTTGTGAACTCCCTGTCCGAGGCGGGTTCCCTTTGCGATAGGGCCGGATATATTGAAGGGCTCCCGCGTGCGCTTGCGCATTGCGGGGGATGACTGGCTTGGTAGCTCAGTTGGTAGAGCAGCGGACTGAAAATCCGCGTGTCGGCGGTTCGATTCCGTCCCAAGCCACTGCACAAAAATCAAAGCGGCGCCCTGACCTGGTCGGGGCGCCGTTTTGCGTACCGGAGGCCCGAGGAGCGGACGACATCCGGGAATAGCGAAGATCCATAGTTTCATTTATATTGTAAATGAAACTATACGACTTGCCAAGTTTCACTTCCGTCCCCTACCCGATGCCCGGCCGATACGAGTCGCGAATTTGGCCATCCGATCCGATCCGTGCTGCGCCACCTCGCCACCGGCGGGCTTGCCGCTACGACGTGCATCTCCCCACGCTGCTAGGTGGCTTGGAGATTCGCCTCGACGGCGCGCTCGCGGCATTAGTGTCGGAAGCCGAGCAGGCACTGATTGCACTGAACCATGAAGGTGGCCCCGCGCTCGCCCCGCTGGCGCGGCTGCTCCTGCGCACGGAGTCCATCGCGTCATCGAAGGTTGAAGGGCTGCAGTTGGGCGTCCGAGACCTGGCGCGCGCTGAGGCCAAGGCAGAATCGGGGACGCCGCCGGGAGCGACGGCGCAGGAGGTATTGGCCAACATCGACGCGATGGTGCTGGCCGTCGAAGGCGCCGCCGAGCGCGCAGACTTCGACGAAGACGGGATCCTCGCCATCCATCGTCGTCTGCTCGAGCACGCGGCACACCAGCACATCGCTGGACGATTCCGTGAATCCCAAAACTGGATTGGGGGGAACGACTACACCCCGTGTGGTGCGGACTTCGTTCCGCCACCGCCCGACCTCATCGCGCCGCTCCTGCGCGACCTGTGTGAGACGATCAATACCGACCTCCTGTCGCCACTGGTGCAGGCGGCGCTCGTGCACGCGCAGTTCGAGACCATTCATCCGTTCGACGATGGCAATGGCAGAACGGGGCGAGCCCTCGTGCATGTCGTGTTCAAGCGGCGCGGCATCGCGCGCGAGTTCGTCCCACCAATCAGTGTCGTGTTCGCCGGCGCCCGAGCGAAGTACATCGACGGGCTTACGCGCTTCCGAAACGACGGTGACGACGGCGTGCTCGCCTGGCTCGAACACTTTGCCATGGCAACGCTTCGCGCGTCGCAACTCGCCCGTGCGTACATCGCCAAGGTGCGCCGGCTGCAGGAAGACTGGCGTACGATGCTCCGTGCGCAATCATCGGTCCCGCGTGCCGATGCAGCGGTGTGGGCAATCATCGACCACCTGCCGGCGCACCCCATGATCTCGGCGCCTGTTGCGACGGCCGTGACGTATCGCTCGAAGAGTCGTGTCTACGAAGCCATCGATCAGTTGAACGCGGCAGGAGTGCTGATCCCGCTGTCGAGTGGGCAACGCAATCGATGGTGGGAAGCCACCGGCCTGCTTGATCTCATAGGGCAGCTGGAATCGGGCGAAGGTCTTGGGTTGTCTTACCCGCCTTGAGGAAAATCTGCAGTGTCACACCAGATGCTGTTCGCAAGCACCACGTTCAGTTGTCGAAGCTTGGGGCTCTCAGATTCGACTCACTTCACCGCGCTCTTGAATGCCGTCTCCGTCGCGGTAGCGCCGTCGGCTTTGACGCACAGCTTCACCGCGACGAAAAGTGGTGGCGTGGGACGTGCAAAGGTGCTGCAGGATCAAAACGAGATTGGCCCGAGGTTGTACCGTCGCACCACGGAGACACTGTATCTCACTTCGCAAGATCCTGACGCGCCCAAGGGCACGGAGCCGTATGCGACTGTGATGCTCGGACGGCCTCCCAAGACCGTCGAGGATCGGGTGTTGCAGACGGTATCGTTTGAACGAACACTCCAGCCGAGTGAAACTACTGCGTTCATCACCGGTCTAAAGCGCGTGTTCTCGTTGGTAGACGCGCCAAGCGGCTACGTCCATGTTACGACCGATTCGATGCTCGCGGCCAGTGAAGTGGGCTTTCAGGCGATGGCTCCGCTCTTTCCGCTCCCACCGTCCCGTGCAGACGGGACCGTTGATTCGGCTGCCGCACGTGAATGGTTGGCGCGGAAGCACGCCGAGAGTACCAATGATCGCGTCCAAAAGCTGGCGTACGTGCACGAGCTGGTCGGACCGCGATTGCGCGGCACCTACTGGGGCACCTTTCTCGGCCGCGAAATGGTCGCGGAGCTGGGCGGCGCCGAGCGCATCACGCGCGAAGCGCCGGTGCATCTCGTCGCGCCGTTCGGCGACGGCGCGCTCTATTTGCAGCTGACGCCATCGCCGGAACCGATTACCACGCCGGCGATGCAAACAGGGCTGCTCGCGCTCGAGCAGTTTCTGCGGCCCGTGCTGGTCCCGCTGCCGTTGTATTGGGCGACGCGCGCGGCGGAGGCGTAGCCGCGTCCGCCGGGGGCGAAAGAGTGCTAGGCTGGTGCAACGTGCACGAGCTGATCGCGCGGAAAATCATCCGGCGTGTCGCCTGACGCGATGGTGTCGTACGACACGCCGACCACCCACGACGGCCACCCGAACGCCTCGGCGATAGCGGTATGTCGCGTGTTCTCGAACGTGACGTCTTCCGCCGCGAACAGCGCGCGCACCTCGGGCTTGACCCAGGAGACGTTGAGTGTGTCGCACCACACGTCCGCATCGCCCATGCTTTCCGCCGGCTCATCCAGCATCTCCGGCCGTGAGAGGTAGAAGTCGATCTCCTCGCCGCCGCCGTAGAGGCTTAGCCCGAGCACATCATCGTCGAAGTTGAGCGCGCCGACGACGGTCGTCTGCTCAGGTACCGACAAGACGCTGGCCACGCGGTGCAAGTCGTCCACGCCGTCGAATCCTTGGACCTCCTTGTCCCAGACAATCACCTGGGAGGCAGAGAGGGTCAACACGTACGCGGTCCGCTTCACACGCTTCAGAAAATCACCGGCCAACGGTGCGGCCGCACCGGTGATCAGCATCGATCCGTAAAAGGCGCCCATACATACGAAGGATATTGGTTTACACGGAAAACAATACGTTCGGCGGCAAACGTAACCGACCGCCAATCTCGTACGATCAAGCGGCAACCGCGTCACTGAGGGACTTTGCACGTCAGACTGAGGGACCCTGCCGTCCCAAACGGGGCGCTCTCCTCTGGAGTACGCCTCTGCAAGACCAAGTGGCACGAGATCTGAAAATCCGCGTGTCGGCGGTTCGATTCCGTCCCAAGCCACTAAGTAGATCAACGACTTCCGCCGCGCGGCACGCCTCGATTCGAGCGTGCCGCGCGGCGTTTGTGCGTGACTGAGGGACTTTCGTGCGCAAACTGAGGGACCCGGAGGGGGCAGGTCGCGCGA
Source organism: Gemmatimonas sp. (assembly GCA_023910675.1). GTDB lineage: Bacteria > Gemmatimonadota > Gemmatimonadetes > Gemmatimonadales > Gemmatimonadaceae > Gemmatimonas. Next base: position 244,008 of record JAAVWC010000002.1, read on the forward strand.
CGCGGATGTGTGAAACGGCGGCACGTCCCCGCCCCGTGCGCGTGAGGCCGCTGGCGAAACAGACAGAACCATCCAGATGGCGGTGAGATGACGCTGCGCGCTATCCTGCCGCGTCTCATCGACTCGCGTCGCCGCTCACTGGCCCAACGGGATCGCCTCGCGCGGTCGACGCCACGATACCGCGTCAGCAATTACCCAATCCGCCACCACGTACCCGAATGCAAATGCTGCGGAACACTCGCGCCCCGTTGTACTTGATCGCTGTGGCCTCAACCATGGTATTGCTCCTGGGCTGCAACCAGGAGCAGGCAGCGATCACTCGACCAGATGAGGGAACGGTCCTTGAAACCACAGCGCGCATGACGGTGAATGGCGCACTGGACGGCGCCCCCGGCGAGTGTAGCTATCCGATCCCAGTGGTACCGGACGGTGACGGCGCACTCGCGGAGACCAGCACCAGCTGCACCGTGAGCGATTCGTCGTTCGTGGCCATCCGTGTGCGAGGCAAGTTGCAGTCGAGCGCAAACCCGGATGCATCGTGGTGCGTACCGGGAGCGTCCGGATCGGCCGTTGGTCTCTACGGTCCGATGGGCGGTGGCAGTAGCGCAGATTGGATGCGTTTGTTTGTGACGGTCAGGGGGTTCTCAACGACAGCGGGGACCTTCTCGATTCCGGCTCGCGATACTGCGACGGGCGCCTCGATCTTCTTCGGCTCATCCGCCGAAGTCGTCGCGTACGGTGAGGGCTTCTTCATCGGCAGGGGCTCGACCCTCCTTCGGGTTTTGCGTTCAGGGAATCAGGATACGGTGTCGTGTACAGGCCCCAATGCGCCTCAACCACCGGGTTGCGCGAATGGCGGGGCGAGAGCGTGCGGGCCGATCAACAAATACCGTGTCAACGGGACCCAAGTGCTGACGGTCAAGCCGACACGAGTCACGCTCGTGGTGAACGCCGCGCCGACGCCGATTTACGAGGGGGACACCGTCACCTTCACGGCCTCGTCGACAGACGGACGGCCCGTGTCAGTTCGCTCTTGGGTTTGGCAAGACTCGGCGGGCGCCACTACCAACGTTGGATGCTCCCTCTCGGTCCCTACGTGCAAGTTTGCGCCTCTCGGTACCGGTCGCATGTACGTACGAGCGCGGGTGGCATTAAACCCCTACATAGAACAGGCGGCCGTTGAGGCTCCTATACAGCCACTGCAGTTTGTGGTGACGGCATCACCAGAGCCTTCGGCAAACAACTTCATCGTGGAGTATCTAGCTTCGTCAACTCCAGTCGCCCGACCGGTGACCCAGCTAACGTTCCAGAACGCCCCGTCGACCGAACAGCTAGAGTGCCGCTCCGATAGATGTTATGGAGTGTCGGCGACGTCGACGGTCATCTCATTCACCGCACTCGTCAACGGAAGAGCAAAGAGCGCAACTGTGCAGGTAACAGTTCTTCCGATTTGTGTCGCGGCCCTGCGGAGGTTTCCCAGCTCCACTGTCGCAACATCGAGTTGCATAGATGCCTCCACTGCCTGCTACGGACCCAGATTTATTTGCTTGGTCAAGCTGACGGAAGACGAGCGGCGCTTTGTTCGTGACTCGGTAATGCTTCAACTTCAGGATCCCGCGAGCATCCCAATTGAACATAGGTCGATGTGCGCGGATCTAGCCAGCTCATTCAGGCACATGTTTTCAGAAGGTAAGGTATACATGGGATGGTGGAATGCTCCACACACAGCAAACACCACGAACGGCTTAATTCATGTAGATCAGATTGACTTTGACCACTACCGGTCGCAGTCCAGCACCGGGAGAAGTATCCTGATGGCTGTCTATCTGCACGAGACCGTGCACTACTTGAACCAGGTATTCGGAAGGTACTCAAACCACGGTCCGCAGCTAAACAACGGCTCCTACAATGAGTATCCGTATAGCGTGCTCACATTTCAACAAGGCAATCCATGCGTTCGCTTCTAGTGTCTGCTAGCTCGCGAGCACTCGATCCCAAAGAAGCGTGAGCAACCCAAGCGTGACGTGGAGTAAGAGAATCGCTTGGAACCGCGAGAGCACTCAGTTGCTCTCGCGGTGGCTGTTCCTTGCTACACTCTCGTGGTCTATCGGCAGTCTTCTTGTCACGCAACTGCGTGCGCCGTTCGCACTTCGTAGCATTGCAGGATGGCAGGACGCATTCACGCAGTTGATGTGGACCGCCCCTTTCGAGCTCGCTCCACTTGTTTTCGTTTTGAGCCTTTGGATTGTGCTTTTGCGAGTAAGCGCACGTGTAAGGTCCCGTCGAACTAGCCACGTACTCTCGCTGGCGGCGACGGTACCGATGCTACTGACGGTCGAGTTAGCAGCGTCGGGTATTCTCCTCATTGCCATCGGAACTAAGCCCGGCGTCACCCAGCTTGGGTTGTTGAGACTCGCCATTGCTGCAGCACTGGAGAACGGCCAGCCGCTGGATTGGCTCATTACAAACGTTCCGATGATAGTTGTCCCGAGAATGGTGCTAAGTAGTTGGCTTGAAAGAACTGGGTTAGTCAACTTCAGATGATGCTGCGTCAGTGCGACATCCATTTAGGTGCGGTGCGAACTCCATTTCCCCCACGCCTGTAACCGAGTGTCAGTTCCGACCGAAAACTGCGCGGATATGCCGACTGAGATTGCACATTCTGTGCGCCTCGTGAACGTCTAACGCAAGACGTTCCCCTAGGGGACGCTTGGCATCGTTCCCCTCGGGAGGAGCCCGGTTCACAGTCGGGACACCCTAGTGTCTCTAAGGTATCTCGTGGATTCCGAGCAACCGAAAGCGCCTATGGTTCGGGAGTTGGGGTTAGCCGTCGGCTGGTCTTCGATTTCTCAGCTCGCTTGCTTTGGTCTTGGCTTGGAGCGGGCCGTTGGGACTGAGGGACTTTGCATGCTCCACTGAGGGACCCTGCGGCCCTAAGCGGGGTTTTCTCCTCTGGAGTATGCCTCTGTACGACCAAGTAACACGAGATCTGAAAATCCGCGTGTCGGCGGTTCGATTCCGTCCCAAGCCACTGTACAAAAATCAAAGCGGCGCCCTGACCTAGTCGGGGCGCCGTTTTGCGTACCCGGCCGGTCGGATCCTATTGCATGCTATATGTGTACCATATAAACTGCAGCGTGATCCAGTCGTTTCTCGATCAAGCCACCGCCGACCTCTTCGCGGGAAAACGGACCAAGGCCAACCGTCACGCGGTGGCGTTGTGGTCGGTGGCCCGGCGTAAGCTTTCGGCGCTGGACGCGGCAGTGATACTCGACGATCTCCGAAGCCCACCCGGTAATCAGCTGGAGCCGCTCAAAGGAGATCGGAAGGGACAACACTCGATTCGCGTGAACGATCAGTATCGGCTGTGTTTCGTGTGGACCGCGGAAGGTCCCGCGCAGGTGGAGTTCACGGATTACCACCGGTGACCGCAACATCGGGTTGGCACTAGGCACGTTGCCAAAATCAGAGGTCTTAATGAGCACCAAGCCACTCCCAACGCACATCCCTCGCCCGTCCGTCGAGCAGATGGTGGAGCCGCCAGCGCACGCAGGTCAGGTGCTGCGCGAGGACTTCCTGGTGCCGCTCGGCATCACGCAGACGGCCTTCGCCGCGCGGCTGGGGATCTCGTTGCAGCGCCTGAATGACCTGTTGTGCGGCCGTCGCGGGGTCACGGTCGATACCGCGCTCCGCCTGGCGCGCGTGTTGGGCACATCGGCGCAGTTCTGGATCAACCTGCAGGACGCGCGCGAGTTGTGGGACGCCGTGCACGGCCCCAATGCGAAAGAGATCGAGAAGCTTGAGCCGCTGCAGCATGACCGGCATGGGCGGCTGGTCGTGTCCGCGTGATACAAGAAGCGCGAAGACGGCTGTCGAACGTGTAAACCGTGGACGTCAATCGATCAGTACGTGAACGAGATTGCCGGGACTGAACTGGAATTGCGCCTGTGTGATGGAGATACCGCTGTCGCACAATCGGTGGGAGCGCAGCTGGGAGGACTTGGCAAACCGGTCAGAGTCGAAGCCTCGACGTGCAAGACGCCATCGCGCTCTTCAGCCAATAGATTTGACGTGAAGTCCGTGCGCTGCACCGTCATCGAATGTCACGTGATGGGACATTTGATCCGATTACCCTCGACCTGGATGGTCGAGCTACGTGTGAGGCCATCGACGTCTCTGCAGGCGCCGTCAGTGCAGAGCGCGTTGTACACATTACATGAGACATACGATTGACCACCCAACATTCTCATCGCAGCGCGATATCCGCATAGATCCTCATGCGATGGCTTTTGGTGGCGACGCTCGTATGCCTTATCGGAAACCTTCTGGTCGTACAGCTACGTGCACCGTTCGAAGTCACTCCACTCGCCCTCGTTGTGATCGGTTCTCGTTCTCTAGGGAAGAAATTCAATGCGCTTCATGCTGCTCACCGCTATCGCGGCTTCGACGTCGCTGGCAGCACTAGGGTTCGACCCGTCAGGTCGACCGATGAGGGTCACGCAGAGCGCGTGCGAGATGGACGCTTTTCCCGCATCGCGCGCCAGATCGTCCCTCTGCAATGCGTCTTTCCGCGCAGACCTCGGTGCCGACGCCGCGCTCGTCGACGGCGGCATGCTTTTTCGGCTCACGCCGAATCGTTTCATCCTCGCCACGCCGTTACCCAACAAATACTCCGGCATCACCTACTTGGCCTTGGACTCCAACGCCGTCATCGTCCGCAACAATCCTTGAGATGATCCGTGAGCTCACTCACTGAGGGACCTTGGGGCTGGTGACTGAGGGACCCTGCCGCGCCCCAAGACGCTTCTCCTGTGGACAGCGACTTTGAATGACCAAGTGGCGCGGCAACTTCGGGTCGGCGAGATGCTCCAGCACCCCGACCCCAATCAACGATGGACCGTCGATACTAGAGTTGAGTCTTACCCGCCCTGAGGAAACGCCGCCGTGAAGGAGCAAACACTGTTCGCAAGTGCGATGTTCAATTGCCGGAATTCACACCTCGCGGAGTCGATGAGCTTGACCGCACTCCTCGACGCCATCGCTGCTGCTGCGGCGCCTGCGCGCTTGACGCATAGCTTCACCGTCACGACAAGCGGGGGCGTAGGTCGCGGAAAACCGCTGCAGGGCCACAACGAAATCGCACGTCGGTTGTATCGGCGCACGACCGAAGAGTTATGTCTTGTGTCGCAAGATCCAGACGCACCTGTGAGGACGGATCCTTACGCAGCCGTGTCCCTCGGTCGGTCTCCTAAGCCCTCCGAGCGCCAAGACGAAGATCGTATGTTGCGGACGGTATCGTTTGAACGAATGCTCAAGCCAAGCGACACCGCTGCCTTCCTCGCTGGCCTGAAGCTCGCGTTCTCGTTGGTGGACGCCCCAAGCGGGTATGTGCATGTCACGACCGACGTGATGCTAGCAGCCAGCGAATTGGGCTTTCAGGCGATGGCGCCTCACAGGCCCCCGCCTGCTACGCGGCCGGATGGCACCCTATTTCCTGACAGCTCGCGTGCACGGTTAGAATGGAAGCATGCCGAGGACACGAATGATCGCGTTCGACAGCTGGAGAATGTGCGATCCGCAATTGGAGCGCGCTTGCGCGGCACCTACTGGGCCACGCTTCTCGGCCGCGAGATGGTCGCGGAGTTGGGCGGCGCCGAGCGTATTTTTCGCGAAGCGCCGGTGCACTCGGTCGAATCGTTCGGTGACGGTGCACTGTATCTGCAGCTGACGCCGGAGCCGGAGCCGATCACCACGCCGGCGATGCAAACGGGACTGCTCGCACTCGAGCAGTTTCTGCGGCCCGTGCTGGTCCCGCTGCCGTTGTATTGGGCGACGCGCGCGGCGGAGGCGTAGCCGCGTCCGCCGGGGGCAAAAGATTGCTAGGCTGGTGCAACGTGCACGAGCTGATCACGCGGAAAATCATCCGGCGTGTCGCCTGACGCGATGGTGTCATACGACACGCCGACCACCCATGACGGCCACCCGAACGCCTCGGCGATGGCGGTATGTCGCGCGTGCTCGAACGTGACGTCTTCCGCCGCGAACAGCGCGCGCACCTTGGGCTTGAGCCAGGGGAGGCTGAGTGTGTCGCACCACACGTCCGCATCGCCCATGCTTTCCGCCGGCTCATCCAGCATCTCCGGCCGAGAGAGATAGAAGTCGATCTCTTCGCCGCCGACGTAGAGGCTCAGCCCGAGTACATCGTCGTCGAAGTTGAGCGCGCCGACGATGGTCGTCTGCTCAGGTACCGACAAGACGCTGGCCACACGGTGCAAGTCGTCCACGCCGTCGAATCCTTGGACCTCCTTGTCCCAGACTATTGCCTGGGAGTCGGAGAGGGTCAACACGTACGCGGTCCGCTTCACACGCTTCAGAAAATCACCGGCCAACGGTGCGGCCGTACCGGTGACCAGCATGGATCCGTAAAAGGCGCCCATACACAAGAAAGAAGTTGGATTACTAGTACAATAATGCGTTCGGCGACCACCGTGAGCGACCGTCAAGCACCAACGATCTAACGCCGGACCGCGTCACTGAGGGACTTTGCACGTCAGACTGAGGGACCCTGCCGTCCCAAACGGGGCGCTCTCCTCTGGAGTACGCCTCTGCAAGACCAAGTGGCACGAGATCTGAAAATCCGCGTGTCGGCGGTTCGATTCCGTCCCAAGCCACTAAGTAGATCAACGACTTCCGCCGCGCGGCACGCCTCGATTCGAGCGTGCCGCGCGGCGTTTGTGCGTGACTGAGGGACTTTCGTGCGCAAACTGAGGGACCCGGAGGGGGCAGGTCGCGCGACGCGGATGTGTGAAACGGCGGCACGTCCCCGCCCCGTGCGCGTGAGGCCGCTGGCGAAACAGACAGAACCATCCAGATGGCGGTGAGATGACGCTGCGCGCTATCCTGCCGCGTCTAATCGGCTCGCGTCGCCGCTCACTGGCCCAACGGGATCGCCTCGCGCGGTCGACGCCACGATACCGCGTCAGCCATTAGCGCGCATGACGGTGAATGGCGCACTGGACGGCGCCCCCGGCGAGTGTAGCTATCCGATCCCAGTGGTACCGGACGGTGACGGCGCACTCGCGGAGACCAGCACCAGCTGCACCGTGAGCGATTCGTCGTTCGTGGCCATCCGTGTGCGAGGCAAGTTGCAGTCGAGCGCAAACCCGGATGCATCGTGGTGCGTACCGGGAGCGTCCGGATCGGCCGTTGGTCTCTACGGTCCGATGGGCGGTGGCAGTAGCGCAGATTGGATGCGTTTGCTCGTGATGGTCAGGGGGTTCTCAACCACAGCGGGGACCTTCTCGATACCGGCTCGCGATACTGCGACGGGCGCCTCGATCTTCTTCGGCTCACCCGGAGAAGTCGTCGCGTATGGCGACGGCTACTTCATTGGCAAAGGCTCGACCCTGTTGAGGGTTTTGCGCTCTGGAAATCAGGATATGGTGTCGTGCACAGGCGCATTGGCGCCTCAGCCACCGGGCTGCGCGAACGGCGGGGCGAGAGCGTGCGGGCCGATCAACAAATACCGTGTCAACGGGACCCAAGTGCTGACAGTGAAGCCGACACGAGTCACGCTCGTAGTGAACTCCGCGCCGACTGCCGGTATATGAGGGAGACACCGTCACCTTCTCGGCTTCATCGACCGACGGGCGCCCCGTGTCCGTTCGCTCTTGGGTTTGGCAGGGCTCGGCAGGCGCTACGGTCAACGTTGCGTGCACCCTCTCGAGTTCGACCTGCAAATTCGCGCCATTAGGATCGGGCCGTATGTTCGTTCGCGCTCGCGTTGGGAACAATCCGTACATCGAACAGGCAGCAACGACAATCGCTTTGCTTCCCCTTGAATTGCACCTGGTCGCAGCGCCGCCCTTCGCACTTTCGGGCGATACGGTGACCATATTCGCGTTGACGTCACCCGTCGGCCGCATGATTACCGGGTTCGACATCGTTGCCGGAGCAGGCGGCTCGAAGGCGTGGTGCATGGATGCTGCCTGCGGAGCGGTGGTGTCCGCCTCTGCAAGCATTCATGGTTCAGCGCTCGTGAATGGCCGACTGAAGACCACCTCGGTCGCAATCACTGTGGACTGGACCCGATTTCGTGGACGCCTGACTCGCCCTAATTTCGGGGCGAGTCAGGCGTCCACGAAATCGGGTCCAGTCCATACCAGCTGGTATCACGAAGCAGCGCAAAAAATCAAAAAACCAAACGACAAGTGTTTACGAGCGGGGGTGTGTCCCGCGCTTAGTTGAAATTCGGGCGATGCCGGTGTGATGCGGCTCATGCCGCTGTGGTGGTCTTCGTAAGGTGCTGCGTCAACGCGGCCTGCAGCAAGGGCAAATGCGCCATGCCCCGGATGCGCCGGAAGTTCTTCTCGATGTGCAGTAGCGTCGCCGCACACCAGCGGTGTTTTTGATCGCTCGTGCGCCAATGATCGACGCGCTGCGTTTCGCGCTCAATCTGCGCCATCACGCTTTCGATCAGGTTCGTCGTGTTGAGCGAGCGGCGCAGCGCGTCGGGCAGCTCGAGGCGATGCAGGGTGAGCGTTTCCTCCAAGCCCTCCTCCAGACTGCGCGCGGCGGACTCGTTCAGCACGGCGAGTGCTTTCACGAGGCGACGCCGCGCGCGTTTCGCATCCGCGTGTCCGCCGTGCGCGTACGCCTCGCGTAGTTTGCGCCGCCAGAAGGCCTGCTGCGGCTTCGTGAGGTAGCGCAGCACATTCTCACGTTTGTGCCACTGACAGCGCTGCACGACCGCGTCGTCGCCGAACACGTCGCGCACCGCCGCGCGCAGTCCTTTCGCGCCGTCGAGCACCACGAGTAATCCGTGCGGCGCCGTGAAGCCACGCTCGATCAGCTCGCGCAGGAACGTCGCACACGTGCGCTTGTTTTCGGTCGCCGTTTGCACGAGCCCCAAGACGCGCTTCTCGCCCTCGGTGGTGACGCCCAGCGCGATCACCACCTGATCCTCGGCGAACGTCTTGCCATCGAGCAACAACACGAGCCACTGGCGATCATCATGGCGTCGCGTATGGAACTGGGCCAGTGCCGCCGCGCTCGCCTGCACGAACCGGCGCGAGACGCTCGATTTCGAGAGCCCAAAGGCCTCGGGCACCGTGATGAGCAGCTTCTGATCGGCCAGATAAATCGACCCGCGCTGGCGGCCCCACCGCGCGATGCCGGAGTGGCCATCGGCATGCGCATATCGCGCGCCGGCCAAGGCCAGCACTTCCTGCTGGAGCGCGTCTTCGACGGCTTGCAGCCCCAACGGGATGAGCGCTTGGATCAACGCCAAGGCCACGGTGCCGTCATCCATCGGCGCGTCGCCCTGCACGGCGGCGGGGGGCGGTGACTGGTGCGCCCGAGGCGCGCTTCGTACTCTTCGCATGGGTGGTGTCCTCGATAGTGGCGTGCGAATCCTTGCCGGGATCAACACGCTCAGTACGGAGGCACCACCCGAAATTCAACTAGACCTGGGACGGACCCGCGATCACCGCCGCCTCTGGACAACGCCCTCTTCACGAACCGGCGACGCCATGCGCTCCACGCTTCTCACCCTGCTCGCCGTTGCCACGGGCGGCATGCTGCTTACCCGCATCGCGGGGCACGCGTCGGCGCAGGACGCGGTGACCGACCGTCAGCCGGGCATCATGACCGCGCTCCGTTTCGGCGCCCTCGCCGACGCATCGGGGCGCACGCAACGCGACATCGTGATTCTCGTACACGGCGACACCATCGTGCGCGTGCAAAGTGCGAGTCGTACGCTTCCCGCCGGCGCGACGGTCGTGGACATGCGCAAGTACACGGCGATCCCCGGGCTCATCGATGTGCACACACACATGACCTACTGGCGCGACAAGCACGCGCCAATGGCGAACGGTCCGCGGAGTCGTGACTCCGTCGTGATGGTCGCGGCGGAGAATGCGCGCCGCACGCTCGAGACGGGTGTGACGACCGTGCGTGATCTTGGCGCATCGAACTACACCGACATCGCGATGCGTGATGCGATCGCCCGTGGTGACATGGTTGGACCGCGCATGTTCGTGTCCGGCTACGGCTTGTCCAAGTTGACCGCCGCGCCGCGCGAAGGCACTCCCTCTGCCGCCGTGCGCGGACGCATCTGGGACACGCTCGATATCAAGGCCGCCATTGCCGCGCAGGTGGAAGCGGGCTCGGACTGGATCAAGATGTATGGCTCCACGGGGAGCTTTCAGAATGTCACGAGCACGCAGACCTTTTCCGAGACCGAGATGCGTGTGGCCGTCGAGGCCGCCCACCGGTACGGCAGGCCGATTGCCATTCACTCGTACGGTGACTCTGGTGGGCGCGCGGCGATACGGGCGGGCGCCGAGTCGGTGGAGCATCCGGCGGGGGTGAAGTTCGCCATGGGCTCCGATGCCGTGTACTGGATGCACGGTGAGAACACGCGTGAACTTGGATGGTTCGTGAAGGCCGGCATGACTCCCGCCGAGGCGCTCGCCACGGCGACGACCAACGCGGCCGTGCTGCTGCGACAGCCGAACAAGTTGGGTCGGATCGCGCCGGGCTACTTTGCCGACATCGTGGCCGTCGACGGTGATCCACTCAAGAACATCGACGTCGTGATCGAGCACGTGGTATGGGTAATGAAGGGCGGCAAAGTCGTCGTGAACCGGAGCGGTAAATGACGCGACCGGTCGCGCTGGTCACGGGCGCCTCGCGCGGCATTGGTCGCGCTATCGCGCTGCGTTTGGCGAACACGCATCGCGTGCTGCTGGTGGCGCGTGAGGTGGGCGCGCTGGAAGCGCTGGCGGCGGAGATCCGCACGCGTGGGGGCGAGGCCGATGCACTGCCGCTCGATATCACCGCGCCAGCGCAGATCGCCGAGCGGCTGCATGACCAGCAGGTGGACGTGCTGGTGCACAACGCCGGCGTGGGCGTCATGAAACCCTTGCTCGACCTCACACCAGACGAGTGGCACCGCATGATGGACGTGAATGTGAACGCGCTTTTTCACGTCACGCGGGCGTTGCTCCCCGGTATGGTGTCTCGCGGTCGTGGGCATGTGGTGATCATCGGCTCGATAGCCGGGCGCAGCGCGTTCGTGGGCGGGGCCGGTTATGCCACCACCAAGCACGCGGTCATGGGATTCGCGGAAAGTCTCATGTTGGAAGTGCGCGATGACGGTGTGAAAGTCAGTGTGGTGAGTCCGGGATCGGTGTCCACCACGTTTGGTGGTCGAAGCGAACCCAAAGGTGGAGGACAGCTGCTGGCCGACGACGTGGCCGCCGCAGTCATCGCCGTGGTGGATACCCCACCCGAGGTCCTCCTGCACCGCGTGGAAGTGCGCATCCTCTCCCCCAAGCGATCTCGAACGTAGAATTGCTGGGTGCCCGATAACCGCTCCAACACGGTCGCGCTTCGTCTGGTTGCAGCCCTGACGGTGGCGTTGACGGCGGTCGCGTTCGATCCGACGTCAACATTGCGCTCCTGGAGGCCGTCCCGATTGAAGGCACCACGCAATGGGTGAGCGTGCGCGGGAAGCACAAGCGCAATCCGGTCATCGTGATGATTCACGGTGGTCCGGGCACGCCCATGCTGCCACTGACCTGGGCGAATCAATCGCCGTAGGAGGATCATTCGCGGTTGTGAATCATGACCAGCGCGGTGTGGGCACGAGCGCGGCTGGCAGGGGATTGACGCATCCCGATTCGTTCGCGGTGCCGATGGTGGTCATTCGAGGTCGGCACGACCTGCAGACCCCGTACGAACCGGCGCGCGCTTACGAGGAGCGATTGCGCGCGCCGTCCAAATCATTCGTGATGCTCGAGCGGTCAGGGCACGTGCCGATGCTCGAAGAGCCCAAGCAATGCTTGAAGGTGCTGCCGGATGTGGTGCGCCCGTTGACGCGAGGACCTTGGGAGCAGCGGGAAGCGGGCGTACAGCTTGGCCGAGCGTCTCGGTTGCGCGACGACCGTTACGATGCGCTACCGGCGAGCACCGGATAGTCGGTGTAGCCCTTTTCGCCTGGCGTATAGAAGGTGCTGAAGTCGGGGGCATTCAGCGCCGCATTACGTTGTACACGCGCGACGAAGTCGGGATTGGCGAGTACCGGACGACCAAAGGCGACGAGATCGGCGGCGCCGCGCTGCAGGAGCGCCTCGGCAGAGTCGTGGTCGAGACCACCCGAGGCGATGAACGTGCCGCCAAAGGCCTCCTTGAGCTGCGACGGCAACGCAGCCGGGAGCGGCGGATTGCCCATGGACTCGTGATTCACGAGATGGAGATAGGCGAGTCCGAGCGCACCGAGATCCTTTGCGAGCGCACGAAACTGCTCGTCGACACCATCGAAGGTACCCATGCCATTGAAGCCGCCATGCGGCGAGACGCGAAGGCCCACGCGGTCGGCGCGAATGGCGTGTGCGGTGGCCGTGGCGACCTCGAGCGCGAAGCGGTTGCGGTTGGTCGCGCTGCCGCCGTACGCGTCGGTGCGCGTGTTGAGATTGGCGTTGAGGAACTGCTCGATGAGATAGCCATTCGCGGCGTGCAGCTCGATGCCGTCGAAGCCCGCGTCAATGGCATGCGTGGCCGCCGCCACGAACTCCTGCACGACGGTCGCCACTTCGGCGGTCGATAGCGCATGGGGGGCGCTGGCGGGTTGCAGTCCGTTGCTGTCGGTATAGATGGGGTCGGCGAGCGTTACCGCCGCTGAACTCACCACGCGGGCGCCGGCGGGAAGATTGTTGACGTGCGACGCGCGCCCGGTGTGCATGAGCTGCGCGAAGATCTTGCCACCGGCATCGTGTACGCCCTTGGTGACCGGCTTCCAGGCCTCGACCTGCGCGGCGTTGTACAGGCCGGGAATGCGCGCGTAGCCGGCTCCGTCGGCCGATGGCGCGACGCCCTCGGTGACGATAAGCCCGATGGTCGCGCGCTGTGCGTAGTAGGTGGCCATGATGGGCGTCGGCACGTGCTCGGCGGTCGCGCGATTACGCGTCATGGGCGCCATGACCACGCGGTTGCGCAGCGAGATGCGTCCCAGTGTGTACGGTTCGAACAGCATGCGGGGGTGCTCCGGGGAAACGTGAGTGGGCTCGCCAGCGGTGGGGAATCGGTGCGGTTCTATACCGCGTAGTATACATACCGTGCGGTATATAATTGTCAATCGTTTCCGGTCCGAATAGCTTTCCCGCCATGACTCGAGGCCGCCCCCGCCAGTTCGACCCGGACGCCGCGCTGGACCACGCGCTGGCGCTGTTCGCGCGCGACGGTTTCGAGAAGGCGTCGGTGCAGGAGCTTGCCGAGAGGATGGCGATATGCAAGCCCAGCTTGTATGCGGCGTACGGCAACAAGGAAACGCTGTTTATCGAAGCGCTGCGGCGATATGCGGCGCAGGGCGCGGAGCAGCGGGCCGCACTGCTGAACAACGAGCCGGATGGCCGTCGGGCGGTGGAGGCGCTGTTGCGCATGACGGCCACCGAGGTGACGCGCGGCGAGACAGCGGGATGCCTGATTGTGAGTGAAGCAGCGGCCACGCCGTCGGGCTACCCGCCAGCCGTGCGCGATGCGGTGGCCTCGGCGTTGGCCTCGGGTGCCGCCCAGCTGCGTGCCCGTTTGGTGCGGGCGCAGCGGGAGGGCGACCTCGATGCGGCGATGGACGTGGATGCGCTCACGACGTACTTCAGTACGGTCATGGTCGGCATGACGGTGCAGGCCCGCAATGGCACCACGTCGGCGCAGCTGTGCGCGGCCGCGTCGGTCGCGATGTCCGTGTGGTCAGGCGCGAGCGCCGAAAGCGCGATGCACCGTCGCGACCGCTGAATAGCGTGTCGAACAGCGCGTGGCCGTCGGCACGCGACCAGCGGAGTGCCGCGATAGCGGCGACGATCGCCTGCGTCTGTTTTGGCGCATCGGTGGTAGCCACGCGATTCGTGGTGGCACAAACGACGCCGGTGGTGCTCGCTTTCCTGCGCTACCTGCTTGCGAGCGCGGCCATGTTCGCGGTGTTGGGACGATCGGCGTTCACGCCGATGCCGTCGCGCGATCGGTGGCAGGTGGCGCTGCTCGGTGTGCTCTTTTTTGGTGTGTTTCCGTGGAGCTTCAGTGCGTCGCTGACGCATTTGCCGTCGGCGACCGTCGCTCTGATTGTGGCGACCAATCCGCTCGTGACACTCGCGCTGTCGGCGTTGCGCGGCACCGAGCGCCTTTCGGGGCGCGCCATTACCGGTCAGCTGTTGGCGTTGGCCGGCATTGCGATCGCGCTGCTCCCCACGGGCGCGTCGGCGGTCACGACCTCGCCTTCGGCGGGGAGTTGGATTGGCTACGCCGAAGTGGCCACGACGGTATTGTGCGGGTCGGTGTACAACGTGTGGTCACGGCCGCTGTTGTTGCGCTATCCGTCGGCGGCGGTCACGAGTTTCGCCATGCTTGCGGGCACGATTGCGCTGGCTCCGCTGGCGCTGGCGCAGGGCCTGCTCACACATACGCGCACGATTACCCCTTCCGGTTGGCTGACGGTGTTTTTCCTCGGCCTGCTCGGTGGTGCCGTGGGCTTCGGATTATGGGGCTTCGCGTTGCGTCGCTCCACGCCGTCGCGTGTGGCCGTGTTCCTCGCGATCAACCCTATCACCGCGATTGCGTTGGGTGTGCTGCTCTTGCATGAGCCGGTGACCGCGAGACTCGTGGTGGCACTCGTCGCCGTGATGGCTGGCATTCAACTCGCCACGCGACGATAGCCGAATCGCCGGCTATCGCGCGCGGGCTGTTGTCGACGGCTCAGGCGCGTGACTGCCAGCCCGACAACTGTTTGCCAACGGGAAGCTCGCGTACCCGCACACCGGTGGCGGCGAAGATGGCGTTCGCAATGGCACCGCCGGCGGGAGGCACACCGGGTTCGCCGATGCCACCGGGCAAGCCTTCGCTTGGTACGAGGTGCACGTCGACCGTGCGTGGTGCGGCGCGCATGCGTGTAACGTTGTAGTCGCGGAAGTTGGACTGCACGACTTTGCCTTCGGCGAACGTCACTTCGCTGTAGAGTACGTTGCTCATGGCCATGATGAGCGCGCCTTCCATTTGCGCGCGCGCACGATCGGGGTTGGCGATGAAGCCTGCATCGACAGCGACCGTCGCCTTGGGCACGAGCACCGTGCCGTCCGGCAGCACCTCGACTTCGACGACCATCGCGACGTACGACAGAAAGCTGCGGTGTACCGCAATGCCACGGCCTTTGCCACGCGGCAACGGGGCGCCGCGCCATCCGCTCTTTTCGATGGCCAACTCCACCACGCGACGTGCGCGTGCACTGTCGAGCGGATGATCGGTCCAGGTGCCCCCGTAATTGCTGGCGGGCGCGACGAGTCCAGCCTTGGAGAGATCGACCTGACGATCGCGGCCGATCAACGTGAGCAGGAAGTCCGCGCTGTCTTTCTTCGCGGCGTGAGCGAGTTCGTCGACGAACGAGCCGATGGCGAAGCCGTGATGAATGGCATTGACGCTGCGATACCAGCCGATGCGTGTGTGCGCGACCGCCGGACAGATCTCCACCTGCACGTTCGGGATGTCGAACGGAATATCACTCGCCCCGTTGGTGAGTTCGTCGGGATCGGCGCCTGGTACATTGGGCGCGAACGTTGCGCCAATGGCCGGATATGCCGAGCGGTGCAGCCACGCACTCACGGTGCCGTTGGCATCGAGTGCGGCTTCGAGCCGGTGCGCGGCCACCGAATGCAGATACGAATTGTGCAGATCGTCTTCGCGCGTCCACTGCACACGCACCGGCGCCTTCACTTCGCGCGACAGGAACGCCGCTTCACAGATGAAATCGGGTTTGGATTTGCGGCCAAAGCCGCCTCCCAGCAGCGTGACGTGCACCGCGACATTCATCACATTCACACCAAGGAACTGCGCCACCGTGTTGCGCGCGTCCATGGGAGATTGGGTCGGCGCCCAGATGTCGACCGCGTCGTCGTGCACATGCGCGAGCGCCACCATCGGTTCCATCTGCGCATGCGAGAGGTGCGGCATGTAGTACTCGGCCACGACGCGTTTGCCGGCGGATGCCAGGGCGGTGCTGACGTTGCCGTTCGTGCGCCCGGCTTTCCCGGGTGCGCGCACGGCATTCATGAGCGACGCTTTGTAGGCGCGGCTGTCGTAGGTGGCATTGGGGCCCTTCTTCCACGTGAGACGAAGCGCGTCGCGCCCTTTCATGGCGGCCCAGCTGTTCTTGGCGATGACCGCCACACCGCCCAGCGGGAGGAACGCACCGGGCAGCGGGGTTTCGGGAATGCGCACGATGCGCTCGACGCCCGGAACCTTGAGCGCGAGGGAGTCGTCGACGGTCAGCAGCGTATCGCCCCACACCGGCGGACGCGCGATGACGGCCACCTTCATCCCGGGAAGCGACACGTCGGCACCGTACACGGCGGTGCCGGTCGTCATGGGGAGGAGGTCGATGGAGGCGATGCCCTTGCCCTCATAGCGGCGCTCCGCAGGCGCCTTGAAGTGCAGTCGCTCCTTGGGGGGCATGGGGAGGGCGCGCGCCGTGGTGACGAGTGCGCCGAAGGGCTTCCGTCGTCCGCTGGCGGTGTGCACCACCTGCCCGTTGCTGGCAGCGACTTCGCCGGACGGGACGCCCCATTCCTTCGCGGCGGCATCCTCCAGGAGCGCGCGGGCCGTGGCTCCTGCTTCGCGATAGCGCGTGAGGAAATCGCGGACACTGGTGGAGCCGTCGGTGTTCTGGCTGCCGTACTTGTCGTCGCCGAGCGCCTGTTCGACTCGGCACATGGCCCAGTCGGCTTCCATCTCGTCGGCAATGATCATGGGCATGGTGGTGCGAATGCCCTGTCCCATTTCGGAGCGGTGGCAGACGATCGTGACGACGCCGTCTTCGCCAATTCGCACGTAGACATGCGGTTCGAATGGCGCGGCGCCGTCCGTGGAGAGATCGGCCGCTCCAAGGCGGCGTACGCCGCTGGCGCCGACGGCGAGCAGGACGCCGCCCATGCCGACGAGTTTGACGAACTGGCGGCGACCGGAGGGATCGAGATCGGTGGGCCGCGCGGGGCTTTCGGTGGCGGGGGCCGCTTCGGGCGGCTTACCGACGGACAGCCAGGGCAAGCGTGTGGGGGCGCTCATTTGGCGTGCTCTGCGGCAGACGTGATGGCAGCGCGAATACGCGGGTAGGTACCGCATCGACAGAGATGCCCGTTCATGGTGGCGTCGATGTCGGCGTCCGTGGGCGTTTTCGTGCGGGCGAGCAACGTGGCGGCCTGCATGATCTGCCCACTCTGGCAGAATCCACATTGCGGGACATCCATGGCACGCCACGCTTGTTGCAGCGGGTGATCGCCGGTGGGGTGCAGTCCCTCGATGGTGGTGATCGTGGCACCGGCGAGCGTGCTCATGCGGCGCTGACAGGCGCGCACGGGGGCGCCGTTCACATGCACGGTGCACACGCCGCATTGGGCGATACCGCAGCCGTATTTGGTACCGGTGAGCGCGAGCTCGTCCCGCAGAAACCACAGGAGCGGTGTGTCGCCGTCGCCGGCGAAGGTGCGCGCGACGCCGTTGACGGTGAGCGCAAGAGGGAGGGTATTCACGAGATCTCCGGGAGACGGTAACGCGAAGGTGTTGCTGGCAATGACGCTGCACGAACATGGCCCGTTGCGCCCCGGCGCGCGAGTTCCAGAAATCGGGAGCGCTGAGCCGAGTGGCCTGTACGGTGTTTTCACACGCCATCAGTCTTGACCGGCGCCCCGGACGGCCGGAGAATAGTTCTGTTCCCAACCGCCGTTTGCGGCGGTCTTCGTCCCTCCGGAGATCCTTCATGTTCCCAGTTCGACGTTCACGCTGGCCACAGGCCGTCGTGGCACTTGCCGCAACGGTTGCGGCGCTCGCGCTCCCGTCATCGCTCCGCGCGCAGCAGGGCGGTACGGTGCGGGGCACGGTTACCGATTCTGCCACCGGCCGCCCCGTCGTCGGTGTGCAGGTCACAGTCACGGGCGCTGCGGCGCGTGCTCAAACCAACGACGCGGGCACTTATCAGCTCGTGAATGTCGCCCCCGGACGCATTACGTTGCGCCTGCAGCGTCTGGGGTATTCGGTGGCCGAGCGCGCCACCACGGTGACCGCCGGTGGAACCGTCACGGAGAATTTCACGCTGCGTCCGGCCGCCACGGTGCTGTCGACGATCGTCGCGACCGGCTACGGCAGCAGCCAGCGCGCCACGGTGAGCTCGGCGATTGCCAGTGTGGATAGCACGGCGCTCGCACGCATCCCGGTTGCGAGCATCGATAACGCGCTGCAGGGACGCATTGCCGGTGTGCAGGTGATGCAGAACAGCGGCGAGCCCGGCGCCGGCGTGTCGGTGCGCGTGCGTGGTCCGGCGTCGCTGAACGCGGGCAACCAGCCGCTCTACGTCATCGACGGTGTGCCCATTCTGCAGGGCACGTTCGAGCAGATCACGGGCACGAGTGGTCAGCGCATGACGCCGATTTCGGGTATCAACCCGGACGACATCGCGTCGATCGACGTGCTCAAGGATGCTGCGGCTGCGGCGATTTACGGATCGCGTGGTTCCAATGGCGTCGTGCTCATCACGACCAAGCGCGGTGCGGCGGGGAACAAGTTCCGCTTCAACATCAGCAGCTACGGTGGCACGCAGGAAGCCGAGCGGAAGCTCGATCTGCTGAACGCGACGGACTATGTGAATCTGCTGAACGAAGGGCGTGCCAATCAGGGGCAGACGCCGCTCTTCGCTGCGGGGACGGACAGCATCAACACCGATTGGCAGGACGCGGTGCTGCGCACGGCGCCCATGAGTGATGTGCAGGTGAGCGTGAGCGGCGGCACTGATCGTCTGCGCATGTTCCTCAGCGGCAGCAATTTTCGTCAGCAGGGCATCGTGATCGCGTCGGACTATCAGCGTCAGGCCACGCGCTTCAATCTCGATGCGCAGGCGACCAAGCGTCTCACCCTGCAGACCAACATGGGTCTCACGCGTGAGTCGAACGACCGCGTTCCCGGCGACCAGAATCTTGACGGCATCGTGACCAACGCGACGGCGCTGCAGCCGTTTTCGCCGGTGACGGGGACGTCGTTCGGCTTCGCCGGCATTCCGCAGGGGTTGCTGTACTCGAACCCGGCGGCCTACGCCGCCTTCAGCACGCTGAACGTGCGCACGCTGCGCGCGCTGGGCAACATCGACGCGAAGTACTCGGTGACCGATGCTCTCTCGCTCACGGCGCGTGCGGGTGCCGACGTGTACACGGTGGACGAAACGCGGTGGCGCTCCCCCAAGGTGGATCGCGCGTCGAGCGCGAGCGTTGGCGGTGAAGGCGCGAGCGGCCGCACGAATGCGTCGCGACTGCTGACCGAGCTGTTTGCCAACTTCGATGCGTACAAGAGCGATGCGCAGACGTTGGCGCTGACGGCGGGTACGAGCGCGGAACGCAACCAGTCGGACTTCAACTACGTGGCCGGTACGGGCTTCCCGACGGGCTTCGAGCGGTATGTGCGCAACGCGGCGCAGGTGTCGTCGTTTGACGGCGGCCAGACGGAAAACACGCTGGTGTCGTACTTCGCCCGTGCGAACTGGTCGTTCCGCGAGAGGTATCTGTTGTCGGCCAGTGTGCGTTCCGACGGGTCGTCGCGCTTCGGTACGAACAACCGCTTCGGTACCTTCAGCGCCATCTCCGGGGCGTGGACGCTGACGGACGAAGGCTTTGCCGAATGGCTGGCGCGCCGTGCGACGGTGAAGCTGCGCGGCAGCTACGGCACGACGGGTAATCAGGGCATCAGTGACTTCGCGAGCCGGACGCTCGCCACGTCGCAGCCGTATGCCGGGACGACGGGTCTTGCCGGCTCGCAGCTGGGTAACCCCAACCTCAAGTGGGAAGAGACGACGGAAGCCGACTTCGGTGCGGACATCGGGCTCTTCAACGGCCGCGTCACGCTCATTGCCGACTGGTATGATCGCGCCACGGACAACCTGCTCGTGCAGCGCCCGGTGCCGGCCACGAGCGGCTACACCACGGTGTGGGACAACGTGGGCGCCATCAGCAACCGCGGCTGGGATTTCAATCTGCAGACGATCAACATCCAGTCGGACAAGCGCGACGGCTTCGAGTGGAAGACGGACTTCAACGTGACCTTCAACAAGAACAAGGTGACGGCGCTGTACGACGGCCTGCCGATCACGGCGACGGTGTCGGGACGCGTGACGTCGGTGGCGGCGGTGGGGCAGCCGTTGGGCACGTTCTTCGTGTTCAAGTTCCTGGGCGTCGATCCGGCCACGGGTAACGCGCAGTACCAGGCGGCCAATGGCTCCATCACGACGGCGCCGGTGTCGGCCGACCTGACGTTCGGCGGCAACCCGCAGCCCAAGTACTTCGGTGGTCTCACCAACAGCATTTCGTACAAGGGCTTCGACTTCCGCGGCTTCCTGCAGTTCAGTCAGGGCAGCCGTGTACTGAACATGATCCGCATCTTCGCGGACGACGGCGGTAACTCGCGCGACAACAAGCTGGCGATCGTGAAGAACCGCTGGCAGAAGCCGGGCGATATCACGGACCAGCCGCGCATGGGTTCCACCGGCGGCGCGCGCTTCCTCTCCACGCGCATGATCGAAGACGGTTCGTTCATGCGGTTGCAGGAGCTCACGTTGGGCTACCGCTTGCCGTCGAAACTCGCGCGCAGCCTGCGTGCCGACAATGCCCGTCTGTACATCACGGGGCGCAACCTCGCCACGTGGGACAAGTACCTCGGATACAACGCCGACGTGAACTCGAGCGGCGCGAACGCCAACACCGTTATGGGTGTCGACTACTACGCGTATCCTCTGGCCCGGACGTTCACGTTCGGCATCAACGCGGGGTGGTAATCATGACACGCATTGCACACATTCCTTCGACGTCTTTCCTCATGCGTTTTTCTCTCCGCGCGTCGGCCACGCTGCTGCTGGCGACCGGCGTCGCCGGCTGCAACAACATTCTGCAGACGGAGCCGGTGACCTCCATTCCGCAGGACCAGCTCATCACCGACGCCGCGACGGCGACGGCGTCGCTCAACGGCGCATACGACGCGCTGCAGAGCGGCAGCTACTATGGGCTGTCGGCGTTGCTGGTTGGTGATCTTGCTGCTGATAACGCGCTCTGGACGGGCACGTTCCAGTACCTCGGCGAAATGGCCACGAACCGCATGCAGGCGGACAACCCGGAAATCACTGGCATGTGGACGGCGATCTATCAGCAGATCGATCGCGACAACGTGCTCATCGACCGCGTACCGAAGGTCACCACGATTCCCGCCAGTATGCGCGACGACATCATGGGGCAGGCGTACTTCATGCGCGCGCTTGGCTTCCACAATCTCGTGAAGTTCTGGGGCGCGGTACCGGTGCCCACGAAGCCGGTGGCGGCCCCCAGTGACGCCCAGAAGTACACGCGTGCGCCGGTGGGCGAGGTGTACACGCAGGTCCTCAAGGATCTCGACAGCGCGCAGGCGCTGATCAGGCAGACCACGAGCACGCGCTACGCCACCGTGATCGCCGCACGTGCATTGCGGTCGCGCGTGTTGTTCTACCGTGCCGGCTTGACGAACTCGCAGGCGGATTATCAGGCCGCCCTCGACGCGGCCAATCAGGTGCTGTCGGGACGCGATACGCTGGTGGTGCCGTTCGGCAATCTGTTCGATGCCGCCGGTACGAACACGACGGAAGATATCTTCCGCATTTCGTACAACGCGACGGAGACGAACGGCATCTCGAACTACTATCTGCGTGTGGGTCGTGGTGAAGTGGCGCCGGCGCCGGGGCTCGATGCTGCGTTCTCGGCAGGTGACCTGCGCAAGGCCCGTACGGTTGCGACGACGGGTGTATCGGCTCGTCCGCTCGACGGCGCCAAGTATGTGGCGCGTCCGGGTACCGAGCATGTGCACGTGATTCGTCTGGCGGAAGTCGTCCTCATCAAGGCCGAAGCGCTGGCGCGTCTCAACCGCCTGCCGGAAGCGGTGGCGCAGTACAACAAGGTGCGCGTGCGTGCCGGGTTGGTGCTCCACACGCTGGGGTCCGAAGTCACGACGCTCGAGCAGGTGCTTTCGGCCATCGAAACCGAACGGCGTCTGGAGCTGGCACTCGAAGGTGACCGCTGGGCGGATCTCGTGCGCCTTGGACGCGCGGTCGCGGTGAAGGGCATTCAAGATCGTGTGGGACAGACGCTCTTCCCGATTCCGCTGCGCGATACGCGGACGTCGCTAGGGCTCACGCAGAACCCCGGCTACTGAGTACGGCTGGCGGTCTATGAAGCAGAATCGGCGTCCGGGAGATCCCCCGGACGCCGATTTACTTCGGATACCCTGCGGATGTGCGTTTGCGGTCCGCGCGGTTCGCCGAGCAGCCGATCGCGATAGTCGCGCATGAATTGCGCGCGCTCACCGGCAATGGTGCGTGCCGCGGCGAATCTTTGGGATAGTTGACGAGGTCGTGCGGGAAGGCCGCGCCGCCGCGTGTTTCGAGGTCGACGGCCTCGATGGTGGCGGCGGCGATGCGCTGCGCGTTGAGCCAAACACGGCGGAGATGGCCGAGATCGTGGGCGCCATCATGCGGCGCGGGCTCGAGCTCTGCGGCCGCATCGAGCCCCCACTTCGCAGCGAGTGAGAGGCGTGCATGGATCAGCGCTGCGCCGGTGTGTGCTTCCAGACAATGCGCGAGCCGGTCGCGGCATCGAAGCCCGACGAAAGCTCACTGATGACCGCAGGGGTACTCACGGTGACCGGGCGCCCAAGCTCCGCGTAGTAGCGAGCGGTGACGAGATCGCTGACGGCCGGTACTTCACGGGTGCTGCTGTACAGGCGAACAGTGCCGGTGGGCGCGAGGTTGAGCTGCGTCCATGTGGTGGTGCGGTCTTCGAGGAGAGTAGGGGTGCGGCCACTGGCGGGCGCGGCGTACCCGACATCGCCGCCGGTGACCACGCTGCGTGCTTTGGTGGCCCGCGGGATGACCCAGGCTTCGGTGGCGGCGTTCGCGGTGGCAATGGGGACCACCGAGAACGGCCGTTTGCGCTGTGCCCACTGTGGCGAGACTTGTGCCGATACGTCGCGTGCGAGCTTTACGGCGCGGAGCAGCAGCGCGGTATCGAGTGGCTCGGCATACGCCGCGCGTGTGTCGAGGCGCAATGCCTGCACCCGACGCACCGCATTGAATGCGCTGTCTACGTCGTACACCACACCGATGGGCACGCCGTCGGCGGTCCGTTGGCAGTAGATGCCCCGTGGTGCGCGTGCGGCGGCCCCGAACGATCCGTCGGCGCGCAGCCGTGCGATGGTGGGCACGCACTGCAACCAATAGGCGATGGAGCGCGCGCGTGTATCGGCACTATCGAACGCGGTGTGGAAGCTGGCGGAGAGCCCGTCGGTGGGGGCCGGTGGCGCGCTGTCGACAGGCGCGATGGCCACGGGCCTTGATGCGGTCGTAGCGGGAGGCGGGGCACTGGTGCAGCCGCCGAGGAGGGCGGTGGCGGTCACGGCGGCGATGGCCAGCGGAGAACGGCTCATTGAGTGATGGCAGAGGTGGGCATCGTGCGAGGTTGGAACATACGGGGTTATTGCTAAGCTGCCGTGTGGATCAACAACGGGTGTCTGGTCCGGCGGTACACCGGTCTCGGCACTAGCCCTCAGGGGGAAGAAAGTAAGGGCATAGGGGAGAGCACGGTTTCGTCCACCAGAACCGAAACTGCGGTTCCCCGCCGAGCGAACCGTGCTTCCCCCTTTGCGCTTGCTTTCTTCCCCTGAGGGCTAGTGCCGTCGGCCAGTTAAGCGCCGGACCAGATACCCGTTTTTTGGTTACCTTGCAGGGATGTCGTCCCCCATCGAGCTGTACAAGGAATTCACCGTCGAGGCCGCGCACCGGCTTCCCAACGTGCCTGCCGGCCATAAGTGCGCGCGGCTGCATGGGCACTCGTTCCGTATTGAGATCCGGGTGTCGGGACCGCTCGACCCGACCATGGGGTGGGTCATGGACTTTGCCGACATCAAGGCGGCGTTCCGCCCCATCTATGACCAGCTGGACCACCACTACCTCAATGATGTTCCGGGGTTGGAGAATCCCACCAGCGAAGTGCTCGCGGTGTGGATCTGGGAGCGCTTGCGCCCCACGCTGCCGCTGCTGAGCGCGGTGGTCGTGCGCGAAACGTGCACCTCCGGCTGCGAGTACCGCGGCCCCGGCTGATCGCGGAACGCCCACTTACATGATGGGTCGTTCTCATTATCCTTACCGGGTAATGAGAACCTATTCTCGCTTCCTCTCGCTTGTTGTCGTTGGCGTCGTGGCGCTGGCGGGGCTGGTCATGCCCGCCGACGCGCAGGATACGCATGGCGACCTGCGCCATCTCCATGGCGTGGTGGAAGCGGCGGCAACGGGACGGCCTGTTCGCGACGCGGAAGTCGTCGTCACGTGGGGGACGCGCTCGGTCCGCCAGCGCACCGATGGCAACGGACGCTTCGACCTCCGTGATCTGCCGGCCAGCACCGTCATGCTGCGCGTGCGGGCACTTGGCTTCGCGCCGAACGCCCGCGAAGTGGAGCTGCGCAGCGCGGACCGTCTGCTCACGGTACACCTCGAGCCGGCCACGACATTGCTGCAGGAAGTCGCGGTTCGCGCGGACACGCTTGGCGAGCGCTTGGCGCGTGTGGCCGCCACCTCGACGCTCGACGCGCAGGCGTTGGCAGCGACCCGCGGGCAAACACTGGGCGAGACGATCAAGAATCTTCCCGGTGTCTCGGTGATTCAGTTCGGGCCGAGTATTGCGAAGCCGGTGATTCGCGGGCTCAACTCGCAGCGCGTGCTGGTGATGAACGGCGGACTGCGGCAGGAAGATCAGCAGTGGGGCACGGAGCACGCGCCCAACATTGACAGCTTCGAAGCGGACGCGGTGACGGTGGTGCGCGGCGCGGCCACGGTGTTGTACGGCGCGGATGCTCTGGGCGGTGTGGTGCGCGTGGATCGCGCGGCGCTTCCCGACACGGGCAGCCTGCGCGGCAGCGTCGCGCTCAACGCGTTCTCGAACAGTCGACAGGGCGCGGCGAGTATCGGTGTGGAGGGTGCAGATCTCTCGCTGCCGGGCCTTGGCACCACGGGATATCGACTGCGGCTGACGTCACGCCTGGCCGGCAACGGTGCGGCGCCCGACTACTACCTGTCGAACACGGGCTTTCGTGAGCTCAACGGCAGTCTCGCATTTGGCATACGGCGCCGCTGGGGACGCGCCGAGCTCTCGTTCTCGCGCTTCGCCACGGAGCTTGGCGTGTTGCGGCAGGCGCATGTGGGGAACGCCGACGACTTGCAGCGTGCCATGACGATGGCGCCGCGCGACTCGGCGTTCACGTATGACATTGGTCGCCCCAATCAGCGTGTGGCGCACAGCACGATGCAACTGCGTACGGTGCGCGACTTCGCCAACGACGCGCGGCTCGAAGTGGTGTACGGACTGCAGTACAATCATCGTCGCGAGTACGACAATCACGGACCGCTGCGCTTCCGCAATGAGCCGGCGTTCAACCTCAAGTTGTTCAGCAACTCGCTCGACGTACGGTATACGCACGCGCGCTACAAGGGATGGCGCGGCACCGTGGGAACGAGCGCCCTGGCGCAGGGGAATCAGACGCTCGGGAAAGCGTTTCTCATTCCCGGATACAACCTCTGGCAAGGCGCCGTGTATGCGCAGGAAGAACTCGGGCTCGGCCGGCTGTCCATTCTCACCGGCCTGCGTGGCGATCTGATTTCACAAGGCACGATTGCCTTTGGCGACGTGGGTATTCGCAGTCCGGCCGGGACCACGTCATGGCGCAACATGGCCGGTTCGCTGGGCGCGGCGTATCTGTTGCGCGACGGGCTCGACGTGGCGGTGCGTGTCGCGCGCGCGTGGCGCCCGCCGACGGTGAATGAACGGTATGCGCAAGGTGTGCATCACGGCACGGCGCAATACGAACTCGGTGATAGCGCGCTCGATCCCGAGGCATCGCTCGGTGTGGAGAGCACGGTGCGTTACCGTGGTGCCACCGTTCAAATGGAAGTTGCGGCATATTCGAACACGGTGTCGGGGTTCATCTACCTCCAGCCCACGCAGCCGGTGCAAACCATTCGCGGAGCGTTTCCGGGATTCCGCTATGCACAAGCGGATGCACGGATGCGCGGGTTGGAGTTGTCGTCGTCGTACACGCCCGTGTCACGTCTGCAATTCTCGGCGACTGGTACGCTGGTGCGCGGCACCCGGCGCGCTACCGGAGAGGCGTTGTACGACATGCCCGCCGATCGCATCAACGTGTCGGCGCGGTTCATGGGATCACGTCGCGGGCTCGGCGAGTGGTTCGCGGGCACCGGCGCATTGCTGGTGCGTCAGCAGGACGGTGTGCCGGCGGGCACGGTATACACGCTGCCAACGGCAGGCTATGCGCTGTTGCAGTTGGAAGCGGGTACACGCGCCATCCACATGCTCGGGCGTACTGCCGACGTGTCGGTGTCGGTGAACAACGCCCTCGATACCCGGTATCGCGATTATCTGAGTCGCTACCGGTTGTTCGTCAACGATGCCGGTCGCGATGTGGTCGTGCGATTGACGATGCCGTTCTGAGTTTCACCCATCATCAACCTTTCACACACCGGAGATCTACGATGCACAAGTTTTCGTCCCGCCGCTTCATGGCGTTTGGCTTTGCGGCACTCGTCTCGCTGGCGGCCTGCGGTGACTCGTCGACGGCGCCTGGTGGCGAGTCGGAGATCATTTCGCGCGTCACGTTGACGCTCACGCCCGCCGCCGGTGGCACGGCACTGGTGACGTACATCGACGATGCCGATGGCAACGGCTCGACGGCGCCAGCGGCGCAGGTCGCGATTCCGGCGCTCACGCGCGGCGTGACGTACACGGGCACCGTGAAGTTCGAGAACCGTCTCAAGTCGCCCGCTGAAGACATTACGGCCGAAGTACAGGCTGAAGCGAACGAGCACCGCGTGTTCTACACGGTGACGGGCGCGGGAGCGGCGATCACGACGACGGATGTGGATGGTCAGAACCGTCCGTTGGGACTCCGCTTCTCCAAGGCTCTGACGGCGAGCGCGACGGCCGGTACGGCGCGCGTGGTGCTCTGCCACTACGATTCGTCGCCGAAGGTGGCCACGGCGACGTCGTGCGCGGGCGACACGGATATCGACGTGACCTTCGCGTACACGATCGCGCCGTAAGGTGCACCCCCGCGGCACCGGTGGCGACTGGTAGCGACGACGGGCATACTCCTTGCTCGGCGAATACTGTTTTGGGAGACATTCACCCGGAGCATTGATGCCTCGCCGTATGCCCATTGTCGTGACCGTGATCACGTTGTCGCTGCTGACCGCCTGCGCCACCAATCCGGTGACGGGGCGGCGCGAGCTGTCGCTGATCTCCGAGTCCCAGGAAGTGCAGATGGGACGCGAGGCGTCGCAGAACGATTTGCGCCGTGTGGGCGAAGTGCCCAGCACCGCCGCGCAGGCGCTCGTCAAACGCATTGGGACACAAATGGCCGCCAAGTCGGAGCGTCCATCGCTACCATGGGAATTCCATGTGCTCGATGATGCGGCCGTGAATGCGTTCGCCTACCCAGGCGGCTTCATTTTCGTGACGCGCGGGCTCATGACGAATCTCAACAGTGAAGCCGAGCTCGCCGAAGTGGTGGGCCATGAAATCGGACACGTCACCGCGAAGCACACGGTGGCGTCCATGAGTCAGCAGCAATTGGCGCAGATCGGGATGGTGGGTGCGAGTATCGTGTCGCCCACCATTGCCAAGTACGGCGATCTGCTGGGCACCGGCGCGTCCCTGCTCTTTCTCAAGTTCGGCCGCGACGACGAGCTGCAGGCCGATGCGCTCGGCTTTCAGTATTCCCTGGCGCAGGGGTTCGATGTGCGCGAGTCGCCCAAGGTATTCTCGATGCTCGGGCGACTGAGTGGTGGCGCGGGACGCGTGCCCGAGTGGCAGAGCACGCACCCTGATCCGGGCAATCGCATTCAGCGTGCGGAGCAGCGCATTGCGCAAACGGCTCCGGCCGCGCTGACGGGCAAGGCCGTGAATCGCGACGCGTATCTGCGCGTGGTGAACGGCATGGTGTTCGGGGAAAATCCCCGGCAGGGCTACTTCACCGGCACGCGATTTCTGCACCCCGACCTGCGTTTTCAGCTTGATTTCCCGACTGGCTGGAAGACCGCCAATCAGCCCGATGCCGTGGTGGCAGTGAGCCCCGACAACGGCGCGCAGATTCAGCTCGTGCCGGGACAGGGCACGCCCACGCAGGCGCTGCAGGGGCTGCTGCAACAGCAGGGCGTGACGGTGAAGCAATCGGGACAGACCACCATCAATGGCATTGGCGCTGTCCTGGCGGCGTTCGACGCACGGACGCCGCAGGGGACGCTGAGCGGACTGGCAGTCGCGCTGACATACGGGAACAGTACGTATGTGCTGCTGGGCCTCACCGTCCCGCAGGTGACCGCGCAACAGGGTCCCGCCATCGAAGCGGCGCTGCGCTCGTTCCGTCCGCTGACCGACGCCACCGCGCTGGGCATGCAGCCGGCGCGCGTGGAGCTCGTGACGCTCGATCAGACGATGACGGCACAGCAGTTCGTGCAGCGTTACCCGAGTTCGGTGCCGGCGGAGCAGGTGTACGTGATGAACGGCGTGGAAGCGACGACGTCGCTCTCGCGAGGGACGCTGGTGAAGCGCGTGGTGGGAGGAATTGGGCGGTAGGCTCGGCGTCCTCGGGTGGTCGGACGCCGCCGGGACCGACTACGCGGCGGCGTACTTCCTTCCCTGACGGGCGACCAGCGCCGTTCCTATTGCGCAGACGACGGCGCCCACCACGAATGGGCCGCCGAGTCCGACGAGGCTGGCGACGCCGCTTCCCATGACCGGGCCCACGACGCGGCCGAGCGATGATGCGCCCTGGTACGCGCCCAGCACGCCGCCTCGCTCGTGTGGTGCGGCGGAGGCGGCGACGAGTCCGCTCATGCTCGGATTGAAGAGCGCGGACCCAACGGCGAAGATCGACAACGCCACCAGCAACAGCGGAATCCCCGTGGCGAAGGGGATGCCGAGCATGCCGATGGCAATGAGCACGATACCCACCGTGGCCAGTTTGTGGGGACCGAAGCGAGTCGTGAGCTTCCCGATGATGCCGGCCTGCACGGCCACCGAAATGACGCCCGTGAACCCATACATCCACCCCAGTGTGCGGGGGCCGACGGCAAAGCGTTCGGCGGAATAGAGTGCGAGTGTGCTCTGCAGCAACGCGACGGCCGCGACGACGACAATGGTGGCTACCAACAATCCGCGCAGCACTGGCCTGGTGAAATACACGCCCATCCCCACGCGCCGGGTGTCGGGGGCGCGGCGCTTTTCGGGCGGGAGTGATTCGGGGAGGCGCACCAGCGTCAGCACGAAAGCCACGAGCGACATGATGGCGGCCGCGTGCGCCACGCGGGCGAGGGCGCTGCCGTTGTCGTTTTCCGAACCCGCCAGCAGCCCTCCCAGTGCGGGCCCCAAAATGAAGCCCATCCCGAAGGCCGAGCCGAGCAGGCCGAGTGCCTTGGGGCGCGTGGCGTCGGTGGTGATGTCGGTGGTGTATGCGTAGGCGGCGGAGATATTGCCAGCCGAGAGCCCCGCGATGATGCGCGAGATGGCGAGCGTCACGCCTGTGTCGGCGTACGCGAGCATCCACGAGGAGGCCGCATTGGCGAGCAGTGTGAAGAGCAGCACCGGCCGTCGTCCGGTCCGGTCGGAGAGGCTCCCCCACAGCGGTGCGCCGACGAGCTGGCCGGCGGAGTAGAGCCCCAGGAAGAAGATGACCGACGACGGCGAGACCCCGATGCGTTCCGCGTAGAACGGGAACACCGGGATGATCATGCCGAAGCCGATCAGGTCGAGAAAGACGACGAGAAAGAGTGTGAACACGAGGGGTGGCCGGGGAGCGCGCGCGAACGGAGATTTGGGGAATGAGCGATCAAGAACGCACGACCGCGACCGGTGCGACGGAACGTCAGGACCGCATTCTCGAAGATCTGCAGGATGCTGTACAACGCATGCACGTGCTTTCCCGTTCGCCACAGGTGGTGGTGGCCAGCGGTCGGCGCGATCAAGGCGCGCGTCCCATGGCCTGGCAGGTGCTCTTCGAGCGGAGTCTGGGCGCGAAACACCCGCCGCTCCATTATCGGGGCGTGTCGGCGGTGCGGCTGCAGGCGGTGCTGGCCAACGGCTACGACAGCGATCCCACGCTCGGGGCCGTGTGGTCGGGTCCGCGTCTCGGCGATGCGATGAGCAGCGGGCCGGTCATTCAGGTGTTCCGCGCTGACCGGCTCCCCGACGACGTGAGCCGGGCGCTTTTGGGGGTCATCGTCTTCGAGGAAGACGGCCTCATGCTGGCCGGGGTGCGCGCGCTCGTGCAGGAGCTCGGCTTCAGGTAGTCGCCCGGTTTGCAGCGCCGATCAGTCCGAATGGCCGAACTCGCCATGATGAGGATCGGCACCGAAGATGCACGGGAGAAGGGTCCAGGCAGGAAACGCTGTGACCTCATCACGGATTCGATGTCGGATCCACAGGTAGCTTCGTATGCCACTCGCCTTACGCTCCCACTTTGGTGCACTCGCTGGTGGACTGGAACACGCCCTCGCCATCGCGACGTTTGTGCACGCCGTGCAGCCCAGCGGCGGCACACTCACGCCCGTCATCGACTCGCAGCGACCTACCAGCGAATTCGATCGTTTCTCGCGGTTGGTGACATTACTGCAGGATGTCGTCGCCCATGCGGGCTATACCATTGATGATCTGCGACGTGAAGGGTTCGACGAGCCGGTGCTGTCGGCGTTGACGATGGCGCATCGCCACTGAATCGCCACGGAATCGTGAGATTCGTGATGCGGCTGTGACCGCTTGCATGGCGCGGGGGTACCTTCGACGGTACTTTCCGCGCGATGTCACTGTCCAGACTTTTCGACCGCTCGTTGCTGGGGCGGGCGTCGCTCCCTGCGCTCGAATTCGAAGACGCTGCGGGTGCTGTGACGCATTACACCTTTGGTGATCTCGAGCGGCGCAGCAATCAGCTGGCGGCGGTCCTTCGTACGCGTGGCGTCCATGCTGGTGATCGCCTTGCGTTTTATCTGATCAATCAACCGGCGATCATCGATCTCTGGCTGGCGTGCGTCAAGTTGGGTGTGATCGTCGTGCCCATCAATGTGCTGTACCGTGAGCGTGAGATTGCGCACATCGTGCAGGATGCCGAGCCGGTGGCGGTGGTGACGACGGCGGCGCAGGCCTCGCTGCTGCCGGGCGGCACCGCATGGTGGGATGTGGCGATGCTCAGCGCCGAGATGCTGACGGCATCCGCGGAAAGGCAGGTGGTGTCGCTCGCCGCCGATGCGGCCGCAGCGATCGTGTATACCTCGGGCACGACGGGTGCCTCGAAGGGCGCGATCCTCACCCATGGCAACTTTGCCGCGAACGCGCTCGCGCTCGTGCAGGCCTGGGAGATCACATCGGCCGACCGGTACCTGGCGGTGCTGCCGCTGTTCCATGTGCACGGACTTGCCAACGGCGTGCATGTGTGGCTGCTGAGCGGCTGTCACATGAAGCTGGTGGAGCGGTTCGAACAGGAGCGCGCGCCGGGGTGGTTCAGCGCGTACACGCCCACACTGTTTTTCGGTGTGCCCACCATGTACGTCCGATTGCTCGAACTCCCGCCGGAGCAGGCGAGCGGCATCGGCGCGTCGGTGCGGTTGTTCGTCTCCGGCTCGGCGCCGTTGCCGGCACCGGTCATGGACGCGTTCCGTGAGCGCTTCGGTCACGTGATTCTCGAGCGCTACGGCATGACCGAGACGCTCATGAACGTGAGTAATCCGTACCATGGTGAACGTCGTCCCGGGACCGTGGGTTTTCCGCTGCCGATGACGTCGGTGCGCATCGTGGATGAATCGATGCGTGATGTGGCCGACGGCACCAGCGGTGAACTGCTCGTGCGCGGCCCCAACGTGTGCCGCGGCTACTGGAGCCGTCCCGATACCGAAGCGACGGCGTTCGTGGAGGGATGGTTCCGCACGGGTGACGTGGGTGTGCGCGCGCTCGACGGCTACATCACGCTCGAAGGTCGGCGCAGTGATCTGATCATTTCCGGCGGCTTCAACATTTATCCGCGCGAGATCGAGGAGTTGCTGGCGGAGCAGCCAGGCATCGCCGAAGCCGCGGTGGTGGGTGTGAAGGACGCGGCGCGTGGCGAAGTGCCGGTGGCGTATGTGGTGTGCGGCGACGACGTGGACCTCGACGCGCTTGGCGCGACGGTGCGTACACAGCTGGCGTCGTTCAAGGTGCCCCGCGCGTTCGTGCGTGTGCCGGTCCTGCCGCGCACGGCGTTGGGGAAGGTGCAGCGACATTTATTGCCGCCGTGGCCGGCGTGGACGCCGCAGTGAGTCGAACGACGAGGAGCGCATGGTCATGAGCCCCGCCTCGCTGTCGCTGGTTGCCCTGCTGATCGTGGTGGGCGTGAGTCTCACGTCGCGCCTCAACGTGGGCGTGCTCGCGGTGGCGCTGGCGTGGGGCGTGGGGGTGTTCGCAGCGGGGTGGAAGCCGGAGCAGGTGATGGCGGCGTTTCCGTCGTCGCTCTTTCTCACGCTGGTGGGGGTGACGCTGCTCTTTGGTGTGGCGCAGAGCAACGGCAGCATGTCGACGATTACCAACGCGGGGCTGCGCGCGTTGCGTGGGCACACGGCGTTCATGCCGCTGCTGCTCTTCGTGTTGGCGTTCGGTATCAGCTCATTGGGGCCGGGGTCCATTGCGACGGTGGCGTTGCTGGCGCCCATTGCGATGGGGCTCGCGTATCAGGCGCGGGTGCCGATGCTGCTCGCCGCGCTCATGATTGGCAACGGCGCCAACGCGGGCAACCTGTCGCCCATCAGCGCGATCGGGGTGCTGGTCCTGTCGCTCATGGAGCAGGCGGGACTGGGTGGCCACGCGATGGCGGTGTTCCTGGCCAACTTTGCCGCGCACGCCATGGTGGCGGTGGCGGCGTGGGCGTTGTTCGGTGGCCTCGCGTTGCGTCGTGCACCGCCGGTGGAGGCGGAGGCCATCGAGGCCGAGCCCTTCGAGCGTCGGCACGCGCTGACCTTCGCGGTGGGCGCGCTTTGGATTGCTGGGGTACTTTTTCTCAAGGTGCCTCCTGGATTGACCGCCTTTGCGGCAGCGGGTGCGCTCGTGCTGCTCGGTGCCGGTGACGACACAGCGATGCTCAAGCAGGTCCCGTGGCCCGTGATCACAATGGTGTGCGGCGTGAGTGTGCTCATTGGGGTGCTCGAGAAGACCGGCGGCATGGATCTGTTCACCACGCTGTTGTCGCAGCTGGCCACGCCGGCCACGGTCAACGGCGTGATTGGTGGTGTGACGGGGCTGATCTCGACGTACAGCTCCACGTCGGGGGTGGTGTATCCGGCCTTCATTCCGGCTATTCCCGGGCTCGTGGCCAAGCTTGGCGGTGGCAATCCGCTGGAGATCGCGCTCAGCGTCAATGTGGGCGCGGCGCTGGTGGACGTGTCGCCCCTGTCGACGATTGGCGGGTTGTGCATTGCGGCAGTGCCGACGGGGCAGGACACGCGCCGCCTGTTCCGTCAACTGCTGTTGTGGGGCTTTGCCATGACGGTGGTGGGTGCGCTCTTTTGTCAGACGGTCATCCCACTGTTTGCGATGTAACCGTGTCAATGCGATTTCCCGTTTTCCCGGCGTCACGTCATGTCTGCATCGGACAAGCTCCACCGTTGGCTCGATATTCTGGCTGCTCTGCTGAGTCGTCGTTACCCATTACCGCTCAGTGAACTGCGGCGCGAAGTGCCGGGGTACGCCGACGAATCGGTGAAGGAGGACAGCATCCTGCGCATGTTCGAGCGCGACAAGGGCGAGCTGCGTGAGTTGGGGGTCGTCATCGACACCATTCCGGACAGCGACGGTGTGTCGCGCTATCAGCTGCGCAAAGCGGACTTCTACCTGCCGTTGCTGTCGGTGTGCGAAACGCTGCTCCCGTCGGAGACCGAGCTGCGTCAGCAACCGCGCTACGGCCCGCCCACCATGGGGGGCAGCGTGCCGTCGCTCGTGCTCACGCCAGACGAGTGTCATGCGCTGCGGCGTGCGGCGGCACGCGTGGCGGGATTGGGGCACGTTGAGCTTGCCGAAGACGCGGCGCGTGCGCTGCGCAAGCTGCAGTTCGATCTCGAAGTGTTTGCCGAAGGATTGCCGGCGGCGGCGGTGTTGCGTGTGGACGGTGATGTGTTCGACACGCTGACCAATGCGGTGGCACTCCGGAAGCGGCTGCGCTTCACGTATCACAGCATGGAGCGCAACGAGACCGCCGAACGCGTGGTGGATCCGTACGGCCTCGTTTTTCTCACGGGCCATTGGTACCTGGTGGCGCACGATGTGAACGCCCAGGGGATGCGGCAGTTTCGCGTGAGTCGCATTCGCTCGGCGGTGCTGGGCGATCAGCGCAAGCAGCACCCCGACTTCGAGGTGCCAGCGACGTTCGACCTTTCCACGTATGCCGCATCGCGACAGTCGTGGGAGCTTGGGAACGGTGATCATCAGACGGTGATTGTGGCGTTTCGCGGCGATACGGGTGTGGTCTCGCAGGGGCGCGCGTTGGGTGAACCGGTCGCGGCGCCGTACGACGGGCAGTTCGCATGGTTGGGTGCGACGCACAGTGTGCGCAGCTTCCGAGTGCGACGCCGCGATACGTTCTTGCGATGGGTGCTGTCGTTTGCCGGTGATGCACGACCCGTGGCGCCAGACGATGCGGTGCAGGAGTGGACGGCGCTACTGCGCGCGTCACGCGATACGCAGATGGCCGTTGCGACGGAGGCCGAATGATTCGCGCCGATGAACGGCTGCAGCGGTTGCTGCTGGCCTTCCCGCTCATGGCCGATGAGCCGGGCATGTCGGTCGAGGAACTGGCGCGTCGCGTTGGCACCAGCACCAAGGTGCTGACGAAGGACTTTGCGTCGCTCGAGCGCTACGACACACCGGCGGGGTGGGTGGACACGGTGCAGCTGCTCATTCAGCAGGGGCAGGCCTCGATGCAATCGTCGCACTTCAAGCGGCCGCAGAAGCTCAACCGCCCTGAGATGCTCGCGCTCGATCTTGGCCTTGGTATGCTGCAGGCGGAGTTGCCGGTTGACGAACGCGCCGTGGTGGCGCGCACGCGGCAGCTGTTGCAGGCGGTGACGGCGCGTCGTGCGACGAGTGGGTCGGAGGGGGACCGTCGCGAGGATGCCATCATGGCGGAGAGTGCGCGTGCGTCGCAGCTGGCGATGCTGGCGGTCTTGCAGCAGGCGCAGGAGCAGCAGCTCGTGGTGACGTTGGAGTATCAGCGTCCCGACGAAGTGCAGCCGGGGGTGCGTCGGGTACGTCCGTATGCGTTACTGCGCGCAGATGCACACGTGTACATGGTTGCGTGGTGCGAGCGTGCGGAGGCGTTGCGCGTGTTCCGTCTCGATCGTGTGACTGGGGCGACGCTCACCACCGATCGCTATGAAGTCCCCGCTGACTTTTCGCTGGCGCAGGTGCTGCAGCAGGGCGGGGTCTTCAAGCGCGACGATCATGGTGAGGAGATGCTCATCGTGCGGTACTCACCGCAGGTGGCGCGATGGATTGCCGAACGGACGGGCGGTACGGTGGCCGACGACGGCACGTTGGAGGTGTCGTATCCGCTGGCCGACGAAGCGTGGGCGGTGCGGCACATCCTGCAGTATGGTCCCGATGCGGCGGTGGTTTCGCCTGGGGCGGTCCGCGAGCGCGTGCTGCGGGTGTTACATCAGCTGCTCGACGACGCTGCCGGCGTGGAATCGTGAGCGGTGGTGTTGTGCCTCAGTCGTCGTCTTTTTCGCTGGGGATGAGAATCCAGCCCAGTACGGTTGAGGCCACGCTGACGAGCAGGGCGCCGATGAAGGCGGGGCCGAAGCCGTCGACGTGAAAGGGGATTTGCAGGCGGGTGGCCAGGGCGCTCGTGATGAGCAGCATGGCCGCATTGAGGACCATCGAGAAGAGCCCCAGCGTGATGATGAGCACGGGGAGCGAGAAGAACTCGATGATGGGACGGATGAACGCATTGGCCACCCCGAACACCAGCGACAGGGTCAAGAGTCCCGTGGCGGTGCCGGTGTAGCGAATACCGTCGATGAACTTCGCGGCCATCCAGAGCGCGGCAGCATTGATCAGCAGTCGTAACAGCAGGTTCATGCCTGAAGAATGTGCACGCAGCGCGCGAGACGCGAGGGTCTGATGCGACCGGTTGGGCAAGGACTCGTGTTATACTTTCAGGCATGACGAGTCTCCGGCGTGCGCTTGGCGCGGTCCGCCGTCTGGGAGATGGTGTGCGCGACCCCGCCTTCCGGGCCTTCGTGCAGCAGGTCGATGGCGGACCGCTGCACGTGTGCCCGCCCGTGCAGCTCCTCCCTGACGGTGAAGCGGCGTTTGCGCGCATGCTGCGCGCCATTGGCGACGCGCGGGTCGAGGTATTGCTCGAAACGTACATTCTGCGCGACGACCGATTGGGCGTGTCGGTGCAGACCGCGCTCATCGATGCCGCGTTGCGCGGGGTGCGGGTGTACGTCCTGGCCGACGCGGTCGGGTCGCTCGCTACCGACGATGACTTCTGGACGACGCTCGAACAGGGCGGCGTGACGGTTCGTCATTTTCACCGTCTCTGGCATCATCCGCTCGACGCCCTGCGTCGTGATCATCGCAAGTTGCTGGTGTGCGATCGCACGATCGCCTTTACCGGCGGCATGAACATCGGTGAAGAGTACGGGTCCAGCATCAGGAGTCGACATGACGCGTGGCGCGATACGTTCATCGAAGTGCGTGGCTCGGTGGCCGGTGAACTCGCGGCCGTATTCGCTGAAGGGTGGGATCGTGCGCGCGGCCCGGTGTTGCCGGGGCTCGCGTATGTAAGCTGGGCCGAGGGACGGGTGCATACACCGGCGTTCGCCGAACGGTTGCTGCATTCGTCGCCGGCGGCGGTGCGCGCGTTGCAGGCACGATTACAAACAGCGTGGCAGCGACGGGTCGGCAAGCGTCGTGATCGCCGCCGCGGTCGTCGCGTCCGGCGCCATGCGGAACAGGCCGGTGATGAGAGTCCAGCGGTGCTGGTGCTCGATCCGCGTCCCGGTCGTGGGCAGCGCGAGATGCTGACCGTGTTGGTGGCGCTCGCGGTGGCGGCGCGCGAGCGGCTGTGGATTACGACGCCCTATTTTGCGCCCCCCGCGCGGGCGCTGCGCCTGCTGGTGTCGGCGGCGCAACGCGGCGTGGACGTGCGGGTTCTGGTGCCCGGCGATCGCGCCGATGTCCCGCTGGTGCGCCATGCGGCGCACGGCGCGTATCAGCGGTTGCTCGATGGTGGCGTGCGGGTCTATGAGTATCAGCGGGCCACACTGCACGCCAAAACACTGGTCGTGGACGGCTATGCCAGCCTGGTGGGCTCGTCGAATCTCGACTTCCGCTCGTTCTGGTTGAATGCGGAATGCAACGTGCTGCTCTTCGATGACGCGTGCGGTGCGGCGCTCGAGCAGTCGTACAAATCGGACCTCGAGGGGAGCATAGAGATCACGCGTGATGCGTGGGCGACGCGTTCCCTTGGCCATCGCCTCGCGGATCGTGTGGCGTATATGCTGCGGTGGGCGCTGTAGCTCCTACGATAGATCCTTGAATCGATCGCACGAAGGCAACCGAGACAACCGAGGCAACCGAGGCAACCGAGGCAACCGAGGAAGCCCGATGTCTTTGTTGCCTTGGTTGCCTTGGTTGCCTTTGATGCCTTCGTGCGATCGGTTCAACGGACCCGCTTTGAAATGCCACTTTATGGAAAAGCATGGAACTCTCGGTCGGACCGCATGCTGATGTGCGGGGTTCCCTGACTCTCAAGGGAGTCCTCCCCGATAGAGTGAATGGCCGCAATGTGCGACCCTCTTTTTGTGTCGCGTGATGCGCCTTTTCCGGGGATGCACTCCGGTCGCGTCGACACGAGCCACCCAGGCGTGTTACGCCCGGAGGTCGCCCATGTCCGCCACTGCTCAACTTCCCGTGGTGTCACCCTCTCCCGCTTCGTTGGCCATTGGCGGGCCCATTCTCGTGGCCAGCGATGGCTCGGCGCTCTCGCACGAGGCGCTCTTTACGGCGGCTCGACTGGCCGCGTCGGCGTTCGGCGGGGCGCTGGAGGTCATTGGCGTCTGTGAACCGATGCCCGGCGTCGCGGCGGGGATGGATGTGCTCCCGGTGCCGCCGGAGCTCGACGAGGCACGACGGGCGACGATGCTGGAAGACTTGCAGCGTTCGGTGAACATCTCGGCGGCTGGTGATCCACACTGGCCGATATCGGTGCTCGTGGGGTCACCACCACGGATGATCGCGATGGAAGCCGAGCATCGTGGTGCGTCGCTTATCGTCATGGGCATTGGGCGACACAATCCGCTTGACCGGCTGTTCGGGACCGAGACCACACTTTCGACCTTGCGCGAGTCGCACGTACCGATTCTTGCCGTCGGCCCGAACTTTCCGGCGTCCCCCTCCAATGCGCTCGTCGGGCTCGACTTTAGTCAGGCGAGCATTCAGGCGGCGCATCTCGCGCTCCGTCTGCTCACGCAGGGTGGCCGCCTGACTCTTGTGCATGTGCGCCCCCGCTTCGAGCACCCGAGCGCCGATTGGCAGGCTTGGGATGCGGATTACGGCCGCACGTTACCGCCGCTGTTCGAGCAAGTGGGGTCGCAACTCGATACGCCTCCGGGCGTGACCGTCGAAACGGTGACAGTGCGTGGCGATCCCGCGCCGGCGTTGCTGGCGTTCGCGCAGCAGTCGAATGCCGATCTCATTGCCGTGGGGACGCAGCGCCACTCGTTCATCGAGCGCCTGGTGGTGGGATCCGTTGCGACGCGGGTACTGCGGACGGCGAGGGTGGGGGTGCTGGCGGTTCCTGGGAAGTGAACGGCGGTTGGTCCGGAACTACGGGTGGCCGGTCCGGCGGTTTACTGGCCGACGGCGTTAGCCCTCAGGGGAAAGAACGTAAGGGCGCAGGGTAAAGCGCGGTTGCGTGAACCAACACCGAGACCGCAGTTCGGTGTGGATGGCACCGCGCTTTGCCCTCTGCCCTTACGTTCTTTCCCCTGAGGGCTCGTGCGGTGGCCGGTAAGTCGCCGGACCACACAACCGTTGTTCACTTAGAACACGCGCAGGTTGATGTACCGCTTCGGATTCTTCTTCACGTCCGCCAACAGCGCGCGCAGTTCTCGCACCAGGCTGTCACTCTGCAGATAGAGCGCGGGGTCGTTGATCATCAGCCCCAGTGTCCCGGTGCGCCCGTTGGCTTTGGCCAGCACCGAGTCGGCGCGTGAGACCACGCGCGCGAGAT
Source organism: Gemmatimonas sp. (assembly GCA_023910675.1). Classification (GTDB taxonomy): domain Bacteria; phylum Gemmatimonadota; class Gemmatimonadetes; order Gemmatimonadales; family Gemmatimonadaceae; genus Gemmatimonas. The sequence continues at coordinate 283,422 of JAAVWC010000002.1, forward strand.
TGCCTTCCGCCTTGTCGAGGCGGTCGGTAAGCTCGCGCAGATTGCGCGTGGCTTCGGCGAGCTCGCGCGCGGCGGTCTGCGAATTGGTGACGATCGTTTGCAGTTCGCCGCGATCGGTTGCCGAATCGACACGCGCTGAAAAGGCATTGAGTTTGGCGGCCGCGTCGTTGACGCTGGCGAGTCCGGTCTGCACGGTGCTGCTGATGCGATCGAGATTCTTCGACTGCGTATTCACCGATTGCGCGAGCGCGGTGGAGAGTTGCGCAAAGTTGCGAATGCTCAGGCGCAGCTCGCGCGCGGCCTGATCGTCGAAAGGCGACCTGCACGCGTTCGGCCACTTTGGCCACGTCGCCGCTGATGCGTCCGGCGACGGCAGTGAGTTGGGCGATGTCGGGGAGCACCGCGCCCGCGAGCGTGTCACTGCTGCTGCGCGCATCCGCAATGGCGGCGCGCAACTCGCGGTCGGCGGGGACGCCATCGCGGCTCATGACCGTCGCCTGCCATTCGCCGAAGAGTGTTGAGGCGGCGAGCAAGTACGACCGGATCGGCGGGAAGCTCGACGCCGCGATCGAGGCCGAGCTTGAGAACGACCCAGCTATTGTCGCCAAGCGCAATGCCTTCGACGCGTCCGGCCCGAACACCGCGAATGACGACGGGATTGCCGAGGGCCACGCCGCCGACATCGCGTGCGCGCACAGTGAGATGGCGCGTGCGTCCGCCAAGGTCGGCGCGATTGAGCCACAGTGTGGCCGCAATGATGGCGGCGGTGACGACGATGACGGTAATGCCGACCACGAAGTCGCTGGCGCGTTTAGGAAGTCGTCATGACGGTCAGCCGGAGACGGCGTGAAGAGAGAACGGGGAGGCGTGCATCATTTGAGCGTACGGTTGGTGAGCCACACGACGGCCCAGAACGCGTCGAGCACGAGAATCATGACGGCCGAAATCACGACGGCGCGCGTGGCACTGCGTCCAACACCTTGCGCGCCGCCAGACGTGGTGAGGCCGGCGCGACAGCCAATGAGCGCAACGGCCGCCCCGAAGCTGGCCGACTTGACGAGGCCATACTGCACGTCGAAGGTGGTGAAAAAAATGCGAACCCCTTTGAGAAACTGCGGCGTGCTGAGATCGAGGAGCAAGTAGGATGCGCCCCACCCCGATACCATGCCCACGAGCATCGCCGTTCCCACGACGATCGGAAACATCGCCGCCGATGCCACCACGCGCGGCACGACGAGATGGCTCATGGGGTCGAAGGTGAGTGTTTCGAGCGCGTCGATCTGTTCGGTGACACGCATGGTGCCAAGCTCGGCGGCGATGTTGGCACCCACGCGTCCGGCGAGTGCCAGCCCGGTGAGTACCGGCGCCAGTTCGAGGGTGACGGTCTTCTGCACGAGCGTCCCCACGAAGTACGGCGGTACGATGTCGCCCACACTGTAGCTGGCCAGCAGCGCGAGCACGATGCCGGTGAAGAGCGCGATGAACACGCCAATGGGCAACGACTCCACGCCAAGAATGCGCGCATGCGTGGATAGCTCCGGCAACCAGCTGCGCACATCACGCAGTGAGCGTACAGCATCGGCGGTGAAGCGCGCGCCCGTCCCCACCGGTTCGAACACGCGTCGTGTGACGCGACCGATGCTGGTGACCTGTGGCGGTCAGCATGCGACGAGTGCGCTACGCATGGGAAGCATGTTCAGCGCGGCCAGCTGAGGACGAGGCCGATGGTGCTGCCAACAGCCAACACGGCTAGCCCGGAGGCCGCGCGAATGCGATAGCGGGGCGCACCAATCGTGAGCACGAGCGCGCTCTTGAGCGCGGTGTTCGCGAGCATGCCGACGCCGATGGCGGTCCGCGGCAATGCGCTGATTGCCGGGAGCGTTCGCGAAGCGCGTCATGGACACCGTGAGGGCGTCCATATCCGTCAGGCCGAGTAAGGTGGCAGAGGCGAGCACGCCGGTATCGCCGGCGTTGCGCTGCACCCACGCGATGGCAAAGAGCACCGCCTGAAAGGCGATCGCCATCTGGAGCGACGACGCAAGTCCGAGCGGGTTGGATCCGATACCGTTGCCGCGCGCGGCGCCGGTTGGCGGTTTGTCTGCGAGCGTCTGCTCGGCCGTGTCGGGTCGTGTGTCCCGCTCCTTCCACAGGACGAAGGCCATGACCCCCACGCCGGCAACGAGCGCGGGGAGCAGCACGGGGATGGTGGCGACAGCCAACTCCGGACGCAGCATGGTGATGATCACGAAGAGGCGTGGCACCAGCACCGTGCACGCGGCCACTACGCCGAGTGCCAGTGGCAAGGCGAGCTGCGGCTCTTCGCGACTGCGCCGACTGAAGGTGAGCGTCACCGCCGTGGAGGAAACGAGTCCGCCCAACAGTCCGGTCACGCCAAGGCCGCGCGTTTCCCCAATGAGTCGACGGGCGATATAGCCGGCAAAGTTGAGCGCCGAAAAGACGAGCACGACGACCCACAGCTGCCGCGGGCGGAAGGCGTCGTACGGGCCATAGGCGGCGTCGGGGAGGACGGGCAGAATGACGAGCGCGAGCACCGCGAACTGAATGGCGGCGCGCATCTCGTGGGCGTCCACGCGACGCAGTGTGTTCTGCACCCGGCTCTTTTCGGCGAGCAGCACCACGGTAATGGCTGCGGCGGCCGCCGCCGGGGTGCGATGACCCAACCCGGAGGCCATGCCCAGCGCAACGACGAGTACTGCGACCACTTCAGTCGTGCCGTCGGCGGTCGTTCCGTCGCGGCGCATGGTGGACCAGTACGCCACAACCGGGAACGTCGCGCCGGCCGCGGCCAGAATGGCCGCCAGCACCGGCTGGTCTATGCGAAGGAACCAGCCGGCAAAGCCACCGATGGCGCCGAGCAGGGCAAAGGTCCGGGCGCCGGCAAAGCGGCCGTCCGGCCCGGCCGTGTGACCCGACCACTCGCGCTCCACCCCGACGGCCATCCCGACGAGGGCAGCCACCAGGAGATCGAGGGCCAAGGGAGACAGGAGCATATGATGAAGAATGCTATCGACTCCTCGTCCCGCCGCGAGGGGGAAAACCGCACGTCATCGACGAACTCAGCCGGTGGACTATCCTTTTATCCGGATGTACGGATATATTACGGGATGACTGCGCCGCGCCTTTCCATCCACGACCATATGGTCGAGCTCGCCGACACCACCCGGTGCCGGCTGCTTGTGGCGGTGGAGCGGCAGGAGCTCACCGTTGGCGAGCTGGCGCTGGCGCTACAGCTGCCGCAGAGCACGGTGAGCCGGCACCTGCGTATTCTGGCCGATCAGGCCTGGGTGTCGTCGCGCGCCGAGGGCACGAGCCGGTGGTACCGTCGCAACCCGCTCCTCGATGCACACATGCTTGGGCTGTGGGAGCTGGTGCGCGGTGCCATGGCCGACACGCCGGCGGCGCTGCAGGACGAAGCGCGCATCGAGGCGGTCGTCGCGTCACGCCGCACGGCCACGCAGGCGTTCTTTGCGTCGGCGAGCGCTGAGTGGGATGCGCTGCGCACCGACATGTTCGGCGCGCGCGCCGATCTGACCGCCGCATTTGCGTTGCTCGATCCGCACACGGTCATTGGCGACCTCGGCTGCGGCACAGGTTCATTGTCGGCCGCGCTCGCGCCGCACGTGCACCATGTGCACGCGATCGACGCGTCGTCCTCCATGTTGTCGGCGGCATCGGCGCGGCTGAGCAGCTTCGAGAATGTCACCGTGGCCGAAGGCGCCCTCGAAGCGTTGCCACTGGAAACGGGATCGCTCGACGCGGCCGTACTCATGTTGGTGTTGCATCACGTCGCCGACCCGGCGCGCGCGCTGCGCGAAGTACACCGCGTGCTGCGCCCTGCGGGCCGGTTGCTCATTGCCGACATGCGTCCGCACGCGCACGAACGCTATCGCGAGCAGATGGGGCACGTGTGGCTTGGCTTTTCCGACGACACGCTGCGCGCGTGGTTGCACGACGCCGGCTTCGAGCGGCCGCACTATGTGCCGCTGCCGGTGGACCCGAACGCGAGTGGACCCGCGTTGTTCAGTTGTACGGCGGTGGCGATGCCGCGGCCGCTGATGGTGGTTTGACAATCACGTATTCTCCCTCTACTCCGCACAACACGATGGCAACTTCAATCATGACCGAACACGGCGTCGTCGACCTGACGGCTGCCGGACGTCCCGCTTTTGCCGTGCGCGATTTGTCGCTCGCGGAGTGGGGCCGCAAGGAAATCCGACTCGCCGAGCAGGAAATGCCGGGCCTCATGGCGCTGCGTGCGGAGCATGCGGGCAAGTTCCCGCTCAAGGGCGCGAAGATCATGGGCTCGTTGCACATGACGGTGCAAACCGCGGTGCTCATCGAAACGCTCGTCGCGCTCGGCGCCGATGTGCGCTGGGTGTCGTGCAACATCTTCTCCACGCAGGATCATGCGGCGGCCGCTGTCGCGGTTGGCCCGACGGGCACGGTGGAGAAGCCGAACGGCACGCCGGTGTTTGCGTGGAAGGAAGAGACGCTCGAAGAGTACTGGTGGTGCACGGAGCAGGCGCTCATGTGGAGCGACGGCACGGGCCCCAATCTGCTGCTCGATGACGGCGGTGATGCGACGCTGCTCGTGCACCGCGGCACCGAGTACGAACTCGCGGGTGCAATTCCGGGCTTCGACAGCGACAACGAGCCAGAAGAGTGGGGCGTGATTCTCGATTTGCTGCGCGCCGAGCAGAAGAAGAACCCGGGCCGTTGGACCAAGGTGCTCGCGGGTATTCGCGGCGTGTCGGAAGAGACGACCACGGGCGTGCATCGCCTGTACGAAATGGAGCGCGCTGGCACGCTGGCCTTCCCGGCCATCAACGTGAACGATGCCGTCACCAAGTCGAAGTTCGACAACCTGTACGGCTGCCGTCACTCGGTAGTCGACGGCTTGAACCGCGCGACCGACGTGATGCTTGCCGGCAAGATCGTCGTGGTGCTTGGCTACGGCGACGTGGGCAAGGGATGCGCGCAGGCGCTCAAGGGTCAGGGCGCGCGTGTCGTCATCACGGAAATCGATCCCATCTGCGCGTTGCAGGCGGCGCTCGAAGGCTATCAGGTAACGACGCTCGAAGACATCGTCGATCAGGCGGACATCTTCGTGTCGGCGACGGGCAACAAGAACGTGATTACGGTCGAGCACATGAGTCGCATGAAGGACAAGGCGATCGTGTCCAACATTGGCCACTTCGACAACGAGATCGACATGGCCGGTCTCAAGAAGGTCGAAGGGATGAAGCGCATCAACATCAAGCCGCAGTACGACGAGTTCGTGCTGCCGAACGGGCGCTCCATTCTGATTCTCGCCGAAGGCCGTCTCATGAACCTCGGCTGCGCCACGGGCCACCCGAGCTTCGTGATGAGCGCGAGCTTCAGCAACCAGGTGCTGGCACAGCTCGAGCTGCACGCCAACGCCGAGAAGTACGAGAAGAAGGTGTACACGCTCCCCAAGCATCTCGACGAAAAGGTGGCGCGCCTGCACCTCGAGAAGCTCGGCGTGAAGCTCACGGTGCTGTCGGCGGACCAGGCGTCGTATATCGGCGTGCCGCTCGAAGGGCCGTACAAGGCGAGCCACTACAAGTACTAAGTAGTTCGCCGGGCATCGACCATTCAGGTCGACGCAGTGGGACGCGCCGCTACGGAAAACCGTAGCGGCGCGTTTGCCGTTTGCGCAGTACAATACAGGCATGTGGAAGATACTGACATTGTGTGTCCTGCTGTGCAGCCTCGCGCGTGACGGCACCGCGCAGGGGATTGCGTCGACGAGCGCTCGTGTCTCGGGCATCGTCTGGGACAGTACGCGCGCCGCCCCCTTGGGGAGTAGCGTGGTGCAGATGGTGCACGCGGAGGGGCTTTCCGCCCCCCGCTTCGACCAGAGCGGACAGCGCGGGGCCGGTTCACCTTCGATAGCGTCGTCGCCGGTGTCTGGCTCCTGGCCGCGCAGCATCCGCGCCTGGACACGTTGGCGGTCGACGAGGTTGCCTTACGCGTGGCCGTCACGCCAGGCATCGCGTCGCGCGTTCACGCTCGGCGTACCGTCCGTTGGCAGTTTGAGTCGTCAACTGTGCGGCGCGAATCATCGCGACTCGACCGGATATGTCAGCGGCCAGCTCCGACGCGCCGATGGCTGATAGAGCCGCTGCGACGGGATCGGTGCGCATCAAGTGGACGGAACTGGCCGTGAGCGACGGGCGCCTTTCTCGCCGAGAGGTGTCCGTCGTTTCGAGAACCTCTCCCTCCGGTCAATACCTGCTCTGTGCGATTCCCGGCTCTACACAAGCGATCATGCAGGCCTGGAGCGGCGCTGATTCCACCGGCGTCATCGACGTGACATTGCCCCCGACGTCGATTGCCAGGTTGGACTTCACCGTCGGTCGTACCCGGTACGTGCGTCAGGTACTGGATAGCGCCGCCGCAGCGGCGGACAGCCTGGCCACGGTCGTGGTGCGCCGCGGGGATGGGCGCGTGCGCGGGGTGGTGACCGACAGCAAGGGTACCCCCATCGCCAATGCTGTGGTCGCCGTTGTGGGAAGTGGACAGACGGAACGCACCGCAGAAACCGGTCGCTTTGACGTGGAAGGCGTGGCCACCGGTACGCAACTTCTCGATGTACGCGCCATCGGCTTCGAGCCGCTGCGGATCCCGGTGAGCATTTTCGAGAACGAAGCACTTATCACGACGTTCTCGATGACCAAAGCGCTCATGCTCGACAAGGTGGAGATCCGCGCCTTTCGCGCCATTGCCATGGGTCAGGACATGATCGACTTCGAGCAGCGCCGCAAAGTGGGGGCCGGGCGCTATTTCGGGCCGGAAGAGATGATTGCGCTGGACCCGCTGCGCATGGCGACGCTCATGGAGCGCGTGCCCGGCATACGTGTCGCGTCCAATGGCATTTCTGGTGATCAGATTCTGATGCGAGGCATCGGCTTCAGTCAGTTCTGCACCCCGGACATCTGGCTCGACGGCAATCGCATTGCCACCGACGGCACGATGGATTCGTTTGTACAGCCGCAGCAGGTGCGCGCCGTGGAGATCTATGCCAGCGCGGGGAGTGTGCCGCCCCAATACGCGACGGTGTCGGGGTGCGGGGTAGTCGTTCTCTGGACCGGGCCGCGCACACCGCTCGAGGCGGTGCGTCGATGACCACCACTCGCGTGAGCCTCTGCGTAGCACTCGCCTGTTTGCCCGTGATGGCGCTGAAGTTGACGGCCCAGGGCGAGTCACGGGGCCGGGTTCAGGGGGTGGTGTACGACAGCGTATCGCGCCGTCCCTTGTCACAGGCAACAGTACAATTGCTGCGCGTCGGATCTGATGCGGGGATGCGCACGACCGCTGCTGACAGCGCGGGTCGATTCCGCTTCGACTCCGTGACTGCCGGTGACTGGATCGTTGGCGCATGGCACGCACGGCTCGACTCCGTGGGGCTCACGCAGCTCGCGCGCCCCATGCGGGTGACGGCGGGTAAGCTCACGCAGATCCGCGTAGCGGTGCCGTCTGCGCTGAGTCTCATTCGACGACTCTGTGGAGACAGTACCGTGCGCGATTCGCTCGGGGTCGTCTTCGGTACCATCAGACGGGCAGATCGTCAGCGTAACGCAGTGTCTGGCATGGTTCGCGCGCAGTGGTCCGAACTGCAGATTCGCGGTGTCTCCATTACGCAGAGCACCGTGGGCTTCGATCAACCCTCGGGTGAAAGCGGTGAGTACGTGGCGTGTGGCGTTCCCGCCGATACGCGCTTCCAGATTCAGGCAAGTGCCGGTGCCGACTCGAGCGGCGTACTCGACCTACCTGCGGACGCCTCAGGGCTTCGACGACTCGACATCTTCGTCGCCTCATCACAACGTCGAGCCGATACGGCGCTCGTGCGCGTCGAGGACAGCACGGGCGTGCTGGTCGACACGGTCATCACCGCGTATCGCCGCGGCACCGGCCGACTGACCGGTCGTAATGGCGCGCAGCGGGGTCCCCTTTCCCAGCGT